>NZ_JARTVQ010000004.1:0-409781 GCF_029625845.1 Mesorhizobium sp. WSM4898 | reverse complement strand
CCCCCCCCCCCCCCCCCCCAATCCCGGTCAAGTCCGAGGGCATCGCCAAGGCGCTGCTGTCGCCGCCCGCCGCCACACTCACCGGAATGCTGGTGACGGTCGAGGCCGGCGGCGGCACCGCCGAGGCTTATGCCCATGCCGGCCACGAATTCGGCTTTGTGATGACGGGCGAGGTCGAGCTGGTGGTTGACGCCACGGCCTATGTGCTGAAGGCCGGCGACAGCTTTGGCTTCAAGAGCACGCTGCTGCATGCCTTCCGCAATCCGGGCGCCGAGCGCTGCCAGATCCTGTGGGTCAACACGACAAAACCCTCCGAGGTGCGCGATGGCGCCTGACGCGCTCGTTCGTCTAGAGAACGTCTCGAAGGTCTTCCCGGGCGGCGTGGTCGGGCTCGATGCGGTCGATCTCGACATTGCGGCGGGCGAGTTCCTGACCCTGCTTGGCCCCTCAGGCTGCGGCAAGACGACGAGCCTGCGCGTCATCGCCGGCTTCGAGAGCCCGACCAGCGGCAAAGTGCTGCTCGAAGGCGGTGACATCACCGGTCTGAGGCCCTTCGACCGTCCGGTCAACACCGTCTTTCAGGACTATGCGCTGTTCCCGCATATGGACGTCGCGGCGAACGTCGGCTTCGGCCTCTCGCTGCGCAAACTGTCCGGTACCGAGCAGGCCAAGCGCGTCGGTCAGGCGCTTGACATGGTCGGCCTAGCCGACAAGCTGCGCGCCCGCATCTCCGAACTGTCGGGCGGTCAGCGCCAGCGCGTCGCGCTTGCCCGCGCCATCGTCTGCGAGCCGCGTGTGCTCTTGCTCGACGAGCCGCTGTCGGCCCTCGACGCGCATCTGCGCGAGCAGATGCAGGTCGAGCTCAAGCGACTGCAGTCCCGGCTCGGCACCACCTTCATCATGGTCACGCACGACCAGACCGAGGCGCTGTCGATTTCCGACCGCATCGTCGTCATGAACAAGGGCCGCATCGAGCAGATCGCGCCGCCCGCGACGCTTTACGACCGTCCGGCGACGCGGTTCGTCGCCTCGTTCATCGGCACCATGAATCTCCTGCAGTCACGCTTTGTCGGGCGCGACGGCGAGCGGCTGCGGTTTACCGCCGGCGAGCTGCCGCTGGAGGCCATACTGGAAACCGGCGAGACACCGGCTGTCGGCGACGCACGAACCATCGGCGTTCGTCCGGAGGATCTTGTGGCGGCCACCGAGGCCGCCGAAGGCACCGCGCCGGCCCGGGTGAGTGGCATCGTCTTCCACGGTCGCACGCTGCGCCTTCACGCCGAACTGGGGCAGGGGACTGCAATCGTCATCGATGCCCCACGCCGCGCCGACGGTTTTCGATTCAGCATCGGCGACGTAGCGCACATCAGCCTGCGGCGTGGCGCCAACTGCCCTGTGCTCTCGAACTGATCGCCGGCCTCACGAAGCCTTGGCGAAAAAGCCCTGATAATCGGACTTGGCCTGCAGCAGGCGCAGGATGTTCTCGCGCGAGCCGCGCACATGCGCGCGAGCGCGCTCGCCGGCCAAAGCGACATCACCGGCGCAGATCGCGTCGACGATGCCCGTATGCTCCTCGCGGGTGAGCTTCCACTCGTCCAGCCACAGAAGCTCGGTCCACACATATTGCTGGCATTTGTCGAGGATGCCGCAAAGCATGCCGTGCAGCATCTCGTTGCCGCTGATCTCGGCGATCACCCGGTGCAGATCGATGCCGACCTGCAGCTCCTCAAATTTCTCTCGTGTGCTGCGGTCGGGGATTGCCGCCAGCCGTTCGCATTCGGCGAGCATGTGGCGCAGCCGCGCCTTGTCGGCGGCGGTCGCGTTCGCCGCTGCCAGCTCGGTCGCGCGCCCGTCGAGCAGCTCGCGAATGTCGAAGGCCTCGCGGAACATGGTCAGGTTGAACTCGGCAACAATATAGCCCTGGCGCGGACGTCCGATCACCAGGCCGTCGCGCTCGAGACGGTTGAAGGCTTCGCGCACCGGCGTGCGGCTCACCTTCAGGCGCTCGGCGATCTCGTTCTCGGTCACGCGGCCGCCTGGCGGGATCTGGCCGGTGATGATCAACGCCTTCAGCTTCTCGAACACCGAATCGCGCAGCGTGTTCTTTCTCTCCTTGCTCAAGCGTCCCGCCTCCAACGGTCAGTCACAGATTCGCAGTCTAGTGCCTTTTGGCTCCTGCTTGAAACAGGGCCGTATCAAACGCTCCAGGCCCGAAGCCTCAACTCATCGCCGCCCAAAAAACGCTCGGCACATGTTGACATCGGCTTCCGGAGAATTACACTCAAAATTGTATACAAATTCGCATACCAAATCAACGATAATGGGAACACCGGTTGGAGAAGCGAAAATGACGAAGAGACTTTGCATTCACGGTCTGGCCGTAGCCGGCCTGCTGGCCTCGGCCGCCGTTCCGGCCTCGGCCGCCGACACCATCACCGTCGCCTCATGGGGCGGCACCTATCAGGAGGCACAGACCAAGGCCTTCTTCGATCCGACGGCCAAGGAGCTCGGCATCACCATCAAGCAGGACACCACCAACGGCCTCGACGACGTGCGCCTGCAGGTCACCGGCAATGCGGTGAAATGGGACATCACCGAGCTTGGCGCCGACGAATGCGCGCGCGGTTCCAAGGAGGGCCTGTTCGAAAAGCTCGACTACAACGTCATCGACAAGAGCGGCATCAACCCGAAGCTCGTCCATGACGACTGGGTTGGCATCTCCTACACGTCCGTCGTGCTGATCTACCGGACCGATGTTTTCGGCGACAAGGGACCGAAGACCTGGGCCGATTTCTGGGACGTGGAAAAGTTCCCGGGCCGGCGGGCGCTCTCCGGCAGCCAGGCGACGGAGACACTGAGCGTCGCGGCGCTCGCCAAAGGCACTCCGATCGACAAGGTCTATCCGGTCGACATCGACGGCGCGCTGCAATCCGTCGACAAGGTCAAGGGTCACATCGACGCTTGGTGGACCTCGGGCGCGCAGGCCATGCAACTCGTCAAGGACGGTGAGGTCGATATGGCAAGCATCTGGAACGGCCGCGCCGGCACCCTGAGGAAGGAAGGCGCACCCGTCAGCTTCTCCTTCGACCAGGGCGTCCTCACCGCCGACTGCATGGTCATCCCGAAGGGCTCGAAGAACAAGGACCTCGCGATGAAAGCGCTGGCCAAGTTCGTCAGCCCCGACCTCCAGGCCAATCTGCCGCTCTATGTCGACAACGGCCCGGCCAACGAGAAGGCCTTCGAGACCGGCAAGATCCCGCAGGAGCGCATCAAGGACATCAACTCCGCGCCCGATAACGTCAAGAAGCAGGTGCTTCAGGATCCCGAGTTCTGGCGCGACAACCTCGTCGAGGCGACCGAGAAGTTCAACAACCTGATCCAGCAATGACGACTGCGCGGCGGAGCGGCGCGCAGAGGCGCTGCTCCGCCGCGCCATCAATGATCCGGAGTTGAAGGAGATGCTCTTGTCTCTTGCGCCGTCAGCGCTCCCCATCGGCATCCACGGTATCGAGAAGCGCTTCGGCGCGCTCTCCATCCTGAGCGATCTCAGCCTCGATGTCGCGGCCGGTGAATTCCTGACGCTGCTCGGTCCGTCGGGGTCGGGAAAGACCACGCTGCTGATGATCCTGGCCGGATTCGTGCGAGCCAATGCCGGCTCGATCAAGGTCGGCGGCGAGGAGATCATCACCATGCCGCCACACAAGCGCAACATCGGCATGGTGTTCCAGAACTATGCGCTATTTCCCCACATGAACGTCTTCCACAACATTGCCTTTCCGCTGAAGCAGCGGCGCGTATCGGCGGTGGAAACGGCCGAGCGTGTCGAGCGGGCGCTGGACCTGGTGCAACTGAAAGGTCTCGGCCAGCGCCGCGTCGACCAGCTTTCCGGCGGCCAGCGCCAGCGCGTGGCTTTGGCCCGCGCCATCGTCTTCGAGCCGCGCATCGTGCTGATGGACGAGCCGCTGTCGGCGCTCGACAAAGGCTTACGCGAGCACATGCAGATCGAATTGCGCAACCTGCATCGGCGGCTCGGCATGACAACGGTCTACGTCACGCATGACCAGCGCGAGGCGATCACCATGTCCGATCGCATCGCGGTCATGAATGCCGGACGCATCGAGCAGATCGACCAGCCCGAGGTGCTCTACGCCCGGCCTAAGACGAAGTTCGTCGCCGGCTTCATCGGCGAATCCAATTTCATCCCGGTCGAATGCCGCAACGGCAGCGTCTGGTATGAGGATCGGAAGCTGCGCATGAATGACCCGGCGCCGTCCGCCGGTCGGCACTTGATGGTGGTGCGGCCGGAGAAATTGCGGCTGCTCGCCGACGCGGATCAGGCACGTCCCGTCAACGCGCTGCCGGCAACGGTCGGCGATGTCATCTATCAGGGCGACAGCTTCATCTGCTATGCGACGCTTCGCGACGGCCGCCAGGTGACGCTGCGCGACTATTGTCGCAGCGACGTGCTGGCGAAGCTGCCGGCGCCGGGCGAGCCGATCGCGCTCGGCATCGATGCCCAGGACGTCGTGCTGGTGTCGGATCAATGAGCGTCGGGTCCGCCAGTCTTGGTCACGCCGTCGGGCAGGACGGGGAACTCAACGCCTGGGCATTGCGCTCGGATGCCAGGCGCCAGGCGCTGGGGCTTCTGGCGCTGCTGTCGCCCGGGCTGTTCCTGGTATTCGCCGTCATCATCGTACCGATCGGCTGGCTGTTCTGGTTGTCGTTGTTCGACGAGAGCGGCCAGCTCAGCCTCGCCAATTACGCGCGCTTCTTCGAGCAGGCGTCCTACATCAAGACCTTCGCGACCACCTTCAAGGTTGCCTTTGTTGTCACCGGCGCCTGCGTGCTGTTCGGCTACCCGCTGGCCTATATGCTGTCGCAACTGCCGCGCCGCGCCGCCTCGATCTGCCTGATCTTCGTCATCCTGCCGTTCTGGACCTCGGTGCTGGTGCGCACCTATGCCTGGCTGGTCATCCTGCAGCGCAAGGGGCTGATCAACAATTGGCTGATCGATCTCGGCGTGATCGCCCAGCCGCTGCCGCTCGCCAACAATTTTGCCGGCGTCGTCATCGGCATGACCCACATCATGCTGCCCTTCCTGGTGCTACCGCTCTATGCTTCGATGAAGACCATCGATGTCGACTGCCTGCGCGCCGGCATGAATCTCGGCGCCAGCCCCGCCGCCACCTTCCGGCAGATCTTTTTCCCGCTGTCGCTGCCGGGCCTCGCCTCCGGCGTGGTCATCGTCTTCGTGCTTTGCCTCGGCTTTTTCGTCACGCCGGCGCTGATGGGCGGCGGCAAGGTCATCATGTGGGCGATGCGCATGGAGCAGGCGACCAGCCTCTACTCGAACTGGGGCGCGGGTGCTGCGCTCGGCGTCGTGCTGCTTGCCGTCACGCTGGCGCTGCTCGGCTTCTTCCAGTGGCTGCTCGGCGCGCGCGCCACCGGCGTTTGGAGCCAGCGATGAGCGCCGAAAGCAGCCTGCCTATAACGCATTGGCAACGCCTCTGGCTCTATCTGCTGGGCGGCCTCGTCATGCTGTTTTTGATCGCGCCCTCGGTGATTATTGTCATCATGTCCTTCTCCGGCTCGACGCTGCTGCAGTTCCCGCCCGAGCAATGGTCGCTGCGCTGGTATGAGAGCTATTTCGGTTCCGTCGAATGGCGCGACGCCACCATCGTCTCGGTGAAGGTGGCGGTGATGACCGCGATCGTGGCGACGCCGCTCGGCACCGCAGCTGCCTATGCCATCAACGCCGGCACGCTCAGGCTGACCGGCGCCATCAATGCGCTGCTCACGGCGTCGCTGATCATTCCGGTCATCCTGATCGGCATCGGCACTTTCTTTCTCTATGCCCGCATTGGCCTCAACAACACGCTGACCGGCCTCGTCATCGCCCACACCGTCCAGGCGTTGCCGCTGGTCGTGCTCACCGTCCTGTCGGGGCTGCGCTCTTACGACATGAACCAGGAGATGGTGGCGCGCAGCCTTGGCGCCGGCCGCTTCGCGGCCTTTTTCCAGGTGACCATGCCGCAGTTGCGCTTCTCGATCGTCTCGGGCGCGCTCTTTGCCTTCATCACCTCCTTCGACGAGGTGGTGGTGTCCCTCTTCATCTCGGGCGGTGAGACCACGACGCTGACGCGCCGCATGTTCAATGCATTGCGCGACCAGATCGATCCGACGATTGCCGCCATTTCGACTTGCCTGATCGTGCTATCGATCGTCTTGTTGTCCGCCGCCCAGCTTTTCGGCCGCGGACGTTGAGAATACAGGGATACCTCGAACAGAATGCGTGATTTCCAGTTTCCAGGCCGCTCGCCGGTCCGCGCCACCGAAGCCATGGCCGCGACCTCGCATCCGCTCGCCACACTTGCCGCCATCGACATGTTGCGGTCCGGCGGCAACGCCATGGATGCGGCTGTCTGCGCCGCGGCCGTGCAGGCGGTTGTCGAGCCGCAATCGACCGGTATCGGCGGCGACTGCTTCGTGCTCTACTGCCCGAAGGGAGAAGGCAATGTGATCGCCTTCAACGGCTCCGGCCGCGCGCCCCAGGCCGCTACGGTCGACTGGTATCTGGAGAGAGGTTTCAGCGAGCTGCCGAAGCAGGGCGCGCACGCGGTCACCATTCCCGGCGCCGTCGACGCCTGGTGTCGGCTGTTGGAAGACCATGGCCGAAAGGGCATAGCCGAAGCGCTCGCTCCCGCCATCCATTACGCCGAACAAGGCTACGTCGTACACGACCGCGTCGCCTTCGACTGGGAGGATCCGGAAACCGACCTGTCGGCCGACGAAGTGGCGACGCGCATTTTCCTCCCGGGCGGCAAGCCGCCAAAGCCCGGTGATGTGCATCGCCAGCCGGAACTGGCGGAAACGCTGCGCATCATCGCTAAGCGCGGCCGCGCCGGTTTCTACGAAGGCGCTGTTGCGGAAGACATCGTCGGTCGGCTTCGCCAACTCGGCGGCCTTCATACGCTGGACGATTTCGCCGCGACGAAAGGCGACTACAAGACGCCGGTCAGCACCTCCTATCGCGGTCATGACATCCACCAGATGCCGCCGAACAATCAGGGCCTGACCGCGCTATTGATGCTGAACGTGCTCTCTGGCTTCGATCTCGGCGCGCTTGAACCGAATGGCGCAGAGCGCCTGCATCTGGAGATCGAGGCCGGCCGGCTGGCATATCGCGACCGCGACAATCTGCTCGCGGATCAGGATCACGTTGCGGTGCCGGTGAAGGAACTCCTCTCCATCGCCTATGCCGACCGGCTGCGCGCCGAGATCGACCGGGAACGCGCCATGACGCATTTGCCGCGCGTCGATTTGCCGGGCAGCGACACGGTCTACATCACCGTCGTCGACCGCGACCGGAACGCGGTGAGCTTCATCAACTCGACCTATTATTCCTTCGGCAGCGGCGTCGTCGGTCCGAAGACCGGCGTCGTGCTGCAGAACCGCGGCACTTCGTTCCGGCTCGATCCGAAGCATCCGAACGCAATAGCGCCGGGCAAGCGGCCGATGCACACGATCATGCCGGGCATGATGGTGAGGGACGGCCGTGCCGTGATGCCCTTCGGCGTCATGGGCGGCGGCTATCAGCCCTTCGGCCATGTCCATCTTTTGACCAACATGATCGACTTCGGCATGGATCCGCAGCAGGCCTTGGATGCGCCGCGCGTCTTTTACAATCACGACGTCGTGGAAGCCGAGCGAAGCGTGCGTCCCGATACGATCGAAGGCCTGCGCCGCCGCGGCCATCGTGTTGTCGAGCCAGACCATCCGCTCGGCGGCGGGCAGGCGGTGCTCATCGATTGGGAAAAAGGCACGCTGACCGGCGCCTCCGATCCGCGCAAGGACGGCTTGGCGCTCGGATACTGAGCAGCCCTTTGCTGGACATCGGCCGATCGTTCGAAACATAGTCTGGAACCATGACAACAAGCGAAAAACCCTTTGATCTTGCTCATCGCCTCGCGCCCGGCGCCGAAGATGCGCCAGCCATCGCCGCGCCCGACCGGACAGTGCTCTCGCATGGCGGGCTGCGGCGTCTGATCCAAGAGACCGTGACCCGGCTCAACACGCTCGGCATCGGCCGTGGCGACCGCGTTGCCATCGTGCTCCCGAACGGCCCGGAGATGGCAACGGCCTTCATCGCGGTCGCCGCAGCGGCGTCCACAGCGCCGCTCAATCCAGCCTACCGGGCCGACGAGCTCGATTTCTATCTCAGCGACATCGGCGTCAAGGCGATCCTTGTCGGCAAGGACGAGCAAGGACCCTCGGTCGAAGTTGCCGAACGCCTCGGCATTGCGGTGCTGCGGCTGGCGGTGCCTGAAGGCGCGCCGGCCGGCATCTTCACCATAGAGGGCGGCCCGGTCGGGCCGCCGGTTGCCTCCGGCTTGGCCGAAGACAGCGACACCGCTCTCCTTCTGCATACCTCCGGCACTACATCGCGGCCGAAGCTGGTGCCGCTCAGCCACGCCAACCTCGCCGCCTCGGCCGCGCATATCGGCGCCACGCTGGGCCTGGGCTCGGCCGACCGCTGCCTCAACATCATGCCGCTGTTTCACATCCACGGGCTGATCGCGGCGGTGCTATCCTCGCTCGCCGCCGGCGCCAGCGTCTTCTGCACGCCGGGCTTCAACGCGCTGCGCTTTTTCCAATGGGTCTCCGAAGCGAAGCCAACCTGGTATACGGCGGTGCCGACGATGCACCAGGCGATCCTGCCGCGCGCCGCGCGCAATCCCGAGCAACTGGCCGAAGCGAAGCTGCGTTTCATCCGCTCGTCGTCGGCCTCACTCCCGGCGCAGGTCATGGCAGAGCTGGAGGCGACTTTCGGCTGTCCGGTGATCGAGGCGTACGGCATGACCGAGGCTGCGCACCAGATGGCGTCCAACCGGCTGCCACCCGGACTGCGCAAGCCGGGCAGCGTCGGCGCCTCGGCCGGACCGGAAGTGGCCGTCATGGCGCCGGATGGAAGGCTGCTCGAGCCCGGCGAGATCGGCGAGATCGTCATTCGCGGCCCGAACGTCACCGCCGGCTACGAGAAGAATCCGGACGCCAACGCCAGCGCCTTCGCGCATGGCTGGTTCCACACCGGCGACCAGGGCGTGCTGGACGAGGACAATTATCTGCGCGTCACCGGCCGGCTGAAGGAGATCATCAATCGCGGCGGCGAAAAGATCTCTCCGCTCGAGGTCGACGGCGTGCTGATGGATCATCCGGCGGTGGCGCAGGTCGTCACCTTCGCCATGCCGCATGACAAGCTCGGCGAGGAAGTGGCTGCCGCTGTCGTGCTGCGGGAAGGCCAGAGCGCCAGCGAGGCCGACATTCGCGGCTTTGCCGCGACTCGGCTCGCCGATTTCAAGGTGCCGCGCAAGGTGGTGATCCTGGACGAGATCCCGAAGGGCGCCACCGGCAAATTGCAGCGCATAGGCCTCGCGGCAAAACTCGGTTTGAGCTGATGCGCATTACAGTCTTCGGCGCCGGCGCCATCGGCGGCTATCTCGCCGCCAAGCTGGCGATTGCCGGCCGCGTCGATCTGTCGATCGTCGCGCGCGGCGCGCATCTCGAAGCGATCCAGGCCGATGGCCTACGCCTGATCGAGGACGGCAAGGAGACGATCGCCCGGGTGAGAGCAGCGGCCACGGCCGAAGAACTCGGCATTCAGGATTACGTGGTGCTGGCGCTGAAAGCGCATTCTCTGGCGCCGGCGCTGGGCGAGATTGCACCGCTGCTGGGCGAGGGGACAGCCGTCGTCACCATGCAGAACGGCGTGCCCTGGTGGTACTTCTACAAGGCCGGCGGCGCGCTCGAAGGCACGCGGCTTGATGCGGTCGATTCCGGCGGAAAGATCTGGGAGACCATCGGGCCTGAGCGCATCATCGGCTCCGTCGTCTATCCGGCCGTCGAGGTCGATGCGCCCGGGCGAATCCGCCATGTCGAGGGCACGCGCTTTTCGCTCGGCGAGCCTTCGGGCGAAAAAAGCGAGCGGGTGAGTGTGCTGGCGCGCGAGATGGTCAAGGCCGGGCTGCAGGCGCCGGTCCGCGAGGACATACGGTCGGAAATCTGGGTGAAGCTTTGGGGCAATCTCTCGTTCAACCCGATCTCGGCGCTGACCGGCAGCACGCTTGCGGCGATCGTCGCCGATGAAGGCACGCGGGCCGTCGCCCGCGCCATGATGCTGGAGGCGCAGGCGATTGGCGAGCGCCTCGACGTGCGCTTCCTGATCCCCGTCGACCGGCGCATCAAGGGCGCCGGCGATGTCGGCGGGCACAAGACCTCGATGTTGCAGGACCTCGAACGCGGCCGCCCGATGGAGGTCGACGCGCTGATCACGGCAGTGCAGGAGCTTGGCCGCCTCACCGGCCAGCCGACGCCCGCCATCGACACCGTGCAGGCGCTGGTGCGCCGGCTGGCGATCCAGCGCGGGTGTTATTAGCAGACCGGCATTCGATCCTGACACGAGTTGTCAGCTACCGACGCTTCGGCGATGGCAGGTCACGAGGGAGCTCCCTATCTGGGGTCTGTCCAAACCGGGAGGAAATCATGACCACTGCCGAAGTCGCCAAGCATTTCACCGAACTCCTCAAGCAGGGCGACAACCGCGGCGCTGCCGCGAAATACAATGCCGACAACATCGTCAGCTACGAGGCGATGGAAGGGCCCATGGCCGTTTGCAGCGGCAGGGACGCCGTAAAGCAGAAGGGCGAATGGTGGGAAGCGAACCATGAGGTTCACGGCGGCTCGATCGAGGGCCCCTACGTCAATGGCGACCAGTTCGCCTTGCGCTTCACCTTTGACGTGACGCCCAAATCTACCGGCGAACGCGTCAAAATGGATGAGGTTGGCCTCTATACGGTCAAGAACGGCAAGATCAGCGAAGAGCGCTTCTACTATTGAAGCCGATCGGCGTCTGGCATTCCGAATCTTCGTTGCAGGATCTGAAAATCAGACATGGCGGCCAAGATGATATTCCGGCCGCCATGGAGAGCGCCAAATCGTCTTCACGTAGTCACGCTGGCAAAGCGGGCAAGGCAAGCCTAGGATTCGGCCAGATTCGCAATCCATCCGCCCGAGGTCCGAATTGACGATCACCATGTACGGCATCACCACCTGCGACACGATCAAGAAGGCGCGCGTCTGGCTGGAGAGCCGCGACCTTCCCTACCGCTTCCATGACTATCGCGCCGAAGGGATCGAGGCGGAAAGGCTGAATGGCTGGGTCGATAAGGTCGGCTGGGAGAGACTGCTCAACAAGGGCAGCACGACTTTTCGCGAACTGCCGGAGAAGGATAAGGAAGCGCTCGACGAGAAGAAAGCGAAGAAGCTGATGCTCGCCAAGCCCACTATCATCAAGCGGCCCGTGCTGGAGGTGGGTGGCCGCATCTTGGTTGGTTTCAAGCCGGATGTTTATGAAGAGGCGGTGAAGTAGGATTCGGCAGGCGCGGCACACTATCCCTCGTCATCCTAGGGCGAGCAACGAGCGAAGCGACGCGCGCAGACCCTAGGATTCCATGCCGCGACGCTAAAGCGTTGTGGCGGTTTAAGAGTTCTGCTCCTTTGCGTCCTTCGGTGACAGTCACGGCATGGATCCTCGGGTCAAGCCCGAGGATGACGACGAGAGAGAGGTTACTCCCTCCGCAAATACCCCATCAACGCCACCGCATTGTTATGCGCCTCGTCATGCGCGCCGAAGAGCAGCGTCACCTTGCCGTGGCGCAGCAGTTCTCGCAGCTGCGCCACAGCCTCCTCGTTGCCGTCCAGCTCGGCGCAGTACCGCTTCTGGAACTCCGGCCATCGTTCGAAATCATGCCCGAACCATTTGCGCAGTTCGGTGCTCGGCGCGATCTTCTTCAGCCAAAGGTCCAGCGCGGCGTCCTTCTTGGAGACGCCGCGCGGCCAGACGCGGTCTACCAGCACACGCTGGCCATCGCTCCTCTCCGGCGCTTCGTAGACGCGCTTTACCGCCACGTCCAAGGCTGTCTCCGCGTCGGGTCTCTCAGGCCCACTCGCCCTTGCGCATCACCGGCACGCGGCTGCCGTCCTTGCCGTCGCCGTCGATGTCGATCTTGTCCGAGCCGATCATCCAGTCGATGTGGATGAAACTCTTGTTGCCGCCGCGCTCGGCAATCTCGTCCTGACTGAGCGAGCCGCCGTTGACGAAGCACTTCGAATAGCACTGTCCGAGCGCGATGTGGCAGGCGGCGTTCTCGTCGAACAGCGTGTTGAAGAACAGCAGGCAGCTCTTCGAGATCGGCGAGGAATGCGGCACCAGCGCCACTTCGCCGAGCCGGCGCGCGCCCTCGTCGGTGTCCAGCACCTTCTTCAGAACGTCCTCGCCCTTCGAGGCCTTGGCCTCGACGATCCGACCGCCCTCGAAGCGCACCGAGATCTCGTCGATCAGCGTGCCCTGGTAGGAGAGCGGCTTGGTCGAGGAGACATGGCCTTCGACGCGCCTCGCATGCGGCGTGGTGAAGACTTCCTCGGTCGGGATGTTCGGATTGCAGGTGATGCCGTTCTTCGCCGTCGAAGCGCCGCCCATCCATTCATGACCTTCCGCCAGGCCGACGGTGAGGTCGGTGCCCGGTCCGGTGAAATGCAGCGCGTGGAAATTGTGCTCGTTCAGCCATTTCGTGCGCTCGGCCAAGGCCGCGTTGTGCGCCTTCCAGTTGCCGATCGGATCCTCGACATCGACGCGCGAGGCCGAGAAGATCGCGTCGGCGAGCCTCACCACCGCGACATCGTCGGGCTCGCCCGGGAACACTTGGCGAGCCCAGGCAACATCCGGATATGCGACGATGTTCCAGTTGATGTCGAAACCGGTGATCTTTTCGAGCGCCGGCTGGTACGCCATCGAATTCGCCTTGTTGGCCCGCGCCACCTTGGCCGGGTCCTGCGCCGACAGCAGAGACGGATCCTCGCCGCGCACCGCAAGCCGCGCCGCATTGTTGGCGAAGGCTTTCGCCATGCCTTCGTAAAGCCAGCCGGCGGCGCGGTCGAAGCCGGCGTCGGCGCCATAGCGGAAACGCGCCAGCGTGATCTCGTCGTCGTTGAAGATCGGCGTCACCAGCCCGGCGCCGGCCTTATAGGCATGCTCGACGATGCGCCGGGTCAGCGGCAGCGCCGCGATCGAGGACGTCAGCACCAGGTCCTGTCCCGGCTGCAGCTGCAGCCCGACCTTGACGGCGACTTCGGCCAGCCTGTCGAGCTTCACCGGGTCGATGGTTGCCGAGACGCCGCGCGAATGTGTGGTCATGATCCTGCCTGCCATGATTGTGGGGTCTGGTCCTTACATAGACCGCTGCGCCCGGCCTTTCCACCGCGATCGACTGGGCCTCCAGGCATGATCGCGAAAAGTGCATGGCGGCGTTCGGACAAGATCATGCTCAAACGAGCTCAGGCGGCGCTGTCGAGCGCCCGGAACTGCGCCTTGGTCGCTTCGATCTCCTCGCGGACCCAGGCCTTGAAGTCGCGCACCTTTCGGCTTTCGCTTTTGGTGGCCGAGGTCACCATCCAGTAGCCGAGCCCGCTTTCAGCTCGCACGCCGAAAGGGGCGACCAGCCGGCCATCGGCCAGCGCATCGGCGGTCAGCAATTGCCAGGCGAGCATCACGCCATGGCCGGCGATTGCAGATTCCAGGCAGAGCATCGGATCGGTGAAGCGCGCGCCTTTTTGGAAAGTGACCGGCTCGACGCCGGCCGCCTTGAACCAGCTATCCCAGCTGATCATTGCCCGCTCGTCGGTGATGGCGCAGGTCCGCGCCAGGTCCTCGATCGAGTTCAGCTTGGCCGCGATCGCTGGTACGCAGACCGGAAACACTTCCTGCGCCAAAAGCAGTTCCGCGTTTACTCCCGGCCAAGCGCCGTCGCCCATCCGAATCGCAATGTCGATATCGGAATGGTCGAGATCGGCGAGCCTGCCTGAAGCGTCTATGCGCAAGAGCACGTTGGGATGGCGGGCAAAATGCCGCGACAGCCTGGGCAACAGCCATTTCGAGGCGAAGGCGGGCGCCACCGACACCACCAGGGTGCATTCCGTTGCCTCGTCGGCCAACGCCACCGCTTGCGCAAGCTCGCGGAAGCCGGCGCTCAGCCGGGCCGTGAAAACGACGCCAAATTCCGTTGTCACGAGTCCGCCGGACGTCCGCTCGAACAGCGCCTGCCCCAGCTGTTTTTCCGTGCGCTTGATCTGCTGGCTGACGGCGCTGACCGAAACATTGAGTTCGGCAGCCGCCGCGGCAAGCGATCCAACGCGGGCAACGGTTTCGACGGCACGCAAGCCATTGAGGTGGACACGGTTCAGGATCGTCATCCAGTTTTTCTAAACTTGCTGGTCTCAAATCTCAATTGAAACGTGCCGAAGAAAAGCGGATTCTAGCGAGGCAAACCGGGCTTGGAGGCAGGTCGATGAAGATTTTCTCTTTGCTGAAGGGGCTTTCCGGCGCTGAGCCAAGACAGGCTTGGCAGGACGACGGCGAGATTGCCCGCTGGACGGTCGATCCTCTGTCGCATCCGGTGCTGGACGCCATGTCGGAGCGCGAGCTCGGCGATATGCCGTTCCGGCTCACGGCCGGCCGCACGGTGTACGAGACGGCTTGCCGCTGAAGGCGGGCCAAGCCGGCCTGGCCCAACGCAATCGCATTGTTTCGCACGTGCACACATTTATGCTGCGCTGCAATGAAAGCCGCTTCGCCATCTCCCTTGCGCCTTGCCCTCGCCGGCATGACGGCTCTCGCCGTCGCCATGGGCATCGGCCGCTTCGTCTACACGCCGATTCTGCCCGGCATGATGGAAGAGTTGCACCTGACGCCGGCAGACGCCGGCTGGATCGCTTCCGCCAACTATCTCGGCTATCTCATTGGCGCGCTCGCCGCGGCCGGCGGCTGGGCGCATGGCCGCGAGCGTCTGCTGATGTTCGCAAGCCTTGCCGCGAGCGCCGTGCTCGCGGCTTCGATGGGACTGAACGAGACGATGGCCGCTTTCCTCGCCATTCGTTTTCTCGCCGGCCTGGCCAGCGCCTTCGTCATGGTTTTCATGTCGTCGATCGTCTTCAGCCATCTTGCAAAGGCAGGCCGCGGCGATCTGCAAGCGCTGCATTTCGGCGGTGTCGGCCTGGGCATTGCGGCGTCCTCGGCGCTGCTGGCCATCCTCGTCACGGCCCATGCCGGCTGGCCCGCGGGCTGGCTATGGTCGGGAGCAATTTCCGCTGTCGGCCTGCTCCTCGTCGCGATCCTCGCGGGCTCCGCCACGCCCGCCAATGGCATCGACGGGCCTGAACCGGCGTTGCCGAAGGATAGATCGCTGACGAAGATAATCCTTGCCTATGGGCTGTTCGGCTTGGGCTATGTGGTGACGGCCACTTTTCTGGTCGCCATCGTTCGCCAGGACGGCGGCGGACGCGTCTTCGAGGCCTCGGTCTGGATGATCGCCGGTCTTGCCGGCTTCCCCTCGACCTGGTTCTGGCAAAAGCTCGCCGGCAGGATCGGGCTTTATACGGCCTATGCCGTGAGCTGCCTGGTCGAAGTGATCGGCGTCATCGCCAGCGTCGTCGTCAAAGGTTTCAGCGGGCCGCTTCTGGCTGCCATATTGCTCGGCGGCACGTTCATTGCCATCACCGCGTTCGGCCTGCAGGCAGCAAGGCAGCTTGCGCCGCAGGCGCCGCGCCGCATCTTCGCGGTGATGACCGCCGCCTTCGGCCTCGGCCAGATCATCGGTCCGATTGCCGCCGGCTTGCTCGCCCAGGCTTCGGGCAATTATGTGCTCGCCTCGATCATGGCGGCTGCCGCTCTGCTGGTCTCCGGCGTCGTTGCCTGGTCGGCTGCACCAAAATCGCCATGATTTGTGGTCTTGTTCGGTGCCGGGCGCCGGGCCGGGCATTTTCTTTCCCAGTAATGTGTGACCTTATGCCCGCCGAACAGCAACGCCGCTGATTTGCGGTCAGACCGAGGAAACCCGCCACAGTGTTCGTATCCTTCTTCCCGCAGCCGAAGCTTTTCTTCACCTCGGCCGCCCTCTGGAGCCTTGCGGCGATCCTGTTCTGGTTCTTCGGCGGCGAACAGCTGGGCGCCATCCTCGGCATGCCGCCAGCGGCTGCGGGTGCGCCGCCCATCATCGGCATCGCGGTTCTATGGTCGAAGCCGTTCTTGTGGTTCTACATGTACTTCGTGGCCTGTGTGGCGATCTTCTACGCGTTCTGGAGCTGGTATGCTCCGCATCCGTGGCAGAACTGGTCGATCCTGATGACCGCCGTCATTCTCTTCTTCATCTATTTCAACGTGCAGGTCAGCGTCGCCGTCAACAACTGGTACGGACCTTTCTTCGATTATGTCCAGGGGCTGATGTCGGGGACGACGCCATCGACTGACATCGAGTTCTACAAGGGGTTGGCCGACTTCTCCTGGCTGGCGCTGGTCGGCATGAACGTGCAGGTGGTCAACGCCTTTATCGTCAGCCACTGGATCTTCCGCTGGCGCACGGCGATGA
The DNA here is from genome assembly GCF_029625845.1 of Mesorhizobium sp. WSM4898. NCBI lineage: Bacteria > Pseudomonadati > Pseudomonadota > Alphaproteobacteria > Hyphomicrobiales > Phyllobacteriaceae > Mesorhizobium > Mesorhizobium sp. WSM4898. The sequence goes on along the minus strand of NZ_JARTVQ010000004.1, from coordinate 393,306 downwards.
ACGACTACTTCATGGCGAACTGGGGCCGGCTGCGCCACATCGAGGGCGCTTCGCAGCGCATCCAGGAAGATACGATGCGCTTCTCGCAGATCATGGAGGACCTGGGCTCGAGCTTCGTCCAGTCGATCATGACCCTCATCGCCTTCCTGCCGGTGATGATCCAGCTGCAAGCGCACATCACCGAGTTGCCGATCCTGGGCGCGGTGCCGCAGCCCCTGGTCGTTGCCGCGCTGGGGTGGTGCATATTCGGCACGGCCTCGGTGATGCTCGCCGGCATCAAGCTGCCGGGCCTCCAGTTCCGCAACCAGCGCGTCGAGGCCGCCTATCGCAAGGAACTCGTCTACGGCGAAGACCATCCCGACCGGGCGCAGCCGGCGACGACGACGGAACTGTTCGACAATGTGCGCCGCAACTACTTCAGGCTCTATTTCCACTACATCTATTTCAACGTCGTCCGGTACACCTACCTGCAGGCCGACAACATCTTCTCGCTGCTGATCCTCGGGCCCTCGCTGGTTGCGCACAAGATCACCTTCGGTGCGCTGAACCAGATTTCGAACGCCTTCGGCAAGGTGACGAATTCGCTGCAGTTCCTGTTGAATTCCTGGTCGACCATCGTCGAGCTGCAGTCAGTGCACAAGCGCCTGCGCGCCTTCGAGGCGACGCTGGAAGGCGAGCCGCTGCCAGACATCGACCAGCGTTATCTCGCGCGGCAGAGCGCGGAGGATCCGGCCTGAACTCGGAACAATTGCGGAGCGCCTTTCCGTCCGGAATTGCGCCCAGGCAAGAGATTGGAAGTGGGGGGGGGCGCCCCCCCCCCCCCCCCCCCCCCCCCCCCCCGGCAACCCGTGCATCGCCGGAGCGCTGCCGCTCGATATAGTCGCGGAAGCTGATGCATTCGACCTGCTCCATGACGCAGACTTCACCGGCAACGCGCTCCAGCGCGTTCCAGTAGGCGCCGGCATTCATCTGCGTGAAGTGGAAGCCGAGCCCCAGCGGAAGTCGTTTGCCGTTGTATTGCGCATCGAAGGCGGCGCGAAACGCCCGATAGGCGCGGTCGGCGAACTCGCCCGCCATCGACGGCTTCTCGAAGCCGCCCGAATGGCGGACATAGAGGTTGTAGTCCATCGCCACCACCCGCTTCGACTTCGGCCCCTCCGGAATCTGCGGCAATGCAAAGCGGGTGGTGCCGTCCTTTGCGCGCGGCAGGGCAGGGCCGTTCGAGACACCGCTTGCGTCATATTGGAAGCCGGCCTCGGGCAGCGCTTCGTAAAGGGCCCTGCCGGCCGAGAGGTACGGCGCGCGGAAACCGATCACGGCATGGCGGGCGAAATCACGCCAGCCAGGCGGCTCCGGCGAAATGCCGTTGATCGCATAGGCATTTTCGAGGATGCGGCGGAACGCTGAGAACTCGGCCAGCCAGTCGGCCTTGCTCCAGCCCTTGCCGTCGAAATGTCCGCAGGCATGACTGCCGATGTCGTGACCTTCGGCGGCCGCGAGCCGGATCTGTTGCAGCCGGTCCGCGACATCCTGCTCCGAGGCGGCGAAGCCGATATTCGATTTGCCTGCACCCTTGCCGGGCGCGACGTACTCGGCGCGCGTTTTCGGCGAGAGCAGGAAGACGCAGGACAGAAAATACGTGAAATGCGCGCCGGTGCGCTTTGCCAGCGCGCGGCTGCGCTCCCATTGCGAGATCTCGCGTGCGCTGTCGAAGGAGATAAGCACGATCTGCTTTGGTTTCGCCGCCATCGGTTTCGGCGGATCGGCAAGCCCCGTGCCACCGGAGCCAAGCCAGGCGAGGCTGAACGCAAGGACGCGGAACGAACGTGGCACTGGCAACCTTTTGGGCAACCTTTGGGGCTGTAGGAAAGCCGTCTATCGCCCAAATGTAGCATCGATGCGTTCCGGCAAGGCCTGTGGGGCACTGGGAGCCTCCGCCGATTTTCCGGCGATCCCTCTTCCATGCCGACGAAATTTCGCTAAAACGCGGGGCTCAAGAAGCGCTCCGTTCCGGGGCCGCAATGGTTTTTGATTGATGTCGGACGACAGTTTTATCCGCGAAGTCAACGAAGAGATTCGTCGCGAGCAGGCGCAGGCGCTGTGGGACCGCTTTGGTCCGGCCCTGCTCGGTGCCGCGATCCTGATCGTGGTGGCGACTGCCGCCTTCGTCGGCTACCGCTACTGGGACGAGACCCGCGCCAACCGGTCGGGCGATGCCTTCTCGCAGGCGCTCAAGCTCGCCAATGACGGCAAGAACGACGAGGCGATCGCCGCTCTCGATCAGCTGGAAAAGGATGGCTATGGCGCCTATCCGCTGCTCGCCCGCATGCGGGCCGCGACCGTCAAGGCCGACAAGGGAGACGTCGACGCCGCCGTCAAGGATTTCGATGCGGTCGCGGCCGACAGCGCCATTCCCGCAGGCATCCGCGACATGGCGCGATTGAGAGCGGCGCTGCTGCTGGTCGATCACGGCTCGTTTGCCGATGTCTCCAGCCGTGTCGAGGCGCTCACCGCCGACACCAATCCGCTGCGCAGCTCGGCGCGTGAGGCGCTCGGCCTTGCCGCCTGGAAGGAAGGCAAGTCGGCGGATGCGCTGAAACTGTTCGACCAGATCGCTTCGGATGACGGCGCCCCGCGCAATGCGCGCCAGCGGGCGCAGTTGATGTCCGAGCTGATCCGCGGGTCGGGCAACGCTTCGTGACCCCGGATGACGTTCAAAGTCGCCATCATCGGCCGGCCTAATGTCGGCAAATCGACTCTTTTCAATCGGCTGGTGGGAAAGAAGCTGGCGCTTGTCGACGACACGCCGGGCGTGACGCGCGATCGTCGCGTCCATGCCGCCAAGCTTTACGATCTTCACTTCGACGTCATCGACACCGCCGGCTTCGAGGATGCGGCGGCCTCGACGCTGCCCGGCCGCATGCGCCAGCAGACCGAGATCGCCATCCGCGAGGCCGACCTGATCTTCTTCACCGTCGATGCCAAGTCGGGCCTGATGCCCGACGACCGGACCTTCGCCGACGTGGTCCGCAAATCCGGCAAGCCGGTGGTGCTGGTGGCCAACAAGGCGGAAGCGCGAGGCGCGCAAGGCGGCATGCTGGAAGCCTGGGAACTCGGCCTCGGCGAGCCGATCCCCGTCTCGGCCGAGCATGGCCAAGGCATGCCCGATCTGCGCGATGCGGTGATCGCGGCACTCGGCGAGGAACGCGCCTTCGGCGAGCACGCGCAACAGCCGGGCGATGAGATCGCCGTGAGCGAGGTGCTTATCGGCGAGGATATCGCCGACCCCGACGCCGAGCCGGCCTATGACGAGACCAAGCCGCTGCGCATAGCCGTGGTCGGCCGCCCCAATGCCGGCAAGTCGACGCTGATCAATGCGCTGATCGGCGAGGAGCGGCTGCTGACCGGACCCGAGGCCGGCATCACCCGCGATTCCATCTCGGTCGACTGGGACTGGCGCGGCCGCCGGATAAAGCTGTTCGACACCGCCGGCATGCGGCGCAAGTCCAAAGTCCAGGAAAAGCTCGAGAAGCTTTCGGTGCAGGATGGCCTGCGCGCTATCCGCTTCGCCGAGATCGTCATCATCGTGCTCGACGCCACCATCCCCTTCGAGAAGCAGGACCTGCAAATCGCCGACCTGATCATTCGCGAGGGCCGCGCGCCGGTGATCGCCTTCAACAAATGGGACCTGATCGACAACCCGCAGGAGCTTCTGGCCGAGCTGCGCGAAAAGACCGAGCGGTTGCTTCCCCAAGTGCGCGGCATTCAGGCGGTGACGGTCTCTGCCGAGACCGGGCGCGGCCTCGATCGGCTGATGGACGCCGTCATCAAGACGCACAAGGTCTGGAACAGCCGCGTCTCGACCGGCAAGCTCAACCGCTGGCTGGAAGGCATTCTGGCGCATCATCCGCCGCCCGCCGTCGCCGGCCGCCGGCTGAAGATCAAATATGTCACGCAGGCAAAAACCCGGCCGCCGGGTTTCGTCGTCTCCTGCTCGCGCCCGGACGCGATGCCGCAATCCTATGTCCGCTACCTCTCGAACAGCCTGCGCGAGGCTTTCGACATGCCCGGCGTGCCGATCCGCATGGCGCTGCGCACCTCGGAGAATCCTTTCGCAGGTCGGGCGAAGAAGCGCTGAGCCCTTTGTTGGAAAGGGTCGGCAGCGCCCCTCCCGTCGTCATTCACGGGTCTGTGCCGTGTCGCTTCGCTCCTTGCTCCGCTCGAGGATGAAGAATAGCGTGGAATCCTACGCGACCGCTCGCAAGCCCTCGCCGAAACGCGCTCCCTCCGGCAGCGTATCCAGCGCCGCCTCCAGCAATATCTCTGCCAGCCGTGCCGCCACCGGATCGAGCTCGGCATCCTTCTGGTGCAGATGCAGCGCCATCATCGGCAGGAGCGGCAGCCCGAGCACGCCCGGCGCGATCGCCCTGACAGTGGCTGGCAGGCCGATATCGGTGCGGATCGTCAGCCCGAGACCCGCGGCGACCGCCGCCCAGATGCCGCCGAGGCTGGGACTCGAGAACGCCATGCGCCAGGCGAGGCCGGCGCGGTCGAGCGTCTCGGTCGCCACGGTGCGCAGCAGGCATGGCGCCTCGAACAACACCAGCGGCAGCGCTTCACCATTGTGGCCGGCTTGCATCGGTTTCGCCGGGCCGATCCAGCGCGCCTGCACCTCGGCGACATGCCGGCTGTAGGGCAGGATCGTGCCGTCGTGCCAGGCCAGCGCGATGTCGAGGCTGCCTGAGACGACGCGCTCGGCGAGCTCATGGCTGCGTCCGATCCGCGCTTCGATCCGGACCTTGGGATGCGCACGGGCAAACCGGCCGAGCACCTCCGGCAGCACGGCCTCGCCGAAGTCCTCCTGCAGGCCGAGCCGCACCCAGCCTTCCAGCTCGACGTCGCGGATAGCTGAGGCCGCCTCGTCATTGAGCTCGATGAGACGCCGCGCATAGCTGAGCATCGTCTCGCCGGCTTCGGTAAGCGCCAGGCCGCGCCCCGCCTTGCGGAAGACCGGGGTCGCCGCCTGTTCTTCCAGCTTCTTCAGCTGCGCGCTGACGGCAGAGGTCGAGCGGCCGAGCCGCTCGGCCGCCTTGGCGAAACTGCCAAGCTCCATGCCGGTGACGAAGGTCCTGAGCACGTCGAGGTCGAATGTGACGCGTCGCATGAGATCGTCCTTATTTTCAGGATTATCGATCAAAAACTTGCTGATTTTCTGGATGAAGCTATGGCGCTACATCCGACCGGTCAAGACCGATCGACCGGCGCAGAGGGAATACGAGATCATGTCCGCCATCGTAACTCGCAACGATTGCCGGCGGCCCGCGGCAGGCGCCGCCGCTTCGGCTGGCCGCGCCTTCGGGCCCACCCATCGATGGAAAGTGCTCGGCATCGGCGTCGCCGCCAATGCCGGCTTCTCCGCTACCTTCTCCGGCATCCCGGCGACGGCTGTGGTGATGCGCCAGGACTACCATCTCGACAATGCCTCGCTCGGCGCTGCGCTCGGTCTGCTCGGCCTCGGCGTGGCGCTCAGCGAACTGCCCTGGGGCGTGCTTACCGACCGCTGGGGCGACCGCCGCGTGCTGCTGACCGGGCTCGGCGCGACGGCCGTGTGGCTTTTTGCCATGGCAATCCTCGTCGTGCCGACGAAAACAGCCGCTCCCGGTGTCGTGCTGCTTTCGGCCAGCCTGCTCGTTGCAGGCCTGCTCGGCGGCAGCGTCAACGGCTCCAGCGGCCGCGCCATCATGGGCTGGTTCGGCGAAGACGAGCGCGGCTTCGCCATGAGCATCAGGCAGACGGCGGTGCCGCTTGGCGGCGGGCTCGGCGCGCTCGTCCTGCCGTGGCTAGCCTTGGGCTTCGGCTTCGCCGCCGTCTTCGGCCTGCTGGCGGCTCTCACCGCGCTCTCGGCTTGCTTTGCCCGGCGCTGGTTGCAGGAGCCGCCGACGCAAGGCGACGCGCATGCCGCCGCCGTCACGACCGGCCCGGCGCCGCTGCGCAACATCGAGGTCTGGCGCATCTCGGCAGCCATCGGCCTGCTCTGCTTCCCGCAGGTGGCGGTGCTCACCTTTGCCTCCGTCTTCCTGCACGACTTTGCCGGCACGGGCACATGGGTGACCAGCGCCACCCTCGCCGCCGTGCAGACGGGCGCCATGGTGATGCGTGTCTGGAGCGGCCGCTACACCGACCGCCACCGCAACCGAAGGCCGTTCCTGAGGTTCTGCAGCGCGCTGAGCGCGCTGGCCTTCCTGGTGCTATGGGTTCTGGCCATCCCTGCAGCCAGGCAGCCGTCGCTGCTGTTGCTCCTGCCCCTTATGGTGATCGTAGCCGGCATCTGCGTATCGGCCTGGCATGGCGTTGCCTATACCGAGCTTGCGACACTTGCCGGTGCCGGCCATGTCGGCACCGCGCTCAGCCTCGCCAACACTCTGGTCTTTGTCGGCTTCTGCCTGGTGCCGATCGCCATTCCCTGGCTTCTGCTTCTCTTCGCATGGCCGGGCGTGTGGCTGGCGGCCGCGATCTGCGCGGCGATCGCATGGCCGATTTTTCTGCGCACGGCCTGACGTTTTCGCCGGCTTTCCACAGCTGGCGGAGGCCGGCTTATCTGCAACATGAAAAAAACACGATCGGTGCCGTTAACCCCCCATCAAGGTTAATGCTTCATTTTGGCTCTCCGGGGTCAGTAGCGTTTCTGGAGAGTTCCGTGCATCGACGCGTTCTTACGCGGCTCGTCGCCGCCGCCGTTGCGAATAAACGTTCCTTCCTTCCTCCTTTGGTTCTGGGGCTCGGCTTCTGGGTCGGCTTTCCGTCCGTCGTCGCTTACCAGGATATGGCAAGCCTCGTGTCCGGGCTGGAGTCGCCCAGTCATCGCTGGAATGCCTATGTCGAAAAATCCGTCGCCGGCTCGGTGCACGCCGCCGAGATGCCGTTCGTCGATTCGGCCGCCACGGGCTCGATCTCCGGCTCCGGCGTGGACCTGCCTGGCGTTGGCACGGTGGCGCTCCGCGGCAAGGGCAATGTCGCCGGCGCTACGCCCGATGAGGACCGCGTCGTGCGCGCCGACAAGAAGGGCCGCCTCGTCCAGGTGTCGCCCGTTGCGCCGCCGAAGAATTTCAGCGCCGGCTCCATCTTCGAGCGCACCTCCTCGCTGCTCCGTCCGGCGATGGACAGCGGCCTGAAGCTGACTTTCGCCAAGCCCGGCATCAAGGGCAAGGAAATCCAGATCGCCCAGGCCTTCCACATCCGCGAGGACAAGAAGCCCGATCCGGATTTGCCGGCGGCTCTCGTCGCTCTCGTCAACAACGACAAGCCGGACATCCTCGCCACCGCCTATGCCCAGTCGGCGCCGGACTATGCCAAGGCCTCGCCCTTTGAGGCTCTGCTGCAGGACGATCCGAATGACGGCCGCTTCATCCCGCCGATGGGCAAGGGGGATCACGCCTGGATGCAGAATCCGCTGCCTGCGGCCGTCTTCTCCAAGCCGGAACAGGAATGCCTCGCCAAGGGCATCTATTTCGAGGCGCGCAGCGAACCGGTGCGCGGCCAGGCCGCGGTGGCGCAGGTGATCCTCAACCGCGTCCGCAACCCTGCCTATCCGAAGACGATCTGCGGTGTCGTCTACCAGAACGACAACTGGTTCAACCGCTGCCAGTTCTCCTTCGCCTGTGACGGCAGGAAGAAGCGCATCAACGACCCCGTCGCGTACAAGACCGCCCAGGATGTCGCCATGGCGGTGACCGCCGGCAAGATCTTCATCCCCGAGGTCGGATCCTCGACGCATTACTACGCCAATTACGTCCATCCGGGCTGGGCGCGCGCCATGCAGCGCATGACCAGGATCGGCCTGCATATCTTCTATCGCACCTATGGCGGCGGCTGGAGCTGAGCCGTTTAGGCGGCTCGAACTGAGCCGCTTGATCGGCACCCCGCGGCAACGCTCTTTCTCGTTTGCTGCGCGCACCGATCAGCGCGGCTTGTCGCCCGGATTCGCGCCGAGTCCTCGCACAGGCGTGACGGGCACGATGTCGCACCCGGATAAGCCATTGATTTGAAAGCGGAAAATACATCGCTTTGAAGTTCGGCCCGTGGCTTGACGGGCGCGGACCCGCTAACTATGTTGCCGGCGACTTTAGAAGCGGACGGACGGTGATCGTCTGCCCGGGCAGGGGGGTTGCGATGGCCGACAAAAACGGGCCAGACGGAACCGGAGAAACCGGCCGCGGCAGGCAGCCAGAAGCCACCATCCGCGACGACGAACTTGAGCGCCGCCGGCGCGAGCTTGAAGCATCGCTTGCATCAAGACGCACGGACCGGCTCGAGGGGAAAGACGAAGCGAAAGCTGCGACCGGTTACGGTCAGGCCCTGAAACTGTCCAGCGAGTTCATCGCCGGAGTGGTGGTTGGTGTCGGCCTGGGCTGGATCATCGACCGCTTGGCGGGAATCGCGCCCTGGGGTCTGATCGTCGGCCTGCTGCTGGGTTTTGGCGCCGGTATACTCAATGTCCTGCGTTCGTCGGGACTTGCATCGGAATTCGGCCAGGGCGGCAAGCCGCCCGAACCGAAGGACTGAAGTAAGGCGCCGCAAGGCGCGAAAGAAACTTAAGAAGCCGGTTGTGGCTTTGACGGGGATTTAAAGTGGCTGCTGCTGACCAGGTCGATCCGATCCACCAGTTCCAGATCCATCCGATCATCCCGCTTCATATCGGCGGCTACGACATTTCTTTCACCAACTCCGCTCTGTTCATGGTCGTGACGATCGCCGTCGCTTCCGCTTTCCTCTACATGAGCACCGCCAGCCGCGCCCTCATTCCTGGCCGCCTGCAGTCGGTCTCGGAAATGGCCTATGAGTTCGTCGGCAACATGCTGCGCGATGCGGCGGGCAAGCAGGGCATGCAGTTCTTCCCGCTGGTGTTCTCGCTGTTCATGTTCGTGCTGGTCGCCAACCTGATCGGCCTGTTCCCTTATTTCTTCACCGTCACCAGCCACATCATCGTCACCTTCACGCTGGCGATCCTGGTCATTGGCACCGTCATCGTCTACGGCTTCGCCAAGCACGGCCTCGGCTTCCTCAAGCTGTTCGTGCCGCATGGCGTGCCTGGCTATCTGATGCCGCTGGTGGTGGCGATCGAAGTCATTTCCTTTGTCTCGCGTCCGGTCAGCCTCTCCGTTCGTCTTTTCGCCAACATGCTGGCCGGCCACATCACGCTGAAAGTGTTTTCGGGCTTCGTCGTCAGCCTCAGCGCGCTGGGTGCGGTCGGCATCGCCGGCTCGGTCCTGCCGCTCGCCATGGCGGTTGCCCTGACGGCGCTGGAACTGCTGGTCGCCTTCCTGCAGGCCTACGTCTTCGCGGTGCTGACCTGCATGTATCTGAACGACGCTCTGCACCCGAGCCACTGATCGATTTTCACCGGCGCCCCGGCGCCAGCATACCCAACGTACCAACCGCAACGATTACGAAAACCACAGGAGTTTTGAAATGGACGCAACTGCAGCAGCTGCTATCGGCGCTGGTATCGCCTGCATCGGCATGGGCGGCGCCGGCATCGGCCTCGGCAACATCTTCGGCAGCTATCTCTCGGGTGCGCTCCGCAACCCGTCGGCCGCTGACGGCCAGTTCGGCCGCCTGATCTTCGGCTTCGCCGTGACCGAAGCGCTGGGCATCTTCTCGCTCCTCATCGCGCTGCTGCTGGTCTTCAGGTAAGAACCACGCGCTGACGAAAGGGGCCGCATGGTGCGGCCCCGCCGTATGGACAGGGGAATGAGATGTTCGTGACATCTGCCTTTGCGCAAGAATCCGCGCCGGCCACGGCCGAGGGCGATACGCATGCGGGCACCGCCGTGCCTGCCGAGGAGCATGGCACGTTCCCGCCGTTCAATGCCGAGACCTTCCCGTCGCAGATCCTGTGGCTCGTCATCACCTTCGGGCTCTTCTATCTGTTCCTGAAGCGGGTTGTGATGCCGCGCATCGGCGGTATCATCGATGTCCGCAACGATCGCATCACCCAGGATCTCGACCACGCCGCCAGGCTGAAGGGCGAGGCGGACGCTGCCGTTGCCGCCTATGAGCAGGAATTGGCGGAAGCCAAGGCCAACGCCAACAAGATCGGCCAGCAGGCGAGCGACGCCGCCAAGAGCGAAGCCGAAAGCACGCGCAAGAAGCTCGAGACGGAACTCGAGAAGAAGCTCGGCGAGGCCGAGGCGAGCATCGCCTCGATCAAGGCCAAGGCGATGAAGGAAGTCGGCACGATCGCCGAGGACACCACGTCGGCCATCGTCGAGGCGCTGGTCGGCGGCAAGACCGACAAGGCCGAGATTTCGGCCGCGGTCAAATCCGCGACCCGGTGAGGAGGCCATCATGGACGCCACATCACTTGCCACGCTCTGGGCCACCATTGCCCTGATCATCTTCCTCGGCGCCGTCATCTATCTGAAGGTGCCGGGCATGCTCGCAAAGTCGCTCGATTCCCGTGCGGCCAAGATCAGCAGCGAACTCGAGGAAGCGCGCCGCCTGCGCGAAGAGGCCCAGCAGCTGCTCGGCCAATACCAGCAGAAGCGCAAGGAAGCCGAGAAGGAGGCCGCCGACATCGTCGCCGCCGCCAAGCGCGAGGCCGAGCTCCTTGCTTCCGAGGCGCATAAGAAGACCGAGGACTACGTCGCCCGGCGCACGGCGCTTGCCGAGCAGAAGATCAGCCAGGCCGAGCGCGAAGCGATCGGCGAGGTGCGTGCCAGCGCCGTCGACATCGCCGTCGAGGCCGCCCGTGCGCTGCTTGCCGCCAAGGTCGACGCCAAGGCCGGCGCCGATTTGTTCAAGTCGGCGCTGCAGGACGTGAAGGCCAAGCTGAACTGAGCGGCTCTGCCGTTGCTGACATGAAGCCGCCTGGGCAACCCGGCGGCTTTTTTGTTTTGGGCGCGAACAATCTTCCCCCTTGAGGGGCCCTTGAGGGGGAGCTTTCGCCGAAGCCGACAGAGAGGATCGTTGCGCGTAGAGCTCGACGCCTTGTGCGACTAAAGAGGGCGTCGGTGCTTCACGCGCGACGACCCTCTCCGCCAGCCGGCCATTTCCCCCCCCCGACGGGGAAGATTAATCTATTCCCTCGAAGCTCTCTTCCGCTTCCGCCACCTCGACGCCGCCAAACCGGAACGGTGCGAACGACGCCCTATGCAGTCGCGCCACCGGGCCATGCGCCTCGATCGCGGTCCGGTGGCGGACCGTCGCGTAGCCCATATGCATTTCGAACCCGTAATGCTCATGATGGCCGCCGCAGCCGCACATCATGCGGTCGCGCATCACCTTGGCGATGATCGAGGCGGCGGCGATAGATTGCGAGCGCTGGTCGCCCTTGATCAGCGCGCGTCCCTCGCAGGTGAGCCCTGGCGGCACGTCGCGGCCGTCCGCCAGCGCCAGTTTGGGCGGCAGCGACAGTCCGGCGGCGGCGCGGCGCATGGCTTCCAGGCTGGCTTTCAGAATGTTGCTGTTGTCGATGCCTTCGGCGCTGATCGAGGCCATCGAGACGCTGAGCGCCGAGCCCAGGATTTTGAGGAACAGCGCCTCGCGCTGCAGATGGGTGAGGCGCTTGGAATCGTCGAGCCCTTCGGGAATGTTGGCCGGGTTGAGCACCACGGCCGCCGCCACCACCGGACCGGCAAGCGGCCCGCGGCCCGCCTCGTCCATCCCCGCTACCGGCCACAGCCCCTCGGCCATCGCTTTCGTTTCAATCGAGAAGTCGGGCTTCTCGACCATTTCGAAGAGAAGCGGAGAATCGGAACGCGCGCGAGCCATGGTGCGGCGAGGTTCGCATCGGCTCCGATTCTCCGCAAGTCCCTCCGGGTCGGATGGGGCGTCGGACCGGGAGGGCACCGTCTCACGGCCGGGGGACTGGGCCGGACGGGATTCTTGAGCAATTCCAGCAAAAGTGCGTAGCGGGCTTTCCGTACGAAGTTACATCAAAACAGAGGGTTAGCGGAATCGCAATCCGGGCGCAAAACTCTGCCTCCCGAGTTGCCTTGGCGCCGGCCTTCGCGGCCGGCATTGTCTTCACAGCAGCATCAACTGCTCGCCGACGCCGGAGCCTGCGACGAATTGGTCGGTCCGAAGCTGCCGCCGCTCGGCATTGAGGCCGAGCCGCTTGGCGGCGATCTCGAAGCGCCGGCCGATCTGCCACGCATAGGGTCCGGCGCCCTTCATGCGCTTGCCCCATTCCGAATCGTAGTCCTTGCCGTCGCGCATCGAGCGGATCAGCGACATCACATGCCGGTAGCGATCCGGATAATGGCGCAAGAGCCAGTCCTTGAAGATCGGCGCCACCTCGAGCGGCAGACGCAGCACGACATAGCCTGCCTCTCTGGCGCCGGCGGCGCGCGCCGAATCGAGGATGCGCTCCATCTCCGGATCGGTGAGGCCGGGAATGATCGGCGCCACCATCACCGAGGCGGGGACGCCGGCATCCGAAAGCTGCCTTATCGCTTCCAGCCGCTTTGTCGGCGTCGAGGCGCGCGGCTCCATGGTTCTCGCCAGCATGCGGTCGAGCGTCGTCACCGACAGCGCCACCTTGGCGAGCCCGCGCTCGGCCATGCGCGACAGGATGTCGATATCGCGCGTCACCAGTGCCGACTTGGTGACGATGCCGACCGGATGGCCACGCGCCTCCAGCACCTCCAGGATCTCGCGCATGATGCGGTATTGCTTTTCGATCGGCTGATACGGATCGGTGTTGGTGCCGATGGCGATGGTGCGCGGCTGGTAGCCGGGCTTCGACAATTCCCTGTCCAGCATTCGCGCCGCATCGGGCTTGGCAAAGAGCTTGGATTCGAAATCGAGCCCCGGCGACAGGCCCATGAAGGAATGCGTCGGCCTGGCAAAGCAGTAGACGCAGCCATGCTCGCAGCCGCGATAGGGATTGATCGAACGATCGAAGGAAATGTCCGGCGACTCGTTGCGCGTGATGATGGTGCGCGGCTTCTCGACCTGCACCTCCGTCTTGAACGGCGGCAGTTCCTCCAGCGAGTTCCAGCCATCGTCGAACACATGCCGGCTGACCGGCTCGAAGCGGCCGGACGGATTGATGCCCGCGGAGCGTCCGCGATTGCGGTCCGGCCGCACGCGCATGCCGCTCTGTTCTATCATTGCATTTGCCATCTCGGCTCTGCCTGCTCCGAAAGCGGCAATGTCGGCGCGCACGATCTGTTCCATTTTCGCCCTCTCCCAGGGACTGTCGGCAGGCTGTCGAATCGCTCTGTTCATGAAACTATTCCTATTTTGCCAATGAGAACAAAGCAAGAACTTTTTCGTTCAGAACGCGCATCTGGCGCAGCGCCGCGCTTTCCGCTATTCGGCTAAAATGCTCAGCGTCCTCATCGAAACCAGGAACGACGAAGAAGGCCTTGCCCGCACGCTGGCCTCGCTGATCGGCGGCGCGGTCGAGGGCGTGGTGCGCGACGTCATCGTCTGCGACACCGGCTCGACCGACCAGACGCATCGCGTCGCCGAGCATGCCGGCTGCCACCTCGTCGCCGGCGGCATCGCAACAGGCATCGGCCAGGCCAAGGGCGACTGGCTCCTGCTTCTGGAACCCGGCGCCCGGCTCGCCGAAGGCTGGATCGACGACGTCGTCGCTCACGCGGCGAGGCAGACGATGCCGGCGCGTTTTTCACGCGCCCGCGGCAATCGCACGCCGTTTCTGGTCCGGGTTTTTTCGGGCAACCGGGCTCTGGAGGAAGGGCTTGTCATCAGCAAGCGCCAGGCCACGGTGCTGGCGAAAAGCGCCCGCAGCGCCGAAGCCCTGGCGCGCGGCCTCGCCACCAGAAGGCTGATTGCCGAAATCTGGGTGGCGCCGCCGAAGTGAGCGCATGCCCTCCTTCTCTCCAGAAGGCGAAAAGAGAGAAAAAGGCCGCGAACTTTGCCGGCCCATTCTATTGTGCATTGCACAAAAACCTGCAGTGGATTAGCATCTGCTTGAAGCGGGACAATCGGGATTGGGTGACGATGAAGCGGCAGACGGCTGGCGCTTCGTCGGACGCCATGCATACGAGGAACCCGATGAACCTTGGTACTCCAGACAATTCAGGCGCGGCCAGCCTGGAGGCGATCGCTCGTAATGGCAGCCTGTTCAGGCGCATCGCCGTGCGCATCCCGACCTATCTGAAAGATCTACGCGAAAATCCGGCCTGGCTGCCGATGTTCGTGCTGGCGCGCACCATGCCGGGGCGCCGCATGCACTGGCTAGGCGCCAGACGCGTTCGCCCGCTCGACAATGCGGGAGAGACGATGTTTGCCGGCGTCGATCGCGAGGCGGTGGTCGCGGCGCTTCGCTCCGATGGACTGTTTTCGGGGTTCACGCTGCCGTCGGCGATCCATGAGGAGATCGCCGTTTTTGCGCAACGCACGCCCTGTTTCGGCAATTTCGACCGCCGTCTCGAATTCATGCCGGGCGACCATGCCGAGGCGGAGAAGCGTTTCGGCCGCTCGCTGCTCAGCGGGCATTATTTCGAACGCATTCTCGATTGCCCGGCGGCGCTTGCCATCCAGCGGGATCCGCTGCTCCTCGAGGTCGCGCAGCACTATCTCGGCGGCCAGGCGAAACTGATCACGACGCGCGTGTGGTGGAGCTTTCCGACCGGCAAGGCCTCGGATGCCGACAAGAATCTCGCCTCGCTCGGCAAATACCATTTCGATCTCGACGATTGGCGGATGCTGAAATTCTTCTTCTATCTGGTGCCGGTCGACGCCGGCACCGGCCCGCATGTCTATGTCCGCGGCAGCCACAGGCGCCGCGCGCTCAAGCACCAGCTCACGCTTCTGGTCGGCCACCCCGCGGAAGACGTGCTGGACGTCTACGGTCCGGAAAGCGCTGCGACGCTGACGGGCGAGGCGGGCCTCGGCTTCGTCGAGGATCCGTTCGGCTTCCATATGGGAACGGTGCCGACGCATACGCCGCGGCTGATGATGGAAATCGGCTTCGGCGTCTCGCGGCCGTCGCGCCGCCGCTTCCACGGCGAGCCGGTCATCCGCTGAGCCGGACGGGGCCGCTACTCCGGCTTGCCGCCGCGCCTGAGGTGCTCGTCCAGCCGCGGCATGATCTCGACGAAGTTGCAGGGCATGTGCCGGTAGTCGAGCTGCGCCTTGATGATGCCGTCCCAAGCATCCTTGCACGCGCCGGGCGAGCCCGGCAGCACGAAGATAAAGGTGGCGTTGACGACGCCGCCGGTCGCCCGGCTCTGGATCGTCGATGTGCCGATCTTGTCATAGGAAATCCGGTGGAAGACTCCCGAAAAGCCGTCCATGCGCTTTTCGAAAATCGGCTCCAGCGCTTCCGGCGTTACGTCGCGGCCGGTGAAGCCGGTGCCACCCGTGGTGATAACGACGTCCACCGTTTCATCCCTCGACCAGGCGAGCACTTTTTCGCGGATCTTCTCGCGGTCGTCGGTGACGATGTCGCGAGCCACCAGTATATGGCCAGCCTCTGCGATGCGGTCGGCCAATATCTGCCCGGATTTGTCCTCGGCCAGGCTGCGCGTGTCGGAAACGGTCAGCACCGCGATGCGCACCGGGATGAAGGGGCGGCTTTCGTTGGCCATCAGTCGGTCTCCATGCTGCGCGTCGCGGCCACGAACCAACCGGGATGGCGGCGGCGGATGTCGATCGCCGCGCGCTTGGCGACATTGCCAGTCTCGAACAGGCCGAAGCAGGTAGCGCCGGAGCCCGACATGCGGGCAAAGGCGGCTCCCGCTTTTTTCAGCGCCTTGAGCGCATCGCCAATCGCCGGTTGGATGGCGCGAGCGGCAGGTTCGAGATCGTTCCGCGTCGTGTCCAGCCAATTGCGTATGCCGTGAAAATCGAGCCGGCCGGGCAGCGGCGGCAATGCCGCATTGTCAGGTCCGGAAAGCGCCTTGAATACTTCGGGTGTCGAAACGGCGACGCCCGGGTTGACGAGGACCAGCGCAAGCGCCGGAAACTCCGTCAGCGGCGACAGTTCATCGCCGATGCCGCGCGCAATTAGCGGCCTTGCCTTGAGGCACATCGGGAGATCGGCGCCGAGCGTCAGCCCGATCCGCGCCAGCCCCGCCTCCCCGATGTCGAGCTCCCAGAGGCGCGAAAGGCCGTTGAGCGCCGCCGCCGCGTCGCTCGAGCCGCCGCCGACGCCGGAAGCGACCGGCAGGTTCTTTTCCAGCCGGATGGCGACTGGTGGCGCCTGTTGCGCGCCGGCTTCCCGCCGCAACGCGTCGCGCGCTTTGAGTACCAGATTGTCGCCATCGATTGGCACGCCGGCGGCGAAGGGACCAGACGCCGAGAACGCATCGTCTTGCGCCAGCTCGATCTCGAGCCGGTCGCCGAAGCGCGTGAACACGGCAAGGCTGTCGACTAGGTGATAACCGTCGGCGCGCCGTCCGGTGACGTGCAGCGCGAGGTTGATCTTGGCAGGCGCAAGCCATGTCCGGGACTTGGCCTCGGCCTCCAGAATGTCGGCTGCTGGCGAGATGGTGTTCAGTCCTTGGCCAGACGGTACTCGCCGGTCTTCGGATCCTTGACCAGCGTTCCCATCGTGCCGTTGGCCGCCTGCTTCTCGGTGCGCCGGATCTTGGCCGTCACGCGCTCGGCCTCGCGTACGAAAGCGCGATAACCGAAATAGGCGGCGGCGCCGACGACAACGAAGAAAATGATCTGCGGCATCTCACAACTCCTCCCGCGTTTCTCGCGGCAAGGCCGGCCGGATGGGTCGGTCAAGCGGCCATGCTAGACGCAATCATGGCTTTTTCAAAGCCCGAAGCGCGCCCACAGCGCGCGCTCTTCCGCCGCATCGATGACGCCGCTGGCCGCGGCCGCGGCGATGTCCGGCGCCGAAAAACGCGATCCGAACAAGCCGAAACGGCCGAAAAGCCCGCGCGGCGCGGTGATCAGCCTGAGCTGCGTCTTTTCGCCGAAACGGGTCTTGAGCACGCTGCGCATGTCGCCCAGCGCATCGACGAGGCCGAGCTCGAGACCCTTCTTGGCGGTCCAGAACAGTCCGGTGAACAGATCCGGGTCGTCCTTGAGCTTGGTGCCGCGCCGTTCCTTGACGAGATCGATGAAGGTCTCGTGCACTTCGAGCTGCAAGGCTTTCAGCCGCTCGACGTCTTCCCTCTTTTCCGGCTTGAAGGGGTCGAGCACGGCCTTGTTCTGGCCCGCGGTGTGGACGCGCCGCTCGATGCCGATCTTCTTCATCAGCTCGGGGAAGCCGAAGGAGGCGGAGACGACGCCGATCGAGCCAACGATCGAGGAAGGGTCGGCGAAGATCTCGTCGCCGGCGATTGCGATCATGTAGCCGCCGGAGGCCGCCACATCCTCGACGAAGACGAGCACTCGTCTATCCTTCTCTGCCGCCAGGTCGCGGATGCGCTTGAAGATCAGCCGCGACTGCACCGGCGAGCCGCCCGGCGAGTTGATCGAAATCGCAACCGCCGGCGCGTCGAAGCCGAACGCTTTCTCGATGAGCCCGGCCGTCGAGGCGAGCGACAGGCTTGGCCGTAACTGGCCGCCGCCGGGCATGATCGTGCCATGCAGCCTGATGACCGGAATGGTGACGACTGTCGAGCGCCAGGATTTCGGCAGCAGGCGGTTGAAGAAGCGTTTCACGAAAGCTTGTCTCCACAAGAGATGCTAGAGCAAGGTCAGACCTCATCCTTGCTCCCGGGCATGTAGGAATTCGCCGCGCAACGGCAATGCCGCATCGCCGGCCTCTGATCAATCGCCGAACAGCGACGCCAGCCCGTTGTTGATCATTTCGGTCCGCTCCGTCGGCTCGTTGCCGGATGCGCCGTGCAAGGTGAGCGGAGGCCGGATCGACAGTTTTCCGCGCGCGCCGAGCACCGCCCTGACGACGATGCGGATCGCCGCCGCGTCTGGGCGCGGGTGCACGCAGAGCATCTCGGCATCGCCGAAGCGGCCTTCCATCGCATCCAGGATGGCGACAAGCTGCTCCGGCCGCGCAATCGCCGCCAGTCCGCCGCGCGGCTTGACGACGGCGGCCGCACTTCTGATCCAGCGCTCGAACAGGCCGTCCTCCGTGACATGCGCTTCTCTGCGCAGCGCGTCCGGCGTGGCGCGGTCTTGCGCCGCGTTGAAGGGCGGGTTCATGACGACGAAGTCGAACGAATTGTCGGCAAGTCCGGCTCCGTGCCGTGCCCGTCCCGCAAGCGTGACGTCGGCCTTAAGCACCGAGGCGCGGTCGCCGAGATGCGCGTTCCCGGGGTGGGCAAGCGTGGCCGCGGCAAAGGCCGCCATCTCCGCGGAACGCTCGACCAGAACCGCGTGTGCCAAAGGGCAGCGCGACAGCACGGCGAGCGTCGCCGCACCGGCGCCCGCGCCGAAATCGGCGAGCCGGCCGGAAAAGCCGGATGGGACGGCAGCGGCCAGCATCATGGCGTCCATGCCGGCACGGTGGCCTTGTCGCGGCTGCACCAGCCAGAAGCGCCCGCGATGGAAGGCGTCGACCGTGTGGGCCGGCGTGTCCGGGGCGAGGGCGGTTGATGCTGCCATTATTGCCGGCGGATCTCGTTCTCGATGCCGGCATCCTTCAGGATGCGCCGTGCGGCATCGGCTTTCTCGGCATCGACCATGACGCGCCTGGGCAGGATGCCAATCGATCCGTCGAGCACGCTCATGTTCTGGTCGGCGACGAAGCAGGCGATGCCGGCGTCGCGCATGAGCGATTCGACGAAGGAGATGAGGACGGCGTCGTTGGTGCGGACAAGCTCGATCATGGAATGAAAATCGCAGGTTGCGGCGCTCATGTAAACGCCGGGGCCGCCCAGCGCCAGCCAAACCGCGCCAATTCGCCTCTTGCCGTGCGCGGTTGTGCCGACCTAGAGTCCCACCGGGACCAGGGTGTTGTCGGGCGCGTCAATGAGACGGGAGTGATCGTGGTGGGTGTCGTTCTGAATATCGAAGGCAAGCGGGAACCTGCTTCCATCCAGGATCTCATCGACCTGACGGCAGCCGACATGGGACGGGTCAACGAGCTGATCCTGTCGAAGGCCGGCTCCGACGTCGAGATGATCCCGGAGGTCGCCAACCACCTGATCTCGTCCGGCGGCAAGCGGCTGCGGCCGATGCTGACGCTCGCCGCCGCCCAGATGTTCGGCTATGCGGGCGAGGGGCACGTCAAGCTCGCCACCGCAGTCGAATTCATGCACACCGCGACGCTGCTCCACGATGACGTCGTCGACGAGAGCGCGCTTCGCCGCGGCAAGAAGACGGCGCGCATGATCTGGGGCAACCAGGCGAGCGTGCTGGTCGGCGACTTCCTGCTCGGCCAGGCTTTTCGCATGATGGTCGAAGTCGGCTCGCTGGAGGCTCTCGACATCCTGTCGAGCGCCGCCTCCATCATCGCCGAGGGCGAGGTGATGCAGCTTGCGGCTGCCAAGAATCTGGAGACCACCGAGGACGAGCACTTCGCCGTCATCAAGGCCAAGACCGCCGCCCTGTTCTCGGCCGCCGCCGAGGTCGGTCCGGTGATCGCGCTCGCTTCCCGCACCGACCGGGCGGCGCTGCGATCCTATGGCATGAATCTCGGCCTTGCCTTCCAGCTCATAGACGACGCGCTGGACTATGGCGGCTCCAGCAAGGATCTCGGCAAGAATGTCGGCGACGATTTCCGCGAGGGCAAGGTGACGCTGCCGGTGATCCTCGCCTATCGGCGGGGCACCAAGGCCGAGCGCACCTTCTGGAAGCGCGCCATCGAGGAAAATGTCGCCGACGATGCCGGGCTCGAAAAGGCGATCGGTCTGATGACCCGCCATGGCGCCATCGCCGACACGATTGGCCGCGCCCGTCACTTCGGCGAGATCGCCCGCGACGCGCTCGCGCCGCTGGAGGCGACGCCGCAGAAATCGGCGCTGATCGACGTCATCGATTTCTGCATCAGCCGCGTCAACTGAGCGCCTGTCAGTTCTCCTTGGCATCGCCTGGCGTCCGCCGGGCGGGCGCCTGTGATTCCGCTCTGGCCGTCTCGACAAACGGCAGCTCAGCAAATTATCTATAAAACATGGCCACCACAGAGGACACGATCGCCGTCCGCATCAGCAAGGAACTGGCGGACCGCATCATTTCGGGCGCTATCGAGCCCGGATCGCGGCTGCGCCAGGATCATGTCGCCGAGGAATTCGGCACCAGCCACGTGCCGGTGCGCGAGGCCTTCCGCCGCCTCGAGGCGCAGGGTTTGGCGATCAGCGAGCCGCGCCGCGGCGTGCGTGTGGCCGCTTTCGATCTCGGCGAGGTCAGGGAAGTGGCCGAGATGCGCGCGGCGCTCGAAGTGCTGGCGCTGCGCCACGCCGCGCCGCATCTGACGCCGGCGATCCTCGACCGCGCCGAGGAGGCGACCAAGGCGGGCGACAAATCCCGCGATGTCCGCTCCTGGGAGGAGGCCAATCGCACCTTCCACCGCTTGATCTTGACGCCCTGCAACATGCCGCGCCTGCTTTCCACCATCGATGACCTGCATGCCGCAAGCGCGCGTTTCCTGTTCGCCGCCTGGCGCTCCGAATGGGAGACCCGCACCGATCAGGATCACCGCGCGATCCTGAGCGCGCTGAGGCAAGGCAACACGGAATCGGCTGCCGCCACGCTCGGCCGGCATGTGCAATGGATCGGGCAGAAACCGGTCAAGACCGCTTCCGGCAGGACTCGCGACGGCTTCGCCATCGTCGGCTAGCGCGAGAACGCAGACACAGCTGCCTTTCTGCGCTCCGTAGCAGTCAAATGTCGGTTTGGGTGCCCCAATGCCCGGTGAATGGCTGAGCCTCATTGCTCCTGCGATCTGCCTCCGCAAGGCAGCGCTTGCTATCTCCGCAAAAATGTGGATTCGATAATAGATCGATTGCAGGAATTATCTATAATTTCAACTCAACCAGGGACCTCACCGTGACAAACATCGCCGTTTCGACCCGCCAGTCTTCCTTCAGCCCGCTCCAACTGCACAGCCGCTCCGTTGCCTGGCAGTTCGGCGCCGTCGTCCTCGGCTCGCTGTTCCTGGCGCTGTCATCCTATATCGAGGTGCCGATGGTGCCGGTTCCGGTGACCATGCAGACCTTCGCGGTGACGCTGGTCGGTGCGCTCTATGGCTGGCGCTTCGGCGCGCTGACCATCGCGGCCTGGCTTGTCGAGGGTGCCGCCGGCTTCCCGGTTCTGGCCGGCGGTGCGGCCGGCGTGCAGCATTTTATGGGCCCGACCGGCGGCTATCTCTTCTCCTTCCCGATCGTCGGTGCGATCGTCGGCTGGCTGGCCGAGCGCGGCTGGAACGGCAATCGGGTGATGCTTGCCTTCGCCGCCATGCTCATCGGCAACCTTCTCTGCCTGGTTCTCGGCACGGCCTGGCTTGCCGCCATGATCGGCGCCGAGAAGGCCATCACCTTCGGCTTCCTACCCTTCATTGTCGGCGGCCTCCTGAAGTCGGCGCTGGGCGCCGCGACGCTGAAGCTCTTTTCCACCTATCGGGCCGAACCGCGCGACCGCTCGTCAAAGACGCAATGACCGTCAGGCTGCGCGCCCATCATCTGCTCTGCCTGCTGACCTATGTCGGCAAAGGCTACTCGCCCGCTTTCACCGCCAATTACGACAAGGTGGTGAAGCGGCTGGGCGACGGCGAGGCGGTCCTGATCGTGTCCGGGCCGGACGACATCTGCGCCCCGATGCTGGTCGAGCCCGAGCCGCACTGCCTGGGCGAAGGCGCCGCCGAGCGCGACGGGCTCGCGGCGCGCGACGTCGGCGCTCTCCTGGGCCGGTCCGTCCAGGCCGGCGATCGGCTCGTGTTGGATGCCTCCAGCCTGGCGCCGATGCGCAAGGCGTTTTCCTCTGGCCTGACGCGTCAGGCGTGCTCGGGCTGCGAATGGTCCGACCTGTGCAGCGCGGTTGCCCTCAGCGGATTCCAAGATACGCGTCTTTAGGCGGCGCCGTCTGCGGCTTCCCGCGCCGGACTTTTTGGACGCACGCCGTATTTTTTAAGCCCGATGATTGCATTGTGATTCGCTGCGGATTGAAGCCTGACCCCAAAAAGGCCATGCTTTGTCGGGAAAACATCGACTCTGTGGGCGGTCCGCCAAGGGGGGATCGCGTCTGGCTGAAAGGGATACAATGCGGCAAGGACGTGCGCGCTGGCTGACGAGGCTGGCATTTTTAGCGGGTGTGGCGCTGTCGGTGCTGCCTGCCCATGCCAAGGAAAACTCCCAACCGGTCCAGATCACGTCCTTTTCGGGCGCCTATCTTGCCGCCCATATTGCCGAAAGCGACAACGATCTCGACAATGCCATCGCCTATTACAAGCAGGCGCTGGCCTTTGCCCCCAATGACACCGAGCTGCAGCAGAGCCTCATGCTGGCGCTGGTCGCCCAGGGCCGCTTCGAGGAATCGCTGGTCTATGCCGACAAGCTCAAGGAAGTTCCCGATGTTGAGCGCTTCTCGCGTCTGGCGCTTGCCGTCGATTCCTTCCACAAGAAGGACTATGCCAAGGCTCAGTACTGGCTGAAGCTGTCGCTCGAATCCGATCTCGACCGGCTGCTCTCCGGCGTCATGGACGGTTGGGCCAAGGAAGGCGCGGGCGATGCCTCCGAGGCGATGGCTTCGATCGACAAGCTCAAGGGGCCGGACTGGTTCGGCCTGTTCAAGTCCTTCCATCGCGCCCTCATCGCCGACGCCGCCGGCCTTTCCGCCAAGGCCGATGAGATCTACGCCGCCACCCTGGCCGATACCGCCGCCGGCGGCTCCGCGCCCGAGACGTGGATGCGCAATGCCCAGGCCTATGCCTCGTTCCTCGCCCGCAAGGGCGACAAGACAAAGGCGATGGCGGTGCTGAACCAGGCCGAAGCCTTCGCGCCTGGCAAGCTCGAAATCACCACGCTGCGCGACAGGATCAGCAAAGGCGACAAGATCGAGCCCCTGGTCGCTACCCCGGCCGACGGCGCCTCGGAAATGCTGCTCGACCTCGCCACCGCGCTCAACCGTGGCGGCGGCGAGCCTTTCGTTAGGCTCTATCTGCAATATGCGCTGGCGCTGAAGCCTGACAGCGACGCCGCCCTCGTGCAGCTGGCCGCCGTCGCCGAGCAGCTGAAGGACGGCGAAGGCGCGATCGCGCTCTATCGGCGCATTCCGGCCTCCTCGCCATTGAAGGAGCTTTCTGAGCTGCAGCTTGGCCTGAACCTTGCCGACATCGACCGTCACGACGAAGCCATCGCGCATCTCAAGGGCTACGTCGATGCGCACCCGACCGACATGCGCGGCTACCTGGCGCTTGGCGGCGTCTACTCCTCCAAGGAGGACTACCGTTCGGCTGCCAATCTCTACGACAAGGCGGTCGAACAGCAGAAGACGCCGACCGCCGCCAACTGGAACATCTTCTACCAGCGCGGTATCGCCTATGAGCGGCTGAAGGAATGGCCGAAGGCCGAGCCCAATTTCCGCAAGGCGCTGGAGCTGCAGCCCGACCAGCCGCAGGTTCTGAACTATCTCGGCTATTCCTGGGTCGACATGAACATGAACCTCAAGGAAGGCCTGGCGATGATCCAGAAGGCCGTGGATCTCAGGCCAAGCGACGGCTACATCGTCGACTCGCTTGGCTGGGCCTATTACCGCCTCGGCCGCTTCGACGACGCCGTGCGCGAAATGGAGCGAGCCGTGTCCCTGAAGCCCGAGGATCCGGTTCTCAACGACCATCTGGGCGACGCCTATTGGCGCGTCGGCCGCAAGCTGGAAGCGACCTTCCAGTGGACCCAGGCACGCGACCTGAAGCCGGACCCGGACGTGCTCGCCACCTTGCAGCAGAAGCTGCTCAAGGGCCTGCCGCCGATCGAGTCCAACACGGCGCAGGAAACGCCGAAGGTGAAACCGGTCCCGCCGGCGGCGCCGAAGGGCTGAGGCGCACATTTCTGCAGTTTGGCGGGGCCCTTGGGGGCCCCGCAACGTTTCAAAACATCTTGCGGTAGACGACGAATCCCGAGCGCTCGCCGATCCTGTCATAGAGCTGCATGGCGGTGTGGTTGGTCTCGTGCGTCAGCCAGTAGACGCGACCCGAGCCCGCGGCTTTGGCGCGCTCGTAAACGCCTTCGATCAGCGCCCGGCCGACGCCTTGGCCGCGCGCGGCTTGTGAGGTGAAGAGATCCTGCAGATAGCAGTTCGGCCCGATCGCCGTGGTCGAGCGGTGGTAGAGATAATGGACGAGGCCGAGAAGCTTGCCGTCGCGCTCGGCCACCAGAGCATGCACCGGCTCGTAAGCGTCGAAGAAGCGCGACCAGGTCATCTGGGTGATCTCCCGGCAAGCGCGGTCTCGCCCGAGCGGCCGTAGAATTCGTTGTAGCCGTCCCAGAGCGGCAGCCACTGCTCGTTGTCCTGCTGGGTGACGGGGCGGACAGTGAGTTGACCGAGCATGGCGGGAACCTTTGTCGTTGCGGCTCACCGAAGCAAACGGCCCGCGTGAGCGGCCTTCAATGGGCCAGCCGCCGGCAAAGCGTTCAACCTCTCCTCGATGCGGCGCCCTGCCTTGACGCTTGCCGGCCCGGCAACTAGGGAAAGCCCACTCCCAGCGCTTTCCGAGGCCGCCGTGACCGTCGAGATCCCTGCCCACATGCATCCCAGCCGCTCCTTCCAGGGGCTGATCCTGACCTTGCACAACTACTGGGCAGCTTACGGCTGCGTCATCCTGCAGCCCTACGACATGGAAGTCGGCGCCGGCACCTTCCACCCCGCCACCACTTTGCGCGCGCTCGGCCCGTTGCGCTGGAACGCGGCTTACGTGCAGCCGTCGCGCCGGCCGAAGGACGGCCGCTACGGCGAGAACCCGAACCGGCTGCAGCATTACTATCAATATCAGGTGATCCTGAAGCCGAACCCGCCGAACCTGCAGGAGCTCTATCTCGGATCGCTGGAAGCCATCGGCGTCGATCCGCTGCTGCATGACATCCGCTTCGTCGAGGACGATTGGGAAAGCCCGACGCTGGGTGCCTGGGGCCTCGGCTGGGAGTGCTGGTGCGACGGCATGGAAGTGTCGCAGTTCACCTATTTCCAGCAGGTCTGCGGCATCGAATGCGCGCCGGTGGCGGGCGAGCTCACCTATGGGCTCGAGCGCCTCGCCATGTATGTGCAGGGCGTCGACAATGTCTATGACTTGAATTTCAACGGCCGCGAGGGGCCTGAGAAGGTCACCTATGGCGACGTGTTCCTGCAGGCCGAGCAGGAATATTCGCGCCACAATTTCGAATTCGCCAACACGGCGATGCTGCTTCGGCATTTCGAGGACGCCGAAGCCGAGTGCAAGGCGCTGCTCGCCGCCGGCGCGCCGGCGTCGAACGACAATTCGTCGATGCACCGTCTGGTTTTCCCCGCCTATGACCAGTGCATCAAGGCCAGCCACGTCTTCAATCTGCTTGACGCCCGCGGCGTGATTTCCGTGACCGAGCGCCAGAGCTACATTCTGCGCGTGCGCAACCTTGCCAAGGCTTGCGGAGAGGCGTTCCTGCAGACGCGGGCGGGCGGCCTGGCGACTTAGCCCAAAGTTTCGCTGGCGATCTCGGCGGCGGCTGCAATCGGCAACGTGATCTGGACTGTCGCGGCATCAATCGTCCGCAGTGCCTGTCGCACGCCCGGCATCGAGAATGTGCCATGCATCTGGGCGGCGAAGCAGGCGCTCAGTGCCAGGATCTGCAGGATTCTCGATGCCGTCTTCATGGTCGTTCAGCCAATAGTTCTCCGTCTGAGCGTTGGTCGCTTCAGCACTGTGTTTGGTTCATGGGGTGTCTGTTCTTATGACGGGTGGGCTCGTGTCGTCCCGACAAAGAACTGAAAATTTCCTGAAATAGCTCGAACTGCCGACCGGCAGGCAGGGTGACAGGCGCGAGCCGAGTTGCTATGCGCCCTCTACCTCCCCCTTGATGGGGGAGGTCGCCGCGAAGCGGCGGGTGGGGGCGACGGGCGCTTCCCTATGCCAAAACTTGATCGGTTCAAGCTGCAGTCCGCACGAAGGCTGCGCGCGGCAATGACCGAGGAGGAACGCAGGCTGTGGCGGCACCTCTGGCGTATTCCGGTCGAAGGAACGCACTTTCGTCGACAAGCGTCGGTTGGCGGTTATTATCCTGACTTTATCTCCCATCGGCTGAAGCTGATCATCGAGGTGGATGGCTTCCAACATGGCTTTGATGGCCAGCAGTGCCATGATGCAGTCCGAACGAGATGGTTTGAGAGCCAGGGCTATCGCGTCGTCCGCTTCTGGAACCACGAGATAAAAAACGAACTGGATTCCGTTCTCGATACAATCTATGCGGCTGTGGAAGAACGAAAATCACACCTTGGTCTGCGCGATGGTGCCGAAGGTGCTGGCGGCTGAAACCCCGCCACCCCACCCCGGCGCTGCGCGCCGACCCTCCCCATCAAGGGGAGGGTAAGGAGCTAACTGATGCCTGACCTACTCCTAGAACTCCGCTCGGAAGAGATCCCCGCGCGCATGCAGCGCAAGGCGGCTGGCGATCTTCGCAAGATGCTGACCGACGGCTTGGTCGAGGCGGGTCTGACCTATGAGGCGGCGCGCGAATACTGGACGCCGCGCCGCCTGGCGCTGGACGTGCGCGGGCTGACGGCGCGCTCGAAGGACATTCGCGAGGAGATCAAGGGCCCCTCGACCACCGCGCCCGACCAGGCGGTGCAGGGTTTTCTGCGCAAGGCCGGCCTTTCGTCGATCGCCGAGGCGCATGTCCATTCCGATCCCAAGAAGGGCGACTTCTACGTCGCCCACATCTCGAAGCCGGGCAGGGCGGCGGAAGAGATCATCGCCGAGCTGGTGCCGGGCATCATCAAGAACTTTCCCTGGCCGAAATCGATGCGTTGGGGCGCGGCCTCGGCCAAGCCCGGCTCGCTGCGCTGGGTGCGGCCGCTGCAATCGATCGTCTGCACCTTCGGCCCGGAGACCGAGGAGCCGGTGGTGGTCGATTTCGAGATCGACGGCATCCGCTCCGGCAACGTCACCTACGGCCACCGCTTCCATGCACCGGGCCCGATCACCGTGCGCCGCTTCGACGACTATGTGGCGAAGCTCGAAGCGGCCAAGGTCGTGCTTGATGCCGACCGGCGCAAGGAGATCATCCTGGCCGATGCCCGCAATGTCGCCTTCGCCAACGGCCTCGATCTCGTCGAGGACGAGGGCCTGCTGGAAGAGGTCTCCGGCCTGGTCGAGTGGCCGGTCGTGCTGATGGGCGAGTTCGAGCAGGATTTTCTCACCATCCCGGCCGAGGTCATTCGCCTAACCATTCGCGCCAATCAGAAATGCTTCGTGACGTCGCGCCCAACCTCCCCGCTAGAGGGGGAGATGTCGGCGAAGCCGACAGAGGGGGGTGCCGTCCCGCCGTTCTCTCAGCGCGAGGCACTCCCCTCTGCCCTGCCGGGCATCTTCCCCTCAAGGGGGGAGATTGGCCAATCGCCACTCTCCGATCGCTTCATCCTGGTTGCCAATATCGAAGCGAAGGACGGCGGCAAAGAGATCGCCTACGGCAATGGCAAGGTGGTGCGGGCGCGTCTCTCAGACGCCCTCTATTTCTGGAAGACCGACCAGGGCGATCTGCCCGACCTCGGCACGCTGCAAGAGTCGGCGGCGAAGTTCGAGCTGGATCTAAAGAAGCCGCTCGACCAGCGCATGGCGCGCCTTGACCATCTCAATGTGACCTTCCATGCCAAGCTTGGCACACAAGGGCAGCGCGTGGCGCGCATCAAGCGCTTGGCCGAGGAATTGGCGCCGACGGTGGCGAAGTCGATCTCCCCCCTTGAGGGGGAGATGGCCGGCAGGCCAGAGGGGGTTGCTTCGGCTGGTGCGACGCATTCTGGCATTTCGAAGAGGGAAGAGGTTGGCACTCCACGCGAGACGACCCCCTCTGTCGCCTCTGGCGACATCTCCCCCTCGAGAGGGGAGATTACCGCGCTCGTCGCCCGCGCCGCGGTGCTCGCCAAGGCCGACCTGCAGACCGAGGTGGTAGGCGAGTTCCCGGAATTGCAGGGCGCCATGGGCCGCAAATATGCGCTGCTCCAGGGTGAGCATCCGTCGGTGGCCGCGGCCGCCGAGGAGCACTACAAACCGCAAGGCCCGTCCGACCGGGTGCCGACCGACCCGGTGTCGATTGCTGTCGCGCTGGCCGACAAGCTCGACACGCTGACCGGCTTCTGGGCGATTGATGAAAAGCCGACAGGCAGCAAGGATCCGTTCGCGCTCAGAAGAGCTGCACTCGGCGTGGTCCGGATCCTGATCGAGAACCGCATTCGCCTCGGACTGACATCGGTCTTCGCCAACGCCTTTGCGAGCTTCGCCGGCGATGCCGCACAAATTTCGGATCTCCTCGGCTTCTTCCATGACCGCCTCAAGGTATATCTCCGCGAAAGCGGTGCACGATACGATCTTATCGACGCCGTCATCACGCCGCAGTCCGACGACCTTCTGCAGATCGTTCGCCGCGTCGAGGCGCTGGGCAAGTTCCTCGACACGGAGGATGGCAAGAACCTGCTCGCCGGTACCAAGCGCGCCGCCAACATCCTGGCTGCCGAGGAGAAGAAGAAAACACGGGTCGCCGAGATTGTTGAGCCGGCGCTGTTCCGCGAGGATGCGGAAAAGAAGCTGTCGGCCGCGGTGAATCAGGCCGAGAAGGAAGCCGGCCAAGCGATTCAAAACGAAGATTTTTCCGCCGCCATGCTGACGCTTAGCGTCTTGCGTGAACCAGTTGATTCATTCTTTGAAGGGGTTCTCGTGAATGATGAGGACCAGGCCGTGCGCGCCAACCGCCTGGCCCTGCTTGCTCGCATCCGCGCCGCCACCGACCAGGTCGCCGATTTTTCAAAAATCGTCGGCTGACAACCAGAATGCCGGTCGGAAGCTGCATGCTCCGTAAGGCGCGGGAGGCCGTCGCGCCTACATCGCCTTGCTGAACCGCGGCGGCGTCGGGGCAGCTTCCGGTTGGGCTTCCGGTTGCGTCTCGCCGCCAGACGCGGTTGCCGTCGTGGCGGGGTTGTTCTCGGAAGCCTTGGTATCGCCGTTGGTGGCAGCCTGAGCCGTGCCGTTGGGGGGCGTGGCCGCAGCCGTACCGTTGGGAGGCGTGGCGGCGGGCGCGGTGCCGTTTGCCGGTGTCGCGGCCTCTTTGGCCGGGGCAGTCGCCGCAGGCGTCGCCGAAGCGCCGCCGACGATGCCGCCGCGAATGATCGTCGGCGCCTGCGCGTGCCTCTGTCCGGATTTCTCCGGGATCGCGGCCACTTTCTCATCGGTGACGGCTGGCACCGGCTCGCCGAGCGCCACAACTGACGGTGTAGCCTTGCCGGGCTCGATCGCGGCCAGCCTGACAATGGATGGCGTCGAGGTCGCCGCGCCGAGCACGACGATGGACGAAGCCTGTGCCAAGCCGCTCGTCGCCAGAAGACCGATAACGACCGCTCCTAGAGCAATTCCAGGAAAGGGACGTAACAGCTTTCCGTTCGCAATTGCATCAAAGCAAGACATACGCATCACGACAACTCTCCGCCCACCAACCGGAAATCCACACCCTAGCGTCGGCGAATTGATGCCGGCTTGCGCGGAAACCTAACATTTTAGGGATTGATAAATCGCCAATGCCCGCCCTTGCCCCTGCTTCCAAGCCGTATTACGGGACCGGCATGTTCAGGATCGGTGGTGAATTTGGCTGAGATACTTGGCGTCGGCGAGGCGATGGAAAGGGCGCTGGCGCTGCTCGAAGGCGGCGATGTTGTCGCCATCCCGACCGAGACCGTTTACGGACTGGCAGGTGACGCCACCAATGGGGCTGCCGTGGCGCGTATCTTCGAGGCCAAGGGGCGCCCGCGCTTCAACCCGCTGATCGCCCACGTCGCCGACCTCGCCATGGCGACCCGCATTGCTGCGTTCGATCCATTGTCAACAAAGCTGGCGGAAGCTTTCTGGCCCGGTCCGCTGACGCTGGTGTTGCCGCAGCGCGCGGAAAACGGCATCCATCCGCTCGTCACAGCCGGGCTTGACACGATCGCGCTGCGCATGCCGAGAGGCTTCGGCGGCGAGCTGATCGCGAGATTAGGCCGGCCGCTCGCGGCGCCCAGCGCCAATTCCTCCGGCAGGATCAGCGCCACGACGGCCGAGGCCGTGTCGGCCGATCTCGGCGGGAAGATCAAGCTGGTGGTCGACGGCGGCGCGACGCCCGTCGGCCTGGAATCGACGATCGTCAAGATCGAGGACGGCAAGCTGCGTCTGCTACGACCCGGCGGCATCGCTGCCCGGGACATTGGAGCGGTCGCCGGAATTGAGGTGATCCGCGGCGCTACCGGAATCCAGGCGCCCGGCATGCTCGCCTCGCATTACGCGCCGCGCGCATCGATGCGGCTCAACGTCGGCAAGCTCACGAGCGGCGAGGCGCTGCTCGCCTTCGGCCGCGCTCGCGCTGAAGGCTGGCAGGATGCCGTGGCGCTGCGCAATCTTTCCGAGGCGGGGGATCTGCGGGAGGCCGCCGCCAATCTGTTCGCCTATATGCAGGCGCTCGACCGCAGCGGCGCGCCCACTATCGCCGTCGAGCCGATCCCGGCCGACGGCTTGGGCGAGGCGATCAACGACCGGCTCGCGCGCGCCGCCGCCCCGCGTGACAAGATCGACTGAGCCTATCTCTTTGTTTTGACGCAATTCCGGACGGAAAACCGCTTCACACTTTTCCTGGAATTGCTCTAGGTTTGGGCGCATGAACGACCAGCCCTTCGACCTCGATCCTGCCCTCATCGACCGCTTCGCTGCCATCGTCGGCGACAGATACGCGCTGCGCGATCAGGCTGACATCGCGCCATACATCACCGAACGGCGCGGCCTCTGGCATGGCCGGACACCGCTGGTGCTGAGGCCAGGCAGCGTCGAGGAAGTGAGCCGCATCATGCGGCTCGCGACCGAGACCGGCACGCCGGTCGTGCCGCAGAGCGGCAACACCGGGCTGGTCGGCGCCCAAGTGCCGGACAAGTCCGGCCGCGACATCGTGCTCTCGCTGTCGCGGCTGAACCGCATCCGCGAAATCGATGTCCTGTCGAACACCATCACCGCCGAGGCCGGCGTCATCCTGCAGACGCTCCAGGAAGCGGCCGACGCTGCCGACCGGCTGTTCCCGCTGTCGCTTGCGGCCCAAGGCTCCTGCCAGATCGGCGGCAATCTCTCTTCCAATGCCGGGGGCACCGGCGTGCTTGCCTATGGCAATGCGCGCGAGCTTTGCCTCGGCGTCGAAGTGGTGCTGCCGACCGGCGAAGTGTTCGACGATCTGCGCAAGCTGAAGAAGGACAACACCGGCTACGATCTGAAAAACCTCTTCGTCGGCGCCGAGGGCACCCTCGGCGTCATCACCGCCGCGGTGCTGAAGCTCTTTCCGAAGCCGAAGGGCAGGGAGGTTGCCTTCGCCGGCCTGTCGTCGCCTCAGGCAGCGCTCTCGCTGTTCAGCTTGGCGATGGATCGCGCCGGTGCTTCGCTCACGGCTTTCGAGCTGATCGCCAAACGGCCTTACGACTTCACGCTTAAGCATGGGCAAGGGATCACCCGACCGCTGGCGGATGACTGGCCGTGGTATGCCCTGATGCAGGTCTCTTCAGGTCGCTCGGAAGAAGATGGCAAGGCGCTGATCGAGGAGATTCTTTCGGCCGGCCTCGAGCAGGGCATCGTCGGCGATGCGGTGGTGTCGGCAAGTCTTGCCCAGGGCGACGCCTTCTGGAATTTCCGCGAGACGCTGCCCGAATGCCAGAAGCCGGAGGGCGCCTCGATCAAGCACGACATCTCGGTGCCGATCGCCTCGATCCCGGAGTTCATCGAAAAGGCGGCAGGCGTGGTCCAGACTGTCTGTCCCGGCGCCCGCGTCGTCTGCTTCGGCCACATGGGCGACGGCAATCTTCACTACAACATCTCTCGCCCTCTGGATTGGCAGGACGACCCGTTCCTTGAGCTCTACCACCCGATGAACAAGGCCGTGCACGATGTCGTGCGTTCCTTCCACGGCTCGATCTCGGCCGAGCACGGCATCGGCCAATTGAAGCGCGACGAGCTGATCGCCACGGCCCCGCCAATGGCGATCGATCTGATGCGCCGGGTGAAGGCGGCCTTCGACCCGGCCGGCATCATGAATCCCGGTAAGGTTATCTAATTCTTCCAACATCTTGTGGCTGGTCGCATTCCGATAACCATCGGCTCCGATCAGCAAAATTTAACTGACTTTCTTAAGCGCGGCGGTAAGAAGCGAGCGCTAATGTTTCCCGCATAACGAGGCCGGAAAAACCGGCCCGGAGAGAACCGGAAAACGGCCCTCAGGAGAAACAGGAAGGCATTCGATGAACACTGGACTGAAGCCAGTCTGGGCGGGGCGCAACATGCGTCTCGACCCGTTTCGCCTGCCGCAGATGGTAAGCTATGCCACGCGCGACGACTATGGCGATGTAACCTTCACCATCGACCCGCGCGGCGCCGTCATTCGCCGCACGCTGGAGATGAGCGGCGTGCCGGCGATCATCGCGCTGCCCGCCAATGCCTTCCGTGGTGTCGCCGCCCGCGCCATGGAGGATCCGGACGGCAATGTCACCGTGACTTTGGAACTTCTGCACAATGATCCGATGCTGTCGGTGCCGCTTTTGGTCGCCGACGATCTCGACGACGTCGCCGCCGACTGGCGCGCCTGGGCCGACGCCTATCGCCTGCCGATGCTTCTGATCGAGGCCGACGGCGTCGCCCGCACGCTGGAGGAATCGCTGGGCGCCGCAATCAAAGCGCTGCCGCCGCAGGAACGCCGCCAGGGCCGTGTCTCCAACATGCGCCGCCCGCGCTTCCTCGCCCGCCGCAGGACCGGCAATCTCGGCCTGCGTCTCGTCGTCGGCGGTGAGGAGATTATCGCGCGCGAATAGCTGCGACCCTTCCCTTCTCCCCCCTGTGGGAGAAGGTGTCGCCGAAGGCGACGGATGAGGGGTTCTCCAGGAAACGCCGAGCTCTCACTCCGCTGAAACACCCTCAACCGTCTCGGCACTGCGCGCCGATCCACCCTCCCACGACAAGGGAGAAGGAGAGGCGCTACACCAGCGGCTTCAGCACCACCCAAAACGCCCCGCCGATCAGCCCCAGAAAAATCAGCCAGCCGACCTGGTTGTTCGACTTGAACAGCTTCAGGCACTGATCGGGATCGTTGATGTCGAGCCGGATGATCTGGCGCGCCATATGCGCGCCGGCGGCAATCAGCCCGGCCAGCGCCGGCATCGGCACTTGAGCCGAGGCAAAGGCGATGGCGAAGCAGGCAAGCGTGCCGCCATAGAGCCCGGTGAGCCAGGTCTTGGTGTTGTCGCCGAACAGGCGTGCCGTCGAGCGC
Organism: Mesorhizobium sp. WSM4898; assembly: GCF_029625845.1. Classification (NCBI taxonomy): domain Bacteria; kingdom Pseudomonadati; phylum Pseudomonadota; class Alphaproteobacteria; order Hyphomicrobiales; family Phyllobacteriaceae; genus Mesorhizobium; species Mesorhizobium sp. WSM4898. Next base: position 359,977 of record NZ_JARTVQ010000004.1, on the reverse strand, counting down.
ACGCCGACGATGGCGTCGTCTTCCTTGTCCTGATGCGCGTAGATCGTGTCGTAGCCGATCACCCACAGGATCGAGCCGAGATAGAGCATGATGGCGGGGCCATCGAGATCGCCGAACTCGACCGCCCAGCCCATCAGCGCGCCCCAGGAGAAGGCGAGCCCGAGCACGAATTGCGGCCAATTGGTGATGCGCTTCATGAACGGGTAGATCGCGACAATGGCCAGCGAGGCGATGCCGAGCGGAATGGCGAAGCTATTGAACTGCAAAAGCACTGCGAGCCCAACCAGCGCCTGGATGATCAGAAACGCCCAGGCCTGGCGGCGCTTCACCTTGCCGGCCGGCAGCGGCCGCGAGCGGGTGCGCTCGACCTGGTTGTCGATGTCTTCGTCGACGATGTCGTTGTAGGTGCAGCCAGCGCCACGCATGGCGACGGCGCCGATGAAAAACAGGAACAGGTACCAGGGCGCGGGCAACAGCGTCAGCAGCGGATCCGTCGGCCGCGGATAGGCGCTGGCCGCAAGAGCCGCCGACCACCAGCAGGGCCACAAGAGCAGCTGCCAGCCGATCGGCCGGTCCCAGCGCGCAAGCTGCGCATAGGGCCACAGCCAGCGCGGCAGCACCCGGTAAACCCAATGGCCGCTCGGCGCGTCCGCGACGCGGCCCTGGGCTGCTTTCGACTGGATGGTTTCCATCGTGCTGGAGTGGCAGCAGCGATGGGCGCCGTCAAGCAGCCGCGTTGTCGCTCAGGCAGTGAAAACATCGTGACTGGCGAACCATGCTTTCGCTGTCTCGATGAAGGCGAGTGCCGCCTTCGATAGGCGCAGGCGCGCGTCGTGGGCGAGAACAATGCGCTGCATGGGAAGCACATCAAGCCCGGCCAGAAGTTGCGCGAGGACTGGTTCCCTGTCGTTTTCCGGAGCTGAGTCGACTTCGGATTGGGCCGGGCGGGATCGGTTTCCCACCGGCAAATTGCCTCATTGCGTCTTGATGTGGGCAATCTTCCCGTGTGCAATCGCCCCCCGAAACGCCAAGATGCCTTGACCCGTCGCCCTTGGACCAATAGCGGGTTCGGGGAGACGATCAGCAAGAGGTGGCCATGAACGTTCTTCTTCTCGGCTCCGGCGGCCGCGAACATGCGCTTGCCTGGAAGATCGCCGCGTCGCCGCTGCTGACGAAGCTCCATGCTTCGCCCGGCAATCCCGGCATCGGCCGTTTCGCCGAACTGGTCAAGCTGGACATCGCCGACCACTCCACTGTGGCCGCCTTCTGCCAGGAGAAGAAGATCGACCTCGTCGTGGTCGGTCCGGAAGGGCCGCTGGTGGCCGGCATTGCCGATGATTTGCGCGCCTGGGGCATCCGCGTCTTCGGCCCCTCCAAGGCGGCGGCGCGGCTCGAAGGCTCGAAGGGCTTTACCAAGGATCTTTGCGCCAAGTTCAACATTCCGACCGCAGCCTACGGCCGCTTCGGCGATCTCGCCGCGGCCAAGGCCTATGTCGAAAAGATGGGCGCGCCGATCGTCATCAAGGCTGACGGCCTTGCCGCCGGCAAGGGCGTCACCATCGCCATGAAGCTGGAGGAGGCGCTTGCCGCGCTCGAGGCCTGTTTCGACGGCGCTTTTGGCTCCGCCGGCGCCGAGGTGGTCGTCGAGGAATATCTGACCGGCGAGGAGGCAAGCTTCTTCTGCCTCTGCGACGGCGCCACCGCGCTGCCCTTCGGCACCGCGCAGGACCATAAGCGCGTCGGCGACGGCGATACCGGTCCGAACACCGGCGGCATGGGCGCCTATTCGCCGGCGCCGGTGATGACGCCCGAGATGACCGAGCGCACCATGCGCGAGATCATCGAGCCGACGATGCGCGGCATGGCCAATCTCGGCGCGCCTTTCGCCGGCATCCTCTTCGCCGGTTTGATGATCACCGACCAAGGCCCCAAGCTGATCGAGTACAACACCCGCTTCGGCGATCCCGAATGCCAGGTGCTGATGATGCGGCTGAAGGACGACCTGCTCGTCCTGCTCAACGCCGCCGTCGACGGCCAGCTCGCGCATATGTCGGCGCGCTGGAGCGACGAGGCGGCACTGACCGTGGTGATGGCGGCGAGGGGCTATCCCGGCACGCCGGAAAAGGGCTCGGTGATCCGTGGTCTCGACGAGGCCGCCAGCGACGGCGCCGAAATCTTCCACGCGGGCACCGCCATCAATGGCGGCGCGCTCGTCGCCAATGGCGGCCGCGTGCTCAACGTCACCGCAACCGGCGCAACCGTCGGGGAGGCACAAAAAAAGGCCTACGGGGCGATCGATCATATCGACTGGCCGCAGGGTTTCTTCCGCCGCGACATCGGCTGGCGCGCCGTCGAGCGCGAGCAGACCGGCAAATAGGACATTTCACCGTTTCACGGAAACGGCGAAATCTCCCGTCTATTTGTTTTGACGCAATTTCGGACGGAGAACCGCTTTCATTTTTCCTGAAATTGCTCTAATCAGGCAGCCTTGCTCTTGCCTGGTCGCGCCCAGGCCGGCAACCAGTCCCCATGCGCTGCAAGCAGGTCGTCGACCAGCGACCAGATCTGATCGAGATCGAGCTCGGCCGCCGTGTGCGGGTCCATCATCGCCGCGTGGTAGATGTGCTCGCGGCTCTCGCTCATCAGCGCCCGCACCGTCAATTCCTGAACATTGATGTTGGTGCGGATCAGCGCCGTCAGCTGCGGCGGCAGCTCGCCGGTATAGGTCGGCTGGATGCCGGAAGCATCGACCAGGCACGGCACTTCCGCCGCGCAGTCTAAAGGCAGCGAGGTGATGCAGCCATTGTTGCGGATATTGCCGTAGATGACCGACGGCTCGCCGGTCCACACCGAGTTCATGATCGAGGAGGCATATTCCTTTGACTGCTCGACCTCGATCCGGTCGGCCGAGCGGTAGGCCTCCGCCTGACCCTTCCAGCGTTCGATCTGCTCGATGCACCGCTTCGGATATTCGTCAAGCGGGATGCCGTATTTCTCGATCAGGTCGGGGCGACCTTCCTTGATGAAATAGGGCGTGTATTCGGCGAAATGCTCCGAGCTTTCGGTGACGAAATAGCCGAGCCGGGTCAGCATCTCGTAGCGCACCTTGTTGGGGCAGCGCGGGTTCCAGCCGGGCTTCGGCGCGCGGCCTTCGCGATAGGCGCGGACAAGGTCGGGATAGAGGTCGCGGTAGGAGCCGTCCGGCTGGCGATGCTCGAACTTGAGGTAAAACGCCATGTGGTTGATGCCAGCTGCGCGGTAGCGGATCTCCTCATAGGCAAGGTCGAGGTCGTGCGCCAGCTCCATCGCCGTGCCCTGCACCGAATGGCAGAGCCCAACCTGTTTGATCTGGGGGAATTTCGCGGCGATCGCCCAGGTGTTGATCGCCATTGGGTTGACGTATTGCAGCATGATCGCGTCGGGGCAGACGGCGAGCATGTCCTCGCAGATCCTCCACAGATGCGGCACCGTCCTCAGGCCCCGCATGATGCCGCCGACGCCCAGCGTGTCGGCGATCGTCTGGCGCAGGCCATATCTCTTCGGCACCTCGAAGTCGGTGACGGTGCAGGGCTCGTAACCGCCGATCTGGAAGGCGACGACGACGAAATCGGCACCGGACAGCGCCTTGCGTTGGTCGGAATAGGTCTCGGCCTTCGCCTTCACGCCGAGGGTCGCGATCAGCTTGTTGACGACGATGGCGCTCTCTTCCAGCCGCTGCGGGTTGATGTCCATCAAAGCGATCGTCGCGCCCGACAGCGCCGGGCGCTGCAGCACGTCGCCGACAATGTTCTTCATGAACACCGTCGAGCCGGCGCCGATGAAGGTGATCCTGGGATTTCTTGCCACTGTGAGCCTCCGGAATATGGTCACGCCACGTCGAAAGCGGCCCGGACGAGCCGTTCGGTGTAGGCGGTCTTGGGACTGGTGAGGACCTCGTCTACGGGCCCCTGTTCGACGATCTTGCCGTGCTGCATGACGATCACGCGGTGGCAGAGCGCCCGCACCACCTTGAGGTCGTGCGAGATGAAGAGATAGCTCAAGCCGCGCTCGTCCTGCAGCTTGCGCAGCAGGTCGATGATCTGCGCCTGGACGGAAAGATCGAGCGCCGATGTCGGCTCGTCGAGCAGGATGAATTCCGGCTCCAGTGCGATGGCCCGCGCGATCGCGATGCGCTGCCGCTGGCCGCCCGAAAATTCGTGCGGAAACCGCGACAGGATATCGCCGGGCATGCCGGCGCTGACCAGCGCCTCACGCACCCGCTCGATCCGCTCGCGCCGTGTGGCCCCGATCCTGTTCACGACCAGGCCTTCCTCGATGATCTGGCCGATCGTCATGCGCGGGTTGAGCGAGGAGAACGGATCCTGGAAGACGATCTGCATGCGCGAGCGCAGCGGCCGCATCTCGACGCGCGTGAGATCCTGGATCGGCTGGCCATCGAAGCGGATCTCGCCGCGCCTGGCGTCGAGCAGCCGAAGCAGCGCCTGGCCGAAAGTGGTCTTGCCGGAACCGGATTCGCCGACCAGGGCCAGCGTCTCGTGACGGCAAAGTTTGAGGTCGAGATCGTCGACCGCAACCAACTCGCGCCAGTCCGGCTTCAGGAACGTACCGTGCCGCAGCGTGAAACAGACGCGCACGCCGTTCGCCTCGAGGATCGTGCTGGACTTTTCGGGCAGCGGCTTCGGCCGGCCGTGTGGTTCGGATGCGAGCAGCCGCTTTGTGTAGGGATGCTGCGGATCGGCGAAGAGCCGCTCGGTGACGTTATGCTCGCGCATTTCGCCATGCTGCATGACATAGACATAGTCGGAGAATTTGCGCACGACGGTAAGATCGTGCGTGATCAGAACCACCGCCATCCGCATTTCTTTCTGCAGATTGCGGATCAGGTTGAGGATCTGCGCCTGGACGGTGACGTCGAGCGCGGTGGTCGGCTCGTCGGCGATCAGCACATCGGGCTCGTTGGCCAAGGCCATGGCGATCATGACGCGCTGCCGCTGGCCACCGGAGAGCTGGTGCGGATACTGCTTGAGGCGTGCTTCGGGTTCGGGAATCTGGACATGCCGCAAAAGCTCGAGCGCTCGCGCCCAGGCCTCTTTGCGGCTCACCTTGCGGTGCACCCTGATCGCTTCGACGATCTGGCTGCCGACCGAATAGATCGGGTTGAGCGAGCTCATTGGCTCCTGGAAGATCATCGAGATGCGGTTGCCGCGCAGCTTGCGCCGGGCGCTCTCGGCGAATTTCAGGATGTTCTGTCCGAGATAGTCGACGCTTGACCTCGGCGATACCGTTGCCCGCCGCGACAAGAGCCCCATGACGGTGCGCGCCGTCACCGATTTGCCGGAACCGGATTCGCCGACGATCGCGATCGTCTCGCCGCGATAGAGCTGGAACGAGACGTCCTTAACCGCCTCGACGATGCCGTGCTCGACCTTGAAGGCGACTTCGATGTTGCGGGCGTCGATGACCGGCTGGTCCTGGCGTCCGTCATGGTCGAGCCGGACGGCGGGAGCGAAGGATTCGGCAAGCGCGATCGTCGTCATTCCTGCCACCTCAATAGGGATCGACGGCATCGCGCAGGCCGTCGCCCAACGCGTTGAAGGCAAAGACCGTGATCAGCACGAAGCCGACCGGCGACAGAATCCACGGATAGGTGCCGATGACCGAATAGGTCGCGGTGTCCTGCAGCATCAGGCCCCACGAGATCAGCGGCGGCTTCACCGCGAAGCCGAGGAAGCCGAGGAAGGATTCCAGAAGCACCACCGTTGGGATCGCCAGCGTCACGGCGACGATCACATGGCTCATCACATTGGGAAAGATGTGCTGGATGATGATCCGCCGATCGGTGGCGCCCACCGCCATGGCCGCGCGCACATAGTCGATGCGCGCCAGCGCCAGCGTCTTGCCGCGTACCTCGCGCGACATCTGCGCCCAGCCAAGCGCCGACATGACGATGATGACGAAGGCGAGAAAGACATTGGTCGGCGCGGTGACCGGGATCAGCGTCGTCAGCGCCAGGTAAAGCGGCAGTTGCGGGAAGGCGAGCACCAGTTCGACGAAGCGCTGCATCCAGACATCGAACCGGCCGCCGAAATAGCCGGACACCATGCCGACGCTGGTGCCGATCAGGGTGATGATGAAGACCACCGTCAGCGCGATCATCAGTGAGACGCGCGAGCCGTAGATGGCGCGCGACAGCACATCGCGGCCGAACTTGTCGGTGCCGAGGAAATGCACCGGCTGGCCGTCCATCGAGCCGAAGAAATGCCGGTTCGCCGGGATGAGGCCGAAGAGTTTGTAGGGCGCGCCCTCGACGAAGAAGCCGAGCAGTCGTGGATGATCGTAATCGGGGCCGACGATCGGCTGGAAGGTCACCGGGTCGAGGTCGGTCGATTCGGCCAGCGCGTAAATCCTTGGCCGCGCGACGAAGTTGCCGTCCTTGTCGTGAAAGCTAGCCATCTGCGGCGGCGCGAAGGCGATATCGGTCGCTTTCGGGTCGAGAGGCGCGAGGAATTCCGCGAACAGGGTCATGAGAAGCAGCAGCACGACCAGGCATAGCCCGGCCATGCCGGTCCAGGAGCGCTTCAGCCGGCGCCAGACAAGCGCGATGTAGCTCTCGTTGCCATGCGCGGCCGGAATCGCGGCTCCTTCGGCGGGTGGCGGGGGTGAGGGATCGCGGGCCAGCATCTAGTGCTCCCCGAACTGGCGCACGCGGGGGTCGAGCAGGACCAGCAGCATGTCGGCGATGATGTTGCCGACGATCAGCGTCGCCGACAGAACCATCATGAAGGTTGCCGTCACATAGACGTCGCCCACCGCCATCGAGCCCACGATCGCCGGCCCGACGGTCGGCAGCGCGAAAATGATCGCCGTCTCGATCTCGCCGGTCAGCATGTAGGGCAGCACCACGCCTTGATACATGACCAATGGATGCAGCGCATTGGGCACGGCATGGCGCATCACCACGGCGCCACCGGTCAGGCCCTTGGCTTTGGCCGTCTCGACATATTGCGCGTTGAGCGTGTCGAGCAGGTTGCCGCGCATGACGCGCATATTGTAGGCGAGCCCGCCGAAGGTCGCGATCGCCACCACCGGCCAGACATGCTTGACCAGGTCGAGGAATTTTGCCCACGACCATGGCGCGCCGCCATATCGCGGCGAGAAGAAGCTGCCGATCTCCGACACGTTGAACTGGAAGACCAGCAGGTAGACGATGATCAGCGCCATCAGGAAGCGCGGCACCGTCATGCCGAGGAAGGAGATGGCCGAGAGCGTCGAGTCGATCCAGGAATACTGGCGGGTCGCCGCCCAAATGCCGAAGCTTATGCCCAGCACCGAGGCGAGCAGGTGGCAGACCAGCGCCAGGAGCAGCGTGCGCGGCAGGCGCTCGCCGACCACGTCCGCCACCGGCCTGTTGTAATACAGGCTGTAGCCGAAATCGCCGCGGGTGACGATGCCGCCGATCCAGTTGAGATACTGAACGGGCAGCGGCTTATCGAGGCCGTGTTCTTTCCGGTAGGCCTGGGCCTGTGCATCCGCCTCGGCATAGGAGGCGCCGCCCTGATTGATGAGCTGCGATTTGATGTAGTCGGCATAGTCGCCCGGCGGCGCCTGGATGATGGCGAAGGTGACCAGGCTCAAGATGGCGAGCACGGGAAGCGCCGACGCTATGCGCATGAGCAGGAATCGCAACATGGATGGTCGGCTTCCTTTGCTGGCCGGTCGCGCCTTGGGGGCACCGGAGATTTGGCTTTGTCCGGCCGCGCCAGCTGGCGCGACCGGAGTTCTCTTCGTCAGGGAGGTTAACTAGTTCATCGGCCCCTTGTCTCCGGGCTTGCCGGGAAGCTCGTCGGGGAAGAGCTCATATTTCGCCTGTTTGTCAGCTGCGACGAAGACGCGTTCGCGGATGATCGAATCCTCGGCCCAGTTGAACATGAAGATCGGCGTTCCCTGCGGGATGTTGGAGAAGCGCTTGTTGACGATCAGCGCGCCGGGATATTCCGTCAGCCCGACATTATAGACGTGCTCGGTCGAGATCTTCTGGAACTTCTTCATCAGGTCGGCGCGCTGGTCGTTGTCCTGCGTCGTGACGAACTTGTTCACGATGTCGACGAGGTCCTTCTCGAACGGCATCAGATCGACTTCGCCGCTTTCAGGCGCGCGATGGTTCCAACTGGTCTTGGGACCGACCGGAGCGAGTTGCTCCGTGTTCTGCACAACGGAGGTGAGCTCCTGGTCATTGCGCCGGATCAGCCAGTCGAAGCGGCCGGAATACTGGATCGCGTCGCGCTGCGTGCCGTTGACCCCGTTGAGCACGACCCTCAGCCCAAGCTTCTCCATCTGCGCCACGACGCCCTCGGCAAGGCTCTTGTCGGTGGTGTAGTCATTGTTGACCAGCATCACGATCTCGACATTCTTGCCGCCGGCGGTGCCCGCCGGGAAGTTCACGAAGCCGTCGCCGTCGGTATCCTTGAGACCGGCCTTGGCGAGCTCGGCCTTGGCCCCTTGGAGATCGAACGGGTAATAAACCGTCGACTTGCGGTCATAGAAGCTGGTGCCGGAGGAGAAGCCGCCGGGATAGATGGCGGTGAACGGTCCCTTGACCAGCGAGTCGCCGAGCGCCTTGCGGTCGATCGCCATGGTCACGGCCTTGCGGAAATCCTCGTTGCGGTTCAATTCGCGGATCGCTTGGCCTCGCTCGTCCGGGTTGCCCCAGCCATTGGCGGAAAAATTCATACGCAGATTGTAGCCGATGAGCCGCGGACCGAAGGCAAGCCGTGCCGGCGCGTTCTTGTCAGCCGCGCGCTTCAGCGAGGCGACGAAGTTCTCGGGCTGCTCGAGATTGGAGAAGTCGCCCGAGCCTGCGACGGCCTGGACGTCGCGATCTGCCCAGGTCGAGAGCTTGTATTGCAGCTCGTTGAGATAAGGCAGTTGGTTCCCCTTCTCGTCGACCTTCCAGTAGTAAGGATTGCGCCGCATGACGATGATGTCGTCCGGGCGGTATTCGACCGGCACCCAGGCGCCCATCACCGGCATGTTCATGTATTCCGGCGGGAAGGCGTTCTTGAACTGGTCGTAGGTGTTCTTCGAATATTTCGGATGCTGCGGCTTCAAAATGTGCGCCGGGCCGGGGCAGAAGGTGCCGTAGGCCATCGCATAGAGATATTGCCTCGGAAACGCTTCCTTGAACGTCCATTCGACGGTGTAGTCGTCGATCTTCTTGAGCGTCGTGCCGACGCCGAAGGTTTCGGGCGTCGCCCCGTTGAGCGGCGACACGTTGGGGTCGACGACCTCGTCGTCCCAGTAGAACATGACGTCGTCGGCGTTGAAGGGCGCGCCGTCCGACCATTTGGCGCCTTCGACGAGATGCATGGTCAGCTTGTGGCCGTCTTTCGACCATTCCCAGCTCTTGGCGAGGTTCGGCAGCGGCTCGGTGTCCCTGGCGTCGACCTGGAACAGCGGCGCGGTGCGTGTCAGGCATTCGGAAAGCGCGATGTCGATGCCGCCCCAGCCTTGCGTCTGGCCGGCAGCGTAGTTCCAGCCTTCCGGCCTGCCGCCGATGACATGGCGCATCGTGTCACCATAGACGCCGATGCCGTCCGGCATGTTGGCGGTCTTGAAGACCAGCGGTTCCTTGGGCAGCCTGTCCTTGAGCGGCGGCAGCTTGCCGGTCTTGACGTATTTCTGCGTCACCCAGTCCGGCTCGTGGTAATCGGGCAGCGCCTTGAACTCCAGGATGGAGTCGCGCGCCACATAATGGATCTTGCCCTCGGCCGGGAATGTCGCCGGCTCCGGCGGGATCGTCGGTTCCGAAGCGAAAGCGGTGAGCGCCGGAATAGAAACGCCGAGCGCCAGTCCGGCGGCAATGCCAATTCTGTGTAAGTTCCTCATTGTCTCCTCCCAAATGTTTTGAACGTCTGCTGCTTGCCCGCCGCTTGATCTTTATTTTGGGGACCGTTTCGGCTGACCTGCCTCCTGCAGGTCCGCCTGCCCGAAATCTCAGCCGGCCTGTTTCAGTGCCGCCTTTTCGGCGCGCAGTTCATCGATCGAGCGGACGTTGCGCCGCGCCGCGCCCGCCCATTCGCGGGTCTTGACCTTCGACTTCGCAAGCCGCTCCTTTGCCGCCGGCACGGCGTCGGCATATTGCGGCAGCCAGGCGGCCTGGGCGACGACCATCTCGTCCACCATCTGCCAGACCTCCTCCGGCGTCGACACCGCGCCGACCAGCGGATCGTGCAGCATGGCGAGCTTCAAGAGATCGATGTCGCCGGCGATCGCGGCATGCACCGACATGCGCTGGACGTTGATCGAGGACATGCAGGTGGCGGCGCATGCCTCGGGCAGTGTGATGCCGGCGGCCATGTTGATGCCGAAGCGATCGACGAAGCCGGGCGACTCGATGATGGCGTCCTGCGGCAGGTTGGTGATCACTCCGTTGTTCTTGACGTTGAAATGGCCACGGTAGACGCGGTTTGTTTCCAGCGCCTCGAGAATGTGGCTGGCATGCTCGTTGGAGCGCCTCGCCGGGTCGATCGGCTTCGACGCCGCTTCGAGGAACTGCGGATACTCGGTTTCGAACCATTTGCGGGTCTCGGTCGAGTAGCGCAGATAGCCGCCGGTCTCGCCATGGATCCAGTCCGACATGTCGATCCAGCGTGTGATCTCGTCGGGGCGCTTGCGGTACCAGGGCAGGTATTCGGACAGATGCCCGTTGCTTTCGGTCGAATACACGCCGAAGCGCTTCAGCACGTCGATGCGCAGCTTCTCCTGCTTCGAATAGACCGGATGCGCTTCGAAGGCGGCGACCAGCTCGTCCTTGCCGATCGCGCGGCCGTTCAGCCTGAGCTCGATGAACCAGGTCTGGTGGTTGATGCCGGAGCAGACATAGTCGAGCTCCCTGGGCGACTTCGCGCCGAGCACCTCGGCGATCTGTTCGGCGCCGTGCTGCACGCCGTGGCAGAGCCCGACCGTGTCGATCTTGCCGTATTCGATCGCGGCCCAGGTGTTCATCGCCATCGGGTTGGCGTAGTTCAGGAACTTGGCGTCGGTCTCGGCGACCTCGCGGATGTCCTTGCAGAAGTCGAGGATCACCGGGATGTTGCGCTGGCCGTAGAGGATGCCGCCGGCGCAGATCGTGTCGCCGACGCATTGGTCGATGCCGTATTTCAGCGGGATGCGGATGTCGTCGGCATAGGCTTCGAGACCGCCGACGCGCACGCAGCTGATGATGTAGCGCGCGCCTTCCAGCGCCTTGCGGCGGTCGGTCGTCGCCGTCACTTTGGTCGGCAGCCCGTTTGCTTCCACGATCCGATCGAGGATCGCCTGGATCATCCCGAGATTGTGCTCGCTGATGTCGGTCAGCGCGAATTCGATGTCCTTGAATTCGGGCACGCAGAGAATGTCGGTGAACAGCTTCTTGGTGAAGCCGACGCTGCCGGCGCCAATAATAGCGATTTTGAAGCTCATCACCTTCACCTCGATCCAATCGAATGTTAGGCAAGGAGCAGCAAGGGAGGATATGGCCGCGCGCCGGCAGGCGCGCTCGCCATGTGGAGCCGGAAATCCAGCTCTTTCTCCTCCCGCCCGCTCCTCGACCGCGGGTCTTTCCCGTTCTTGAGTGAGCCGGATTATGCGCTTATTCGCCGGCGCGGCCAGAGAAGGATTATGCTTTCGAGGGTAATTTTGTGCTGCAGGATCTGATCGCCAATGGAAAGCTAATGCGCACGATCTCGCTGCCGCGCGGGCGCCAGCGCCTGCACGCCATGCCGACCAGCACCGGCTACGAGGTGCGCGAGGACGAGACTTACGACTGGGACGGGCGAAAGCGCGGCCAGATCCCGTTTACCGTGCTCCAGCATACGATCAGCGGCACCGGACAATTGCGCTATGAAAGCCGCAATTACCGCCTGCAGGCGAACGATACGCTGTTGGTGCTGGTGCCGCACAACCATCGCTACTGGCTGGCCAAGGGCGACCGCTGGGAATATTTCTGGATATCGATGAACGGCGAGGAGGCGCTCCGCGTCCACAAGTCGATCCTCAGCGTCTCAGGTCCCGTGTTCCGGCTGCAGCCGGCGACCATCGATCACCTTGCCGATTGCAGCCTGCGCCTGATCAAGGGCGCCGCCTCGCCGGGCGCGGCCTCGGCGATCGCCTATGAGGCGGCGATGGCGCTTTACGACGATGTCTTCGGCTCGCACGCCTTCGCCGAGAAGCAGAGCGCCATGCAGCCGGTCATCGATCACATCAACGCCAATCTCGACAAGCCGCTGCCGGTGGCGGAGCTGGTCGAAATCAGCGGCCTCAGCCGCGCCCATTTCTCGCGCTGCTTCGCCGAGAGCGAAGGATTGCCGCCGGCCGAATTCGTCCTGCAGCAGCGGCTGCAGCGCGCCGCCAAGTTGCTGACCAAGGCCGATTTCCTGCCGGTAAAGGAAGTCGCTGTTCTGTGCGGTTTCGACGACCCGAACTACTTTTCCAAGGTGTTTCGCCGCTGCTACGGCATCACGCCCACACAGTTCCGCACCACCGGCATGTATGCCAGCCTGGGCAATCATCGTTGACGCTGCCGTTGACTACTGCCTGCGGTGGTCGAGCGTCGTCGATGCAGTGCTGACCGGATCGGCGGCCGCGAAGGCGGCGTCGAGCTGTTCGGGCGTGCGCTGTCCGGCCCGTTTCCAGGCGACATATTGCACGATGCCGAAGCTCGGGCGCTGCGGCACGGTCTTGACCACCGGCATGCGGAATCCGTCGCGGAATTTCTCCCAGCGCGCGCCGAGCACCGCGACCATTTCCTCGATGGTCGGCGGCGTCGCCACATCGGCATAGGTGATGGTGACCTTGCCGGCGAGGCCCGCTTCGCGCGGGATCGGCACCGGGATCGAGGCGAGGTAATCCGCCGGCACGTCGATCAGGCCGCCAAAGGCCCATTGCTGGCGCAACGCATCGGCTTTCATCGGCGCGACGCTGACGTCGATGTCGTTGGGCGTGCCCGGCACGCGATAGGGGCAGCTGAAGCGGCCGCAATTCGCCTTTGCCGCGAACTGCCAGAGCGCGTAACCCTGCCAGTTGCCAATCGGGAAATGCACGTCGATGTCCGGCTTGTAGCGCGCATACCAGAGCGGCAACCGCGACAACAGCCGGTAGGTGTAACGGTTGTCGGCGATGTACTGGGCGGTCTTGCCGTTCGAGTAGAGCACCGGGAAGCGGCCGAGGCGGCGATGCACCTGGCGCACGAATTCTTCCGCATCCTCGAGCGACATCCATTGCGTGGGGTCGATGCCCTCGATGTCGAGGGCAATGAGATCGTCCGGCGCCGGCTCGGCGAAATCGATGAAATTGTTGGCTTGCTCGACCGGATTGCCGGGGCGGGCGAGGTGATAGGCGCCCCATTTCAGGCCGAGCGCCTTCGCCACCACCTTGCGTGTCTGGAAAAGCTCGCGCGTCACCGCATGGCGCTTCCACAGCGCCTTGCAGAGCTTCACCTCTGTCTCGTCGCCGAAGCAGAAATAGGGCGGCGGCAGCCCGTCGGACGCCTTGTTGATGAAGCCGACAATGCGCTTGTCGGTGGCAAGCTCAGCCCAATCGATGGAGTTATATTCGTAGGCGTCGATCACCAGCGCGCGGTCGGCATTCTTCCACGGCTCGGAGAAATCCGAGGCCTTTGCCGCCGTGCCCAGCGCAACCGCAGCCGCGAGAAGCGCCAGGCGGCGAAGAGGGCGCGCCGGCTTTTTCAAATCAGGGTGTCCCCACTGACCAGACGACGATCCTGAACCGCTATGGTTAAGGAAGTGCTGTCAAACCGCGAGGTGTTCAGCGCCGGAACAGCGACTGAACCTCTCCGGCCGTGGATGACGGAGTCAACGCTTGCAAAATCCGCGTGTTTGACGTTTACGTAAAAAGAAGGACGCAGGCCAACCCCAAGAATGAATGGCCTCGCTTCGGCTACGCGACTACGGTTGGCCGCACTGGAGGAGAAGCAGCAAACATGTTTCGCGCACCGGTCGAGGACATCGCCTTCACGCTGAAGCAGGTAGCCGGCCTGAAGCCGGCGCTGGACGACGGCACCTTCGGCGACCTCGGCGAGGACCTGGTCGACGCGATCCTGGCCGAGGCCGGGCGCTTCGCCAGCGAGGAGGTTGCGCCGCTCTACAAGATCGGCGACGAGCATGGCGCGGTGTTGAAGGGCGCTTCTGTCACCACACCGCCCGGCTGGAAGGAGCTTTACCGGCGCTGGATCGAAGGCGGCTGGAACGCGCTGTCCGGGCCGGCCGAATATGGCGGCCAGGGCTTGCCGACCATGCTAGCCGTCGCCGCGCTCGAGATGTGGAACTCCGCCGCGATGGCCTTCGGCATCGGCCCGACGCTCACCATGGGCGCGGTCGAGGCACTCGACAAGCACGCCTCCGAGGCGCTCAAGGCCAAATACCTGGCGAAGCTCGTCTCGGGCGAGTGGATGGGCACGATGAACCTGACCGAGTCGCAGGCGGGCTCGGACCTCGCCGCTTTGCGCACGCGTGCCGAGCCTGCCGCCGACGGAACCTACCGCATCTTCGGCCAGAAGATATTCATCACCTATGGCGAGCACGATTTCACCGACAACATCGTGCATCTGGTGCTGGCGAGGCTGCCCGACGCGCCCGCCGGCACGCGCGGCATCTCGCTCTTCCTGGTGCCGAAGTTCCTGGTCGATGACGATGGCTCGCTCGGCGCCCGCAACGACGTCTTCTGTTCCGGCCTCGAGCACAAGCTCGGCATCCATGCATCGCCGACCTGCACCATGATCTATGGCGACGGTTTTGAGGGCATGAGGCCCGGCGCCATCGGCTGGCTGGTCGGCGAGGAGAACAAAGGGTTGGCCTGCATGTTCACGATGATGAACAACGCTCGTCTCGCGGTGGGCATGCAGGGCGTTGCGGTGGCCGAAACCGCCACGCAGAAGGCGATCGCCTATGCCAATGAGCGCCGGCAGGGCAAGGCATCTGATTATTCAGGGTCCGGCATGGCGCCGATCGTCCGTCACCCGGACGTGCAGCGCAATCTTCTCACCATGCAGGCGCTGACGCAGATCGCGCGTGCTATCGCCTATACCTGTGCGCACGCCATCGACCGTGCCCGTGTCGCCGAGGGCGAGGCCGCCGCCAACTGGCGCGACCGCGCCAATCTCTTGACGCCGCTGGCAAAAGCCTTTTCGACCGATGTCGGCGTCGAGGTCGCTTCGCTGGGGATCCAGGTGCATGGCGGCATGGGCTTCATCGAGGAGACGGGCGCGGCGGCGCTCTATCGCGACGCCCGCATCGCGCCGATCTATGAAGGCACCAACGGCATCCAGGCGATCGACCTCGTCTCGCGAAAACTGCCGCTCGGCGGCGGCGCGCACGTGCATCGCTATATCGGCGAATTGAAAGCGATGGCCGATGCGGTGCGCACCTCCAACATCGAAGGTTTTGGCCGCACCGCCGACAATCTCGATCGCGCGCTTGCCGATCTCGACGAGGCAACGCGCTTCTTGCAAAGGCTGTTGGCCGACGGCAAGGCCGATGCCGCGATGGCCGGCGCCACGCCCTATCTGCGCCTAATCTCGCTCGCCGCCGGCGGCGCTTATTTGGCGCAAGGCGGCCTAGCCGACCGCGGCCGCGTCGCGCTTTGCCGATTCTTTGCCGAGAATCTCCTAGGCGAGACGCGCGCGCTCAAGGAGCGCGTCATCGACGGCGCCGAAAGCCTCGCCGCCGCCGGCAAGGCGCTGATCGCCTGAACAGCCAGTCAGCCGAAGGAACCGACCGTGACCGACCATATCCTCATCGAGCGCTGGGGCGCCGTGCAGATCATCCGTATGAATCGGCCGGACAAGAAGAACGCGCTGACGCGTGCCATGTATGCGAAAATGTCGGCCGCCCTTTCTGAAGGGGATGCCGACCCGACCGTTCGCGTCCATGTCTTTCTCGGGGTGCCCGGTGCCTTTTCTTCCGGCAACGACCTTGCGGACTTCCTGGTGATCGCCACCGGCGGCGAGGGGGGGAATGAGGTGTGGGATTTCCTGATGGCGCTGGCCAAGGCGGAGAAGCCGATGGTCTCGGGTGTCGATGGCATAGCGGTGGGCATCGGCACCACGCTCAATCTGCATTGCGACCTGACCTTCGCCACGCCGCGAACGCTCTTCCGCACGCCCTTCGTCGACCTCGGCCTCGTGCCGGAGGCCGGCTCGAGCCTGCTCGCGCCGCAGGTCCTCGGCCGCCAGGGCGCCTTCGCGCTGCTCGGTCTCGGCGAAGGTTTTTCGGCTGAGCGCGCCAAGGCCGCCGGCCTGATCTACGATGTGGTCGCGGAAGACGAGCTGGAAGGCGCGGTGCTGGCTGCGGCGGCCGAGATCGCCGCCAAGCCGCCGCAGGCGCTTAAGATTGCCCGCGATCTGATGCGTGAGCCGCGCAAGGAAATCGTCGCCCGCATCAAGGTCGAGAGCGAGCATTTCCGCGAGCGGCTGAAGTCCGACGAGGCGCGCGCGGCGTTGACCGCCTTCATGACCCGCAAGAAAGGCTGAAAATCTCCGCTCTCGGCGACCTCAGGGGTAGAGCCGCGTCTTGTCCCAGCCGCCGGCGTCGTTTCTCGAGAACACGATGCGGTCATGCAGCCGGAACGGGCGGTCGTGCCAGAACTCGATCGTCTGCGGCAGGATGCGGAAGCCCGACCAGTGTTTCGGCCGGGGGATTTCGCCGATCGCATAGCGCGCCGTGTATTCGGCCACCGCCTTCTCCAGCGCGAAACGGCTTTCCAGCGGCCGCGACTGTTTGGAGGCCCAGGCGCCGATGCGGCTGCCGCGCGGCCGCGTCGCATAATAGGCGTCAGCCTCGGCGTCGCTGACGATCTCCACCGGCCCGCGCACGCGCACCTGGCGGCGCAGCGATTTCCAGTGGAAGCACATCGCCGCCTTCATGCTGCCAAGAATCTCGCGGCCCTTGGCGCTCTCGAAATTCGTGTAGAAGACAAATCCCCTTTCGTCGAACCCCTTGAGCAGCACCATCCGCACATCCGGCATGCCGTCGGCGTCGACGGTTGCCAACGCAACGCCGTTGGGGTCGTTGATCTCGCTCTTGACGGCGTCGTCCAGCCACTCGGCAAACAGCCGGAACGGCTCCAAAGCCTCGGCGAAGTCACCGCTTGTTAACTCGCTTTCGTTCATAGTTTTCCAAATTTTTAACGTTGCGGGAGGAGTTCGCCGATTGTCGCGTATCGCGCAAGCTTTTGACAGCGGGCAATGGAGCGTTATTGCTTCGGCCAGCGCCAAGGCTGCGTTGCTGACATTGGCGCTTCCGCTCGCGGCCTGTGGCGCCGGCGGCTTCAGCCTCGAGAAGGCGGAGGTTGACCGCTCGATCATCACCTCCAGCGCGCCGTCCGCGCCCGCCGTGCCGGCAAGCAGCGACAACGACTCGGACCAGACCACGATCGGCAATGCGGTGTCTTCCGCCGACATCCAGGAGCTCGGCGGCCAGGCGGTGCCATGGGCCAATGCCGGCACCGGCTCCCGCGGCTCGATCACCGAGCTGGTGGAACTCAAGGATGGCGGCTTGACCTGCCGCCGCTTCAACGCGACGCGGGAAAGTTTCGACGGCGTCGCCATGTATCAGGGCGAGCTGTGCATTGCCGACGCCGGAGGCTGGCGCATGCAGGAGTTCAAGGCGCTCTAATTTCAGTCTCCATTGGCATCTTGCACCACTGGAATTTCTTCCTATGCGAGCGCATATAGAGGGCAACTGTGGACCCAATCTCTCTTTCAGGCAGGAAGCATGCGCGACCCCTATGAGGTGCTGGGCGTTGCCAAGAACGCCTCGGCCAAGGAAATAAAATCGGCGTACCGCAAGCTCGCCAAGCAGCATCATCCGGACCAGAATCCGAATGATCCGAAGGCGAAAGAGCGTTTTGCGGCCGCCAACCAGGCCTATGAGATCGTCGGCGACGAGAAGCGCCGCGCAGCTTACGATCGCGGCGAGATCGACGCCGACGGCAAGCCGAGATTCCAGGGCTTCGAGGGCGCGGCCGGTGGCGATCCGTTTGCCGGATTCCGCCGTCAGCAGGGCCCCGGCGGGGCGCATTTCGAATTCCGCACCGGTCGTCCGGGCGGCGATCCTTTCGACGGCAACAGCGACATCTTCAGCCAGATCTTCGGCGAGGCCTTTTCGGGTGGGCGCGGTCCAGGCCGTGGCAACCGTCGCCAGCCGGTCCAGGCGCCTGACCTCAATGTCACGCTGGACATCACCGTCGAAGAGGCCGCCACCGCGGAGAAGGTGACGGCGATGTTCCCTGACGGCCGCAAGATGGCGGTCAAGCTTCCCACCTATGTCGAGGAGGGCCAGACCATCCGCCTGAAGGGTCAGGGCGAGCAGGGGCCCGGCCAGCCGGGCGACGCGCTGGTCAAGATCCACATTCGCCGCCATCCGCGCTATCGCATCGAGGGCCGCGACCTGCATGTCGACCTGCCTATCGAACTCGCCGACGCGGTGCTCGGCGCCAAGGTGGCCGTCGAGACGCCGACCGGCAAGCTCGCGGTCAACGTTCCCGCATGGTCGAGCTCGGACAAGGTGTTGCGCCTGAAGGGCAGGGGCCTGCCGGAAAAAGTAGGTGGCCATGGCGATCTCTACGCCCATGTGCGGCTGATGCTGCCGGAGGGTGGAGACGCCGATCTCGAAGCCCTGATGCGCAAGCGGAAAGGCTGATCGAAGCGGTTTTCTCCTCAAGCCAGTCTGTTTTCGACGCTTGAAGGGGCCCTGTGCCTGTGCGATAGGGCTCCACAAAGCAGACATTCTTGCGGAGAATTGCGCACATGGCGGGTGGACAGGGCCTGATGGCCGGTAAGCGAGGCCTCATCCTTGGCGTCGCAAACAATCGGTCGATCGCTTTCGGCATCGCCAAGGCTTGCGTCGATCACGGCGCCGAAATCGCGCTGACCTATCAGGGCGAGGCGTTCAAGAAGCGCGTCGAGCCGCTGGCGGCGGAACTCAACGCGCATGTCGCCGGCCATTGCGACGTGACCGATCCGGAAAGCCTGGACGCAGTCTTTGCCGACATCGCCAAGCACTGGGGCAAGCTCGACTTCCTCGTCCATGCCATCGCCTTCTCGGACAAGGACGAGCTGACCGGCCGTTATGTCGAGACGACGCGCGATAATTTCCTGCGCACCATGGATATTTCGGTGTTTTCCTTCACCACCATCGCCAAGCGCGCCGAGCCGCTGATGAGCGAAGGCGGCTCGCTGCTGACGCTGACCTATTACGGCGCCGAGAAGGTTATGCCTCACTACAACGTCATGGGCGTCGCCAAGGCGGCGCTCGAGGCCAGCGTGCGCTATCTCGCCGTCGACCTCGGCGCCAAGAAGATCCGCGTCAACGCCATCTCGGCCGGCCCGATCAAGACCCTTGCCGCCTCCGGCATCGGCGACTTCCGCTACATCCTCAAATGGAACGAGTACAACGCGCCGCTCAAGCAGACGGTGACGCAGGAAGAAGTCGGCGATTCCGGCGTCTACTTCCTGTCGGACCTGTCGCGCGGCGTGACCGGCGAGGTCCATCACGTCGATTCCGGCTACCATGTCGTCGGCATGAAGGCGGTCGACGCGCCCGACATCTCGACCGTCAAGGACTAGTTCTCTCCGCCTGTCTATTCGTCCAGGCCCTGGCCCGACCTCCGGAGACCTGATGTATCCGCTCGTCTACATCGCGCGCCACGGCCAGACGCAGTGGAACGCCGAGGGTCGGCTGCAAGGCCAGGCGGATACCGATATCAACGAACTTGGCCGCGAGCAGGCGACGCAAAACGGCCGACGGTTGGCGGACCTTATCGGAAACGCCGCGGATTTCGATTTTGTCGCCAGCCCGATGCGCCGCACGCGCGAGACGATGGAACTGATGCGCGCGGCGATGGGTCTCGACCCGCTCGCCTATCGCACCGATCCGCGCTTGGTGGAGCTAAGCTTCGGCGACTGGCAGGGTTTCACCTTTGCCGAACTCGAAAAGCGTGTCCCGGGTTCGACCAAAAGCCGCCGCGCCGCGAAGTGGGATTTCCAGCCGCCCGGCGAGGGCGCCGAAAGCTACGAGATGCTGCTCGAGCGGATAAAACCCTGGTTCGACGCGCTTCGCCAGCCGACCGTCTGCGTCACCCATGGCGGGATCATGCGCTGCTTCTTCCGCTTCGTCACCGGCATTTCCAAGCAGGAAGCCGCCAGCCTCGACGTACCGCAGGACCGCCTGCTACGGCTCGAGGGCCGCACCCTGGAGTGGCTGTAGGGCCTGCGTTTCAGGCCGTGTGTTGGAGGTAGGCCGAAGGCCTCGAACGTCGCCATCCTGGAATCTGCGTTTGCGTCGCTGCGCCACTTGCTTCGCTCCAGGATGACGAAACGTTCGGCGCTCGGACTATTGGCAAAGGTGTCCTCTACCAACGTACTGCTACCAACGTACTGCGCCGTCAGCCAAGACCTCGCGGCGCAGATGATTCTAGTCGCTGTCCGGCAGCTGCATATCGGTCACGACATTCTCGCCATTGGTCACGTCGTAGGCGAGGACGATATCCA
The DNA here is from genome assembly GCF_029625845.1 of Mesorhizobium sp. WSM4898. Lineage (NCBI taxonomy): Bacteria > Pseudomonadati > Pseudomonadota > Alphaproteobacteria > Hyphomicrobiales > Phyllobacteriaceae > Mesorhizobium > Mesorhizobium sp. WSM4898. Next base: position 339,432 of record NZ_JARTVQ010000004.1, on the reverse strand, counting down.
TGCCGGGCTTCAGCGCGTCGAGATCGGTTTCGGCGTTGAGCTTGTAGGACTTTCCGTCGTCCAGCGTCAGCGTCAGCGTGTCCTTGTCGACCTTCTTGATCAAGCCTTCGGTCTGGCCGGCGAACGCGGCAGCGGTGGAAATGAGCAACATGGCGCAGGCGGCGCCAATCAGGGTACGCATCGTCGTCCTCTTTGGTCATTGCGCCGGCATGAGCAACGGCGGATCCTCAACGGCGGATGGAAGAGAGCAGAAACCAACCGAATGTGTCAAAACTAAATCCTCCAGATCACAGATTGATGCATCCGATCACCGTTTGACCGCTGTGGAAAACGCCAATAGAAGGCACGCTTGAACCGGCGAACCGGGTCCGCGCCGGGCAGGGCGTTTTTTCCATGTCTCACAACACCTTCGGCCATCTTTTCCGCGTCACCACCTGGGGTGAAAGCCATGGCGCCGCGCTTGGCTGCGTTGTCGACGGCTGCCCGCCCGGGATCCGCTTCAAGCGCGAGGACATCCAGGCCGAGCTCGACCGGCGCCGCCCGGGCCAGTCGCGCTTCGTCACCCAGCGCCGCGAGCCGGACGAGGTCAAGATCCTCTCCGGCTTCATCCTCGACGAGGACGGCGAGACGATGATCACCACCGGCACGCCGATCTCGATGCTGATCGAAAATGTGGATCAGCGCTCCAAGGACTACGGCGAGATCGCGCGCCAGTACCGGCCGGGCCATGCCGATTACACCTATGAGATCAAATATGGGTTGCGCGACCATCGCGGCGGCGGCCGCTCCTCGGCGCGCGAGACGGCAGCCAGAGTGGCGGCCGGCGCGCTGGCACGCAAGGTGGTGCCGGGCATGGTGGTGCGCGGCGCGCTGGTCTCGATGGGTGAAAAGTCAATCGATCGCGCCAATTGGAACTGGAATTTCATCGGCGATGCGGAAAACCCGTTTTTCACCCCCGACCCGGCCTCGGTTCCGGTCTTTGCCGCCTATCTCGACGGCATTCGCAAGGCCGGCTCGTCGGTCGGCGCGGTGATCGAGATCGTCGCCGAAGGTGTGCCGGCGGGCCTCGGCGCGCCGATCTATGCCAAGCTCGACCAGGACATCGCCTCCGGCCTGATGTCGATCAACGCCGTCAAGGGCGTCGAGATCGGCAACGGCTTCGAAGCCGCCCGCATCACCGGCGAACAGAATGCCGACGAGATGCGGATCGGCAATGACGGCAAGCCGGTGTTTTTGTCCAACAATGCCGGCGGCATCCTCGGCGGCATCTCGACCGGCCAGGCGATCGTCGCCCGCTTCGCCGTCAAGCCGACCTCCTCGATCCTGACGCCGCGGAAATCGATCGACAAGGATGGCAAGGACGTCGAGGTCATGACCAAGGGCCGCCACGATCCTTGCGTCGGCATCCGCGCGGTGCCGATCGGCGAGGCCATGGTTGCCTGCGCGATTGCGGATCATTATCTGCGCCATAGAGGACAGACGGGAAGGGGAGGAGGGCAGTAAGGCAGCAGGAGAGTATGTTACGTCGCATTCGGCGACGCCAAACTTTTTCCGTTCCCCTACTCCCTTACCGCCCTATTCCCCAAGCGAGCTAGCGAGCGTCCATGCCATACGACCAGAAGAAGATCGTCGAAGCGATCCGCGCTTTCGAGCGCGGCGAGATCGTCGTCGTCATGGACGATGATGGGCGCGAGAACGAGGGCGACCTGATCGTTGCCGCCGTCCACTGCACGCCGGAAAAGATGGCCTTCATCGTCCGCAACACCTCCGGCATCGTCTGCACGCCGATGCTGCGCGAGGACGCAAGGAGGCTAAACCTTGCGCCCATGGTGGCCGACAATGATTCCGCCCACACCACGGCTTTCACCGTCAGCGTCGACTTCAAGCACGGCACCACGACGGGTATTTCGGCGGACGACCGCACGCTCACCGTGCGTAACCTCGCCAATGGCAATGTTGGTGCCTCCGACTTCGTGCGGCCCGGCCACATCTTCCCGCTGATCGCGCGCGAAGGCGGTGTCTTGATGCGCTCGGGCCATACGGAAGCCGCGGTCGACCTGTGCAAACTCGCCGGGCTGCCGCCGATCGGCGTCATCTCCGAACTGGTCAACGACGACGGCACCGTCAAGCGTGGACCTGAGGTGCAGGCTTTCGCCGCGCAGCACGGGCTGAAGCAGGTTTCGGTCGCCGATCTCATCGCCTATCGCCAGCGCAAGGAAACGCTGGTCGAGCGCGTCGCCTGCTCCGACATCGAGACGCCCGGCGGCAAGGCGCAGGTCTTCACCTACACGCTGCCCTGGGATTCCATGCACCATGTCGCGGTCGTCTTCGGCGACATCCGCGACGGCGAGGAGGTGCCGGTGCGGCTGCATTCGGAAGACGTCGTCACCGACGTCTTCGGCACCAGCCACCGCTTGGACCACATCATGAAGGCGATGGGCGAGCGCAAGCGTGGCGTCATCGTCTACCTGCGCGAAGGCTCGGTCGGCGTCGCCCATCAGGAGCGCAAGCGGCCACAAAGCGGCGACCGCGAGGATCACGAAGAGGCGCGCCGGCGCGAGAACGAGTGGCGCGAGATCGGGCTCGGAGCGCAGATCCTCAAGGATCTCGGCATTTCCTCGATCAACCTGATCGCCTCGCGCGAGCGCCACTATGTCGGCCTCGAAGGATTCGGCATTCACATCGCCAAAACGGAAATTCTCTGACGTTTCGGCCGACAGGCGGCGGAGAAAAACGATGGCCGCGCCATTGCCTGTCAGCCAGCAGACCGAACGATTGCTGCTGCGCCGGCCCAAACAGGCGGATCTGGAGTTTCTGGCCGATCTTTTTTCGCGCCCCGAACTGGTGGCGCATCGCCCCGACCCGACGCCGGACACGCCGCAGCAGAGCGCTGCAAGGCTCGCTCGCGACATCGATCATTGGGACAGGCACGGATTTGGTCGCTGGGCGGTCGAAGCCAACGAGAGGCTGATCGGCTTCGGCGGTGTCACCTTATCGAGCGATTTCGATGGGCTGAACCTGTCCTATCATCTTCATCCCGAGACCTGGGGGCATGGCTACGCGACGGAACTGGTCCGGGGGACCTTGCACGCGGCTTTCGGCCCCTTGCGCGCCGATCGGGTGATCGCACTGGCGCGTCCCGCCAATCCGGCATCGCGGCGCGTGCTGGAGAAATGCGGCTTCGTCTTCGAGCGGGAGATCATGCTCCATGGCGCGCCGACGGGGCTTTACGCAGTCCCGGCGGCGAAGTTCGTTCAAAAGCAGGACATATAGGCAGCCAGAGCCGGATGCATCGGTATCATCCAGCCGGAGCAATCGCCGCTTCGCATTCATTCGGGTCGCAGTCCGGCGTCGCCAGCCGACACTGGCCGGCGAGCACGGTGACCAAAGCGACTGAGCCTGCCGCCACCGACACCCAGAACCCGTTCTGCGGTCCAAAAGTGTCGACCATCCAGCCGGCGGCGAAGGAGCCTAGCGCCATGCCGATGCCGATCCCGGTGGTCACCCAGGTCACGCCTTCCGTGAGCATTGCCGGCGGCACGTGGCGTTCGATCAGGCCAAAGGCGGTGATGAAGGTCGGCGAGATGGCAACGCCGCTGACGAAGACGGCTAGCGCCAGGGTCGGCACCGTGTCGGCAAAAAGCAGCGGCAGCGTGGTGAGCGCGATGACGGCGACAGCTATCGCGAGTTGGCGTTGCAGCGGCGTGCGCAAACTGAGCGCGCCGACGATGATGCCGAGCACGAAGGATCCCAGTGCATAGACGCCGATGACGAGGCTGGCTGCTTCGGGCTGGCCCAGCTCTTCAGTAATGGCAACGGTGGTGACTTCCGTGGTTGCGAAGGTCGCGCCGACAAAGATCAGCGCAAAGGTGATGATCTGCACCGGCCGCAGGCGGATCGCCGAACCGGCCGCGCCATCCTCGGCCGGGCGAATGGGCGGTTCCGTCGAACGCTGCAGCAGGAATGCCGCCGAGCCGAAGGCGAGCAGCAAGGTGCTCACCACCATCCCGGCTTCCGGGAATAGCGCGGCGCTCAAGCCCACCGACAGCGATGCCCCAGCGACATAGACCAGCTCGTCCGCGGCCGATTCGAAGGCGAAGGCCGTATTGAGCTCGGGGCGGTCGCGAAAAATCTCGGTCCAGCGCGCCCTGACCAGCGCCGGGATGCTGGGCATTAAGGCGGCAAGCAGCGACGATAGGAACAAGGTCCACACCGGCCAGTGCTGGTTGGCCGCGACGATCAAGGTCGCGAAGGCAAGCGCCGAGACAAGTGTCGTCGGCACGGCAATCCGGCTCTGGCCGAGGCGGTCGACCAGCCGCGAGACCTGCGGCGACAGGAAGGCGTTGACCAAAGCGTATGTGGCCGAGACGGCGCCGGCCAGCCAGTACTCGCCATGCGTTTGTGACAGCATCGCCACAATGCCGATCGGCGCCATGGCGATCGGCAGCCGGGCGATGAAGGCTGCCGCGGCGAAGCTCTTCGTGCCAGGAGCCCGAAAGATTTCCGAATATGGGTTTCGCATGGTCCCGTTCCTCGACAAGGGAAGGCGCCGCAATTACATACGCAGCGTATGAATGTCAGATAGTTCATACGTCGCGTATGTCAATTAGCATACGACGCGTATGTGAATAAGACCAGGAGCCATGCACAAACCCCGCAAGGAGATGATCGCCGAGACGCGCGCCAAGCTGATCGCGGCCGCGCGCCATGCCTTCGGCACGATCGGCTATGCCGAGGCCTCGATGGACGATTTCACCGCTTCGGCGGGTCTGACGCGCGGCGCGCTCTATCATCATTTCGGCGACAAGAAGGGGCTCCTGCAGGCGGTGATCGCCGAGATCGACGCCGAGATGGCGGCGCGGGTGAACGAGGTGGCCTCGCGGGCGCCTACTCGCTGGCAGCATTTCGTCGACGAATGCACCACCTATATCGAGATGGCGCTTGAGCCGGAAATCCAGCGCATCATGTTCAGGGACGGCCCGGCCGTGCTCGGCGATCCGGCTCAGTGGCCCAACGCCAGCGCCTGCACGGCTTCAATGACCGATCACCTGTCAAAGCTGCAGGAGGAGGGCGTCGTCGTTCCCGATCTCGACCCCGAGACCGCAGCGCGGCTCATCAACGGCGCCAGTAGCCAGGCCTCGCAGCGCATCGCCAATGCCAAGGATCCGGAAGCGACGTCGAAGAAGGTTGTGGCGGCGTTCAAGCAGCTGCTGGAAGGCCTGAAAACCAAATAGCATCCGGTCGCGGCGTTCCGGGCAATCACTCGGGTCCGCGCTGCCTCAGACAATTGTCCCCCGCTCAAAATCCCTCCGACATTGACTTTGGCAGGAGCGAGCGCATCCTCTCCCGCCAATTCTCTGAGGCGGAGGGTCGGGGCCATGTGGGACTTCAGCATCGGCCGGTCGGTGTCCATCATGATGCGGACGTGGCCGTTCATCGTCTTTCGCATCATCGTCTATTTCGGCATCACGGTGGCCTACATAACGGCGACCGGCACCGGCGCCAGCGTCGGTTACGGCGTCGGCCACATCTCGACCGATCCGGACGGGCCGATGTCCTTTGCCTTGTGGGGTGGGGTCGTCGGCTTCGGCGTGGTCTCGATCGCCGTCTACTGGATCCGCGAATACATTCTCTATGTGCTCAAGGCAGGCCATATCGCCGTCATGGTCCATCTGATCGACGGGCAGGACGTTCCCGACGGCCAGGGCCAGATCGCCTATGCGCGCGAAGTGGTGACGAAGCGCTTCGCCGAGGCCAACATCCTTTTCGTCGTCGACCAGCTGGTGAAAGGCGCCATCCGCGCCATCACAGGGCTGATCGGCGGCATTGCTGCGTTCCTACCCATTCCAGGCTTAAGCGGTCTGGTGAGCTTCATCAATACCGTCATCCGCCTGTCGCTGACCTATGTCGACGAGATCATCCTCGGCTACAACATCCGCACCAATTCCAACTCGCCTTTCGAGACCGCCAGGCAAGGCGTCGTGCTCTACGCGCAGAACGGCAAGTTGATGGTCAAGAACGCCGTCTGGCTGGCGGTGATCATGTGGGGTGTTTCCTTCGTCATCTTTCTTTTGATGCTGGCGCCCGCCGCCGCGATCCTCTGGGCCATGCCGGGCCAGCTTGCCGGCTGGGCCTTCGTGTTGGCCATCGTCTTCGCCTGGGCCTTCAAGGCGGCTTTCATCGAGCCCTTCGCCATCGCTTCGCTGATGCAGGTCTACTTCGCCACCATCGAGGGCCAGGTCCCCAATCCGGAATGGGACCGGCGCCTGGCCGAAGCCTCGTCCAAGTTCAGGGAGCTGCGCGACAAGGCGCTCAGCCCCTTCGGCGGCTCGCGCTGGGATTCGCCAAGGACCGCTTGACTAGAGTCAGAGAAGATGCCTCGCCAATGGAAGGATCGCCGACAGCATCTGGCGCGAACGCCAGTCTAGCAGCGGCCTTGTCAAGCTACTTGGGCGCCGCGAGTGCTCGGGCGAGCTATTCACGTGCAGGGCTGGCGTCAGGAGTGCTTGAGTTAGCGCGGTCTATATGCGCCCTGAGTAACGCCACCGGCAGGTTGCGTATCGAGGTTTGACGCCGCAGAGAACACCGTCGACGATCAACGCTAGATCGCCGATGCTCGGCTTCTATCGAGATAAATTTGTCGCAACCGCCGGGTGACTACGCCCGGCAGCCCGTTGCCGATCGGCGCACCATCCATCCTGACCACCGGGTTCACCAGCCCGGATGATGACGTTGAAAACGCCTCCGTCGCAAGTCTGGTCTCTACTACTGTGAATGGGCGCTCCTCCACCCGCAGATGAAGTTCACTTGCGCACTGCAGAACGACTGCCCGGGTAATCCCGTGCAGGATATCGCTCGAGAGATCCCGCGTGACGATCGTCCCATCCGAAGTCACGATATGGGCGTTGTTGGAAGAGCCTTCCGTGACGTAACCATCCCTCACTAGCCATGCGTCATCGGCGCCGCGTGATTTCGCCTGCATTTTGGCCATGGAGGGATACAGGAGTTGCACCGTTTTGATGTCGCAGCGCCGCCACCGGAGATCTTCCACGGTTATGACGTGCTGGCCGCGTATGGCGACCGGATTTTCGACAAATGCCTTCTCTTGTGTGAAGAGCACCACGGTGTTGGGCGTATCCCGAGTAGGAAATATGAAATCGCGGTCGGCCGCGCCCCGGGTGATCTGCAAATAGACAAGTCCCTCGGATACATTGTTCCGTCCAATGAGCTCCCTGTGGATCTTCAAAAGATCTGCTTCGGTCAGGGAGAACGGCATATCGAGCTCACGGAGCGATCGCCGCAGGCGCGCCATGTGACTGGCAAAATCGACGAGCTTGCCATCAAGAACGAGCGTGACCTCATAGACTCCGTCGGCGAACAGGAAGCCCCGATCGAAGACCGAGATACGGGCCTCGCTTTCCGGTAGATAGGATCCACTCACGTAGACTTGGCGCATTGATCGACCTCAAAAATGCAGACCACGCTCACCGCCTTGAGCGAAACTATTGAACTCTTGTCAGGGTGCAGGCCTGGGCAGCTTTAAGCGCAAATAGCGGCGCTGCCATCCTGCACCCCTCGACTGCGAAAACGCTATTCGCCAGACAGCAGACGGCTAAGGTCGGGCACAGCCAGAGAAAATTCGTCGGTTCACTCCACAGCGCTTCGCAGCGCGGCGACAAAGGCATCAAGATCGCGCTTAAGCATGTAAATGTGTGGCGAAACCCGCAAACCCTCGACGTGCTCGACCTTGCGGTATTTCACGTGGACCTGGTGTTTCTCGCGAAGGTCGCGCTCGAGTTGCTGCATGTCGATGCTGTCGATCGAAAACAGACTTATCGCAGCGAGGCTGTCCGTGTCGGTCGGCGTATGGAGCCTGAAACCGGGAATGTCCTGGACGAGACCTACCCAATATCGGGTGAGTTCGCGCAGTCGCGCATGCATCCGTTCCGCGCCGATCGCCTTGTGGAATTGAATTGCGGGCGCGATTCCTGCCTGGACAGCGGAATTGTAGGTGCCGAGATTCCAATGGTCGAACCTGTCTATGTGCACCGCGGGCTGGTCGAAAGGTGCAAGCAATGGCCAGGTGGTATCGATCCGGCGTTCGCTGACGACCAGCATCCCGTTGCCGATAGGAGCACCGAGCCACTTGTGCAGGCTGGTGACAAAAAAATCGCAATCGAGTTCGCGGAAGCTGACCGGCATCTGAGCAAAAGTCTGGGCACCGTCGACGACAGTCATGATGTCGCGCTCCCGCGCGATTTCGCAGAGCCGGTTCACCGGCAGGACACGCCCGTTCCAGTGGTACATGTGGGTCAGCTGCAGGACGCGGGTACGCGGGGTCATCGCCTGAACATAGGATTCGATGATGTCGTCGTCGCTGTCCATGAGGTCGAAGGTGCAGTTTAAAACCTCGATGCCCTCGCGCTGTTGCCGCTGCAGCCAGCCCGCACGAACGCTGGGGTAGTCCCAAGGCGAGATCAGCACTTGATCGCCCTTAGTCAGCGGTATTCCGAAGATCGCTGTCGAAAGACCCTCCGACGAATTCCGGTTCAGCGCGATCTCTCCGGGGCTGCAATCGATCAGTTCCGCCAGCTCGCGTTTGATATGAGGAAGTGCTGTGTCGAGCTTGCTCCACATATTGTAGTCGGGATTGCGACTGATGAAGCGGTAGGCGTCAACCGTCGCTTCCTCGACAACAGTCGGTGGAGGACTGACCGCGGCGTTGTTCAAGTTGAGGAATGGTTCTTGCGGGGGGTATTTTGCGCGGATGCGCTCCCATTCCGCTTCGTCCTCATGTTCGGCGGACCGATCTATTGCAAAAAAATTCATGGGAACACGCCGGGTCTCATCTATCGCCCGACAATAAGCGCCGTAGCCCAGCTCAATCTGCCTATTCACATGACAAGACAGAATTTAATTGCGAAACGCCGGTGAATTCGCGAGACGCTGAAGCCCGAGAACGACATCGCTTGGCACAGGGTTAGCCGTGAGGAAGGGAGTGCGGAGATCCGGCCCAATCACGCCAGGAAGAACCGTCACGTTGTCGAGCGATGCGCGAACAATCCCCGGTTTTCTGAGCGGGCAACGACGGTCAGGCTTTCCAATGCGCCATTGCGCAAACGCGAAGCGCGATGGCGCGTTGCGGTTGGGGCGGGTCTATGGAACGCCGAGCGGTTCTAAGGCTTCAATCGTTCTCCGAGACGAGCGATCGCCGATTTGAGCGGCGCCTCGCCGGCGCCGCAAAAGGTCTCGCTCATCACCAGCTCGGGCAGCGGCAGGCGCTTGCCCCAGCCATGCGCTTCGAGGTCGGGCCTTGGCGCGAATTCCGAGACGCGGCCGACGCAGAGATAGGCGATCGGCGTGACGTGCTCGGGGATCGACAGCAGTCGCTTCAGCGCTTCGGGCTCGATGATGCTCACCCAGCCAACCCCGACGCCTTCCGCCCGCGCCGCGAGCCAGAAATTCTGCACCGCGCAGACGGTGCTGTAGAGGTCCATCTCCGGATTGTGCCAGCGCCCGAGCGGCGAGTTCTTCGAGCGCTGGCGGTCGCAGGTGATGCAGAGGTTGAGCGCGCTTTCGCAGATGCCCTCGAGCTTCAGCTTGCGGTAGAGCGCCCGCCGCTCCACCTCGATCGCCGGCAGTTCCTGTTCGCGCGCGGCGAGGAAAAGGTCGCGCACCTGCCGCCGCCTTGTGGCGTCCCGGATGATGATGAAGTTCCAGGGCTGCATGTAGCCGACCGACGGCGCGTGGTGTGCCGCGGTGAGCAGCCGCGCCAAAACGCTGTCGTCGAGATCGTCGGTAAGGAAATGGCTGCGCACGTCGCGCCGGGTGAACATGGCCCGGTAGACGGCGTCGCGCGCCAATTGGTCAAAGTCATCGCCGCCGGCGGCGGCTGTTCGTGCCTGCATCGCTTGTCCCCTTGCGATAAGCAGTCCTCCGCCTGACCATGCGGATGACCATGTCTGCCGGGCCGGTCTTCTGGCTCGGGATCGACCCGCATCCGGCGCCTTCCCGTCTGGGACAGTGGCGTTTGCCGGCGCGGTCCCCCTCACAGCGTTGGGCACGCCACGGATTTCAACCGTGTTCCCGATTCTCCCGCGTTGCGGGCACCAGGCAGCGACGCGACCTTATCGCGAAGCCGAAGCCGGGCCAATGCCGCCAGCGACACGATTGGGCGCGATTTCCCCAATCATTCGGCGCTGGAACATGGCTATCCGTGCGACAGGTGCCTAGATTAGGCGCCATGACCACTCGTCTTTACACTCATCCGGTATTCCTGGAACACCTCACGCCGCCCGGCCACCCCGAGCGGCCCGACCGTTTGCGCGCCATCGAGCGCGTGCTCGACGACGAGGCTTTTTCGGCCCTCGACCGCGTCGAGGCGCCGGAAGGCGACGAGGCGACTATCCTTTACGCGCATCCGGAGGATTTCGTCGGCCGTGTCCGCGCTGCGATTCCCGAGACGGGGATCGTCTCGATCGATGCCGACACCAGCGCCAGCCCGAAAAGCTGGCAGGCCGCGGTGACGGCGATCGGCGCGGCGAACGCCGCCGTCGACGATGTGTTCGAGGGCCGTGCCGCCAATGTCTTCGTTGCCGCGCGTCCGCCCGGCCATCACGCCGAAAAAGCGACCGCGATGGGCTTTTGCCTGTTCAACACCGCGGCGATCGCCGCCCGTTATGCGCAGGAGAAGCATCTGGCCGAGCGCGTCGCCATCGTCGATTGGGATGTGCATCACGGCAACGGCACGCAGGACATTTTCTGGGACGATCCGTCGGTGCTCTATTGCTCGACCCACCAGATGCCGCTTTATCCGGGCACCGGTGCCAAGAGCGAGACCGGCGCCGGCAACATCGTCAACGCGCCGCTTGCGCCGAGCACCGGCAGCGACACGTTCCGCGACGCCTTCCTGTCGCGCGTGCTGCCGTCGATCGACGCCTTCCAGCCGGATCTGATCATCATTTCCGCCGGTTTCGATGCGCACCATCGCGATCCGCTGGCCGCGATCAACCTGACCGAGGATGATTTCGACTGGGCGACCGGCCAGCTGATGGAGCGCGCCGGGCGCCACAGCGGCAACCGGCTCGTCAGCCTGCTGGAGGGCGGTTACGATCTGCAAGGATTGGCATTTTCGGTCGCCGCCCATGTCGGGCGGCTGATGAAGGGATGAATGATGGCTGATGAAGCTAACCAAGACGTCAAGGCGATGAGCTTCGAACAGGCGCTCGACGCGCTGGAGAAGATCGTCGATGATCTGGAGCGCGGCGACGTTCCGCTCGACCAGTCGATCAAGATCTACGAGCGCGGCGAGGCGCTGAAGGCTCATTGCGACCGCTTGCTCAAGGCCGCCGAGGACAAGGTCGAGAAGATCAGGCTCTCGCGCGACGGCAAGCCGGTTGGAACGGAGCCGCTCGACGCCGAGTGAGGTGTATTGATATTCAGGTGAGGCCGCCTGCAAACGCGGCTTTCTGCGGTTCCGGTGCTCACGTCCTTCAAGTACGCTCCGGTCCGGTTCTCGGAACCCGCCATTTTCGGCTCGGTCTGACCTGAATCTCAACACACCTCGGTGCACAATGTCAGACCGCTTCGGGCAGAAAGCAGGTAAGGAGTTAAAGCATGTGCCGAAACATCAAGACCCTGTTCAACTTCGATCCGCCGGCGACCGACGACGAGGTCCATGACGCGGCGCTGCAGTTCGTTCGCAAGCTGAGCGGCGCGACCAAGCCGTCCAAGCGCAACGAGCATGCCTTCAACCACGCCGTCGAGGCGATCGCCGCCGCCGCGCGCGAGCTGCTTGACAGCCTCGAAACCACCCAGCATCCGCGCAACCGCGAGGATGAGGCCGCCAAGGCGAAGGCCCGATCCGCGCTCCGCTTCGCCTGACGCCGGTCATGAGCTTCTTTCCGGGCAACGATCCTGAGGCCGGCGACGCCTTCGCCTGCGACCAGATCGAGTTGATGGTCATTCCGAACGCCAAGGACATTGGCGGCTTCGAGGTTCGCCGCGCCTTGCCGACGGCGAAGCGCAGGCTGGTCGGTCCGTTCATCTTCTTCGACCGCATGGGTCCGGCCATCCTGCGCGCCGGCCATGCGATCGACGTGCGCCCGCATCCGCATATCGGGCTTTCCACCGTCACTTATCTGTTCGACGGCAAGATCAGGCATCGCGACTCGCTCGGCACCGAAATGGTGATCGCGCCGGGCGACGTGAATTTGATGACCGCCGGCCGCGGCATCGTTCATTCCGAGCGCACGCCCGAGGAATTGCGCGGCGCGCCGATGTCGATTTCCGGCCTGCAAACCTGGCTGGCGCTGCCGGACAGCAAGGAAGAAATCGCCCCGGTGTTCGCGAACACGTCGGTCGTCCAACTGCCCGAAATCGATGCCGAGGGCGTTAGCGGCCGCGTCGTCATCGGCGAATTTTCCGGGCTGCGCTCGCCCGTCGCGACCGCCTCGGAAACGCTCTATGCCGATCTGCGGCTGGCGGCGGGCGCCAGCGTCAAAATCCCCGGCGACGCCGAGGAACGCGCCATCTACACGCTGGAGGGCGAGGTTTCGATTGCCGGCGACCGTTTCCCGGCCGAGCGGCTTTTGGTGTTCAAACCGGGCGAGGAAATCGTCGTGTCGTCCGAGCGCGGCGCGCATTTCATGCTGTTCGGCGGAGCGTCGCTGGGCTCCAAGCGCTATATCTGGTGGAATTTCGTTTCGTCCTCGAAAGAACGCATCGAGCAGGCCAAGGAAGAATGGAAGACGGGCCGCTTCGATATCGTTCCTGGCGATGAGGAAGAATTCATTCCGCTGCCGGAAGGTTAGCGCAGGATGGACATTCTGCGCCAGGCGCGTCACTGACACGCATTTACATTGGCGCGCCATCAGCCTATCTCGCGCATAGCAAAGCGCATATTTGAAGGTTAACCCAAGGTTAAGTTGACAGGCCGTCCCAGAGTGAACCCGAAGCCTGACACGCCGCTCCTCGACAAAGTCCGCATCCCCGCGGATTTGCGGACGCTTGATGAAAGCGAGCTGCCGCAGCTGGCGACCGAACTGCGCGCGGAGCTGATCGATGCGGTGTCGCACACCGGCGGCCATCTTGGCGCCGGTCTCGGCGTCGTCGAGCTTACGGTTGCGCTGCACTATGTCTTCAACACGCCAGAAGACCGGCTGATCTGGGACGTTGGCCACCAGGCCTATCCGCACAAAATCCTGACCGGCCGCCGCGACCGCATCCGCACGCTTCGCCAGGAAGGCGGTCTCTCCGGCTTCACCCGGCGCGCAGAGAGCGAATACGACCCCTTCGGCGCAGCGCATTCCTCGACTTCGATTTCGGCCGGCCTCGGCATGGCGATGGGCCGCGACCTCTCGGGCGGCCGCAACAATGTCATCGCCGTCATTGGCGACGGCGCCATGTCCGCCGGGATGGCCTATGAGGCGATGAACAATGCCGGCGCGCTCAATGCCCGCCTGATCGTCATCCTCAACGACAACGACATGTCGATCGCCCCGCCGACCGGCGCAATGAGCGCCTATCTGGCGAGGCTTGCCTCCGGCAAGACCTATCTCGGCCTGCGCGATTTCGGCAAGAAGCTGACCTCCTATCTCGGCAAGCGCGCCGACAGCGCCATCACCCGCGCCGTCGAGCATGCGCGCGGTTACGTCACCGGCGGCACGCTGTTCGAGGAGATGGGATTCTTCCACATCGGCCCGATCGATGGACACAATTTGGAGCACCTGATCCCGGTGCTGAAGAACGTCCGCGACAATGGCGACGGTCCCATTCTGATCCATGTCGTCACCCAGAAGGGCAAGGGCTACGCGCCGGCGGAGGCCGCCGCCGACAAGTATCACGGCGTCAACAAGTTCGACGTCATCACCGGCGCGCAGGCGAAAGCGCCGGCCAACGCGCCGAGCTACACCAAGGTCTTCGCCGAGAGCCTGATCCAGGAGGCGCGCGAGGACGAACGAATCGTGGCGATCACCGCCGCCATGCCGAGTGGCACCGGCCTCGACCTCTTCGGCGAGGTGTTCCCGGCCCGAACCTTCGATGTCGGCATTGCCGAGCAGCACGCGGTGACCTTCGCCGCCGGCCTCGCCACCGAAGGCTACAAGCCCTTCGCCGCCATCTATTCGACCTTCCTGCAGCGCGCCTACGATCAGGTGGTGCACGACGTGGCAATCCAGAAACTGCCGGTGCGCTTCCCGATCGACCGCGCCGGCTTCGTCGGCGCCGACGGCGCCACGCACTGCGGCGCCTTCGACACGACCTTCCTCGCCTCGCTGCCCGGCTTCGTCGTCATGGCCGCCGCCGATGAGGCGGAGCTTCGCCATATGGTGCGCACGGCAGCCGACTACGACGGCGGCCCGATCGCCTTCCGCTATCCGCGGGGCAACGGCGTTGGCGTCGACATGCCGGAGCGCGGCTCAGTGCTCGAGATCGGCAAAGGCCGCATTCTCAAGGAAGGCACCAAGGTGGCGCTGCTCTCGTTCGGCACGCGGCTGCAGGATTGCCTGCTGGCCGCCGAGGAACTCGGCGCCGCGGGCCTTTCGACCACCGTTGCCGACGCTCGCTTCGCCAAGCCGCTGGACGAGGATCTCATCCGCCGCCTCGCGCGCTCGCATGAGGTTCTCGTGACGGTAGAGGAGGGCGCGGTCGGCGGCTTCGCCAGCCAGGTGCTGCATTTCCTTGCCCATGAAGGCCTGTTGGAAAACGGTCTCAAGGTGCGCCCGCTGGTCTTGCCGGACGAGTTCACCGATCACGCCAAGCCTGAGAAGATGTATGCCGACGCGGGCCTCGACACGACCGGCATCGTGCGGACGGTTTTCGCCGCACTCGGCCATGGAATGCAGGCGCAGCGCGCCTGAATCGAAAACTCAGCTCTCCGATCGAGTTTGCTGGCTGCGGCTGCAACTGTTTGTTTAGGTTTTCATTTGGCCGTTCGGTTACCTTGTCTTTTGGCCGATTTTCAACGGGCGCCCTGCTAAAACCCTGGTCCTAGGCAGGGGATAAGAACAATGAAATCGTTCCTTTGCGGCATGGCCCTGCTGAGTGCCATGGCCGCGCCGGTGGCAGCCGAAACGCGTTACGACCGCAACCTCGAAAAGGCGGTGATGGACATCGTTGCCGGCAAGATGGGCAACATCCGCGGCGGCTTCTCCTACAAGCAGGCTCCCCAACTGGTGGTGCCGCAGGAAGCCGCGCCGACGGCGCCGGCTCCTGCTGAGCCGCGCGAGCAGGCCTCCCACAATGACGGCCTGATGCCGGCGGTCGAGCGCCCGGTCTCGCGGACTATTTTCTAAAACCACATATCGCGCACGCAGCGGCCGTCGCGCGGCAGGTCGTCGAACGTTTCGAGGCCGTCGAAATGCTCGATCGGCAGGTCGGCGACCGCCTCCGGCGGGGCCAGCCTGACATTGACGGCGATGCGAATGCGGCCGCTCGAGCCGGGGCGCAACCCGCGCCAGGCGAGCACGCAGGCGCATTTCGGACAGAACAAGATTTCCAGCGCGGGCTCGGCCACCTCGACCCGCCTGTAGGAGCTCGTCCGACCTGCGATGCGGATGCGCTCGTCGACATAGTCATAGGCCCAGAGCGTGCCGTAGCGGCGGCAAAGGGTGCAGTTGCAGGCGGTGATCGATCCCGGATCGCCTTCCAGCGTCCAGTGAGCGGCGCCGCAATGGCAGGTTCCCTTCAGCATGGCTCCTCCTCGCCCGGGTGAGCGGACTATAGGCACCGGCATTCTGCCGTGCCCCGCGCTATATTCAACAGGGCTGCCATTGCCTTCGCCGCCGGCTTTCGCCAATGAAGGCCGATGAGTTCCTCTTTGCCCGCCAGCGCGCGTCCGCGTCTCGACGAACTGCTCGTCGCACGTGGCCTGTTCGCCAGCCGTTCCCGCGCCCGCGACGCGATCGAACGCGGCACCGTCACTGTCGACGGCGCAGTCGCCCGCAAGCCGGGCCAGCCCGTCGCGCCACACTGTGTCGTTACCGTCGACGATCCGGCGCAGGCCTATGTGTCGCGCGCGGCGCTGAAGCTGATTGCCGGCCTCGACCATTTCGGCCTCGATCCCTCTGGGCATGAGGCGCTCGATATCGGCGCCTCGACCGGCGGCTTCACCCAGGTGCTGCTCGAGCGTGGTGCTACCCATGTCACGGCGATCGATGTCGGTCACGGCCAGATGCACCCGGAAATTGCCACCGATCGGCGGGTCACGGTCATTGAAGGGCTGAATGCGCGGGACCTGACCGCCGCCGATCTTGGCGACCGCGTTCCGGATTTCCTGGTCTGTGATGTCAGCTTCATCTCGCTGAAGCTGGCGCTGCCGCCGGCGCTGGCCTTGGCGGGCGAGGGCGCCAGGGCGCTGCTTCTCGTCAAGCCGCAATTCGAGGCGGGTCGCGAGGCGATCGGCAAGGGCGGACTGCTCAAGGACCCGAGCGGGGCCGAGCGCATCGCCGCCGGTTTGCGCGACTGGCTTGCCGGCATGCCGGGCTGGCGCGTGCTTGGGCTGCATCCATCGCCGATCGAGGGCGGCGACGGCAACCGCGAGTTCCTTCTCGCCGCGATCAAGGACGCGGCATCGCCATGAGCGCGCGCTTCACCATCACAAGGCTCGGTTCGCAGGGCGACGGCATCGCCGGTGCCGATGGCGGTGAGGTCTTCATCCCGTTCACGCTGCCTGGCGAGACGGTCACCGCCGCGCGCCAGAAGGACCGCGCGACGCTGATGTCGGTTGTTGAGACTTCACCGCTTAGGGTTGATCCGCCCTGCCGCCACTTCACCGAATGCGGCGGCTGCGCGTTGCAGCATTTCGAGGCCGACGGCTACCGGCAGTGGAAACGCGAACGCGTGGTGCAGGCGCTCAAGATCAAGGGCATCGCTGGTCAGATCGACGCGCTGGTGCCTTGCGCGCCGCACACGCGCCGCCGCGTCGTCTTCAGCGCTCGGCGCACCGAGGCCGGCATGCTGCTCGGTTTCGTGCGCGCGCTCTCCTCCGAGATCATTCCTATCGAGGAATGCCCGATCTCGCTGCTGGCAATCGTTGATGCGCTCGATCCTTTGCGAAGACTGGCAGGACTGGTCTGCGCGACGCCGAAAGCCTTCCACATGACCGTCACCGCCACGGCGTCCGGCCTCGATGTCGCCGTCCATGACGCGGGCAAGCTCGGCGAAAACCAGCGCCGCATCGCTTCCAATTTTGTGATGGCCGCGGGCTTGGCGAGGCTTTCGATCGACGGCGAGGTGATCGTGGAGCCGAAGAAGCCGGTGGTGCAGTTCGGCTCGGTCGCCGTCGCCCTGCCGCCCGGCGCCTTCCTTCAGGCGACGGAGGCCGCCGAGCAGACGATGGCCGGTCTCGTCTGCCAGCACCTGTCGCGTGTCAAGAAGATCGCCGACCTGTTCGCCGGCTGCGGCAGCTTCGCGCTCCGGCTGGCGGCGAAGTCGGAAGTGCATGCCGTGGAGGGAGACGCCCCAGCGCTGGCCGCGCTCGACCGTGCTTTCCGCTTCGCCAGCGGCTTGAAGCGCGTGACCAGCGAGCGTCGCGACCTCTTCCGCAGGCCGCTGACCTTCAAGGAGTTGAGCGGCTTCGACGGCCTCGTCTTCGATCCACCGCGCGCCGGCGCGGAGGATCAGTCCAAGCAGATCGCCCGCTCAGACGTGCCGCTGGTCGCGGCCGTCTCCTGCAATCCGACGACGCTGGCGCGGGATCTGCGCATCCTCATCGACGGCGGCTATCAACTGAAGAGCGTGACGCCGATCGACCAGTTCCTGTGGTCGCCGCATGTCGAGGCCGTCGCGCTGCTGGAGAAGCCGAAGCGGCGCCGGTAGTCCGCGAGAGCCGGTTCGCAAGAAACTTGAAGCCTCTCTTTTCCGAAATTTGCGCCCTAAAGCCGCCTTCTTGCAGGTCTTAGTTTTGCGCTGTTAGGGAAACATTCCTGCTCTTTCGGCGTTACTGAAATAAGCGGATGGCGGATGGCGGATAACGGACAGCGCATTGCCATGCAGACGCTTCTAAAATTCCTCAGCCTCATCGTTCTCATCGCTTTTGGCGCCGCGTCCGCGACCGGTGCGCTCGCGCAAGAGCAAAAACGTCTCGCCTTCGTCATCGGCAACGGCGCCTATCAGTCCGGCGAGCTCGCGACTGCCGCCAATGACGCCGGCCTGATCGCGCAGACCCTGCAGGCGGCAGGGTTCGACGTCGTCGGCGCGCGCGATGTCGATCAGGACTCGCTGCGCGGCGCGCTGCGCGATTTTCTCGGCAAGGTTTCCGCCGCCGGTCCCGACGCGGTCGTCTTCGTCTATCTTGCCGGCCACGGCGTGCAGTTCGAGGGGGAGAACTACTTTCTTCCGGTCGATGCCCAGATCGCCAGTCCAGCCGACGTGCCGCTTCAGGCGATGCGGCTCTCCGATGTCACCCGGTCGTTGGCCGGATTGCCGACGAAGGTAAACATCGTCGTGCTCGACGCGGCGCGGCCTGATGCCTTGCCCAAGATGAGCCAGCCCCTGGCCGGTGGTCTCGCGCTTGTCGATCCCGACCCGAACATGCTGATTGCGTTCAACGCGGCTCCGGGAACGGTCGCGCCGGAAGGCAAGGGCCCTTACGGCGCCTATGCTCAGGCGCTCGCCGAAATGATACGCGAGGGCGGGTTGTCGGTTGACGAGGTGTTCGACCGCACGCGGCTGCGCGTCAACGAGATGACGCAAGGCGCGGAAGTTCCGTGGCATGCCTCGAAGATCACCGCGCCTTTCGTCTTCTTCGACCGTGCCGCGGACGCGCCCGCGCCCAAGGTTTCGGAGGCCGAATCCCGCTCCAACCGGACCAGGGCGATCCAGGATTTCGACGCTCGTGACGCTTATATCGCGGCTCTCGACCGCGACACGATGCGCGGCTACGAGGATTTCCTCGTCGCCTATCCACACGATCCGATGGCTAAGCGCGTGCGCGCCATTGTCGCTGCGCGGCGCGAGGCGATCACCTGGCGCGAGACCTGGCTGGAGGACACGCCGGAAGCCTACTGGTCTTATCTGCGGCGCTATCCGCGTGGTCCGCATGCCTGGGACGCACGACGGCGGCTCGAACATTTCGACGCTGCCCTGGAGCCGCCGGAGGAGTTCACCGTCTATGAGTATGATTTGCCGCCGCCGCCGGAGGAGGAAATCATCTATATCGACCGGCCGGTGCTCTATTTCGACGATCCCGATTTCGACTTCGAACCGCCGCCGCCGATCACGGTGATCTTCCTGCCGCCGCCGCCGCCGGATTTCATCGTGCTTCCGCCACCTCCGCCGCCGGTCGACGTCTTCATCCTGCCGACGCCGGTATTCGTGCCGATCCCCGTATTCATCAACCCGCCGCGCCACGTCGTGCCGCCGCCGAACGCCATCATCTTCAACAACATCCACAACACGACGGTCATCAACACCATCAACACGACGATCAAAAACGAGACCATCGATCGGGCCGCGCAACCGAGCGCCGGTGTTCAGCTTGACCGCCGTACAGCCCGGAAAACGATGGAAGGCGCCGTTGGTGGCCGCGCCGATGCGCTGGCGGCCAAGGTTCCCCTGCCGCCGCTTCTGCAGAAGAGGGCGGCCAAGTTCCGTCAGGCCACATCCAATCAGCAGCAACAGGGCGCCCTGCCGCCGAAGCCTGGTCAGCGTGTTATCCAGCGCCAGCAGCCTGACACCTCGCCGGAGACCTCGTCCAGAACCGGCAAGCTCTCAACCGATCACGCTTTGCCTGGAGCCGATGGCAAGAGGCTGCCGCTGGTCAACGGCAAGCCGGCGCCCGACGGCCAGAACTTGCCCGGCAACAAGTTGAAGAGGCAACCCGGCAGGCAAGGCGTCTCGGGCGGCAACCAAGAGGCGATCGGAAATGCCGGTCCTGACCGGACCGGGAAGCAGGACACGGATCGGAACAGGGGCAAAAAGCTCCGCAACCTGCCCGCCGTCAACGGCACGCCGGCCGACAACGGGCAGAGCGCGCGGGAGAAGTTCAGGCAGAACAATCCCAAGGCTTTATCCGAACGGAGCGGTGGCAAGCCGAGGAAGCTGACGCGCAAGGATTTGTCCGCAGGCCAGTCCGTGGTCGAACCGAACGAACAAGGTTCGGCCGCCGCGAGCGACAAGGGCAGGAAGGTCCGCAAGCTGCCTACCGTCAACCGGATGCCGGCCGAGAACCGGCCGAGCGTGCGCGAGCGGCTCAGAAAGAACACCCCCGAAATGTTCTCCGATGACAACCAGGGCTCGGCCAAGAGCAAGAAGTTCCGCAGACTGCCGAGCGTTAGTGGTGGGCCAACCGACAATGGACCGGCCGTGCAGAAGCGGCTCAGGAGGAACAGTCCGACCCTGTTCTCCGACGAGAATCAGGGCTCGGCCAGCGGGAACGACAGGCGCAGGACGTTGCGCCGGCTGCAGAACGAAGAAGGTTCCGCCGGCCGGGATGTCACCGTCCAGCGCAACTTCAAAGTCAACAGGCCGAACGACAATGCGCAGCGCCAGTTCAGGCAGGAAAGGCCTAACGAGCAGGTGCTGCGGCGGCAGAGATCGGAGCCTCGCCCGGAATTCCGTTCGCAGCCGAGGCCGCAGATGCAAGAGCGGAGTGTCCCCCGGGAGAAGCCGCAGCCCAAGAAGAAGCTCTCTTGCGGACAGCAGGGCGAGCCGGCCTGCAACCAATAGGTTGGCGCGGTCGAGCCTGCGCCTTACCTTTGCGAGCCGATTTTTCGGCCATGAACGTGCAAGGCAGGGGGCGCCGGTCTGTAGGGCGTATCAACCGTCAAAGCGGGATGCCTCGGCTGTCCAGGCCGTCCGGTCTGCGAGCCTGGCGGCATCCGTCAGGTTTTCGGCGTGCCGCCGCGCTGATTGATCGATACCCAAATATTCGGGTTTTGCTGCGACTGGCGCTTCAGGAAATAATAGCCGGTCGCGTTCCAGGGCCGGACTTCGTCGACCAGATTGTCGAGCACGAGATCGCCCTTGTCGGTCTTCACGGTCAGGATGGTGTGGCCTTCGTTGTTCAGGTTGCGCACCACCGTCATCAGCAGCGCCTGGCGGGGAAATCCCGCTTCCATGAGAAGCTTGCGCTTGTAGAGCGCGTAGATCTTGCAGTCGCCCTTGCCGTCCACCGGATAGTCCCAGTGGTCCATCATCGTGCCCCAGTGATCATAGTTGCTGACGGGCTTGATGGCGCGGTTCGCTTTCTGGTTTATGCGCTTGAGGGTTCGCATGTTCTGCGCGGTCAGCTTGACGTTCGCCGGCTGCAGGGCAGGCACTTTGCACTCTTTCGGCCGGCGGTGGCAGAAATCGATCCAGCCATAAGGGACGCTGGTACGTCCTCCCACTGTGGCGGAGCGCAGGTCGACCGGACTCGATGGCCGTTTGAACAATGTCGACTGCGCCGCCGCCGTGTCGACGCAAAGCGACGTCACACCGATCACTGAGCAAAGGCCAAGGAGGAATGAAGAGGTCAGGACGCCAGGGGAACGCAGCACTGCCAACACCACCGCAACGAGAAGACTGCTGATAGTTAAGTCGGAAGCGTCGGCCAAAGCAATTGAACAATTAATAATCTGCTAACACGATTGTGTTCGCGCTCCGGCAGGTAGCTAGGTGTGAGCTTTCCGGCCGGATCGAAGTGAGCGTTCAGGATGGTCGTTCGTCAGGTGTCTGACGACAAGGTTGGTATCAATTGCGAGCATGGCGCCGCCGCGCTTCGGCAAGGACACTCGCGTTCATCTCTTCAAGCGTCTTCGGCTGCCGCGGTGCGGCAGCAGGCCAAACACGCCTTCCGGTCGCGTCGGGGTGAAGGCCGGCGCTGGCTTCAGAAGAACACCGCCTGGTGTGTCTTCGACCTGCAGACGCGTGCCGGCACCCCAGTCTCTCCGTTTTCCGATGGCGCTGGGGAGGATCATTTGTCCCTTGATCGAGACGGTGGTTATGAGTCTTTCGGCACCAGCCATCGCAAGCTTACCCCATGTAAGACACAGGTAAGATACTCAAGCGGCGGAGTGCTATTCAAGCCTGCCGGATTGAGCGCGCTCAAACCCTGGTGCCGCCCACCGTCATCTGGTTCATCCTCAGATGCGGCTGGCCGACCCCGACCGGCACGCCCTGTCCGGCCTTGCCGCACATGCCGATGCCGTTGTCGAGTTTCATGTCGTTGCCGACCATGGTGACGCGGTGCATGGCGTCGGGCCCGTTGCCGATCAGCATTGCGCCCTTGATCGGCTGCGTCACCTTGCCGTCCTCGATCATGTAGGCCTCGGTGCAGCCGAACACGAACTTGCCTGAGGTGATGTCGACCTGGCCGCCGCCGAAGGAGACGGCATAGATGCCGTTCTTGACCGAGGCGATGATCTCTTCCGGCGCGGTATCGCCCGAGGTCATGTAGGTGTTGGTCATGCGCGGCATCGGCTGGTGGGCATAGCCTTCGCGCCGGCCGTTGCCGGTCGCCTTCATGCCCATCAGCCGCGCATTCTGGCGGTCCTGCATGTAGCCGACCAGCTTGCCGTCCTCGATCAGCACATTGCGCGCCGAAGGCGTGCCTTCATCGTCCACGGTAAGCGAGCCGCGCCGCTCGGCGATCGTGCCGTCGTCGACGACGGTGACGCCCTTTGCCGCTACTTGGCTGCCCATCAGGCCGGCGAAGGCGGATGTTTTCTTGCGGTTGAAGTCGCCCTCGAGGCCATGGCCGACAGCCTCGTGCAGCATCACGCCCGGCCAGCCGCTGGAAAGCACGATGTCGAATGTGCCTGCCGGCGCCGGAACGGCCTCGAGATTGACCAGCGCCTGTCGCAGCGCCTCGCGCGCGGCGTGCTTCCAACTCTCCTCGGTGAGGAACTCGCCAAAGCTCTTGCGGCCGCCCATTCCGTAGGAGCCGCTCTCCTGGCGGTCGCCATCGCCGACCACCACCGAGACGTTCATCCTGACCAGCGGGCGGATATCGCGCACCACCTGGCCGTCGCCGCGCACGATCTCGACATGCTGCCAGGAGGCGGCGAGCGAGGCCGTCACCTGGCGCACGCGCGGATCGGCAGCGCGCAGCCAGGCGTCGATCTCCTGCAACAGCTTCGCCTTGGCCTCGAAACTGGGCGAGGGGATGGGATTCTCGTCGCCGTAAAGGTGGCGATTGGTGCGCGCGGGCGCTGCGGCAAGCGTTCCGGAATAGCCGCCCTTGACCGCGGAGACGGCATCGGCGGCGCGCAGCAGCGAGGCTTCCGACAGGTCGCTCGAATGGGCATAGCCGCTCGCCTCGCCGGCGACGGCGCGCAGCCCGAAACCCTGGTCGGTGTTGAAATTCGCCGTCTTCAGCCGGCCGTTGTCGAACATCAGCGCTTCGTTCTCGCTGTATTCGAGGAACAACTCGCCGTCGTCGGCGCCCTTGATGGTATCGGCGACGATCTCTTTGACGCGGTCGTCGGAAATGTCGAATTGGCCGATCAGGCTGTTCATGGCAGGGCTGTCCGCTGGCGGTTTCGCATTCCCCCGATGTAGGGGCGAAGTGAGGTCAAGACAATCGCCGGCCTTCACACGCGATCGTCATCGCCCCGAGCCGACTGGCGGCCGCGTTGCCGCCGCTGGACTTAGGGCAGAGCCGAGAAGCCTTCGGCGAATCCCTTCAGATCGACCGGAATGCCGATGCCTTCCTCCGGCGTCTGGAACACGATGAAGGTGGCCGACGTGCCGTTCTTCAGCGTGTCGAGCAGTGGCTTCTCGAGGATCACTTCCGCGTAGCAGCCGTCCTGGAAGCAGCGCACGAAATAGGCGCGGCCGATGTCCTTGCCGTCGACATTGAGGCCGAGCCCGTTGGGCAGGAGCACGCCGAGCGGTGCCAGCACCCGCAGGATCTCCGCCTTGTTGTCGGCGGTGCGCAGCACCACGACGGAAAGCCCCATCTCCGGACGGTCCTCGGCGACGACGTTCTGCATCATCACGCATTGCTCGGAGGTTGCGCCGGCCGGCGTGTCGCAGATGATCGACCACGCGCCATGCGTCGACTTGACCGTGCCGCTGGGCGGCGCCGCGGTCTGCGGTGGCGCGGCGTTCGCCACGCTGGCGCTAAGCGAGGCGGCAAGGAAGATAACCTTCGCCAGGGGTCTCGAAAGCCAGGAAGTCATAACGGCTCCATTGCGAATCACGGCACTTTAAGCTGCGCCAAGGCCAAGTAAAGGACGAGACCGTCGCCAGCCCGCCCAGATACCGGCAATTACGCGCTTTTCCAGAGCAAATTCGCCCGAATTGCGACCACCCGGCGCGGGGGCGGCGATGGTCGGGGATGCCCTTCGGGCTGCGCGCAAAAATGCCGCACGGTTTCGCCCGCTCCTTCCTTGCGGAGGGAAATAGAGTATGGTTTGAACCACCTTAGGGACAGACCGGGATTCCCCATCCCGGCGTCGTTCGTTATTGGTGCGATCCGATTGCAGGAAGTGGGAGACGAGAGGGCGATGAGAAAATTCATGGCAAGCGCCAGACTTCTGGCAGGTGCTGCGGCCGCGGGCACGCTCCTCTCCAGCGCATCCGCCTATGCGGATCAGCCGCGGCCATGGGAAACCGCCTTCCAGGCGCCTGCGACCGACATGATGCGGCAGATCGAATGGTTCGGAAACTACACCTTCGTATTCATCGTGGTCATCACCCTGCTGGTGCTGGTCCTGCTCGCCTATGTCATCCTGCGGTTCCGCGCGAGCGCCAACCCGGTTCCTTCCCGGACCAGCCACAACACGCTGATCGAGGTGATCTGGACCGTCGGCCCGGTCATCGTGCTGCTGCTCATCGCCATCCCCTCGTTCCAACTGCTCACCGCGCAGTATACCCCGCCGGAAGAAGCCAAGCTGACCGTCAAGGCGACCGGCAACCAATGGAATTGGGACTACGAATACCAGGTCGACAAGAGCTTCTCCTTCAACTCGGCGATCCTTCAGGACGGTGACCGCGCCAAGGCCGGCAAGGAAGACCGCAACCTCTATCCGCGCCTGCTCGCCGTCGACAATGAGCTGGTGGTGCCGGTCAACACCATGACTCGCGTGCTGATCACCGCCACCGACGTCATCCACTCCTTCGCCGTGCCGTCCTTTGGCATCAAGATGGATGCCGTGCCCGGCCGCACCAACGAGACCTGGTTCAAGGCGGAGAAGGAAGGCCTCTATTACGGCCAGTGCTCGCAGCTCTGCGGCAAGGATCACGCCTTTATGCCGATCGCGGTTCGCGTCGTCTCCGACGCGCAGTTCAAGACCTGGCTGGAGACGGCCAAGACCGACGTGCCCGCCGCCAACAAGGCGCTGATGGCCGAGATCGATGGTACCAACAAGGTAGCGGCCGCCGGCAACTGACGCCGCGGGTTAGCAAGAATTAGGGAACGGAGCGGAATATGGCAGAGGCTGCAGCTCACGACCACCACGACCACAGGCCGCATGGCTGGGTCCGCTGGGTCTACTCGACCAACCACAAGGACATCGGCACGCTCTACCTGATCTTCGCGATCATGGCCGGGATTATCGGCGGCGCGCTTTCGGTCGCCATCCGCATGGAGCTGCAGGAGCCCGGCATCCAGATCTTCAGCGGTCTGGCGCAGATGGTCTACGGCATGCAGGGTGATGCCGCCATCGACGGCGGCAAGAGCATGTACAATGCCTTCGGCGCCGCGCACGGCCTGATCATGATCTTCTTCATGGTGATGCCGGCGCTCATCGGCGGCTTCGCCAACTGGATGGTGCCGATCATGATCGGCGCGCCGGACATGGCCTTCCCGCGCATGAACAACATCTCCTTCTGGCTGCTGCCGCCGGCCTTCCTCCTGCTGCTCGGCTCGATGTTCGTACCGAGCGCGCCCGGCGCCTTCGGCGTCGGCGGCGGCTGGACGATCTATCCGCCGCTCTCGACATCCGGCCAGCCAGGCCCCGCGATGGACCTTGCGATTCTGTCGCTCCACATCGCTGGCGCCTCGTCGATTCTCGGTGCGATCAATTTCATCACCACCATCTTCAACATGCGCGCGCCTGGCATGACCATGCACAAGATGCCGCTGTTCGCCTGGGCGGTGCTGATCACGGCCTTCCTGCTGCTCTTGTCGCTGCCGGTTCTGGCGGGCGCCATCACCATGCTGCTCACCGATCGCAACTTCGGCACCGCCTTCTTCGTGCCGGACCAGGGCGGCGACCCGCTGCTCTTCCAGCACCTGTTCTGGTTCTTTGGCCATCCCGAGGTGTACATCCTGATCCTGCCGGGCTTCGGCATCGTTAGCCACATCGTCTCGACCTTCTCGAAGAAGCCGGTCTTCGGCTATCTCGGCATGGCCTACGCCATGGTCGCGATCGGCGCCGTCGGCTTCATCGTCTGGGCGCACCACATGTACACGACCGGCCTGTCGCTCGACACGCAGCGCTATTTCGTGTTCGCCACCATGGTCATCGCGGTTCCGACGGGCGTGAAGATCTTCTCCTGGATCGCCACGATGTGGGGCGGCTCGATCTCCTTCAAGCCGCCGATGCTGTGGGCGCTGGGCTTCATCTTCCTGTTCACGATCGGTGGCGTCACCGGCGTTCAGCTGGCAAATGCCGGCCTCGACCGCTCGCTGCACGACACCTATTTCGTGATCGCCCATTTCCACTACGTGCTGTCGCTGGGCGCCGTGTTCGCCATCTTCGCCGGCTGGTACTACTGGTTCCCGAAGATGACCGGCTACATGTACTCGCCGGTGATCGCCAACACCCACTTCTGGGTCACCTTCGTCGGCGTCAACCTGATCTTCTTCCCGCAGCACTTCCTCGGCCTTGCCGGAATGCCGCGCCGCACTGTCGACTATCCGGATGCGTTTGCCGGCTGGAACATGATCTCGTCCTACGGCTCCTACATCGCCGCCGTCGGCGTTGCGATCTTCCTCTATGGCGTGTTCGAGGCCTTCCAGAAGAAGCGCGTCGCGGGCGCCAATCCGTGGGGCGAGGGTGCCACCACGCTCGAATGGCAGCTGCCGTCGCCGCCGCCGTTCCACCAGTGGGAACAGCTGCCGAAGATCAAGTAAGGCCGCAGATACAGGACCGCCTGCTCGCCCGGCGGTCTTGGCCAACGGAATTGATGGACTTTAAGTACGCATGGCCCTTGCCGACCACAAATTGATGGAGGAAGTTGGCTTTCGCATGTCGGAAGCCACCGCGGGCGATTTCTTCGCCCTCCTCAAGCCGCGCGTGATGTCGCTGGTCGTCTTCACGGCCTTTGTCGGCATGGTCGCCGCGCCGGTCGCCATCAATCCGCTGCTGGCGGTGATCGCGATCCTGGCGATTGCCATCGGCGCCGGCGCCTCGGGCGCGCTCAACATGTGGTACGACGCCGATATCGACGCGGTGATGACCAGGACAGCGAGCCGTCCGGTGCCGGCCGGGCGCGTCACGCCGGGTGAGGCGCTGAGCTTCGGGCTCGTGCTCTCCGCGCTGTCGGTGATGACGCTGGGCGTGCTCATCAACTGGCTGTCGGCGGCGCTTCTTGCCTTCACCATCTTCTTCTACGCCGTGATCTATACGATGTGGCTGAAGCGCTGGACGCCGCAGAACATCGTCATCGGCGGCGCCGCCGGCGCCATCCCGCCGGTGATCGGCTGGGCGGCGGTGACCGGATCGGTCAGCCTCGAAAGCCTGATTCTTTTCCTGATCATTTTCCTGTGGACGCCGCCGCATTTCTGGGCGTTGGCGCTGTTCAAGTCGGACGACTACGCCCGCGCCGGCATCCCGATGATGCCGAACGTCGCCGGACACGCCTCGACCCGCCGCCAGATCTTTGCCTACGCGCTAGTCCTGGCGCCGGTCGGCGTGTTGCCATGGCTGCTCGGCTACACCACCGCCGCCTATGGCGCGGTTTCCGTCCTGCTCGGCCTGGGCTTCGTCTGGTATGCCTGGAAGGTGCTGGGCATGAGCGATGCCGACCGCGCGATGAAGCCGGCCAAGGCGCTGTTCGGCTATTCGCTGCTCTATCTCTTCGCAATCTTTGCCGCCTATCTCGTCGACAGCGTGGTCGGGCGTGCCCTCGTCATGGGGGGAGCATGACCGTGGCCGACAAGAACCTCGAACTGGTCACCTTGACCGAACGCCAGCGGAAGGCGCGGCGCAGCCGCTCCGTTGCCATCGGCGTCGCGCTGGCCGCGCTCGTCATCATCTTCTACATCGCCACCATCGTGCGCTTCGGCCACCATGCCTCCGGCCTGATACCGACGAATTTGATGTGAGGCGGCGATGAGCGGCGAGACCGGACCCATCGGGAAGAACAGCAACCGTATCGTCGTGGCGGTCTGCCTTGCCTTCTTCACCGGCATGGTCGGCATGGCCTATGCGGCGGTCCCGCTCTACAAGATGTTCTGCCAGGTGACCGGCTATGGCGGCACGACGCAGCGCGCCGAGAAGCAATATGCCGGTCGCGTGCTCGACCGCGATATCACCATCCGCTTTGACGCCAACACCAACGGCATTCCGTGGCAGTTCGAGCCCGTCGCGCGCTCGGTGACGATCAAGATCGGCGAGACCACGCAGGCGCATTACACCGCCACCAACAAGTTCGATCGCCCCATCACCGGCCGCGCCTCCTTCAACGTGCAGCCGGAAATGGCCGGCGCCTATTTCAACAAGGTGGAGTGCTTCTGCTTCACCGACACGACGCTGAAGCCCGGCGAGACGCTGGACATGCCGGTCGTGTTCTATGTCGATCCAGACATCGTCAACGTGCCGGAACTGAAGGACTTGAAGACCATCACCCTGTCCTACACCATGTTCCCGGTCGAAAAGAAACAGCCAGTCGCGTCGTCCGCGCCGGCCGCTGGCAGCAGCAACAAAGTTCCAGATTCCGAAGCAAGCCTCGGGGGTTGATATGGCAGACGCGCACGCAAAACCGAACCACGACTACCATCTCGTCAATCCCAGCCCTTGGCCTTTCCTGGGCTCGATCGGCGCGCTGGTCACGGCCGTCGGCGGCGTTTGCCTGATGCAGTATCTGAAGGCCGGCAGCTTCCCAATATTCGGCCACAACATAGCCAATCCGTGGCTGTTTTTCATCGGCCTGATCATCGTGCTCTACACGATGTTCGCCTGGTGGTCGGACACCATCAAGGAAGCGCATGAGGGCCACCACACGCGCGTCGTGTCGCTGCACCTGCGCTACGGCATGATCATGTTCATCGCCTCCGAGGTGATGTTCTTCGTCGCCTGGTTCTGGGCCTTCTTCGACGCCAGCCTATTCCCGGGCGAGGCCGCGCAATATGCCCGCACCACCTTCACCGGCGGCGTTTGGCCGCCAAAAGGTCTGGAGGTTCTCGATCCCTTCCACCTGCCGCTCTACAACACCATCATCCTGCTTCTGTCGGGCACGACGGTGACCTGGGCGCACCACTCGCTGCTGCACGGCGACCGCAAGGGCCTGATCAACGGCCTCATCCTGACCGTCGGCCTCGGCATGCTGTTCACCATGGTGCAGGCCTACGAGTACATGCACGCTCCGTTCGGCTTCAAGGACTCGATCTACGGCGCCACCTTCTTCATGGCGACCGGCTTCCACGGCTTCCACGTCATCATCGGCACCATCTTCCTGCTCGTCTGCCTGATCCGGGCGATGCGGGGCGATTTCACCCCGAAGCAGCATTTCGGCTTCGAGGCGGCCGCCTGGTACTGGCATTTCGTCGACGTGGTCTGGCTGTTCCTGTTCACCGCGATCTATGTCTGGGCCTCGAGCGGCGCGGTAATCGAAGCCCACTGAGACCCTTTGGATTGAGTTCACGAGGCGGCTGCGGCGACGTGGCCGCCTTATCTTTTTGACCGAACGGGTCTACGGTGCGGACATGAGCGAAGACAAGGCAATCTGGCCACCCGTCGACCCGATCTCGGCCGGGCTGCGCGGCCATTGCCCGCGCTGCGGCGAGGGCAAGCTGTTTTCCGGCTTCCTCACCGTCGGCAGGGGCTGCTACAGTTGCGGCCTCGACTATTCCTTTGCCGATGCCGGCGACGGTCCGGCGGTCTTCGTCATCCTCATCATCGGCTTCATCGTCGTCGGCCTGGCGCTGTGGATGGAAGTGTCGCTGAGCCCGCCGCTCTGGCTGCATTTCATTTTGTGGATACCGCTGGCGCTGGTGCTGAGCCTGGCGGCGCTGCGCCTGGTCAAGGGCGTGCTGATCACCCTGCAATATTCCAAGAAGGCCGCGGAAGGCAGGCTGGACAGCGGCCAATGAGCGATGCGACCTCCTCGACTGCCGGCGCTTCGCGGCCGCGCTCGGCGCTGCTGCTTGGGATCGGCCTTGTCCTGTTCGCCATTCTCCTCGGCCTCGGCACGTGGCAGGTCCAGCGCTTGCACTGGAAGGAAGGGCTGATCGATACCATCGACAAGCGCACCCATGCGGCACCTTTGCCACTGACCGATGTCGAGAAAGAATTCGCCGCCACACACGATGTCGACTACACGCCGGTGACTGTAACCGGCACTTTCCTGCACCAGGGCGAGCGCCATTTCTTCGCCACTTGGGAAGGCGACACGGGCTTCAATGTCTACACGCCCCTGCGGCTCGACGACGGCCGCTTCGTACTCGTCAACCGCGGCTTCGTGCCTTACGATCTCAAGGATCCGGCCAAGCGGAAGCAGGGCGAGGTCGCCGGCACGGTGACGGTGACCGGGCTTGCCCGCAATCCGCTGCCCGAAAAACCCTCGATGATGCTGCCCGACAACGACGTCGCCAAGAACATCTTCTACTGGAAGGACCGCGACGTCATGACCTCGAGCGCCGGTCTGCCAGCGGGAGCCGTGCTGGTGCCCTTCTTCATCGATGCCGACAAGACTCCTAACCCCGGCGGTCTGCCGGTCGGCGGCGTCACCATCATCGATCTGCCGAACAACCACCTGCAATATGCCGTCACCTGGTATGGCCTTGCCGCCGCCCTTGCCGCGGTGCTGATCCTCAGGCTTCGCCGCCCGGCGAAGGAGGAGTGAGCGCCGCTCTTGACAGGGCAGGGGTGCACGCCTCATTTCGCCTTCAGCTTTCCGACTGAACCGGCCCGTTTTGATGATTGAAAAAAAGCCACCGCTGACGATCAGGCTTTGCCAGCCGCGCGGCTTCTGCGCCGGCGTCGACCGCGCCATTCAGATCGTCGTGCTGGCGCTGAAGAAATACGGCGCGCCGGTCTATGTCCGCCATGAGATCGTGCACAACCGCTACGTCGTCGAGGGGCTGCAGAGCCTGGGCGCGGTGTTCATCGAGGAATTGTCCGAGATCCCACCCGAGCATCGTCAGTCGCCGGTCGTCTTTTCCGCGCATGGGGTGCCAAAATCGGTGCCGGCCGACGCCGAGGCGCGCAACCTGTTCTACCTCGATGCCACCTGTCCGCTGGTGTCGAAGGTGCACAAGCAGGCGATGCGGCACCAGCGGCTCGGCCGCCATGTGCTCCTGATCGGCCATGCCGGCCATCCGGAAGTGATCGGCACGATGGGCCAGTTGCCGGAAGGAGCCGTGACCCTTATCGAGACCGAGGCGGATGCGGCAAGCTTCGTGCCGGCAGACCCGGCGGCGCTTGGCTTTGTCACCCAGACGACGCTGTCGGTCGAGGACACCGCCGGCATCATCCGGGCGCTGCAAGAGCGTTTCCCCGAGCTTCACGCCCCGGCCGCCGAATCCATCTGCTACGCCACCACCAACCGCCAGGAGGCGGTGAAGGAGACGGCCGCCGGTGCCGACCTTTTCCTCGTCGTCGGCGCGCCGAACTCGTCCAACTCGCGGCGTCTTGTCGAAGTGGCGGAGCGCGCGGGCGCCGCGATGTCGCTTCTCGTGCAGCGGGCCTCCGAAATTCCGTGGGATGAGATCGGCAGGATTTCGACGCTCGGCCTGTCGGCCGGCGCCTCGGCGCCGGAAATCATCGTCGACGAGATCATCGACGCGTTCCGGCAACGCTTCGACGTCACCATCGATCTGGCCATCACGGCCACGGAAACGGAGGATTTTCCGGTGATGCGGGTGTTGCGCGATGTCGAACTGACGGCGGCTGACATGGCCTTCGTCAACGGAGCCGCGTAAACCCAGATGGCCGTCTACACCGACGTCAACGAAAACGAGCTCAGCGCGTTTCTGAAAGCCTATCCGGTGGGCGAGCTCCTGTCCTACAAGGGCATCGCCGAAGGGACCGAGAACTCGAATTTTCTCGTCCATGCTTCCACCGGTTCCTACATATTGACGCTCTACGAGAAGCGCGTCGACAAGGCCGATCTGCCCTTTTTCCTCGGCCTGATGGGCCATCTCGCGCGAAAAGGCATTTCCTGCCCGCTTCCGGTCACCGCGCATGACGGAACCGTCATCGGCACTCTCGCCGGGCGCCCGGCGGTCATCATCACCTTCCTCGAGGGCCTGTCGCTGAGGCGCCCGACGGCAGCGCATTGCGGCGAGGTCGGCAAGGCGTTGGCCGCGCTCCATCTCGCCGGGCGGGATTTCCCGATGAAGCGGCCGAACGCGCTTGCCATCGACGGCTGGCGCAAGCTCTGGGCGGCGTCGCGCGACCGCGCCGACGAGGTCGAGCTGGGGCTCGCGGCCGAAGTCGACGCGGACTTCCTCGATTTTGGGCGCAACTGGCCGACCCGCCTGCCACAAGGCATCATCCACGCGGATCTCTTCCCGGACAATGTCTTCTTCCTTGGCGAGAAGCTGTCGGGGCTGATCGATTTCTATTTCGCCTGCGACGACCTCTATGCCTATGATGTCGCCACGTGCCTCAACGCCTGGTGCTTCGAGAAGGACTTTTCCTTCAACCTCACCAAAGGGGCCGCGCTGCTTGCCGGCTACCAGTCGGTGAGGCCGCTTGAGGGCGAGGAAAAAGCGGCGCTGCCGATGCTGGCGCGCGGCTCGGCGCTACGCTTCATGCTGACCAGGCTCTATGATTGGCTGACCATTCCCAACGGCGGGCTGGTGATGAAGCGCGATCCGACCGAATATATCCGCCGCATGCGCTTCCACCGGGCGATTAAGTCTCCATCCGAATACGGACTGACATGAACAAGCAAATCGAGATCTTCACCGACGGCGCCTGCTCGGGCAATCCCGGGCCGGGCGGCTGGGGCGCGGTGCTGCGCTATAACGGCATCACCAAGGAGCTGTCGGGCGGCGAGGCCGAGACCACCAACAACCGCATGGAACTGCTTGCCGCCATCAGCGCGCTCGATGCGCTGAAGGAACCCTGCACGGTCGATCTCTATACGGACAGCAAATACGTCATGGACGGCATTTCCAAATGGATCCATGGCTGGAAGAAGAACGGCTGGAAGACCGGCGAGAGGAAGCCGGTCAAGAACGGTGAGCTCTGGCAGGCGCTCGACGAAGCCAACAGGCGCCACAAGGTTATCTGGCATTGGGTGAAGGGCCATGCCGGCCACCCGGAGAACGAGCGCGCCGACGAACTGGCAAGGCAAGGCATGGCGCCGTTCAAGCCGAAGCAGGCGCGGCCGGCACCGGTTGCGGCTGCGCCGCAGCCGGAAGGCGCTCCGGCCAGGAAGCTCGCGCCCCGACGCTCGACCCAGAGCTATTGACGCGCCTGACCCTCTACCGGATCGCCAGCGCCGTGGAGAACAGGCCGAGGGCGAAGACCGTGTGCGAGACGAGGTTGAGCGCGCGCACCAGCATCGGGTTGGGCGTCCTCGACGCTGCCCAGCCGGCGCCCATGCCGGGCGCCAGCAGGAACCAGCCGGCGCCGACGGTGACGATGCCGAGGATGAAGGCCGGCAGGAAGGTCGGCGCCGCCAGCCAGCCCGTTCCCGCCAGCACGACCAGGATCACGCCGTAGAGAATTCCGACGAGATAGTGGAACGCCCAGCCCAGCGCCTTTTCATGCGTATAGGGCGCGGCCTGACTGATATCGTCATGGAAGACCTTCTCGGGCAGATGCCGGACCCAGCGGCCGACCATGCCCCAATTCGGCCGCGGCAGCCCGAACGCCTTGTTGAGGATAATCGCCCAGACGTCCATGAAGACCGTGGCGCCGATGCCGATCGCGATGGCGCGCCAGACAATGTCGAGCATCAGAGCTGCTCGAGGATTTTGGCCGCCCCGCTCTCGTCGACACCCGGCTTGGCTTCGACATTGAGAGCCACGACCTTGCTGTCATCGACGATCATCGAAAAGCGCTTCGAGCGCAGCCCCATGCCGTTCGCGGAAAGGTCATTGTCAAGTCCGACCGACTTGGCGAAGTCTCCGCTGCCGTCGGCGAGATAGAGGATCTTGCCTTCGCCACCGGTGAAACGTGCCCAGGCGCCCATGACATGGACGTCGTTGACCGAGACGACCGCGATAGTGTCGACGCCGCGCGCCACGATGGCGTCGTGGTTCTCGAGATAGCCCGGCAGATGGTTGTTGCTGCAGGTTGGCGTGAAGGCGCCGGGAACGCCGAACAGCACCACCTTCTTGCCGGCGAAAATCTCGGCGCTGGTCATCGGCTTGGCGCCATCGGCGGTCATCACCTTGAAAATCGCTTCGGGCAGTTTTTCGCCAACCGAAATGGTCATGGTTTCCTCGTTTGGGAGATTGGGAAGGATCTGTGCCTGCGATATCGAACCGGGCCGCATTCCGCAACCGTTCAGAGCAATGCCAGGAAAAGTGCCCAGCGGTTTTCCATCCGCAATTGCGGCTCCACGACGAATTGGCTCAAGGGAAAGGCAGCAATCCGTCCACCGCACCTTCGGCGCTTGTCAGCGTGTAGTAGAGCCCGCCGTCCGTGGGCGTCGCCGACGGCCGGTCGAGGATCGGCACGGTGAAAACAAGCTTGCCGTCCTTCTCGCTGCGCACCGGCGCGCCGAACATATAGTCGCGCTCCCCCGCGATGAAAAAGTCGACGGACTCGGCATCGCCGGGCGGATGCGCCTCGACGATGAGCGTCTCGTGATCGCCGGGCAGCACGCGGATGCCGAAATCAGATCGCGCCGGGCCGGGGAGCGTTGCAAGCGCAGTCTTCACCAGCGCCGCGTCGGTGGCGTTGTCCGGATCGGAAGCAGGATCGAGGCTGAGCCGCGTCTGCACCGGAATGCAGATCGTCTCGCATATGCCGAGAAAGACGTTGGCATCGATCGTCGCCGGCTGGTCGGGCGCCGACAGCGTGAAGGTCACCGGCAGCGATACGGGACGGTCATAGCCGGCCCATTTGCCGTAGCCGTCATCGTGGCGCTGCGGCGGCGGAAACGACAGCTTTGCATCGGCGATGTTGGTGCTGGCCGAGATGTCGATCTGCGGCGGCACACCGGCGTCGCCGGGATCGCGCCAATAGGTTTTCCAGCCTGGCTTCAGCGCGATGTCGAGCACGCCGTGGATCTTGCCCGCCTCGTCCGGCTTGCCGCTGGTCACCAGCCGCACCTTGCCGCCTTCGCTGTCGTACCAGGCCGAGGATGATGCCTCGGCCGGCTGCCCCGCTGCCAGGCCGACGACGGCGCCGAGAGCCACAATATTCAGGTATCGCATGACGGTGATTTGATCGCCCGTTCTTGGCCGCGCAATGATTTCATGTTCCTGCAGGTATCATATTTGCGTGACATCGGGCAGCCTGACCATCTTTTCGGCGCCGCGGAAACGGGTTACCCTCAGCTCCATGGACTTGTTGCGCCACAAAAAGAAGACGGCCGGACGCGGCTTTCTCGACGATCAGTTCCTGATTGCCATGCCCGGCATGAAGGACGACCGCTTCACGCGCTCCGTCATCTATATCTGCGCCCACAGCGACGAGGGCGCTATGGGCCTGATCATCAATCAAACGCAGCAGATGCTGTTCCCCGACCTTCTGGTGCAGCTTGGCATCGTGAACGAGCAGGAAGCAATCCGCTTGCCGGCGCATGCCCGCGATTTCGTCGTGCGCAATGGCGGGCCTGTCGACCGCAGCCGCGGCTTTGTGCTGCATTCCGGCGACTATCGCGTGGAATCTTCGCTCAACGTCTCCGACGACATCTGCCTGACCGCCACGGTCGACATCCTGCGCGCCATCTCGACGGGTCGCGGCCCGCGTCATGCGCTGATGGCGCTCGGCTATTCCGGCTGGGGCGCCGGCCAGCTCGAAAGCGAGATCGCCGAGAATGGCTGGCTGACCTGCCCGGCGACGCCTGAGCTGCTCTTCGACGCCGACATCGAGCGCAAATACGATCGCATCCTTGCCTCGATCGGCATCGATCTCGCCCATTTGAGCGCCGCTGCGGGGCACGCTTAAACGCCTTTGCTGCGGGATCAGTCGAACCCCGCCTTGGCTTCGTCATCACCTCCGAGGAATGGCGGCGCTCTGAGCGTTTAGGGTGATAACGAAGTTGGAAGGTCGCCGCAGTTCGTAAGCGCCGAAGCAACGCTCTCTAAGCCTGAGTGAGCGGGTACTGCTCCCTCAGCGTCTTCAGCACCAGTTCGCCGGGCATCGGCGCGCCGAACATGAAGCTCTGGACATACTCGCAGCCCATCTGGCGCAGCTCCAGCGCGTCGCTCTCGTCGGAGATGCCTTCGGCGACGACCGACAGGCCAAGCTCATGGGCCATGTTGACCATGGACTTGAGCAGCACCGCACGTTTCGGCGTTGCGTCGTCGACGAAGCTCTTGTCGATCTTGATCGTGTCGAAGGGGAAGCGCGTCAGGTAGGAGAGCGATGAATAGCCGGTGCCGAAATCGTCGAGCGACAGTCCGATGCCGAGCTGCTTGAGCTTGGTCAGCACATGCGCGGTCTGCTCGGGATTGTCCATCACCAGCGATTCGGTGAGTTCGAGCCGGAAGCAGCGCGGCTTCAAGTTGGCCCGCGCAATGACGGAGCGCACGTCGCTGACCAGGTCGCGGCGGATGAGCTGCCGGCTGGAGAGGTTGACCGAAACCGACAGCGGCGCGTCGCCGATCTGCTTCTGCCAGGCCGCCAGATCCTCAGCCGCCTGCTGCATGGCGAACAGACCGAGCTGCACGATCAGGCCGCAATTCTCAGCCACAGGGATGAAGTCTCCCGGCGGGATCATGCCGCGCCGCGGATGATCCCATCTGAGCAGCGCCTCGAAGCCGGCGACGCTGCCATCCTCCAGCCGCACGATCGGCTGGTAGGCAAGCGTGAATTCGCGCCGCTCGATGGCGCGGCGAAGATCGGATTCGAACTGCAGCCTGTCGGTGCCGACGGTGCGGAAGGCCGGCCGGAACGGCTCGATCCTGTCGCCGCCGAAACGCTTGGCCTGATGCATAGCAAGCTCGGCGTCCTTGACCATGTCCTCCGACGAGGTTTGCGCCGTCGTCCAGGTGATCAGGCCGATCGAGGCGGTGAGCACGATCTCGCGCTTGGCAAAGGTGATCGGATTGTTGATCGCATGCTTGATGGCATCGGCCATGGCGGCGATGCGGGCCGGATCCTGTTCCGACAGCAGCATCAGCGCGAACTGGTCGCCGGCAAAGCGCGACAGCGAATCCTTGGGCTTCAAGAGCCGGTGCAGCCGGCGCGCGATGGTCAGCAGGATGGTGTCGCCGGCCGAAATGCCGAGCCCGTCATTGACCTGCTTGAAACGGTCGATGTCGATGACGAAGACGGTCGGGCGCACCTTGTCCTCGGTGCGGGCGATCGAGATGATCGCCTCCAGCCGGTTCATGAACAGCTCGCGGTTAGGCAGGCCGGTCAGGTTGTCGTGCACGGCGTCGTGCAGCAGCCTTTCCTCGGATTTCTTCTGCTCGGTCACGTCGACCATGGTGCCGACACAGCGGATCACCTCGCCATCCGACCCGATTACGGGGCGGGCGCGCAGCGCGAACCAATGATAATGCCCGTCGGCGCCGCGCAGGCGGAAATTCTGGGCCACGCGGCCGCGGCGGTGCTCCAGCACCACGTCCAGCGTTGTGCGGAAGGTGTCGCGGTCGTCGGCATGCAGCACCGGCAGCCAGTTGCGGGCGGCGCCCGAAAGGCTGTTAGGGGCAAGGCCGAGCTGCAGGCTGATGTCGGGCTTGGTCACCACGCGGTCGCGCAGCACGTCCCAGTCCCAAACGATGTCGCCCGAGCCGGCGACTGCAAGCGCCTGGCGCTCGAGGTCGGAAAACAGGCCCTGGTGCAGCGCGCCGCCGGCAAAAGCGTGCTGCATAACGGTGAAGCCGATCAACAGGATGATCAGGATCAGACCGCCGCCGAGCGCCGGCTGGGCGATGTCGTTGTCCAGCATGCCGGTGATCGCCATCCACGAACCGCATAGCCAGAGCAGCACCATCACCCAGCTCGGCACCAGCATGATCGCGCGGTCATAGCCGCGAATTCCGAGGAAGATGATGAGGCCGAGGCCGGTGAGCGCGGTGGCGGCAAACGAGATGCGGGCGATGCCGGCGGCGACCGCCGGATCGACGATGGCCACGCCGGCAATCAGCAGCAGCCCGAGGATCCAGACCAGCGCGCCGTAGCTGAAATGGCCGTGCCATCGGTTGAGGTTGAGATAGGCGAACAGGAACACCACGAAGGTACCCGCCAGCGCCACCTCGGTACCGGCCCGCCACATCTGCTCGTTGCCGGGCGAGATTTCGATGACCTTGTTGAGGAAGCCGAAATCGACGCAGATATAGGCGAGCACCGCCCAGGCAAGCGCGGCGGTGGCCGGGAACATCGAGGTTCCCTTGACGACGAACAGGATGGTCAGGAACAGCGCCAAGAGGCCGGCGATGCCGATGACGATGCCGCGGAACAGCGTGTAGGAATTGACCGAGTCCTTGTAGGATTCCGGGTCCCACAGATAGACCTGCGGCAGCTTGGGCGAGGCGAGCTCGGCGATGAAGGTGACGACCGTTCCGGGGTTGAGCGTCACTCGGAACACATCGGCGTCGGGGCTGGTCTGGCGGTCGAGCGCGAAGCCTTCGCTGGGCGTGATCGCCGCGATGCGCGTCGAGCCGAGATCGGGCCAGAAAATACCGGAATTCACCAGGCGGAAATGCGGCGCGACGATCAGCCTATCGAGCTGCTGGTCGGTGGTGTTGGCGAGCGCGAACACCGCCCAGTCGCCGGTCGAGCGCGCGTCATTGGCCTCAACCTCGATGCGCCGCACGATGCCGTCGGGGCCGGGCGCGGTCGAGACCTGGAAATTCTCGCCCTGGTTCCGGTAGATCTCGACTGCGCCCGAAAGGTCGAGCGCCTTGTCGTCGCGGGCAATCTTGATCGGCTCGACGGCCAATGCCGGCGCAACCGCTGAAAGCGTGACGAAGAGCGCCAGGATCAGGGCGAACAGCGACGCGATTCGCGAAAAAGTCGTCACATATCAGCCCTTCGTTCCATCACCCGGCGGATCGTCCGCGATCCGGGCGTAGAGGTAGTGATCCTGCCAGATGCCGTTGATCCGGAGATAGGATCTGAGAAGTCCTTCGCGCCGGAATCCGGCTTTTTCAAGCACGCGGATCGACCGTGCGTTGTCGGGAATACAGGCAGCCTCGATCCGGTGCAACCGCAGCGTATCGAAGGCAAAACGCGACACCACCTTGACCGCGTCGGTCATCAGTCCACGGCCGCCGAAGCGCTCGCCGATCCAGTAGCCGATGTGGCCGCTTTGCGCGACACCGTGGCGGATGTTGCCGAGCGTGATGCCGCCGGCGAGCTTGCCGCTCGACTTCTCGAAGATGAAGAAGGCAATGGCCGTGCCTTGCGCATAGTCCTCGCGGTAGCGGCCGATGCGCAGCCGCCAGGCGGTGCGGTCGAGCTCGTCAGGCTGCCAGCGCGGCTCCCATGGCTCCAGGAAGGCGCGGCTTTCGCCGCGCAGCGTCGACCATTCGCGGTAGTCGTTGGTCAAAGGCACGCGCAACGTGACCTTTTCGCCCTTCAGTGCCGGCAGGTCGCGGCGAAAGAAAGGAAGCGCAAACACGACTTTGGAACGAAGGTTAGACGGCGAGCCTGCGAGCCGTCGTCTGCGGGCCCGCAAGCGATTCGAGGATCGCCTCGTAGGGCGCCAGCGTGCCCACGGGGCCGACCGCCGTCAGCGTCGGCTTGGTCGAGAACAGCCGCGAGGAGAGATCGGTCAGCCGCTCGACCGTCAGCGCCGCCAGCCGCTCCATCAACTCCTCCTTGGCGATCGGCCGCCCGAACAGCAGCAACTGCCTGGCGATCTGCGAGGCGCGGCTTGCCGGGCTTTCGGCCGACATGATGAGGCCGGCGCGATATTGCGCGCGTGCGCGGTCGAGCTCATCCTGCTGGATGCTTTCCCCGGCCTTCTGCAATTCGTCGATGATGACCGGCACCAGCTTGGCGATATCACTCTGTCCGGTCGCCGCATGCACACCGAAAATGCCGGTGTCGGAAAAGCCCCAGTGGAAGGCATAGACCGAATAGCACAGGCCGCGCTTCTCGCGCACTTCCTGGAACAGCCTCGACGACATGCCGCCGCCGAGGATCATCGACAGCACCTGCGAGGCGTAGAAGTCGCGCACATGGTAGGCGCGGCCCTCGAAGCCGAGCACGATCTGCGCATCCATCAGGTCGCGGTCCTCGCGGAAGTCGCCGCCGACATACTGCGCATATTGCGGGATGTTGCTGGTGGCCTTGGCGCGGAAGCCGCCAAGCTGTCTTTCCACCTCGCGCACGAAATTGTCGTGCTTGATGTCGCCGGCGGCCACGATCACCATGCGCTCGGCGCCATATTGCCGTTCGATGAAATCGTGCAGCTGCCTGGAGGTGAAGGATTTGACCGTCTCCGGCGTGCCGAGGATCGAGCGGCCGATGGTCTGGTGGCGGAAGGCGGTTTCGGTGAAACGGTCGAAGACGATGTCGTCGGGTGTGTCGTGCGCGGCGCCGATCTCCTGCAGGATCACATGCTGCTCGCGCTCCAGTTCCTCCGGATCGAACTCCGATTCCTGCAGGATGTCGGCCAGGATGTCGACCGCGAGCGGCACGTCGGCGGAAAGCACCCTGGCGTAGTAGGAGGTCGTCTCGACGCTGGTGGCCGCGTTGATCTCGCCGCCGACATTCTCGATTTCCGAGGCGATCTCGAAGGCGCTGCGCCGTTTCGTTCCCTTGAAAGCCATGTGTTCGAGCAGATGGGCCATGCCGTGCTCTTCGTCGCGTTCATTGCGTGCGCCCGACTTGACCCAGGCGCCAAGGGCAACGGATTCGAGGCTTGGAAGGGTTTCGGTGGCGACCGTCAGGCCGTTCGACAGACGGCTTACCTCAACACCCATATGGCAACTACTCCCTAACGGGCCGCCCGCGTGTGGCGGCTCACGTATTCTTCCACCATTTTCAGCTCGGATGGAAGTATGGTGTACTTTTCGTCGGCTGTCATCAAGCCGGCGAGCCAAGCGGGCAGCGCTGGCGTAACGCCGCTGGCGGCCTCGACCGCCGCCGGGAATTTGGCCGGATGCGCGGTGCCGAGAACCACCATGGGCACTGCGCCCGACATATGGCCGGCCGCTACGTGCATAGCGGCGGCCGTGTGCGGATCGAGCAGATAGCTGCTCGCTTCAAGCGTCTGGCGAATGGTTGCCGCGACCTCGTCGACGCTGGCGCGGCCGGCGTCGAACTCCGCACGGATCCTCGCCATTTCGCCCGCTTCGACGGTAAAGGCGCCGGACTGCTTCAGCCCGTTCATGTAGCGCCTGACCGTCGCCGCATCCCGGCCCGCCGCCTCGAACAGCAGGCGCTCGAAGTTCGAGGACACCTGGATGTCCATCGACGGCGAGGTGGTGGCGAACACGCCCTTGGTGCGGTATTCGCCGCTTGCAAGCGTGCGCGCCAATATGTCGTTGTCGTTGGTGGCGATGATCAGCCGCTCGACCGGCAGCCCCATTCGCTTGGCGGCATAACCGGCGAAAATATCGCCGAAATTGCCGGTCGGCACGGTGAATGACACCGGCCGGTCGGGCGCGCCCAGCGACAGCGCCGAGGAGAAGTAATAGACGATCTGGGCCATGATGCGGGCCCAGTTGATCGAATTGACGCCCGACAGCGACACCCTGTCGCGGAAGCCGTGGTCGTTGAACATGTCCTTCACCAGGCCCTGGCAATCGTCGAAATTGCCTTCGATCGACAGCGCGTGCACGTTCGCCGCGCTCGACGTCGTCATCTGCCGCTGCTGCACCGGCGAGACCTTGCCGTTCGGGAAAAGGATGAAGATATCGGTGCGGTCGCGGCCGGCGAAGGCGTCTATTGCCGCGCCCCCGGTGTCGCCGGAGGTGGCGCCGACGATGGTCGCGCGGTTGCCCCGTTCGGCCAGCACATGGTCCATCAGCCGCGCGAGCAGCTGCATCGCCACGTCCTTGAAGGCCAGCGTCGGGCCGTGGAAGAGCTCGAGGATGAAGGTGTTTTTGCCCGTCTGCACCAGCGGGCAGACCGCATCGTGCCGGAAAGTCGCGTAGGCTTCACGCACCAGCCGTTCGAAGACGGGTGCGGCGATCTCGCCGCCGAGGAAGGGTGTCAAGACGCGGATGGCAAGGTCGGGATAGGCGAGGCCGCGCATGGCGCGAATATCGGCGGACGAGAACTGCGGCCATTCGCGCGGCAGGTAAAGCCCGCCGTCGCGCGCCAGTCCGGCCAGCACCGCGTCCGAAAATCCAAGCACGGGCGCATCCCCGCGGGTACTCACATATTGCATCGTCAAGAACCCATTGCTGCCGGCCGCGTCAACCACGGCAAATTGGTTAATTTTCCGAGCCGGCTCAGTCGCATTTTCGCCGCGGCGTTGATATACGTCACCGGCTTTGTGAGAGGGAAGTGCAGTTCATGAGGTTTTATTCGGTCAACCGCCGTGTTGTCGCGGGTCTGGCGCTCACCGGCTTTATGCTTGCCGCCGCAGGCTGCCAATCGAGCGACAATGGCATTTTGAACTTCGGCTTCAGCAAGAAGGACCCGACCGCGCCGCCACCGCCGCAGGACCCCAAGGTGCTTGCCAGCCAGTTGCGCGCCTACTGTCCGAAAGTGACGCTGCGCGACGGCACCGCCTTCTTCAATACCTATGCCAAGGGCACCGCTGCCAAGACGAAGAAAAAGAAAGTCGATGCTGGGGCGGACGCTGAAGCCCAGGCAGCCGCAGCCGCACAGACCGGACCCAACGGTCAACCCGTCGACCCCAATCGCGATCCCGCCAAGATCATTTATCAGGCCTCGATCACCGACGTGACACGCGACTGCACTCACGAAAACGGCCAGCTGACGATGAAGATCGCGGTGGCCGGTAAGGTCGTGCCGGGGCCGCTGTTCACGCCCGGTACCGTGACGATGCCGATCCGCATCGCGGTCCAACATGGGCCTGACGTGCTCTATTCGCAGCTTCATCAGTATCAGGTGCAGGTCACCGATCCGTCTGCCGCGACGCAGTTCGTCTTCACCGACACCAATGTCGTGGTGCCGGAGCCGACCGCCCGCGACTACCAAGCCTATGCCGGCTATGACGAGAACGCGCCGGCAGCGACGGACAAGTCCAAGGCCAAGAGGAAGAAGCGCGTCGCCGCGGCGGCGACAAACTGATCTGGTTCGCCGCCAATCGCGCTTCCGCG
Organism: Mesorhizobium sp. WSM4898; assembly: GCF_029625845.1. Classification (NCBI taxonomy): domain Bacteria; kingdom Pseudomonadati; phylum Pseudomonadota; class Alphaproteobacteria; order Hyphomicrobiales; family Phyllobacteriaceae; genus Mesorhizobium; species Mesorhizobium sp. WSM4898. The sequence goes on along the minus strand of NZ_JARTVQ010000004.1, from coordinate 296,018 downwards.
GTTAAGCGTCCTCCGACCACTCCGACAATGCCGCAATCGTGCTGCCGAGTTCCGCCAAACGGCGGATGACGGTTTCGGCGCCCGCTTCGGTCAGCGAGTCGGCATGGCCGGGATAGCTGTGCCCCGCGCCGGTGAAGCCGATGACGCGCATGCCCGCCGTCCTGGCGCCGGTGACGCCGTGCACCGAATCCTCGATGACGAAAGTGTTCTTCGGGTTGGCGCCGAGCTGTTCGGCGGCATAGAGGAACACGTCCGGTGCCGGCTTGGTCTTCTTGCCGGGGATGTCGAGCCCCGAAAAGATGCGGCCGGCGAAGAAGGGCAGCAGGCGCACCTTTTCAAGCATGAACTCGATCCGCTCGGTGCGTGAATTGGAGCAGACGGCGCGCGGCGCGGTGACCGCCGCCACCGCCTCGCGTGCGCCGTCAATGATGCGCACGTCGCTGCGCAGCTTGCGATCGACGAGTTCCTCGGCGCGGTCGATCAGCGAGGCCTGAAAAGGAAGGTGAGATTTCTCCTCGACCCGCATCAGGATGTCCTTGAAGGTCAGTCCGGCATAGGTCTCGGCAAGCTCCTCCGGCGAAATCTCGTATCCGGCGGATGTCAGAAGCTCGGCCTCGACGCGCGCGGCGATGATTTCGGAATCGACGAGCACGCCGTCGCAATCAAAGATGACAAGGTCTGGCTGGGGCATGGCAATCCGAAGCTGGGAGGAAAATGGCCTGACTGGCCCAAGCGGCGCGGCATACACCAATGGGCCGATGTTCGCAAATCAGTGGCGCAGGCTCTCGCCCGACCTTCACCGAATGTTTACGCTGATCGGTAACCATAACGGCCAGTAAATCGTAACGCGTGCTTTGGGTGTTTTGATGTCTGCCGTGCGTCTTCTCGACGAGCTTTCCCACGCTCCCCAGCAGTCCGAATGGCTGGACACGATCCTCAAAGGCGACTGCGTCGCCGCCCTCGACAGGCTGCCCGAAAAGTCGATCGACGTTATCTTCGCCGATCCGCCTTACAACCTGCAACTCGACGGCGACCTGCATCGGCCCGACCAGTCCAAGGTGGACGCCGTCGACGACGACTGGGACCGGTTCGAGAGTTTTGAGGCCTATGACGCCTTCACCCGCGCCTGGCTGCTTGCCGCGCGACGCGTGCTGAAGCCCAATGGCACGATCTGGGTGATTGGCTCCTACCACAACATCTTCCGCGTCGGTGCCAGGATGCAGGATCTCGGCTTCTGGATCCTGAACGACGTCGTCTGGCGCAAGACCAACCCGATGCCGAATTTCCGCGGCCGCCGCTTCCAGAACGCCCATGAGACGATGATCTGGGCCTCGCGCGACCAGAAGTCCAAGGGCTACACCTTCAACTACGAAGCGCTGAAGGCCTCGAATGACGATTTGCAGATGCGCTCGGACTGGCTGTTCCCGATCTGCACCGGCGCCGAGCGCCTGAAAGACGAGAACGGCAACAAGCTGCATCCCACGCAGAAGCCGGAAGCGCTGCTGGCCCGCATCATGATGGCCTCGACCAAGCCGGGCGATGTCGTGCTCGATCCCTTCTTCGGCTCGGGCACCACGGGTGCGGTCGCCAAGCGCCTCGGCCGTCACTTCGTCGGCATCGAGCGCGAGCAATCCTACATCGATGCCGCCAATGAGCGCATCGCCGCCGTGCGCCCGCTGGATGAGGCCGACCTCACCGTGCTGTCCGGCAAGCGCGCCGAGCCGCGCGTCGCCTTCATAAGCCTGATCGACACCGGCCTGGTGGCGCCGGGCGCCACACTTTACGACGCCAAGAAGCGCTGGGCGGCCAAGGTGCGCGCCGACGGCACGCTGGCCATCGGCGACAGCGCCGGCTCGATCCACAAGATCGGCGCCGAGGTGCAGGGTTTGGACGCCTGCAACGGCTGGACCTTCTGGCACTATGAGCGCAGCGGCGGCCTCACCCCGATCGACGAATTGCGCCGCATCGCCCGCCTCGGAATGGAGCGGGCAGGCGGCTGATCCGCTTGAATCGAAAGCTCAACCGATTGCCGCAAGTGATTCAGTTCAGGCCGCAATCCCGAGCCGTTCAAGATCCGCTTGAAGCGCCTTGGCATCGGTGAACAGCACCGCCTGCCAGCCGGCGGCCTTGGCGCCGTCGACATTCTTCTGGCTGTCGTCGATGAAGAGTGTGGCGGCCGGCTCCAGGTCGAAGGATGCGACGTGACGGTCGTAGATGGCCTGGTCCGGCTTGATCAGGCCGATCTCGCCCGAGACCGTGACGCCGCGCGGCCGATTGAGAAAGTCGAAGCGCCGGCGGGCTTCGGCGAACGTGTCGGCGGCGAAATTGGTCAGCATGGTCACATCGCGGCCCCTGTCGATAAGGCCGACCATGATGGCGACGCTGTCGTCATAGGCATGCGGCACCATCTCGTGCCAGCAGCGGCGGAAGTTGCGGATGTTCTCGGCGTGATCGGGGTGTTCGGCGATCAGCAGCGCCTCGGCGTCTTGCCAGGTGCGGCCGCGATCCTGCTCGATGTTCCAAGCGCTGGTGCAGACATTGTCGAAGAACCATTTCCGCTCCTCGGCATCCGGGATCAGCCGGCTGAACGGAAGGTCCGGATCGTAGTGGATCAGCACCTTGCCGATATCGAACACGATGTGGCGGATGTCAGTCATTGCGGTCCTTTCAACGCGGGCGCAGCGGGGCTTGCTTTTTGGTTGCGCCCGGTATCGCTGCCTCGATTACCTTTTTCATGACGGTGGGCAGCGCTTCCCCGGGAATTTCGTGGGCTAGCGACCAGAAATGCCCGTTGGGCGCATCACCCCTGATGTGGGCATGGAAGACGTCGAGTTCGAGCGCGAAATGGGTGAAGACATGGCCGATCCGCCCGGCGCGCCGCCAGTCGGCCGAAATGGGCGCTGCGTCCGCCGTCGTAGCGCCGTCGGCCCGCGCCGTCCACGCCGTGGTCGGCACCTCGGTCATGCCGCCGAGCAGCCCCTTGTCCGGCCGTTTGCGCAGCAGGATGGCGCCGTCATCGCGTTGAGCGACAAAGGCAGCACCGCGCCTGAGCGGCTTGTCGCCCTTGGGCAGGCGGACTGGAAAGCGCTCCGGATCGCCTGACAGGATCGCGCTGCAATCCTCGCGCAGCGGGCACAGCGTGCAGCGCGGCCGCCGCGGCGTGCAGATCGTTGCGCCGAGATCCATCATCGCCTGGGCGAAATCGCCGGGCCTTGCACGTGGCACGAGCTTCTCGACCAGCGCTCGGATTTCCGGCTTGGCCTCGCTGAGCGGCGTCTCCACCGAATAGAGCCGCGAGATGACACGCTCGACATTGCCGTCGACGACGGCGGCAGGCCGGTCGAAGGCGATCGCCGCGATGGCGGCCGCCGTGTAGGCGCCGATGCCCGGCAATTCCTTCAATCCCGCCTCGGTGTCGGGAAAGCGGCCGCCCCGCTGCGCCACGAGATCGGCGCAGGCTTTGAGATTGCGTGCCCTCGAGTAATAACCGAGCCCGGCCCAGGCCTTCATGACGTCCTCGGCCGGCGCTGCCGCCAGCGCCTCGACGGTCGGCCATTTCTCGACAAACGTCCGGAAATAGGCTTTCACCGCCTCGACCGTGGTCTGCTGCAGCATGACCTCGGAGAGCCAGACGCGATAAGGGTCGGGTTTTGTCCCACGCGAGAACGCACTCGGCGTCACGCGCCAGGGCAGGTTGCGGTGATGCGCGTCGTACCAGGCAAGCAGGCGGACGGCGATGCTGCTATCTCCGGATACGCACTTCTCGGCTGCGGCCTTGCGGGTCTGGTCTTGCGGTGCCATTGATCGGGTGAGTTAGGATCGGAGAACGCACATGGCAGGGAAAAGGCCCTTCGGCAATCCCGTTCCGGTGAGCGATCTCGCGACCGAGATCCTCGATCCTGTCCTGAAGAAGCGCGCCGGCATCTCGATCGGGCTGGTGCAGTCCTGGGAAGAGATCGCCGGGCCGCGCCTGGCCAGCCACTCGCGCCCGGAAAAGATCCAGTGGCCGCGCCGCCTGCATGAGGACGATCCGTTCGAGCCGGCGGTGCTGATCATTGCCTGCGAAGGCATGGCGGCGCTGCATCTTCAGCATGAGGCGGGTGAGGTCATCAACCGCGTCAACGCCTTCCTGGGTTTCAACGCCATAGGCCGCATCAAGATCCTGCAGAAGCCGGTCCTTTCGGCGAAAGCGCGGCCGAAACCACAACCGAGGCCGCTCAGCGAGGCCGAGAAATCGAAGCTGGCGCGAACGGTCGGCAAGATCGAGGATGATGGCTTGCGCGCTTCGCTCGAGCGGCTCGGCGCGACCATCCTCGGACAAAAAAAGCCCTGAGCATGTCTCCCGAAAGTTCCGGCGGTTTCGGGAAAAGTCGTGGAGCGCGCTGCAAAATTGTCGTCAATATCGCATATTCGTGATCGCGCCCGAAAAATTTGGCGATTGGATTGGGGATGCCGATGCCTTAATTCGCGCCAACTCTCGCCTTTTCTAGCCCTTGCATTGCAAAATCCAACCGATATCAGGTGATTCGCATGAACCGCTCTTTGTCTCGCAGAAACCTTCTGACCACGCTGGCCGCCGTTCCGGCAGTGGCGCTGCTTGCCGCGTGCAGCGACTCGGGTGAAGAGGCAAAGGCGGCCGATGTGAAGCCCGCCAATCCGTCGACGCCAGCCAAGCCTGCCACGCCCGCGGCCGCTCAGGTGCCGGAAGCGCAGGGCACCGTCGACATGGCGGAACTGCTCAAGCCCGGCGCGTTGCCCGACAAGCAGCTCGGCAAGGACGACGCCAAGGTCACCATCGTCGAATATGCCTCGATGACCTGCCCGCATTGCGCGCATTTCAACGACACAACCTTCCCTGAGCTGAAGTCGAAATACATCGACACGGGCAAGGTGCGCTATATCCTGCGCGAATTCCCCTTCGACCCGAGCGCCGAGGCCGGCTTCATGCTGGCGCGCTGCGCCAAGGACAACTATTTCGCCATGGTGGACGTGTTGTTCAAGCAGCAGCCGAGCTGGGTCGGCGTCAGCAACACCAAGGAAGCGCTGCTGCAGATTTCCAAGCTCGCCGGTTTTACACAGGAGTCATTTGAGGCCTGCTTGACGGACCAGAAGCTTCTGGACGATGTGAGAGCAGTCCAGAAACGCGGAGCGGACGAGTTCAAGGTCGACTCGACGCCGACCTTCTTCATCAACGGAAAGACCTACAAAGGGGCGATGTCGATTGAGGAAATGTCGGCCATCATCGACCCTCTGCTCTGACGTCCAGGCCGCGCCGAAGCTGCTTGGCTACGGCATGTCGGTCTTTGCGGAGCGGCGCGAATGAAGTTTTCGCGCCTTCGCCTCCTCGGTTTCAAGTCCTTCGTCGAGCCCGGCGAGTTCGTCATCGAACGCGGGCTGACCGGCATTGTCGGGCCGAACGGCTGCGGCAAGTCCAACCTTGTCGAGGCGCTGCGCTGGGTGATGGGCGAAAGCTCCTACAAGAACATGCGCGCGTCCGGCATGGACGACGTGATCTTTTCCGGCTCCGGCACGCGGCCGGCGCGCAACACCGCCGAAGTCACGCTTTTCCTCGACAATTCGGACCGCACGGCGCCCGCCGCCTTCAACGACGCCGATGAATTGCAGGTGTCGCGCCGCATCGAACGCGAGGCGGGCTCGCTCTATCGCATCAACGGCAAGGAAGCGCGCGCCAAGGACGTGCAGCTGCTCTTCGCCGACCAGTCGACCGGCGCTCGCTCGCCCTCCATGGTCGGCCAGGGCCGCATTGGCGAGCTGATCCAGGCCAAGCCCCAGGCGCGCCGGGCGCTGCTCGAAGAAGCCGCCGGTATCTCCGGCTTGCACACGCGCCGGCACGAGGCGGAGCTTCGGCTGAAGGCGGCCGAACAGAACCTCGAACGGCTGGACGATGTCGTCGGCGAGTTGGAAAGCCAGATCGACAGCCTGAAGCGCCAGGCGCGCCAGGCCTCGCGCTTCAAGAACCTGTCGGCCGACATCCGCAAGGCCGAGGCGACGCTTCTGCATCTGCGCTGGACGCTGGCCAAAACTCAGGAAGGCGAAGCGCGTTCGGCGCTTGCCGTTGCGACCACGCTGGTCGGTGACCGCGCCGCAGCCCAGATGGCCGCTGCGAGGGAGCAGGGCATCGCTGCCCACCGCCTGCCCGACCTGCGCGACGCGGAAGCGGCCGCGGCGGCGGCCTTTCAGCGCCTGTCGATCGCCAAGACGCAGATCGAAGAAGAGGCCGGCCGCATCCGCTCGCGCCAGGCGGAGCTGGAGCGGCGCCTGCAACAGCTCGATGCAGACATCGCCCGCGAGGAGCGGATGGTGCGCGACAATGCCGACATTCTCGAGCGTCTCCGCGCCGAGGAAGCCGAGCTCAATTCGGACAATGCAGGTGCTGCCGAGCGCGAAGCCACCACCCGCGCCGCCTTCGAGCAGGCCGGCGCGACGCTCTCGCAGAGCGAAGCCAGGCTTGCCGCGCTGACGGCCGAACGCGCCGAGGCGGCCGCCTCGCGCCACCAGATCGAGCGCACTTTGCGTGAGACCGCCGAGCGCCGCGACCGCTTCGCTCGCCAGCTTGCCGAGGTCGATCGCGAGCTCTCCGATATTGTGGCGCGCATTTCCGGCCTGCCCGATCCCGCCGAGAAGCGGCTGCTGGTCGAGGACGCGCTTGCCCGGCTGGAAGAGAGCGAGCTAGGCGCCATCGCCGCCGAGCAGGCGGTCGCCGAAGCGCGCGCCGCCGAAAGTGCTGCCCGTCCGCCTCTGCAGGATGCCAAGGCCGAATTGCAGCGCATCGAGACGGAAGCGCGCACGCTGGCCAAGATACTCAACGCCGCGAGCGGCGATCTCTTCCCTTCGGTGCTGGAGCAGATCAGCGTCGAGCGCGGCTACGAGACGGCACTTGGCGCCGCGCTCGGCGAGGACCTCGACGTGCCGCTCGACCGCAGCGCCCCGGTGCATTGGGGCGAGAGCGCGGTTAAACCGGGTGACGCGGCGCTGCCCAAAGGCGTGAGGAGCCTGGCGAGTGTGGTCCGCGCCCCGGCACAGCTTGCCCGCCGCCTGGCGCAGATCGGCATCGTCGACGCCGCCGATGGCCGTCATCTTCAAGCGCAGCTCGCGCCCGGCCAGCGGCTGGTCAGCCGCGACGGCGCGCTCTGGCGCTGGGACGGCTTGACGGCCAGCGCCGATGCGCCGACCGCTGCGGCGCAGCGGCTGGCGCAGAAGAACCGCCTGGCGGAGCTCGATGCCGAGGCCATGCAGGCGACCCGCGTCGTGCGCGAGGCCGAGGAGGCGCTGGCGCGCGCCGAGCAGGCGATGCGCCAGGCGAGCGAGGCCGAGCGCAACGCGCGTCAGGCCGGCCGCGATGCCCAGCACGCACTGGACGACGCCCGTAACGCGCTGGCCGAGGCCGAGAAGGCCGGCGGCGAGCTGGCGAGCCGCCGTGCTGCCTTGGATGACGCCCGCGCGCGCATCGTCGACAGCCATGAAGAGACGCAAGCCGCTTTCCTCGAAGCCGAGGAGATTCTCAGGGACGCGCCCGATCTCGGCGACCTGCAGCTCCAGCTCGAGCAGGCCTCCGCCAGTGTAGCTCGCGACCGCGCCACGCTTGCCGATACGCGCGCCGTGCATGACGGCCTGCGGCGCGAGGCCGAAGCGCGCATGCGCCGGCTCGACGCGATCGGCACCGAGCGCAAGAACTGGCTGGAGCGGGCCGAAAACGCCTCGACGCAGATCGCCGCGCTTGGCGAGCGCAAGGCTGAGGCCGAAGCTGAGCGCGAGCGGCTGGCCGACGCGCCCGACGAGATCGACGCCAAGCGCCGTGCGCTGTTGAGTCAGCTTTCCGAGGCCGAGGCGCTGCGCCAGGCCGCCGGCGATCGCCTGCAGGAAGCGGAGACCAAGCAGGCCGAGCTCGACAAGGCGGCGACCGCGGCGATCCAGTCGCTTGCCGAAGCGCGCGAGACCCGCGTCCGCGCCGAGGAGCGGCTGACCGCAGCCGACGAACGCCGCGCCGAGGTCGAGGCGCGCATCCAGGAAGCGTTGAACACGCCGCCGCATCTCGTCATCAAGCATACCGGGCTAGAGACCGACGATCCGACGCCGGACATGGCCGAGGTCGAGCGCCAGCTCGACCGGCTGAAGATCGAGCGCGAGCGGCTCGGGGCCGTCAATCTGCGCGCCGAGGAAGAACAGAGGGAGCTGTCGGACCGCCTGGAAATCATCGTTTCCGAGCGCGAGGACATCATCGAGGCGATCAGAAAACTGCGCCAGGCGATCCAGAGCCTCAACCGCGAGGGCCGCGAACGCCTGCTGTCGGCCTTTGAGGTGGTCAACGGCCACTTCCAGCGCCTGTTCTCGCATCTTTTCGGCGGCGGCACGGCCGAATTGCAGCTGATCGAGTCCGAAGATCCGCTGGAAGCCGGCCTCGAAATCCTCGCCCGCCCGCCGGGCAAGAAGCCGCAGACCATGACGCTGCTCTCCGGCGGCGAGCAGGCGCTCACCGCCATGTCGCTGATTTTTGCCGTCTTCCTTACCAATCCGGCGCCGATCTGCGTGCTCGACGAGGTCGACGCCCCGCTCGACGACCACAATGTCGAGCGCTTCTGCAATCTGATGGACGAGATGTCGAAGACCACCGAGACGCGCTTCGTCATCATCACCCACAACCCGATCACCATGGCGCGCATGGACCGGCTGTTCGGCGTCACCATGGCCGAGCAGGGCGTCAGCCAGCTGGTCTCGGTCGACCTGCAGGCGGCTGAGGCGATGCGCGAGGCGAGTTGAGGGCGGCTTGGCGTCCGGAACCGACTGAGTTACCTCTCCGGTGCCGTGGCTGGCGCCGTGTAACGCCGGCGCACGGCCTCCAGCACGCGCTTGCGGCTGTCCTCGGGCGATAGACGCTTGTCCTTCTCGGCCTCTGCCGTCTCGCGGGCGAGTTCCTTGTCCCTGATCTGTTGGCGGAACCATTTGGAATAGTCGCCGGCGCGCAGGTGATATTCCCAGGTCTTGTCGTCGATGCCTTCTGCCATTTGGGCGAAAATAATCAGGTTGTGGGCTCTGAGGTTCATCGCCTTTTCCGGCCCCGTGAAATAGAAACTGCCGGCCTCGTCGAGCTCGCCTTCGGCATATTTGCGGCTGTGCCGCTTCAGCGATTGGTGGGGTTCGATCGCCTTGACCGTGAACGGCTTCTTGCCGTCCTGCGGCCGCCACAGCAGAACCCGGTCACCCTTCGGCGAAGGAATGCTCTTGGGCGCCTCCAGCCCGGCCTCCTTGCAGAAGGTCTTGATCACGCTCTTCGCCTTCGGACCGAGCGCGATGACCGCCGTCACCAGGCGCAGGACCCCGGTCGAAATCGCTTCCGGATGCACGGTGATCAGCACCGTGCCCGGCAGCTCGAGCGACAGCACCGCGCGCGTGTCCTCGCGGCGCCTGGGCAGAAGGTGATGCGCCTCGTCGATGATCAGCCAATGCGGCCTTGCCGTGCGGTAGCGGACGCTGCCGAGGCCTGGCAGCAATTCGGCAAAGAAGTCGGGCCGCTCGTCGACCTTCAGCGCCAGCCCGTTGACCACGATATTGTTGCTAGGCTTTTCGATCAGCTCCAGCAATTGTTCCTTGCTGGGTGTAGTCGAGCCATCACCCAACGGAACGGCGCCCTCCAGTCCGTCATAGTCGCCCTCGGGATCGAAAATGCAGAACTGCAATCCCTGTTCGGCAAGCCGCTCGGTGAGCGCTGTGGCCAATGTCGACTTGCCGATACCGGAGCTTCCGGCGATCAGAACGGTCTCGACGGGCGACAGATAGACCTTCTTGCCGTTGGCAGTTCCCAGCAGGACGCCGCGCAAGCGCTTGCGAGCTATCAGATGATCCTGCTTTATCAGCTTGCCGATCAGTTCTTCGACACCCTTGCCGCGCGCCTCCCTCGTGACGAGGTCGGCGGTTTCCTTCACGGCGGGCAATGCGTTGGCGACGGCGATGCTGCAACCCGAAGCCCTGAGGAAGGCGTGGTCGTTCTCGGCATCGCCGATGCCCACCACATTATGCGGCGACAATCTGAGGTCCTTGAGCGCAGCCGCCAGTCCGGTGGCCTTGTTGATGCCTGAGGGCAGGATCATCACCGCGCCCTTGTTGAAGATGATCTCCAGCTCAAGGCCGAGCTCCTTGATGACGTCGAGCACGGTGGCCTGGTGCGGCTCCCAGGTGGCAACGATCGAGCGGCCGACCGAGAGCGGCTTGACGCCGCGCTTCTTCAGTCTGTCGACGAAATCGGCGGAAGGCGAGGGCGAGATTGTTTGCTCTTCTTCGCTCGCCGGCGTGTAGATCAGCGCGCCGTTTTCGGCCACCACCTTGTCGAATAGCCCGACCTCCGGAAACACCTCTTTGAGATCGGGCAGTTCGCGGCCGGTGACCAGGATGAGCTTGCGGCCGGACTTCTTCAGCTTCTTCAGCGCCGACAGCGTGCTGGCGGTGACCAGTCCGTCATGCGCCAGCGTGCCGTCGTAGTCGGTGGCCAGTGCCATGAAATACATCGGGTGATCCTCTCCGCTGCCGGTCGCTCGGTCCGTCTGGAACAAACAACGTCTGTCGGCGGAAAAGGTTTAGGCCGGCGCTTTCGCCTGCCTGGCGAGAAACCTGGCGTGGAGAAATGCAACTCATCGGAAAGAGAGAAAGGTTGGCTGGGTTCTGGAAAGGCGGGGCGTTTCTGGTCTTTAGGTCTGTTTGGGGTCGGCGCGTTGCTCCTGTGCCCTCTTGCAGATCTCATCCAATTTTTTTCGGACCCGGTCGTTATCGAACAACAGCCTGGCGCGTGAGAATCCTCTGCTACGAAGCTCCCATTCGATGGCAAGCCATCCTTCATAGTCGCCAGATAACGCAAGTTTCCCGGCTTCGCGCCACATAAGCACGTCACGCTCTCGGGACACACCCTTTCTCCGTGCTTTTGCGCGAAGCATATAGGAGGTCGGGCCGATATTGTCGAGGGACCTGCCCCACAGCTCGCCGCGACCAGAGCACGGACTTCCACTTCATATTGAGAGAGCGTGATGTCGAGCTGACGCAAATATCGGTCAGTTCATTGCCGGGCGCTCGACATCCCGGCGTGCGTTCTTGCCCCATAACTCACGGACGAATTTGATCGTCTCGCCAATCGTCCGGATTTCGATGATTTGCAACGATGGAACCCGTGCGCACCGTCTCCGCTCATGGACTGCTCCTGCGAGGCCGGTGGGTTTTGGAGGTGGCAAGGGATCGAAAGCCGCGTTGAGACCACTGAAGAGAATCCGCGCTGAAATCGCCGCGCCACCCAATTCCCGCGAGAGATATATTGTTACATTTTGAGACACTTTTTTTAAATTTTGTGATTTGCTCCATACCGCTAACCTGGGCTCTTTTGGCCGCGAGCCATTCGGGCTTCAGGCATGTTGGGCAGAAAGGGTGGGGGTGTGAAAGGTCGCCAAGAATGGCCGATACGAATACCATTGTCTTGAGCGGTGACTACGGCTACCGCCAATATAAAGCATCCGGTCTCCCCGCCGACACCACTATCGATGCCAGCAAAGCCTCGTGGATTGTCGCCAATCAGGGAAGCTCCACCAACCTCTATCCCTTCGCGGTCGTCAACCCCGGCGACAACCTCGTGGCGTCGGGCGGCACGATCAACGGCACGGTCTCCCAAACCGGCGCCTGGGAGGACGTTTACGTCAACTCCGCCGCAGTCCGCGTGAATTCAGCCCACAACTTTGTCATCGACGACTGGACGATCACCAAGCCCTGGGATGGCATCCGTGTCGGCGGCACTGGCACCTTCCTCATCGAGGATACCTATGTCGGCTACTCACGAGACGACGCGGTCGAGGACGACGACGTCATCGGCGGCACCATCCGGGATTCGCTGTTCGACCACGTGTTTTCCGGAGTGAGCCTTGGCGACGGTGACGTCGATGGGTCTGACAACACGGTCACCATGGATGGCATGCTTCTAGGCATGGGAGAGTATCTTCGCAAAGGCGAGATGACGCACGGTTCGCCGTTCAAACTGGACAAGGGCACAGGCGCTGACGATATCGTTCCCAGCTTGCGCTTCATCGACTGCGTGGTGGCGATCACCGACGTTGACCACAACGGCTTGGAGCGGGTGCAGCGGGCCTGGGACAAGACGGTCGAGTCGCACGGCAATTACTATCTCAACCTCTCCGACACGCCACTGCCGGCGGATTATCCAATGCCGCCCGCCGGCTGGACGGTCCTTCAAGGCCAAGCGGCCCGCGATTACTGGGCCAACGCCAAGGCGGCCTGGCATGCAGCCCATGACGGGACGGACCCGCTGCCGTCATCTCCGACCGTGCCGACCGACCCGCTACCGTCATCTCCGACCCTGCCGACGGACCCGACCCACGGAACGACCGGGAACGATACATTTGTCGGCACTGCCGCGGCCGATACCTTTGATGGCCTGGCTGGCAACGACACATTGCGGGGCAAGGGTGGCAACGACGTGCTGACCGGCGGCGCGGGCCACGACACCTTTGTGTTTGACACCGCCTATGGCGCCGGCAATGTCGACACGCTGACCGACTTCGACGCGGTAAATGACGCGCTCTATCTCGACAACGCCGTCTTCACCCAACTCGGCGCCGGTTCCTCGTCCAGCCCGACGCAGGTGAACTCGTCGTATTTTGAGTTGCGAGAACACGCCACCCATAGCAACGATCACCTGCTCTACAACCGGGCCACGGGCGTCTTGTCCTATGATCCCGACGGCTCGAGATCGGCCCCGCAGGTGGAAATCGCCCACCTGGAGCCCGGAGCGGCACTGACCTATCACGACGTATTCGTCGTTTGATCGTTCATGCGATCGGACCATGGCATGGCGAGGGGCGGGCGCGCCCCCCGCCGTGCCTGGTTCCGACGGTCACCGATCAGAAAGGCGGCGGACGCCGATCAAGTTGCCATAAACGTCGGCCACATTGATCGCCGCGGATGCGCATGCGCCGGCCTTTGCGGTCGGCGCTGCCATCACCAATTCCAAACCGATCGGGCCGATGGCGGCGACACCATTATCGGCGGCCAGCTTGCTGCGGCGGCGGCGCTATTATTGGAAAACATGTAGCAACCAGAGTTTCACGCCGCCTCGTTCGCAGACGTCATTTTCACTGCCAGCAAACGATTGGCTGACTAGGGCAATTTCGAGGTTTGGACGATTCAATTCTCTGCTTGAGAATCAGACGCTTAGCCCCATCCTGGATTGGTGGTTCCTGGCGTCCCAGCCGAACTGGATGCCCGGTGGATAACTTCCGGTGAAAGTGAGGCTAGGCTGTCAAAAGGTCGCAAGCGATAGCGCGGCTGCTTGGCATGATATATAAACATTGTCTAAAATGATCGCTTAACCAAAAGAGACGATTTCGGGGATGCCCAGTTACACGAATAGAAGGGTGCTGTCGAAGAGCGTGGTCGAAATGGGCCTGTTCTCCGCGGTGATGAACACCCTGGTGCTAGTTCTGCCTCTCTACATGCTGCAGGTCTATGATCGGGTGTTGCCCGCCGCCAATTTGGACACGCTCACCTACCTAACATTGCTTGCGCTTTCGACGCTCTTGCTCTTCGGCGTGCTCGAAGTCGTGCGGGGTGTATACGCAAGCCGGCTCGCGGCGCGACTGGATGTCTCTTTGGGCACATCGTCTTTTCTCGCTGCAATGAGTGGCCCTCGCGCTGGCCTCGGCGATGTTCAAGCCTTGCGCGACTTGGCCACTGTGCGAGGCTTCATCGCTTCGAGAACGATTTTCTTTCTCTTCGACCTTCCTTTCGGGCCGATTTTCGTAGGCCTGCTCTATTTCATCCATCCGCTGCTCTTCCTCGTGACGGTCGTCGGGGCGGTTCTCATGGTCGCCATCGCCATGCTGAACCAGGTCGCGAGCTCGCGACCTGGCAAGGAGGCGGCGGAGAGTCTCAACGCCTCGATGAATTCGGCGCAGGCTTTCGCCCGAAACTTCGAAACCGTTCGAGCACTTGGCATGGTGTCCAACGCGATAGAATTCTGGGGCACCCGTTTTTCCGGCTCTCTACACGCCTCGGATGGGCTCGCTCGCATCAATTCGTTTTATGGCGGTGTATCGCGCACCACTCGTTCGACACTGCAGATCGCGATATTGGGGGCCGGCGCTTATCTGGTTCTGCACAACGAGATGACCGCCGGTATGATATTTGCGTCCTCGATGATTTCGGCGCGCGCTCTGCAACCTCTTGATCAGATCATTGGGAGTTGGCGGCAGATCATCGACGCCAATCTTGCGTGGAAGAGGCTTTCGGCTCTCCGGTCCGGGCTCGACAACCAGGAGAACGTAGCATTGCCGGCTCCTGAAGGAGCGCTAAGCGTGGAGCAAATAGTCTATCATCTTCCGGGCGCGGCCGATGGCTCGCTGCCGCTGATCAAGCGCTTGACCTTTGAGGTCGCCGCCGGCGAGACAGTCGCGATCGTAGGGCCGAGCCAGGCTGGAAAATCGACTTTGGCGCGCCTCATCGTCGGTGCGATCGCGCCCCGCTCTGGGGCGATCCGGATCGACGGCGGCGATATTCGGAACTGGGACCCGGAACAACTCGGCCGCCATATTGGCTACCTGCCGCAAGATGTGGAACTCTTCCCGGGAACCATCGCGCAAAATATCGCGCGGTTCGAACCGAATGCGCCCAGCGAGAAGTTGGTTCAAGCAGCCCAGCGGGCCCAAGTGCATGAGCTCATCCTGGGTCAGAGGGATGGCTACTCGACGCTGATCGGCCCGACCGGCGTTCGCCTTTCGGGTGGCGAGCGTCAACGCATCGGGCTTGCTCGGGCCTTCTACGGCGATCCCAAGGTGCTGGTTCTCGACGAGCCCAATGCAAATCTCGATTCCAACGGCGAAGCCGCGCTCGAGCGCGCGATTAGCGGGGCGCGTTCACGAAAAACGACCGTGCTTGTCATAACCCATCGGCCCTCTCTCGCTTCCAAATGCGATCGCGTATTGATGCTACGCAATGGCCAGGTCGAGATCTACGGTTTGACCAAGGGCGTGCTCGATAGACTTGTCGAGCGACGCGCCCAAGCGGGGTGGCCCGCAGCCTCTCAGTCGCGCGAAGGAGTGGTGCCTTTCCCCTCATCTGCTCGAGGCGAGATAAAGGTCGCCAATGACTAGCCAAGCCATCGGCGCCAGGACGTATAGCTGGCAGCGCAACGTCGATACACGCACAGATCGCATCACGCTGGCGGGGTATGCAAGCGTGTCCGTTTTCTTGCTTGGCTTCGTATTCTGGGGCGCAATGGCGCCGATTGCCGGAGCAACGATCGCGCCAGGAGTGATTGCAGCAGCTGGACAGAATGTCATGATCCAGCATCTCGAAGGTGGCGTGGTCAGCAGCGTCAAGGCTCGAGAAGGTGACAGAGTCTTACGAGGGCAGGCGCTGATCGTGCTCGATCCAACGGTGGCGCAGTCGCAGCTCAACCGAGTCCTCAAACAGTGGGTCGCACAAAAGGCCGAGATCGCGCGGCTCGAGGCAGAACGGGACGGCCTGGAGAAAATCGTCCTGCCCCGCGATTTAGGCGCCTACTCAGACGCGTCCGAATTCAGTGACGTCTTTGCAGAGCAAACCAAGGAGTTCCGGGCTCGGCTAGCGCGCTATGGCGCAGATCAGGAGATCCTTAGGGAACGGGTGGCAGCCCTTCAGGAAGCTGTTGCCGGCTTGAAGGCGCAAAAGGATGCTGCGGCAAACCAGCTCGCGATCGTCAATGCCGAGACGGAACGCAAAAAGCACTTGCTCGACAAGGGACTGACAAATCGTTCCGAATACACCGATCTTCTGCGCAGCACCGCCGAGTTGGTAGGTCAGGAGGGATCGCTGGAGGCGCAAATCGCCAGCGCGGCCACCCAGATCGTGGAAGCGCGCCAGCAGATTGAAAGACTAACAACCACCCGGGTCGAGGATGCCGTCACGGAATTGAACAAGGCCCGGGTAGAGGTGGCCGACCTTGAGGAACAAATCAACGCCGCTCGATCGGTCCTGGTGCGAACGACCATTCGTGCCCCGGCGGACGGCATCATCGTCCGCTCTCTCTACAATTCCGAAGGCAGCGTCATTCGTGCTGGCGAGCCTGCGATGGAGCTTCTGCCGACGAAGGAACTTATCGTCGAGGCAAAGATCAAGCCTGAAGACATCGATTCTATCCGAGTCGGCCAAGGCGCGAACATGATGTTCACGGCCCTGAACGCACGGACAACACCAAAAGTGCCGGGAAAGGTGTTCTACATTTCGGCGGACCGGCTGACCACTCCCAGCACTGGACAGCCCTATTACACCGTGCGGCTTAAGATGGCCGACAAGCTGCCACCGCAGGTCAAGCCCGAGCAGATCTACCCAGGCATGCCGGTCGAAACCTTCATTTCAACTGGCGAGCGAACGTTTCTGAGCTATCTGACCAAGCCGCTGGTGGATTCGTTCCAGCGCGCCTTTCGGGAAAGATAGGCCCGATCCTGCCTCCTGCGGCCGTCAACCTTACCCGAAGTGGAACTCTTCCGCCGGATTATGCGCAACCGGGTTCGGCCACTCACGGTTCTCGGTTTTCATGGCCAAAACGTCGCACGCTCGTAGCGCTCGAGGCGACGGGCTTTGTGATGGCTGTCTCGCCACGTGATCGAGGGCAAGGGCGATCACTTATTGGGTCTGCGGTCGCCTTCCTCCCTCCTTGCCATGGTGAGCTGGCCTCGAAAGGATAAGCGGGATGATCCCGCCCATCGCGAGAGTGTCGATCTCGAAGTACCGCGGTCCCTTGCACCCGGACGGCATCGAGATGCATCTCGACGACAGCATCTATCTCGGCGACAAGCGGGAGTACCGTCTGCGCCGTGGCGACTTCGTCGCCAAGGCGCACGGCGCGCGGCAACTTGCCTCGGGCAATGTATGGGCGCGGATCCCTGCCGAGAGCGTATGGGTCTTCGCGGCGGCAGCCCCGAAATAGTCATCGGTACCAACGCCGCTTGCTCTCGGGGCGGCCTCGTTTATCATTCGGTCTCGCACAATGACGTCACAGCCTCGCATTGCCCTGATCCATGCCACGCCCATCTCGATGGAGCCGATCAGATGGGCGTTCGAAGCGGGATGGCCTGGCGCCGAAACCGTCAATATCCTCGAGGACAGCCTGGCAGTGGACCGCGCCAAAACCGCTGACCTGACGAGCGACATGGTCCGGCGCGTCGAGGCCTTGGCCAGCTATGCCCGTTCGATCGGAAGCGATGCCGTGCTGTTCACCTGCTCGGCGTTCGGGCAAGCGATTGAACAGGCCGCGGCGAAGCTGGACGTTCCGGTTCTGAAACCGAACGAGGCCATGTTTGAGACGGCGATCCGCCGTGGCGGTCGCACCGCAATGCTCTACACTTTCCCGCCGTCGAGGGAAGGAATGGAGCAGGAGTTCCGGGACGAAGCCGCCCGTATGGGCCAAGCTGCCACCATCACGAGCTATTTCGTGCCGGGCGCGATCGAGGCGGTGCGTGCAGGAGACGTGGAAACCCACAACCGGCTGATCGCGGCTGAAGCCGCCAAGCTGAAGGATTTCGATGCGATCGTCTTGGCACAGTTCTCCATGGCGCGCGCGCGGGATGCGGTCAAAGCGGCGACGAACATCCCCGTATCGACCAGTCCGGATGCGGCCGTCGCGAAGCTGCGCGTCCTTCTTGGCGCGGACCAACCCGCCTGACCAAAAGAAGGTCCCACGGAGCGCTCGACAGCTGCTCCGGTGGTTATTTCCAGATTTCCCGGGCAAGGCGCATGAAGTTGCCGCCTATGACGTCGCGGACCGCTCCTTCCGGCTGACCGCGACGAAGCAGAACCTCGGTCAGCTCTTTCATTTGGGCTGGTGCCGAATAGGTCGTTTCTCCCGCATATTCGCTCTTCGGCCAGAAATGCGGATTGCTGGCGATGATGTCGTCGATGCCTTCGATCTCGACCGGGAAAGCATGGTCGAGGCCGATGCCAACATGGCGTGGGCCAGCGAGATCGATCAGATATTCGACATGGTCGGCCAGCCGTTCGGAATCGGTGCGCGCCTCGCCAAGGAAACGACTGAGCCCGACAACGCCGACGATGCCGCCGGTGCGGGCGCAGGCCTTGATCTGCTCGTCCGTGATGTTGCGACCGTGGGCGCAGAGCGCTTTCGGATTGGAGTGCGAGAAGATGACCGGTCGGTCCGTGTACTCCATCACGTCCATGGTGGTGCGATAGCCGGTGTGGCTCACATCCACGAACATGCCGAGGCGGTTCATCTCGTCGATCACCTGCCGACCGAACGCGGTCAGACCCGGGTCTTCGTCATGGCATCCGCCGCCGGCAAGGTTGTTGCGGTTATAGGCGAAAAGCATCTGGCGCACGCCAAGGCCATGGTAGAACTCGACCATCTCAATCCGGCCGTCCAGGGCGTTCATGCCTTCGATGTCAAAGGTGACCGCCAGCTTGCCTTGCGCCTTGGCAGCGAGGATTTCGTCGGCCGACGAGACCAGCACGTAGTGGGCGGGATGCGTCAGGATCCAGTGGCGGAAGCAGCTGAGATTGGTTACCGTCATTTCCCAGGACAGAAGATCGAACCCGACATCGATGGACAGATAGTCGACACCGGCGTCTCGCCAGATCCGCAGGTTGTTCAAGTCCGCGGCAGGATCCGGCATGAAGCCGGAATGGGCGTCCCAGACGACTTCGCTATCGAGAATGGACCGGGCTCTGGTTTGAAGGTTCATTGCCGTTCGTACCGGAATTTGCACCAGCCCCAATCTCTACCATACTGGCTAGAATGGGGAAGTTGCGTCCGGTACGCAGAGCAGGTGCAAACTGCCTGAAGCTGGATCTGCCGTCACGCGCAACGGAATCCGGATTCGCCTTCGCCAGCATCTTATGCCGAATGACTTCCGGCAAAACGGATCGCAGATAGGACTGCCGACGATATTGTCGGCCACGAATCGCTCAAACAAATCGAAATTCGTCCTCGCGAGAAAGGCGCCCGCAAAACGCGGACGCTCGCAGCCGGCAGCAACCTGTGTCGATCGTCCGTTACTCTTCCGTCTTGCCCTCGAAATCCAGAAGCTTGCCAACAGGCACGTACTTCTGCCCGTCGAACTGATAGAGCTGCAGTGCCTCAATCGGGAAAATATCGGAGCCGGCTTTGGTGTTCAGCTTGATCCCGTCCAGCAATAGTGGATCGTCCCACTTCTGCATGTTGAAGACGGTGTCGAGGAGCTCAGCCCGGGTCGGCTTCTTCATGTGCTCGAGCGCCTTCACAAGAGCATCGCCGGTCGCGTAGCCGACCTGTCCGATCGTGTTGGCGAAGACGAAGTTGACCTTGGCCGCGGCGATATCGTCCAGATACTGGTCGATGCCCGCATCACCGGTTTTTTCCGGGCTAACGATCGGTTTCAGGAAATTCGAGGTGATGATGCCCTTGGCGTTCTCGAGCCCCACCGCCTGCAGGATCGGGTAGGCCGAGGAAAGGTTGGTGACGAGCGTCAGCGGCTTCCAGCCGCTCTCGGCCTGGAAGCGGATTGCTTCACCGCCTTGTTGCGGCGCGGCGATGATCACCAGCGTATCGGCGCCGCAAGCCTTGAGCGCTGTCAGTTGCGTTTCGACGGTCGGATCCTGCGAAGTCACCGGTTGCCGATCGACGACCTTGACGCCTGAGCCGTCGATGGCCTTGTCGAAGGCCTTCATGAAGGTTTCGCCGGTCTCGGTGTTGAGATAGAGGAGCGCGACCTTTGCCTCGGGCTTGTTGTCCTTCAGATAAGTGGCGAACGACGCCGCCTCGGTCGAGAAGGCCGGGACGAACCCTATTTCCTCGTGCGGCGCGTTCAGCTTGTGGACGCCTGAATACATGAAGACATTGGGCACTTTGCGTTGTTCGATATAACGTCCGATGGCGACATTGTTCGGCGTGGCAGCCGTGCCGACAAGAGCGAAAACTTTGTCCTGCTCCACCATCTCGCGCACATTCGCAAGCGTTCGCTGCGGATCGAGCATGTCGTCCTTGATCACGAGCTCGATCTTGCGGGTCTTGCCGTCGGACATCTTGACGCCGCCGTGGGAATTGGCGGCCTCGACCCGGGCGCGGATGCCTTCTGCGACCGCGCCGACGACGGCGACGGGACCGGTGAGCGGACCGGTGATGCCGATCTTCACGGTGCTGTCGGTGATGCCCGGTGTCTCGTCAGCTTTCGCCGGAGCGACACCGACGGCCAGCGCAAGTATTGCCGCCGTCGCAAGCATTCTTGGCATACATGGTCTCATAACTTCCTCCCTGATTGGCTCATTGATCCGGCTTTGCCGTTGGCGTTCGACCGCGCCTTCAAGGCAGCGGCGAGTCTCTCCAGCAGACCGGCAACCCCTCCGCGCGCCAGAAGCATGATGCCGATCAGTGCCAGCGCGTAGATGACGTTGCCGAGTGCGAGATTGATGCTGGACGTCCATGTCGGGACGAAGGTGATGAACAGCCCGCCGATGAAGGCGCCGACAATGCTTGTCGAGCCGCCGATGATGCTCCCGATCACGATGGTGATGGAAAGTGAGGCGAGAAAGGACTGCGGGCTGATGAAGCCGTTGAGGATCGCGAAGACGCCGCCGCCAAGTCCGGCGAGCGCAGAGCTGATGGCGAACGCCCACAGCTTGGTCTTGGTCAGGTTGACGCCGAGAGCCTCCGCGATCTGCGGACTGTCCCGTTGCGCCTGGAGCGCGCGGCCGACGTCGCCGAGGAGAACGAGATAGACGATGAATGCCGCGACGCAGGCGCACCCCAGCGACACCAGATAGAGCCAGAGCTCGGAGTAATCGGCCAGGAACGCAGGCGGCTCCAGGGAATCGATCGGCAAGGCGGAGACTCCGCCCGTCCAACTGCCGAGCTTCAACAGAAGCTGCGGAAAGGCCGCCGCGACACCAAACGTGATGATCGCAAGTTGCAGCCCCTGCAGACGCAGGGCCGGCAGTCCGACGACGAGACCGGCCAGCGCGGTAAAAACAGCTGCCGCAGGCAGGGTCGCCAACGGGTGGACGCCATAGGTCGCGTTCAAGATGGCGGTGACGTAGGCGCCGATGCCGAACAGCGTCCCCTGGGCGAGGCAGATCTGCCCGGCAAACCCCATAAGCAGGTTGAGGCCAAGAATGGCGACCGCATAGGAGATGGCGATGCTCACCTGCTGCAACTGGAAGCCTGACAAAGTGGCCGGCAGCAATGCGGCGACCAGCACAAAACCAGCGGTTGCCGCGACCGTGCGCCGAATGTCGTTGCTCATAGCTTGGTGACCTTCTGTGAGCCGAACAGACCGACCGGCTTGACCAGCAGGACGAAAAGGGTGAGCCCGATCGGGACCGCGATGCGCATGTCCGCACCCAGAAAGCCGATGTAGTTGGCGCCAAGGCTCTCGCTGACGCCCACCAGAAGGCCTCCGGCTATCGCGCCGAGCGGACTGTCCCAGCCGCCAACGGTTGCCGCGGCAAGGCCGTAGAATAGGATCGGGGTCATCATGGTCGGGCTCAAAAACAGCCGTGGCGCGACCAGCACCGCCGCGATCATTCCGATCGCCGCGGCGAAACCCCAGCCGAGCATCAACATGCGCTCGACGTTGATGCCCACCAGAACGCTGCGAACGCGGTCGAAGGCCGCGGCACGCATGGAGAGCCCAAGCCTTGTGAAGGCGAAGAGGGAGGCGATGGCCGCGGCCAGGACAATGAGGATCAGCAAGGTACCGGCCGACGAAGCCAGCACCTGTACCTCACCGAGGCTGAAGCTGCCTTCGGGAAAAAGGCTGGGGAACGGCTTCTGCTCGGCGCCCCAGAGCCACGTCACCATCGCCTGGAAGAGCACAAACATGCCGAGCGTGACGACCACTGTCGCCTCGACTGGTGCTGCCAGGAGCGGGCGGACGAAGACCCGAAACGCCAAGATTCCCAGCACAAAGGAACCGGCCAGGCCGATTGCAATCGAAAGCCACAATGGCAGGCCCCACAGGCATAGCTGCCAGGTGCAGTATGCCGAGAAAGTCGCCATTTCGCCTTGACCGAAATTGACGACGTTGGTGGCGCGAAAGATCAACACCAGTGCAAGGGCAAGAGCCGCATAGATGGCGCCGGTGGCAAGACCGCTGAGGACGATTTGCAGGAAAAGGGTCAAGCCCAGCCTCCCAACTGCAACGCCGAGGCCGTCGACCTGCGCGCCTTCGATCCGAGAGCCTTGGCCAAGGGAACCCTGGCGTTTGAGGACGGGGAAATGGCGGTTACCACCATCAGGAATGGCAGTCCGGCGGTATCGTGAATGTCGATGAAGGAGGCTGCATCGAGGCGGTCGGCCGACGCCCGCCTTGTAAGACGCGAGACCAGCACGAGGGCAATGACCAGCACGGCGTAGACTCCGCCTGGGGCAATGCCGCAAACAATGATCTGGTAAAACGTCGCCACGTTAGTCCCCAAGGTAAGATTTCTGGATATGCTCATCTGCAAGTATCGCGCCGGCTGAGCCGCCGGCCACGATATGCCCGGCCTCGATGACATAGGCGCGGTCGGCGAACTTGAGCGACAGGTCCGCGTTCTGCTCCACGACCAAGAGCGTCAAGCCATCGATGTCGCGGAGTTCCTTGAAGATCGCGAATATTTCGCGCGTGATGACGGGTGCGAGACCCAATGACGGCTCGTCGCATAGCAGCAGTTTTGGCCGCGACATGAGTGCTCGCGCAACCGCGAGCATCTGCTGCTCGCCTCCGCTCAGATTGCCGGCCAGTTGGGAGCGTCGTTCGCGCAATCGCGGAAAGCGATCGTACCACCGCTCCTTGTCCTGTCGGACCTGGCGGGCATCGGAGACGATTGTGGCGCCCAGCGTCAGATTCTCGTCGACCGTGAATTCCGTGAAAGTGCCTCTGCCCTGGGGAATCTGCGCTAAGCCGCGTTGCAGACGCCGTTCCGGCGCCATCTTTTGCAAGTCGCTTCCCATATAGGCGATCTCGCCGGCCGAGCGGATCGTGCCCGAAAGCGCGCGCAGCAAAGTGGTTTTTCCCGCGCCATTGGCGCCGAGCAGGACGACGAATTCGTTCTGCGCGATTGCGAGCGAGCAGTCAAAAAGCGCCCGTACCTTGCCGTAGGAGGCCGAGAGATTGCGGACGTCAAGCAGTCTCACGTGCTCCTCCCGAGATAGGCGCCGATGACGGCTTCATTGGTCCTGATTTCTTCGGGGCGTCCTGACGCCAGATTTCGACCGAGGTGGAACACATGGATCCGGTCGCACAGGCTCATCACCAGACCCATGTGATGCTCGATCAGGAGGATCGAGAGCCTGCGGCTGTGCCGGATCGTATTGACGAGGGTGCCGAATTCGGTGACCTCGCCATGGGTCAGTCCGCCGGCCGGCTCATCCAGCAACAGGAGCTTGGGCTCGGCCGCCAGGGCGCGTGCGATCTCCATCCGCTTTTGCAAGGGATAGGGCAGGGAGTCAGCGCGCACGCTCGATAATGCGGCCATTCCCAATTCATCCAGAATTGATTCAGCCTTGCGGCGGACCGTCTTCTCCTCGGCCCACGCACCGAAGGGATTGAGAAGGGCACGCGCGACTTTTCCACCCATCTTGTGGTGTGCGCCGAGCATGACGTTCTCCAGGACGCTCAGCGAGCCGTATACGCCGACATTTTGGAATGTCCGAGCGATCCCGAGGCCGATGATGTCGCGCACCGCCGAATTGGAGATTATCCGACCCGACAGCTCTACGGTGCCGCGTTGAAGGCGTGCAAGGCAGGTGATGGCATTCAGGAAGGTGGTCTTGCCCGCGCCATTCGGGCCGATCAAGCCGCAAATCTCGCCATCGCCGACGTCGAGCGAGACATTGTCGAGCGCCTGCACGCCTCCGAAGCTGACCGATACGCCATCCGCCGCGAGCACAGGCAAATAGGCGTTGATATGTTCCTGCACAGCCACGCACTCCTCCCAGGCGTGTCAGCGGAACCGGCGCTTCCGCGTCTGTCCCACTTTAGATACCATATAGTATTTGAAGTCTGAGTCGTATGTCAACCGACTTCGCCGTTGCACCTGCACGAAGGCGAGGCGGGTTCCGGCCAGCTGCCCAGTCGGATTGACAAGGTTAGTGAGATACGCTTTGGTATTTGAAATCTGACCGGTATCCAGAAGGGGCCGGTCATGGAGAACTCAGACCGGGGAGGACGGTGTGACTTCATCCTGCCGCAAGGTGCCGCGAGCGTGTGCCCGCTATCCTGTAGCCAACAACGGCAATGCGACGTGATTGGCGTTGCCCGATCGCCGCAGGAGGCCGTTATGCTGGCGGTCGCCATTTGCGGCTTTTTGTCGTTCGCCTTGAGCGGCCTGATGCGATGGGGGCGCGTCGATCGCCGTTGGTACGATCTCTTGATCCCGCTCGGCTTCTTCCTGTCCTACTGGTTGACCTACAATCGCCTTCCCTCCTTCCCTCCGGTCGGCGCCGTCAACAAGGTGTTCTACCTGGCGGCGGTTGGATCGATCCTGGGCGTGGCGACGGAATGGACAGGCAGCCGCAGGCTCGGACAGTTGCTGTTGGCGGCAATGCCGGTCGCCTCAGCAGCTTACATCGGCGATACGATTGCCCTGGCGCAGCCTCTCGACCTGGTTGTCGCCGCTCTGGCCGGAGCGGCAGCGCTATATGCGCTTCATCGGGAAGCTGACTATCCCGATGAGGGATCAGGCCTGCGCCCTGCGATCATGCTCGCGGTTGCCAGCGCGGGCTTTGCTCCCATTGCCTTCACGGGGGCTTCATCATCCAGCCTGCAACTGTCTCTTGGCGTCGCCTTTGGCATCGCCGGCATCGTGGTTGGGCACCTGTCCCGGCCGAATTACCGCTTCGGATGGGCATCCTTGCTCGGCGGAGCGGCGGGCATGATGGCTGTGGCGCAGACCGTCGCGCTGATCACTCGTAAGATCGACCTTCTCGCCCTTGCGGTGCTCCTGCTGCTTTTCCTGGTCCCTTCGGCCTGCCGCGTGATCCTCGATCGTCTCGATCAGAAAACCCCTGCACTCGCCACGTCCGTCTTCGCAGGGTTTTGCCTGGTGCCGGCCGTCGCGGCAGTCGCAGTGATGCTGGCACGGAAGGGGTTCAGCCTTCCGCTGTGAATTCGCTTTTCGTGCATCAACAAAGGAGGATGGAATGAACTACAGACTGAAACTAGCTTTGCTAGCTGCACTCGCAACGGCGCCAATCGGGCCGGCAACCGCACAGCCGATCACGTTCGACATCGATCCGGTTCATTCCGGCATCGTGTTCTTCATCAATCATCTCGGCTTCTCCAACGTCATCGGCGTCGCAAAGGAGTTCTCCGGGGAATTCACCTTCGACAAGGACGCGCCTGAGGCCAGCAAGCTGCAGGCCAAGGTCAAGGTGTCCAGCATCTCCACCAACAATGCCCAGCGCGACAGCGACATCCAGGGCGCCGACTGGTTCAATGCCACCGAGTTTCCGGACATCACCTTCGTCGGCACCAAATTCACCAAGTCGAGCGACAAGCAGGGCACCATCACGGGCGATCTCACCATCGCCGGTGTGACCAAGCCGGTGACGCTCGACGTGACCTTCAACGGCCAGGGCAAGAACCCGTGGGACGGCAGTCTTGAGGCCGGCTTCAGCGCGACTGCCAAGTTGAAGCGCAGCGACTTCGGCATGACGGCCAATCTTCCCCTGATCGGGGACGAGGTCACGCTGCGCATTGAAACGGAGGGGCGCGGCCGCAGCTGACGGCGGCTTCGCGTTCTCCTGAGCGCGCCGGACGTCCTCGCGGATGTCCGGCGGTGCTGACTGATAGGCTGCGCGTGGCAATCGTGCCGCAACATTCGCCCATGTAGCGGCAACGAGAGACCATGGCGCGCCGACGATCGGCGCGCCATGGTCTGGCTCGGCTCTCGGGAGGTGGCTGCGCGCTTAAGCGATCGACGAGCGATCGTCGGCTTCGAGGTCTTGCCACGAGCCACGCTCGTAGAGCCACCTGGCCGTATTCTTGATGCCGCCAAACGGAAAGACATGCAGCTGCGCGATTGCCGACTCCGGCTTTGCCCGCAGATGGTGCTCGATCGGGCCGACGAAGCTCTCCGGCGAGTGACTGGTGGCAAGGGCGGCAAGCGAGGCGCTGCGCTTTTTCAAGAAATTCAGCGAATTGCCGACGCCGCACAAGGCGGCGTATTTTAGCAAGGTCGTGATCTTGGCGGGACCGGCAACGCCAAGATGGACCGGCAGGTCCGCCCCGGAAACCGCCAGGCCGTCCGCCCAGGCGATGAACTTGTCCGCGTCGAAGCCAAATTGGGTGACGACACGCATCTTTGCCCCGGTCCGCTCGGCCCAGGCGCTCTTCATCCGGAGCGCTGCAATCGCCGCCTCGTCGCCAAAGTCGCGACTGCCTTCCGGATGGCCGGCTACACCGATCTCGGTGATGCCGTACTTGTCAACGAAACCAGTCTCGAGCACCTCGAAAGAGGAGGAAAATGAACCGGCTGGGGTAGCCACGTCGCCGCCGATGATGAGCAAGTCGCGGACACCCGCTTCCTCAGCCAAAGCCTTCACCCGCGTTTCCAGCGCTTGGCGCGTGGTCAGTCGGCGAGCGGCCATATGGGGAACCGCGGTGTAGCCAAGGTCCGCGCCGCGACGCGCTGCCTTGACCAGAGTCGGCGTGTCCGCCAGGCCGATATCGGTGATGTAGACCCGGACCCCCGACGGGAAAAGGCCCGGCAGGTCAGGGGAGTCGATCACCTGGCTTGGCGCCATCTCGATCGAGGCGTCGATAGAGGAGGGGCGGATAGCAGCTTTTTCCATGCGCGTGGCTCCGTTGTTAGGCGAAGACGACGGTCTTGCGTCCATTGAGCAAGACCCGATCCTGAAGGTGGAAGGCGATCGCGCGGGCCAGCACGCGGCGTTCGATGTCCCGACCCTTGCGAACGAGGTCCTCGGGCGTGTCGGCATGGGTCACATGTTCGACGTCCTGGGCGATGATCGGACCCTCGTCCAAGTCTTCGGTGACGTAGTGCGCCGTTGCTCCGATCATCTTCACGCCGCGCTCATGCGCCTGGTGATAGGGCTTGGCGCCCTTGAACCCCGGCAGGAAAGAATGGTGGATGTTGATGCAGCGGCCG
Organism: Mesorhizobium sp. WSM4898; assembly: GCF_029625845.1. Lineage (NCBI taxonomy): Bacteria > Pseudomonadati > Pseudomonadota > Alphaproteobacteria > Hyphomicrobiales > Phyllobacteriaceae > Mesorhizobium > Mesorhizobium sp. WSM4898. The sequence continues at coordinate 268,892 of NZ_JARTVQ010000004.1, read as the reverse complement.
GAGAGATAGGCTGAGAAGTCGTCGGATAGGATCTGCATATAGCGGGCCAGCACGATAAGCTCGGCGCCGCTATCTTCGATCACGCGCTTGATCTTCGCCTCCTGGGTGGCCTTGGTCTCATGGCTGATCGGGAAGTGGTGGAAGGGAATGGTGTCGTCGGAGGTGAGGTTGAGACCTTCTCGCGGATGGTTGGAGATGATGGCGACAACCTGCATGGGCAACTCGCCCAGTCGTTGGCGGTAAAGCAGGTCTACCAGGCAGTGGTCGAATTTCGAGACAAGCAGCAGAACCTTGCGGGGCAGGTTCTGGGGCCGCAATGTCCATTGCAGGCCGAAGCGGTTGACCTCCTCGGAAAAACGCCCGGCGAGATCATCGAGGGGCGAAGGCAAATGGAACGCTACCCTCATGAAGAACCGATCCGTCTCGGAGTCGTCGAATTGCTGGGCCGCGGTGATGTTGGCGCCATGTGCTGCCAAACGGCTCGCCACGCCGGCGACGATGCCCGGCCGGTTCTTGCATTGGAGCGTAAGCAGATAGGACTTTTCCATACCCGGTCTCCGGGTTGACGGCCGAGCTGAAGGGCAAGGCGGTTTCTCGCGTCGCAAGGCGACACCGGCAGGAGGTCCCGCCAGTCTGTTGTCGTCGGGTGCGGTTGCCGTGAGGGGAGGGCGGCCGTGATGCCGCCCTCGGTTCAGGCGTGCGGCTTAGGCGTTCTTGCGATAGCTGGTGCGTGCGTGCGCGTCGATCGGCGCCGGGTGGACGGTGGCGCGGATCTTGAACTGCACGTGGTCTTCAACCTGCACCTTGGAGGATGGCTTGGGCTCACCCCAGACCACCACCAGTTCGGTGCCAGGCTCTGCCACTGCCGCATCCACGACCGCGATCGACATCATCGAACGGTAGTTGGCCGAGTATCCGGTATGAAGCGAACGCCCGGCCAAGCTTCCGTTTGGCGCCTCGACCCGGTCGTAGTGATAGGTCGCGTAGTGGGCGATCGGAAGGTTGATGAACTTCGCCCCGACACCTGGCTGGTACATCGAGGCCCACGCCTTGGCGACGTCGTCGCCGTTCCACTGCAGCGTCACCTTGCGGTTGGCCGTGGTCTGGTCGCCGGCGACCTGGGCCTCGAGGGCCTTGCGGCCGATGAAGTCGTGGTCGAATTTGACGATCTTTCCGTAGCCCACGTCGTAGGGCGAGAAGTAATAGTCCTCGATGTTCTCGGAAAAGAAGCTTCCGCCGAGAGACACATTGGCATCGATCTCGTCCGCGCCAAGCCACTTGCGGAAGCCCGCCGTGCTCTTGCCCGAGTAGAACGCCGGCAACGGGCGCGGAAGCCATCCGGACTCGAGCGAGTTGGTCAGGTACGCCCGGCCGCCGACCTGAATCATGTTGTGCTTTTTGCCCGCCTCGAGCAGAGCGGCCCGAACGACCTCATGATCGGCCCAGGGCCCGACGAACTCGAAGCCTGGTTCGCCCGCCATGCCGTGGCGAAGCGCGCGGACCATCTTGCCGGCGATCGTGAAGCGGGTGCCGTGGAAGAACTTCACATCCGGCGGCTCGCCGCCGATGAGTTCCCGGATCACGTTGAACGCGCCAGGTCCCTGGATCTCGTAGCGGTAGCACAGCGGATTTCCCTTGCGGGCATAGGACGGATTGTCCCGCACAAGCTCGACGTCGTAACCGCCGGTCTCGGCATGATATTGAAGCCAGTTGATCGTCGGCGGAATGCCCACCGCCTGGAATTCGTCTTCCTCATAGCGGAACAGGATGTTGTCGCCGATGAGCTGGCCCTCGTCGTTGACAGCTACATACTGCTTCGCGGCGTTGACGGGAAAGTATTCAACGCTGTTGATCGCCGTGTCGCGGATGAGCTTCAGCGCATCCTTGCCGCGGATGTTCAGGTCGGCGAGATGGTGCGACTGGTCATAGAGCACGGCGTTGCTGCGCCAAGCGAGCTGTTCGTCGCGCCAGTTGGTGAATTCCGCCGTCACCGGCGTGCTGACGATCGGCGGGCTCTGCGATTCCCAGAGCATGGTTTGGGCGCTTCCAGCGTCAGCGATCTTCTGTTCGAGATTAGCAGCCATTTTCAAACCTCCTGTGCAGCTCCTTTCCGGCTAAGCCCTTGCAGGACATCTAACAACCCAATAGGTTCGATACAGGTGATCGAAATTTTGCATAGAGAGTGGGCGTCATGCTGTCGGAGGAGCTTGCCCAGATCGACCTGAATGCCTTGCAGGCATTGGTCATGGTCCACGACTGCCGGTCCTTTTCAGAGGCGTCGGAGCGCCTCGGCGTCAACCAGTCGACGATCAGCTATTCGATCAAGCGGCTTCGAAAGGCCTTCAACGACCCGATGTTCGTTCGGCAGGGCAACTCGATCCTGTTGACGGACAAATGCCGTCAACTCGCCCAGGAAGCGCGCGATGTCCTCGAGCGCATGCAGGCGTTGTCCTCTCTGCAAGGTTTTGATCCCGCTACGTCCACGGGCAGCGTGACGATCTCCTGTAACCATCACGAGCGTATGTTCCTGATGCCGGCCTTCGTGCGCCAGGTCCAGCAGCAGGCGCCCCAGATCGCGGTCAACATTTTTGAATCCGCCGTCCACGGCAAGAAGCAGCTCAAGGAAAACATCTGCGATATCGTGCTTGGCCCGGTGGCGATTTTCGGCGATATCTACTACCGGCGCAAACTCTTCACCGACCGCTACGCTTGCATCATGGATTCCAGCCATCCGCTTGCGGCCGGCGAACTGACGATGGATCGCTACCGGCAGACGCGGCATATCGCCGTGACCCACAATGGCCAGTGGGAGGCATTGTACTTCGCGGCGCTTCGGGCAATCGACGTCAGGATTACGCCGAGCGTGATCGTGCCGAGCCACGACAATCTTGAAGCATTGATCCGGGGCACGGAGCTGGTCGCGACCATTCCCTATCGCCTGGCCCGCCGGCTTTCGGACAAGTTGACGTTAAAACCTTTCCCTCTCGAGGTGCTGATCCAGATCGACATGTATTGGACCGAGCGTTCTCACTATTCGGGCCTGCATGCGTGGACGCGCCAGATCCTCGCCGACGTGGCGGCAACGATCTGAGCGGTCCGAAGCCCAGCCGAGGCTGGTGTGGTCTCTGGGATGGTAACCGCCGCGTCAGACAGTGGCGCCGAGCATGATCACGGAGATCGTCGCCGGCTGGTCGCCTGGATTGCGCCATGCGTGACGAGTGCCCTGCTGGACTACGGTGTCGCCGGCATTTAGCTCGACAGTCCTGCCGTCATCGAGTTCCAGGATCAGTCTGCCCTTGACCACCGTGACGTAGTCGACGGTCGGGGTCTGGTGCATGCCAGGGCTGTCCGGCTCCATCCGCTCGGCAATGCCAGGTGACGCCTCGATGAGTTCGGGACCAGCTACCGCGGGGTTCCATTCCGATGACATGTAGACGCTGTCGGGAGGGAAAGTAATGATCCAGAACGATGATCCGCCTGCCGGCATGACCATGGTGCCGGTCGTCTCCATGGGGTCCTTGTTGTCGATGCTCCGCAGCTCTGGCGCCTCCTCGATTTTCCACTGTGGCGACGATACGAAACCTGGCGTGTGGCGCAGGACCATTTCCCCAGGGGAGGGACCGTCACTGACGACCACTGACTTACCGGCGTTGTCCCTGCCGGTGACGATGCGCCGAACCTGCATATCAAACCTCCCAGGTAGATGTTCAAAGTCACAGTGCCGAGAGGAGGCAAGCGAGCGCCCAAAAAAGCGGGAATTCCGGTCCCATCTGCTGCCAGCGCCATTTGGCGCCGTTGATCTTCACCACTGCGTAGGCTGCTCCGAGCAGCACGACGATCGCGCAACCGGTTGCTGCTTTCGAATAGACGTTGAAAATCATGCCGAGCGCGGCAAGCACCTCGAGGACGATTGTCAGGACAAGGAATGCCTTGCCAGGCTTCAGACCGGCCTTCTCAAATGTGACCGGCGCCTTATCGAAGTTCCTGACCTTCCCGATCAGATGCGGCAGGAACCAGACTCCACATAGGATCCTCAGGCAGTCCTGAGGCTGCAACTCGAACGGCATTGTACGTCTCCTCCCAGCAGCGTGACGGCTGCAGTCGTTGTGAGCGGGCCCGGTTTTGGCCGCCAGCCACCCTGCGAAATCGAGCGTAGGCCCGAGGGCAGCAGCGATGGTTGGTACCGGCACCGCAAATCGGGTCTTGCGTCTCCCAATCCAGATACTGTACGGTATCCACAGTCCAATCGGAATGTCAACTCGATCCGGTTTGGCGGTATTTGAGGAGGAACATCGTGACAGTGATGATGCGCGCCGCACGGTTGCATGCGGTAAACGAACCAATGCGGATCGAGGAGATCGCCAAGCCTCGAGCGTGCGGAACAGATGTCGTGGTCGAGGTCAAAGCCTGCGGTATGGTCCCGAACCTCGCCAACGTGCTGAACAACTGGGAGAACTGGTATCCTCACCAGCCGCTGCCCCCCAAGCCCGCGACGTTTGGCCTTGACCCCGCCGGCATCGTGCACGAAGTGGGCGAGCAGGTCGTTGCCTTGAAGCCCGGAGACCGTGTCTACGTCAATCCGTTGCGTTCGTGCGGTGCCTGCCACGCCTGCGCCAGCGGCAACCAGATGAAGTGCGACTACTTCACCTTCGCCGGATATTTCGGGTTCAATCGCAACAGCCTGGAAATCTACAAGCGCTATCCCGGCGGCGGCTTCGCTCAATTCATGCGCGCGCCCCAGAGCGCCATCGTCAAGATACCCGACAATATGACGTTTCCGCAGGCTGCCCGCATGGGCTATCTCGGCACGTCCTATTCGGCGCTCAAGAAGCTGGGCAACCTTGCGGGCAAGTCGCTGATCATCAACGGCGCGACCGGGACGCTGGGTGTCGGCGCCACCATGTTCGCGCTCGCCATGGGGATATCCACCATCTACGCGGTCGCGCGCGGCAAGCCATTGCTGGAAAAGCTGAAGCGCCTCGCGCCGAACCGGATCGAGATTTTTTCCAGCCTGGACGGCAAGGTCGCGGACTGGGTGCGCTCCAAGCACCACTCCGGCGCGGATCTCATGCTCGACAGCCTTGGCGCGGTGGCCGACGTCAACGCCATGAGGGACGCGATGATGGGCGTCAAACGCGGCGGCACCATCGTCAACATCGGCGGTACGGGCGCCGACATGCTGTTCAACACCAAATGGTGGATGGACAATTCGATGGTGCTCACCGGTTCGGCCTGGCTCAGCACCGCGGAGGGCATCGAGATAGCGGAGCTGGTCCGGTCTGGCGCGGTCGACCTGTCCGTGCTGGAAGCCCGCACCTATCCGCTGGACCAGATCAATGAGGCGATCAACGGCGTAGCCTCGGGCGACGGTGGCTTCACCAACTATGTGCTGGAGCCCTGAGCTGCGGTTGGAGAATGCCATGATAATCGACTGCCACGGTCACTACACCACCGAGCCCCCGGCGCATCATGCCTATCGCAAGGCCCAGGTGGCGTTTGCCGAGGGCCAGCGCGACGCAGGTCCGGTCTATCCCGCCATAAGCGACGAGACGCTTCGCGCGACCGTCGAAGAAAACCAGCTTCGTCTTCAGCAGGAGCGCGGCTCGGACGTGACAATTTTGTCGCCCCGGGCCTCGGGCATGGGTCATCATGTCGGCAGCGCTGCGCTGAATGCCGAATGGTCCCGTGTCTCCAATGATCTCATTGCGCGCATCGTGGACCTGTTCCCGCTGAACTTTGCCGGTGTCTGCCAGCTGCCGCAGTCGATGAGCGGTGACCTCGCTCCTGTGCTGGCTGAACTCGAGCGCTGTGTGGACGAGCTCGGCTTCGTCGGCTGCAATCTCAACCCCGATCCGTCCGGCGGCTTCTGGTCCGCGCCGCCAATCTATGACCGCTACTGGTATCCGCTCTTCGAGAGGATGGTCGAGCTCCAGGTGCCGGCCATGATCCATGTCTCGGGCGCGTGCTCGGACTGCCTGCACACCACCGGTGCGCACTACATCAATGCCGACACCACGGTGTTCATGCAGTTGATCCAGGGCGACCTGTTTCGCGCTTTCCCAGACCTCAAGCTAATCATTCCCCACGGCGGCGGCGCGGTTCCCTATCACTGGGGCCGCTATCGCGGGCTGGCAATCATGATGGAAAAGCCGGATCTCGCCACGCACCTGATGCGCAACGTCTATTTCGACACCTGCGTCTACCACCAGGCGGGGATCGACACGCTGTTTCGCGTGATCGGTCCGGACCACATCCTCTTCGGCTCGGAACTGCTGGGCGCGGTCAAGGCGGTTGACCCGCTGACCGGCTTCAACTTCGACGACACGCGCCGTTACATCGATGCTTTGGGCCTCGACGAAGCCGACCGCGCGGCGGTGTTCGAGGGCAATGCGCGCAAAGTCTACCCGCGGCTGGACGAGAGGCTCAAGCGACAGGGTCGCTAGCGAGGTCCGGCCGGCACGAATCTCTGGAGATATCAATGGCAAAAGTCGTGACAAACACCGAACGTACGCCGATCGAAGTGTGCGACGCACTGGGCGCGCTGGGGGTGGCAACCGTTCACGAGGCCCAGGGACGCAAGGGGCTGCTGGCCTCGCGGCTGCGTCCCATCTATGACGGCGCCAGGATCGGCGGCAATGCGCTTACCTGCGAGGTGGCGCCGGGCGACAACTGGACCATTCATGTTGCATTGGAGCAGGCGCGGCCGGGCGATGTGCTCGTCGTGACTCCGATCTCTCCATGCGAAGACGGATTTTTCGGCGACCTTCTGGCTGAATCGGCGATGGCGCTCGGCATCCGAGGCCTCGTGATCGATGCCGGCGTGCGCGATGTGGCTGCTTTGCGAGCGATGAAGTTCCCGGTCTGGTCGAAGGCGATCTTCGCTCAGGGAACGGTAAAGGAGACGCCGTGCGATTGCCAGGTTCCGATCATCTGCGCCGGTGCCCGCATCTGCCCTGGCGACGTGATCGTCGCCGATGATGATGGCGTCTGCGTGGTGCCCCGTGCCAATGCCGAGTTGGTTGCGAGAACGGCACGAGAGCGGGAGGCGGCCGAGGAAGACAAACGTCGCCTCTACGCTGCAGGCAAGCTCAGCCTGGACGTCAACTCAATGCGCGAACGGCTGCGCTTGAAGGGACTTGTCTACGAATAGGCACCCGACGTCCACGAAGGAGAATCGGTCGGCCTTCCAACGTGGCGTGGCATGGTTCGCGTCAGGACGCTGCAGTCCGCTTGCGCACGGCCTTTCCGTTCTTGTGCCTAAAAAGATGAGCCTCGTGCATCGACGTCAGCGCGACCCGCACCATTTCGCCGGGCGCCCTGTCGTCCATAAAACTCGACATGCCGCCATAGACGAGTTCGAGGACGATACCGCCGACATAGAGTGGCCGGGGTTCCGCATCCCCATACGGAAACAGCTTCTCCGACAACAGCCTGCCCAGCCCTTCCCACTGGTCCCTGAACAGGCGCAGGTGCCGATCCTCCAGCGTGTTGTCGCGGCGCGCGATGCGCAGCAGGTCGATGGCCAGCGTTCCCCAGCGCTTGTCCTTGGCGCGTTGGTTGGCCCATTCGCAAATGGATTCGATGACATCCTTCGGCTCGTCAACGCTGCGAAGCCTTTCGGTCAGTTCGACCACATCTCCGCCGGCGTTGCGCTCCAGCAGTTGCAGGAAGATGTCTTCCTTGTTCGTGAAATTGGAGTAGAAGGCCCCCTTCGAGAAGCCGGCCTCCTCTGCGATCCGCTCGATCGATGCGCCGGAATAGCCGTCTCGGGCCACCATCTCGCTGGCCGAAGCCAAAAGCTTTTCGCGCGTCAAGGCTTGGCTTTGTTCACGGGTCAGTCGCGCCATCTTTGATCATCCAATGAACGTATCGGGATACCCAGCGTATCTGAGCAAGCAACTTAGGGTCGTCGACCTCCAAGGGCAAGCGAAGGTGAGGGGTCAGTTGCGGGATTGCTTTGGTGCACGGCAGGATGGGTTCAGCCGATAGTGGTGCAAGCGGCGTCGAGGTAAGAAGCATCGAAGGCGTGCAGCGCTTGGCTCCGAAGGGCCTCATCGAGCAAATGCGCGCGGATCATCAGGTCGATCGTCGTGCGCAATGCGTTTGCCGGCACGGCCAGCTTGTCCGGCCACATGCCCATGTCACGCATGTATCCTAGAGCACGATTGGCCAGGGTGGAGCTTTCCGGCGTGGTGATGCGTTGGAAGATCGGCAATGTTACGTCCTGCCGCGCCGGTTCATTGGTGATCGCATGGGCCTTAATCAGGGCGTTGATGAAGCGTATGACCACATCTCGATTGGCTTGCAGCCACGATGATCGGCCGATGACCGCGGTGAAGAGGATCTCGGGTATGAACTCATTGACCTCGCCGATCAGCTTGTAGCCTTGGTCCTCGGCCAGGAAGTTCCACGGCGCGGGCTGGGGAGCACAGTCGACTTGCCCGGCCTGCAGCGCCTCCCACCGTTTGGTATGAATACCCGCAAGCACGAATTCGTAGTCGGCGGGGTAGTGCAGTCCTTGGGAAGCCAGCACAATCTGCGTGTAAATCGCAGTACCCTCGGTGAGCGAGGACGTGCCGATCCTCTTTCCTCGAAGGTCCGCCAGGGTGGCGATTTCTGGCCGCGCCACGAGAGACATCGGCAGCCGCACTGCATTGGCCGCAACAATGCGCAGTTCTCCACCGTTCACGAAGTCCGCGACTGCTCCTTCTGGCGGCGTAATCGCAAGGTCGGCCTCACCCTCAAGGACAGCTCCCGTTGCCTTGTCGACGCTGCCGAAGCGCTTGTATTCGATGGCAATGCCGTGCTTGCCGAATAATCCCAACTCGTCTGCAAGGAAGACCGGAAGCCAATTGAATCCCTGCGCTCCGCCCGCGAGGCGAAGCTGGGCAGGCGTGGAAGGATCAGCTGTCGTGTTTTCGGCCATTGGCTCCTCCCGCCGGTATTCAGCACTGGGCGTTTAAATACTATAGGTATTGGAATTCTAAGCGGTATGTCAATCGGCCGCGCTTTTTTCCTCGCAGCCCGGCTGACTGAGCTACCGTGAACAATGGTCCGCGTGCTCTCGATCGCGAAAAGCGGCCAACAGGGGCTACGGCCCTTGGCACCATACTGCACATGCTATCGTGAATTCGAAGCGGTCCTAAACGGCGCCGCTTCTCTTAAGTCCAGTTCCGGACGCCAGATTCTTGCTGCCGGTCCACGCAATCCAAGGCCCTAGCCGAGTGCCCTAGACGAAGACCTGATCGATTTAGCTAAATCATTGAATAAAAGATAAAAAATGGTTGGCTGGGGCGCCAGGATTCGAACCTGGGAATGTCGGTACCAAAAACCGATGCCTTACCACTTGGCGACGCCCCAGCAGCCGGGCGGTGCCCGCTGCGCGCGGCCTTATAGGACGAGCCGGTCGAAAGCTCAATGCTTGGACCGCTGACATCCAAAGTAATCTTGCCGCATGTCTGCGCCGGCGGATTGCCGCCGCGTTCGGGCGTAATCTGGAGGGGAGATCGATCCGGCGACCGGAATTGCCGGCTATTCGCCCCACACGGCCAACTCGTTGCCGGCCGGGTCGGTGAAGTGGAACCGCCTGCCGCCTGGGAAGGAAAAGATCGGCTTGATGATGCTGCCTCCGGCATTCTCAACGGCCTCCAGCGTCTCCTCCAGGTTTTCGGAATAGAGCACGGGCAGCGGTCTGGCGGGCGCTTCGCCCGCGTCGGCCTGGAAGCCGCCGTCGAGCCCCTCGGCAAAAGCGGAGTAAGTTGGCCCGTAATCGGTGAAAGACCAGGAAAACGCCGCGCTGTAGAAGGATTTGACGCTGTCCAGCGTGCCGCCGGTGGCCGGAAGTTCCAGATAGTCGAGTTTTCCCTCGAGTTTCATCGCGCTACTCCACTTTGTTCTTGTTGTGTTCTATCTCGCGCAACTCACACCGGCAAGTCTTTTTGACGCAGCTTTTGCTTAATCGATTGTAGTCGCGGCGCTTGCTTTGCCGGCGCTTGCCTTTCGCAATGCAGCATCTTATCGCTCGGATCGGAAGGGCGGGGACCGGGGCCTTGGCCCGGGTGTTGTCTATCTTCCAAGGGACCTGGAGGGCATTCATGACCAAGTGGGTTTACACCTTCGGCGACGGTGCCGCTGAAGGCCGAGCCGGTGATCGCAACCTGCTCGGCGGCAAGGGCGCCAACCTTGCCGAGATGTGCAGCCTCGGCCTGCCGGTGCCGCCGGGCTTCACTATCACCACTGAAGTCTGCAATGCCTATTACGCCAACGGCCGCACCTATCCGACCTCGCTTGAAGCGGATGTCCTTGCGGCGCTCGACCATATCGGCAGGCTCACCGGCCGCAATTTCGGCGATCCGTCGAAGCTGCTTCTGGTCTCGGTGCGCTCCGGCGCCCGCGCTTCGATGCCAGGCATGATGGATACCGTGCTCAATCTCGGCCTCAACGACGAGACGGTCGAGGCGCTTGCCGCCGATTCCGGCGATGCCCGCTTTGCCTATGACAGTTACCGCCGCTTCATCCAGATGTATTCCGACGTCGTCATGGGCCTCGATCACGAGGTTTTCGAGGAAATTCTCGAGGACCAGAAGGCGAGCCTCGGCCATGAGCTCGACACCGAGCTGACGGCCATCGAATGGCAGGGTGTGATCGCGCTCTACAAGGCCAAGGTCGAGGAGGAGCTCGGCAAGCCGTTCCCGCAGGACCCGCGCGAGCAGCTCTGGGGCGCCATCGGCGCCGTGTTTTCGAGCTGGATGAACAACCGCGCCATCACCTACCGTCGCCTGCACGACATCCCGGAAAGCTGGGGCACGGCGGTCAACGTCCAGGCCATGGTGTTCGGCAATATGGGCGACACCTCCGCCACCGGCGTTGCCTTCACCCGCAATCCCTCGACCGGCGAAAAGCAGCTCTATGGCGAATTCCTGGTCAATGCGCAGGGCGAGGACGTGGTGGCCGGCATCCGCACGCCGCAGAACATAACCGAGGCCGCGCGCATCGCTGCGGGCTCTGACAAGCCCTCGCTGCAGAAACTGATGCCGGAAGCTTTCCAGTCCTTCGTCGATATTTCCGACCGGCTGGAGAAGCATTACCGCGACATGCAGGACCTCGAATTCACCATCGAGCGCGGCAAATTGTGGATGCTGCAGACCCGCTCCGGCAAGCGTACCGCCAAGGCGGCGCTCAGGATTGCCGTCGAGATGGCGAAAGACGGGCTGATCACGAAAGAGGAGGCGGTTGCCCGCATCGATCCGGCCTCGCTCGACCAGCTCCTGCATCCGACCATCGATCCCAAGGCGGCGCGCGACGTCATCGGCGTCGGCCTGCCGGCCTCGCCGGGCGCGGCCACCGGCGAGATCGTCTTCTCCTCCGGTGAGGCCGAGGATGCCAAGGCGCAAGGCCGCAAGGTCATTCTCGTGCGCGTCGAGACCAGCCCGGAGGACATCCACGGCATGCATGCCGCCGAAGGCATCCTCACCACGCGCGGCGGCATGACCAGTCATGCCGCCGTGGTGGCGCGCGGCATGGGCAAGCCCTGCGTCTCGGGCGCCGGCTCGCTGCGAGTCGACTACAAGGCCGGCACGCTGATCTCGATGGGCCAGACCTTCCGCAAGGGTGACATCATCACCATCGACGGCGGCAACGGCCAGGTGCTGAAGGGCGCCGTCGCCATGCTGCAGCCGGAGCTGTCCGGTGACTTCGCCGCCATCATGGAATGGGCCGATGCCGCGCGCCGCATGAAGGTGCGCACCAATGCCGAGACGCCGCTCGACGCGCGCATGGCGCGCTCCTTCGGCGCCGAAGGCATTGGCCTTTGCCGCACCGAGCACATGTTCTTCGAAGGTGACCGCATTATCGCCATGCGCGAGATGATCCTGGCCGACACCGAGAAGGACAGGCGCTCGGCGCTCGACAAGCTTCTGCCGATGCAGCGTTCGGATTTCCTCGAGCTGTTCGAGATCATGGCGGGCTTGCCGGTGACGATCCGCCTGCTGGACCCGCCGTTGCACGAATTCCTGCCCAAGACCGACGCCGAGCTCGCCGAGGTCGCGACCGCCATGAATGTGCCGGCGGACAAGCTCAGGCAGCGTACCGAGGCGCTGCATGAGTTCAATCCGATGCTCGGGCATCGCGGCTGCCGTCTGGCGGTCTCCTATCCCGAGATCGCCGAGATGCAGGCACGCGCCATTTTCGAGGCGGCGGTTCAGGCCGGCCACAAGGCCGGCGCGCTGGTGGTGCCCGAAATCATGGTGCCGCTGGTCGGCCTCGTGAAGGAGCTGCAATACGTCAAGGCGCGCATCGATGCCGTCGCGCAAAGCGTCATGCAGGAGACCGGCACCAAGATCGACTATCTTACCGGCACCATGATCGAGCTGCCGCGCGCAGCCATCCGCGCCCATGTCATTGCCGAAGCGGCCGAGTTCTTCTCCTTCGGCACCAACGATCTGACCCAGACGACTTTCGGCATCTCGCGCGACGATGCGGCCTCCTTCCTTGAAACCTACCGGCAGAAAGGTATCATCGAACAGGATCCGTTCGTTTCGCTGGACATCGACGGTGTCGGCGAACTGGTGCGGATTGCGGCGGAAAAGGGCAAGGGAACACGACCCGACATCAAGCTCGGCATTTGCGGCGAGCATGGCGGCGACCCGGCCTCGATCCGCTTCTGCGAAGAGGTCGGCCTCGACTATGTGTCATGCTCGCCTTACCGTGTACCGATTGCCCGGCTGGCTGCGGCCCAGGCGGCCGTGGAGGCCGCGAAGGGAAGAGCCAAGCGCGCCTGAACGGCGCGCTCCATCTTACGATTTCGTATGGAAACTCACGCGAACGTGCGCGCGCTGGTTCTCAATCTCGACATCGTTCCTGGGCAGTTTCTGGTTCCGAATTACTCGGGGCGTGAAACAGATGTTGCAGATTTCCCCCACCTCTTTCCGATCGATCCTGATCATGCAGACCAAGTTCATAGGCGACATCGTGCTTGCCTCTGCCTTGGCGAAGAACCTTCAGCTCGAATATCCAGGTGTGAAGGTCGTGTTCCTGTGCGATGCCAGGTTTGCTGGATTTCTAACAGCGCATGGCATCGCAGCCGAGGTCGTTTCGTTCAGCCGTGCCGGCATGCGCGGCACGCCGCTCCAGCGCGGGCGCGAGCTTGTCCGGGTTGTGCGAACTTTGCGGCGGCACCGCTTCGACATGGTCATCGACATCACCGATTCCAAGACTTCGCGGCTGGTGTCCGGATTGGTCCGTGCCCCGATTCGTGTCGGCCACTATCCGACGGAGCGACCTCTGCGCTGGCTTGAGCGCCAGCCTGCCAATGTCAGGATGAAGCCGTACGGATTCGGCGAAAAACATTATCTCTTCCGCTATTTGTCGCCGCTCGAGGTGCTCGGCGTCGACCTGCGCGTCAGGGCACCGGCTATCCGTCCGCTGCCCTTCGAAACGACGCAAGCGCTCGCCTTGCTGAGCAAGCATCATTTGCGGCCAAATGCCTTCGTGGCGGTGCATGCGGGGGCGAGCTTCATCGGGCGTCGCTGGCAGCCGGAGCGCTTTGCGGCCGCGATCGAACGGATATCGTCCGAAACTGGCCTGGACGCTGTGCTGATCGGCGGCCCTGATGAGCACGAGGCGGCGGACAAGATCGTGGCGGCAGCGAAAACGCCGGTCGTCAATCTGGTCGGCACGCTCTCGCTCGAAACGTTGCTGGCGCTGCTCAAGGAGGCCAGGTTATTCCTCGGCAATGAGAGTGGCCCGATGCATATGGCGGCCGCAGCCGGCACTCCGGTCGTTGGTCTGTTCGGCCGGACCAATCCGGTTCGATGGGGCCCGGTCGGGGTCCCCAGCATCTCGTTGCGCCCCTCCATGCCCTGCGATTGCGTCGGCGGCGACCTGTGCCGTCGGACCGATTCGAGCAAGGCATGCTGTGTCTGGCGCCTTGAAGTGGATTCCGTGGTCGAGGCGGTGCGCGAACTTTTGGCGCGTACCGACGTGGCGCTTGAGCAGGCGGTCTAGCTCAAGTCTGCTAAAGGCGTGTTGAGCTTTTACAGCTACTCTCCATGCAAATTGTCGCGCGGTGGCTTTTCGGATGCGAACCGTTCCGATTTTCGCCTAGATGCGCGTCTTGTTGACGCCATCTTGCGGTTGAGCGGCTTGACGGGCCGGGCATGGGAATGACGGGTTTGCTTCAAAAATCTCTTTGCGCGATCGCGTTGTCGCTTGTCGTGGTCTCGGCTGGCAATGCCGGGACGCTGGTCGAACCGACGTTGCATCTGACGCCGCAAGGCGGCGGTGGCCGTGTCGCGCTCACGCTGGACGCCTGCGGCGGGAAGACCGATACGCGCATTCTTTCGGCCCTGGTAGAAAACAAAATTCCCGCGACTATCTTCGTCACCGGCATCTGGCTGAAGCGCAACGCCGCCGCTGTCGGGATCATGCGCGCGCATCCTGATCTGTTCGAACTGGAAAACCACGGTGGCCGCCACATCCCGGCGGTCGACACGCCCCGCAAGATCTACGGCATCAGCAGTGCCGGCAGTCCTGATGCCGTTCAGGCCGAGGTCGAGTCGGGTGCCGCGGCGCTTGCGAGCGCCGGCGGCCCGCCGCCGAAATGGTTTCGCGGCGCCACCGCCGAATACAGCCCGTCGGCGATCGCCATGATCCGCAAGCTGGGCTTCAAGGTCGCGGGCTTTTCCGTCAATGGCGACGGCGGCTCACTGCTCGGCGCCAAGGAAACTGCCCGGCGCATCGCCGCTGCCAAGGATGGCGACGTCATCATCGCTCACATCAACCAACCGACCCATGCCGCGGGCGAGGGTGTCGTCCAGGGCCTGCTCGCCCTGAAGCAGAAGGGCCTGACCTTCGTTCGGCTGGACGACGCCGACGACGTCGGCAACGACGGCACCACGGATTGATCCGTGGCGGAGGTTGATGACGACGGCTGGGAGGCTCAGCGACCTCGGAGATCCGCGATGCTTTCCGCCGCAGTCTATCACTCCGGCTTAGTCTCGACCGTCACCTTGCCCGTATAGAACGCGCCGTGATCGCGGATCTCGACCACTTCGTCGAAAGGCTGCTCATAGGCCCACATCGCGTCCCTGCCGCTGTCGCCGGCCGGCAGCACGCTCCAATAGCTCGCGTTGCCGTTATAGGGACAATGCGTCGAATGCTCGGTCCTGGCGAGCTTGCTGAGATCGATATCGTCGAACGGGATGTAAAAAACCGCTGGGTAGGGCGGTTCCGACAAGAGCCTGGCCCGGGTTGACCTGGCGATGACGACGTCGCCGGCGCTGACCGTGACGGCGCCGCGATAAGGCTCGATCGTTATCACCTTGTCGGGATTGCGCTGAAAGCCGGGGGCGGGGTTGGCACGCTTGTCCAAGACGGGTCTCATCGGCAGTTTGAGGAAGGTGCGCGGCGGTTTTTCCGTTCGGAACCGCTCTCGTCCGTCAAAGGTGGATCGGCCCGACGCCTCGCGCAAGGCGGCGCGATGACGCGTCGCGTGCAGCGAAATAATGTTCTAACCGCCGACAGTCAGGCGGCGGCCTTGAATGCGTCCATGAGGCCGGCATAGGCGGCAGCGATGCCGGCGACCGGATTGCTGCTTCTCGCCGCTGTCTCGACCTTCAGCGCGCCGCCGGCGGTCGGCAGCGTGAGCAGCAGGAACTGGCGGTTGCCGCCGTCGCCGACGCTTGCGGCAGCGACATGCTGGCCTTCGCCGTCATTCTCGACGCACATCTTGAACAGCAGCGTTCCGCCGACGGCCTCCAGCGCGCCGCCGACGACTTCGGCAAATTCATCGTCGGAAACGGTTTTGGAGTCCGGCGTCAGATCGTCCAGACTTTCGGCAAGCGTGCTTTCGAGGGCTTTTTCATCGAGCTGCACGTCCATGCGAATCTCTCCATTCCCCAATCTCACCCAGCCCATTAATGAATCTTAACGGCGACGATGGCCGGATTATGGCGGGTTTCACGGGTCATTCCGCCCATCCGACCGCCTTGGACTTATGGTGGCTGGACAATCCGCCGGATCATTCCACAATGCGTGAAACAATGACGCGGAAGCGCGAAAAAAGGGGAGGAGCCGAGATGCTCGGACTGATGCAGGAATGGCCGCTGCTCTGCCATAAGCTGATCGATCACGCCGAACGCCAGCACGGCGGGCGCGAGATCGTGTCGCGTTCGATCGAAGGCCCGATCGTGCGCACCACCTTTGCCGACGTCCGTCATCGGGCGCTCAAAGCGGCGCAGCGGCTAGAGCGTGACGGCTTCGGGCTCGGCGACCGCATCGCAACGCTTGCCTGGAACACCGCCCGCCACATCGAGGCCTGGTATGGCATCATGGGGATCGGCGCGATCTACCACACGCTCAATCCGCGCCTGTTTCCCGAACAGATCGCCTGGATCATGAACGACGCCGAGGACAAGGCGATCTTCGTCGACCTGACCTTCGTGCCGCTGCTGGAAAAGATCGCCGGCCAGGTCAGGTCGCTCAGGCAGGTGATCGTGCTGACCGACCAGGCGCATATGCCGCAAACCTCGTTGCCGAACGCTGTCGCCTATGAGGAATGGCTTGCCGAGGCCGACGGCGCCTTCGCCTGGAAGACATTCGACGAGAACACGGCTGCCGGCATGTGCTACACGTCGGGCACGACCGGCGATCCGAAGGGCGTCGTCTACAGCCATCGCTCGAACGTGCTGCACGCCATGATGGCCGCCATGCCCGATGCCATGGGCGTTTCGACGCGCGACGTCGTCCTGCCCGTGGTGCCGATGTTCCATGCCAATGCCTGGGGACTCGGTCAGGCCGCGCCGATGATCGGGGCCAAGCTGGTGATGCCAGGTTGCAAGATGGATGGCGCCTCGATCTACGAATTGCTCGACACCGAAAAGGTAACTTTCAGCGCCGCTGTGCCGACGGTATGGATGATGCTGCTGCAATATCTCGAGGAGACCGGCAAAAAGCTGCCTTATCTCAACAAGGTCGTCATCGGCGGTTCCTCCTGCCCGCGCGCCATCACCGCCAAGTTCCAGGGCAAATACGCGGTTGAGGTGGTGCATGCCTGGGGCATGACCGAAATGTCGCCACTCGGCACGTTGTGCACCATGAAGCCGGAATATGAAGGGCTGACCGGCGATGCCAGGCTCGATATCCAGGGCAAGCAGGGCCACCCACCCTTCGGCGTTGAAATGAAGGTGACAGACGACGAGAACAACGCGCTGCCCTGGGACGGCAAGACCTTCGGGCGACTGAAAGTTCGCGGCCCGGCGGTCGCGCGCGCCTATTACGGCGGCGTCGGCGCCGAGCAGTTCGACGCCGACGGCTGGTTCGACACCGGCGACGTCGCCCATATCGACGCCAGCGGCTATATGCAAATCACCGACCGCGCCAAGGATGTCATCAAATCGGGCGGCGAGTGGATCTCCACCATTGATCTGGAGAACCTGGCCGTCGGGCATTCCGATGTGGCGGAGGCGGCGGCCATCGGCGTGCCTCACTCCAAATGGGGCGAGCGCCCTCTGCTGGTGGTCGTGTGCAAGCCGGGCAAGGAGCCGAGCAAGAGCGATATCCTGACCTTCATGAGCGGCAAGGTGGCCAAGTGGTGGATGCCCGACGACGTCGCCTTCGTCGGTGAGATTCCCCACACGGCGACGGGCAAGATCCAGAAGACCACCTTGCGCCAGCAATTCAAGGAGTATCGGCTGCCGACGGATTGAGGATTGTTAAATCTTTCGGCTTCAAGGCTGGCGCAAAAAGCTCTAAGTCTCGATGCGGACTGGGGTAATGCGGCAGACGATGGCTACAATTCCTGAACGGCAGACGTCGAGGGCGGCCGGCTGGTCGCGGCGGATCGGGGCATTCTCGCTCGTCCTTTTGCTGACCGTCGTTGCCGGCTACCGCCTCGACCTTGTCGACACCCCGCCTTTCCTATGGGTGCTGGCGCTCGTCGCGCTGCTTGGGGCGCTCGCGCTGCTGCTCGCCGGGCTTGCGCTGTCGAGGCTGTGGAATTTCGGCGACCGCGGCGGCCGCGATCTCAGCGTCGGCGCCCTGCTGGCAGTGCTGGTGCTTGCGCCTTTCGGTGTCGCCGCCTACTGGGCTACCATCTATCCGCCGCTGCGCGACATTTCGACCGACGTCGACGACCCGCCGGCGCTCGACACCAGCGACCGGACAAGCGACATGAACGCGCTGTCACCGCCGACGCCCGGCGAGCAGAGCCTGCAGGCGGAAGCATATCCGCTGGTTAGCGGGCGCAGCTACAACCTGCCCTTCGAAACCGTGGTCGATGCTGTCGAGACCGTGCTCGACCGGCGGGACTGGCAACTGACCGCGCCCTATCCAGACATCAACGGCCAGAGCGAGGCAACGATCACCGCGGTCGCGAGAGGCTTCGTGCTCGGCCTGCCGGCAGATGTGGCCATCCGCGTCGCCGACGACGGCGATTCGGTCGTCGTGGACATGCGTTCGGCCTCGCGCTACGGGCGTCATGACTTGGGCGACAATGCCGCCCGTATCACCGATTTCCTCGCCGAGCTCGATCAGGAGGTCGCCGGCCAGGTCGGCGCGGCGCCGGCCGAGTGAGTCAACCGGCAGGCCTGAAAATCCCGTCGATCGCCGGGTCGCCTTCGCTGGCGACGAGACCGCGGGCCACCAGGTCCTCGAGATGCGCGAGAACCGAAAGGCCGGCTGCGCCATGCAGCCGCGGGTCGGTGCCGCGATAGATCGCCGCGACCATCTCCTTGATGGTTCGGTCGCCGCTCAGGATGCGTTCCAGGATCGCCTGCTCGCGCATCTTGCGATGCGACTTCAGCCCGCGCATGAAGCTGCGCGGCGCGGTCACCGGTCCGCCATGGCCGGGCAACAGCAGGCGGTCGTCGCGCTCGATCAGCCGGTCGAGCGATTTCATATAGTCGGCCATCGCCCCGTCGGGCGGCGCCACGATGGATGTGGCCCAGGCCATGACATGGTCGGCCGAAAACAGGATGCCTGTCCCCTCCAGCGCAAAGGCCGCGTGGTTGGCGGTATGCCCTGGCGTCAGCACGGTGCGGATCGCCCAGCCGTCGCCATGGGTAAGGCTGCCGTCCGCCAGCGCAAAGTCGGGCACGAAGCCCAAATCGGCACTGGCATCCAGCGGATTGATCTCGCCGATGCGCAGCCGCCGCGCCGGCCGATGCGGGCCCTCGGCGAGCACGGGAGCGCCCGTGCGTTCTTTCAGCCGCGCCGCGAGCGGCGAATGATCGCGGTGGGTATGGCTGACGAAGATATGGCTGACCGGCCTGCCGCCTATTGCCGTGAGCAGCGTTCCGAGATGCTCATCGTCGTCCGGACCTGGATCGATCACTGCCAGCGTGTCGCGGCCGACGAGGTAGCTGTTGGTGCCGTGGAAGGTGAACGGGCTCGGATTCCTGGCCGTGACGCGCTGGACGTCCGGCGCGACCGTGACCGCCTGGCCATAGGCAGGAGCGAAGCGTGCGTCGAATTCAAGCATCATGCCGGGTCCTGCTGCTCGCGGCAAAACGATTGCCGCATCCTGCGGAAGCCAATATAGGAAAACCAATGCATGTCGCCCAAAACTGCGCAGCAGTCTTGGGAGAACGACACGCATCAGGACGAAATCTTAAAGCGCGCCGCCTGAACTCGTTTCTCCGCGACGCGCCTCAAAGCCAGCAAATCAGCCACGATGGGGAAGACCATGGCAACTGCAACCACGATGCGCCCGCTCGTTTCTCTCGCTCTGCCCGACCAGGGCGCGGCCCGGCTTGCCAGCCAGCTCTTTCTGGCGCTTGCAGGAACCCTCCTGCTCACCCTGTCTGCGAAGACGAAAGTGGTGTTGGGCCCGGTCGACATCTCGCTGCAGACGCTTGCGGTGCTGCTGATCGCCTCGGCCTTCGGCATGCGTCTTGCCGTCGCGACGCTCCTTCTCTACCTCGCCGAGGGCGCTTTTGGTTTGCCGGTGTTCCAGGGCACGCCGGAAAAGGGCCTCGGCATCGCTTATATGCTGGGCTCCACCGGCGGCTACCTTGCCGGCTTCGTGGTGATGGCGGCGATCGCCGGCTGGGCCGCCGACCGCGGCTGGGACCGCCACCCCTTCAAGCTGTTCGGCGCCATGCTTGCCGCCGAGATCGTCATGATGGCGATGGGCTTTGCCTGGCTGGCGGCGCTCATCGGACCGGAAAAGTCCTGGCAGTTCGGCGTCGCGCCGTTCATCGCCGGCGACCTGATCAAGGTGGCGCTGGCCGCGAGCCTCGTGCCGGCGGTCTGGGCGCTGCTCAAGCGCTCCTGATTGCGACCAAATGACAAGGGCCGGTGGGCGCTTGGCGCCGGCCGGCCCCTTTTGCGCCGGATTCGCTCGCAATCGCCGCATGCCGGATGTAGAAAGCAGTGAAATAGCGTCGGGGAAGAAATGAAGCCGACAATTGACAAGCCTGTGCCCGAAACATAAGCACGGGCAACTTGGCGTCGAGGCGGGGGCCGCGGTAGTTCAAGGAGAGCTTGTTGAAAGGAATTATCCTTGCCGGCGGCAGCGGAACACGCCTCTATCCCCTAACATTAGCGGTTTCTAAGCAAATACTGCCGATCTACGACAAACCCATGATCTACTACCCGCTGAGCGTGCTGATGCTTGCGGGAATTCGCCAGATTCTGGTCATTTCAACTCCCCGTGACTTGCCGGTCTTTCAGGCTTTGCTGGGCGACGGTTCCGAATTCGGTGTAGAGCTTTCCTATGCCGAGCAGCCTCAGCCGAATGGTCTTGCCGAGGCTTTCATCATCGGCCGCGACTTCATCGGCAGGGACAGTGTGTCGATGATCCTCGGCGACAACATCTATTTTGGCGGCGGCCTGTCGCAACTCTGCCGCGAGGCAGCGACGCGTGATGGCGGCGCCTCGGTCTTCGCCTACTATGTCGACGATCCGGAGCGTTATGGCGTGGTCTCCTTCGACAAGGTCACCGGCAAGGCTTTGACGATCGAGGAGAAGCCGCAAAAGCCGAAGTCCAACTGGGCCGTGACCGGTCTCTATTTCTACGACAATGATGTCGTCGACATTGCTTCCACGATCCGCCCTTCGGCGCGCGGCGAGCTCGAGATCACGGCGGTCAACAATGTCTATCTCGAGCGTGGTGAATTGCATGTCCGCCGCCTCGGAAGGGGTTACGCCTGGCTGGACACCGGCACGCATGACAGCCTGCTCGAAGCATCGTCTTTCGTGCGCACGATCGAGCATCGCCAAGGCATCAAGATCGCGTGCCCGGAGGAGATAGCGCTGGAGCAGGGTTGGCTCGACGCTGAAAAGGTTCTGGAGCGCGCCGCGCGCCTGGGCAAGAATGAGTACGCTGCCTATCTGCGCAAGCGGGCCGCCGACCTGACGGAGGAACGGTTTGCTTGAGGTCAGGCCGCTCGGCCTCGACGGCGTGCTGGAGATCGTGCCCAAGCGGCACGGCGACGCGCGCGGTTTTTTCAGCGAGACCTGGAATGCCGGGCGTTTCGCCGAGGCCGGCATCGATCTCGCCTTCGTGCAGGACAACCACTCCTATTCCGCGGCCGCCGGCGTGCTGCGCGGACTGCACTACCAGTTGCTGCCGCGCGCCCAGGATAAGCTGCTGCGCGTGATAAGCGGCAGCGTCTTCGATGTCGCGGTCGACATCCGCCGTTCCTCGGCGACGTTCGGCAAGTGGGTGGCGCTGGAAATATCGGCTGAGAAGGGCAACCAGATCCTGGTGCCGAAAGGGTTTGCGCACGGCTTCGTCACGCTCGTTCCGCACACGGAAGTCCTGTACAAGGTGACCGACACCTATTCGCCCGGGCATGACAGGTCGATCCGCTTCGACGATCCCGAAATCGGCATCGAATGGCCGGCGATCCCAGGCGGATTCCAGCTTTCGGACAAGGATCGCAAGGCGTCTCTGCTCGCCACGGCGGAGGTGTTTGCGTGAGAGAGGGCGGCATGAATTTCCTGGTCACCGGTGGCGCCGGCTTCATCGGCTCGGCCGTCTGCCGGCATCTGTGCGCCAACCCGGCCCACCGCGTCACCAATCTCGACAAACTGACCTATGCCGGCAACCTCGCTTCGCTCAGGCCGATCGAGAATGCGCATAATTACCGTTTCGAGCAGGCCGATATCTGCGACGAGCGAGCGGTGCTTGAGATTCTGCGCCGCGACGACATCGACATCGTCATGAACCTCGCCGCCGAGAGCCATGTCGACCGCTCGATCGACGGCCCCGGGGCCTTCATCGAGACCAACATCGTTGGCACCTACCGCATCCTAAACGCCGCGCTCGACTACTGGCGCGGGCTGTCGGGGGAGCGTAAGGCCGGCTTCCGCTTCCACCATGTCTCGACCGACGAGGTGTTCGGCGACCTTCCCTTCGACGGCGGCATGTTCGTCGAGGAGACGGCCTATGCGCCGTCCTCGCCCTATTCGGCGTCCAAAGCCGCTTCCGACCATCTGGTGCGCGCCTGGCACGAGACCTACGGCCTGCCGGTGGTGCTTTCCAACTGCTCGAACAATTACGGCCCTTACCATTTCCCCGAAAAGCTCATCCCGCTGGTCATCCTCAACGCGCTCGACGAGAAGCCGCTGCCGGTTTACGGCGCCGGCGCCAATGTGCGCGACTGGCTGTTCGTCGAGGACCACGCCCGCGCGCTGGAACTCGTGGCGACGAAAGGGCGGCCGGGCGAGAGCTACAATGTCGGCGGCAATTCCGAGCGCACCAATCTCGGCGTCGTCGAGACGATCTGCGATCTGCTCGACCGGAGGCGCCCGCGCGCCGGCGGCAGAAGCTACCGCGACCTGATCACCTTCGTCACCGACCGCCCCGGTCATGACCGCCGCTACGCGATCGACGCCTCCAAGATCGCGCGCGATCTCGGCTGGGCGCCGCGGGAGAATTTCGACAGCGGCCTGGCGAGGACGGTCGATTGGTATCTCGACAACAAATGGTGGTGGGCCCCGATCCGCGAGCAGCGCTACAATGGCGAGCGGCTGGGCCAGGGTCCAATGGAAAACGGCCCGATCGAGAACGGCCCGATGGAAGACGCGGCGATCGAAAACAGCCCGGTCAGGAAGGTCGGAAACGGGCAGGCCGAGAGCAGGGAGGGCGCCGCGTGAGGCTTGCCGTCACCGGACGCGAGGGCCAGGTTGCCGCCAGCCTGATAGAGCGGGGCAGCAAGGATGTCGAGGTCGTTCCCGTCGGCCGGCCGGCGCTCGACCTGGCGCGCCCCGAGACGGTGTTTGCGGCGCTGGCAGAGGCAAGGCCCGACATCGTGGTTTCGGCCGCGGCCTATACGAATGTCGACCAGGCCGAGGACGAGAAGGAATTGGCCTTCGCGGTCAACGCCACCGGCGCCGGCAAGGTGGCCGAGGCGGCAGCAGGGCTCGGCATTCCCGTCATCCATTTGTCGACCGACTATGTCTTCGACGGCGCCAAGGACGGCGCTTATGTCGAGACCGACGCGACCGCCCCGCTCGGCGTCTACGGCGCCTCCAAGCTCGCCGGCGAGCAAGCTGTCGCCGCCGCCAACCCGTGCCACCTCATCCTGCGCACCGCCTGGGTCTACAGCCCGTTCGGCAGGAATTTCGTCAAGACCATGCTCAGGCTGGCTAGCGACCGCGACGAGATTTCGGTCGTCGCCGACCAATGGGGCAATCCGACTTCGGCGCTCGACATCGCCGACGCCATCCTGCATGCGGCGGCGAGGCTGCGAGACGACAAGAATTTCGCCGCCTTTGGTATCTACCATCTGACAGGCAGCGGCGAGACCAACTGGAGCGGCTTTGCCCGTCACATCCTCGACACAAGCCGGGCGTTTGGTGGCCCGTACGCGCGCGTGCGCGACATCGCGACAGTGGATTATCCGACCAAGGCAAGGCGGCCGGCCAATTCGCGGCTGTCGAGCGTGAAGTTTGCGGACGTGTTTGGGTGGACAGCGCCGGAGTGGCGGGTCGCGGTGGAGAGCGTGGTTCGCCGGCTGGGGGGCGGCGAGACGAAACAGGCATTGAGTGCATGAACGAAAATCCGCCCCCGAAACAATTGCACGGCGCGAAGCCGCAGCCGGCCGATCAAGTCGCGCCGAAGAAGCGCGCGGGCGGCAAACCGGCGAATACCAAGTCAGCGAAGGCCAAGCCGGCAGAGCGCACCTGCATCATGGTGCTCGGCATGCATCGTTCGGGCACGAGCGCGCTGACGAGGGCGATCAGCCTGCTGGGGGCGGCGCTTCCCAAACAGGTCATTGCTCCGGACGAGAACAATGCCAATGGCTATTGGGAGCCGACCAGCCTCAATATGCTCAATGAAAAAATGCTCACCGAAGCTGGCAGCAGCTGGGATGACTGGCGGTCTTTCGATCTCGGTGGCCTCTCAAATGCCAGGAAACAGTTTTTCAAGAACGAGGTCGCTCGAATTGTGGAGGCAGAGTACGGTGATGAGTCTCTAATCGTTTTAAAAGAACCGCGCATTTCAAGATTTGTTCCTCTCTACGAGGAAATCCTTGGCTCGATGAATTTTCAAATGCGCTACGTTCTAACCGTACGCAATCCGCTCTCAGTGATAGCGTCACTGAAGAAGCGCGACGGATTGACTCCTGCATACGCTTCGCTGCTCTGGCTCCGCTATGTACTGGATTCTGAATGGGCGACGCGTGGTGCGACGCGTGCCTTTCTTTCTTATGAATCCCTCGTCACTGATTGGTACCCCGCGATCGCAAGAGTTGACGAAACGTTGTCAATAGACTGGCCCAAGCCGCTCACCGAGGCGAGGGTAGAGATCGACCGATTTTTGTCCGCAAGGCATCAACATCATACGGCAACGACCGAACTTCTACTCGGAAACGACGAAATCGCAGACTGGGCCAAAGACACCTATCTGGCGGTTAGATCTCTTGAGAAAGATGCCAACGACGAGAGGACCCTCATAGGATTGGGCCAAATTAAGACCAGTTTCGATGCCGGCTCACGGCAATTCGGCGCAGCTTGCGTTCTTGAGTTGCATGCTAGACGGGCCACGTTTAGCGACAGAATCAAAACGTTGATAGATCAAAACGTTAGCGTCCAGGCCGAAGCTGATGCGTTGGCCGAGCAAAAAAATGCTCAATCCAAGTTACTCGCCCAGAAAGATAAACAAATTCTCGAATTGGTCGAGAGCGGGGATGCTGTCAAAGCGCGGTTGGAGCAAACTGAAAGGCAACTGGCCGACTTGGAGATACCGGCGTCGCTTGAGCGAGAAGCTATTCTAAAAAGGCGAGAGAATATAACTGTAAAAAACGAAAACCTTATAGCCGGCAGCAAAGAGGATGCGAGAAAAACTAAGGAGGAGGTCGAGGACAATAGAAGGAAGATAGAGGAATTGTCTCAGAAATCAGTCTACATTGCGTTCTATCTACCTCAATTTTACCCCTTTCCTGAAAACGACGCTTGGTGGGGGAAGGGCTTTACCGAGTGGACAAATGTCACGAAGGCAGCACCTTTGTTTGAAGGACATTATCAACCGCATTTGCCAACAGAACTCGGTTTCTATGATCTTCGAGTTCGCGAAACGCAGCATGAGCAGATAGCGCTAGCTCAGCAGTACGGTGTTGATGCGTTTTGCTTTCATTATTATTGGTTCAACGACGGCAAGCGGCTGTTGGATAAACCTGTCGATGCCTATCTCGCTGACAAAACGGCACGTATGCCCTTTTGTTTGTCTTGGGCAAACGAAAACTGGACGCGGCGCTGGGATGGTGCGGAGCAGCAGTTGCTGATCTCACAGGACTATCAGCCGGGGTATGAAGCCGGTTTCATCGAGAGTATAGCACCGTTCTTGCGCGATGACCGGTACCTTCGCGTCGAGGGTCGTCCAATTGTGCTCGTCTATCGGCCTCAGCAACTTCCGCAACCGGCGCAGGCCGTCGCAAAGTGGCGGGAGCACTGCCGCAAAATCGGTATTGGGGAAATCCACCTCGTCGCCGCGCTCACGCATGGAAATCTAGACTATGAAGGTCTTGGTTTCGATGCAGGGGTCGAGTTTCCGCCGCACAATATGATGGTGGAAAATATCAGCCGCGAGGTTACGCCGTTCCAACCCTTGGGTGGAATGTTCGTGAATTATGCCGATGTGGCTGGCGATTTCCTTCGACGTGATTACCGGAACAAGAAGGTCTATCGCACGGTGGTCCCGTCGTGGGACAACACTGCCCGTCTCGGCAGTCGTGCCGTAGCGATGCTTGGCGCAACCCCCGATAACTACGAGCGCTGGTTGAGGGCCGCAACGTCTCGCACTATAGCCGAGCGGGCCCCAACCGAACGCCTGGTTTTCATAAACGCGTGGAACGAATGGGCCGAAGGATGCCATCTTGAGCCCGACAGAAAATTTGGCCGCGCTTTTCTGGATGCTACCCTTCGAGTCAAGGAGAGCAGATCTATCCTTGATGATGTTTTTGATCCCCATCCTTTCCGCTCTTCCGTGGACGAGAACAATTCCGTCGCGGTGTCGAGTAGCGCGATATGGGTGGAAGACGTGCCGACCCAGCGTTTTGCCGCGATCAAGTTGAAAACACAGAGCCTGTTGAGTCACGCTCCGGTAGCTTACAAGATCGCCAGATTTGGCTTTCGAGCCGCTCGCGCCTTTGCGCGACCAACTCGGTCAATGTGGCGCCAGTTGTCAGCTTCACAACGCGTCCTTGCGGCATCTGCTACTGGGAGACAACATACTCTCCCGATGGCTCTGGAGACGGTCTCTCTTGGCCGATCGGCGCGAGAAGTCCAGAGTCGAACCGAGCTACTGGCTGCGAGGAACGACGCTATCCTGACCGCCTATCCCGGCAGGGCGGTCACTGGCAAACGGGTTGAGGTGACCGCCGGGAAGGATGCTACGAAGCGGAAGCGGCTGAGCGATCTCTTCGCAGAGAAGCATTTTGATGCAGTGCCGCTTCAATTTGGACGATTTTTAAATTGCGTGGCGCACGCGCGAGCCATCGGGGTAATTACTCAAGGCGGAGCGTTGGTTGAAGAGTCGATTCGCGTGTACCGGTACGTTTATCGAGATTTGAATCTTTTAGATTATCTGGACGAAGCGGACGAAAAGTACATTCTGTTATCAAATAAGTTCAAGTTCATAGATGAAGACGTCATCTTGCCGCTTCATTCAAGCTTTGCATTTGGCCACGTCATCTTTGATGTGGTTCCTCAGATTCTTTTTTGGGAAAAGGAGATCAAAGAGGGGCGTCTGAAGGTAGTGCTGCCGAATGATGCGCCGTTATGGGTGAGTGGCATCTTGGCCACCTGGGGGTACTTGCCGCACCATTTTCTGATCCTTCCCCATACCCCCTACCGATTCCGCTCTGCGATTGTCTGCAATGGCCTCACGACAAACACGACCTATTATCCTAACCCTGACGCTTTAGCGCAATATGCCACACTACCGGCTTTGCCCTGCGCGTCCAAGGCCCCGGCACTGATCTACTTGGCGCGGGACCGCGCCAACACCTACTCAAACCGCGTCATCGACAACGAAGCCGAAGTGATCTCAACGCTGGAGAACTTGGGCTTCACTGCCATAGATCCATCCAAGCTTCCTTACGTCGAACAGATGGGGTTGTTTCGAAGTGCCAAAATAATCGTTGGGGCGCATGGCTCGGCTTTCGCCAATGTGGTCTGGTGCCAGCCCGGCACCAAGTTGATCGATGTCATGCCCGACGATTGGGTCGGCTATTGGAACGACTACGGCATCACGGAAATGTGGCTGTCACGCACCAGCGCGGTGTTTTCGCTCGACTACGAAGTTCTACTCTGCCGATCGCAGATGGTGGAAAGCCCGTTCCCGGGCCAGCCTCACTTGACCCAGCGGGAAGTAACATCCCAAGTCGACACAGGCGCGCTAAGGCAGCGCGTCCGCGCTCTTCTCAAGGTGATCAATCTGTGACCTTCAACCACTTGGAAGTAATCGTCAACCTAACGCGCCGGGAGGTTGCTGGTCGTTACCGGGGATCGATGCTCGGCATTTTGTGGTCGCTACTGACCCCGTTGCTGATGCTGGCGGTATATACGTTCATGTTCGGCACGGTCCTGCGAATGCGTTGGGCGGGCGGCGGCGATGCGCAGCCGACAGCTGAGTTCGCCCTCATATTGTTCGTGGGCCTCATCTTCTTTCAAACCTTCTCCGAAATGCTGACAAGGGCCCCGACACTTATTTTGGCAAATGTCAGCTTCGTTAAGAAGGTTGTTTTCCCGCTTGAAATCCTACCCGTGGTTGCCCTAGCCGCTGCGCTGTTTCACATGCTGGTGAGCTTTTTGGTAATGCTCATTTTCCTTTTGCTTTCGCGAGGCTCAATCCCGTTGACGGCGCCACTTCTCCCAATTGTCGTGGCTCCTTTTATGCTCCTTCTGATCGGCCTGTCGTGGTTCTTCGCAGCAGCAGGGGTTTATTTTCGGGATATCAGCCAAGTTCTGAATCCTATCGTAAGCGCGCTTATGTTCCTGTCACCAATTTTTGTGCCGGCAGAAGCCTTGCCGAGTGCTGTGCGACCGTGGCTGACCCTGAACCCAATTTCAATTCCGGTAGAACAGGCTCGCCAGGTCCTAATTTTTGACCAGATCCCGAACTGGTCGGCGCTGGCTGTATATACAATAGCGGCAGCGATCATTGCGGGGCTTGGATTCTTGTTCTTCCAAGCCACGCGGAAGGGCTTCGCTGATGTCCTCTGAAATCGCCATCTCGGTAAAGGCAGTTTCCAAACATCACCTCATGTTCGATCGGCCGGAGGATCGACTTAGGCAGATGGTGGTGCCGCGACTGCAGCGGTTGGTAGGGCGCGCGCCCAAGCGTTACTACCGGGATTTTGCCGCTTTGACCGAGGTGTCTCTTGAGGTTCGGCGCGGTGAGACTGTCGGCATTGTCGGCCGCAACGGTTCGGGTAAATCGACGCTTCTGCAGATCATATGCGGCACACTGCAACCTACGAGCGGCTCGGTCACAGTCAACGGTCGCGTGGCGGCCTTGCTTGAGTTGGGTGCCGGATTCAACCCAGATTTCACCGGTCGTGAGAACGCCTATCTCAACGCGTCTATCCTCGGGCTCAGCAGTGCTGAGATGGACAAGCGCTTCGGATCTATCGCTGCTTTCGCTGACATAGGCGATTTCATCGAGCAGCCTGTGAAGACCTATTCGTCCGGCATGTATGTACGGCTAGCTTTCGCCGTGGCCATCAATGTCGACCCCGATATTTTGGTGGTCGATGAGGCTTTAGCGGTGGGCGATGAGGCCTTCTCCCGCAAATGCTTCGCGCGGATCGAACAGATCAAAGAGCGTGGCGGCACGATTTTGTTCGTCAGTCATGCGGCGCAGACGATTGTCCAACTTTGCGATCGCGCTGTACTGCTCGATGCGGGCGAAGTAATTATGATTGGCCGCCCAAAGACCGTCACTAGCCAATATCAACGACTGGTCAATGCAAGCCTCGAAATGGGGAAAGAAATTCGCAATGGGATCGTAGAACTTAACACAACATTTCTGGAATCGCAAAGGTCAGATGTTGATAGTGGCGAAAAAAATGCTTCTATCTCTCACGTAAAATCGGCAGAGGGTGGTTCTTCTAATGAGGCCTGTTCAATGCTATCCAGCTCAGAGTCAGCCACAGTTGATTCCGTTGTTGTATCGTCCAAGGTGGAGTCGGAAACAAACGGCGTCATTGCGCAGGACGCCGACTACTATGATCTCAACCTAAGTTCAAAGTCTACGATTTATCTTGAAGAGAGAGGAGCCCGCATCCGAGATATGAGTGTCCTGACTCTTGGCGGTGAGAAAATAAATGTTTTGCAGGCGGGAAAGCGGTATGTATTTGAGTATATGGTTGACTTCACATCTGAGGCGATGGATGTGGGATTCGAGTTCTTATTCAAAAGTGTAACGGGTCTGGTTATTGCAGGAACGGATACGCACAAGGTAAAAAGAGAAAGAATCCCGCTTGTATCCGTCGGTTCTTCTCTGAAAATAAGCTTCACTTTCAGCTGCTTAATGTTACCAGGATCTTATTTGGTAAGCGCTGGTGTACGAGGTTCAGTAGATGGTGATTTTCGTATGCTTCACAAAATCGTTGAGGGGGCACTCATCCGCGTCGCCAACGAGCCCGAACTCGCTGCAATAGGTTGCGTGAACTTGGACGCAACATCGCAGGTGCTTTTGTCTCCAGCAATTCCTCCAAAGCATTCAGCGTTTCAGTAGCGCGTGTCTTCGCCCGCTCGGTAACGTTACGCAAGAGATCGCCACTGTGACCATGTGCAAGCTCCAACGCAGCGCGGCTCACTTCCTGTATATTTGCCTGCTCAATCCGATAAACAAACGGCCATCCAGACGTGGAAAGTAAATTTGTCAACTTTCCACCTCCGCGAATTTGATCGATGGCGATGAAAGGAATTTCATTGCGCATGGCTAAAATTGCGCCATGGAAACGGGACGTGAGCACAAGATCGCACGATGAATACAACGCTTCGATTTCAGACGGCCGGCGACCGGCGCGGGCCAAGTGGTGTTCTACCTCCACCGTCTCGACTTGATGCTTGGCGGCGAGAGATTCGAGCACGTGGACCACGAGCGCACTGGTGCGGACGTGCAGCGAAGTCTGAGGTCCATATTCGCCCTGTTCTCCGCGCAGCACCAGGCCTACGACAAGGCGTTTATCCAATTCTCGCACGTGCTTTTGGATGACTGGCTGAGGAGCGAGAATGGCAACGTCTTCAAAACGCTGACGGCTTCCTTCGCGCGCCAGAACAGTGTCGAAAGGCTGGACGTAGTTGGCGTGTTCTGGTGCGAACTGGCTGACACTGACCCCAATCTTTCGCAGCGAAGGAAACCGGCGAATTACCGTGTCTACAATCGGATGACTTTTGATGACAGGACCACACACGAAAACGAGTGTGGTGTAGTCATTTTCGATGGCTTCTTCCCAAGTCGTTCTGTGGCCTGAAATATCGAAGGCAGAACTGGCTGTTAGGTGCCTGAAACCTATCCCCGCCGCTTTTAAGCGATCAGCGACGCTCTGAACCGCGAAAAGATCTCCAACAGTTCCGTTGCCCTCCAACGACCCATACCAACACAAAAGAACTGACAGAGTTTTGGAGACCTTACCGGAGACTGCAGTGTATCGGCCGCTCGCGTGCTCAGTGCTGCGGCGAGAAATTAGCTTAGCGTAGTCGCAAAGAAAGTCATAGACACTTCCAGCGCGTGCCGCACCGTGGTCGACCTTGTGTGTAAGCTTTAGGACCGGAATTTTGGCAGACAACACGACCTGTCGATCATCTTCTGAAACTGGGCCAAGCAGCCTAGTCTCATAAGGTGTGAACATATGTGGCGGGCCCGCCGATATTTTCGGAACGCGGTCCCACACGGTACGGAATTTTT
The DNA here is from genome assembly GCF_029625845.1 of Mesorhizobium sp. WSM4898. Classification (NCBI taxonomy): domain Bacteria; kingdom Pseudomonadati; phylum Pseudomonadota; class Alphaproteobacteria; order Hyphomicrobiales; family Phyllobacteriaceae; genus Mesorhizobium; species Mesorhizobium sp. WSM4898. The sequence goes on along the minus strand of NZ_JARTVQ010000004.1, from coordinate 237,529 downwards.
CATCATCTTGGTAGGTTTTGCCAAACAGATTGTGAAACCAGTAATAATCCGGGTCATCTGTTCGCTTCTGCCAGTGGCGGTTGATCCTTTTGCGCCATTCATGGATGATGTAAGACGACTGGCTGGCCGCCAGGAACCATGAAGATAGCATTCGTGTCGGGGTAGGTCGCTCGAAGGCAAAAAAATTCTCTGACGTCACGCCATCGAGCCACCGGCTGAGAGGCTGCAGACAGAAGCAAGTAGCGTCGACCCAAACCCCCCCGTATCTCGACAGCAATTCGATGCGAATAATATCACTGTAGGTTGCGTCCGGATGTGACATGGAGAGGATCGACTTTGGGTCGTCCACCTCGGGCAAAAAGTCTCCCAGGCTCTTTCTGCTCAGGATTTGTATCGTCCAATCCGGGTTGACCCTTTCCCAAGAATTCACGCTGGCTCTGACGATCGCGGGCGCCGTTTCGAGTCCTTGGAGCCACAGGATCCAGACAATCCTAGGAATCATTGTTTTTCTCGTTGGAAGGGCTGGAATGCCTGGAGATCCAAAGAGCCTGCTGAAACAATTGGTACCGAGGCCCAGTAGCGAGTGAACTCATTCCGATCGATAGGCTCAAAGGCAGCGATGATTTTCTCGTAATTGACCGAAAGTGTCTCATTTGCAGGATCGAGGCGCGTAATCACGACGAGCCCGGTTGGCGCACTATCCGTAATCGTAATCGAAAGCTCTGGCCGGTATTGCTTCAAGGTCGGCACGATCTTCCATACGTCACCAGCCCACCAGCCTGGGAATGCGGAGTGAGGGTGGTTCGCATCGGCGATGTCCCTCGAAGTCATATAGAACCCCGGCGGCAAGCAGTCGTGTAGGGCGATAATAGATTCAGGGGCGCAGTACTTTTCCGTGCTTATAAAGTCCCGAAGCAGGAATTCAAACAGGTGCATGCCATCCAGAAAAGCAAGGTCGATGTGTTTGCCAAGTATCGTTGACGGATTGTGCTCCTGAAAGAAGGCGTCGCTCGTTTGTTGAAATAGTTGACAGCTCGGCTTTCTCCCTATGATGTTTGTCTCGCATTTGAAACGCGGATCGACACCAATCGTCGCACATTCCGCCAACTTAATCGTATCGCCAAATTGAACGCCGATCTCGAAGTAAGACTTTGGTTTCGTCTCTCGGTGGATATCTTCCAGTAGGCTGACATATGACTTGCCTGAAACACGCTCTCTGAAGTCGACATCCTGCATTGCTGACTCTCCAATCTCGTCTGCCTTTAGCAGTGGAGCGTCCCGCCCAGAATCCGACTGCATGCCACCCAGCGACACATCTATTTTGCCGCAACGCGACAGGCAACATGTGAATCGATTCTTCGTGGGCGAGTAGAACAGGAAAAAACCCCTAGCTCTCCCCCCAACTCCGCGCTAATGCCATACCCGGTGACGGGGTTGGGGATTTGCAATCTGGAGTGGCGTTGGACGGTGTTCTGTCCTGCGCCGTTCTGATAGTATTCCCGCGCCTGGAGTTCAGTACTACCCAATGACCGCCTATGTAGAAGCCGTATCGGGCCTCCGACCGAAGATGCGGCGCGCCATCATCATGGTCCAGGACCTCGTCATGGTCCTGATCGCGGTGGCGCTCAGCCTCACGCTCTCGCAGTCGCGGCTTTCCTTCGATGCGTTCTCCTCCGGCGGGCTCGCCTGCTGGGCGCTGATCGTGCTCCTTGCCCATCTCCTGTTTCGCACCTGCGGCCTCTACAGCACCGTCTGGCGCTTTGCCTCGACGCCCGACTTCTTCAACATCCTGAAGGGCTGCGGCAGCCTGACGGTGGTTCTCTATCTGGCCTCGATTGCCTTCCGCTCCTTTTTCCAGCCGGTCGCCGGCCTCAACGAGCGCCAGTTCATCGTCTTCTTCCTGGTCTCCTTCACCATCATTTCGGCACCCAGGCTCTACTATCGTTTCCTGCGCGACGGTGCGTCCTGGCGCATCCTGCGCCGCGCCGCCGGCGATGCGTCGATCAAGCAGGCGCTGTTCATCGGCCGGCTGAGCGAGGCCGACGTGATCGTCCGCTTCACCCGCACGGCGGTGCCGGCCGAATATGCCATCGCCGGCATCATGGCCACGGAGGCCGGCGCGCCGCTCGGTACGCAGATCCAGGGCGTTCCGGTCGTGGCGCTGCGGCCGCGTCTGGTCGAGGTGCTGGAAGAGTATGTCAAGGGCACGGAAAACCTCGACCTCCTGATCTTCGGCAAGGGGGTCGAGCGCGAGATCGAGGACTATGCCGAGCTGGTGCGCGTCGCCCGCCACAGCGGCATCGCCGTCGTCCAGTTCTCCGGTCTTTCGGAGCTGGGGCGGGGCGGCAAGCTGGTTCTCGATGCGGTCGAGATGGAAACCATCATGCGCCGTTCGGCGGTCGCCACCGACATCGCGCGCATCGGCGTCTTCGTCGGCGGCAAGCGCGTGCTGGTCACCGGCGGGGCCGGCTCCATCGGCCGTGTGCTGGTCAAGCGCGCGCTGGAGCTCGGCGCCGAGGCGGTGCTGGTGGCCGACAATTCCGAGTTCGGCATCTTCCAGCTCGATCAGATCATCGACGAGAAAGACCGCGACCGGCTGGCCAGCCGCATCGTCGATGTCACCGACCGGCCGCACATGATGCGCCTCGTCAGCGAGTTCAAACCCGCGATCATCTTTCACGCCGCGGCGCTGAAGCATGTGCCGCTGCTGGAAGAGAACTGGGAAGCGGCGATCGAAACGAATGTCTTCGGCACGCTCGCCTGCGCCGAGGTCGCGGCCGAATGCGGGGTGCCGCAGTTCCTGCTGATTTCCAGCGACAAGGCCGTCGACCCGACCTCGGTGCTTGGCGCCACCAAGCGCGCGGCCGAGCAGATCGTCTCCTCGCTGCATGAAACGCACGCCGAGCCGTCGCCTTTCCATGCCGGCGGGCTGAACGGCCACCATGCCGGCACCCCAACTGTGCGTCGTCCCGGCACCAAATTCATCGCCGTGCGCTTCGGCAACGTCTTCGGCTCCAACGGCTCGGTGGCGACCATCTTCCAGGCGCAGATCGAGGCCGGCGGGCCCGTCACCATCACCGACCGGCGCATGACGCGCTATTTCATGACGGTGGCCGAGGCCGTCGATCTCGTCATCATGTCGGCCGCCGATGCCGAGCGGCGCCACGGCAGGGACGACTACGCCATCTACATGCTCGACATGGGCAAGCCCGTGCCGATCCTCGAAGTCGCCGAAACCATGATCCGCATGGCCGGCAAAAGCCCCTATACCGACATTCCGATCCGCTTCACCGGCATCAGGCCCGGCGAGAAGCTGCACGAGGCGCTGCATGGCGAAGGCGAGGAGGTCGTCAAGCTCGACATCGCCAAGATCTTCGGCCTCAGGACCGACGTCGTCGAGTGGCCGAGGATCGAGGCCGCGCTGCCGGCGCTGGTGGCCGCCATACGGGACCAGGACAAGGCCGCGGCGCTCGCGATCCTGGCCGGGCTCAACCGGGCAGGGCAAGGCATTGGCGGCGCGCCCCAGCGGGCGGTGCCGAAAGCGGCCGGACAGATCGGCTAGGCCTGTGCCGCCCGCCCGCAATCGGCTATTGAAGCCTGTTCGAACGCTGCGGGTTCTGAAGCAGTGACCGGAAACGATCAGCGCGTGGCCGTTCTCATGGGCACGAGGGATGGCGCCGCCTTTATCGGCGAGCAGTTGCAATCCCTGCTCGCGCAATCATGGCCCCATGTCGATCTCTGGGTTTCCGACGACGGCTCGACGGACGCCACGCTCGCGATCCTCGAGGCGTGGCGGTCCCGCTGGAGCAAGGGCTCCCTTACCGTGGTGCAGGGCCCGCGAAACGGCTTCGCCGCCAACTTCCGCTCGATGATCATCGAGCCGCGCGTCGATGCCGATTACTACGCCTTTTGCGACCAGGACGATGTCTGGGAGCCCGACCGGCTGGAGAGCGCCATTCGCTGGATGGAGACACAGGATATGGCAATGCCGCTGCTGTTCTGCTCGCGCACGGCGACCATTTCCGAGACCGGCGTCCCGGCCGGCCATTCGCCGCTGTTCCACCGCCCGCCATCCTTCCGCAACGCCCTGGTGCAGAGCATCGCCGGCGGCAACACCATGCTCTTCAACCGCGCGGCGCGCGACCTCCTGGCGAAGGCATCGGCAAGAACCGAATTCGTCAGCCATGACTGGTGGGCCTATCTCGTCGTCACCGCTGCCGGCGGCAAGGTCCGCTACGAGCCGCGGCCGCTGGTCAGATACCGGCAGCACGGGGCGAACCTGGTCGGCGCCAACGTCTCCTGGAGGGCAAGGCTTTCGAGGCTCGGGCGGCTGTTCCAGGGCCAGTTCGCCACCTGGACGGACAGCAATCTCAGAGGCCTTGCCGTCAACCGCGACCTCGTTACACGCGATGCAGCACGTTGCCTTCGCCTCTTCATCAGGGCGCGCAAGGGCAATGCTCTCAGGCGCTTCCGCCTGCTCGGCAAAAGCGGCGTCTACCGGCAGACCCTGATGGGCACGCTCGGCCTCTACCTTGCCTTTCTTTGGCGGAGGATCTGAGCCGTGACGGCTAAGCGGGCTTTCGACCTGACTATCGCGGCCGTCATGCTGGCGGTTACGTCTCCCGTTGTGCTGATCGCCATGCTGGCGGTCAGGGCGACGTCATCCGGACCGGCCATCTTTTCGCAGCCGCGCGTCGGGCGCGGCGGCGCTGTCTTTGCCTGCCACAAGCTGCGCACCATGCATCGCAACACCCCGTCCTTGCCCACGCACGAGGCGCCTGCCGGGTCGGTCACCGCGGTGGGCAGGGTGCTGCGCGCGACCAAGATCGATGAGCTGCCGCAGCTCTGGAATGTGCTCAAGGGCGAGATGAGCCTTGTCGGTCCCCGTCCGTGCCTGCCGACGCAAACGGAGCTGATCGGCCACCGGCGGCGGCTGGGCGTGCTTTCGGCGCTTCCGGGCATCACCGGGCTGGCGCAGATCAAGGGCATCGACATGTCCGATCCGAAACTCTGCGCCGAGACCGACGCTGCCTATCTGAAGGCCGCTTCGATCGGCCTCGACCTCAGAATATTGCTGGGGACATTCTACCGGGCCTGAGTGGCTTTCTTTCGCGCCAGTTCCTCAAGCCGGCCGAGCGTATCGGTTTCCGGCATCCAACCTTCCCCGGCCAGCAGTGACGGATCGCAGATCTGGGTCGCGGTCAAGGCTTGCCATGATGCCTGCCTGCCGAGCAGCCTTGCCGCCAGCCGCAGCGGCATCCCAGGCATGGGAAAAAGCCGCGGCGGACGGCCGAAACCACGCCGGAACGCGGCAATGATTTCGGACGTCGCAAGAGGGGCGGCGTTGCCCGCGACATAGGCCGGGTGGAGCGGTCCCGGACGGCTGACAAGGTGCAGCACCGCGCCCGCCGCGGTGTCGGACGCGATCAGAGAGCGCACACCCGCCAGCACGCCGGTCGGCAGCGGCAGGGCGGTGTCGGCAAGCCGCATCAGCGCTGCCATGTTGCCCCTCATGCTCTCCCCATAGACGGGCGGCAGGCGCAGTGCCGTGGCATCCGGGCGTCCGGCGTAAGCCTCGATCATCCTGATCTCGCCTTCCCGCTTGGAGCGGCCATAGGCGCATTGCGGGGCAGGGGCCATCGCCTCGTTGATCGTGCCGCTGAAGCCGGGACCCGCCACGGCCCGGATCGAGGAAAGATAGATGAAGCGCCCGCCGCAACCTGCAGCCGCGGCCTTGGCCAGCCGCGCGGTCAGCGTCGCATTGGCGGCCTGGTGGTCGGCGTCGCTGAAAGTCCGATCGTTGTTCAGCGCCGCGCAGTGGACGACATGGCTCACCTCGCGCATCAATGCCAGGAAGGCGTCGTCCGGCGCATCGGCGCCGGGCAGCGCAAAGACCTCGCCCGCAGCCTGCAGTCGTTCCGGCCGGCGGGACGCAATGCGCATGTCGAAGCCGGCCTGACGCAGCCGGCCGGTCACCTGGCGTCCGATCAGTCCCGTCGCCCCGGTGACCAGGACCTTCATGTTCGCCGGCCGGCGGCCGAAGGAATGGCTGCGCTCTTGCCGGTCGGCGGCACCGTTCGTCCGCAAGCCAGATAGGTTCCCGAAACCAGGAACACCATCAGCGTCGAATCGAGAAGGTCCTGACCGACCAGGATACCCGTCAGCCCGCCTATGAGATAGGTGACGACCGTGACGATGATCATCGTTGCGCCGAACCGTTCCGCTGGGCCGGCGCTGCGGCGCAGCGCCCTTGCCGCGTTCCAGGCCGCGACGACGAAGATCGCCGCCAAGGCGAACGCCCCTAACAAACCGGCCTGCACCGCCGCGGTCAGAAAACCGCTATGGTAATGGTTGTAGCCCGCGTCCATGCCAAATTGATCGTGAAAACCCTGTTTCATCAGCGCCCGGCTGCCTGTGATGCCATGTCCGAAAATCGGAGCCTCGTGAAACGCCTTCGTGCCGATCTCCCACATCGCCACCCGCAGTCCAAGCGCCGTCGTATGGTCGTTCTTGGTGGTGAGCGCATCCAAGTCGCTGAAAAGGAAGTCAGCCCGATTGGCAATGACGGGAAACGCGATCGCGGCGAGCAGCAGGCAGGCGCCGCCGGCAATCAGCGCAATGCGCGCGAGTTTCAACCCGCTGAGCCGGCGCCGGTTGATCGAGAGCACGGCGATGCCCGCCAGCAGCAGCGCCAGCCAGATGATGCGGGAGCCCGAATAAAGCACCGCCAAGCTGCCCGACAGCGCAGCGAGAGTCAGCAGCTTCCAGCGCTTCTCGATCCCCGACAGCGCGCCTGCGAGGCTCATCGCCGCGGCCAGGCAGGTCACCGTCGCGAATACGATGGCATTCCCGGCACCGCCTTCGGCCCTGGTGCCGATCCAGTAATACTGAACGACGGCGAGCAGCAGCGCGCCGAAACATGCCGCGGCGCTCGCCAGCACGACGATGCGTACAAGCACGGTCTTTTCCGTGATGCTCCAGGTCGAATAGGAGATCGGAAAGAAGAGGAAAGCGATCAGCGGCAGGAACAACCGCAGATCCGCCGCCAGCGTGCCGTTGACGATCGAAGCAAGGACGATGGCCGCGCAATAGGCACAGATCGCCACCGTCATGGCCAGCATCGACCGGTCGATGTTGAACCGCCGCCGTTTGATGGCGAGCAGAAATACGGACCAGAGCGCGCCGCCGTTGAAAACGAAGCTGACCACCGATCCCAGCACCGGCGGCGAGAAGAAGCAGACGATCGAGAAATAGATGTTGATCTGTGTCGGCGTGAGATGCCGCCGAAGCGATGTAAACGGGTTCAATGCCTTGCTTCGCAATCTTCCAGGTTGTGCGCAGACCCGCCGGGGTACCGAACAATTGGCTTTGACCGATCCCGTTCTGCCGCGCCTCGCCCGCTCCCGCGCCGGTATAGCGGCTGGCTCCGATCTCCGATAGGGCGACCGAAGGATGTCCAGCCAAAAATCGGCGGCGTGGACGAAAGCTCTTGGAAGTCAACCTAGCCGATCGAAGCAAATAGGTTTGTTCGGCCCCTTTCAATTGCTCGGCTTGTCTGGGAGAATTTTCCGACTTATCAAGCTCACTTGGAAAATTCATTCCCAAAGCGCTGTGCCCGGCGCGGGTCTTGCATTGTTATGGGCGATGGCGATCTGCTAGAACGCCCGCGACAAGTGTCCAGGGCTTGACGGGCTGTTTTAGCAAACCGCGCCAATCGCCTGCTGCAAGGCCTGGCCGGCACGAAAGAACGCTCAATAGCTTATGAACATCGCGCTCACCCATCTGCAGCGGCTTGAGGCCGAATCCATCCACATCTTCCGTGAGGTTGCAGCCTCTTTCGCCAAGCCGGTGATGCTCTATTCGGTCGGCAAGGATTCCTCGGTGCTGATGCATCTGGCGATGAAGGCCTTCTATCCCGCCAAGCCGCCATTTCCCTTCCTGCATGTCGACACGACCTGGAAGTTCCGTGAGATGATCGCCTTTCGCGATCAGATGGCGCAGAAGCTCGGCTTCGACCTGCTTGTTCATGTCAACGAAGACGGCGTGCGCGACGGCATCAACCCCTTCGATCACGGCTCGAACACCCACACCCATGTGATGAAAACGGTGGCGCTGCGCCAGGCGCTCGACAAATACGGCTTCGACGCGGCCTTCGGCGGCGCCCGTCGCGACGAGGAGAAGTCGCGCGCCAAGGAGCGCATATTTTCCTTCCGCAATGCCCAGCATGCCTGGGATCCCAAGAACCAGCGGCCGGAAATGTGGAAGATCTTCAACACCCGGATCGCGCCGGGTGAATCGATCCGCGTCTTTCCCCTGTCCAACTGGACCGAGCTCGACATCTGGCAGTATATTTTGCAGGAGAACATCCCGATCGTGCCGCTCTATTTCGCCAAGGAGCGGCCGGTCGTCGAACGTGACGGCATGCTCATCATGAAGGACGATGACCGCATGCAACTGCGCCCCGGCGAGAAAATCGAGAACCGTCTCGTGCGCTTCCGCACGCTGGGCTGCTATCCGCTGACGGGCGCCATAGAATCGGATGCCGACACGCTCGAAGCCATCGTCGGCGAGATGCTGACCGCCCGCACCTCCGAGCGCCAGGGCCGCCTCATCGACCGCGACGAGGCAGGTTCCATGGAAAAGAAGAAGCGCGAGGGGTATTTCTGAGCATGCGCCACATCCTGGCCACGAGCCTCGCCCCGACCGATTCGATCCGCGACTACATGGCCGCGCAGGAAAAGAAATCGCTGCTGCGCTTTCTCACCTGCGGCTCGGTCGACGACGGCAAGTCGACGCTGATCGGCCGGCTGCTGTCCGATACCAAGCAGATTTTCGAGGACCAGCTCGCCGCGTTGGAGAACGATTCTCGTAAGCACGGCACCACCGGCGACGACATCGACTTCGCGCTGCTCGTCGACGGGTTGGAGGCCGAGCGTGAGCAGGGCATCACAATCGACGTCGCCTACCGCTTCTTCGCCACCCCGAAGCGCAAGTTCATCGTCGCCGACACGCCCGGCCATGAGCAATACACGCGCAACATGGCGACGGGCGCTTCGACCGCCGACCTCGCCATCGTGCTGATCGATGCGCGCCAGGGCGTGCTGCGCCAGACCCGGCGCCATTCGATCATCGCCTCGCTGCTTGGCATCCGCCACATCGTCCTTGCCGTCAACAAGATCGACCTCGTCGGCTTCGACAAGACCGTGTTCGACCGGATCGTCGCCGACTACGGCGACTTCGCGCAAAGCCTAGGCTTCAACAGTATCGTGCCGATTCCGATGTCGGCGCGCTTCGGCGACAATGTCACCAGCCGCTCGGAGCGAACGCCCTGGTATTCCGGGCCGTCGCTTATCGAGCATCTGGAAACCGTGTCTGTCGACGAGGCGGCGATCGAATTGCCGTTCCGCTTCCCCGTCCAGTATGTGAACCGTCCCAATCTCGATTTTCGCGGCTTTGCCGGAACCATTGCATCCGGTTCCGTTTCCAAAGGCGACGAGGTCGTGGTCGCCAAGTCGGGTAGGGCCTCCCGGGTCAAGCGCATCGTCGCGCATGGCGGCGACCTTGAGCAGGCTGTTGCCGGCCAGGCCATCACGCTCGTCCTCGAGGACGAGGTCGAGGTTTCGCGCGGCAACATGCTGGTATCACCGGCCGCACGTCCGCAGGTCGCCGACCAGTTCGCCGCCAATCTGGTCTGGTTCGACGAGCAGGCCCTGTTGCCCGGCCGGTCCTATATCCTGCGCACCGAAACGGATCAGGTGAGCGCGACCGTCACCGATCTGAAATACCGCGTCAACGTCAACGATTTCGCGCATGAGGCGGCGAAGTCTCTCGACCTCAACGAGGTCGGGGTGTGCAACCTGTCGACCCGGGCGCCGATCGCCTTCGATCCCTTCGCCGAGAACCGCACGACCGGCGCCTTCATCCTGATCGACCGCATCAGCAACGCCACCGTCGGCGCCGGCATGATCCTGCATTCGCTGCGCCGCGCCGAAAACATCCATTGGCAATCGCTCGACGTCGGCAAGCGTGGCCGCTCCGACCTGAAGAACCAGCGCCCGGCGGTGTTCTGGTTCACCGGTCTGTCCGGTTCCGGCAAGTCGACCATCGCAAATCTCTTCGAAAGGAAGCTGTTCGCGTCCGGCCGCCACACCTACATCCTCGACGGCGACAATGTCCGCCACGGCCTCAACCGCGATCTCGGCTTCACTGACGCGGATCGCGTCGAAAACATCCGCCGCGTCGCCGAAGTGGCCAAGCTGATGGCCGATGCGGGCCTGATCGTCATCGTCTCGTTCATCTCGCCCTTCAGCGCCGAGCGGCGCATGGCGCGCGAGCTGATGGGCGAGGGGGAATTCGTAGAGGTGTTCGTCGACACGCCGTTCGAGGAATGCGCCCGCCGCGACCCGAAGGGCCTTTACGCCCGCGCCTTGAGCGGCGAGATCAAGAACTTCACCGGCGTCGATTCTCCCTACGAGACGCCGGAGAACCCCGAGATCCACCTCAAGACTCTCGGCAGGACGCCCGAGGAGATGGCGGAAGCCCTGGAACACTGGCTGACAGAGCGCGACGTTGCCGAAGAGCAGTATGACGATGGCGGCGGCATCTGACGACGCGGCAATGCTTGGCGTGTTCGAGCGCCTCGCGCTCGATGCCGGCCGCGCGGTGATGCGCGTTTTCCACGAAGGCTGCGCCGTCGACAGCAAGTCCGACTCTTCGCCGGTGACGGAAGCGGATCGCGAAAGCGAAAAGATTATCCTGGCCGGCCTGCGCGCCGCTTATCCGGACATCCCTTGCGTCGCCGAGGAGGAGGTTGCGGCGGGTATTGCCACGCCCGACCTCGACGGTGCCTTCTTCCTCGTCGATCCGCTCGACGGCACCAAGGAATTCGTCAACCGCCGCACCGATTTCACCGTCAACATTGCGCTGGTGCGCCACGGCGTGCCGGAAGTCGGCGTCGTGTTCGCGCCTTGCACAGGACGTTTCTTCTCCGGTCGGGCGGGGACGGCGGAAGCGATCGACGTCGACGGCGACTATCGTATCGCCGGCCGTCGGCCAATCACCGTGCGGGCAGGCGGCACGCCGCTCGCCGTCGTCGCCAGCCGCTCGCACAACACGCCGGAAACCGAAGCCTTCATCCGCGATCTCGGCGCCACCGAAATCGTCTCGATAGGCTCGTCGCTGAAATTCTGCCTGCTCGCCGCCGCCGAGGCCGACGTTTATCCGCGCTTCGGCCGCACCATGGAATGGGACACGGCCGCTGGCGATGCGGTGCTGCGCGCCGCCGGCGGCATGACCCGCACGCTGGACGGCCAGCCGCTCGTCTACGGCAAACGCAACCAGGCCACTGACACGGATTTCGCCAACCCGTATTTCATTGCGACGGGGAAGGGCGTGGAGGTTTAATCTCCCGCTCAAGGGCCGAGATTAGGCAGCCGCGACCTGCGCCGAGTTGGAGCCGATATAATTGCGGATCGTCTCGACGATCTTGTCTTGGTCGGCTTCGCTGAGATAGGCGTGCATCGGCAGACAGAGGATCTGCTTCGGCAGCTTCTCCGAAACCGCAAGACCGGTCGGCGTACGCGGATAATCGCGGTAGGCGATTTGTTCGTGCAGCGGCTTCACGTAATAGATGACCGACGGGATGCCTTGTTCGCCGAGATGGGCCTTCAACCCGTCGCGTTTCGGCGTCTCGATGGCATATTGCGCCCAGGCCGAGCGGCCGTGGCCGAGATTGCGTGATGCCTTGACGATGTCGCCAAGCCCATTGGCGTAACGGTCGGCGACCGCCTGGCGGGCCACCATCTCCTCCTCGAGGATGGCGAGCTTCTCGATCAGGATCGCCGCCTGCAGCGTGTCGAGGCGGGAATTGATGCCGACGCGGATGTTGTCGTACTGCGTCTCGCCCTTGCCGTGGAAGGCGAAGGAGCGCAGCTTGTCGGCGAGCGCAGCATCGTTGGTGAACATCGCGCCGCCATCGCCGTAGCAGCCGAGCGGCTTGGCCGGATAGAAGCTGGTCGAGCCGACATGGCCGAAGGCGCCGCACATCGTGCCGTCGGCCGAGCCGCCCATCGACTGGGCGGCGTCCTCGATCACCAGCAGGCTCTCGCGCTTTGCGATCGCCATGATCGCCTCGTAGTCGGCGGCAAGTCCGAACAGGTCGACCGGGATGATCGCCTTCGGCTTCAGCCTTCCTTGCTTCTTGATCATGTCGATCGCCGCCTCGAGGCTGGCGATATCGATGTTGTAGGTGTCGGGATCGACGTCGACGAAGACAGGCTCGGCCTTGGCGAGCGCCACCACTTCGGCCGTCGCGGCGAAGGTGAAGCTTGGCACGAACACGGCATCGCCCGGACCGATGCCGGCCGCAAACAGCGGCAGAAGCAGCGCATCGGTGCCGTTGGCGCAGGCCACCACATGCTTGACGCCGATGTAAGCCGCGAGCTTGTTCTCGAATTCTGCGACTTGCGGGCCGAGGATGTAACGGCCGTCTTCGACCACCGTGTCGATCGCGGCCTTCAGCCGGTCGCGGATTCGTTCGCGCTGCGCGCCAAGATCGATGAACTGCATGTCGGCCTCAGAAGCTGCCAGTAAACCGGCCCGCTGGTACCAGACTTGCCACGGCTGAAAAAGCCGCCCATGGCCAGGGCGAATTGCGCAAGTGTCGCAGCCTGTTACCGTTTTTTGCCTGCGCATTGCCAGAAGAAGCCGGAAATCCGGGCTTCCAAGCGTATTCGAAGCGGCTCTTGTCGCGCTGTTCCGGCCCTTCGAAACATAAAGTGATCGCTCGGGCACGGATCGCCGGCGGGACCGGTCAGCCGATCAGGCGATTTCGTGCCGCCATGGCGGGTTGGCGCCGGCCCGAGATACCGTCACGGCGGCCGCCTTGGCGCCAAGCTCCAGCGCGCTGCGGATGGCTTCCTCCGAGAGGCCGCCGATCGCTGCTTTGGTGAGCAGACCCTGCTCGTGCAGCGAGGCAAGGATGCCGGCATTGAAGGTGTCGCCCGCGCCGACGGTGTCGACCACCTTCACTTTCCGCGGCACCACCGTGACCTTGTGCTCCCTGCTGTAGCCGACGGCGCCTTCGCTGCCATGGGTGACGACGATCAGGCTGGGACCGCGGTCAAGCCAGTTGCGCACGACCTCCTCGTGCGAGCCCGCTTCGTCGAACCAGTTGAGGTCTTCGTCCGACAGTTTGACGATGTCGGCCATCGCCATCATCTCGCGGATGCGCCTCAGATGCTTGGCCTTGTCCGGAATGAAGTTCGGCCGGATGTTGGGGTCGAGCATCATCACCCGGCTGTTGCGCTCGCGCCGCATGAACTCCTCATAGGCCGATCCCGCCGGTTCCGAGATCAGGCTGATCGCGCCGAACAGCATCGCCTCGATCTCGGCGCCGAGCTTCGGCAGGTCCTCGATGGCGAGCATGCGCCCGGCGGTGTTCTCGTCGTAGAACGTATAGCTCGCCTGGCCATCGGTGAGCCGCACGAAGGCGAGCGTGGTCGGCTTGGGCGAGGTGTGCGCATAGGTCGAGCTCACCTTGCTGGCTCCCAGCGCCTCGCGGAGCTGGCCGCCGAACAGGTCGGAGGAGAGACCTGAGAAGAAGCCTGCCGGAGCGCCCAGCCGTCCGAGCGCGACCGCCGTGTTGAACACCGCTCCGCCGACATAAGGCGCGAAGGCCGCTTCGCCTTCCGCTGTCGTGCGCGGCAGCATGTCGATCAGGGCTTCGCCACAGCAGAGGATCATTGTGTCTCGGTCTCCGGCGGATGGATCACGCCCTTACGGATGATGATGTTGGCATAAAGCCTGGGTTCGCTGGTCGCGACGATCGCATGCGCGGCCTTGACGCGTGCATAGAAGTCGGCCCCCGCCAGCGCAATCACCTTGTGCCCCGGCGCGCGTTTGGCGCAGACCGCTTCCATCTCGTGATGCACGGGATCGGCGAGCGCCGGATCGCCTTTGACCGAGGCGCGGAACAGGGCCTCCGGCACCGCCGCATCCACCGGCAGCACGCTCAAAACGGCGTCCAGCACCGGAATGACGGCATGGCCGTCGGCGCGGATCAGCCTGCGCGCCTGTTCCTCGGCCGGATAATTGCCGTCGACGATGGCGATCTCGTCGCCATGGCCCATGGCCCTGAGCGTCGCCAGAAGCTGCGGGCCGAGCAGCGACGGAATGCCGATCAGCATGGTCAGGCGCTCCTGGAAATCGTCGTCGGTCCGATCAGGAAGCGTTCGGAAAGCGGCAGGCTGGCGCCGCCAAGCGCCCGCGCATGGATGCCGACTGTTCCTTCGCGTACGACCGGCAGCTTCAGCCCCTCGGCGTCGATACCGGTGATCGCGTCCGTCACCGCATCGACAAGCCTCCGCCGCACGTCGAGGGGCATCCAGCCGTCGATCACCGCGGCCTCGAAATCGATGACCGACGAGGCGGCAACGATCGCATAGGCCAGCGCTTGTGCAGCACTTGCGATCCAGTCGTCGAGCTCGGCGCCGATCTCGCCCCATTCCTGCGGCGAGGTCCACAGATAGGAGCCGTCGATGCCCTTGGCGCTCAGCGCCTTTTCCAGCATGGCGATCGAGGCGACATCGATAAGCTGTGTCGGCTTGCCGTCCGGCCCGGGCACCGGCATCGAACCCAGGGCGCCGGCATTGCCGGTCGGCCCGCCGAACAGGCGGCCGTTGAGCACGATGCCGCCGCCGGCAAAGGCACCGATATAGAAATAGACGAAGTCGCGCGCCGCGCCTGCCTGGCCGAAGACGAGCTCTGCCCCGCAAGCGGACGTGGCATCGTTCTGCAGATAGACCGGAAAGTCGCATTGGGACTGGATGTCGGCGCGGATGTCGCGATGGCGCCATTCATCCATGATCTCGCGCGGCGCGCCGGCTGTGTCGGCCCAGCTCCAAAGCTCGAACGGCATGGCGATCCCGAGCCCGGCGATGCGCTTGTCCTGCGCCGGTGTCAGCTCGCCGCGCATTTGTTTGATCCCAGCGCCGACGAACTCCACCGTCTCGCGCGGCGCCGGATAACGATAGGAATTCTGCAGCATCGATCGCACATTGCCGAGGAAGTCGATCAGCACCAGCTCGGCGCTGCGGCGGCCGATCTTGAGACCGATGAAGAAAGCTCCTTCCGGATTGAGCGCCATCGGGATCGACGGCTGGCCGATCTTGCCGCGCAGCGGCGCCTGGCGCACGAGCAGCTTGTCCTCTTCCAGCTCCCGCATGATGACGGATACCGTCTGGGCCGACAGCCCGGTCATGCGCGCGATGTCGGATTTGGCGAGGCTGCCATGCTGGCGCACCAGTGACAGAACCAGCCTTTCATTGTGGTCGCGCATGCCGCTCTGGTTCGTGCCGCGATGCAGCCGGCTCTCCAGAGCCTCGGGCGAACCGTGCCTCGCAATGCCGGTCTCCACCCTGTTCCTCCCGTCGGTTTCCCCACACTGGCTTTTCGTTCAGAATGAGTGAACAGCGCAAGTCTGTCAATAATAAATAAGAGTGATTTAATTATTGACAGATGATGCGGACTGGTGTCTTTTGGGGTGGCGTCCACGCTGGGAAAAATGGTTGGATGCGCTCGAGGCGCCGGGTTGGCCGGCGTCCGGAATGGTTCCATTGGGAGGAAATCGTGACCAAGAAATCGCTGCTGAAGTCCACCGTATTCGCGGCGGCCGGGCTGGGCCTGCTCGCATTCGCCTCGTCCGCATCGGCTGCGGGCGTCGGCGCCTGCCTGATCACCAAGACCGACACCAATCCCTTCTTCGTGAAGATGAAGGAAGGCGCCACCGCCAAGGCCAAGGAACTCGGCGTCGACCTGAAGACCTATGCCGGCAAGATCGATGGCGACAGCGAGAGCCAGGTCGCGGCGATCGAGAGCTGCATCGCCGACGGCGCCAAGGGCATCCTGATCACCGCCTCTGACACCAAGGGCATCGTGCCGACGGTGAAGAAGGCGCGTGACGCCGGCCTGCTGGTGATCGCCCTCGACACCCCGCTCGATCCGATCGACGCTGCCGATGCGACCTTCGCCACCGACAATCTGGAGGCCGGCAAGCTGATCGGCGCCTGGGCCGCCGCCACGCTCGGCGACAAGGCCAAGGACGCCAAGATCGGCTTCCTCGACCTCACTCCCTCGCAGCCGACCGTCGACGTTCTGCGCGACCAGGGCTTCATGATGGGCTACGGCATCGACGTGAAGGATCCCAACAAGATCGGCGACGAAGACGATCCGCGCATCGTCGGCCACGACGTGACCAACGGCAACGAGGAAGGCGGCCGCAAGGCGATGGAAAACCTCCTGCAAAAGGACAACACCATCAACGTCATCCACACCATCAACGAGCCGGCCGCAGTCGGTGCCTACCAGGCGCTCAAGGCCGTCGGTCTGGAAAAGCAGGTGCTGATCGTTTCGGTCGACGGCGGCTGCCCGGGCGTCAAGTCGGTTGCCGAGGGCGTTATCGGCGCCACCTCGCAGCAGTACCCGCTGCAGATGGCGGCGCTCGGCATCGAGGCGATCGCCAAATTTGCCAAGGACGGAACGAAGCCGAAGCCGACCGAAGGGAAGAACTTCTTCGACACCGGCGTCAATCTCGTCACCGACAAGCCGGCCAACGGCGTCAAGTCGATCGACACCAAGGAAGGCCTCGCCAAGTGCTGGGGCTGACGCTCTGACGGTTCACAAAGCTTGCGGCTGGGGGCTTGATCCCCGGCCGCATCGGGTGGACGATGCGCCTTCGTCAAGCGCGGACAATCCTGGCGGCAGACCGGAAGAGGCGTCGACGGCGCGCGCAGCAATGAGAAGGCTGTGCGCATACGGGAGGATACATGTCTCAGATTCAGGAATTCGAGAAGGTACTTTCGGGCAGCGACTCCAGCGTCGCGGCCTTCGACGAGCACGGCAAGTCGTTCGTCAAGCGCGCCCAGCATTTCCTGCACTCCACGCCGGCGGCGGTGCCGCTGATCGTGCTGGTGCTGTCGGTCATCATCTTCGGCGTTGCCATCGGCGGCCGCTTCTTTTCGTCCTACACGCTGACGCTGATCCTGCAGCAGATCGCCATCGTCGGCATCCTGGGGGCTGCCCAGACGCTGGTCATCCTGACCGCCGGCATCGATCTTTCGATCGGCGTGGTGATGGTCATCTCGGCGGTGGTCATGGGCAACTGCGCCATCACCTACGGCATGCCGACAATCCTGGCCGTGGTGCTTGGGCTTGGCGCAGGCGCGGTTTGCGGCATGCTCAACGGCTTGTTGGTCGCCTATATGAAATTGCCGCCCTTCATCGTGACACTGGGCACCTGGAACATCGTCATGGCCACCAATTTCATCTACTCGGCCAATGAGACGATCCGCGACGCCGATGTCGACGCTCAGGCGCCGCTGCTGCATCTCTTCGCGCTCAGCTTCAGGGTCGGCTCCGCCGTGCTGACGGCCGGCGTCATCGCCATGGTCCTGTTGGTGCTGCTCTTGTGGTATGTGCTGAACCACACGGCGTGGGGCCGCCATGTCTATGCCGTCGGCGACGACCCGGAAGCGGCGAAACTCTCCGGTATCCAGACCAAGTCTGTGCTGATGGCCGTCTATACGCTTGCCGGTCTGATCGCCGCCTTCGCTGCCTGGGTGTCGATCGGCCGCAACGGCTCGATCTCGCCGTCCGCCGCCGTCACCGACTACAATCTGCAAGCGATCACCGCGACCGTGATCGGGGGCATCTCGCTCTTTGGCGGCCGCGGCTCCATCCTCGGCACGCTGTTCGGCGCCATGATCGTCGGCGTCGTCTCGATGGGCCTCAACATGCTGGGCGCTGACCCGCAATGGAAAGTGCTGCTCACCGGTGTCCTGATTATCGGCGCCGTGGCGATCGACCAGTGGATCAGAAAGGTTTCGGTGTAACCATGACCCAGCAGGCTGTTCTCACCGCGCGCGGTCTGACCAAGCGCTACGGCCGCGTGACCGCGCTCAACAACTGCGACTTCGATCTCTACCCGGGAGAAATCCTGGCCGTGATCGGCGACAACGGCGCCGGCAAGTCGACGCTCATCAAGGCGATCTCCGGCGCCGTGCATCCCGATGAAGGGGTGATTGAGCTGGACGGCAAGCAGGTCCAGTTCAAATCGCCCATCGAGGCCCGCGAGGCGGGGATCGAGACCGTCTACCAGAACCTGGCATTGTCGCCGGCGCTGTCGATCGCCGACAACATGTTTCTCGGCCGCGAGATCCGCAAACCGGGTCCGCTCGGCAGCTGGTTCCGCATGCTGGATCGTCCGGCGATGGAAAAGCGCGCCCGCGACAAGCTGACCGAACTCGGCCTGATGACCATCCAGAACATCAGCCAGGCGGTGGAGACGCTTTCGGGCGGCCAGCGCCAAGGCGTCGCCGTGGCTCGCGCCGCCGCCTTCGGATCGAAGGTGGTGATCATGGACGAACCGACGGCGGCGCTCGGTGTCAAGGAAAGTCGCCGCGTCCTCGAGCTGATCCTCGACGTCAAGAAGCGCGGCCTGCCGATCGTGCTCATCTCGCACAACATGCCGCATGTCTTCGAGGTTGCCGATCGCATCCACATCCACCGGCTTGGACGGCGTCTATGCGTCGTCGATCCGAAGCAGATTTCGATGTCGGATGCCGTCGCGCTCATGACCGGCGCCAAGAAGCCGCCGGAGGACGCGCTGGCGGCCTGATCTCCGCCCCACCATGGTAATTAGCCGCAGGTGCATCGGATGGACACTCCGCCCTAAATCGATTTAACATTATATGCTGCAGCGCGGCAAACTGGGTAGGAGAAACGGTGAAAGCCGCTATGATCAGGCCAACCGAACGAGAGGCGATATGAAACCCGCCATGACGATCGAAGCCCCCGCTCTCGACCACCCCGATCCCAGGACGCTCGCCGAGGAAGTCCTGATGTCGCTCAAGTACCGGGTCGGCAAGGACACCACCGTCGCAACGCCCTATGACTGGCTGACCGCCTCGATCAAGGTGGTGCGCGACCGCGTCGTCGATCACTGGATCCAGGCGACCAAGGAAGCCTACGACCAGCAGGAAAAGCGCGTCTACTATCTCTCGCTCGAATTCCTCATCGGGCGCCTGATGCGCGACGCCTTCTCCAATCTCGGCCTGATGGAGAACATGCGCGAGGCGCTGGCATCGCTCGGCGTGGATCTCGACTTGATCGCCGGCCTTGAACCGGACGCAGCCCTCGGCAATGGCGGTCTCGGCCGGCTCGCCGCCTGCTTCATGGAAAGCATGGCAACGGTCGATATTCCCGCCCACGGCTACGGCATCCGCTACGCCAACGGCATGTTCCGGCAGGAGATCCATGACGGCTGGCAGGTCGAGCTGCCGGAGACCTGGCTCGACCACGGCAACCCGTGGGAGTTCGAGCGGCGCGAACGTTCCTTCGAGGTCGGCTTCGGCGGCTCCGTGGAATCGATCACCTCAAAGGACGGCCGCCTGGAGCGCCATGTCTGGAGGCCCAATGAGCATGTGCTGGCAGTCGCCTATGACACGCCGGTGGCGGGCTGGCGCGCCAAGCGCGTCAACACGCTGCGGCTCTGGTCCGGCATGCCGATCGACCCGATTCTGCTCGACAAGTTCAATGCCGGCGACCACATCGGCGCGCTCGCCGAAAGCAACAAGGCGGACGCGCTGTCGCGCGTTCTCTATCCGGCCGACTCGCACATGGCCGGGCAGGAGCTCCGGCTGCGCCAGGAATATTTCTTCTCGACTGCTTCGCTGCAGGACATCGTCCAGCGGCATCTCAGCCAGTACGGCGACCTGAGATCGTTGCCCGACAAGGCCGCGATCCACCTGAACGACACCCATCCGGCCGTCGCCGTGCCGGAGCTGATGCGGCTTCTGATGGACGTTCACGGCATGGATTTCGACCTTGCCTGGGACATCACCAAGCGCACCTTCGCCTACACCAACCACACGCTGCTACCGGAGGCGTTGGAAAGCTGGCCGGTGCCGCTGTTCGAGCGTCTGTTGCCGCGCCACATGCAGATCGTCTACGCCATCAATGCCCAGGTTCTCCTGGAGGCGCGGGCCACCGGAAAATTCTCGGGCGAGCAGATCGCCCGCATCTCGCTGATCCAGGAAAATGGCGACCGCCGCGTGCGCATGGGCAATCTCGCTTTCGTCGGCTCGCATTCGATCAACGGCGTCTCGGCGCTGCACACCGATCTGATGAAGGAGACGGTATTTGCCGATCTCCACAAGCTCTATCCCGACCGCATCAACAACAAGACCAACGGCATCACGCCCAGGCGCTGGCTGATCCAGTGCAATCCGGGCCTGACCGCGCTTGCCCGCGAAGCGATCGGGAACCGCTTCATGGACGACATCGAAGCGATCAAGGACCTCGATCCTCTTGCCGGCGACTCCGCTTTCCGCGAGAAGTTTGCCGCCGTGAAGCGCCAGAACAAGGTGAGGCTTGCAAACCTAGTCGCCGACCGGCTCGGCATCAGGCTCGATCCTTCAGCGCTGTTCGACATCCAGGTCAAGCGCATCCACGAATACAAGCGCCAATTGCTCAACATTCTGGAGGCGATCGCGCTCTACGACCAGATCCGCTCGCATCCCGAGCGGGACTGGATGCCGCGGGTTAAATTCTTCGGCGGCAAGGCGGCGCCGAGCTACCACAACGCCAAGCTCATCATCAAACTGGCCAACGACGTCGCCCGGGTGATCAACGGCGATCCCTCGACGCGCGGCCTGCTCAAGGTTGTGTTTGTGCCGAACTACAATGTCAGCCTCGCCGAGGTGATGATGCCGGCGGCCGATCTTTCCGAGCAGATCTCGACCGCCGGCATGGAGGCTTCCGGCACCGGCAACATGAAGTTTGCCCTCAACGGCGCCTTGACCATCGGCACGCTCGATGGCGCCAATGTCGAGATCAAGGAGCGCGTCGGCGACGACAACATCTTCATCTTCGGCCTCACCACCGCCGAGGTCGCCGAACGCCGCGACAACGGCTACAATCCGCGCGGCGTGATCGCGTCCTCGCCGGAGTTGTCGCAGGCGGTGTCGGCGATCTCCTCCGGCGTCTTCTCGCCTGACGATCCCAACCGCTACCGCGACCTCATGAACGGCCTTTATCAGAGCGACTGGTTCATGGTGGCGGCCGATTTCGACTCCTACGCCGCCTGCCAGCGCGAGGTCGACGATGTCTGGCGCAACAGTCCCGACTGGTACGCGCGCGCCATCCGCAATGTCGCCCGCGTCGGCTGGTTCTCGTCCGATCGCACCATTCGCCAATACGCGAAAGAAATCTGGAACGTACCTGTCTGATGTGATTGCATGAGGTCGCCGACAACGTGGACGTGCATGTCGCCCAAAAGTGCCTAGCCGTTTTGGGCCAACATATGCACAAACCAGAATAGTTCCCAGGGAGGGACGCCGCCTGATGAGGAAGCCGCGCGCGACCGCTGCAACAAGCGGGCCGGACGGACTGGCGCCAGCCGGCGATGTCGCGGCCATTGTCGCCGGAACGCATGGCGATCCCTTTGCAATTCTGGGTGTGCACGCCGCCGGCAAGGGCTTTGTCGCCCGCTGCTTCGTACCCAATGCCGAATGCGTCACCGCCTATGCGCTCACCGGCAAGGAAGCCGGGGAACTCGTGCGCAGCAACGATGCCGGCTTCTTCGAGGGCAAGCTTTCGATCCGCAAGCGTCAGCCGTTGCGCTATCACGCGAGGAATGCCGGCGGCGACTGGTGGCTGACCGACCCTTATTCCTTCGGCCCGGTGCTGGGCCCGATGGACGACTACTACATGGCGGAGGGCTCACACCTGAGGCTCTTCGACAAGCTCGGCGCCCATATCATCGAGCATGAGGGGACCACCGGCGTGCATTTCGCGGTATGGGCTCCCAACGCCCGGCGCGTCTCGGTGGTCGGCGCCTTCAACGACTGGGACGGCCGCCGGCACACCATGCGCGACCGCAAGGACACCGGCATCTGGGAGCTGTTCATTCCGGACCTCGGCGCCGGCCAGCCTTACAAGTTCGAGATCATCGGTCCCGACGGCGTGCGCCTGCCCCTCAAGGCCGATCCGTTCGCCTTCGAGTCCGAGCTGCGCCCGGCGACCGCTTCGGTGACGGCGCCGCCGATCGCGCATCAATGGGGCGACGAGGCCCATCGCAGCTTCTGGCAGAAGGCCGATCCGCGGCGCGAGGCGATCTCGATCTACGAGGTCCATGCCGGCTCGTGGCAGCGCCGCGATGACGGCACCTTTCTCACCTGGGACGAGCTCGCCGCGCAGCTGATTCCTTACGTGGTCGAAACCGGCTTCACCCATATCGAGTTCCTGCCGATCTCGGAGCACCCCTACGATCCGTCCTGGGGCTACCAGACGACCGGCCTTTATGCGCCGACCGCGCGCTTCGGCGATCCCGACGGCTTCGCCCGCTTCGTCGACGGCGCGCATCGTGCCGGCGTCGGCGTCATCCTCGACTGGGTGCCGGCGCATTTCCCCGTCGACGAGCATGGGCTGGTGAAGTTCGACGGCACCGCGCTCTACGAGCATGCCGACCCGCGCCAGGGTTTTCACCCCGACTGGAATACCGCCATCTACAATTTCGGCCGCCGCGAGGTGGTGTCGTTCCTCGTCAACAACGCGCTGTTCTGGGCCGAAAAATACCATGTCGACGGTTTGCGCGTCGACGCTGTCGCCTCGATGCTCTACCTCGACTATTCGCGCAGGTCGGGCGAGTGGATTCCCAACGAGAAAGGTGGGCGCGAGAATTTGCAGGCGGTCAGCTTCCTGCAGAAGATGAACAAGGAGCTTTACGGCCATCATCCCGGGGTGATGACGATCGCCGAAGAATCGACCTCATGGCCGAAGGTATCGCAGCCGGTGCATGAAGGTGGACTCGGCTTCGGCTTCAAATGGAACATGGGCTTCATGCACGACACGCTGGAGTATTTCTCCAAGGAGCCGATCTACCGCAAGCACCATCACAACGACATCACCTTCGGCCTGGTCTACGCTTTTTCCGAGAATTTCGTGCTGCCGCTCTCTCATGACGAGGTCGTGCACGGCAAGGGCACGCTGCTCCACAAGATGGCAGGCGACGACTGGCAGAAATTCGCCACTCTGCGCGCTTACTACGCCTTCATGTGGGGTTATCCGGGCAAGAAGCTCCTGTTCATGGGCCAGGAATTCGCCCAGCGCCGCGAGTGGAGCGAGGAACGCGCGCTCGACTGGAATCTGCTGGAGCACGCCCCGCACCGCGGCGTCCGGCAGGCGGTGCGGGACTTGAACTACCTCTATCGTTCGCGCCCGGCGCTGCATGCGCGCGACTGCGAGCCGGAAGGCTTCTCCTGGCTGATCGTCGACGATCGCGACAATTCGGTCTTTGCCTGGCTGCGCAGCGCGCCGGACGGCAACCCGATCGCCGTCATTTCCAATTTCACGCCGGTGCCGCGCGAGAACTATCGCGTGCCGCTGCCGAAGGCGGGCGAGTGGCGCGAGATCATCAACACTGACGCCGCCGAGTATGGCGGCTCCGGCATGGGCAATGGCGGCATGATCGTGGCGAGCGGGGAAGGGGGCGGCACGTCGGCGACGATGCTCTTGCCGCCGCTGTCGACGATCATGCTGGAATTCGTCGCGGATGAAGCAAAGGTCCGGACAGCTTAGGAGGGAGGCAAACGATGGCAGAGATCAAGAGAACCCAGCCGCTGGCGCGCGATGCCATGGCCTATGTGCTGGCCGGCGGCCGCGGCAGCCGCCTCAAGGAGCTGACCGACCGGCGCGCCAAGCCCGCCGTCTATTTCGGCGGCAAGACGCGCATCATCGATTTTGCGCTGTCCAATGCGCTCAACTCCGGCATTCGCCGTCTCGGCGTCGCCACCCAATACAAGGCGCACTCGCTGATCCGCCACCTGCAGCGTGGCTGGAACTTCCTGCGCCCCGAACGAAACGAGAGCTTCGACATCCTGCCCGCCTCGCAGCGCGTCTCGGAAACGCAGTGGTACGAGGGCACGGCGGATGCGGTCTACCAGAACATCGATATCATCGAGGCCTATGGCCCCGAATACATGGTCATCCTAGCCGGCGACCACATCTACAAGATGGATTACGAGCTGATGCTGCGCCAGCACGTCGATGCCGGCGCCGATGTCACCGTCGGCTGCCTCGAAGTGCCGCGCATGGAGGCGACCGGCTTCGGCGTCATGCATGTCGACAAGAAGGACACCATCATCTCCTTCATCGAGAAACCCGCCGACCCGCCCGGCATACCGGACAAGCCGGACCATGCGCTGGCCTCGATGGGCATCTATGTCTTCAAGACCAAGTTCCTGATGGAGCAGTTGCGCCGCGACGCGGCCGAGCCAGGATCCAGCCGCGACTTCGGCAAGGACATCATCCCCTACATCGTCCAGCACGGTAAGGCGATCGCCCACCGCTTCGCCAAATCCTGCGTCCGCTCCTCGCACGAGTCGGAGCCTTACTGGCGCGACGTCGGGACGGTGGACGCCTATTGGGAAGCCAATATCGACCTGACCGATGTCACGCCCGAACTCGATCTCTACGACCGGGATTGGCCGATCTGGACCTATGCCGAATTGAAGCCGCCGGCCAAATTCGTGCATGACGAGGACGGCCGTCGCGGCGAGGCGATCTCCTCGCTGGTGTCCGGCGACTGCATCGTTTCCGGCGCATCGCTGCGCCGCAGCCTGATCTTCACCGGCGCGCGCATCAATTCCTATGCGAAGCTCGAGGAAGTGGTGATGCTGCCCGACGTTCAGGTTGGGCGCAACGCGCGCCTCAAGCGCGTCGTCATCGACCATGGCGTCCACATACCGGAGGGGCTGGTGGTCGGCGAGGATGCGGCACTCGACGCCAAGCGCTTCCGCGTTTCGGAAAAGGGCATCTGCCTGATCACTCAGGATATGATCAACAAGCTGTCAACCTGATAGGGTTGATCGGCAAGTTGTCAGTCTGATCAACAAGCTGTCACTTTAGCCGTGGATCTTAGGCGCATGCAGGTTCTGTCCGTCACGCCCGAAATCTTCCCGCTGATCAAGACCGGCGGGCTTGCCGACGTGACCGGTGCCCTGCCGATCGCGCTCGCCAGCAAGGGCGTGGCGATGCGCACGCTCATCCCCGGCTACCCGGTGGTGATGGACGCTTTCAAGAAAAAGAAGGCCGTCTATCAGTACCCGCTGCTGCAGGGCGGCAAGGCTTCGGTTCACGCCGTCAAGATCGGCGAGCTCGAGCTCTTCGTGCTCGACGCGCCGCATCTTTTCGACCGCCAGGGCGGGCCTTACGGTACCGCCTCGGGCTCCGACTGGCCCGACAACTGGCGGCGCTTCGCGGCGCTGAGCCAGGTCGGCGGCGACATCGCCGGCGGCGCGATCTCCGGCTACCAGCCAGACCTCGTGCATGCCCATGACTGGCAGTCGGCAATGACGCTCGCCTATATGCGCTACGGCAACGCGATCGGCGTGCCGTCGCTGATCACCGTGCACAACCTTGCTTTTCAGGGACAGTTCGGCTCCGGCATTTTCGGCGAGCTCGGCCTGCCGGGCGTGGCGATGCAGCTCGATGGCGTCGAATATTATGGCGGCGTCGGCTTCCTCAAGGCCGGCCTGCAGGCCGCCTGGGCGATCACCACGGTGAGCCCGACCTACGCGCAGGAAATCCGCTCGCCGGAATTCGGCATGGGCCTCGACGGCCTGATCAACATGCGCGCCGTCGACCTCTACGGCATCGTCAATGGCATCGATGTCGACATCTGGAACCCGGCGACCGACAAGCACCTGGTCGCCAACTATTCGGCCGAGACGCTGGAAGCGCGCGACCTGAACCGCAAGGCCGTGGAGGACCGCTTCAGCCTCGAGCCTGACGACA
Source organism: Mesorhizobium sp. WSM4898 (assembly GCF_029625845.1). Classification (NCBI taxonomy): domain Bacteria; kingdom Pseudomonadati; phylum Pseudomonadota; class Alphaproteobacteria; order Hyphomicrobiales; family Phyllobacteriaceae; genus Mesorhizobium; species Mesorhizobium sp. WSM4898. The sequence continues at coordinate 211,678 of NZ_JARTVQ010000004.1, read as the reverse complement.
GCCCGATCGTCTGCGTGGTCAGCCGTCTGACCTGGCAGAAGGGCATGGACATTTTGGCTGCCGTGGTCGACGGCGTCGTTCAGCGCGGAGCACGACTGGCGGTTCTGGGCTCGGGCGATGCCGGCCTCGAAGGCTCGCTGCTTGCCGGGGCCGCGCGGCATCGCGGCCGCGTCGGCGTCGTCATCGGCTATGATGAGGCGCTCTCCCACATCATGCAGGGCGGTTGCGACGCGATCGTCATCCCTTCACGCTTCGAGCCTTGCGGGCTGACCCAGCTCTATGGATTGCGCTATGGCTGCGTGCCGGTCGTCGCCCGCACCGGCGGCCTCGCCGACACCATCATCGACGCCAACGAGGCGGCGCTTTCGGCAGGCGTCGCCACCGGTTTCCAATTCGCGCCGAACAATGGCGGCGCCCTCCTGCACGCCATCCGCCGCCTGGTCGAAGCGCATGCCAGACCCGCCGCCTGGGCCTCGATCCAGCGCCAGGGCATGAAGGCCGACGTTTCCTGGGACAAGAGCGCCGAGAAATATGTCGAACTCTATCGCTTGCTGCTTTCAAAAAGGGCTGCCTGAGGCATGATCAAAACCGTCCCTACCAAACCCTATACCGACCAGAAGCCCGGCACCTCCGGCCTGCGCAAGAAGGTGCCCGTCTTCCAGCAGGAGCACTATGCCGAGAACTTCATCCAGTCGATCTTCGACGCGCTGGAAGGTTTTCAGGGCAAGACGCTGGTGATCGGCGGCGACGGCCGTTTCTACAACCGCGAGGTCATCCAGACGGCCATCGCCATGGCCGCTGCGAACGGCTTCGGCAAGGTGATGGTCGGGCAGGGCGGCATCCTGTCGACGCCGGCCGCGTCCAACATCATCCGCAAATACAAGACCTTTGGCGGCATCATCCTGTCGGCCAGCCACAATCCGGGTGGCCCGCACGAGGACTTCGGCATCAAATACAATGCCGGCAACGGCGGCCCTGCGCCGGAGAAGATCACCGACGCGATCTTCGAAAAGTCCAAGACGATCTCGAGCTTCAAGATCGCCGACATCGGCACCGTCGACATCGACACGATCGGCACCTTCCAAGCCGGCGGCATGACGGTCGAGGTGTTCGACCCGGTCAAAGACTATGCCGAGCTGATGGAGAGCCTGTTCGACTTCGACGCCATCCGCGCGAATTTCAAATATGGCTTCCGCATGCGCTTCGACGCCATGCACGCGGTGACCGGCCCCTATGCCAAGGAGATCCTCGAGCGTAGGCTCGGCGCCCCGGCCGGGACCTGCCGCAATTTCAAGCCGCTGCCCGATTTCGGCGGCCATCACCCCGATCCGAACCTGGTCCATGCCAAACATCTCTATGACGAGATGATGGGGCCGGACGCGCCGGATTTCGGCGCCGCTTCCGACGGTGACGGCGACCGCAACCTGATCATCGGCAAGGGCATCTTCGTAACGCCCTCGGATTCTCTGGCGATGCTGGCCGCCAATGCGCATCTGGCGCCCGGCTACAAGGAAGGCCTGAAGGGCATCGCCCGCTCGATGCCGACCAGCCGAGCGGCCGATCGCGTCGCCGAGAAGCTCGGCGTCGGCATCTACGAGACGCCGACCGGCTGGAAGTTTTTCGGCAATCTGCTCGACGCCGGCATGGCGACGATCTGCGGCGAGGAAAGCGCCGGCACCGGTTCCAACCATGTGCGCGAGAAGGACGGGCTGTGGGCCGTGCTTCTGTGGCTCAACATCCTCGCTGTGCGGGGCGAGAGCTGCAAGGACATCGTCACCAAGCACTGGGAAAGCTACGGCCGCAACTATTATTCGCGCCACGACTATGAGGAGGTCGAGACAGACCGCGCCAACGCACTGGTCGACGTATTGCGCGCCAAGCTCGGCTCGCTGCCCGGCACCAGCGTGCGCGGCATGAAGATCGCCAGCGCCGACGACTTCGCCTATCACGACCCGGTCGACGGCTCGGTGAGCAAAAACCAGGGCATCAGGATCCTGTTCGAGGGCGGCTCGCGCGTCGTGCTCCGGCTCTCCGGCACCGGCACTTCCGGCGCCACGCTGCGCGTCTATATCGAGCGTTACGAGCCCGACAAGGCGAGGCATGACCTCGACACGCAGGAAGCGCTCGCCGACCTCATCGCCGCCGCCGACGACATCGCCGGCATCAAGAGCCACACCGGTCGCAACAAGCCGAGCGTGATTACTTGAAAGTGGTGAGGATTTCCCCTTCTCCCCTTGTGGGAGAAGGTGGCCGAGCGAAGTTCGGACGGTTGAGGGGTGCTCCAGCTTGGCGCAAACCCGTGTCCAGAACATCGACGCCTCTTTCCTTCCAACGCCCCTCATCCGTCTCGGCGCTGCGCGCCGATCCACGTTCTCCCACAAGGGGAGAAGGGGAGAGGCCCGCATGACCCTCGGCGCCAGCATCACTCCCGAAGGCATCCGCTTTGCCGTTTGCTCCTCATCGGCCAGACGTCTTTGGGTCTCGCTCTTCGACGATAGCGGCGCGCGCGAGATCGACCGGCTGGAACTCAACCCGGAAGGCGAGGGCGTGCATGCACTCCTTGTCCCCGGCCTTGGGAACGGCACGCGTTACGGTTTTCGCGCCGACGGCGACTATGCGCCGGAGCGCGGCCTCTGGTTCGATCCGAACAAGCTTCTCATCGATCCGTATGCCGTCGAGGTCGATCGTCCATACCAATATCACTGGAGGCTGGCCGCCAAACGCAATGAAGGCGCCGACACGTCCTCGCTCATGCCAAAGGCAATTGCTCATTCCCTGCCCAAACCGCAGCCGCCCCAGCCGCCGCTGTTCCGGCCCGGCGGCCTGATTTACGAACTCAACGTCCGCTCCTTCACCATGCTGCATCCGGACGTCCCCGAGGCCCAGCGCGGCACCATCGCGGCGCTTGCCCATCCGGCTGTCGTCGAGCATCTGAAGCGTCTCGGCGTTTCCGCCGTCGAGTTGATGCCGATCACGGCCTCGATCGACGAGCGCCATTTGCCGCCGCTGGGGCTGAACAATGCCTGGGGCTACAACCCCGTCACCTTCATGGCGCTCGATCCCCGCCTGGCACCGGGCGGCCTGAGCGAATTGCGCGATACCGTCGCGGCGCTGACTGAAGCGGGTATCGGCACGATCCTCGACCTCGTCTTCAACCACACCGGCGAAAGCGACCGGCTCGGGCCGACACTGTCGCTGCGCGGCCTCGACGCCCGGACCTATTACCGGCACATGCCGGACGGCCGACTGGCCAATGACACCGGCACCGGCAACACCGTCGCCTGCGACCACCCGGTCGTGCAGAGGATGGTGCTCGACACGCTGCGCCATTTCGTCCGCCATGCCGGCGTCGACGGCTTCCGCTTCGATCTGGCGCCGGTGCTCGGCCGCGTTGACGGCACGTTCGATCCGGAGGCGCCGCTTCTCGAAGCCATCGCCGGCGACCCCGTGCTCGCCGACCGCGTGCTGATCGCCGAGCCATGGGATATTGGCGCGACCGGCTACCAGCTCGGCAATTTCCGGCCGCCATACCTTGAATGGAACGACCGCTATCGCGATGACGTCCGGCGCTTTTGGCGCGGCGACGCGGGCGCGATCGGCGCTTTAGCCACGCGGCTTGCCGGCTCCTCCGATGTCTTCGGCAGGGCGGGCCAGCCGGTGAGCCGCAGCGTCAATTTCATCGCCGCGCATGACGGCATGACGCTGGCCGACATCGTTGCCTATGAGAAGAAGCACAATGCGGCCAACGGCGAGCACAATCGCGACGGCCACAATGACAATCTGTCGTGGAACAACGGTGTCGAGGGCGAGACCGATGACGCCGAAATCGCCAAGGCCCGCTTCGGTGACCAGCGCGCGCTGCTTGCGACGCTCTTTGCCTCGCGCGGCACCATCATGCTGACCGCCGGCGACGAGTTCGGCCGCACACAGAAGGGCAACAACAACGCCTATGCGCAGGACAACGCCATCACCTGGCTCGACTGGGCCGGCCGCGACCGGGCGCTGGAGCGGTACACAGCAGCGCTTGCGCAACTGCGCCGTGCCTTTCCGCCGTTATCCGACACGAATTTCCTGACCGGCAAAGCTGCAGACGGAATGGAAATCCCGGACGTCGAGTGGTTGACCGAAACCGGCGTGCCGCTCGGCGAGGCCGACTGGAACGACCCCGGCCGACACCGCCTCGTCATGATCCTCGGCGATAGCCAGCGCGGTCGCCTTGCCGTCATGGTCAATGGCGACCGCCGCCAATGCGTCTTCACCTTGCCGCTGCGACATGGCTACGAGTGGCGTTCGGCGATCGACACGCAGGCGATCGACCTGGCGCGGCCGCTGCCCGGCCGCACCGTCAATTTCATGATCGAGCGCAGGGCGGCCGGAAACGCCCACGCCGGGAAGGGTCCGTAATGGCTGGTGGGAATGCCGAATGGTGGCGCGGCTGCGTGGTCTACCAGATCTATCCGCGCTCCTTCCAGGATACGACCGGCGACGGCAGCGGCGATCTCAAGGGGGTAACGTCGCGTCTTGCCCATGTCGCTTCGCTCGGCGTCGACGCCGTCTGGCTCTCGCCCTTCTTCAAGTCGCCGATGGCCGACATGGGCTATGACGTGTCGGACTATCGCGATGTCGATCCGATGTTCGGCACACTGGAGGATTTCGACGCGCTGGTCGCCGAGGCGCACCGGCTCGGCCTCAAGCTCATCATCGACCAGGTGATCTCGCATTCGTCCGACAAGCACGAATGGTTTGTCGAGAGCCGCGCCAGCCGTGACAACGCCAAGGCGGACTGGTATGTCTGGGCCGACGCCAAGCCGGATGGCAGTGCGCCCAACAACTGGCAGTCGCTGTTCGGCGGGCCGGCCTGGGAGTGGGACGCCACCCGCCGGCAATACTACATGCACAATTTTCTGGCCGCGCAGCCGGATCTGAATTTCCACAATCCGGAGGTGCAGGATGCGGTGCTTGACACCGTGCGCTTCTGGCTGGAGCGCGGCGTTGACGGGTTCCGGCTGGATACCGTTAACTACTATGTCCACGACCGCTGGCTGCGCGACAACCCGCCGCTGGCTTCAAGCGTCGCCGGCACCAACGTCGCCTCAACCACCTACGCCTTCCAAGAGCATCTCTTCGACAAGACGCGCCCCGAGAATCTCGATTTCCTGAAGCGCTTCCGCGTGTTGCTCGACGAATATCCGGACCGTGCCGCCGTCGGCGAAGTGGGCGATGAGGAGCGCTCGCTGCAGACGCTCGCCGCCTACACCTCCGGCGGCGACAAATTGCAGATGTGCTACACCTTCGACCTGCTCGGCCCGCAATTCTCGGCCGCCCATGTGCGCGGCTGCGTCGAGGCGTTCGAGAACGCGGTTGCCGACGGCTGGGTCTGCTGGGCCTTCTCCAACCACGACGTCATGCGCCATGTCAGCCGCTGGACGCAGCCGGGCGAAAATCCTGATGCGGTGGCGAAATTCGCGATCGCGCTGCTGTCCTGCCTGCGCGGCTCGATCTGCCTCTACCAGGGCGAGGAGCTTGGGCTGGAGGAAGCCGAGCTTGCCTATGAGGACCTGCGCGATCCGCTGGGCGTCCGTTTTTGGCCGGGCGTGAAGGGCAGGGACGGCTGCCGCACCCCGATGGTGTGGGAGGCCGGGGCCGAAATTGGTGGCTTCTCCGCGGGCAAGCCCTGGCTGCCGGTACCGCCGTCGCATCGCGCCCGCGCGGTCGATGTGCAGGAGGGCGAGGACGGTTCTGTCCTTGCCGCCTATCGCTCGATGCTGGCCTTGCGCAAGCGCCATCCGGCGCTGATCGCCGGCTCGATCCGGTTCCTAGAGGCTGAGGGCGATGTGCTTGCTTTCATCCGTCAGCACGAAAACGAGAACTTGCTATGCGTCTTCAACTTCGCTGGTGAGCCGGCGAACTGGACGCTGCCGGCCGAGATCAGCGATGTCGAGATAACGGTTCTTGCCGTAGACGTCGCCGGCGTGCTTGGCGGTGTTCTCGGAGAAATTGCGCTGGCGCTGCCGCCTGTAGGGTGCTTCGTCGGGAGAATTGGCTGACGGTCGCTACTGCACCAGCACCGAGCGTCCGCAAGTCGCGCCGGTGACCCGCACATCGGCCTCGCCGACATGCACGCCAAGCACCGCAAGCACATTGTAGACGAGGTTGTCGACCGGCGCGGTGACGCCGTTGAGCAGCGTCGTCACCGCCGGCTTCACCGTGCCGAGCAGGGTGGTCGCGTCGAGACCGAGGCCGAGCGCGTTGACCGTCAGCGACAGGTTGTTCACCAGCGAGGTGGTGAGCGACTGCGTCAGGTTCTTGGTCGACACTGTCTTGATCGCCTTGTTGGCGATCTCGGTGGCGCTGAAGGTCAGGTTCGTCGGCGCCATGCTGGTGACCGAGAAGGCCGACGATCCCTTGATCTGCAGGAGATTGAGGTTGGCCAGCAGCATCTTGAGGCTGACGTCGGCGATGTCGGCGTCGCTGAAGGATTGCGGCTTGCCGAAGTCTGCGAAGCCGCTGGCGTTGCTGTCGGCGAGATGGGCCGCGACGACGCCCGGCTGCGCGGCGATGGAGACCTTGATGCTGGAGGGCCCGGTCGGGCAGCTGATGTCGGTCAGCTTGGCTTCGGCATAGGCGACCTCGATATTGAGCGGCAGGTTGACGGCAAGCAGCTTGACGCCGCCGCCCAGCTTCATGCCGGCTGTGCCATTTCCGGTGCCGTTGCCAAAGCCATTGCCGTTGTTCCCGTTTCCAATCCCGACGCTGGGATTGAGCTTGATGCGCGTCTGCGCCGTGCGCACCACTGTGCCCAATTCTCCCACCGCCAGCCATGGCGAGGACTGCATGGGTTCGCCGATGGCGACCTGGAGCGTAGTCGATGTCAGTCCCGGTATCGTCGCCCCGAGGTCGACCGTAACCTGGTTCGTGCCGTTGGCGAGCGCCGCGGCTGCGCTCACCATGCTCATGGCGCTGGCGCTGACCGAAAGCCCGGCGGGCTTCTGTCCGAGCCCCAGACTGCCCACCGAACCGAGGTCGACGAGATGGCCAAGCGGGATCTTGACCGAGTTGGTGGCGCTCGAGGCCATGGTCTGCAGCGCGAGCTTGGCGGTGCGGTCGAGCCCGGGCACGTTGGCCATCGCGGTGGTGATCTGGCCGACCGTTGCCTTCGAGCCGAGCACATCCGAATAGGTACCGCCGGTCAGACGCAGCTGCGTCGCCAGCGCATCGGTGAAGGAGAGCACGTCGACATCGGCCGAGATCAGCGAATTGTAGTCCATCACGCTGAGTGAGAGGTTGCCGCCCAGAAGCGCGCCGAGCAGCGCATTGAGGATGCCGCCATTGACGCTGGCGAGCCGCGATCCGACCGAGAATGCTGCTGCGGGCTGGGCGCTTGCGGTGGCTGTCGTGCCGATCACCGGCGGGGCCATCACCGAAGCGGCGAAATAGAGCGTGCCGAGCTTCTTCATCGACACCTGGACGGCATTATAGGGCAGCTTGCCCGCTTCGAAGCGGCTGCCGGCCGCGATGGAACTGACCCCCGAATAGCGTCCGGGCACGACCTCCACGACCGCCTTGCTGCCGGTCGGCTCGATTTTGGTGCCCTGCTGCTGCACGGCGACGGACGTGATTCCGTTGTCCCTCAGCGTCGTCAGCACGGCTTGCTGGGCTTTGTTGATGTTGGCGGCGGCGGTGATCGCGGCGAGGTCGACGATCGACTGCGCGGCGCGGCGTTCGTTATAAAGCGAGCCCTCATCGATCGCGAACGCGGTCAGCGTCAGCGCCACTGGCGTGCAGAGCGCGGTCATAACCGCGAAATTGGCGCGCCGGTCGGCGATCAGCCGTCGCGCAGCGTCCATCACTCTCCCCGCGGAGTAGCGCATCATATGCCTCCGACCCGGATCGTCGACTGGCGCTGGATCGTGGTGCCCGGCAACGGCAGCGTCCGGAACAGGCTCCAGATCGGCAGGTCGCGCGCGTCATAGCTGACTGAGACGATGAACTGGCTGCCGTCGACGGTACTGTCCTTGGCGTCGACCGTCAGCTTTTTCGGGTCGACAAAAGCATAGCCGGCGACGTCATGGCTGATGAAATCGGTGACCAGCGCCTGGCGCTCCGTCTGGTTGAGGCCGGCGATCGCCGTTCGCGCCGCGTCGGCGGCGATCTGCTGGACCGAATGGCTGGCGCCGAAATAGATTCCGTATGCAACCATTCCGAGCAATAGCAGGATGAAGATCGGCGCCAGCATGGCGAATTCGACCGCAGACGTGCCCGCGGCGTCAGCCCGGAAACGGAACCAAGGAGCAAGGAAATTTCGGTTCTTCAGCATGGGCCGGAGAATGCCAAAACCTGCTTGCAAAAACAGAAAACGGCTGGGACAACCGAAAGGTGCACACAGTTGAACGGGACGCCTAAGCTTTAGATATCGCTGTTTTAGCGAAACGCTGCTCACTCAACGTCAAGCAGCGGGCAGTTGAAATAAGATATTCCTCTGTCTAGTCTCCCGCCACCAGCCGCCGGAAGGGAACCGGGGCGCGCTCAAAAGGGACCCGTTGACGGTTCCGGGGCGTCAACACTCAAGGCGTGGTTGAGGGGCCGCGCCAACAAGGGAGAGACTTCATGCTCAAAAACCTGCTGAAGGCGACCGTGTTCGCCACCACGATGGCCTTGGCGACCGGTGCTTTCTACACGCCCGCCTTTGCCGAGACCGTCTACAATCGCGGATCCGCTGCCGAGGCGGAGACGGTCGATCCGCACAAGACGTCGACGGTCTACGAGGCCGATATTATACGCGACCTGTTCCAGGGCCTCGTCATGCATGACCCGAAGACGAACCTCATTCCGGGCGCCGCCGAAAGCTGGACGGTGTCCGACGACGGCACTGTCTACACCTTCAAGCTGCGCAAGGACGGCCTGTGGTCGGATGGCAGCCCGGTGACGGCGGACGACTTCGTCTACTCGTTCCATCGGCTGGAAGACCCGGCCACCGCTGCAGAATACGCCTCGATGCTCTATCCGGTGAAAGGCGCCGAGGACTTCAACACGAAGAAAGGCAAGGCTGAGGATATGGGCGTGAAGGCGATCGACGCCAACACTCTGCAAGTCACGCTGAAGGCTCCGACGCCCTACTTCCTGGAGATGCTGACCCACCAGGCGACCTATCCGGTTAACAAGGCTTCGATCGACAAGCTCGGCGCGGACTGGATCAAACCGGGCAAGCTGGTCTCCAACGGCGCCTATACGCTGGCGGAGTGGATTCCCAACGACCACATGAAACTGGTCAAGAACCCGAAGTTCTGGGACGCCGCGAGCGTCAAGCTCGACGTGGTCAACTACATCCCGACCGAGGATCGCTCGTCCGCGATGAAGCGCTTCGAGGCCGGCGAACTCGACAGCTATGGCGACCTGCCGACCGAACAGCTCGCCGATCTCAAAACCAAATTCGGTGACCAGATCCGTGTGGGGCCATATCTCGGCACCTATTATTATGCGGTCAAGACCGATAAGGCGCCTTGGGACAACGTCGAGCTGCGCAACGCCATCTCGATGGCGATCGATCGCGACTTCCTCGCCGAGAAGGTCTGGCAGAACTCGATGCTGCCCGGCTATTCGATGGTGCCTCCGGGCATCGAGGGCTACACGCCGGCACTGGCCAAATACGCCGACATGTCTCAGATCGACCGCGAGGATGCGGCCAAGAAAGTGCTGGAAAAGCTTGGCTATACACCCGAGCATCCGTTGAAGATGGAGATCCGCTACAACACCTCGGAGAACCACAAGAACACCGCGGTCGCCATCCAGGAACAGCTGAAGCCGCTCGGCATCGAGGTGACGCTGCTCAACACCGACACCAAGACCCACTATGGCTTCCTCGAGCAGAAGGGCAACTACGACGTCGCCCGCGCCGCCTGGATCGCCGACTACAAGGATCCGGAGACCTTCCTCGGCATCTCGCGCAAGGCGAGCGGCAACAACTACTCGAACTATAACAGCCCTGCCTATGAAGCCGCCATGGACAAGGCAGCCGCCGCCGGCGGCAAGCCTGAGGAGCGCATGAAGGACCTCGCCGCAGCGGAGCGCATCCTCGTCGACGATGTCGGCCAAATCCCGCTGCTCTACTACAGCTACCACGACATCGTTTCCTCCAAGCTGCATGGCTTCGAGGACAATGTGATGGACATTCATCCGTCTCGCTTCATCTCCAAGGACTGACAAGGAACCTTGGCCGTGCCGCCGCTCTCTTTTAGGGAGCGGCGGCCGCGGTCTGTCGTCGTGCCGGGCCGAAAGTCGCATTGGATTTTCGGCGATCGCGGTGCGAAGATCAGAGATGCCAGCGCGCCACGATCTCGTCTGGAGAGCCGTCGCCCTGGCTGAAGCGGGGCGCCGATGCTGCGTTATGTCTTCCGGCGGCTATTGACCGCCATCCCGACGCTGTTCGTCATCGTGACGGTGGCGTTCTTCCTGATCCGCGTCGCGCCAGGCGGCCCGTTCAACCAGGAGCGGGGCTTGAGCCCCGAGATCAGGGCCAATCTCGAAGCCCAGTTCGGCCTCGACGATCCGCTCTGGCTGCAATATCTCCACTATCTCGGCAATCTTTTGCGCGGCAGTTTCGGACCGAGCTACAACCTGCCGGATTTCACCGTCACCGAACTCTTCGCCAAGGGCCTGCCGATCTCGGTGCAGATCGGTACCTCGGCGCTGGTGCTGGCGCTGCTGCTCGGCTCGATCCTCGGCACGATCGCCGCGCTCAACCAGAATAAAATAGCCGACTATTCGGTGATCGCTCTAGCCACCGCCGGCAGCACCATCCCCACCTTCGTCACCGCGCCGGTGATCCAGCTCGTCTTCGGCCTTTCCTGGAAGCTGTTGCCGATCGGCGGCTGGGGCGACGGCGCCTTAATCAACAAGGTCGGGCCGGTGCTGACGCTTGCCCTGCCGCAGATCGCCATCGTCGCCCGCCTGATGCGCGGCTCGATGATCGAGAGCCTGCGCTCGCACCACATCCGCACCGCCCGCGCGCTCGGCCTCTCCGACTGGTCGGTGGTGGTCAAGCACGCGCTGCGCGGCGCCGTGCTGCCGATCGTCTCCTTCACCGGTCCGGCGGCGGCGGCGCTGCTCACCGGCTCGATCATCGTCGAGACCATCTTCTCCATTCCAGGTGTCGGCCGCTACTTCGTCGACGCCGCGCTCAACCGCGACTACACGCTGGTCATGGGAACTGTGGTGGTGATCGCGCTCTTCACCATCGTCTTCAACCTGATCGTCGATCTTCTCTATGCGGTCGTCGATCCGAGGGTGCGCTATGACTGAGCTTGCCGTAGCCGCTCCGGAGCCGATCGTCGGCCGCTCGCTCTGGGGCAATGCTTGGGCGCGGCTGAAGCGCAACCGCGCCGCCATGTTCAGCCTCTACTATCTGGCATTCATTGCCGTCATCAGCGTGTTCGGCCCTATGGTCGTGCCGCATGAATACACGACCATCTACGGCGACTATGTGCGCACGCCGCCGAGCCTGTCGGCCTATCCGAAGCCCGACATGATCCAGGGCGCGCTGAGCGACGCGATCAAACGCATGCGCGTCGACATCAAGGAGTGGCACCAGGACGGCAGCCGCGTCGTCGTCACCGTCACCTCCAAGAAGCCGATCGACGACCGCAATATCCGCTATCTCGACCGCTCCGACGCCTTCGACGACACGAAGATCGAGAGCAAGTCGCCCGATGGGCTCGAAATGACCATGAGCTCGGCCGTCAAGCAGCAATATTTCTTCTTCGGCACCGACAACACCGGGCGCGATCTCTTGTCTCGCACGCTGATGGCCGGGCGCATTTCGCTCGCGATCGGCCTGCTTGCCGGTGTCGTCGCCGGCGTCATCGGCGTGATCTACGGCGCGACGGCCGGCTTTGCCGGCGGCAGGGTCGACGAGGTGATGATGCGCATCGTCGACGTGCTTTACTCGCTGCCCTTCATCTTCTTCGTCATCATGCTTGTGGTGTTCTTCGGCCGCAACTTCGTGCTGATGTTCCTGGCGGTGGGGGCGGTGCTGTGGCTCGACATGGCGCGGATCGTGCGCGGCCAGGCGCTGTCGATCCGCAGGCAAGAATACGTTCAGGCGGCGGAAGCGATGGGCGTCGGCCAGCGCGGCATCCTCGTGCGCCACGTCATCCCCAACCTGCTCGGGCCGGTGGTGATCTACATGACGCTGCTGGTGCCGCAGGTCATCATCCTGGAAAGCTTCCTGTCCTTCCTCGGGCTTGGCGTGCAGGAGCCGATGACCAGTTGGGGCGTGCTGATTTCGGTCGGTGCCAAGAACATCGGCTATGCCAACTGGCTGCTGTTGTTCCCGGCCTTCTTCCTGGTTTCGACGCTGTTCGCGCTGAACTTTGTCGGCGACGGCCTGCGCGACGCGCTCGACCCCAAAGATCGATAAGGATGGGGATCGCTGACATGGCTTCCGAAACGATCCTCAGCGTCAAGGACCTGCGCGTCCGCTTCCAGACCCTCGACGGCACGGTCGAGGCGGTGAAGGGCATCAGCATAAAGGTCAATGCCGGCGAGACCGTCGCCGTCGTCGGCGAATCCGGATCCGGCAAGAGCCAGACGATGATGGCGGCGATGAGCCTGCTTTCCTCCAATGGCGAAGCGACCGGCCAGGTCGATTACCGCGGCCGCAACCTGCTGGAGATGACCAAGAGCGAGCTCAACAAGGTTCGCGGCCGCAAGATCAGCATGATCTTCCAGGAGCCGATGACCTCGCTCGATCCGCTCTACACCATCGGCAACCAGCTCATCGAGCCGATCCGCCGCCATCGCGGCCTGAGCGCCCAGGCCGCGCGTGAAGAGGCGCTGAAGCTGTTGAGACTGGTGCACATCCCCGATCCCGAGCGGCGGATGAAATCCTATCCGCACGAAATGTCGGGCGGCCAGCGCCAGCGCGTTATGATCGCTATGGCTTTGGCGAACGATCCCGACATCCTGATCGCCGACGAGCCGACGACGGCGCTCGACGTCACCATTCAGGCGCAGATCCTGATGCTGCTTGCCGAACTGCAGCGCAAGCTCGGCATGGCGATCGTCTTCATCACCCATGATCTCGGCATCGTCCGCCGTTTCGCCGACCGCGTCTATGTCATGCGCCAGGGCGAGGTGGTGGAGGAGGGCGAGGCGGAAGCGCTTTTCGCCAATCCGCAGCACGCCTACACCAAGATGCTGCTCGCCGCCGAGCCGACCGGCACCAAGGCGGCCGCGCCCGCCAATTCGCCCGTGCTGCTCGAGGGCCGCAACGTCGAGGTCGTCTTCAAGATCGGCGGTGGTTTTCTCGGCGGCGAGCCGCTGATGTTGCGGGCCGTCGACAAGATATCGATCCGGCTGAAGCGCAACCAGACGATCGGCATCGTCGGCGAGTCCGGCTCCGGCAAATCGACGCTCGGCCGCGCGCTGCTGCGGCTGCTCCCCAGCGACGGCGTCATCCGCTTTGGCGACCGCGACATCTCAGAGGCCGACCGCCACGCGATGCGGCCGCTGCGGCGCGAATTGCAGCTCGTCTTCCAGGATCCGTTCGGCTCGCTGTCGCCGCGCATGACGGTTGGCCAGGTCATCACCGAAGGGCTTTTGGTGCACGAGCCTTCGCTGACGGGCAAACAGCGCGACCAGCGTGCCGTCTTGGCGTTGCGCGAGGTCGGCCTCGACCCCAACGCGCGCAACCGCTACCCGCATGAGTTCTCCGGCGGCCAGCGCCAGCGCATCGCCATTGCCCGCGCTATGATCCTGAAGCCGAAAGTGGTGGTGCTTGATGAGCCGACCTCGGCGCTCGACCGCTCGGTGCAGAAGCAGATCGTCGAGCTATTGCGCAAGCTGCAGGCGGACCACGGACTGTCCTACCTCTTCATCAGCCACGACCTCGCAGTGGTGCGCGCCATGGCTGACTACATCATCGTCATGAAGCAGGGAAAAATCGTCGAGGAAGGGCCGGCCGAGGAGATCTTCGGCAATCCGCGGGAAGCCTACACGCAGACACTGATGAAGGCGGCGATCGATACGACCAGGTTCCGCATCAGCGCTTGAGACTTCCGCTGCTCGGCGACGCCCTGGTCACTGCGAGGACGGGCAGCGGCTCTTCCTGGCCGCGATGATCGCCTGCTGCTGTTGCTGCAGCCGCTCGATCCTGGCGGTATCGCGATTGGCCACGACCGTCTTCACGCGCTCGCCGCCGAGCAGCCAAGTCGGCACGCTGGTATTGGCGACCTTGCCGCGGCTGATCGCCGTCCGCGAAATATCGGTGGCGGTGTCGCCGAGCGCGCTGTTGAGCTCGGCGCAGCTCATCCCGTCGTATTTCGCCGGATTGATCGACGCAACACTCGACGAGCAGCCTGCGATCAAGGTCAACGGCAAGAGAGCCCGCAGCGTGAACTTCATACTCTTACCCCGGTCTCGCCGTTCCAAAAATCGTCCAGCAGCTCTCGAATGGGATAGCGGCAACCATTAGGCCAAAGTGAGGGCCTATTGTCGACCATTTATCTGATCGATTGATTGACGGCAGGCTTTTGCCAGGTCGCGGCGGCGGCGGAGGGGCCGTGGCGTGATATCGATGCGGACACGCAGCCACAAAAAATCCCGGACAGAGGTCCCTCCGAATCGAGAGCCGTAAAATTGTATTGCGGTCCGTTACCGATCCTTAGGCATGGCTGAAACTGCTCTGCGGCGTTAACGCCACGGTTGCGCTGCGTCTGCGATATTGCCGGCTGCACAACGCAAGGTGGGGCCTCCATGATTGACCAGATACGCTCGCTGCTCGAGCAGCATCCGATGATTCCGCTGAATTTCGGCGCGCTCGCCGACGACGCCAATCTCTATGACGCGGGGCTGACCTCCTTCGCCTCAGTGCAGATGATGCTGGCGCTCGAAGAGGAGTTCGACATCGAATTCCCCGAGACGATGCTGACGCGGCGCACCTTCTCTTCGCTGGCCAGCATCGCGGATGCGGTTTCGCAGTTGACGCGCAAGGCGGCGTAGCCATGAACGTGTTGAGAAAGATAGAGGCGGCCTCGCTCACGGAGGCGCCCGTAGCCGCGACCGAGCGCATGCGCCGCGTCGCCGAGATCGCCGCCGGCCATGCCGACCCCGTCGACAAGGAGGGGCGTTTCCCGGCGGAGACGATCGAGGCGCTGAAGCGCGAGCGCCTGCTCGGCGTGGCGATCCCGATCGAGCATGGCGGCGAGGGGCTCGGCACGTTGCAGATCGCCGACCTCATCGTGCAGCTCGGCCAGGCCTGCGGCTCGAGCGCGATGATCTATGCCATGCATCAGATCAAGACGTCGAGCTTTGTCACTCACGGAGGCGCCAGCGATTGGCACCGCGCTTATATGCGGCGCATCGCCGACGAGCAGCTTCTGATGGCTTCGGCGACTACGGAGGCCGGCATCGGCGGCAATTTGCGCAACTCGATCTGTGCGGTCGAGGTCGCCGGCGGTCGCTTCGCGTTGACCAAGGAAGCCACCGTCATCTCCTATGGCAACTATGCCGACGCCATCCTCGCCACGGCGCGTCGCGCCCCCGATGCGGCCAGCTCCGATCAGGTGATGGTGGTGATCCCGGCCGACGGCAACCGCACGCTTGAGCGCACGTCGGTGTGGGACACGCTCGGCATGCGCGGCACCTGCTCCGACGGCTTTCATCTGGTCGCCACGGGTGACGCGGCGCAGATATTCCCGAAGCCGTTCTCCGAGATCGCGGCCCAGTCGATGCTGGCCAGCTCGCACATCTTCTGGGCGGCGACCTGGTTCGGCATCGCCGCCGACGCCTTCAATCGGGCGCAGGCCTTCGTCAAGGCGGCGGCGCGCAAGCAGCCCGACTCCATGCCGCCGGGCGCGCTGAGGCTGTCCGAAGCGGCCGCCCTTTTGCAGGAGATGAAAGGCCACCTTGCGGCCGCCATCCACCGCTTCGAAGCGGCCGCGGGCGACGACGACGCGCTGTCTTCGATCGGCTTCGCCGCCGAGATCAACGCGCTGAAGCTCGCGGCCAGCGAGAAAGCCGGCGCCGTGGTGCGTCTCGCCATGCTGGTCAACGGCATTCTTGGCTACAAGAACGGCACCCCGTTCAGCGTCGGCCGGCACCTGCGCGATGTGACCTCGGCGCCGGTGATGATCTCCAACGACCGCATCCTTTCCAATACCGCGACGCTCATGCTGATGAGCCGCTTCGACACCGGCCTGGGAAGCTGAGATGGACGCCAAGACATTCGACTCCAAGTCGCTGCTCGACAGCCTGTTCGAGAACGGCATCCTGTTCGAATCCGGCGTCGACGGCCTTTATGGCCGTTCGGGCGCATTCGAGGACGTGATCGAGCGGTTCGAGCGTCTCGTCACCCGCCACGGCGCGCCCGACAAGGCCACCCGCATCCATTTTCCGCCGGGCATGAGCCGCGCGACGCTGGAGAAGAGCGGCTACATGAAGAGCTTCCCGCAGCTTGCCGGCTGCGTGCATTCCTTCATGGGCGGCGAGCGGGAGCATGCGCAGCTGCTCGGCATGATGGCTGACGGCGGAGACTGGACGGAGCTGCAGAAGGCGACGGACCTCGCGCTGACGCCTGCCGCCTGCTATCCGCTCTATCCCACCATCGCCGCGCGCGGCCCGGTGCCGGCGCAGGGCCTGCTTTTCGAACTCTCCTCCTACTGCTTCCGCCACGAGCCGTCGAAAGATCCGGCGCGCATGCAGCTTTTCCGCATGCGCGAGTTCGTCAAGATCGGCACGGCCGAGCAGGTGCGCTCGTTCCGCGAAAGCTGGCTGAAGCGCGGCAGGGCCATGATCGAGTCGCTCGACCTGCCTTGCGAGGTCGATCTTGCCAACGATCCGTTCTTCGGCCGTGGCGGCAGGATGATGGCCAACAACCAGCGCGATCAGGGCTTGAAATTCGAGCTGCTGATTCCGGTGACCAGCATCGAGAAGCCGACCGCCTGCTTGAGCTTCAATTATCACCAGGACCATTTTGGCCAGACCTGGGGCCTGAAGTTCGCCGACGGGGAGTTCTGCCATTCGGCCTGCGTCGGCTTCGGGCTGGAGCGCGTGGCGCTGGCGCTGTTCCGCCACCATGGGCCGGACACGGAAGCCTGGCCGGCGGCGGTCCGCGACGTGCTCTGGAGCGTGTGAGATGCTGAGGGCTATCGCCGGCCTCGATCCGGCCAGCTACCGGCCGCACTGGCTGCACGATCCGCAAAGGCGGTGGCCGCAGACCAACTGCTATGTCGACCTTCTGATCGAGGTTCTGCACGCGACCGGGCACGATCCGGTCGCGGCGCTCGGTTTCACCGCGGCGCAGGATTTCGAAGGTGATCAGTTCACGTTCTTCAAGTTCCCGACCGCCGACCTGCAGAGGCTGGCGGGGCTGGACATCCAAGAGCTGGCGGTCTTCGACCGGCTGGAGACGCATGTGCTGACGCAAGTCGAGCTCGGCCGGCTGCCGCTGGTCGAGGTTGATGCCTTCTACCTGCCCGACACCAAAGGCCTCACCTACCGCAGCGGCCATTCCAAGACCACGGTCGGCATCAATGCGCTCGATCCCGAGTCGCGGCAGATGCGCTACTTCCACAATGACGGCTACTTCGCGCTCGAGGGCCAAGACTATGACGGCATCTTCGGCCAATGGGATGGTGTGTCGGCGGGCGACCTGCCGCTGTTTCCTTACGCGGAATTCGTGAAGCTCGACGCCACGCGCCCGGCCCGCGACGCGGTCGGGACCGCAGCGGCGCTGCTCGCGCATCACCTGAAGCGGCGGCCGAAGCGCAATCCGCTCGACGCCTATGCGGCCGCGTTCGGCCGCCACGCTGAAAGGCTGGCGACGAAGTCGCCTGCCTATTTCCACACCTATGCCTTCAACACGCTGCGGCAGGTCGGCGCGAATTTCGAACTTCTTGGCAGTCATCTCGAATGGCTGGGGCAGCACGGCGAAACCTGTCTGGCAGAGGCGGTGCAAGCCGCCGGTAACATTGCCGAGGGCGCCAAGGTCATGCAGTTCAAGCTCGCCCGTGCGATGGCGCGGCAGCGCTTCGACGGCTTGACCGAAGCAATCGCGCCGATGGCGCAGGCCTACGAAACGGTGATGGACGTGCTGGACGCCCGCATGGCCGGTGTCGCCTCCAAGGCGGCCTAGCGGGCCGGCCGAGGCGCATTTGATGATGGGTGGGGGAATGGACGCCACGGTGTCGATCGCCGGCACTGCCGGATTGCTGGATCGGGGTTGGCGGATGGCCATCTCGGCGGCAGGTGCCTGGGCTTCGCCGAATGACATCGACGCAAATGCCGAATGGCTGGACGCGGCCTGTCCCGGCACGGCGGCCGCCACGCTGGAAAAGCATGGCCGCTGGGACCGCAAGCAGCCAACCCGACTGCACGACCGCGATGTCTGGTACAGCCGCAGGCTCGACGCGACCGGTCCGGTGCGGCTGGTGTTCGAGGGGCTGGCGACTGTCGCCGAGGTCTGGCTTGGCGAGCGGCTGCTGCTCACCTCGACCTCGATGTTCGAGCGCCATGAGGCTGCGGTAAGCCTTTCAGGGGGCGAGCAGCTCGCCATTGTCTTTCGCAGTCTCGACCGCCATCTGGAAACGGCGATCGGTCCGCGCGCCCGCTGGCGCCCTCGCATGATCGACGATCAGCGGCTGCGGCTGGTGCGCACGACCCTGATCGGCCATATGCCGGGCTGGTGCCCGAGCTTCGATGTCGTCGGGCCGTGGCGTCCCGTCAAGCTGATCCACGAAAATGGCGGGCAGCGCATCCTCGATGCCGACATGCGCGCCAGGCTCGACGGCACGACCGGGCATCTTGCGGTTGCGATCACCCTCGCCGAACCCTTCGACAATGCGCAAACGGCGCATGTCAGCTGTGCCGGAGTGCGCGCGCCCCTCAAGTTCGAGACACCCACCCGGCTGACGGCGGAATTGGCCATTGCCGATGTCGCCCCATGGTGGCCGAACAGTCATGGCGAGCCGGCGCTGCACGAAGCGATAGCGACGCTCGGCACGGTGCGCAGCCGGCTGGGCCGGGTCGGATTCCGCCGCATCGAGATCGATCGCGGCGCCGACGGACGCGATTTTCGCCTGGTCGTCAACGGTGTGCCGGTGTTCTGCCGCGGCGCGGTCTGGACGCCCTCCGATCCCGTGCGACTGCCCTGCGAGCGAGGCGAAATCCAGCCCGATCTCGATCTCGTGCGCCAAGCCGGCGTCAACATGCTGCGGGTCGGCGGCACCTTCGCCTATGAAAGCGATGCCTTCCACGAGCTGTGCGATGAGATGGGCATTCTGGTCTGGCAGGACTTGATGCTCGCCAATTTCGACTATCCGGCGAAGAGCGAGGCCTGGCGGCCGGCGCTGTCGCGCGAGGTGGAGAACCTGTTGGGGCGGCTTCGGCATTCGCCGTCGCTGGCGGTGCTGTGCGGCGGCAGCGAGGTGGCGCAGCAGGCGGCGATGCTCGGCATGCCGGTGGCGATGGATCCGACACCCTGGTTCAACGATGTCGTGCGTCCGGCCGCGCAGGCGATCCTGCCCGATCTGGCGCTGGTGTCCTCCTCGCCCTCCGGCGGCAGCCTGCCCTTTGCCGCGGATGGCGGCCCGACGCACTACTATGGCGTCGGCGCCTATTGCCGGCCGCTGGAGGACGCGCGCCGCGCGGAGGTGCGTTTCGCCAGCGAATGCCTCGCCTTCGCCAACGTGCCGGAACAGGCGACGCTCGATGAGCATCTGCCCGTTCCGCCCGGCCACGATCCGCGCTGGAAGGCCGGCGTGCCGCGCGATGCAGGTGCGTCGTGGGATTTCGAGGACGTGCGCGAGCATTATCTGGAGACGCTGTTCGGTGTCGACGCTCGCCGGCTGCGCATGGAGGATCCGGCGCGCTACCTCGACCTCTCGCGCGCCGTCATTGCCGAGGTGGTTGAGCGCACGATCGACGAATGGCGCAGACCGGCCTCCCCGACGGCGGGCGCGCTGGTGTTCTTCTGGAAGGATCTGCTCCCGGGAGCAGGGTGGGGCGTCGTCGATTCTGCCGGTCGGCCGAAATCGGTCTGGCATGCGCTGAGACGCGCCTTCGCGCCGCTCCGGCTGACGCTGAGCGATGAGGGCGTCAACGGGCTGAGCGTCCATCTCGTCAATGACACGGCAAGGGCAGTCGAGGCGACGCTATCGCTTGCCTGCCTGCGCGACGGCGTCACCCCGGTGGTGGCGGCGCGCCGGCCGGTCACTCTGCAGGCGCGCGGGACGCAGTCGCTTGCGGCATTCTCGCTGCTCGGCGCCTTCTTTGATCTGTCTTATGCCTATCGCTTCGGCCCAGCGGGGCACGAGGTAACCGTGGCAAGGCTGGAAGACCGCGACGGCGAGATCCTGGCCGAAGCCTTTCATGTGCTTCCCGGCGTCATGACCGCGCGACGCGATGTCGGCCTGTCGGCAGGGCTGATGCGCGGCAGAGACGGCTGGCGCCTGCGGCTCGCTTGCAAGCGCGCCGCCTATCACGTCGCCATCAAGGATGGGCTGTTCTTCCCGCGCGAGAACGGCTTCCACCTGATGCCGGGCGCGGTGAAGGAAATTGGCCTGGATGGGCCGGCCTCTGCCACTCCGGCCGGCGTCGTGACGGCGCTGAATGGCGATCGCGAGGTGGCCTACGATGCGCCCAAGCCGACAATGTAGAGACCAGGGCGGAGATCATGCGTTCGTTGCGGCCTGCCGGGAGCGTGGCATGAAGGGGGTCGTCTTCGCCGACACGATCGGCTGGCTTCATGAAGGCAGGGGAACCGGGCGACGCGGCCGGGGTGTCGTGATCGCCGGGGCCCATGGCCACGAGGACCTGTGCAGCCGGCGTTTCCTGCGGCTTCTGGCTGACAAGGTGGCCGAAAACGGTCTGCCGGCGCTGCAATTCGACTATCCCGGCTGCGGCAATGCCGCCGAGGATCATTCAACGCCCGGTCAGGTGCAACGGTGGACGGCGAGCATAGGCGCGGCGATCGATCGGCTGAAGCAGGATTGCGGCGTGGCGGACGTCATTTTGGTCGGCTTCCGGCTTGGTGCCCTGCTGGCCCCGCTGGCGGCGGCCGGACGCGACGACGTGGCGGGTCTCGTGCTGCTCGCGCCGCCGTCCTCCGGCAAGGCCTATGTTCGCGAGGTCACAGCCATGTCGCGCATGATCGACGCGCCGCTGGCCAGCCGTTCGGCGGGCGAAGGGGTTTTCACCGAGGGGCGCGAGGCCGCCGGGTTCCGAATTTCGCATGAAACGCTGGCCGATCTCTCGGCGCTCGATTGGCGGCATGCCGCGGCTGGCCTTCCATCCCTGCCGATGCTGGTGCTTACAAACGGCAAGCCGCTGGCTGCCGAAGAGGTCGGCGGCGACACGGCGGGCGCTGCGGAGATCGCGACGGCCGAGTTCGATGGCTATCCTCTCTTGATGTGCGACCCGACCGCCAACCGGATTCCGGCCGCCGCTCTCGATCGCTGCGCCGCCTGGATCGCCGACCAGCCCGGCAAAGCGGCAGCGGGAAAGGCCATGCCGCGCGATGTGTCGCAGATCCTGGACGGTCCGCATTACACGGAAAGCCCGGTGCTGATCGGACCGGCGCCGATGATCTGCGGTGTGCTTTGCCGACCGCGCGAACGCCAGACCGAGGCCGAGCCGGTGATCTTCCTCAATGCCGGTGGCGTGCCGCATGTCGGCTGGGCGCGCGGCACGGTGGAAGCGGCGCGAGCCCTGGCGGCGGAAGGCGTAGCCTCGCTGCGCGTCGACCTGCCCGGACTTGGCCTCAGCGATCCGACCGAGGAAGGGCGCCTGTTCCTTTATGACCGGCGCACGCGCCATGATGTAAGTCGTGCGATCAACTGGATGGAGCGAGCCGGCTACCCCGGGGTCGGCCTGGTCGGCACCTGCGCCGGCGCGTTTCAGGCTTTTCACGCCGCGCGGGCCGATCGGCGGGTACGGATGCTGACCATGATCAACCCGCTCTGCTTCGCCTGGAACAGTTCCTACGCGCTGGAGATGGCGGTCTGGAAGACTTACGAGACCTCCAAGGCCGTGCTCGGGCAGAACGCTGGCGCCATGCAGGAGAGCCGCGAGCCGGCCGCCCCCGCATGGCGCGGGATCGTTTCGCGATGCGCCCGGCTGATCATCCGGCGCGGGCTGGAGGCGATCAAGTCCACATTGTCGATGCTGCATCCGGCCGCGCTGCTTGGACAGCGGCGGGTGGAACGCTGGATGCGCGACCTATGCGGCCGCGGCGTGCGGGTCCTCCTCGTAACCTCGGAAGGCGATCTGAGCCTCAAGGAGATCGCCCGCCATTTTGGCTCGGAGGAAGAGCGGCTCGATAGCATTCGCGGCGTGACCAGGGTCTCGCTGCCGAATGCCGACCACACGCTGACGCCGTATCACGCACGGCGCGCCGTGATCGCTCGCCTGATCGACCATGGCGGCATCAGGCGTGACGGTTATGCTCGTTCCGAGCCGGTGCGCGCGACGGCAAGCCCTTCCTTCCTGGCGCCGTAGGCGATCATCAGTTCGGCTTGAGCATTGATATGCGGCAAGCGCGTCGCGTCTTGAAGCATCACGCAGCGATACGGTTCTCTGCGCGAAGCCGAAAGGTTTGAATAATCAGGGAAACTAAAGACTTTCGGGAGATTTCGTTCTGGTCGGAGTGGCAGGATTTGAACCTGCGACCCCATCGTCCCGAACAAGCTGTCTTGCCAGAAAAAAGCCCGGAATTCCGGGCTTTTGCGACTAATGATCGGCCGTTTTTGGGGCCTTTGTTCACGTTTGTTTCCGGGGTTTCAGGTGGGTTTCAGGTGGGAGACGCCCGATCGGACGATGTTGCTCTTCTGGCGCGGCGCCGGCGCCTTGGCGGTGATCGCGGCGGCGGCGTCGGCCTGGAAATCGGGGTGATGGTGGTAGTAGTGCTTGCGCAGCACGGCTTCCGTCATGCCGCAGAAGTCGGCGGCCTTGGAAAGCTCGACCCCGTTCTGCATCAGCCATGTCGCAGCGGTATGGCGCAGCGTGTGCGGGGTGACATCTGTGACGAAGACTTGCGTCTCGACGCCTTTGACGATCCGCGCCTCGTACCAGCCGAGGCCAGCGCTCTCGCAGGCCGACTTGAAGGCCTTGCGCACCGATCGAACCGGCCCGCCTTCCCATTCGACGATGAAGTCGTGCGCGATCATGCGGCCGATCGTGCGGCTTTTGCCGCGTCCCTTGGTCTTGATGTCAACCGGGGTGCGCGCCCAGCGGCGCATGTGCGCCAGCAGCCGGTCCGGCAGCCTGACCGGCGGCTGTCGCTTCCTGGTCTCGACCATGTCGGCGGCTCGCCTGAAGAAGACGCCGCGCTCAAGGTCGACGAAGCCGCGCCCCATTGTGGGCCGTGTCGCGGCGCCGCAGATGGCGGCGGATCGCGTGCCGGTGTAGAGCCCGGTCAGGATGAAGCGCGCCACGTGCCGGCCGGTCCGGCGATCGCTCTCTTGCCCCTTCCACGTCTGCCGCATCTGCCAAGCTGCCCAGAGCAGCCTCGCCGCCTCAGATCGCGTCAGCGCGCGCTTGGCCTTCTCCGATCGCGCCGGCAACACGATCTTCGGCACGGCCGTGATGTATTTTTCGGCGTGATAGTGGTTGATGGCCGCGCGCAGATCCTCCAGCTGCCGGCGTGCCATCGCCGGCGTCGGCAGGATCCGGCCCTTCTTGGCCGGGCCGTTGACATATTCGCGGCAGAGTGCGCCTGAGATGTCGGCGACTGTGCCGGTGAAGAATGTCAGAATGGCGAGCAGGCGCGCGGCCGTTTCCTTGCGATAGCTCTGCGACGGATTGAGCGCGACGACGTCCTCGGCATAGACGTTGATGACGTCGGCGATCTTTACTTGGTCCGGGTCGCGGTTGCGCTGGCGCGTCGGCTGATGCTTTTCGCTGACGTAGTCGGCGAGCTGCCTTTGAGCTTCAACAAGCTCGCTCTTGCCGCAGCCAGTGGGATGTCGTCTTCCGGCGTCCTCGATGTACCAGCCGGCCTTGCTGCGCAGGCTGCCGTCGGCCTTTCGGCTCTCGGACCGCCAGACGAGTCGAATTCCCTTGCTTGGACGCGGCATAGTTTTCTCATTCTCCCGATTGCTGCGAGTGTGGTATATTCCTTGCCGGCGATGATTTCCGTCTCTAACCGCCCGCGGTCGCGCTCCTTGCGCAAGCCGGCTGGGCCCATGGAGCCATCAGGAAAAGCAATCCGAGCCGCGATGTCCAGCCGCAGCGGCGCGTTTTCCGTGTACTCATCGGACCCGTTCATGGAGTGCCGTTGCCGCTGGTGTTCATGGCGAAAATTGTACGTTCAGCACTTCCGCGCCGCGATACCAAGATAGCGCTGCAGGCGGTCGATGAAGGCATGCTCTGCTTTCATGGCGCCCCATGGCTCGATCGCGCCGACAAGCTTTGGCGGAGGCAGCGAAACGCGCGGCAGACAAGCGCTGTTCGGCCTGGCTCCGAACAGGGCCGCGGCCTCGGCAACCAGCATGCGATTATCCATGTCGCGGATCTGACGCCCATAGGACGGCACTGTGTCGATGTTGGGCAATTCAGCCGCCTCGTAGATCGCAACGTCGATGCTGCGCTTGACCGACGCGATCGCGCGGTGGGCGAGCTGGTCGATGAAATCTGCAGCCAATCCCGCGTCGGTCGCCAGTCGGCAGATGTGATGCTGGATCAGATCGACTGCCGGCCTGGTGATGTCGCCGAGCGCGTATTCATGCCCGTCATGAAGAAGGAAATAGCCGGCGGCCAAGCCGTCGCCGGTTTCGCGGAACAGCGCGTCGGCACCCATCACGCAATGCTGCGCCACGGAGTAGGCCGGGCAGCGATAGAGACCATTGAACCGCGCGAGCTTGGACAGTGTGTTGGCCATATCGGCGAAGCTGATGTCGGACGCCTTCGGTTCGAGGAGGTCGAAGGCCGACCCATCCGGCTTGAACGTTGGGATCATGGCGGGTCTGCCGCCAAGCGCCTTGCTTGCGGGCCTCATTGGTGCACCTGCGGCATGGCTGCTTCGACGGCGTTGATAACGCTCGAGCGAATGGCCGGGAAGATCGGCAGCCGGTCGAGATAGCCCGACAGCACCGAAATGCAGCGTTCGCGTTGACCCGACCAGGGGTCGAGCAGCAGGGCGCCGTGAGCCGCACAATACTGGCCCCAGGCCAGGATGAGGCTCTGTGTAGGCTGCGCGTCGCCGGGCAGCGGTGGCCGATTGGGCGCGGCGTGCCGGGCCTTCTCAATCATGTCCGCAAGCAGATCCGGGCGGATGGTGATCTGCTTGGTGCTGGCGAGCAAAGCCAGACGTGCGGCGCTGTCCTGAAATTCGATGATTTCGGCGCTGGTGAAGCCGGCCCCGACCAAGTCTTCAAGCCGAACGCCGCCGCCGACAGCGAACAGATCGCGCATAGCCTCTGACATTTCCAAGCAGCGCGGATGGGTGTCGAACCCGGCTTCCGGAAACTCGCGGCGGGTTTGCGATGAACGTTGAACTTTATCGAGCAAGACGGGTCTCCTTGGACGGAAATCAGAGGGCGCCGACGGTGACAGCGGCGCAGAACAGGGTGGCGGCAATGAAGGCAATAGCAGCGAGCCGCTTCGCGACGGCTTCATCCTTGTGATAGCGTTCAAACCGTGCGCTACGGGCAGGGGGGATTGGATGAAAAATCTGGTGCGAGCTGCTGCGTTGCTGTTCGTCATGCCCGGTCCGGCCTTTGCGTACAGCGATGGGCAAATGGCGGTTATGTCCCATGTCGGGCAGGCAATCGCCGGCACCAGGATCTGTCCGAAACTGGAAATCAACGAAGGCGCCATGGCGCTGATGCTGGCCGCCGAGGACGTCAAGCTCGACGACCCGACGGTTGCCGCGGTCATTCGGAGCAAGGTCAAAGAAACCGTCCGGGCTTGGGAGGGCAAAAGCGAAGACCTCGCCTGCGCGGCAGTGCTGATGCTCTACGGGCCGAGCGGAAAGATCGCGGGACTGCTGCGCTTTAGAGACTGATTCCACGTCCTTCTCCATTCGTAATGACGGGATAGTAGGTATTGCCTACCTACATTGTCAAGTCTCAGGTAGGTGGTTGCTGCAGCCTTGGGCTGTGGATTTGTCGCACTGGCTCGCTCAGTTTGTACTTGTTTTGTTCTCAAGGCCGAGTCAGATTGACGCGGCTAAGGAGGCGGCATTGCTGACGTATTTTGTGGTTCAGAGTTTCAGGCTGACGCCTAAAGGGGCAATCACGCCCGGAGAAGCGGTGGAGGTCCAGGACGTCGAGCATGCTCTGCGCCTGGCACAAAAGCTTGCGGCGAGCTCTGCAGGCGTGGTTGCGTTCAGCCGGACCGGCGATCCTTCCACCGGAGAGTTCGAGGATGCCGTTGTCCTGTACGCCAACGGGGCAGTGCCGCTCCTCGAGCCTGAACTCCCCATTGCGTGTTGAAGCGCGGGGGGCTATTCAGAGCCGAGAGCGGCAACAGCAGCAAGAAGCTTCGCGGGCTCAACCGGCTTCTGCAGGCATGGAATGCTTGCGAACTCTTCCGGAATCATCGCCGCGTCGTAACCGGTCAGGAAGACAAAAGGTATGTTCCTCGCTTTCAAAGCGAAGGCCAATTCGAAGCTGGGTCCGCTGCCGAGGTTCACATCCAGCAGTGCACAGTCAGGTCGCTTTTCTTCCAAGAGTGCACGGGCGTCCTGGGCGGTGCTAACGGGACCGGAGACGCACGCCCCGGCATTCTCGAGGATCTGCTGTGCATCGTCGGCCAAGTAAAAATCATCCTCGACGATCAGCACTGTACGGCCGGCGAGAAGTTCGACGATCATGGACTCTTCCCGCTGGCGCTGAGGAGGTCGGCCGGCACGTCAGTTTGCAGGACGCTTTCGCTCGGCTTGAGCGGGAGGGCAATGCGGCAATGAAGACCGCCGGCGGTCAGGCGCATCTCGCCCGTGCCCTTCAACTCAAACGGGACCCGACGCGTGATCAGCTCTGTTCCGAATCCCTTTCGGATGTTTCCACGCGTTGAGATCTCCAAACCGCTTTCTTTCCAGTGGAACTGCAGCCAGTCCTGGCCTTTTCGCTCTCTGCGCTCCCAACGCACGTCGATTTGGCCACCGGGTGCGCCAATAGCGCCATATTTCGCAGCATTTGTGGCGAGTTCGTGGATTGCCAATGTCAGCACTTCAGCGGCTTTGGGCATGAGCAGGACGTGCGGCCCCTCGATCGAAATTCGCGAGGAATCGGCGGCTTGTGCCAGCAGTTCGTCGCGCACGATGCTATCCAGAACGACACCTTCTCCGGCCCAGCGTGTAAGCAGGGTCTGAGTGCGCGCTAACGCGGCAATCCGACCGCTTAACCGCTCTCGAAACTCCTGCGTTGTCCCCCCGGTGTCGCCCCTCTTCACGAGGGAGGCGACCGTCGCCAGAACATTGCGGACGCGATGTTGTAGCTCGGCGGTCAGCACGGCCTGGCGCTCCTCGTTGCGCTTGCGCTCGGTTATATCCTTTCCGATCTTCAGAAACCCTCGGATGGTCCCGTCCTCATTGCGAAGGGCTACCGTCTGGCCGTCAAGAAAAACGCGCCCCCCACTCTTGCTCTTATGCCAACGGATATTGGGAGCGACGCCCTCGGAGCGAGCGCGGCTGAGTTCATGCTCCGGCACGCCATTTGCCTGGTCCTCGGGCGTAAAGATGGAGGAGGTTGGCCTGCCAATCATTTCTTCTGCGCTCCAGCCGAACACGGCCGCCGCGCCCGGCAGCCAGTCGGTGATGGTGTCGTCCGGATCGCTGAGAATGATCGCATAGTCGCGGGCGTTTTCCACGATCAACCGGAAGCGTTCATTTCCATGCTCCAGTTCGCTTAGCAGCCTTCGAAGGTCATACTGGCGCTGACGCCCGCGCAGCGCTGCTCGCGTGGAACTCGTGAGAGTAATCGTCTCGACAGGGCGTTCCAGCAGCGTAACATTGCCGAGCGATGAAACAAGTTCGGCTCGCCAAGTGGCGGCCCGTTGGTGAGCCAGGTGGCTCGTGAGAATGATGAAAGGCAGGTCTGACCAGACAGGCTGGTTCTTTGTCCAGCTGATCAACTTGGCAATGTCCCGGCCAAACAGGCCTTCCTCTGTGGCGATCACGGCAAGGCATTGCGGTCCTAAACGTGTGACCAACGAGGTAAAGTCGGCACACACGATCGCTGCAATTCCGATGCGCGATAGAATTTCGACTGCTGCAGGGCCATCTCGCCCGATCGGAGCCAGCACAAGCACGACGCTGCCCTCCATACTAGGCGTCATCCCTGGCAGCGCGCACCGTTGGCAGCTCCTGATCGCTATTGTAGATCGGTGTGCCCGAGAAAATACCGGAGAATTGCGTCAGCGGCGGACCGAGCGCAATGCCCGCCGGAGTCAGCTGGAACTCACGGATGGTATGCTCGTGATTGCCGCTCCGCTTTTTGACCACCGAAAGTGCCCGCCGGACCGACCCGCCGAATTCGAAATAGCGCAGCATGAGCACCGCGTCGCTGAGATAGCTAATGTCGAGGGGAGTATCCATCGGGCCAACCAGGCCATGCTGAGCAAGTATCAAGATGGTCGTTACCCCCTGCTGTCCGAGATAGGTCAGCAACTCGTGCATCTGCAGGATCAAGAACCGCTCATCGGGCATCGCATTGAGATAGCCGTTCAAGCTGTCGATCACGATTATCCGGGCACCGTCGCGCTCGACGCTCGCCCGTACGCCCGCGGCGAATTCGCCCGGGGACAGCTCAGCCGGGTCGATCTGTTGGAGCCGTATATTTCCGGCGGCCAGAGCCTCATCCAGCGGCATCCCCAACGTTTGCGCTCGCGCCTCTATTGTGCCCCGGCCCTCATCAAAAGCAAAGTAGACCGCGTGCTCGCCACGGCCCGCCGCAGCCAGCGCGAATGTCAAAGCCAGTGACGATTTCCCCACCCCGGCGGCGCCGATGAACAGGGCATTGGTTCCCCGCTCAATTCCACCGCCAAGCAGGTTGTCGAGTTCGGCGTTGCCGCTCGGAGTAGCATCTCCCGCAAACTTGCTGTGGTGCTCGGCTGCAATGAGCCGCGGGAAGATTCTGAGTCCGCCCTTGACGATCGTGAAGTCATGGAAGCCGCCGCGGAACTGAATACCGCGCATTTTCATAACGCGGATGCGACGGCGCTCGGCCCCATAATCCAAGGCGAGCTGCTCAAGGTTGATCACGCCATGGCAGATCGAGTGAAGCTGCAGATCGGTGTCCGCCGATGATAGGTCGTCCAGCAGCACTACCGTGCAGCGTCGCGCGGTGAAAAAGTGTTTGAGGGCAAGAACCTGGCGTCGATACCGCAACGAGTTCTGTGCCAGCAGACGCAACTCCGAAAGGCTGTCAAAGACTACCCGCGAGGGATTCAGCGCCGCAACCTTCTCGAACACAAGGTTTGTCGTTTCGCTAAGCTCGACTTCGGCCGGATGGAGAATCGTCAGTTCCCGTTCGGGATCGAGAGACGTCTCGGGCGGGACCAGCTCGAAAACCTCGATTCCGTCCAGGTTCCAGCCATGCCTCTTGGCGACCAGCGCCAACTCGCGCCGCGTCTCTGACAGGGTGACGTAGAGGACGCGCTCGCCAAGCCGTACGCCCTGGAGAAGGAATTGTAGCGCGATTGTCGTTTTGCCGGTGCCGGGGCGGCCTTCGTAGAGATACATCCTATCGGGATCGAGTCCGCCCCCTAAGATGTCGTCGAGGCCTTCGCTGCCCGTGGATACCCGCTCGGTGCCTGTCTCCTCCGCCCGGAAGAAGTCCCCCTCAGCGACTTCGTCCCTCAATGCAAGCGGGAAAAGCTGGCCCGCCGAACCGGAAATAACGGCAAAACGGAGCTCGGGTTCCCGACGCTCCTCTGTCCACCGCCCGGGCGAAAGAGCGGCCGGGTCCGCCAAGTGGTCGCGTCAGCCAATGAAGCTTATCTTGGGACATTGGCGGCTGACCAGCTCAAGAACAGACATTGGCGGCTGACCAGCTCAAGAACAGCGGCTTGGCCCGAGCCGGATGAGCCCAAAATCACGTCGTTCCTGGAGGCGCGAACCTCAAAGGTAAATGCAGCCGTGTTTCTTGCCGCTCACAATGCAGAAGGCAAAGGTCCGTTCTTCTCGAGATGATGTCGACCCCGGATGACCAGGAAGGGAAACCGACAAGGGAAGACAATGAAGGGGAACGATACCCGGCGTTCACTGAAGCGCCATAGGGAGGTGCGCAACGGAGATCTTATCGACCGAACGCGGGCACTATTGCCAACAGCGCCAGACAAATCGAGCGATCCAGAAAGCTGCTGTCGCTAACGCCAGCAGCGCGTACAACGCCGGAGCGGGCGTGATCACGTTTCCCCCCGTCCAGATGATCTTGCGCCTCAGTACTGCCCTACGGCACTTGGGCGACCGTGGCGGCAGCCAATTAGCGTGCGACCCGAATGGTATGGTGCCCGGTTGACTCCGTCGTGTGGAGTTGCACCTGGTTACGGCCCGCTTGCTTGGCCAGATAGAGCGCTGCGTCGGCGTGACGCTGTAGCTGCTCCGGTGAGATGGCCTGGTCCGCGCTCTGAACCGCTACTCCAATGCTGAGGGTAACGCGGCGAACGCGAGAGCCTGGGTTAGGAATGGCTGCGGCCTCAATGCTCTTTCGAATGCGATCGGCCACCGAGGTCGCCTCTTCCTCGGTCACCCCGGGCAAAAGCACGAGGAACTCTTCGCCGCCGTAGCGGGCCAGGAGATCGTGATCGCGCCTGACGTTTTCCTGGATAATGCGGGCGACCTCGACCAGACAGCGGTCGCCTTCTGCATGGCCGAGGTGATCGTTGAGTTTCTTGAAGTGGTCGATGTCGCACATGAGCATTGCGGCACCGTCCAGGCAGCGTTTGTCGCTTCCCCAGATGCGGCCGAGCGTTTCCGTCATCCAGCGCCGGTTGGCGATGCCGGTGAGCGGATCGGTCCTTGCCAGCATTTCCAACCGATGGTTCGCTTTGGCCAGTTCGGCGACCCGGCGCCGATCGCGAAGTTCAAACAGGAAGGTCTTCTGAGCCAGAATTGTCATGATGCGTCGCGCGGCGACGGTTGCGAAGATACCACTGGCGAAGAACAGTGTCGCAGCGACGGCGCTCCCCAAGCCGATGGCCGGGTTCTGCAGCTGAAACACAAGATACAGCCCGAGCGCCAGCCCGGCGACGGCAACCGTCCAGGCCAGCGGGATACCGAAGATGATGATGGCGGTAATGGCAACGAACAGCATGACATTCAATTGCCGTTCATAGAACTCGCCACCGGCGCTTACGCCGACCAATGCGACGGACAGCAGGATGAGGAACATGCCCGCAATCAGGGAGGTTCCTTGCAGCCAGGCCGACTGCGGTTTTCGCCACGCGAAAACAACCGCCACTGCCACGGGCGGGACGATGGCGCCCGGCAGCAGCATGGAGTGCGCGACAGACCTAGGCAGCATCAGCATGTTGAGTGCCAGGGTTAGCACGTCCAGCAAGGCGACCCAGGTCATCCAAGCGCGAATGATTTTCGCCGTTTGCGGCCAGACACGTGCCCGAAAGCGGTTCCTTATCTCCCCGTTTAGGCGGATGTCGCGCGTGCGGCGTGCCAGAAGCCGGTCGACTTCGGCGGCGAGGGCAGGGTTTTCAAGTCCCTCGAGGTGCATCGGATCTGACACGGTCGCTATGCTCTAGACAGCCTTCCTCGTCGAACTCGTCTGACCCATTGGGTCGCTAAGAACCCGTTAGCATGCCTGGTTAAGATGAAGATTTGATTTCCAGCGGCGATAGCACTGCAATCAGCTCCTGAGCCGCGATCTGCTCATGCCTTCTTCGCGAATGCCCACACCATCAGCGGGTATTCCTCGTCGTTGCTGAGATCCCGCCACAGGCCGTAGGCCCGCACCGGCCCGCCGATATGCGCCCTCGCACAGGCCTTGTTGCCCCAGCCGAAGGCCTGCACGTCGTCTTCTGCGAAGCCGCCCTCGATCATGACCTGCTTCAATCCCGCTGGCGTCCAGCGGTTGTAGTCATGCGGGCGTGCATGCACCCGGAACAGGAACGGTGTCGCCACCATTGCCCAGCCGCCCTGTTTGGTCATTGAATGGATGTTGGCGGCGGCCGCGAGCGGCCGCCGCACGTGCTCGAGCACCTGGTCGGCAATGACAATCGAAAATTGCTCGTCGGTGCGGTCGCGGCAGATGTCGAACTCGGGAAAATCGACCGAGCGGTAGTTCGGGCACATCGCCCGCCAGTAGCGGTTCCAGCCCGGTGAGATTTCGATGACGTCGCGGGATTTGCGATTGGCCGCTTCGAGGAAGGCGGTAAAAGCCTCGATTTGGCGAATGCGCAACCAGTTGCGGGAATCGTAGCCGATCAGCCGTTTCACCGCGCGCTTGCCACGGTCCTTCAGCGCGCCGGCAAGGGTCGTCGTCATCTCGACCTCCTCTGCAGCCCGCCGCAGAGACGATTTTACATCGAGAAGCGTACAAAAGGATGACGGGGGGGGAGCCGGCGCAGAAAACGCCGTCTCCCAGTCACTCAAAGGATCAATAGTCGCCGTTGTAATAGCGATCGTCGCAGGGCGCGGTGTAGATCTGGCCGTAGCGGTCCCGATAGCGGCAGAGCTGCTCGCCGCGGCGCTGCGGGGTCGTGGCGCTGCCGACGACGGCGCCGAGCAGCGCTCCGCTCGCCGCACCGATCACCGTCGACTTGGTGTTGCCGCCGATTGCCTGGCCGACGAGCGCGCCGCCGGCGCCGCCGATCAGCGCGCCGGTGGTGGCACGCTGCTGGCCCTCCGTTTGGGTCTCGCATCCGGCAAGTGCCGCGGTCATCAGCACCGCCACAAAAACCTTCTTGATCATCATCTCCAGAACTCCTTCAAGCCCCAAAGACCAACTAAAACAGGGGCGTACCTGGCCGAAGTGGGCTCGCATTGCGGCGGAACCGCGGCGGAGCCCGCTCACGAACTGAGTCATGGTTTCCCGGCTGTTGAACAGGATGCTTTCCAAACAGGAAAGATGCGGGAGCTACATTTGCCCTTCCAGCCATTCCCGCAAATCGCGTTCCTGCTCGGTTTCGGAAAGCGGCGGCGACGGGCGCTTCCATACCTGCCAGACCATCGCCGACACTCCGGCTGCCCACAGGCCGGAGAAAACATGACTCAGGAAATTCATCCGACGATCCCGGACAGAGAAATGGAAGTTTAGCCGTGATGAATTTAGCAATCACTAAGATAATGGCAAGGCCGCGGTGACATTTGCATCCGCGCGTCGGGCGACGTGCCAGTGTCGGTCAACCCAGCGGGCAGACAATGGCTGTAAGCCACCCCTGCTTTAGAAAAACCTTAATTGCCCTATCGTAATGTTTGCAGACGGCTAGCGGGGGCCAGCCGACTGGGTTTGCGGCGTTGCAACGCCGGTGGGTCGGGTAACATGGAACTGGCGTTTTGCGAAGGCGAGTGCCAAGGGTGCGGCGGCACCGGCACGATGTTCGAATGTCCGAGATGGCGCAGCTCGAACGGCCATTGCTGCCCGGCAGGAACGCATCAACACAGATGTCCCGGCGTGAGCGTGCGTTGCGTGCAGTGCGACGGGACGGGCTCAGCGAAGCCGAGAGACATGCGACCTTCTTCTCGGCCGACCTGCTGACCGTGTCGCAGGCTTCAGAGGCACCGAGAAAGTGGCGAGTACGTCGGTTTTCGCTACCTGTTCGAGCGGCGTCGGCTCCGGAATCGATACGCCGTCTTCTATGAGCCCCTCGATGTGAAAGGCGAGCGCCTCCTCGGCGAGCCGACGCACTCCGGCAATTGTCCTGCCGGCCGGTGACGACGCCGGGGAAGTCAGGAAAGGACACTCCGTAATCGCTGGCGTCTTCTTTGTGGATCAACCCGATGTACTGGCGCATCGTTTCCTCTTGCCGCGCGGCGGCCGGCCCCTAGCTTAGAACACCCGCACGACGGTGCAAGGCGATGGACAAGTTTCCGGCCACTGACAGGCCTCCTGCAGGGAGGCCAAGGATCCGTGCGGCCCAGTATCTGCGCATGTCCACAGACAGGCAGATCTACTCGATCGACAACCAGAGAGATGCGATCCGCAATTATGCGAGCGTCATGGGTTATGACATTGTTGCGACCTATGAAGATCCCGGGCGAAGTGGCCTCAGCCTCGTGGGACGCCCAGGCTTGCAGCAACTGTTGGAAGATGTGGAAAGCCGGCGAGCCGACTTCGAAACCGTCGTTGTCTACGATGTGAGCCGTTGGGGGCGCTTCCAGAATACCGATGAAAGCGCCACCTATGAGTACCGGTGCCAGATAGCCGGAGTGCGGATCGAGTTCTGCGCCGAGCTATTCATCAACGATGGGAGCATCGGGTCCGACGTTCTGAAGGCGATCAAACGCAGCATGGCCGCGGAGTACAGCCGCATGCTGTCGAACAGGGTCTTCGCCGGTCAAAGCCGCATCGTCAAACTGGGTTTCAGCGGCGGTGGCCCCGCCGGCTATGGCTTCAGGCGCCTTCTTGTTGATGGCTCCGGAAATCCCAAGGCGATGCTTCATCGCAACGAGCGAAAAGGGCTGGCAAGCGATCGCGTCATTCTAGTGCCGGGGCCGAAAGAGGAGGTCTCCACCGTACGATGGATGTTCAATCAATTCGTGACGAAGGGAAAAACGGAAGCCGAAATTGCGACCGCATTGAACGCTCGCGGCCTGGTTACTGAACGCGGCCGACCATGGACCAAAGCATGCGTGGGCACGATACTGACGAGCGAGAAGTACATCGGCAACAATGTCTGGAATCGAATATCCCATAGGCTTCTACACGACCGGGTAAGAAATCGGCCAAGCGCATTTGTTCGCGCCGACGCTGTCATCGAGCCGCTCGTGACCCGGGCGCTTTTCGATCGTGCGCAAGCTATCAGGCGCGCGCGCGCTTACCTTAAGCCCGATGAGGAGCTGCTTGCCGATCTGACCAAGCTCTTGAAAGAGCGGGGGAAGCTGTCGAGCCCAATCATCGACGCCGCCCCCTTCTGTCATTCAGCCTCCATCTACGCGCACCGATTTGGAAGCATGAAGGCCGCCTACCAGTTGATCGGATACGACGCCTCGGCGAACTATCGGAAACTCGATGTCAGCAACCGGCTCAAACAGATCCGGCAGCAAGTCGTCGAGGAATTGATGTCGAACATTGACAAGGTCGGTGGTTCGGCACTGTACGATCCCAAAACAAAGCTTTTGCGCGTCAATGACGAATTCTCCATCGCGATATGGATCGCGCGCTATCGGATTATCGTCACCGGTTATCCACGCTGGATATTTTGGAATCGCGGTCTCGTGGGGCCAGATGTGACGATTTTGATCAGAATGGAGCCTGATCATCAAACTGTTCGTGACTTCCTCATTGCGCCCGCGCATCAAGCGCAATCCGCCCTTCGCATGCTCAACGCGAACAACGGCGTGCGCCTTGATGCCTTCCTCTTCGCTTCGCTCGATCCTGTCGTGGAGATGGCGAGACGAAAATCGATCTCGGCGATCCCGTGACAGTAACCAGGGCCGAGCTTCATCGCGTCGTCGAGAACAACCGGCATGCCACCCGTCTGACGAGCAATTTGCAGGCGCCGCAGAATCCATTGCGTGGCCCGGCATTCTTGCGGACCTATGAACGCCAATTCGATCGGATGCAGGATTTCATCAGAGAAGCCGTCGCAGCGCGGCATCAACTGCAAGTCGTCGTCAATGCCACCGGTCAGATCCTGGCCAACGCGTCGTTCCGCGCCTTGCTGCAGGCGCATGATCTCGCAACGCTGCCTTCTATCTTGACGCACGGTTCGCCAAGCGGCGGACCGAATTCCCGTTCTGAGGATCAGCAAGCCTCGTTGTGCACAGCCGAGCCGCAGCTTGTCGGCGGTGTCTGTCTCGAGGCTCTCGACCTCCTGAACGATTTCGGCGCCCCCTTGAAGATTTTCCCCTTGTTGCGAGAGGTCGTGCCGAGCCGGCAGGTTGAAATCGTGCGTCTCATGCTAGCGTTGGACCGGGTGCAATTTCGGGTGGCGAGAGTGTTGATCGCGCTCACACCACGATCGCAGCTCACCGATCCCTTTGCGCCCAGAAAGCAATATGAGGGCATCTCCCCGACGCAATTGGCTGACATGCAAACTGACCTGGCCAAGGTCAGCCATGAATATCTGAGCGCCGCCAGCACCCATGGCGCAACAGTGCTCAACCTGATCGCCGTTATCGGTTATATTGACAAATTGCTGAACAACCCCGCGCTAGTGCGGTTTATGGCGCGCAATTTTGCCGGGCACCTTGAGGTGTATCAGGAATTGCTCGACTTTCGCGAAAGTGGGTTTCAGAAACGTGCACCTATCGCTGAACAAAGCGCGTGGATTTGAGCTCTCCAATCCCCGCGAGGACCCGCTTCTCTTGTCAGACGTTTTCAGCTCGCTGAGAACCGTCCTCTTGCGCTGACGGGGCACCGGAGCGGCGCTCCCGCCAGGATGCACCCGTCAGTCGAGAACTTTGACGATCGTATAGCTTTCGAGGTCCACGACCACGATCCGATTGTCGATGACCGTGTATTCGTATTTCACGTTGTCCGGCGAGCCTTGTGAAGCTGATCGATTAGCGGCCGCGACGGCCAAGCCACTTGAGCCCGGGCCGTTAAAACGAAGAACGCCGGGCGATGCCGGCGTTCTAAACTCAACTCGCTTGCTACGGCTAGAACTTCAGGCCGATGCCGACGCGGAAGTCGTGAGCCTGTACCTTGTGCTCCAGCACGCAACCGCCGCCGCAATAATCGAAGCTCTTCTTGCCGAAGAAGGAAAAGTCGTACTCGCCGCGCAGGAAGACGTTGTTGGTCAGCGGCACGTCGATGCCGGCCCCGACAATCCCGCCAACGATCGTTCCGTCCCGTTCCGCAAAGCCGACCGCGTCGGTTTTCAAGTCCGACACCGTTACACCCGCCGTCAGATAGGGCAGGTATCCGCCCAGGTCCATGCCCACGCGGCCCTTGAGCGAGCCGAAGAGACCGAGCGACTCGTCGAGGTCGCCAGGGCCTGGCACGTCGTGGAAGTGGCCCTTCTTGAACCGGTAGCCCAACTCGCCTTCAACGCCGTAGACGATGTTGCCCGACTGGAAGTTGTAGCCGACAAAACCGCCGATCGTCGGCGAGCCTACGTTGTGCGTCACGCTGCCGATGTCGGGCTCGCGGATGTTATAGTGCTCGAGCGTTCCGGCTCCGAAGGCACCGGCATAGGCGCCCTGCCATGTCCATTCGCTTGTCACAGCCGGTTCTACGATATCGGCCGCCATAACAGGGCCGCAGACAGCAAGGCCGAATACGCAAGCAAGCAAAAGAGATTTCATGTTTGTCCCACCGCTATTTAACGTTGACTCGATATATACCGCACAGCGCGCCGGATTGCTGTTGCGAAAACATCACGGTGCAGTGGTTCTGAAGTCGGCCGGTGGATAACCGAGGAGGTTAACTGGCGGTCTCTAGACCCGATGTCTCCTTTATCCTGTCTCAAAGGAGGCGCCGCGTTGCCGATCACCTTGGAGTTCACCAGCACTCCCTTGTTACCTAAACCAAGGCTTTCCGTGCCTCTGCCGCCTCCGGAATTCCCACCCAACGCTTGTTATCTACGATCAGCCGATGAATGAAGCGATGACAGCAGGCGCACAAAAGCGCCATGTCCGAGAGGCGGGTGGTTCGCTCCCCCTCGGCCGCGGCCAGTGGGATGGTGTGGTGGCCCTCAAAAAGACTTTCGGCGGCCCGAGGAGCATTTGCGTTCACGGCGAAGTCGCAGATTTCGCATCTGAGTCCGTTTGCGCGGCGCGCTTCGATTAGCTTTTCTCGCAATCTTCCATCTCTCTGCCGATGGCGGGCGGCCAGCACCTTACCCTCAGTAACTTCAAACTCGTCATCTCGAACGAGCACAGTCGCCGCCTCGTCAGATAACGCTTGTCGAATTGCATTGGCTATCTGCGCTAGGTCCAACTTTCGTACAGTTGGAAACTCGACAACGACTTTTCTATCCATATCGGACGAACTTAGCCTCCGCTCGGGATTGAGCGCAGAAAACAAGTTCTGAGTTTTCAACGCTACGCCATCGGCGTTGCGAAAACTCTCCTTTCGATTTGTTTCGGGGTAGATGCGCGCCGCCCGCAGAAGCCGCGATAGCTCGGCAGCGTCGGCATGGTTTTTGTCGATTGGCTTCCCGTGGCGATAGAGCAAGTCCAGGGCCAGCAAAGTCTCGTCACGGGTCCATTTCGGATTACCTGAACCGCTGGTCACAGGCATTTCGGTGCTCCATCGCAATCACGTCTTAGGCGGTCCGCAGCGTCCCTTCAGAACGGCTATTTCGGTTTCGTGGTCGCCACCAGACATAGACGAGACCGGGACGCCGATAAGGAACACACCCAGAGCATCGCCGGTTGCTGCCTTGTTCTGCTGATTGGTCAGAACCGCCAGACGCTCTTTGTCCGCCTGAGTGCAAGGGCCAGCATTCGGCACGCCTGCTATTTTGTCCGGTGGCGTGGCGCAGCCCGCGATGCAAACGAAAGCAGCGACGGTCAAAGCAAACCGCTTCATAGTCCCCCCAATATGTCCGACCCGCTGCCAACGTTGCTTAGCCTGGCGCGAATGGCAAGCCGTCAAAGCGGGATTCGACAACAAAATGCACATGGAGCATTATGCCAGCCGGTGTCGGGGGATGCCTCAGTGGATTTGCTATCGTATTTTGCCGCAGCGAGTGTGGTGCTGTTGTCAGGCTGTGCTGCCGACTATTTGAACAATTACGATACGATGACGCTTGCGTCCGGCGACGCAAAC
The DNA here is from genome assembly GCF_029625845.1 of Mesorhizobium sp. WSM4898. Classification (NCBI taxonomy): domain Bacteria; kingdom Pseudomonadati; phylum Pseudomonadota; class Alphaproteobacteria; order Hyphomicrobiales; family Phyllobacteriaceae; genus Mesorhizobium; species Mesorhizobium sp. WSM4898. The sequence goes on along the minus strand of NZ_JARTVQ010000004.1, from coordinate 172,853 downwards.
AACACCAATTCGCTTCTGCAAACGGTCGATCCGTTCAATCCGAACAGCAACAACACCCATATTGAAGGCGACGGGCAACGCAGCGTGGCTCTGATCCAACGCTATAGATCGTCTGCATCAGGCGGAGGCGGCTACACTGGCAATTGTCCGACGGACGAAAGCAGGGCGGCGGATGGGTCGCGCTGCGGCGGCCGCTCGGCCGAGAGCCGCCCGGGCGGCGCGCCGTGATCGGCATTGACAAGTCTCGTCACGACAATCGCTCCAGCCAGTGGCGAGGGCGCGCAGGCTCCAAGCGCTCGCGCGCCAGGCGATGGGCAAGCGTGCCGCTTTGTCTTGTGCTCGTGACTGTGGCTGCGTTTTCTGCGTTGGTCACGCAATTCGTCATGCACAACAGCGGATCGCTGCCGGAAATCAACCTGCAGAACATCTTCAAGCCGCGGCCGGTGTCAGTCGCCGGCATCGCCTCGGTGATCGACGGCGACACGATCGAGATCCACGGCCAGCGCGTACGCCTCAACGGCGTCGACGCGCCCGAGAGCCGGCAATATTGCGACGATGCCAAAGGCTTTGAATATCCCTGCGGCCGCCGCTCCGCCGAGGCGCTGGACAAATTCCTGGCGGCCTCCAGGCCGGTGCAATGCGCATTTGTGACCTGGGACCGCTATGGGCGCTTCGTAGGCAATTGCACACGGGCTGACGGGACCGATGTCGCTGCCTGGATGGTCGAGCACGGGCAGTCGCTGGACTGGCCGAAATACAGCGACGGCGCCTATGCGGCACAGCAGGCCAAGGCACAGGCTGCAAAGCTGGGCCTATGGGTCGGTAACTTCCAGTCGCCTTGGGACTGGCGGGCGCAGCACAGCGATGACCCGCAGGCGCCGGCGACGCCAACATTCGCGCTCGGCAGCGGCAGCGCCGGTTGCACCATTAAGGGTAACATTTCGGCGGAAGGCGAGCGGATCTACCATCTGCCCGGGCAGAAATATTACAGCGTGACGATCATCAACCAGGCGAAAGGCGAGAGGTGGTTCTGCTCGGAAGCGGAGGCTGCTGCAGCCGGATGGCGGAGATCGAAGCGCTAACGACAGCGAAGTCGGTAAGTCAGTCAATACAAACAACAAGGGGACGATTTTGAGCAAGCTGGACGAGATCTGGAGTCGGGATCTTCTTAATCGGCGAGGCGATGCTGATTTCTTGGAAAAGTTCATAGCAGGGCAGGTGCGAACTAGATTGCAGGAAGGTGCACGCGGGTCATTTGCGATCAACATTGATGCCGACTGGGGAGCGGGCAAGACGTTCTTCGTGGAACGCCTTGCGCAACAACTTCATAATTCCGGCCACGTGGTTGCGAGGGTCAATGCATGGCGGGATGATTACCTTGATGATCCTTTCGTCGCGGTGCTAGCCGCAATCGACGAGGCGATTGCCCCTTTCGTCAAGAAAGACAGTGAGATTCAGAGCGCGTGGAAGGGGGTTAAACGAGGTGCTGTTCCCGTTCTTGGCCGAGTTGTATCGGGGGTAGCAAAGACGGTCGTCCGGAAATACGTCGGCGAAGAAATCGATGAACTTTTGAAGAGCGATCCGGAGATTGGGGGAGATGCAGACGCCCCAAATTTAATCGGAGAGCTCGTTAGGTCGGGCACCGAGAAGGTTACAATCGAAATCGAGAGCGTGATTGATCAAGGCACGCAAAAGGTGATCGACCAATTTAACGAAAAGCGCAAAGCCGCCGATGACTTCCAGACGCGTTTGACCAATGCTGTCGCGGCAATCGGCAGCGAGAGGCCCTTGCCCTTCTATGTCATCGTTGACGAGCTCGATCGGTGCCGACCATCATACGCTGTGGCACTACTGGAACGGGTGAAACATTTGTTCGGCGCGCCGAACATCGCTTTCGTTTTTGCCACCAATTCCGACCAACTCAGGCACAGTATAGCGGGGATGTATGGTGCCGGATTCAACGGCTTCAAATACCTGAAGAGGTTCTTTGAAATTACTTACCAGTTGTCGGATCCCGATATTTCGCAATTTGTGGCGGTCAATGCGCGGACAATAACGGATTATCATTTGCGCGCTCCAGGCGACGACGTTGCAAGATTTTTGCATTTAACCTTTGACGCCTACAAATTGAAAGCAAGAGATATCAAGAGAGTTCTGACCTTAGTTGAAAATGCCGCTATCGCTTGGCCTCACAAGCAGGCAATTGACCTATCAATATTGCTGCCGCTAGCTATCTCATATTACAAGGACGGTGACCCTAGTTGGCGTGACGCTCTGGCGAACATTCCTGACAACCTGTCGATCGACATCGACGGTGACCGCAGATATGGAAATCGACCATACACTTTGAATGTTGAAAATATATTTTCGAGATTTGTCGACATAAACAGCGATAAAGTCGCTTTCAAGTCATTTATGGATAGAGAAAATAACAGTATGGAAGACAGGTACGTTCTAAGTATTGTTAATAATGACTGGGATCGCGTCATGAATCAGGGCTGGCGAACAGTTCACGATGAGCTCGTGGCGCTTGTAGCGCATGCGGGCAGCATTAAACCGCCTAGTGAGTGAGTTGCGCCGGTAAGCACAATGGAGGGCTCTCCGTCAATCAAACCGAAATCACCCCTGCACGATTACCCTAGCCATAGCTGCAGCATTGCGGGATCGTTGATCGTTGCATTTTTGGGGGTTGGGCCGCTATTTGCCTCGGCCAGCGTCTGTTCGGGTATTTCCTGCTCGGCAAGCCAGACGCACGTCACCGAGCATTGTACTTCCCGACTACCCGATGGCAGATCGGCCAGTCGACGCGGCTCTCGGTAAACGTCTTCGCCGGCCGGTATTGCTCCAGCGTCCATTCGCGATCGTTCATGCCGAGCAGGCGTTTGATGATCGCTTCCTCATCGCCGCGCTCCTTGGGCGGCGTGTGGAAGAACACCGCGTCGGAATCCCGCGCCGGCTGCAGATGAGGGTTCACCAGCGCGGTGTCGCCGGGCCAATAGGCCGGGATCATGGATTCGCCGCGCACCAGGATGCCGTAGCCGCCGCGAACATTCTGCAGCACCGCCGGCCGCTTCACCCAGTCGATCGCCTCGAAGGTGACGATCATGTGGCCTTCGCCGCCCATCGCCGCGGCGTAGATCGGCAGGTCGCGACCGCCGACCAGCTCGTCCCCGGGAATGATCGGCGTTCGCGCCGCTCTCGGCTTCGGCTCGCGCACAATCGGCACAGGTGCGGCGCCGGAGGCGTCGAGCAGCCAGGCGACATCGGTCTTGAGCAGCGCGGCAAGCTCGGGCAGCCGCTCCATGGAGGGGCGGGTGGTGTCCGCCTCCCATTGGGTGACCGAGACCCGCTTGATGCCGAAATGGTCAGCGACGTCGTTCTGCGTCAGGCCGGCAGCCTCCCGCGCCTGGCGCAGGCGCTGGCCGAGGGTTGTCGAGTCGGTGCGTATGGTCGCGATCATGCCGCAGCATAGTAATTATTACTTACTTTTTTGCAAGCAATTGCCTGTTGACATAGTAGGTAGGTAATACCTACCATCAGGCCATGATCGAAATCGTCAGAATCGCAGCCGCCAAGGTTGGCGGATTGGGTGCGCTTGCCTTGCATCTCGGCATCCGTCACCAGGCTTTCTACTCGTGGAAGCGGGTGCCGGCCGAACGCGTACTTGACATCGAGCGCGCCACCGGCATCTCGCGCCATGCGCAGCGGCCGGACCTCTTCGGTCCCGAGATCCTTGCCGATCCCGCATCCTCCCAAGCCGGGACCGGCAGTGGCGAGGAGGTGCCGCGATGAGCCGCGCCTCCTCGATCAAAGCGGCGGCGAATGGCCGCAAAAGCCGGAATGCGCCGGTGGATTTCACGCTCTTCGCGTTCCTAGAAGCCCGGCGCATCCATCGCGGCAAGTCGCCGACGCGTGTGGCGAAGGAAGCCGACGTCGAGGTCGATGCGGTGTTTCGCGCCGCGCGCGGCCGAGATCCTGGCCTCGACGAGTTCCTCGCGCTCTGCGCCTGGATCGGCGAGGAGCCGGCGCTGTTTCTGAAAAAGGAGGTCAGGCATGGTCAGGCTCGCTGCCTATGACTATCGCGAACTCGGCAAGCTGTTGCGGGCGAAGCTCAATGAGGACGGCCGCGGCTGGCGCGTCTGCGCCGCAGACATCGGGGTAAGCGCTTCCGACCTTTCGCGCATCTGCAACGGCCAGAGCGTCTCGGCACCCAAGGTCATCGCGGTGTGCGACTGGCTGAGGCTTTCCTTCCGCGCCTTCTATCTGCCGCCGCGACGTTATGCCGGCGCGATGTTTCACGGGACGAGCACTGAAACGGGGAGCACCTGCGATGCTGGATAGACCTGCAAAAGCGATCTTCGGAACGCCCGGCAGCATCGACGCGGCGACGCTCTTCAAGCTGCCTGTGCCGATGCAGGCCGAGGGCGTGCGGCTGCTGTTCGAAATGGGCCAGAGCCTCGAGCAGGTGCGGGCGCGGCTGGGGCTATCCGCGCGGCAGTTGCGGGCGCTTGCCGCGGAGGAAGGCACGTTCTCGCGTGGCGGCGAGGGGATCGGAAAAGAGTAACAGGAGCCGCTGTTTTGAGCATGCAGTCTGGTGGCTTCGTCATTGAACAGTTCGTCGAGGAGGCGCGCGCCGTCTCGATCGACGCCGCCGCCAAACGGCTCGGCCTGAAATTCACCGGCCGCCGGCACGAGCACCCGCAGCCTTGCCCGCATTGCGGCGGCACGGACACCTTTGCGTTCAACACCGCCAAGAACAAATGGAACTGCCGGGCCGGCGGTGCTGGCGGAAATGACGGCATCGGCATGGCTGCCCATTGCGAAGGCCTCGACCTGCATGGTCGCGCGGCCTTGCTGGAGGCGTGCTCCATTGTGCTCCAGCAGCCGATCCCCTGCGACGTGAGCCAGGAACACGCGGCCGAAGCCACCGCTCGCCGCAGCCGCCTTGAAGAGCGCCGGCGGCTGAATGAAGCGCAGGCGGCTGAACGTGTCGGGCGGCAGCTCGACTATCGCGAAAGGGAGCGGCAAAAGGCCAGGTCCATCTACGAAGCCGCGGCACGCGTCGGCCGATTTGGGAGGCTGGTCCTCGACTATCTCGAGGCACGCGGCTGCGGCCGCATTGGCGCCTCGCAATGGCTGCGCTACGCATCGGAGCTGGCCTACTGGCACGGCAACGATCAGCGCGGTCGGCCGAGTAAGCTCCATTCTGGGCCGGCGATGGTCGCGCCCTTCATCAATGCCGACCTGGATGCGATCGGTTGCCACATCACCTGGATCGATCTGGCGCGGCCGCCGAAGTTCCGGCCGCTGCTCACCGATCTGGCGACCGGCGAGCCCCTGCCGACCAAGAAAATGCGCGGCACGAAGAAGGGCGGGTTGATCCCGCTTTTCGGCGATCCTTCCGCCGCACGGTGGGTCGGTGGGGAGGGGATCGAGAACGGGGCGGCATTCGCCTGCTGGGAGAACTGGCGCGAGGACACGTTCTATTTCGCCGCGGGCGATCTCGGCAATCTTGCCGGCCCGGCCGTTCCCGCCTCGCGGTTCGCCCATCCGGAATTGAAGAAGCCGGATTCGAAAGGCGTGCCGCGACCGCTGATGATTGCCGGCCCGATTCCTCGACCTGGTCAGGACCCCGAGGACGCCATGTGGGTGGGCGAACAGGTCACTGAGCTGGTGCTGCTCGCCGATGGCGACTCCGAGCGCGTTATGACCGCGGCGGCGATGGCGCGCGCCCGTGCCCGGCATGCGCGGCCAGGCAGGGCGATCCCGATCGTATGGCCGCGGCCTGGCTGCGATTTCGCCTCCATGGCTGCCGAAGCCGCGAAGAGGGTGGCGTGAGCAGCAAGAAGCCCGTTATGCCGGACCAGGTGGCCGCCGTGCTTGAGGAAGCTCAGCGCCAGGCGGCCGCCTATGCCAATGAGCCCCGATCCCCCTTGCCTGGCGCGGGTGAAACGCGGCGGCAGCTTCCCGAACAGCCCGACGAGCAGTCGGTGCTGAGCGACTGCGCCTCGGAACCGGAAACGGATATCGGCAATGGGCGCCGTTTTCTGATCCGCCACGGCTCGCGCGTGCTGCATGTGGCGCGCGTCGGCTGGCATGGCTTCGATGGCACGCGGTGGAAAGAGGATGAAGATGGGTCGGTGGTCCGGCCGCTGGCGCAGAAAACCGCCGAATTGATCTCGGCCGAGGCCGCGCTGCTGAGCGCGACCGAAGATGAGGAGAGGGCCCTGGAGGCCGGCCGGAACGCTCGCCTGGAGCGCAAGCGCTTGGGCGCGCCGAAGAAGGACTGGGACGCCCGGAAGCTCGGCCGGTTGATGGAGTTGGAAGACATCATCGACGCGGCCGATGAGGCGCGGAAGAGTGCCAATGCGAGGAAATCGTCACGGCATCGTCATGCGAAGAGCTCGGCCGGTTCGTCGAAGCTGGACAACATGATGAAGGAGGCGCTGCCGCATGTGGCCCGAATGGTGGGCGACCTCAACAGGGATGTCTACGCCTTCAACTGCCGCTCCGGCACGCTCCGGTTTGTGCGGATGGAGCATGAGGAGTCGGATCCGCAGGACCCTGTTTATGAGTGGCAGGCGCGCCTCGATGTTCACAATCCCGTCGACCTGATTTCGAAGAGCGGCGAAGCCGAGTATCGGCCGCAAGCTGCGGCTCCGGTGTTCGACGCCTTCCTGAATGAAGTGCAGCCGGATCCCGAGATCAGGGGCTTTCTGCAACGCTTTGCCGGCTATTGCCTTCTCGGCCTCACCGTCGAGCAATGCCTGGTGTTCTTCTACGGCGCCGGTTCGAACGGCAAGTCGACCTTCGTCGACTTGCTCTGCTCGATCTTCGGCGATTTCGCCGTGACGCTGTCGATCGACAGTTTCGCCGGCGACACCAGGCGAGGGGGCAATGAGGCCACGCCAGACCTCGCGCGCCTGCCGGGGGCACGGCTGGTCGCGGCATCGGAACCCGAAATGGGCGTAAAGCTCAAGGACGCGCTGATAAAGACGCTGACCGGCGGCGAGAAGATCGCGGTGCGGCGGCTGCACCAGGATTTCTTCGAAGTGGTGCCGCAGTTCAAGATCCTGCTTTCGGGCAACCACAAGCCGCGCATCGACGATACCTCCGACGGCATCTGGCGCCGCGTCTACCTCGTGCCGTGGGAAGTCCAGATCTCGAAGGACAGGATCGATCGTGATTTGCCCAAGAAGCTGCGCGCCGAAGCCGACGGCGTCTTCGCCTGGCTGGTACGGGGAACGCTGGACTACCTGAACTATGGGTTGCGACCACCGGAAAGCGTGCTCGCCGCGACCCGCGAATATCGGGAGGAGAGCGATCCGATCGGCGCCTTCCTGCGCAACACCTGCATCGTGACTGGCAAGGAGGATGACGAGATCTCGCCCGGCGATTTGCATCTCGGCTACGCCAACTGGGCAGTCCGCGAGGGTGCGGCCGAGTTCAAAGCCTCTACGTTCTCGCGCAAGCTTCCCGACTACACCCGGCTGACATGGCGATCGCCTGACGGCGCGATGAAGCGCTTCTGGAAGGCGAAAAGCGGCACGACGATTTACCGGGGCATCAGGGTCAAGGACGAGTTCGTCAGGCCGCCCGGCCGCGATCCAGGCCCTTCGCCGGAGGCATACGGCTTTGAGGGCTGACCCTTTCCCCATTTTGGCGCGAAGGTCGCGAGGGACGGTAGATTGCGAGTTGGGGAAGGGAGCCGGACTGAAAGGGTTTGGGAAAGCAGCAGGTTAGGAAGCAAGGGACGCTGGGGTCGATTTTTCTCGGTTCGTCCGTGCGCGGGTGAGATCAAACGAAGGACAAAGAGGGATGGCGGGTGTTTCATGTATGGCGCGGATTTCATCGTCCCTTTCGACCCTCCCGTCCCGACATCCCGGCTATCCTGCTGCTTTTGTTCGCTTTGTTGCCTTTTCGATTTGGGACGAAGAGCAGCGAGGTGGGTCGATAAGAGAAAAATTGGGACGAAGGAGTGAAAGCACATGAAGACGGTGAACATAGAAGAGCTGTTGACCTGGGCCTTCGTCCATGAGCTGCCGAAGGGCGGTGGCGTGGAAGGTCTGGAAAATCCGCATTCGGCCTGGCGCATGTTGCAGGCTTCTTCCTGGGGCAAGATCACCAGCTTTGGCGAGCTTGGCGCGCTGATCGATGGAGGCCGCAAGGACTACGACAATTTCTGGATCGAGCAGGGCGAGCCGCACGAGGATGCGGTGACAGTGGGGCGGGCGGTCGCGGCGCTGGCCGCTTGCGAGGTCGTCATCCCGCAGGGCTGGAATTCCTTGGCGAATTGGCCGGATACGCACGGTTTGGCCGAACTGTACGTTGCGCGCGCAGTTGAGCGCTATCGCGCCCGTTCGCACGAGCAACGCGGCGAAGGCATTGTCAGCCTGGTCGTCGGAACCGCGATCCTCGGGCGAGAGCCGGACTGGAGCGCCGAGCCTGCCAGGGTTCGGCTGGCCGAGCGCGCCGGCAAGCCGGCCTGGTTCGTCATGAAGCGCGTCATCGACGACAACGGCCAGGCCTACGACATCGAGGTGCATGGCTATGACGAGCGCCTCAAGCGGCCGACGAAGGGCGCTTACCGGAAGTACGAGTTCGCGACCGATCCGAGCGGCGACATCATGGGACGGCTCGATTACCAGATTTGGGTCGCGGCGTTGCGTTGGCTCGAGGCCGAGCTCGCGCCGCAGCTGATCGCGCATCGGCTAGTGTCCTCTGATCGCACAATGACGCCATGGCTCGAGGAGGACAGACCTGGGGTTTGGTTGGCACACAACGATGCGGATCAACGCGCGAAAAAAACCGCCTCCGTCCGTTGACGCGCGGCAGAAACTTGACATAGACCTGATCACGGTAAGAAAGAACTCGCCCCGGCGCTCCTCGCGACCGGGGTTTTTCATTTTGGGAGTACGAGCGTGAACGGCCTGCTGACGATCAGGTGGGCCGATCTGTCTGGTCTCAAGCGGCTGGACAATGCGCTGGGCCGCTTGAGCGAGATGCAGCGCAGCTTGCTGCTTGCGCGAGCCGTAAATCATGTCGGCGATCGGTTGCGCACCAAGCTGACGCGGACGCTCGCGAACCAGACGGGCCTGCCGTACCGGACGATCCGCAGGGCGATCAAGGTCGAGCGGGCCAACTATGGCGAGCTCGCCTATGCCATGCGCACGCAGGGCGGCGACGTCTCGCTCAAATACTTCAAGCCGCGCGAGACGCGGGCTGGCGTGACCGCTTCGCCTTTCGGCATGCGGCGGCTGTTTGCCGGAGACTTCACCAAGGCAGGCCGGTTTCCAAATCGCGTCACCGCCAAGCGCTTGGGCGGCCACGTCTACGCGCCGGACCGCTCCTCGACCAGGTGGGGCAGGCCGGTATCCTTCGTGGACTCGGGTGTCATCATTCCCGCCGAGATGGTCAAGGGCGACACGGCGCAAGCGTTCACGGCCTTCGCCAACCGCGAGCTGCCGCCGAGGGTCATGCACGAGATCAGCTTCATGCTCCCCGGCTTCTTCGACTGACCGAGCAAGGCAGCCGCGCCGCGCCCAAGGTTATAGGGACCGTATCCCGAGCCTCGACCTAGGACGGGCAGACCGGCCCCTGAATTTTTGCCAGTCGCACCATCGAAGAAGTTGGGTTGTCAGGGTTGTCAGCGGCTCGAAGGAAGTTGTCTGGATGCCGTCTGAAGAAACCGTGATGGCGACGCCCGCCGAGATCGCGGCGCGCGACGGCGTTACAAAGCAGGCCGTCACCAAACTGGTGCGGCGACTGGTCGAGGAGCATGACCTTCCGGTCGAGCGCGACGCTCGCGACCGGATCATGCGGTTTTCGCTGGCGCACTACGATCACTACCGCGGCGAGTTCGCTAGCTCCGAGAAGATTGCGGCCGCTCGCAAGGACGCGCCGTCAGCTCCGTCGGCCAACTCCAGCACGTCGCGCGACGAAGCGCTTCGGCAGGAAGCCTGGCTCAAAGTCGGACGCGAGAAGCTGCGTCGGCAGGAGCATATCGGCCAGCTGGTCCGCGCCGACCGGATGCGTGAAGCCCTGACGGTCTGCGGCCGGGAAATCCAGTCGAGCATCGCCCGCCTGCAGAACAAAGCCGACGACATGGCTTTGGCAGTTTCGCGAGAAGGCGCTCATGGCCTGCGCGTGCTGTTGCGGAGCATCGCTTTCGAGTTGAACACCGAAATCGCCGATCGGCTCGGCGCCATCGTCGAGAAAGCTGCCGAGCATGACGACGTGCTCGAGGACGAAGAGATTTGAGCATCCATGTCGGGCCTGGCCATCCGGGGGCGCTCCGCCTGGCCGGCGTAGCACTGGCGGAGGCGATCAGGCCGCGCCCGCCGGCGCGCTTTCGTGACTGGCTGCCCGACAACATCGTGCTCGTCGACGGGCCTAAGAAGGGAGAACTCTGGGCGCTTGAAGATGCGCCATATCTCGGCGAGATCGCCGACTGCCTGTCGCTCGAGCATCCCTGCAATCTGGTGACGGTGCGCAAATCGCAACAGACCGGCGTCTCGATCCTCGCCCTTGCCTGGTCGCTCTACATCGCCGACACGGCGCCGGACAACACCATCTATGGCCTGCCGTCGATCGACTTCCTGCAGGACCTGAACAGCCAGAAGCTGCAGCCGCTTATCGAGGCGTGGCAGGCGAAGACTGGCAAGCAGGTGATCTTTCCGGCCGTGAGCCGGTCCGGCTCGGGCTCGACCATCTACGAGAAGCGGTTCGCCGGCGGATCCCTGATGCTCGCCAACGCCAACGTGGCGACCGATCTCTCGGGCAAGACCACGCGCTACGGCGTCAAGGACGAGGTCTCCAAGTGGCAGACCCATGTCAGCGGCGACGATCCGGAAACGCTCTTTTTCGGTCGCTTTACCGCCTTCCGGCGCACAAAGGCCTTCAAGATCTTCGAGCTGTCGACGCCGGAGATCGACACCGGCGACGACCTGGGCGACTTGCCGGGGCACTGCCGGATCGACCGTTCCTTCAAGCGCTCGGACCAGCGTTTCTGGAACATTGCCTGCGTTGAATGTGGCGAAGAGTTCGTCCAAGCCCACGAGGGCTTTCATCTCGATCGACTGCATCCGCACAAGAGCTTCTATGTCTGCCCGCATTGCGGGCACATCATCAGCGAAACCGAGCGGGTCATCGGCGTCCGCAATGGCCGCTACATCGCCACCCTGACCGGTCCTGACCGGCACCCCGGGTTCCATGTCGATGCCTTCATTTCGCTGATGATGAGCTACGAAGCGATCGCCGAGGACATTCTCAACCACTCGAAGCCCGGCGGTCTCGGCGACAAGGGCATCTTCAATCTGGTGTACGGCCTTCCCGCAAAGGTGAAGGGCAACGCGCCGGAATACGAGCGGCTGATGGAGCGCCGCGAACCCTTCGCGGAAATGGAGATCCCTGCCGAGGGGCTTATTCTCGTCGCCGGCGCCGACGTGCAGCACAATGGCATCTGGACCGTCGTCGTCGCCTTTGGCGAAGACCGGCAGTGCTGGGTGCTGGGGGTCCGCTTCTTCGAGGGCGCGACGGACAACGCCGGCGAAGGCGCCTGGACGAAGCTCGGTGAGTTCCTCGCCAAGCCGCTCGACGACGCTTTCGGTAGCTGGCGCCGTATCGAGGCGATGGCGGTGGACGGCGGCGACGGCGGCCGCACCAACCAGGTTCTCGAATGGTGCCGGCGGCGCCCCAATGCCTATGCCGTCAAGGGCGTCGGCGGGCGCGGTGTGCCGGCAATCAGCGTCCCGGCAAAGAAATCGGTCACCAAGCGCGGCAAGCGCAAGCGTTTCGGCAGCGCCATGCTATGGCCGGTCGGCACATGGGGCCTCAAGTCGGAACTGTTCGCCAACCTGCACAAGCCCGGCCTCCGTTCCGGCGAGCCGGCTGATCCGCCGGGCTATGTGCATTTCGGCGACTTCCTGCCGAAGGAATATTTCCTGCAGCTCACGGCGGAGGCCTTCGTCGCCGAGGTCGTGCGCGGCAAGTTCCATGAGGAATGGAAACGCCTGCGGCCGGACAATCACTGCCTGGATGCGCAGGTTTACGCCATGGCGATGGCGGAAATGCTCGGGCTGTCGACCAACAGGGCAGACGACTGGGCGGCGCTGCGCGAGCGGCTGAGACCGGCTTCGGAGCCGGACCTCCTTCACGGCCTTCGCCATGCCCCGAGGCAGGAGCCCACGGACCCGACAGAACCGACGACGGACGAGGCCTCGCAAGCCCGTCGCGAGAAATGGAAAAGGCGCGCATGAAGTTGCTGGAGCGGATATTCGGCAGGGAAGGCGCGTCCGCTCCGCGCCCGCCTGCAAATGCCGGGTATCTGCGCGACAGCCATTCCCGGATCCTGTCGACGCGCGGCACCGCGCTGCGCGATCATCGCGACCAGGTCCGCACCGCCTGGCGCCGCGCGGCCGGCCTTGCCATGGACATCATCCAGAATTCCGGCCGTCTGAGAGGTGCGGTCGACCAGGTCATCGCGGACACCGTCGGGGTCGAGCTCATCCTCAATCCGATGCCGGACCTGGCAAAGCTTGGTTATGACAGGAAGGAGACGGACGATTTCATCAAGCTGTTGAAGGCCGAGTGGAAACGCTGGGCATGGAACGCGCGCGAATGCGACCTCAAGGGCAAATTCATCGTGCCGCAAAAGGTGGACATCGCTCTGCGCCATGACGTCGTCTTTGGCGAGGCGCTGATGCTGATGGACTATATGTCCGCCGGCGTCCGCCGCCGCTACGGCATCACGTCCGGAACCAAGATGTGCCTGACGACGCCTACCGCTTTGGTGCAGGACACCAGTGAGTTCGAGGGGCTGTATCAGGGCGTTATCCACGATCCGAACGGCCGTCCTGTCGCCTACCGTCTCGCCGAGAAAGAAACCGGCATCGTCGTCAAGCGCGACCATCGGGCCTTTGACGCGCAAGGGCGCCAGATGGTCGCTCATGTGTTCGACCCGGTGGACGGCAACGACGTGCGCGGCATTTCTCGGCTCGTCGCGGCCTTTCGGGAATACCTGCAATGGGAGACGCTGGTCGACGTGACGATCCAGACCGGTATCCTGCAGACCGTCTTTGCCCAGGTGCTGACCAGCGAAAAGCCTTCGGCAGAGGCATTCGAGGCTCTTGAGGCGCTCGGCGAGAGCCAGGACGGCAAGGAGCTGCGCGCCCAGTTCCGCGACTATTTCCTTGCCGTCATGGACAAGGCGGCCGAAAGCGAAATCTCGGTCGGCAGCGATCCGAAAATCTCGCATCTGGCGCCGGGAGAGAAACTCGACCTGATGTCGACCGGCATTCCGGGGCCGCAATTCCTGCCCGTGTCCAACGAGCTGCAGCGCGGCATGGCGCGCGCGATCGGCATCAGCGTTGCCAGCTACACGATGAACTACGAGGGCGCGACCTATTCCTCGACCCGGATGGAAGGGGCGTCCCTGCACCCGGTTGTCACCCGCCGTCGCGATCGCATCGCTTCTCCGATCTGCCAGATCGGCTTCGAGCATCTGGTGGACGAGCTGATCGGCACCGGCCGGCTGCCGTTCAAGGGTGGCTACGCGGCTTTCTCCGCAAACCGGGACAGGGTGCTTTGGGCAATCTGGCAAGGCCCGGCCAAGGCCACTGCCGACGACCAGAAGAGCGCCAAGGCGGCGAGCGAGCGGTTGCTCAACGGGACCTCGACGCTTGACATGGAATGCGCGGAGATCGGGGCCGACGCGGAGGAGGTCTTCGAGCGCCGGCTCTACTGGCACAAGCGCTATGTCGAGGCGGGCATGCCGTCGCCGTTCGGTCAGGGGCCGGGCGACGCGAAGGACGACGTCATCCAGGACGAGAAGGCATCGAAGAAAAAGGAAGATGCCTGATGCCGGCCCTCGTCACCATCAACGGCGTTGCCGTCGACCAGGATGATCCCTGCGCGCTCTATCAGGCGCTCTATGCGGTCAAGCTGCGCGCGCTCGCCGGCGAGCATGTCGAGGAACTTTCCATCCAGTCCCCGGTGACCCGGGAGCAGCTTCGTTTTTCCGGCGCCGACATCAAAGCGCTCGACGCCGAACTGATGCGCCTTGCGGCCGCCTGCTCGGCAAAGAACGGAAAGCGTTCGCGCTACGCCAAGACGATGCGGTTCATCCGCTAGGAGCTTCCATGACATCGCTGATCCATATCGCCGACCGGGTGCTGAACCGGCCGCTGCTGATCACGCGTGACAAGGCCGAGGTGGTGCTTTCCGTCCTTGCCGGCAGGCTCGGCGTCAATGTGCCCGAGAGTTCGCGATTCGAGGGGGGATCGGTCGTCGAGGACGAGAACGGCGCCCGTCGCGCCGTGCCTTATCGCGTCACCGGCGACGGGGTTGGCATCATCACGGTCACCGGCTCCCTGGTCAACCGCGGCGCCTGGGTCGGTGCCAGCTCCGGTCTGACCTCCTACGAAGGGATCGGCTTCCAGCTAAAATCGGCAGCTGCCGACCCGGCTGTCAGGTCTGTCATCCTTGACATGCATTCGCCAGGCGGCGAAGCCGTGGGCGCCTTCGAAACCGCGGCCCTCGTGCGCGATCTTGCCGCAAGGAAGCGGACCGTCGCGGTCGTCAACGGCATGGCGGCTTCGGCCATGTACGCCATCGCGTCCGGCGCCAACGAGATCGTCACCACGGAAACCGGCATAGCGGGCTCGATCGGCGTCGTTCTTCTGCACGCCGACTTCAGCCGGCAGCTGGACCGCGACGGCATCACGCCGACACTCATCCACGCCGGCGCCCACAAGGTCGACGCCAACCCTTTCGAGCCGCTTACCGACGCCGTCCGCGCGGATCTGCAGGCCGAAGTCGACGCCTTCTACGGCGCCTTCCTCGGCACGGTAGCCAAAGGCCGGGGCTCCAGGCTCACCGCAGCCGCCGCGCGCAAGACGGAAGCACGCACTTTCATTGGCAAGGCTGCGGTCGACGCCGGCATCGCCGACCGGGTCGGTTCGTTCGAAAGCGTGCTTGCCGAACTTTCCCGCGCCTCCACGCCGAACGGCGGGCGCTCAACCCCGCAGAAAGGGAGCACATCCATGAGCGAGACCACCGGCGCGGCCGCCGCCATTGAAGTTGCCGGCATTCCGA
This sequence comes from Mesorhizobium sp. WSM4898, assembly GCF_029625845.1. Taxonomy (NCBI): domain Bacteria; kingdom Pseudomonadati; phylum Pseudomonadota; class Alphaproteobacteria; order Hyphomicrobiales; family Phyllobacteriaceae; genus Mesorhizobium; species Mesorhizobium sp. WSM4898. The sequence continues at coordinate 157,760 of NZ_JARTVQ010000004.1, read as the reverse complement.
AAGCCAATCACGACGCGGCCGTCGCGGCTGCCGAGATTAAAGGCCATGCCTGCGGCGTGGCGGCCGAGAACAAGCGCCTGACGACCGCCCTTGGCGCCGAGGGCGTCAAGGGAGACGGCGGCCGCATGGCGGCGGCGCTCGACCTGGCGACCAAGTCGCCTGCCATGACCGGTGAAGATGTCGCCGCGTTCGTAGTCGCCAACGTCGCGGCGTTCAAGCCGGTAGACGCAGGCGCCGAGGTCTATGAGAAATCGCGCCTTGCCGCGGCCGGCCTCGCACAGCCCGGCGCTGGAAAGTCCGCGGCGGCATCGCAGGAAGCGGCCAACCGGATCCTGGCCAATTACCGCGCCTCGACGGGAGCGCCGGCCAGGCAGGGCTGATGCCTCGCACCATCCAATCGCAACTCCTCACCTGAAAGGGTCGATCATGACCAGCATTCCCTTTGCGCAGCCGGGCATGGCGGCACGGGACGTTTCCGAGACGTTCACCTCCGCCGAAATCTTCAATTCGGCCATACCGCACCCTGTCACCGAGGACTTTCCCGTGGCAGCGGATGTAGCGCTGCCGGCTTTCTCGGTTGTCGGCCTCGCGGCCACGGACACCCTGGCCATGGCGACTTTTGTCCATGCGCCCGGCAGCAAGGCGACCGGCCGGCTGGTGCTCTCCGGTGCCGGGGCTGTCGACGACACCATCACCCTCGGCGCGACCGTCTATACCTTGAAGGCTGCGCCGACGACTGTCGCCGGTCAGATCAAGATCGGTGCGACGGCGGCGGAGACCGCCAGCAATTTGATCGCGGCGATCAATGGCGGAGCTGGTGCCGGCACCGCATACGGTTCGCTCACCACGCCCCATCCCGATGTCAGCGCTCAGTCCGATGCCGCCGGCATCGTCGGTATCGTCGCCAAGACCGCGGGAGCGCCCGGCAACGCGATCGCAACCACCGAGACCGGCGCGGCCATCGCATTTTCGAACACCACCCTCGTCGGCGGGGCGGATCAGCTCGGTGTGGCGCCGCTCGGCATCACGACTGCCCCGGTGGTCGACACCGATGTCGCGCAGCGCGTCGCGATCTACCGGGCCGGCAATTTCAATCCGGATGCGCTCAATTGGGATGCCTCGTTCAACACGGATGACAAGCGCGAGGCCGCTTTCCGGGGCGCGCCGGCGCCCACAAACATCCTCGTCCGCAAGCGGCTCTGAGCGCAAGGCGCAAACCCTCAATGCAATCGCGGCCCCGGCCGCCTCTTTCAAAGGGCCACGACCATGGCGGATTTCGACAACTACGAACTTTGGGATACGCACACCCTGCTCGGTGTGTTCCGCGAACTCGACATCGTGCCGAGCTACTGGCTCGATCTTCTCTTCCCCCACCAGATGTCATCGACCGACGAATATATCGACCTGGAGAAGATTCCGCGTTCGGGTCGCAAGCTCGCGCCCTTTGTCACCCCGATGGCGCAAGGCCGGGCGATCTACGAGGAAGGCGCGCGCGTCGAGCGCTTCAAGCCGGGTTATGTCAAGGCCAGCGATCCTGTCTCGCCGCTGCGGGCTCTCACCCGCCGCCCGGGCACCTTGCTCGGTCCCAATGCGCAGAGCCCCGCGGCGCGCTACGATGCGGTCAAAGCCGACATCCTGCAGTTCCATCGCGTCGCGGTCGAAAGGCTCTGGGAATGGATGGCCGCCAAGGCCGTCATCGACGGCAAGGTCGTCATCGAAGGCAAGGACATGCCGCAGCGGCTGGTCGACTTCGGTCGAGCAGCCGGACACACCGTGGTGCTCGGCGCCGGCGCGCGCTGGGGCGATCCCGGCGTGTCCATCCTGGACAATATTCAGGGCTGGGCCGACATGATGCATTCGGCCGAGTTCGGCGGCGCGCCGAACCGCATCACCGTCGGCACGGATGCCTGGGGCGTCATGCGGCGCGACAGCGAGATCCTCGCCGAGATGGACTTGACCAGGCGCGGCAATGCCGACCTGACGATCAAGACCGGCCTCATGACCACCGGCGAGGTCCGCTATGGCGGCACGCTCGGTGGCGGCATCGAAGTCTGGGTCTATAAGGACTATTACACCGTCAACGGCTCGGTCACTCCGTTCATGTCGCCCAAGGATGTCGTGCTGACCGGGCCGAACGTGCAGGGCTATCGCTGCTTCGGCACGATCGTCGACGTGCATGCGCAGTTCGAGGCGCTGCCGATCTTCCCGCGCAACTACATCGCCGAAGGCGATGTGGCGATCGAGCAGATCCTCACCCAGTCGGCGCCGCTGATGGTGCCCGTCAATCCGAACGCGACCCTGAAGGCGACCGTCCTCGGCTGATTGCCCCGGTCCGACATCTTTTCTCGGCAATTCAACACAATTGGAGAAAGCATCATGGTCAAAGCCGTTGCTTTGAGCACCGTTCACCTGTGCAGGTCGCCAGGGGAGAAGAGCCTGGAAGGCAAGACAATCAAGCGCGCAGAAATCGAGGTGAAGGCGCCTGGATCAATCATCGACGTCGACAAGAAGCAGCTCGACGATCTTGTCGCAAAGGGTGCCGCGCGCCCAGCCAGCAAGGTTGACCTCGTGAAGGCGGACGAGGCCAGCCAGATGGACCTCGGCCAGGCCTGAGGCCTCACCTTTTCGGAGCCTTTCATGGATATTCGTGCAGCCCGATCGCGCCTTGTCCATGAGACGCGCTCCCGCATGGGCGACCTCATCACCATCCGCGCCAAGCTGCGTGGCGAGATGTCGGTAGCCGACGATCCGTCGCGCCCGGCCATGCTCGGCCTGAAAGGCCGGTTCGACATCGATCCGGACCTGGAATTCCTCGGCGGCCGCGATCGCGGCATGGCCCCGACCCGCTACGCCGGCCGGCTGTGCACCGCTTCGATCCCGCGCGCCGATATGGCCTGGCTGCCGAAGACCGGCGATCAGTGCGAGGTCACCAGCCGCCCGGCCGAGCCGATCTATTCGATCGAGCGCGTCGTCGATGACCTGCCCGAGGTGATCGTGTTCTATCTGTCGAACCTGAAGGCGGCGCCGTGATCTCCGCCGAAGGCGGCAACCGCGCGTCGGGCACGTTTGCCCGGCCGTCCGCAGCGAGCGGCGAAGCCGCGGCGAGCCAAGAACAGAACGGATGAGCCTGGTCAACGCCATGCTGCGCATGCTTGCAGTGCAGGCGCTGCGTGGCAACACCATCGCCGCCGACGGCGTCACCGATTCCTCGATCGAGGCGCTGTCTTCGATCATGAGCGACCGACAGGCGCCGGTCATCCTCGTTCGCATCGACGAGAGCAAGTATGCCGGCCAGAACGAGGGTTTCTTCGTCACCTCCGGCACCGTGACCTTCGCGCTCGACCTGATCGTTGCCTCGAGCGTCACCTATCAGACGACCGACGGCCAGGCGGTCAACCAGATCGAGATCGCGCCGACCGATGCCGGTCTTGAATTCTCGCTCGACATGCTCGACCGGCAGTGGCGGCGCGTGCTGTCCGATCCCAACAATGCCTTCGCGGAATGCTTCCGCTCGCTTGTCGCCGCGATCGGGCCGGTGAAGGCCGCTCGCGGCGTCGATCCGGAAGGCGGCCGCAAGCACGCCATCCGCATGGTCGAGATTGAGATCGAGCCGGTCTGCGATCCCGCTCCGGGCGCCGAGCTGCCTCCCGTCATTGACGCGGCACTGACCCAACTGGCGACGGTCCCGGACTACCAGTCTGCGGTCGTCATCATGCGCGGCGAGTTCGCCAAGGGCTTCGACCTGATGAGCTGGCAGAAGATCCAGTCGACCCTGATGACCACGGCCGCGGTGCCGGCCATGCTGGGCGTCGCACCGCCCGATGCCGGCGAAGTCGTCGGGTTCGACCAGGTCGGCACCGTCATCAACGGCGAGCAGACCGAACTGACGGACGATATCCTGCCCGATCCCGATCTCGGCGGGTCCGCCTGATGCATGACACGGAACTGGTGAAGGTCATCCTCGGCCTGCAGGCCGATATCGCCGCGCTAAAGCGCATGGTCGCCGGCAACCTGCGGTTCGGCACGGTGAAGAAGGTCGATCACGACGCCAAGCGCGTGCAGCTCTTGCTGTCGGACGCCAATGGCCGCGAATTCCTGTCGCCGCTGCGGCCGTGGGGCGAGATCGCCGGCACCGAAAAGTCCTGGCGGCCGCCGACGCAAGGCCAGCAGATGATGCTGGTCGCGCCGCATGGCGACATGCGCCAGGCGGTCGCGCTGCCGATGACCTATTCGGACCAGAACGCATCCCCGTCGTCCGATCCGAGGACGCGGATCCTGTCGACCTTCGGCGGGGCGACGATGCTGTTCGACGGCGGCGGCTACCGCGCGGAACTGTCGGCATCCCGCGTCGACCTCGGCGCGGCCGAGGGCAAGAAGGTCGCCCGCATCGGCGATCGCGTCCATGTCATGTCGGGATCTTCGACCGGCCTTTGGCCGATCGTCGAGGGCTCCTCGAAAGTATTCGCCGCCGACTAGGAGGCCCCCATGAAACTCGTTGTCACCAAGCGCGCGCCGCACCTTGGCGTGGCCGGCACCGCCGTCGAAATGACGCCGTCGCAGGCGGCTTATGAGCGGCTGCGCGGCCATGTCGTCGAGCCGGCGCAGCCGAAGGCTGATGGATCGGCCGACGCTCCGGCGAAGGGCAGACGCGGGAAGCGCAAGTGACGCAATTCGGCATGGACCGCTCGACCGGGCTGCGGCAGAGCGGCTGGGACAACGTCATCCAGGCGATCGAGATCCTGCTGACGACACGCTATTTCGAGCGCGTCTTGCGTGAATATGTCGGCAGTCCGGTCCCGGCGCTGCTCGGCGAGCTCGCCAACGTCCAGACCGTCATCCGCTTCCAGTGGTCGGTCGCGGCCGTGATCCTGCTTTTCGAGCCGCGCCTCACGCCGACGCGCATCTCGCCGCTGACACTCGACCGCGCCGGCGCTTCCGCCTGGGTCATCGAAGGCATTTACCGGCCGCGCGCCCATCTCGGCGACTTCACGCCGGCCGGCACCGTCTCGCTGCGCCTCGGTCAGGCCGGCGGCCAACTGATCGTAACTTCTTCATAGCCTCACGCCGCGCACGGCTTCGCCGCCTGCGGCTCCGGTGGGGCGCGGCATCAGCCGCGACGGCCAGTCGGCCTTGCGGGCTTCGCCCGGAAACAGGAACCGCCATGCTCGATCTGTCCACGCTCGAGGGATTGCCGACACCGCAGGCGATCACCGTCACGTCGGAGGCCGACGCTCTCGCCGCGATCAAGGCCGTCTTCATCGACCTGGCGACCAGCTACGGGCTAGACGTCACCGGCATCATCGATCTCGAGGGAGAGCCCGGCAACATCCAGCTGCAGGTCGGCGCCTTTCGCGAGGTGCTCTACAGGGCGGCGATCAACGACGCGGTCAAAGCCAACCTGCTGGCCTTCGCGGCCGGCGCCGATCTCGATCACCTGGCTGCGTTCTATGACGTCATCCGCCTGACCGGCGAAACTGATGCCAGGCTGCGCGCCCGCACTGTGGTCGCCATTTCCGGCCGCTCAACAGCCGGCTCCGAAGACTGGTACAAAAGCGCCGCCTTCCGGGCCAGCATCCGGGTCAAGGATGTCGCCGTCTATCGCGTCGGCACCGGACCGGACATCCGCATCGCCGTGCTTGCGACCGACAATTTCGGCGAGCCCGACGCAGCGCTTCTGGCGGGCGTGAACAACGAGGTGCAGAAGAACAGCGTCCGCGTCATTTCTGACCGCGTCACCGTGGTTTCCGCCACCAGCGCCACGGTCAATGTGGCGGCCGACATCTGGCTTCTGCCGACGACGCCGATCACAGTGTTCGACAGTCTCGAAACCCTGCTTCGGCAGGCGATGGCCGAGGAGGGCGGTCTCGGCTTCAACGTCACGCGCTCCTGGCTGACAGCCAAGCTGCAGGCGCCGGGCGTGCAGAGAGTGTCGCTGACCGTTCCGGTGACCGACACGACCGTGGATGACGGCGCCGCGGTGAAGCTTGGCACGGTGACGCTCACCTTCAAGGGCCGCGACCGGTGAGCGAACGGCAGAACCTGCTGCCGCAGAACGCGACGGCCTTCGAGCGCGCGCTCGCGGAATCGCTCGACCGGCTGCCGGAGCTTGAGCCCGGTTTCGACGAGCTGCGCGGCTTCAAATTCGCGCCGGTGCAGCCCTCGATCCTGCCCTGGCTCCTCGTGGAATACGGGCTCGGCGCGATTACGCAATATCTTCCCGATCTCGCCTCGGTTATCGAATACGGTCTCCGCTGGCAGCGCGTGAAAGGCACGCCGCAGGGTGTGGCCGAAAGCCTGACATGGGTCGGCTACGCCTTCTCGACCTTCTACGAGGCGCCGGTGCGCCGCACGCGCTGGCACCTCTATGAGCTCGAGCTCGACCGTTTTCGCGACAACGAGGACGATCTCGGCACGATCGAGGCCGTGGTGCGCCTGTCGGACCCGGTCCGCTCCGAGTTCTACCGCGCCTGGAACGGCTACAATGTGCGCGAGCACGACTGGGCCTACACCAGGTGGGGCGACGGCATCTGGGGCGACAACTCCGGCGTGTTCCTCCACGCCGGCGGCGTCAAATGGTCCTTCGGCCGCACCTTCGATGCCGGCCAGCACGATCTGACGGAAGCCGAGCTGACCGCGCTTGGCGCCTGGATCGAGCCGGTCGAGGGCGGGTCGATCGGCTGGGGACCGTTCCCCTGGAACACGCCCGGCCTGAAATGGGTCTCGGACGCCGCTCTGTCGCGGGCGCAGATCATCGCCACCGCGCTGCTCGCCAAGTCGTGCTGGATCGGCGTCTATCGTGAGGACGGCTCGCCGATCGGTTTCCGCAGGGCGCGAGTCTATAGGCCGGTCAGCGCTTCCTTCGGCGGCTACTACCATGCCGCCGGGCAAAGCTGGGTCGTGGCAAGTGGCGCCGGTCCGAACCTTTATGTCGAAGCCATGATGGATTTCGGCGAAGGCGAGGGCGAGACCATCCAATCCTGGAGCGTCACGCTCGGCGGCGCGCCCGTCGGCGCACACCCCGCCGGTATCCGGTGGCTGCCCGGCGCCGCAATCGCGGGTGGCGCCATGGTCGGCGGCTTCGATATCGCGCCGGCGCTTCTCGGCAAAACCTCGCGCGAACGCTTTCGTGCGCTCTTGAAAATCAGCTGAGGCAAAATGGCTTACGAGCACGAGTCGAACCTGACCGGCGCCTATGACCGCGCACCGCAGTTTCCGCTGTGGGACAGCGTGCTCAACCGTGAAGGCAAGATTGGTCAGGCGGCCGAGATGGTCGAGGCCCAGACCATCCTTCAGCGGAAGATCCGTTCGATCGGCAATCTGGTCGCGCGCGACGGCGACCGCGTCGAAGGCGCCGACATCATCATCGACGTTGAGGCGCAAACCGTCACGCTGATCGCCGGCAAGCTCTATGTGGCGGGCCGCGTTCTCGACGCGCCGGCGGCGGTGCTGACAGACGTGCCGATGACAGGTGCCGTGCACATCGGGGTGCGCCTGCTCAAAACCTATGTGACCGAACTGGAGGAGCCCGCTCTGCTGGGCCTGATGCCTGGCTCGCTCTCCGAGGGGGAAGCCGGCGCCGCGCGAGTCGTGTACGCGCTCGCCTGGGGCTTCTCCGGTGACGGCGGCGTGGGCGACCTCTACTCGGTCTACCTGCTCACGGATGGCGTCGCGATAGACCAGACGCCGCCGCCGAACCTGACGGGCATCAACGCGCAGCTCGCGATCTACGACTTCGACGCCAACGGCAACTATATCGTCTCGGGCTGCTCGGTCTCCGCGCTTGGCAAAGATGGAACGGACCAGGTCTTCTCGATCGCCGAGGGCGTCGCCAACATCAAGGGCCAGAAGCGGACCCGCTATGCGGCGCTGCGGCACCGCGAGACGGAAAGCTTCGATCTGTTCCGCATCCCGACCGAGGTGCATACATTCGGCGCGAACCCGACGATCGTCACGCTCAATCACGGGCCGATCGCCACGATCCGCGAAGTCCTGGTCGAGAAGGAAGTCACCGAGACAGTCGTGCGCGGCGGCACGCCGAACGGCTCGGACGCGCTCACCAACACCGGCGTCACCGCGATCCTGGAAGTGAAGCAAGGCGCGACGACCTATGCGACGCCGGCCGACTATACCAAGGCCGGCGACCTGGTGTCCTGGGCGGCCGGCGGCGCCGAGCCCGCGACCGGGTCGAGCTACACCGTCAAATACCGCTATCTCGGCATCGTCTCGGCAACGGATATCACCGCAACCACCATCACCGTCGCCGGCGGCGTCAATGGCGGGCAAATCCAGGTCGACTATGACTTCAAGCTGCCGCGCGTCGACGTGCTCGGCTTGGATAGCGACGGCAATTCAGTCTACCTGAAGGGCGTTTCGAGCCGCACCAACGCGCTGCCGCCGACGGTGCCCGCCGACGTGCTGCCGCTCGCTTTGGTCGAGAACATCTGGACTGGCACGCCGAACGTCACCAACATCGGTGTGCGCGCCTATACCATGGCCAAGATCGACCGGATGTATAACAGCCTGGTCGACGCGCTTGATCTGATCGCCCTCGAGCGCCTGCAACGCGACATCGACAGCCGCGAGCCGATCTCGAAGAACGGCGTCTTCGTCGATCCCTTCACCTCCGATCGCTACCGTGACGAGGGCGAGCCGCAGACCGCGGCTGTGTTCGGCGGCCTGCTGCGGCTGGCGATCGACCCCAGCTTCCATTCGATCAACCTGGCGGGCGTGACGCTGCTCGGCTGGACGGAAGAAGTGGCGGTCGAGCAGGCGCTGGCCACCCGCTGCACCAAGATCAATCCCTATCAGAATTTCACGCCGCTGCCGGCGTCGATGACAATCAATCCGCCGGTCGACTACTGGACGGAGAGCGCCACCGAATGGGCCTCCGACAGCGCGGCGGCTCTGTCGTCGCCGGTTGTCATCACCACGTCGAGGTCGACCGCCGGCCGCACCACGACAACCACGACGACCACGCAGAAGGAGACCATCGAGAGCTCGACCCGCGAGGAGACGCTGGCCTATCTGCGCCAGATACCGCTGCAGTTCACGATCAAAGGCTTCGGTGCGGGCGAGAACCTGACCAAGCTCGAATTCGACGGCATCGACGTCAACCCTGGCGGCCTCGGCGCCGACGGCTCCGGCCAGATCGCCAGCAGCTTCACCATCCCGGCCAATGTGCCGGCGGGCTCAAAGGGACTGGTCGCGCAGGGCGCCGGCGGCTCGAAAGCCGCCGCCATCTTTGTCGGCCAGGGCACGATCGACGTCGAGACGCTGCGTCGCGTCGTCACCACCACGGTGCAGCAGACCTCTGTCACCGCGCCGCGCGAAACGGGCGGCCAGACCGGCGGTGGCGGGAACGGCGGCAGCCGTTCGGATCCGCTGGCCCAGACCTTCACATTGACCGAAGGCCGGCACATCGCCGGCGTCAACCTCAAGGTCTGCCTGGTCGGCGACCCGGACAGCCCGATCGTGCTCGAGCTGGTCGAGGTCGCCAACGGCATCCCGACCGTCAACGTGATCGCCCAGGCGTTCTACGACATGAACGACGCGGTGATCGGGCAGTGGACCGAAATCCGCTTCCCTTACCCCATCTGGCTGGCCGGCGGCATCGAATACGCCTTTGTCGTGAAGACAAACGACGGCAATCATTCAATCAAGACCGCCAAGCTCGGCGACTTCGACGCCGACCTGCAGCAGCCAGTCGCGGCGCAGCCTTATTCGGTCGGCGTCATGTTGTCGTCGTCGAATGCCGTCACCTGGACGCCGCATCAGGACGAGGACATCTGCTTCCAGCTGGTCGCGGCTAAATTCGCGCCGGCGACGAAGATGGTCGATGTCGGCACCTTCGCCGCCGCCAACATGAGCGACCTGCTTATTCGAGCCGAGGTCGAGCTGCCGACCGCCGCGGCCGCGATGCATTTCGAGGTCGAGCTCGACGACGGTTCGGTCACCCTGCTCAACCCGGACCAGGCCTGGGAACTGCAAGCCTTCTACACCGGCAATGTCGAGGTCCGCGCCGTGCTCACCGGCTCGGCCAAGGTCTCGCCGGTGGTGTTCCCGGTGATCCTGGCGATCGAGGGTGAGCTGCAGACGACGGGCACCTATGTCACCCGCGCCTTCGACATGGGCACCGGCGTCGACATCCTGTCCTATCTGAAGACCAAGATCCCGACCGGCGCGACGATCGTAATGCACGCCGATGCCGCGAACGACGTCTGGACAGCGGTTCCTCAGGTGACGCAGACGCCGCTTCAGGATGCCGGCTGGGTCGAGCGCAAATACAGCGTCATTGGCTTCAACGCCAATCCCGTCGGCCGCATCCGCATCACGCTGACCGGCACGCCGGCGGCGCGGCCGATGGCCTACGACTTCCGGGCGATCTCCGCCCCGTAACCTTCGCCGAGGATCGCCATGCCAGTAGAAAACACGACGCCGAACCGGGGGTACCAGCTTCCCTTCGGCAGCAACGAGCTTGCGAATGACGTTCTTCGGCTGGTCGCGGCCTTCTCTGCGATCGACGTCGATGTTGCGGGGATCCTGGTCTCAGTCGCGAACCGGGCGCTCCTGTTGCATCAACACACGATTGCAGACACGACGGGGCTGCAGGCCGCTCTCGACAGCAAGCAGGACGCATCCGAAAAGGGCAACGCGAACGGCTATGCCGCTCTCGACGGGACCGGAAAGGTTCCGGCAGCTCAGCTTCCGTCGACGATCTTCGGCTCGCTCTCCTATCAAGGAACTTGGAACGCGAACACCAACACGCCAACCATCCCGGCGGCGTCGGCTGCGAACAAGGGCCAGTATTACAAGGTCGCCACGGCCGGCGCGACAATTGTCAGCGGTATCACGGATTGGCAAGTTGGCGACTGGATCGTTTCCAATGGCATCGGTTGGGACAAGATCGACAACACTGACCAAGTTTCTACCGTGGCCGGGCTTGTGGGCGTGATCACGGCCGCCGCGCTGAAGGCCGCGCTCGCGATCGCGGCGACCGATATCACCGACGCATCTGCCAACGGCCGGTCTCTTATCCAGGCAGCGAACTACGCGGCGATGAAAACGCTGCTCGCCATCACCGCCGCTGACATCACCAACGCGTCGGCCAACGGCCGATCGCTGATTACGGCCGCCGGCTATGACGCAATGCGCAGCCTTCTCGGGCTTGTGATAGGCACCAACGTGCAGGCGTTCGACGCCAACACTCTGAAATCGGACGCGGATAAGACCTTGACCGCAGGTTACCTCGGAACAGACGTTCCGGACGGAACGAAATCGTCAGGAACATACACGCCTACGCCGGCCGGCGGCAATTTCCGGTCGGCTACCAACAACGGCGCACACACCTTGGCGGCACCCACCGTCGCAGGTTCGTATTCGATTATCATCGACTATACCAATGGGGCCACGGCGGGAGTGCTCACGGTGTCCGGCTTCACGAAGGTCACCGGAGATGCCTTCACCACAACCAGTGGATCGAAGTTCCGTCTCTTCATTTCGAAGGGCCAGGCCGGAACTCATCTCCATGTGCAGGCCCTGCAATGACATTTCCAATGCCCGGCTTTTGTCCTGCAGCGGTCGTGGCCGCTGCGACCCAAGGGTCGAGCCTCAATGAAATTGTAACCGCAGACAGCACGTCTTTTACCTTTACCACGCTTACCGCTGGCGTGACTGCCGATGCCTATCCGATCATTGGGCTGATGGCGCGATCGGCCTCGTCGTTCGACATCACCTCTGTCACGCTCGGCGCCCAGCCTTGTATCGAATTGTACAAGCAGTTCAATGGGACAACGGCTTTGGCCTTCTTCTCTGCGCCGAGGGGCGCGACCGGAAATCTCGTCGTAACGTCTAGCGCGACGATGGTCCGCGGTGCGGCGTGCCTCACACCGGTCTTCAATCTGAAAAGCGCAACGACCCCCACTGCGGTCGCAGTAAATCTAAGCGATCCTATGAACGTGACGATCAGTTGCGAAGCTGGCGGGTGGATCGGCGGTCTCGCCTACAATGGTTCGACCTCGGACAGCATATCGTGGACTAACTTGACCGAGAAATTCGACGTTCGCCCGGAGAGCGTTGCTGTGCTCAGCGGCGCTTCTGATGTCTTCGCGACTGCACAGACTAACCGCAGCATCACAGCGAATCCGCTGAATACTGGGAGCGGCCAGATCATGGTCCTGATGGCTTTGCGGTAAAAACTGGCCTTGCCATCTAAGCTTTAGCCGATCTCAAGGCGCGCTCGCCGGCTTTGGTGATCTCGAGAACATAGTTTTCACCGAAGTCGCCTTCGCCCTGAGTAATCTGGGCAAGATCGGAGTCGAGAAGAGGGCGCCACACTGCCCAGTCCTCGTTTGCCTTGGGATATCGTGGCAAGAGGCGGAGCTTTGCCAAATCGTCGGCCGTTACCACAGGCCGACGACGTAGAAATCTGGCGGCGAACTTCCATCCGATCACGGCCACCAACAGCGCTGCAAAGAGCCACGTCCACATGGCTCGTTCTTATCTGAAAACGGCCGAGCGTCCAACCGCTCCTGCTTCCCAACACTTTTTCCCGCATCCACAGGAGAGACTGTCATGACCGACCCGGTCTTCGGGATCACAATCCGGCGCGACGCCAACGAGGCGGCCGTGCCGTCGAATGCGCTGATGAGCGTCGTTGGCATCTGCATGCCCTTCGCCAAGGCGCCGACGGCTCTGCAGGCGGCTTTCGACGCGGCGTTCCCGGTAGATGTCGCTGTCCGTCTGAATTCGAACGACACGACCAAGCTGGCGCTCTGCGATCCCGATTCGCTGTTCGTCGACGCCGTTGAGGGCATCAATGCACAGCTCGGCCCCTACCAGGTGGCCGCCCAGCTCGTGGTCAACCGCGTCGCCGAGGGCGAGGACATCGCCGCCACCATCGCCAACATCGTCGGCTCGTCGGTCGCCGGGGCCGGTATCCATGCCTTCGTCAATGCCGGCGCCGATCTCGGCGTCTATCCGCGTCTCATCCTGGCCCCCGGCTACACGACCCAGCAGTTCGGCGCGCTGACCGGCCTGACGCTGACCACGCAAGGCACCAACATGACCGCCGCCCCGGCCGTGGAGTTCACCGGCGGCGGCGCCGATCCGAACAAGGTGCTGCCGACCGCGCACGCCGTCATGGGCACCGGCCCGGAAGCTCAAAAGGTGGCTTGGCTCGTCATCGACACGCCGGGCGCCTATCTGTCCGCGCCGCTCAACGTCTCCTTCAGCGGCGGCGGCGTCGACGCCGGCAAGGTGCTGCCGACCGCGACGGCGTCCGTCGAGGAACTCGCCAACGCCGTCTGCGCGGCCCTGCCGGAGGTGCTGAACAAGATCCTCGCCGTGGCGATCGTCGACGGCCCCAACGGCCTGACGAACTTCACCCAGTGGCGCGAGACCCTGTCCTCCGACCGGCTGATCCCGGTGACGCCCGGCATCAAGCGCCTCGACGCGTCCGGCGATGTCGTCACCCGCCCCGCCGCGCCTCGGATCGCCGGCGTTGCCGTGCGCCGCGACTATGAGAATGACGGCCGGCCGTTCCGCTCCTGGGCCAACCAGGCGCTCTACGGCATTTTGGGGCCGGAGCAGAACTATCGCTTCTCGCTCACCGACGGCTCGACGGAAGGACAGGAAATCCTTGCTGCACAGGGCGGCCTCATCGTGCGCGGCGACAGCGGCGACGACTTCGCCATCGCCGATGGCGGCTTCGTCTATATCGGCACCGACAACCTGTCGGACCAGACGATCTGGCAGCAATATCACAAGGTGCGCGGCCGCGACTTCATCGAGCTGACCTGCCTGCGCACGCTGCGGCAGTTCCTGGGCAAGTTCAACCTGACCACGCAGACGATCCAGTCGGTGGTCAACACCGTGCACGACATCCTCGTCAAGGCCGAGGCGAACGGCGACATCCTCGGCTTCAAGTGCCGCTTCGATCCGGAATTGAACAACGCGCAGGATCTGCGCTCCGGCCATATCTATATCGACGCGCAATTCGAGGAAGCGCCGGTGTTCCGCCGCCTGACCATGACCAGCCGTCCCTATGCACCTGCGCTCCAGGCGACGATCGACGAGCTTTTGGCTCGCCAAAATCTCGTTTCTTGATCTGCCTCACGCCGCGCACCGGCGGCTTCGCCGCCTGGGGCTCCGGCGGGGCGCGGCACGAGCCGCGACGCCCAGTCGGGCTTGCGGGCTTCGCCCGTACACTCTGAAACCTCTCAAAAGGAACGCCAGTCATGGCCGAGAAACTGCTGCTGCTCGAACAGGTCAACCTCTTCGTGGGCGACCAGGACCCGGAAGATTCGAACCACATCAAGCTCCAGTCGCTTGGCCTGCCGACGCTGGAGCAGGTGACCGTCGCCCATCTCGGCGGCGGCGCGCCGGGCGAGGTCGAGTTCGGTATGAACGCCATCAAGGCGCTGCAGCCGACCTTCAAGCTCGCCGGCTTCGCCAGGTCGAGTTATCGCGCCATGGGGGTCGGCACCAACCAGCCGCTGAATTTCACCGGCTATGGCGTGCTGAAGAACAAGCAGACCGGCGACGCCTTCCAGGCCAAGACGGTCATCCGCGGCATCGTCAGCCGCATCGCGCCGGACGCGTTCGACCGCGCCTCGGCCTTCGGCCACGACCACCAGATCGGAGAGGTGACCCACTACGAGCTCTCGGTCGACAACGAGGAATGGTTCTACTGGGACTATTTCACCACCCGCCGCCGCCAGTTCGGCGTCGATGAACTGGGCAAGGCCCGCGTGCTGCTCGGGATCGAATAATGGTCGACAAGAACGCGATCGAGCAATTCATGACCGGGATCGACGAAGCTGCGCCCGTCGCAATCGGTGCGGGCGCGCACGTCGAGGCACAGGTGGAGACCGAACTCGCGGACGCTGACTACCGGTCCCTGACATTGCGGCTCCCGATCACGCTCAATGGTGAACGCCTCATGCGCATCCGGATGCGGCCGCCGTTTCTCGAAGACATCGACGACTGGTCGAATGCCGAGATCAGCAACCGCGATCTGCTCGCCCGGCTCTGCGGCCTGCCGGCGGCGGCGCTCAAGAAGCTCGTCTGGAATGACGCGGAGGCCTTGATGGAAATCTTCCATCAGCTCGTGCCGGAGTTCGTTTTCGCCGCTGCGAAGGATGATGCCTGATGACGAGGATGTCGGCGGAGCTGATCGTCAGCCTGCTCGATCGCGTCTCGGGCCCGGCTGCAAAGGCGCGGACCAGCCTGACCGCGCTGCAGCGCGCCGAACGCGATGTCTACCTGGCGCGCAACAACACGCGCCTGGCCCGCACGCAGGTGGCCGAGGAGCGGCTTCTGGCTGTGCAGGATGCCGAACGGCAGAAGCGGCTTGCGCAATGGGCCACCTTCGGCAAGGCAGCCGGTGTCGCGACCGCCGCTGCCGGTTATGTCGCGATCCGTACGGCGCGCGACTATGCGCAGCTTGAGCGCACGATCGGCCGCATCATCATCAATGCCGACAAGCCGGCGACGGCGATCAAGCCGACGATCGCTGTATTGCAGGAGCTCGCCGACAAGTCGAAGATGCCTTTCGACAGCGTCGTGCAGGGACTGGAGACGCTTATCGCATCCGGCCGGTCGCTTGAGGACGGCCTCGCATTTCTGCCGGCCGTAGCGCGTACCGCGCAGGCCTCCGGGGCCGAGATCTCGGACATCGCGCTCACAGCCGATGCGCTGGCCAACTCGCTCGGCATCACCGCCGAGAGGATGCAGGAGGCCTTCGACATCCTCGCCTTCGAGGGCAAGGCCGGCAAGTTCGAGTTGAAGGACATGGCGGCGGAGCTGCCGGCGATCGCGCCTGCCTTCGCGGCGCTCGGCTACAAGGGTACCGAGGGCCTGAAGCGCCTGGCCGCCATGCTGGAGATCGTGCGCAACCAGACCGGATCTTCGGCCGAGGCCGCAACCAACTTCTCCAACATCCTGCAGAAGGCCTATGGCAACGAGGTCGCCAAGAACTTCAAGAAGTATAACATCGACATTCGCAGGGAGCTGGACAGGACGCTCAAGGAAGGCGGCGACGTCATCCAGACGCTGGTCGAGCAGACGCAGAAGGCGCTCAAGGGCGACCTGTCGAAGCTGCCGCTGATCTTCACCGACATCCAGATGCAGCAAGGCATGCGCGCGCTGCTGACGCAGATGCCGGAGCTGCAGAAGCACCTCGACGCGCTCGGCAGCTCGGCCGGCACCGTGGCGAAGGATTTCGCTCAGATCACCGGCGATGCCGAAGGCAACTGGCAGCAGCTGATCAACAACATTCAGCAAACGGGGAGGGCGCTTGGCGACCTCTCCGGCAGGGCACTCAACCCGGTCCTCGAAAAGTTCAACAGCCGTCTGTCCGACTTGATGGCCGTCGACAAGGGCTATGAGACGCTGCGGGCAAGCGGCCGCGATCCGCTGGCCTATATGGGCGAGTTCAAGGATCGCTACAACAAGCAGCATCCCGAGCTTGGGTTCTTCGATCGCTTCACCGGCGCGCCGGCCGAGAAGGCGTTCCGCGATGCGCTGGCGCAGCTGGGCCGCGGCGAGATCAAGAGTGTCTTCGATGCGCTGCAGACGAAGATCCTCGAAGATCGCCAGACGCGCGAGCCGAACACCGGCATGCCGGGCTCGAGCACGCCGATCCCCACGCCAGGTCCGAGGAACTGGGCAGAGATGACCCCTGCCGAGCGACAGTACCAGGTGTACGCCGAAGGGCGTCATGCGGCTGCCAGGGGTGGCCAGGCCTATGTGCCGCCGGCACCGGGTCTCCCGGGCATCGGCCCGAACGTCGCCGGCTTCGATGCCGACGAATTCGAGCGTCGGCTGCAATCCGGCGGCGCCGACGCCGGCAGCAAGATCGCTGACGGCGGCACGCAGGCCGGTCAGAACGCCGCGCAGACCTTCACCTCCGGTGTCGCTGGGGCCGGCCAATCCTTCGGCTCCAGCGCCGCCGCGGCCTTCATCGCCGGCGTCAGCGGCTTACTCTCTTCCGCCAAGGCGGACCTGATGCGGCCCGTTGGGTCGCTCGGTGGCAGGACCACCGGCCAGCAGGTGCAGTCCGCCACGCGCGGCCAAGCGATCGATTTTGGAGGACCGCGCTGATGCTGATGAAGATCGGGCTGGTCGAATGCGATCTTGCCTTCAACATCGACACGCATGCGCGTGAGACGACGCACGCCTATGCCGAGAAGCCGGTGGTCGGCGCGATGCCGCCTCTGGAAGATGTCGGCGTGGGGTCGGAGACGCTCACCGTCTCCGGCCGCCTGATCCCCTCGAAGCTCGGCGGCCTTGGTACCTTGAACATCCTGCGCAATGCGCAGCTCGCCGGCACGCCCCAACTGGTCACACGTGGCGACGGCAGCGTGTTCGGCTTCTATGTCGTCCAGTCGATCAGCGACGAGCACGCATTCCTCGATCGCGATGGGGTCGGCCAGATCGTCGATACCACAGTCAAGATGCAGAAATCGGCGGCGCCGGCCGCGAGCGATTTCTTCGCATCGCTGTTTTCGCTGCTCGGCTAAAGGCGCGCGAAAACGATTACTTTCCTTGGAACCGAACAGCTGTCGAGAGCGTAGTAGACCAAATGAGGGAAGGGACCTTATGGGCGGCGGCACGATTCTGGTCGTTGAGGACGAACCTCTCATCCTCTTGGAAATCGAAACCGCATTGGAGGAAGCGGGCTTCACCGTGCTTAGCAGCAGGAATGCTGAAGAAGCTCTCAGCGCCTTCGATGCCAAGCCCGAAAAGTTCAAGGCGCTCATCACCGATATTCGGCTGGGACCGGGCAAATCGGGGTGGGATTTGGCCCGACTCGTTCGCGAAGCCAGTCCAACCATGCCAGTAATTTATGTGAGCGGTGACAGCGCCATTCACTGGCCTGCAGAAGGCGTTCCCAACAGCATTATGATTGCTAAACCATTTTTCATGCCGCAGGTCATAACCGCTCTGGCTACGTTGCTTAATGAGCAGCCGCCGGTAGCCAAGAACTAGAGCAACTACCAATCTTGGAAGATATCGTCATGACAGAGACCGTCACCGTCAAGACGGAGGGCACCACTCTGTCGACGTTGCTGGCACGCCACTATCGCATGGTCTTCGCCGGCATGGTGGCGAAGACCTTCGCTCTAAACCAGGATCTCGCCCGGTCCGGTCCCTATCTCCCCGTGGGTCGAACCGTGACCGTGATGACGCCGGCGGAAATGGCAGCCGAAGGCGCGGCTTCCAGGCCAGTGATCGATCTCTTCGAATGACAGCGGGCAAAAGCCCGCGAGCCCGACCGGGCGTCGCGGCCCATGCCGCGCCCCGCCGGAGCGCCTGCGGCGCGTGAGGCAAAATGAGAAAAGGTCATTTCCGCGTCGTGATCGGTGGGCAGGATGTCACCTCCCGTTTCGTGCCGCTGCTGATCTCGCTGTCGATCACCAAGTCAAGCACCGAGGCGACGCAGTCCGCGACCTTCACGCTCGACGACAAGGACGCGACGGTGCGGTTTCCGAAGACAGGCACGCCGGTACGAATAGAGCTCGGCTGGCAGGGCGGCGCAATGCGCGCCTTCGAGGGCGAGGTCGATACCTGCGACTGGTCGCTCGACCGCGGCTCCGGCAGCGTTCTGACGGTCACTGCGCGCTCGGCCAGCCTCAAAGGCAAGGTCAAGCAGCCGACCGACCGCCATTGGGAAAGGACAACGCTCGGCCGGGTCCTCGAGGACGCTGCCGGCGACGCCGATCTGTCGATCAAGGTGCATTCCTCGCTTGCCAGCCGGCAGCTGGAATATGAAGCGCAGGACAACGAAAGCTTTTTCGCCTTCGCCGACCGGCTTGCGCGCGAGCACGGCGCGACGTTTGCCATCAAGGGATCGCAGGCTGGCTTCGTGCCGCGTAACCAGGGCGTCTCGGCGACAGGCCAGCCGCTGCCGACCATCGTCATCACCCGCGGCACCGTGATTTCGGCAAGCGGCCTGACGCCGGCGACCGACCGGCCGCGCTTCAAGAAGAAGAAAGGCCGCTGGTACGACTTGCATAGAGCCAGGCAGGTGATCGAAGAGGTCGAGACTGGCGACGATGTCGAGCCGGAGGACGTGCTGCGCTTCATGGAGCCGGACGCCACCGCAGCGCAGACCCGCGCCGATTCCGACCGTGTCGACGCCGCCCGGCAGAAGGGCTCGGGGTCGATCACGATTGAGGGCGAGCCGACGGCCGAGCCGGAAGGCATTGCCATCATCCAGCTGCGCGCCGGCGTCGACGGCAGCTACACGATCGCCTCGATCACCGACACGCTCGACCGCGGCAGCGGCTACACCACGCAGATCTCGCTAGGCAACCCGCAGGGCTCGGCCGGGACGGACAGCCGCTAGGTCGAGAGCAGCTTCACCATCGTCAGCCGCCGATGCGCCAGTCGGCGTGCCGAGTCTTGAAATGCCTCTCGCTCGGCTTCGAGCAGGAAATCGAGCGTCATCATATCGAGCAGGAACTCGTCGACCGCCTCGGCCAGTACCTGCGACTTGGCCTTGAGGTGAGCGAGCAGCGCGCGCGCTTCTCCGGCGGCGTTGGCGCCGCCGGCGTCGATCAGCGTTTCGAGCTTCCTGAAACATTCCATCCGCAATCCCCCTGCCGCCGAGCCCCTCAATCGCCGACGGGCAGGAAAGTTCCCAACCCTCAGGAAAAGTCATGACCGGATCTCGCGAGCAGGAATCGCTCGCCCGCGTGCTCGCGCACGAGGGCGGCTACAGCAACCACTCGGCCGATCCGGGCGGCGCCACGATGAAGGGTGTGACCCAGCGTGTCTACGACGCCTATCGCAAGAGCAAGGGGCTGGCGCTTCGGTCGGTGAAGCGCATCACCGGCCAGGAACTCTTCGAGATCTACGATCGTCAATACTGGGACGCGGTGAAGGGCGATCTATTGCCGGCCGGGGTCGACCATGTCGTGTTCGATGGCGCGGTGAACTCCGGCCCGAAGCAGTCGATCATCTGGCTGCAACGCGCGCTCGGGCCGCTTTACAAGGGCCGGCTCGACGGCGTCATGGGGGTGGGCACCATCGCGGCCGTCCAGGCCTGCAACGACCACGATGCCCTGATCGACCGGATCTGCGATCAGCGCCTGATCTTTCTTCAGCACCTGAAGACGTGGCCGGCGTTCGGTCGCGGCTGGTCTTCTCGCGTCGCGGAGGTTCGCTCGATCGGCCAAGCTTGGGCGACCGGCCTCACGCCGGAGATGGCGAGCTTCGTCGAAGGCGGCCAGGCGAAAGCCTTTATCGAGGACGCCAAGATCGCCCCATCGACCACACCGGCCGATGCGGCCACCGGCGCCGGTGCCAGCGGGCTTGGCCTTTCCGGCTACCTCTACGATCTGCAGAACCAGCTTTCGCCGTTCTCCGACAACAGCGAATGGATCGGCAAGGTCGTCGTCGTCCTGGCAATCGCAAGCGCGCTGCTCGCAATCGGCGGTCTCGCCTGGCGCTGGTGTGCGAAGCGCAAGGCGAAGCGGCTCGCCACGGCTCTCGGGGCGGAGGCGACGTGATGGAAAACCTCGCTTCCGTCTTTGCCGTGATCCTCTCTCGCGCCCTGCGCACGGCCGCTGCCGTTAGCCTGGCTGCTATTGCCGGCTTCCTCATCTGGTGCCTGGTTTGACCCTCCTGATCACCCTGCTTCTCGGGCGCCTCGGCGTCTCGCGACTAGTCGCCGGCGCTATCGCCTGGGCGGCCAGTGCGGCGCTCGTCTCGGGCGCCGCTTTCACCGTCTGCGAAGTCGTCAAGCACCGCTTCGCCGAAGAGATCCGCGCCAAGATCGAAAAGGAAAACCAGGATGCGATCCGAAAGGGCATTGAATGCTCGCATGTCTCTTGACGAGTGCATCGACGCTGGCGGCGTGTACGACTTCCGGCGTCAACGGTGTGCCGGCGCTGCGCTCGGCCATCGGTAACAGCCTCGCCGGGGCACAGGGCAAGACGGTCGCCGATCAGAACAAGATCGACAAGACGATGGCGCCGGGCTGCGCGCTCGGCCTCTACACGCCGGCGGAATGCGACCGTCACACCAGGGCCAGCGCCGCGCGTCGCAGCGAACTGAAATAGCGGGCATCGGATAATGCAGATGACGGACTTCAATTCGAACGTCGGGTTCCTGATCACTGTCATCGGCGCCGTTGGCGGGCTTTGGTGGCGCATCGAGGCCGCGATCAAGTCGGCGCGCGACGAGGTCAAAAAGGATGCGCGCGACGCGCACGTCCGCGCCGACACGGCGATGGCCTCGATCTCCTTGCTGACCGAGCAGCTTGCCGCCCACAAGCTACACGTTGCGGAGACCTACATCACCAAGGTTGGCCTTCGCGAATTCCGCGACGAGGTGATGACCGGCGTGCGCGACCTCAAAGGCAGCGTCTCGACGCTGCACGAGCGCATGGATCGCTTCATCGAGGGCGACAGGATGGTCGGGAAGCGAACACAGGAACCATAGCCGCAACTTGGGAACCAAACGTGAACGGATCATGGCTCTGGCACGTTCTCACGATCTCCTCGTGACGGGTGATTGGAAAGGTGGAGCGTTTTCGAACTGCTCCTGTCTCAGGCCAAACCGTTCGGCAACGAGGAACGGATAAACATGTCCGGACCGTCTATTAATCTCAACCCGATCGCGGTCCAGTATCTCGGGATTGCCTTCCACGAGTTAGCGACCAACTCCGCGAAATATGGCGTACTCTCCGGAGACGAAGGGTCCATCGCGGCCAGCTGGGAGGTGGCCGGCTCCGGGCCGTCACGAACCTTTCGCCTAACCTGGGCCGAAACAGACGGGCCGAAGGTCCAGACCATCGGCCAAAGCGGTTTCGGAAGCGTGGTGTTGAAGCGCGTGGCGCCTGAGGCGGTGGGGGGTACGAGCAATCTCGAATATGGCCCGCATGGAATTGTCTGGACGCTTGATGCGCCATTCTCCGGCGTGAAGCGATCATTGCCGCCTAAGCGGGCGATAAGATCGGCCGGCTCCGCTCGTCGGCAGACTGACGCATCTATAGCGGCGTCACGTGCTTTTGGTGCAGGTAGGTCGTGTAAAAATCTCCTGCCCGGACCAGTCCTTTCCAGTCGACCGCCTTGAGCCTCGAGCCCGAGGTGGAGATCAGACCATCGCGGCGAAGTTCTTGAAGCATTCGGTTGACGTGAACGGCGGACAGCCCCAATGCGTCGCCTAGCACAGCTTGGCTTATCGGCAATTCCGCCACATGGTCCTGAATCTGGCCGACTGCATGGAGACGCACGATGAGCTCACACAGGATGTGAGCCATGCGGACATAGGCATCCCGCCTTCCGACATTGGTGACCCATTCTCTGTAGATCGCTGCGTCGATCAGCGTCGAGCGCCAGAATACGTTGGCGATGGACGGGTGTCTGGCACAGATCGCGCGCAGCACATCGTGGCGCATGAACCCCACTCTGGCGGGCGTTAGTGGCGCGAAGGTGCAATCCATGACGGAAAGATGAATTCCGTGGAGATCAGGGAGGTCTCCCGGCACAAAGATCGATGTGATCTGCCGCTTTCCTTCGCCGGTGAACTTCGCAGACGCCACCAGCCCGTCCAGAACGGCGAAGGAATGGGACGGTCGGTCGCCCTCGGCCACAATATCCTGGCTCGCCCGGTAGTCGCGCTCCTGAACGCCGATGCCCTCCAGAATCGCGATGTCGGCTCGTGAAAGATCGGAGATGACCTGGAGCTTGCGGATAATCAGGTCAGAGGAAGAACCTGGCAACACTGAGCTGATCGACATAAGGCCGAACCGCTATCGGGCCCGAATGTTCCCCCTTGGGCGCCTTACTCGACAACTGCAACCGACTGGGCCGACGGGATGTCTTTCATCCCGAGGCTCGAGCAGTTCTGTTTGATGGTCGTGCTGCCGGACCACTGGATGGTGTCGGCCACGACCTGGGTGCAGCCGCCGCTCCCTGAGAAGTTGCCGAGATAGTTGACCTGCTGCTTGGGGAAATAGATGGCGCCGGTCAACAGCGAACTCGCCGTGCCGTTGAAGGTGCTCGATGCGCTGCTGCCGGTCCGGTCGCCGTAGAACAGCACGCCGGAATAGGTGCCTGAGGTCGGCGCGCTCAGCGTCACCGTGGCATTGCCGTTCATGCTGACGGTGTGGCTGCCGGACATGAAGAGGGTCACGCCGGTTCCGGAGACGACCGCGCCGGCGTTGACCTTCAGACTGCCCTGGACGACATAGGTGCCGGGCTGGAGCGTCACATTGCCCTTGAGGTCCATGCCGCTGCAGTAAGTTCCCGGCTGGAGTGTTTGCGACGTTTTGCTGCCGTTGACGGTCTTGCACGGGTTGCCAGCCGCTGGCGCTGGTAGGCTGGAGAAGGGGTCCGACGCCGGCAAAGCCTGGGTGATCGGAGACTTGCAGACGGTGGTCACCGGGTTGCCGAGCGAGACGCCGCCGACCGCGATCAGGCAGTCGGCCTGAAGCCCTGCCGACCCCTGCACCTTGACGGCATCGGCCTGAGCCGAATTCGACATGACCGAGCAGCCGGTCAGCTTGACGCTGGTGTTGCCCGAGAAGAGCGCTGCCTGATAGGCCGACTGGTTGAGCGCCAGCACGCAGGCCTTGGAGGCGTCGGTGATGAGCGCTACCGCCCTGGCTCGCTCCGGCACTTTGCTCTCGGAGAAGATCGAGGTGAAGATGCGATCGAGGTTCTGATTGAGGATGACCTCGACCGCCTTCTTGGCCGTGTTCGGCCCCGAGGTGGGCGGTGTATGGACGGTGATGGTGCCATTGCCCAGCCCGTTGTCGGTCGCCGACTGGGTCACGGCAGCAGTGATCGTCGCGGTGGAGGATCCCTGAATCTTCTCCAGCGCGCCGGCATAGGCGGCGGCATCCGCCGTCGCCTGCAGCTTCAGGCTCGAATAGTACCAGTAGGACGTCTCGACGCCGAGCCCCGCTCCGCCGACCACGATTGGCAGGGTGAGCGCGAAGATAATCGCAACGTTTCCACCCGCGTCCCGACCTGTCGCGCGCGCTAGTTGCCGAATGCGTATGACGATGTTGATCACAATAACATTAGTAGTGGCTCATATATTAACTGACGGTTAAAGCAGGACTCAAATATGGCCGGAGAACCCGCCGGGTTGTCGCCCAATAGCCTAGCCCTAAGCCCGACGAGTGTGCCGACCGGGGTTGACCGGCATCAACGCTGGTGTCAGCTTTTCCGTGCTCAAGTGGAACAGAGATGAGTCAGCTCGCCTATGCAGATGGCAACGCCGGTGGCGAGGCTTCGTGCCAAGGGCAACCCAATGGCTGCCGCAGCGGCGCGACGCCAACAGCAGCTAGCTACTCCTGAAAGAAGCAGCTAGCTACTCCTGAAAGAAAGATCGCCGGGCGAGGAACCCCAAATCCTCAAGCCCGGCGCACTCATCCTGATCCCCATCAGGAGTCCGGTGGAGGAACCGGCAATCTCTTCGATGCAAGACTGGCGCCAGCATTCCCGTCCTAAAACGACACAGATGTGTTTGGTCTCAGCCGGCCAAGGCGTGCTGCGCACATGCTTTCATGATCGGCATACAGCTCCCTTGGCGAGCAATCAGGGGAGCGGGATCGGCTTGTCGCTGAGTGTGCGCAAGTAGGCAATCAGGTTGACCCGTTCAGTCTCGTCCGGAACGCCAGGCGTCTCCATCTTAACGCCCGGCGTGGTGAGCATGGGCCCGAAAAGATATCTGTTCAGGTCCTCATATGTCCACACACCTTCCCAGCTTAGCAAGGCGTCGGAATAATCCATATTTCCCGTGGAAGCCTTGTCGCGGCCGACGACCCCCCACAAGTTCGGTCCCGTTTTGCTCCCTGCCTGGGGCTCGCCATTGTGGCAACCGTGACACACATGGGTGAAGTAGGTTCGGCCATTCTCGACGTCGGCAGCAGCCAACTTCATCGAGATCGGAGCCGGTGTGGGCAAGACGACGCCGTGCGACATGAGATAGTCAGCGATTTCGCGTTGCCCCTTGCGTTTTGCGAGATGGATCGGTGTCTTGCCGTCCTTTGTCCTCGCATTCACGTCCGCGCCGGCCTCGACCAGTGCCTTAACGCAATCGATGCAACCGAGATTGACCGCGATGTGGATAGCGTTTTCGCGGCTGCGCTTCGAATTTGGATTCGCGCCGCCGTCCAGCAACAGATTGATCAGGTCGATCCTGCGTTTTGCCAAAGCTGGCATGAGGGCAGGACCCAAAACCTGTGTCGGGGCGGCGTTGACGTCCGCACCGCGTTCAATGAGCAGTTTTGCCGCTGCGAAATGCCCACCCTTGACCGCAAGATAGAGTGGCGTCGCTTTCCCGTCACTCTCATCGACGCCGGCACCTGCGTCGAGAGCTGCCGTGATCGCCCCGACATCGCCGTTCATGGCGGCGTCGTGGATGGCGGCGGCATACGATGCCGTCGGAACGGGCAGAAGCAGTAACAGAATGAAAAGCAAAACGTCGCGCATTCGGCATCCCCTGTGCAACCGGAGGACGTTGGCACGCTTCGAGAAGCGCAGAGTCTAGTTGGAATGCCAAATCGCGGCAAGGTATTTCAGTAACTGCTAACGGAACCGAAGCCGCCATTCGATATTGAGTCAAATTCGAGTTTTGCGTTGGGGTTCGTATGCGTAAGCCTGCTGGGGAAGCCCGGCTGTCGTTCATTAAGCCGCTGGATCCTGTCCAAGTCGAAACACCGCCTGTCAGCGATGATTGGATTCATGAGATCAAATATGATGGCTACCGAACCCAGCTCATCCTCGACTGGGCCGGTGCCCGTGCTTTCTCTAGAAACGGCCATGACTGGAGCAAACGATATTGGCCGATCGTCGCTGCGGCCGAGAAGCTGCCGGCGAAGTCCTTCATCCTAGATGGTGAGATTATCGCGCCGGAGCCGGATGGCCGGCCGAATTTTCACAGGATGCACTCCCGCATGGTCTGGAATGCCGAGCAGCTCGCTTTCGTCGCGTTCGATCTGCTCGACCTCGACGGCCAGGATCTCCGTTCCGTGCCGCTGATCGAGCGCAAGGCCAAGCTCTGGGAACTGGTGAAGCCGGCGAAGGGGATCATCCAATACAGCGATCACGTCGAAGGCAATGGCGCTGCTTTCTTCGAGCAGGTCGAGAAGATGGGCCTCGAAGGCATGGTCTCGAAACGACGCGAGAGCCCTTATCGAAGCGGGAAGGTCGATTCCTGGGTGAAAACCAAATGTTGGGATGTCGGCGACTTCGAACTTCTCGGCATCAAGCGCGAGCCAGGGAAGCCCGCCGCAGCGATCATGGCGCGCGGTGGCCGATATGCCGGCACGGCGTTCATAACGCTGCCCAGCGGCCTCAGGGAACGGCTTTGGAAGCGTGTCGAAGCGGCCAAGGCCTCGAAGCCTTCCCGGCGTGTCCCCAGCGCCTTCGCCGATGATGTCGAATGGCTGAAGCCAGGCATCATTGGCCGCGTGAAATTCCTTCGCGGCGAGCACACTCTACGCCATGCGAGCCTGCAGGACTTTCGCGAAGGATAGGAGGTCACCGCCATGGGTCACTTGAAGGCATACCTGTAAACAACCATGGCGGCCTCATCCGTCACCCGGACCCAGCGTTGTTCGTCCCCGCGTGTATTCGTCACTTCACTGCCGGTGGCCGTCTCCGCTGCCACCCACGGCGTATTTGCCTTGATGGTACGACGGGCAACAACACTATCACCATCCATCTCTTCGACCCGACAGGCCTTCATGTGCGACCCCGCTCCCTCCATTCCTTATCTGAACAGAGATCGAGCACGCTTTGTTCCTGGGCAAAGCGGCGACGAGACTTTAGCTGCCGCTCGGCCTCTCCACGGGTTTGTGGAACCTCATCAGCTTCGCACAACTGGCGTTTCTACCTCGGCTTAATACTGTGGTATGTAGACCCCGCAATTCCATTGATGGGACCACGGATATTCTGCTCCAACTGGCGTGGTGCGGATCGTCCTGCGCAAATGACGATCGATCAGGGAGGAATGCCATGCGCGCAATCGCACTTTTCATCGCCGCGTCGGCCACGATCTTCCTTGCAAGCCCTTCGCGGGCGCAGGATGCCGCCGCAGGCGAGAAGGTCTTCACCAAGTGCAAGGTCTGCCATATTGCCGACCAAGACCAGAACAAGGTCGGCCCGTCTCTGCTCGGCGTCATCGGGCGCACCGCGGGCACGCATCCCGGTTTCACTTATTCCATGGCCATGACCGAGGCCGGAAAATCCGGCATCAAATGGGATGAGCCCACGCTGACAAAGTATCTTCATGACCCCAGGGGGATGGTCAAAGGAACGAAGATGGCGTTTCCCGGCCTCAAGAACGATCAGGACGTGGCCAACGTGATCGCTTACCTGAAACAGTTTTCCAAGTAAGGCCCGTCGGCTTCACGCTCATGAGCTGCGGCGGACTTTCGTCACAAACTCATGATTCGCACGCTACACTCCACGAGATATGATTCACCGCCGCGCGGGGAATTGTTTTCGCCCCCGCCTGTGAGGGAAAAATGGCGAAATCACACTTGACGGCGTTGGACGCCGAAATCCTGAAGAAGGCCTTCCTAAACGAAGTTCGCTATAACAAGACGCCCGAAGCCGAGCGGCGAGAGCTGGCCGCGAAAATAATCCGGGCATATACCGGCTCTCAGACCGTCGATCCCAAATTGGTCGATTGGATGTGCACAGAGATGACCTAGAGCTCTAAGCTCTGAACAGGGAACATCGCGACACACGAGCGGTTATAGACTGGGCGGCATGGTTTTGTCCTCCGATTTGCCGGCCGTCTGAAAGCAAGACGGAGCCCGCTCGGCCGTCACGAGCGGGCTCTAGTTCGATTCTGGCCCTGCGACCGAAGTCCAATTCTCATTCGCATTGGTCTTATCGGCGAAGCATGCCCCTCGACGTCCGTTCGCTTCCATCCCAAAATTGTAACGGTAAATGCACCGGTAAGGATGCTTAGTAAGAGTTGATTCAACCCTTGCTAGTATCGGTAGGTGGTGGCGGCTCCGGCCAGGGGTAGGGTTGCCTGAAAGCCGAAGCCGCCTGCGCGGCCGATGGGACAGGCCGCGCTGTCTCAAAATAGGACAGCGCGGTCTATAATCAGTTAAGGCTAACGTATTCCCCGGTTCCCTCCTTCGTATATTTGCAAGGGTTCAACGGAACGGACGCTCTCGGTGTTACTTTGTGGCTGCAGGCAGTCCATATCCAGGTCACTGGGGATTTGCCGCTCAGCCCGTCGCCTGTTCCCCCATAGCCTGGCGGCGGGCTGTCGCTATATCAGCACTCGTCGGCAAACAGACAGATGCCCGCTGGACCTACATCATTTTTGAATGACGGCGCGCTGCTGCCCCGCCAGATCATGGCCAACTTCAACAAGGGGATTCGCCATGAAGCGCACCTATGAAAAACCTACCCTGGTCAAGCGTGACCGCCTGTCGGCCGTCACAGCCAACATCGTCGTCTCGCTCGCGAACGGCGCGTCGTCCCGATAGGACGATGCCCGCCACCCCAGGCAACGGGATGGCGGGCATCTATTCACTCTCTCTCATGCCGCCGAACGAAGGGACACATGTTCGCCGGCTCTATCAAATGATGTAGCGAGGCGAAGGTTTCAGCATAGGGACCAAAGCGCCAGCGTATCCGACTTCGGTCGCATCGAAGGGAACATTTCCACAAGTCGGCAGGTCAGGTTTCGCGGCGCGGTCTGCCCGACGTCGCGCCGTTGGGGTTGCGCAGACCCCGGAGCGCCATCCCTCAAGGCGGCGGGCTCGTGCATTGAAATTTTCGGCTGCCGGGCTCTTCAACATTCCCTAGCCGGAACCATATTGCGTTGAGACGCTGAGAATGCCTGACAGGGACGTGCTCGAATTGTTGCAGCAATCAGCGTTGGCCGTTCGGCGGTCGCGCGAACTGCTCGAAAGAACCGCAAAGCACAAGACTGCGAAAGTGACCGGATTTAACGGCAAAAAGCGACCAGACGAAACGAGCGGCAACGCGATACGTGTCGTGCGCAAGAAGCGGCCGGTTGAGTGAGCCGCGAAATAGTTAGGGAACCGAACCGAGTTCCTGTATGTTAACCACTATCGCCGGTAACGACCCAACGGACATCGGCGGCTGAGAGACAGCCACCCAGCGCTCCCGTCTGAACAAGACCGGAGCGCAAAATATGTCTCCCTTTGAAGCTCATCGTGCCATGCTGTCAAAATCGATCGCCATCGCGGAGCGGGCGAGGGCTTTGCGCTTGGAGTTCAGGCAGGGTGTGGAGAACGCGCGCTCTCAATCGCAAGAGTGCATAGCGCGTTCCCGTCATCTTCTGGCAACCACACAGGTGCGGTCGTGGTGGCCGAGAGATTCAAGCTGAGACGTTACCCAGAGCGGCAACTGCTCCGACTTCATTCGGGCTCGCGCTGCGATGCCAGCGGAGATCGCGCGGTTGGGTAGCAGAGACCCATGGAGCGCCGCTTGTCCCCTCAGCGAGCGGGCTCTTGGCGGGTCTCACATTTCGCGCCATATGACAGATAGGTGGCCCGGTAGCCTTTGGGTGTGGCTTTGGGGGCCGGCCACCGGGCCTTAGCCGGCAGGGGTAAGTGCCGGCGAGGCAGCATATGCGCGTCTGCTAATAAAGGGAAATTCAGCCAAAGGGCGCTGATCGACACGTGATGCGCATCCTCGCTGGTGCGGCGACCTCATTTTCGGAGGTCTGCAGGCTTCCGCTGAAAGCCCAACGCCTTCGCCAATTCCGATCGCCGCTCCGCATAGTTCGGCGCCACCATCGGATGGTCTGCCGGCAGGTTCCATTTCGCGCGATACTGCTTAGGTGTAAGACCGTGATCGGTCCTCAGGTGCCGCTTGAGCGACTTGAACTCCTTGCCGTCCTCCAGGCAGATGATGTGATCGGGGAAGACCGAGCGCTCCGGGTCGACGGCAGGCTCCTGCTTTGGCAGCAGGGCTGCGCCAGTGAGCGAGTAATACACCGACGCGATCAAATCCGCCAAGTCGGTTACCGAGACGAGATTATTGCTAACATAAGCGGAGACGATGTCGGCGGTGAGGTCCACTAGTGACATGCGAAATCTCTTTTGTCTGACAAAGCCTCTCTATTTGAGGAAAGTGAGCGGCGCAATGGCCGCGGTTGTGCAACGGAGTGCTATAGACTGAATATCGAGTCCCTTTCGGTCAGGAGTGCCCATCCGCCGAAGCTCCGTGCCAACAATCGGCGTCTCCACTGACAGGACCTTGAACAGGTCATATTCGCGATTATAGCGGCGAAGGTAGTTTTGGACGTTCTTGCGGATGGTATCGACCAGGATCGCGCCTTCAAGCACGGCCCGGCATCACCGGCCGGGTAAGATTCCTTCGCGGCGAGCACACGCTTCGTCATGCGACGCTGCAGGATTTTCGCGAGCAATAGGAGGCCCTCGCCTGCCTTTGGTTAGGTGCAGGGTTCACATCGTGTCGGCCGGCGCGAAGAAGCAATTCTCGTCTTCTTCGGTCGGATGCAGGCAGATGTGAAAATTGTCGTCGCCAGATGGAATGACCACGTCGTAGGGAACGAAATAACGGTTTTGATGAGTGACTCTGCCGTGATCGCCCGGTCGAAGGATGATTACATAGCCATCTGGCCGCGGCGTCACCGTACTGGCGGGGATTTTGCCGCATTCCCCGGTGGCGGAATCGCCGTGGCAACAGGCAGGTGGATACGTCCAGCTTCTGGAGCTGTGCGCCAAGGCCAGACTACCATAGAGGACTGCAGCTGTGACCACAATGCTCGCCAGCCCTGCGCGTTCTCCCGTGCCGACCTGATGCATCGGGGCGCCCCTCGCGTGACCACGTCAACGGAACTCATCCAGATTAACATTTACTAATACGTCGGGCAAACGGAGGGCCGGTTTCATGGCGCTTGCATGGGCCGGAACATTCCACCAGTCGGCAGGTTGGGTTTGGCAACCCGATTTCTGCCGAGGTCGCGCCGCTGGGTTGCACAGACCGCGGAGCCCGCTCGTCCCCTCACCAGTGGGCTTTGGCTTTCGCTGGGATCGCTCAACGCAGCACGTGCGCGTGCGGCGTTTGCTTTCCCTTATGAATGCCGGCTTCTAGATGGCATTCTGGCGGGAATTTGCAAGGCGGCGCAGCCGCAGCAAATAATCCGGCCTCGTCAGTAACGGCACACCCGCACGCGTTCCAGCACCCGGCGGTGATGATGCCAATGCCTCACCCACTTGACGTGGCAGTGGCGATAGTGGCGGTGCCGGTAGTGGTAGCGATGCGGATAGCGGGCCACGTAGCCGGGATAGTAATCGCCGTAATAGCGCGGGCCGTAGTAGCGGCCGCCATAGTCGTAAAACGGACCGCCGCCGTAGAAAGGACCACCGTTGAATGGGCCACCGTAGAACGGGCTGAAGCCGCCGAATGGACCGAAACCGAGACCGAAGAACCCCTGCGCATCCGCAGGCGCGACCGTGGCTGCCGCGGTGGCAACGGCGATCACTGAAGCAAGTAGCAGTTTTTTCATGGCAACCTCCTCCTGAAGGCTGATCATCGGTTAAACGCGGCGTAGCAAACCATGTTCCCGGTCGCTAATATTCCCGGTTGCACGAGGAGATTGCCGCGAAGCGGCGACAACGGGCCGGTATGGAGCCCGCTCGCCCCTCACGAGCGGACTCCTGGTCTTCTGACTCGGAAACCTATTTCGTGCGGATGAGCGACGGCTGGACCTTTCAGGAACTTATCGAGGCGGGCATGTCGGTCACTGGCGGCTGCCTCGATTGCCGTCGTCACCACAAGCTCGATCTGCCGGCGCTGCGCGACCGCTTCGGCGCCGATGCTCCGGCTATGGAATGGGACTTGCGGCCGAGGATGAAATGCGGCGTGTGCGGCGGCAAGCGGATCACGCTGACCTATTCGCCAGACACCAGCCCAAAAGAGCTTCACCGCAAAATAGTTCTTAGCTGAATATGGGAGCGTGCTCTCGCGAACGCTCAAAGACTGACGCGAATGGGCGCCCGGCCTGCGAGGAGTCGGGGGACGCTTGAGCTAACAGGCCGGGCCGTTTGCCCTGTGTGAGGAAAGGAGGGCATGTCCGTACTATGCACCACCTTTCGACGGCCTGACAGTAGGACTTTAGTCGAAGCTAATAAAAAGCCCGTCGCAGCTAATGAGCGTAAGCGACGGGCTTCCTGCGATTACAGCGGCTACAGAGTCGGGGGAACACTCGACCGCTTACTTGTTAACCACTGATCCGGGTTTTCGTTCCATAATGGGACAGTAATGCCGCGCTGAGGGCGGCCTGGCGGGCTAGCTTACCAAAGCCGGGCGACGGACCTGCTTTGCTATCCAGGCCGCGTTGAGTCGTTGCGCGTCGGAGTTTTCGATCTCATTTCAAGTGCGCGCCGGAACGCAATAGCACCCACATCGCAACCGTGCTTGGAGGGGCCGTTCGAGCTGATGACGATCTTGGCTTGCGCTACGGTCAAACCGTACTTCTCAGCGAGTGTCTCGGGATCGTAAGTGTCTTTCCAAAGTTCGATTGTCTTGGACATGCAGCCTCCAGGCGAAAATGCAATACCAAAGCCCGCCGCCGGGAGGATTTGGCGACGAGCTATGGAATGGACACAGTAGCGGAACATGACGCTGGGCTAATAAAGCGTCGGGCCTGGCTTTTGTTCCAACCCCTTGGCAAGCCTCCTATATCGCCCAGCATGACCGGCTGGACTCTCCAAGGGCTGATCGACGCGGGCATGTCCGTCACCGGGGGCTACCTCGACTGCCAATGGCATCATCGGTCATGCCAGGTACAGCCATACGCCAGAAAGCCCTAGCGCCAACTCTGAGCCCGATCCGGACGGACGTGCTCCGACCGCGCCATCTTCGGAGCCCGGCGGTCGTTCCGCTTGGCGTAGTATTGAAGATGCGGCGGGGGCGTCCGCCGCATCGACCTCTTTGCCCTTCGCGGCTTCAGTCGGTTTTCACCTCGATCTTCTTCACCCGCGAAAGTGCTTCTTGGGTCTTTGGAAGCGTCACCGTCAGGACGCCATTCTTGAATTCGGCGTTCGCCTTGTCCGTGTCCACGACGGAGGGCAGCGGGATCGAGCGATAAAACGAACCGTATGAGCGCTCCGACAGGTGGTAGCCCTTCTTGCTCTCCTCACGCTCGCTCTTCTTCTCGCCCTTGATGGTGAGGGTGTTGTCCGTCAGCGAGACATCGACGTCCTGCCGGTCAATGCCGGGAAGCTCGACCGAAACCTCCAGCGTGCTGTCGGTTTCGTCGATGTCGGTTCGTGGGCCCCCGACTTCCCGGCGGCCGAGCGCGCCGAAGGGTTGATCGAACCGTCTCCAGAAATCCTCGAAGATGCGGTTCACGTCGCGCTGCAGGGAAAAGACGGGGTTGTCCTCCTCCCGCTTCGCAATTTCGCCGCCCTTATTGTTGCTCCATGGAATCAGGTCTCTGATTTGCATCGTCAACCTCCTTTTACCCTCCATTGCTTAAGCCATCTTGAGTTGGATTTTGCGAGCCTTGGCCGGCGCCGCCTTGGGCAACACCAGTCGCAGGACGCCGTTCTTCTGCGACGCCTCGATGCCATCGCGGTCGATGTCCTCGGATAAGGTGAAGACGCGCTCATAATCGCCGGCGCTATATTCCGCATAGACCTGACGATAATTCTCATGCTGTTGATCGGCCGCGTAGCCGCGGATCGCCAGTGTCCGTTTCTCAAGGGTGATATCGACCCCATCCGAGGCGACGCCTGGCATATCGACGAGAAGGACCACGTTGTCCTGCGTCTCATAGATGTCGGCGCGCGGTATGAACATGGGCCGCGAGCGGGTCCGCTCCCCTCCGTCAAGCTTGCTGGGGACCTGGCGTTCGGTGGTCTTCAGTTCCTGAGCCATGTTTTCCTCCTCTCATCCCTTGATCTCGATCTTCTTCGGCCGATCGGCTTCGGGTCGACGCAGCTCGACCTCGAGCAGCCCATTGGCAAAACGTGCCTCGACCTGTTCCGGATCGACGCGGAACGGCAATTGCACCGTCCGCGCGAAGCTTCCATAGGGGCGCTCGCGACGGTGCCACACGGATTTCTCGTCCTCCGCCCCCGCTTGGCATTCGCCCTTCAATGTGAGTGTGTTCTCGCGCACCGTAAGATCGACCTCATCGGGCGCGATCCCAGGCAGTTCGGCTGTCAGCGCTACGCTATCCTCTCCGACCCAAAGATTGACCGGGGGAAACTCCTGGGCCGCACTGGTCAGGCCGGCCAGGCGCTGATTCACTTCCTGTTGCATGCGCCGCATTTCCAGAAACGGATCGAATCCGACGCGGCCCAAATCCGATAGCAGCATGGGTATCCTCCTTCGATTGAACCAGACGTTGCAACGCACGAAGCACGCGTGCACCGGAGCGAACTGGATCGAAGGCAATCGGGGCGCGATCAGGCATGACCGAGACGGCCGAGAGCGCCAACTCGCAATCGCGAGGAGGGGGGTTCGGGCAAACACCGGAACACATCCTCTATGCGAGCGACATGAACCGAACTCGATCCATGATAGGACCGTCGTTCCCGTGCCAGGACCCGATAGCGGCATCCGGCAAAAATGAGTTAGGTGAGGCAAAATTGCGTTTCAAGATGTGATGAGACGCTCGGCGAAAGGCGCGGCGAGAGCCCGCCCGGAGATTTCCGGGCGACCCGAAGAGCAATCCTACATCACGAACGAATCAGCCCGCAGCAAGCCTACTCGGGCGCTGCAAACGATCGAGCGGGTTGGCGCCTCGCGGACACAAAGCCGGCTCGCTACAACTCCTTCGCATGGCCTGCTGGTCTGTGTGATCTATGGGACAGACCTAAAAGATTCCACGGCGGTCTTGACGATCAAGGAAAATGTTCCTCTTTTGTTCTCATGCCCGAGACCTATGGCCCGAAGCGGCGCGACTATCCGTTGTCGAACCTGAACGACACCATGCGCCTGGTTCGGGTGCGGTGCCGGTATTGCAAGCGGCAGCACAATTACCACCCGTCGGATCTGATCCAGATCTTCGGTGATGTCGACGTCGACTCGCTCGCCTACCGCATGAGATGCGAGAACGGCGGCGATCACGGCATGCTCGATGTCGAGGCCTTCGTCCCGACCGGCCGCGAAGGCGTCGGCTTGCGCATCCGGCGCCTGGTGGCGATCAAGATCAACCGGGTGCCGGTTTGGAAGGAGGAAGGTCCGAAATGACGAACGACCAATTCGAACGCGCGCTTGAGGCTCTGCTCGCGGCCGATCCCGGGCCGGTGTCGATCAAGGCCGGCGTAGCCGCGCTGCGCGCGATCGGGAGCGAGGAGCCGGATGGCGAGCTGCAGTCGCTGGTCGGAACGTTCGCGGCCGAGCGCCGCAGGGCGATACGCTTTGACCTCTGAAGCCAGCAGGGCGACGACCGTCATCGGCCTGACCCTGAGTTTCAGGTGGGATATCAGGTGGGAGGTAAAATCGGGAGGAAGCTAACCGATTGTTTTTTCTGGTCGGAGTGGCAGGATTTGAACCTGCGACCCCATCGTCCCGAACGATGTGCGCTACCAGACTGCGCTACACTCCGTGACCAGACGGCGGGCTTATAGCCGCCACTTTCCGATCCTGCAAGCGTCAATGGCTGCACTTGTGTCGCATTTCTCGGCTTTCACCAATCTTGCCCGGATGGCATGCGATTTAGCCGTCGGATAAAGCCCGGCTTAAAGGCTTTCGTGATAAGCCGCGCCCTCTATAAATCGGCATTCCGGCTCTCTGGAGTTTCGACCATTGACCTTCACGATTGTTGGCGAAGCCCGGCCCAACAGCTTCGAATTCGAGACCTCGGCGCTGATCAAGGCGTCGGGCTTTCGCGAGTACGACGCGCGCTGGTGGGTCGGCCATCCCGGCTCGACCAAGGCGCCGGAGCTCAATTTGATCGGCGTCCAGGCGCTCGGTATGGGTCTGGGCACGCTGATCCGGCGCCTGGGCGTTGGGCCGGATATCGTCACCGGCCATGATTTCCGCTCCTATTCGCTGTCGATCAAGCTGGCGCTGGTCTCCGGCCTGATGGCGGCGGGCGCCCGGGTGAAGGATATCGGCCTGGCTTTGTCCCCCATGGCCTATTTCGCGCAGTTCGCGCTCGATACACCCTCGGTCGCCATGGTCACCGCCTCGCATAACGAGAATGGCTGGACCGGCGTCAAGATGGGGGCGGCGCGGCCGCTCACCTTCGGTCCGGAAGAGATGGGCGCGTTGAAGAAGATCGTGCTCGAAGCCGACTTCGACCTCCGCGGCGACGGTGCCTACGAGTTCATCTCCGGTTTCCGGGAGCTCTATGTCGATGATCTTACCAAGGGCAAACACATCTCGAGAAAGCTCAAGGTCGTTTGCGCCTGCGGCAACGGCACGGCTGGCGCCTTCGCGCCGGAAGCGCTGGCGCGTGTCGGCTGCGAGGTGATCCCGCTCGACGTCGAGCTCGACCATGCGTTCCCGCGCTACAATCCCAATCCCGAGGACATGCAGATGCTGCGTGCCATCAGCGAGAAGGTGCTGGAGACGGGCGCAGATGTCGGACTGGGCTTCGATGGCGACGGCGACCGCTGCGGCGTCGTCGACAACGAGGGGAACGAGATCTTCGCCGACAAGGTCGGGCTTATGCTCGCCCGCGATACTTCATCGCTCCGTCCGGGCTCGGCCTTCGTCGTCGACGTCAAGTCGACGGGGCTCTTCGCCACCGATCATGTGCTCAAGGCGAACGGCGCCACAACTGACTATTGGAAGAGCGGCCATTCCTACATGAAGCGCCGCGTTGCCGAGCTCGGTGCCGTCGCCGGCTTCGAGAAATCCGGGCATTTCTTCTTCAACCCGCCTATCGGCCGCGGCTATGACGACGGGCTGATCACTGCGATCGTCGTCTGCCAGATGCTCGACCGCAATCCGCGGAGCTCGATGGCCGATCTCTGCCGCGCGTTGCCGCTGACCTACGGTACGCCGACCATGTCATCGCAATGCCCCGACGAGGTGAAGTACGGCGTGGTCGACCGCGTCGTGGCGGATTTTCAGACGATGCACCGCGAAGGTGCTGACTTTGCCGGCCAGAAGATCGTAACGCTCATCACCGTCAACGGTGTGCGCGTCGTTGCGGAGGACGGCACCTGGGGCCTTGTGCGCGCCTCCTCGAACAAGCCCGAACTTGTCGTGGTGGTGGAGAGCCCGGTATCGTCCGAGCGGCGCCGGCAGATGTTCGAAGCCGTCGACGCCGTGCTGCGCCGCAGTCCCGAAGTCGGCGCCTACAACCAGACCTTCTGACAGGGCAGCCATGAGCCAGCGCATCGTCAGTTTCGTCATGAGCGGCGGCGTCGGCTCGCGGTTATGGCCCCTGTCGCGCGAGGACAATCCCAAGCAATTCCACGACCTTTCCGGCGACGGTTCGATGCTGGCCAAGACCTTGCGCCGGCTGGCCGCGCGGCCTGAAGGGCAGACGCCGATCTTTCTCATCGCATCGGAGCGCCATGCCGACCGCGTCCATGCCGATCTTGCCGGCATTGATCTCGCTGGCGGCGGCCCATTGTTCGAGCCCACGGGGCGCAACACCGCCGCTGCCGTGGCGCTTGCCAGCCTGCGCACCCTCTCCGAATTTGGCGATGAGCTTATTCTCGTGGTGCCCTCCGACCACGAAATCTCCACCGCGCGGCAGTTCTGGCGGAGCGTTGAAGCGGGTGCTGCGGCGGCGAGAACCGGTCGCTTGGTGGTGTTCGGGATTAAGCCGACGCAGCCCGAAACCGGCTATGGTTACATCGAGGTCGCGGCCGATCGCGACGGCGTGTTCGACGTCTCGCGCTTCGTCGAGAAGCCCGACCTCGCCACCGCGCGGGCTTATCTCGACGCCGGCAGCTTTTATTGGAATACCGGCATTTTCCTGTTTCGCGCCGGCGCCATGCGAGATGCCTTCGCCGCCTTCGAGCCCAGGATCTGGCAGGCGACGGAAGCCGCTTATCACGCGGCGACCAACGATCTTTCCGGGCTCTACATGCCGCTGGAACTTTACTCGGCGATCCCGTCGACCTCGATCGACTACGCTATCATGGAGCGGGCAAAGGACATCGCCATGGTGGCGGCCGGATTCCGCTGGAACGATCTCGGTTCGTGGCAGTCGCTGCTCGATGTCGGCCCGTCCGACAGCCACGGTAACGTCATCCTCGGCGATGTCGTCGCCATCGATTGCGAGAACTCCTACATCCGCGGCGACGGCCGGCTGCTGTCGGCCATCGGCATGAAGGACGTGGCCATCGTCTCGACGGCAGACGCCACCTTCGTGGCGCCGGTCAGCCACAGCCAGCACGTCAAGAAGATCGTCGAGCAGCTGGAGAAATCCGGCCGGCTGGAGACGAGGTTCACGCCGGCGCATGACCGCGTCATCGAGAGCGGCGCCTGGCGGCGCCGCGTTCGGCACTGGCTGTTCGAGGAGACGCTGCCGCTGTGGTCGAGGTCAGGCGTCGATGAGCGCCATGGCGGCTTCCATGAGGCGCTGGGCTTCGACACCGCGCCGTTGATGAAGCCGAAACGCATGCGCACGCAGGCGCGCCAGATCTATGCCTTCGCCGTCGCCAAGGAGCGCGGCTGGGACGGCCCGGCGGATCGGCTGATCGCTCATGGCCTTGACTTCATGGCAGGCCGGGGCCGCACCGACAAAGGCGGCTGGGTGCGCACGCTCAATATCGACGGCTCGGTCGCCGATCCGGTCGAGGATGCCTACGACCATTCCTGCGTGCTGTTGGCGCTGGCGCACGCGCATATGTCGGGTCATCCTGATGCGTTGCGGCTCGCCGAGGAAACCTTTGCTTTCCTCGATGCTCATCTCGAGGACAGCCGCATGACAGGTTTCCTCGAAACCTCCGACGGCGAGGGCGAGCGTCGCTCCAACCCGCACATGCATCTGCTCGAAGCCTTTCTCGCTTGGCACAGAGCCACTGGCGAGCGCGCCTACCTGCGCCGCGCGGCGCGCGTCATAGATCTCTTCCGCAGTCATTTCTTCGATGCCGAAAGCTGGACGCTGGGCGAGTATTTCGACGACGGCTGGAAGCCCGTAGCGGGCGAGAAAGGAACATGGACCGAACCCGGCCACCATTTCGAATGGGCCTCGCTGCTCGTCGATTTCGCCGCCCGCAGCGGCCAAGCCGAACTCACCGGCTTCGCCCGCAAGCTCTATGCCTCGGCTGTCGCCAACGGCCTCAACCGCGCCACCGGCCTTGCCTATGGCGCCGTCTCGCGCCAGGGCCTGCCGCTCGACACGGTCTCGCGCAGCTGGCCCCAGGCCGAGGCGATCAAGGCTGCGATCGCGCTCGACGGCTCGGGTGGGCCGGACCTCAAGCCGGAGATCGAGGCGCGCGTCGGCCACCTGTTCCGCTGGCACATCGACCCGGCGCCGCTCGGCCTCTGGATTGACCGCATCGACGAGCGCGGCCGGTCATTGGCGAGCGACGTGCCGGCCAGCATCTTCTACCATCTGGTTTGCGCGCTGACGCAGTATCTGGACGGAACGGCGGAGAAGGGGTGAGGGGGCAACTGGCGGCAACGCAGAAGCTGCCAATCTCTACCCTTGCGGAGGAGATTGCTGTCACTGCGGGCTTTTGGCCAATCGCCAAGTCAATACGGGCTCGCCACATCCCCCGTCTCGACATAGACCGCCTTCAGCTGCGAATAGTGCGCCAGCGCCGCCAGCGAGTTCTCGCGGCCGATGCCGGACTGCTTGACGCCGCCGAAGGGCATTTCCACCGGCGTCAGATTGTAGGCGTTGATCCAGCAGGTGCCGGCTTGCAGCTCGGCGATCACACGATGCGCGCGCGGCAGGTCGCGGGTGAACACGCCCGCCGCCAGGCCGAGGTCGGTGTCGTTGGCGCGTTCGATCACCTCGTCCTCGCTGTCGAATTTGAGCACGCTCATCACCGGCCCGAAGATCTCCTCGCGCGCGATCCGCATGCCGTCGGTCACGCCGGTGAACACCGTCGGCTCGATGAAGAAGCCGCCTTCGAAGCCTTGCAGCGAGGGCACATTGCCGCCGCTGGCGAGCGTCGCCCCTTCCTCTCTGCCGGCGGCGATGTAGGAAACGACCTTGTCCTGCTGCGCCTTGTTGACCAGCGGCCCCATCTGCGTTTCCGGATCGAGCGGATCGCCGATGCGGATCTTTTTGGTGCGCTCGACCAGCCGCTCGACGAAGCGGTCATGCAGGCCCCTCTGCACGAAGACGCGCGTGCCGTTGGAGCAGATCTGGCCGGTCGAATAGAAATTCCCGAGCATGGCGCCGCCGATGGCATTTTCGAGATCGGCATCGTCGAAGACGATCAGCGGCGACTTGCCGCCGAGCTCCATCGTGGCGTGCTTCATCTTCGAGCCGGCAAGCGACAGCACCTTGCGGCCGGTCGGTACCGAGCCGGTCACCGAAACCTTTGCCACGACATCATGGCCGACGAGGCCGGCGCCGACATCGCCATAGCCCTGCACGACGTTGAACAGCCCGTCGGGCAGGCCCGCCTCGCTGTAGATTTCGGCCAGCGCCAGTGCCGAGAGCGGCGTGTTCTCCGACGGCTTGAACACCATGGCGTTGCCCATGGCTAAAGCCGGCGCCGACTTCCAGCCGGCGATCTGGATCGGATAGTTCCAGGCGCCGATGCCGACGCACACACCAAGTGGCTCGCGCCTTGTGTAAGCAAACGGTCCGCCGAGATCGATCATCTCGCCGTTGAAGGCCGACACTGCGCCGGCGAAATATTCGAGGCAATCGGCGGCCGAAGGCGCGTCCGCCACCAGCGTCTCCTGGATCGCCTTGCCGGTGTCCAGGGTCTCGATGCGCGCCAGGTCGGCATTGCGGGCGCGCAGGATATCAGCGGCGCGGCGCAGGACGCGGCCGCGCTCGACCGGCTTCATCCGTGCCCAGGCCGGCTGCGCCGCGCGCGCGGCCTCGATCGCCAACTCCAGCACGTTCGGCGTCGCCGAATGCAGCGTGGCGATGGTCTCGCCCGTCGCCGGATAGATCACCGGCAGTGGCGCGCCGCCTTCGTCCTCGATGTAGCGGCCGTTGACGTACTGCGATGCCGTTGGCTGGGCGCGCATGGTGTTCTCCGTTCGTAATCGCCGGGGCGGGGGAGGGCGCCCGCCGGATCATGCGCTATCTGTCTGCCACCTGCCAGCGCGGATTGATCCAGGGTTCCTGGTTGGATGGCGCGAGCGGCGTGCGGCCAAGGATGTGGTCGGACGCCTTCTCGCCGGTCATGATCGACGGCGCGTTCAGGTTGCCGTTGGTCACCCGCGGGAAGATCGAGGAATCGGCAACGCGCAGCCCCTCGACGCCGATCACCCGGCATTCCGGATCGACGACGCTGGTCAGGTCGTCGGCGCGGCCCATCCTGCAGGTGCCGCAAGGGTGATAGGCGCTCTCGGCGTGATCGCGGATGAAGGCGTCGAGCTCGTCGTCGGTCCGCACATGGGCGCCCGGCGAAATCTCCTTGCCGCGGAAGCCGTCGAAGGCCTTCTGGCCAAAAATCTCGCGCGTCAGCCGGATGCAGTGGCGGAACTCGCTCCAGTCGTCGGGATGCGACATGTAGTTGAAGCGGATCACCGGTTTCGCTTTCGGATCGGGGG
The DNA here is from genome assembly GCF_029625845.1 of Mesorhizobium sp. WSM4898. Classification (NCBI taxonomy): domain Bacteria; kingdom Pseudomonadati; phylum Pseudomonadota; class Alphaproteobacteria; order Hyphomicrobiales; family Phyllobacteriaceae; genus Mesorhizobium; species Mesorhizobium sp. WSM4898. The sequence goes on along the minus strand of NZ_JARTVQ010000004.1, from coordinate 116,163 downwards.
AGCGCAGGCTCACCGAGCCGCGCGACTTCGACCGCATCGGCCCGACATGCGCCTGGAAGCCATGCGACTTCGCCGCCGCCTTGCCGTCATAGCGCACCGCCGCTGGGATGAAGTGATACTGGATATCGGGGTAGTCGACACCGGCCTGCGAACGCACGAAGGCCGCCGCCTCGAAATGGTTGGTGGCGCCGAGGCCGGTCTTGAAGAACAGCCACTGCACGCCGATCATTGCCTTTGAGAACGGGTTGAGCACCGAATTCAGCGTGATCGGTCTGGTCGCTTCCTGCTGGATATAAAGCTCCAGATGGTCCTGCAGATTGCGGCCGACGCCCTGCCGGTCGGCAATGACCTCTATGCCGTTTTCCTGCAGATGTGCGCCCGGACCGATGCCGGACAGCATAAGGATCTTCGGCGAATTGATCGACGACGCCGCCACAATCACCTCACGTCGCGCCTTAACGACCTGAATCTGTTTGTGAGCTTCGATCTCGACGCCGACGGCACGTTGATTCTCGATCACCACGCGCCGCGCGAAACCTTTGAGCAGGCTAACATTTTTTCGTTTGAGCGCCGGCTTCAGATAGGCATTGGCCGCGGACCAGCGGCGGCCGCGCCAGATGGTCTGCTCCATCGCCCCGAAGCCTTCCTGCTTCGATCCGTTGTAGTCGTCGGTGAGCTCGAAGCCGGCCTGCCGGCCCGCCTCGAGGAAGGCGCCGTAAAGCGGGTTCTTGCGCGTGCCGCGCTGCACATGCAGCGGGCCGCCCTGACCGCGCCAGCCGTCCTCGCCGCCGTCGGAATCCTCCATGCGCTTGAAATAGGGAAGCACGTCGGCGAAGCCCCATCCGGCAGCACCCTGTTCGGCCCAATGGTCGAAGTCGCGCGCATGGCCGCGAACATAGACCATGCCGTTGATGGAGGACGAACCGCCGATCACCTTGCCGCGCGGGGTGGCGAGCACGCGGCCGCCGAGATGCGGCTCCGGCTCGCTGGCGAAGCCCCAGTCGTAAAGGCTCATATTGAGCGGGATCGACAGCGCCGACGGCATCTGGATCAGCGGCCCCATATCGGTGCCGCCGAACTCGATGACGATCACCGAATGCTTGCCGTCTTCCGACAGCCGGTAGGCCATGGCCGAGCCGGCGGAGCCGGATCCGATGATGACGAAATCCGCTTCAAGCATTGTTCATATGCGCCATAAAGTCGGCGAGCGAGACATTGCCGCCGGTAGCCACCACAAGGACGGTTTTGCCCGCCACATCCACCTTGCCGCCGAGCAGCGCGGCAAGCGAGGCCGCGCCCGAAGGCTCCAGCACCAGCTTCAGCCGCTCGAACGCGATCTTCATTGCACCCCTCACCGCGGCATCCTCGACGGTGACGCCGCGAACCCCGGCAGCACTCACCGCCGCGAAGGGCGCCTCGCCTGGCTTGCGCGCCATCAGCCCGTCGCAGATCGATCTCGGCCCGATCGGCATCGTCTCGATCGCGCCATGCGCCAGCGACGCTCCCATGCCGTTGAAGCCTTCCGGTTCGACGGCGATGATCTCGGTGTTCGGTGACAGATAATGGAAGGCGAGCGAAACGCCGCCGATCAGCCCGCCGCCGCCAACCGAGCAGAACACCAGATCGGCGTGGGCCTTCTTCGCCGCCAACTGGTCGAGCGCTTCCAGCCCGGCCCCTGCCTGGCCGGCGACGATCTCGGGATCGTCGAAGGGATGCAGCAAGGTGAGCTGCTCGGTCTCGGCGATCTCGCGCGCCTTGGCGGCGGCGACTTCCTCGCGGGCACGCTCGCCATGATCGGTCAGCACCACGCGCGCGCCATAGCCGGCGGTCGCGTCGCGCTTGGCGGCAGGCGCGTCGATCGGCATGACGATGGTGACGGGAATGCCGAGCGCCTGGCCGGCAGCCGCAAGCCCTTGCGCGAAATTGCCGGAGGAATAGGCGACCACGCCCTTCCTCGCTTCGTCCGGTGACAGCCGCTTAAGGCGCCAATAGGCGCCGCGCACCTTGAAGGACCCCGCCCATTGCAGCGATTCCGGCTTGACGAACACCCGCGCGGCGCCGGCTTCCCGGGCAAGTGCGGCCGAGTCCAACAGCGGCGTGACTTGCGTCGCCGTCGAGGTCACCGCATAGGCCTGCTTCAGGCGGTCGAGGGTGGGAACCAGAACGTCTTCCATCATTCGCCTCGCGGATACCGTTTGCTCTCTTCGAGGTTGTCGAGATTCATGTGATTGCGCATGTAGCGCTCCGAGGCTTTCTGCAGCGGCTGGAAATCCCAGGGGTAATAGGCGCCGTTGCGCAGCGCCGGGTAGACGACCCAGCGGCGTGCCTGGCTTTCGCGCACCGCGGCATCGAACGCGGCCATGTCCCAGCGCGCCCGGACCTTTTCCATGAACGCCGCCACCAGGGCAGCGTTCGCCGGCTCGTCAGCGAGGTTGTTCCGTTCGAGCGGGTCGGCCTCCAGGTCGAACAGCTGCGGCGCGTCGAGCTCGCAATGGACGAATTTGTATTTGCCGTCGCGGATCGCGGCCAGCGGCGCATAGGAGCCTTCGGCGGCATATTCCATGAGAACGGGTGCGGTGCGCGGCTTGCCGCCGAGCAGCGGCAGCAGCGACTGGCCGTCGGTCCACGGCGCGATTGCAGCGATATCAATGCCGGCGAGGTCACAGAGCGTCGGCGTGACGTCGAGATTGGAGACGGGCGCCTCGATGAGGCCGGCTGGCACGCCGTTGCCGGCGATCATCAGCGGCACGCGCGCCGAGCCCTCGAAGAAGCTCATTTTGAACCACAGGCCGCGCTCGCCCAGCATGTCGCCGTGATCCGAGCAGAACAGGATGATGGTGTCGTCAAGCATGCGAGTGCGCTTGAGGACGTCCAGAAGCTCGCCGAGCTTATCGTCGACATAGGAAATGTTGGCGAAATAGCCGCGCCGGGAACGGCGCACCTGCTCGAGCGTGATTTCGAAGGACTGATAGTCGCTTGCCCGGTAAAGGCGCTGCGAATGCGTGTCCTGTTCGTCATGCGGGATGAACGGCGTTTCGGGATCGAGCGTCTGGCAGTTCTCGTAAAGATCCCAGTACTGCCTGCGCGCGACATAGGGATCGTGCGGGTGCGATAGCGAAACGGTGAGACACCAGGGCCGATGTCCCGCATCGTCCTGCTCGCGCGAAAGCTGGTACAGCTTTTGCTCGGCCAGAAACACCACCTCGTCGTCATACTCCATCTGGTTGGTGGTCTCGGCAACGCCGGCGCCGGTGACCGAGCCGAGATTGTGATACCACCAGTCGATGCGCTCGCCGGGCTTGCGGTAATCCGGCGTCCAGCCGAAATCGGCCGGATAGATATCGGTGGTCAGCCGCTCCTCGAAGCCGTGCAACTGGTCCGGTCCGACGAAATGCATCTTGCCGGACAGGCAGGTGTAATAGCCGGCGGAGCGCAGATGATGCGCGAAGGTCGGGATCGAGGAGGAGAATTCGGCGGCGTTGTCATAGACCCCGGTGCGCGACGGCAGCTGGCCGCTCATGAACGAGGCCCGGCCGGGCGCGCAAAGCGGCGAGGCGGTGTAGTTGTTGGCGAAACGCGCCGAGCGAGCGGCGAGCGCCTTGAGATGCGGCACGTGCAGGAAATCCGCCGGGCCGTCGGGGAAGAGCGTGCCGTTGAGCTGATCGACCATGACGATCAGGAAATTGGGTCGTTCGGTGGTCAAGGCAGGCTCCGTCCGCTGAGCTTGGTTTCGAGATAATCTTCGACGAGCGCGATCGCTGTCTGCGCATCGGGCACGCCGTCCTTCAGCGCGCGCCGAATGTAGAGTCCGTCGATCAGCGCCGCCGTCGCTTCCGCAGCGCGGTCCGCTTCGGCCCTCGGCAGAATGCCGGTCAGCCCGCTCATCAGGTTGGAATTGAGCCGCCGCGCATAGATACGAAGCAGCCGCCGCAACTCGGTCGATTTCTGCGCCTCGACATAGAAGGCGAGCCAGGCCGCGATGATCTCCGGCTGGAACTGCTCGTCGGAGAAACTGACCGCAACGACCGCCGAGACGCGCTGGCGCGGTGTCGCGGCGACGCGAAGCGCTCGTCTTGTATCGATGTTGAGCTCGGCAAGGATGTGCCGCATCGTGGCGAAGAGCAGCTCGTCCTTGGCGCCGAAATAGTGATGGGCGAGCGCCGACGACACGCCGGCGCGGCCGGCGATCTCCGACATGGTGACGTCCAGCGAACCGCGCTCGCCGATTGCCGAGATCGTCGCGTCGATCAGCGCCTTGCGGCGCAGCGGTTCCATTCCGATTTTCGGCATGCGAGGGGTCCGGTTCGAAGCGAGATTATTTTTTATTGACGCATCAATCAATAAAAAATCGGCATCGGATCAATCGATCGTATCGCTCTGGCCCCATCCCTTCGGCTGGAAAACGGTTCACTATTGAACAATATTGAATGTCATGCCGCGACCGGACGTGCTAGGCTGCGCGGCAGATGGAGGCTGTCATGACCGCATGCATCGTCGGCTGGGCGCATTCGCGTTTCGGCAAGCTCGAAGGCGAGACGCTGGAGGGCTTGATCACCAAGGTCGCCGTGGACGCGCTCGATCATGCCGGCATCGGCCCTGACGATGTCGACGAGATCGTGCTCGGCCATTTCAACGCCGGCTTCTCACCGCAGGATTTCACCGCGAGCCTGGTGCTGCAGGCCGACGACCGGCTGCGCTTCAAGCCGGCGACGCGCGTGGAGAATGCCTGCGCCACCGGTTCGGCTGCGGTGAGACAAGGCGTCCGCGCCATCGATTCCAACGCCGCCCGCGTCGTTTTGGTGGTCGGCGCCGAGCAGATGACCACCACGCCTGGGCCCGAGATCGGCAAGAACCTGCTGAAAGCCTCCTATCTGCCCGAGGATGGCGAAACGCCGGCCGGCTTTGCCGGCGTCTTCGGCAAGATCGCGCAGGCCTATTTTCAGCGCTATGGGGACCAGTCGGATGCGCTCGCCATGATTGCCGCCAAGAACCACAAAAACGGCGTCGACAATCCCTATGCCCAAATGCGCAAGGATTTCGGCTACGAGTTCTGCCGTCAGGAAAGTGAGAAGAATCCCTTCGTCGCCGGTCCGCTGAAGCGCACCGACTGCTCGCTGGTCTCGGATGGCGCCGCCGCGCTCGTGCTCACCGACACCGCGACGGCGCTGAAGATGCGCCGCGCCGTGACCTTCCGCGCCAATGAGCACGTCCAGGATTTCCTGCCGATGTCGAAGCGCGACATCCTTTCCTTCGAGGGCTGCGAGCGGGCTTGGGGCCAGGCGCTGAAGAAGGCCGGCGTCACGCTCGACGACCTCTCCTTCGTCGAGACGCATGACTGCTTCACCATCGCCGAGCTTATCGAATACGAGGCGATGGGCCTGGCGGAGCCCGGCGAGGGCGCGAAGCTCGCCCTGGAGGGCGTCACGGCCAAGGACGGCCGGCTGCCGGTCAATCCGTCCGGCGGGCTGAAGGCCAAGGGCCATCCGATCGGAGCCACCGGCGTCTCCATGCATGTGCTCACCGCCATGCAGCTGACCGGCGAGGCCGGCGGCATTCAGGTGCCTGGGGCAAAACTCGGCGGCATCTTCAACATGGGCGGTGCTGCGGTGGCCAACTACGTTTCCATCCTCGATCGGATCAGGTAGAAGCGGCCCGCATTGAAGCGGCGCCCGGCGCGCGCGTGCGGGAGGCAGCATGGCAAATCCGGTTCTGGTCGAAGTCACGCGGGGCGCGGTGGTCGAAAGCGCTCATCGCGGCGCGGTTTCTGTCTTCGACGCCGACGGCAAGCCTGTCTGGGAGATCGGCGATACGGCGCGACCGGTGTTTCCACGCTCGGCGTTGAAGGCGATCCAGGCGCTGCCGCTGCTCGAATCCGGTGCTGCCGACGCCTACGGCTTCGGCGATCGCGAATTGGCGCTGGCCTGCGCCTCGCATTCAGGCGAGCCGGCGCATGTCGAACTGGCGCAAGCAATGCTCGCCAAGGCCGGTCTCGATAAGACGGCGCTCGAATGCGGCGCGCACTGGCCGTCGAGCCACGTTGCGACGATCGCGCTGGCCCGCGCCGGCAGCGCGCCCAACCCGCTCCACAACAATTGCTCCGGCAAGCATGCCGGTTTCCTCTGTACCTGCGTGCATTCCGGCATTGCCCATGGCGGCTACGTCAAGGCCGGCCATGCGCTGCAGGAGATGGTGCGCGACGCGATGCAATCGGTGACCGGCGCCGCGCATGATGTCGACCATTGCGGCACCGACGGCTGCTCGATCCCGACCTATGCCGTGCCGCTGAAGAGCTTTGCGCTGGGCTTTGCGCGTATGGCGACGGGCAGGGGCTTTGCGCCCGAACGCGCCAAGGCGGCGAAGCGCCTGCTCTCGGCCTGCATGGCCGAACCGTTCCTGGTGGCCGGCACCGGTAAGGCGGACCTCGCGCTGATGCGGGCCGCGCCCGGCCGCATCTTCGCCAAGACCGGCGCCGAGGGCGTCTATTGCGCGGCCTTGCCCGAGCTCGGTCTCGGCATCGCCTTGAAATGCGATGACGGCGCCAGCCGCGCCTCCGAGGTGATGATCGCCGCCGTGCTGGCCAAGCTGCTTCGCAGCGACGAAGCGCTCGCGGCAAAGCTTGCCGAACTCGCCAATCCGCCGGTCGAAAGCCGTATCGGCGCCAAGGTGGGCTTGCTGCGGCCGACGGCGGCGCTGGCCTAACTGACCTTGTTCCGCTCGACGGTCAGATGCGCGTAGCCGGTAAAGGTTGATCTTGCCAGATCGCCCGTCACCGGATTGGCCCAGCGCTGGCCGATGATGGCGCCGTTCTGCGCGGCGTCGATGATATTGTCCGAAATGACGGCGCTGCCGGAACCCTCGACGACGCTGACGACGATGCCCGTGCCGGACTTGCGGATGATGTTGCCCGTTGCAACCACATTGCGCAGATAAGGTCCCCAGCCGAGCTGCATGCCGTAGAGGGGCGCGTTCTCCACGACATTGCCGCAGACGGAGGTTTCGGCCTCGGCGCTGATGCCGACGCCGAAGCCCGGCGGGTCGGCGGTGTAGGGGCCGACCGTCGAGAGGTTGCGCACGATATTGTTCGAGCACACGGCCATGCGGCCGCCTTCGTTGAAGTTTACGATCGAGATGCCGTTGGCGGCACCGTCGACCAGATTGTTGCTGAGGATCGCGCCCTCGAAGGAGAATTCCGAATAAATCCCCGTCTCGCCCGAGCGCGAGCAGGTGTTGCCGGTGATCTGCAAATTGCTGGAGCTGTTGGCGCGGATCGCCGAGAAGGCGCAGTCCGACACGACGTTGGCGGAGATAATGACATTGCCGGCGCGGAAGGCGTTGATACCGTTGCCGTTCTGGCCGGTGCCGCCGCTCCTCGCGCCGATGCGCTGCACGCGGTTGCCGCTGACGATGGTGCCGTCCTCCGCCTGTTGCCAGCGATGCACCAGAATGCCGCCATTGGCGCAATCTGAGATGGTATTGCCCGAGATCTCCAGCCCGCCGGCCTCGACCGAATAGATGCCGGCGTCTGCCGCACCCGAAAAATCGCAGCGCCCGATGCGGCCTGAAACATGTTCCAGCGCCAGCCCGTTCTTGCCGCTGCCTGTGACCTGGCAATTGTCGATGGCGAGATGCGCGACGCGGCGCAGATCGAGCAGCCCTTGCGTATAGTCGGCCAGCCAGCGGTTGCTGCCGTCCAGCACCAGCCCGCTGAGTTCGATATGCTCGGCCTGTTCCGCCATCATCAGGTGGCCGTTGCCGCCATAGACGATGCGGGTCGCCCCCGGGACGCCCGAAAGGCGCACGCGGGCAGGCAGTTTCAGGTTGGAGACAAGATAGGTGCCGGGCGGCAGAAACACCGGCGCATCGCGGTCGCTGGCGTCGCTGAGCATCTTGGCGAAGGCCTTGCTCTGGTCGTCCAGCGCGCCCGGCTGCACGCCGATTTCGATGGCGTTGATCGAGCCGCGCATCGTGGCCTTCTCGATGCCGGGCAGCATCTTCGCCGACGCCTTGCCGGCAAGGAGGCCGGCAGCGGCGAGGCCGGTGGTGCGGGCAAGCAGCGTTCGTCTGTTCAACATCGGCACAGATCCTGGCGTTTCAACCGCTCCATCGCAGGATTCGTGCCAAGGCAGGCTCGCAGGCAAACAGCTTGTGCAGTTGCCTCACCAAGCTTAAGTTCATGTTATGAGTAGAGCTTTCACCCGCGAGGAAGACAGCGAAAACGCCATTGCCGGTGTCGGCGAACGGCCGATCAGTCCGCACCGCAATCTGGTAACGGAGCGGGGACTCGCGATGATCGAAGAGAATCTCTCCGAATTGCGAGATCAGATGGCCAAGGCCGAAAGACGCGGCGATCGCGAGCGCCTCGCAATAGTGTCCCGCGACCTGCGCTACTGGACCGCGCGGCGCGAGAGCGCGGAGCTTTCGGTGCCGGAGTCCGGCAGCAATGTGGTCCGCTTCGGCATGGGCGTCACGCTGGAAAACGGCGACGGCAAGAAGGTCCACTGGCGCATCGTCGGCGAGGACGAGGCCAACCCCTCGAAAGGCAGCATCTCCCATGTCTCGCCGATGGCGATGGCCCTGTTCGGCAAGAAGGTCGGCGAGGTCGTTGCCGTCAACGGCAAGGAGTGGGAGATCGTCAAGCTTTCGGACAAGGCCGAGAACTAGGCCTTAGGCTTGACCGTATGGTCGCGGAAAAACGCCGCGGCTCCGATCTCATCGATTTCACCTGCGGCGACCATCATCACCAACTGGATAACATCCTGCTGTTCGGCTTCTACGCTTAACCCGTTGAAATAGAGAAACAAATCGGCCGCGGCAAAAGCCGTGCGCTTGTTCCCGTCAACGAAGGGGTGGTTCTTCGCACTGCCGAAGAGGTAGGCCGCCGCGAGTTCACAAAGATCGGGCTCACCGCACGCTTCCTTCTGTTGGGGGCGGGCGAGGGCAGATTCCAGCATGCCCTGGTCGCGTATACCGGAGGCTCCGCCGTGGAGGCGCAACTGCTCAGCGTGCATCGCCTCCACGAATTCTCGCGAATGATGCTCGGTCATTTAGCGAGCGCGCGGTAGGCAACCTCGTATTTCTTCATCCGTTCGCGCGCGATCTTCATCTTACGCTCGAATTCTTCGGCAGAGTCTTCAAGGCGGCGCAAGCGCAGCTCCTGGCCCTCCTGAACGACGATGACGTTGTCGCCCGCCTTCAGGTTTAGTCGGTCGAGAAGCTCTTTCGGCAAAATCAGACCTTCGGAGTTGCCAATCTTTCGAATGGTGATGTTCATGGTAGGTCGTCCTGCTGCAACGGCAATTATAACTGGAGGGCCTGTTGTTGCAACGGAAATTATAACAACCGATTGGGAACTACTGACATGGTCGCCAGCAAGAAGCGGGTTGAGGACGGGATCCTCTTCCTCTCTCGATTGGCGCATTAGCTGTGCCGATAAGCCTTAGCAACGAGTTGCGTTTGACCAGTTCCCGACACAGGCTATTCACTCGACCGACAGCAGCCTGTCCATCAGCCTGTCCGCCGCTTGCGGGATGACGGTGCCCGGCGGGAAGATTTCGGCCGCTCCCGCCTTCAGCACCGCATCGTAGTCCTGTGGCGGGATGACGCCGCCGGCGACGATCAGCATGTCGCCATGGCCGAGCTTCCTCAGCGCCTCCTTGAGCTCGGGGATCAGCGTCAGATGTCCGGCCGCGAGCGAGGACGCGCCGATGATGTCGACATCATGCTGCACCGCCAGCTTTGCGATCTCCTCCGGCGTCTGGAACATCGGTCCGACGGTGACCTCGAAGCCGAGATCGGCAAAGGCGCTGGCGATCACTTTCTGGCCGCGATCATGGCCGTCCTGGCCCATCTTGGCGACCAGGATGCGCGGCTTTGCACCGGACTTCTTTTCGAAGGCTTCGAGCTTGTCCTTGAGCCGATCGACCGCCGGATTGTCGCCGAGCGCGTCGCGATAGACGCCGGAGATGGTCTGCACGGTGGCTGCATGGCGCCCGAACACCTTCTCCAGCGCCAGCGAGATCTCGCCGACGGTCGCATTGGCCCGCGCCGCGCGGATCGCGAATTCGAGCAGGTTCTCGCCGCTTTCAGCCGCGCGGGTGAGGGCGGTTAGCGCATCCTCCAGGGCCGCGACGTCGCGCGTGCCTTTGAGCCGCTGCAGCTTCGCCAATTGCCGGGCCTTGACCTCGGCATTATCGATCTTCAGCACATCGACCTCGATGTCGGCTTCCGGGCGATGCGCATTGACGCCGACCAGCACCTGCTCGCCGGAATCGATGCGTGCCTGGGTGCGCGCCGCCGCTTCCTCGATGCGCAGCTTCGGAATGCCTTTCTCGATCGCCGCCGCCATGCCGCCGAGGTTTTCGACCTCTTCGATATGAGCGAGCGCGCGGGCCGCCAGATCATGCGTCAGCCGCTCGACATAGGCCGAGCCGCCCCACGGATCGATCATGCGCGTGGTGCCGGATTCCTGTTGCAGGATGAGCTGCGTGTTGCGGGCAATGCGGGCCGAATGGTCGGTCGGCAGCGCCATCGCCTCGTCGAAGGAATTGGTGTGCAGCGACTGGGTATGTCCCTGCGTTGCCGCCATCGCCTCGATCATCGTGCGGGTGATGTTGTTGTAGGGATCCTGCGCCGTCAGCGACCAGCCCGATGTCTGGCAATGGGTGCGCAGCGACAGCGAGCGCTCGTCCTTCGGCGCAAAATTCTTCTTCATCAGGCTCGACCAGAGCAGCCGCGCGGCCCTGAGCTTGGCGACCTCCATGAAGAAGTTCATACCGATCGCCCAGAAGAAGGAAAGGCGCGGCGCGAACCGGTCGATGTCGAGACCCGCGGCGACGCCGGCGCGCGCATATTCGATGCCGTCGGCAATCGTATAGGCGAGTTCGAGGTCGGCCGTCGCGCCCGCCTCCTGCATATGATAGCCGGAGATCGAGATCGAATTGAATTTCGGCATGTGCCGCGAGGTATAGGCGAAGATGTCCGACACGATCCGCATCGAAGGCTTCGGCGGATAGATGTAGGTGTTGCGGACCATGAACTCCTTCAGAATGTCGTTCTGAATGGTCCCGGCGAGGTCCTTCTGCGCGACACCCTGTTCCTCCGCCGCCACGATATAGAGCGCCATGATCGGCAGCACGGCGCCGTTCATGGTCATCGACACCGTCATCTCGTTGAGCGGAATGCCGTCGAACAACTGGCGCATGTCGAGGATGGAATCGATCGCCACGCCCGCCATGCCGACATCGCCGGCGACGCGCGGATGGTCGCTGTCATAGCCGCGATGGGTCGCAAGGTCGAAGGCAACCGACAGGCCCTTCTGGCCGGCCGCGAGGTTGCGCCGGTAGAAAGCGTTGGATTCCTCCGCCGTCGAGAAGCCGGCATATTGCCGGATCGTCCAGGGCTGCTGGACATACATGGTCGGGTAGGGGCCGCGCACGAAGGGCGGCAGGCCCGGGTAGCTGTCGAGATTGGCCAGGCCCTTGAGGTCGCCCTGCGTGTAGAGGTGTTTCACGGCGATGCCTTCCGGCGTCATCCGCTGGCCCTTGAGCTCGACCGGCGGGCGGCGCGGCGCCGACCAGCCGATCTGGCTGAAATCCGGGATCATGAGCCGGCTCCGATCGACTGATCGATGCGCACTGGAAACAGCGGCTCGCAGGTCGCCACGCCTTCTGTCAGCGCGGGCCGGCGTTCGGCTTTCAATGTCTCGACGGGGCGCTCGCTGCCGGTGCGGAACAAGGTGGTGCCGATGATGCCGCGTTCGCCGGCCCGATAGGCGGCATTGCGCTTCGCGGCGGCCGTCTGCACACGGCTCTGGATAGAGCCCTGCTGCAGGCTGTTGAGCACGCCGCCCTCGGCCTCGATGCGCTGAAATTCTTCCCAGGCCGCCGCGCAAAGACCGTCGGTCAGCGCCTCGACCGCTCCGGAGCCGCTGGCCGGATCGGCCACGTGATGGAGATGGCTCTCATGCGCCAGGATCAGCTGCGCGTTGCGGGCGACGCGGCGCGCAAAACCGGCCGGCAGTCCATGCGCGATGGTGTGCGGCAGGATCGAGACGGAATCAGCCCCGCCGGTCGCCGCGGCAAAAGCGGCAATCGTGGTGCGCAGGATGTTGGTTTCCGGATCCGCCATCGCCATCATGCGATAGGAGGTCTCGGCGTGGACGTTCGCCGTCGAGGCCGGGATCGAGCAGGCTTCCTGGATCCGCGCCCAGAGCTTGCGCAACGCCCGCACCTTGGCCATCGACAGGAACTGGTCCTGGTCGACGCTGAGGGCAAAGCCGATATAGGGCGCGGCATAGACCAGCGGCTGGCGCGCCTTCTCGAACATCCTGAGATAGGACACGGCGGAAGCCATCATCGTGCCGAGCTCCTGCGCCTCGGTGGCGCCGGCATTGTGGAGGACGCGGCCGTCCGCTTCGAGCAGCACGCCGGGCACGCCCATCGAGAAGAAATGCGCCAGCGATTGCGGCATTGACTCCTGCAGCGCCTCGATCGAGGTGCGCAGCCGTCCGGTACCGGCGAAGATCGCCGCCGGGTCGATGCCGAAGGAAAGGTTGAGCTTCGCCGGATCGGAGCGGCGCCGGGTCAGGAAGGCGAGCAGCCAATCCGCCACGGCGCGGCTCCACGGATGCGCATCGATGCGCACCTGGACCCGGTTGAGCGGCACGCCGTCGAGCACCGTTTCCAGCGCCTCCGCGGTTCGCGGCAGGCCAAAGCCGAAGGCATTCGGCGCACCCTCGAAAACCAGCGACAGGCCGGTCGCGCCCTCAGCGATGTCCTGCAGCGCCTGGGCGCTGGCGCGGGCGATATCGGGATCGTCGATGCGCTGGCTGACGATCCATGGCGACTTCGGATTGGTGCGCACCAGCGGCTCGGCTGTCGTCGAACGCTCGCTGAGTGGCTCGATGCGGATGCCGTCATCGGTGTGCGAAACAAGCTTCTGTTCGAAAGAGCCGCCGGCAAGCGCTTTTTCCGCCAGCGCCAGCCAGCGCTTGGCGTCCGGGTCTGGAAGGTCGACATCCCTAGTCAAGGCGCCGGCGCCCATCGCACTCCTCGTCTATCGGCCGCATCAGCCACCAGTCTATGGTCCCCCGCCGCATATCACAATGCGACATCCGTCGCGGTTGTTCCGGCAGCCGCTAACCGATTGCCAAACATGCGCAAAATCCGCAAGCTAAGTAAGGTGGTTTCGCTGCCAGGGTCAAATTCGAATAGCGCCAAATTTGATGGTGGGCATTGTCGCCCGCCGATCGCGTTATTATCCTCCATGAGACCGGGCGTTTTTGGCGGAAGAGATTGCGGAGACCGGACATATGGCTGACCACACCAGCATCTTCATCGGCGCCAGCCGCAAGCCTGATGATTCCTACCAGCGCGCCGAGGAACTCCTGCTGCGCTACGGCAACCGCCACGGCCTGATTACCGGCGCCACAGGCACCGGCAAGACGGTCAGCCTGCAGGTCTTGGCCGAGGGCTTTTCAAATGCCGGCGTCCCGGTCTTCTGCGCCGACATCAAGGGCGACCTTTCCGGCATCGCCATGATGGGCGAGGCCAAGGATTTCCTGGTCAAGCGTGCAGAGCAGGTGAAGCTCGATCCCTATCAGTTTCAGGAATACCCGGTCATCTTCTGGGATCTGTTCGGCGAGCAGGGTCACCCAATCCGTGCCACCATCTCGGAAATGGGGCCGCTGCTTTTGTCGCGGCTGATGAACCTCACCGAAGCGCAGGAAGGTGTCATGAACATCGCCTTCCGCATCGCTGACGAAGAGGGCCTGCTGCTGCTTGATCTCAAAGACCTGCAGGCGCTGCTCGCCAACATCGCCGAGCGAGCCGACGAGCTCAGCGCACGCTACGGCAATGTCACCAAGCCTTCCGTCGGCGCCATCCAGCGCACGCTTCTGGTGCTTGAGCAGCAGGGCGCCGCGAACTTCTTCGGCGAGCCGGCGCTGCGCATCGCCGATTTGATGCGCACCACCCGCGACGGCCGCGGCGCGATCAGTGTTCTGGCCGCCGACAAGCTGATGATGAATCCCAGGCTCTACGCCACTTTCCTGCTCTGGCTGATGTCGGAGCTGTTTGAGGAACTGCCCGAGGTCGGCGATCTCGAGCGGCCGAAGCTGGTCTTCTTCTTCGACGAGGCGCATCTTTTGTTCGAGGACGCGCCGAAGGTGCTGGTTGATCGCGTCGAGCAGGTGGTGCGGCTGATCCGCTCCAAGGGTGTCGGCGTCTATTTCGTCACCCAGAACCCGCTCGACATTCCGGAAAAGGTTTTGGCCCAGCTCGGCAACCGCGTGCAGCACGCGTTGCGCGCCTATACGCCGCGCGAGAAGCAGGCGGTGCGGACGGCGGCCGACACCTTCCGGCCCAACCCGGATTTCGACTGCGCCACCGCGATTACCCAGCTCGCCACCGGCGAGGCGCTGGTCTCGATGCTGGAGGATAAGGGCGTGCCGGCCATGGTACAGCGCACATTGATTCGCCCGCCGTCGTCGCGGCTCGGGCCGATCACACCCGACGAGCGCCGCAAGGTCCTTGCCGAGAGCCCGGTCGCCGGGCAGTACGATCAAGCGGTCGATCGCGACTCGGCCTTCGAGATACTGCAGAAGAAGACCAGGGAGGCGCAGGAAGCCGAAGCGCAGGCGCAGCAGGCGGGCACCGGCGGCTCGCGCTGGACAATTCCGGGCTTCGACGATGTGTTGGGAGGGTCGGGCCGCCGGTCCTCCAACCGTCAGACAGTGGCCGAAGCCGCGATCAAGTCGGTGGTGCGTTCGGTGGGCTCTTCCGTCGGCCGCGCGATAGTGCGCGGGATACTAGGCAGCCTGGCGCGCGGGCGGTAGCGCCCAACTGAGGCGCGGCAATCAGAGGGCAGGGCGCTTGGCTACGGCAAGGCCGATGCCCAGCGCGATCATCGCGCCGCCGGACGCCTCCCGGAGCCGACGTATCATGCCGGACCGGCCTGCCGCTCCATCCCTGATGCGGCCGGCCGCGAAGGCGACCACGATATCGGCCAGCGTGTTGAGCGTCACCGACACGAAGCCGAGCACCATGAACTGCAAGGCGACGTGGCCGGCGCCGAGATCCAGGAATTGCGGAATGAAGGCCAGGAAGAAGGCGGCCGTCTTCGGGTTCAACGCCTCGACCAGCACCCCTTCGCGAAACGCTCGGCCAGCGCCGACCGCAGGCGTCGGCGCGCCACCTTCCAGCATTGTCTTTGCCTCGCGGCGGGCGGACTGGAAGGTGCGCAAGCCGAGCCAGACGAGGTAGACGGCGCCGATCAGCTTCAGCGCCGTAAAGAGTTCGGCGCTCGCGAGCACGAGGGCGGAAACGCCCAGGCTTCCGGCAAGCACATGAACCATGCCGCCCAGGCCTGTCCCGAAACTGGAGGCGATGCCTTCAGCGCGGCCTCCGGCCAGGGTGCGCGCGGCGACATAGAAGATGCCCGGTCCGGGCGTGATGGCGAGCAGCAGCGCCGCGGCGAAGTACAAGGCGAATTGTGTCAGGTCCGGCATGATCGGCTCGCTGGCAATTGGACTGGGTCGGATGTCAAGACGGGATCAGTTGGGCGACGTCGCGATCCGAAGGCCGGTCGCTCGCTGCTAGACCAGTGGCGACACCGGCGCGATCGGCCGCGTTGCGGTTCTGGCTCATCTTGCGCTTGCCTTGGAGACGCGTGATCGGCATGCGCAAGCCGACAATGCCTTTGAGTTGCGCCTGGATGAAATCCGGCGGCGCATCCGATACGGACCAAGGCGAGGGGCGTCCGCCTTCATGGAGATTGGTCAGGCGCGTGACGATCTCGAGCAGCCTGTCGGCGTCCTCGAAGAAGTCGATCGGCCCATAGGCATGAACGGCCAGGTAGTTCCAAGTCGGCACTACCTTTCCGGTCTCCTGCTTGGTCTGGTACCAGGCCGGCGTCACGTAGGCGTCGGGGCCCATGAAGATCGCCAGGCCATCGCCCAGCACCGGTGCGCGCCACTGCGGATTTGCCTTCGCGACATGGCCGTAGATCGTGCCATGCTCGCCCTCGCTCTCGTTGAGCAAGAGCGGCAATGGCGTCGCCTGCGGTCCTTCCGCCGTGGCGGTGACCAGCGTCGCCAGCCGTGCCGCGCGGATCGTCGCCATGAGGCTCTCCCTGTCGTCATCGCGGAAGGCGGGCGGAATGTACATGGCGAAAACTCCTTGCATTGCATTTAAAGATGCCGGCAAGCTGGTTTGCTTGGAACATCCAGTTTTGAAGGTTTTCGGTGGTCCAGTTGGAACAGGAAGGCGTGGCGCGCCGGATCATCGCGGCGATCAAGGCGCAGATCCATAGCGGCGTTTACCGGCCCGGCGATCGGCTGCCGTCGTCGCGGGCCTTTGCCGCCGAATGGGGCGCGTCGCGAACCACGGTGACGGCGGCCTACAACCAGCTCGACGCCGAAGGCTATCTGATCATCCGGCAGGGCGCGCGTGCCATCGTGGCTCCGGGACTGGAGAGGCCGTCAGGGGCGGCTTCCATCGCGGCTGCCTCGCCACGCAACCTCTCGACGTTCGCGCGCAGGCTGCTGGCTCTGCCTTCGCCGGTGGAACAGCAGCCGGCCAAGGTTGCGGATTTCCGCTATGGCGACCTGTCCGGGGCGGACTTCCCGGTCCTGGCTTGGCGACGGGCCTCGAACAAAGCCATTCTGCGGCGCGGCGCACGGTTGCGCTATGGCGACCCGCAGGGATCGCTTGTTCTTCGCAGCGCCCTTCAAACCTATCTCTGGCGCGCACGCGGCATCAACTGCGCGCCGGACCAGATCGCCATCGTCAACGGCTCCCAGCAAGGGCTCGACCTCTGCGCGCGGCTGCTCCTCGACCCCGGCGATCCGTTCGTGATCGAGAATCCGGGCTATATGCTGGCCCGCCATGCCTTCACGGCCGCGGGCGGCGTCGCCGTGCCAGTTGCAGTCGACGCTGACGGGTTGAGGACGGATGCGCTGCCGCCGGCCCGTCTGGCTTACGTCACGCCATCGCACCAGTTTCCGCTCGGCGGCGTGCTTTCGGCGACGCGGCGGCATTCCCTCCTGGCCTGGGCCACGGCATCAGGCGCCTATGTCGTCGAAGACGATTACGACGGCGAATACCGCCACGACATCGCCCCCATCCCGCCTCTGCAGACGCTCGATCCAGGCTCCGTCATTTATGTCGGTACGCTGTCCAAAACGCTCTCGCCCACCTTGCGGCTCGGTTATCTGGTCGTCCCCGCCGGCCTGCGTCGGGCCTTCAGCGAGGCAAAGCGCCTGACCGACCGGCATGCTCCGATGCTGGAGCAGGACGTGTTGGCCGACCTGCTGACGAGCGGCGCTTACGAGCGCCACGTCCGCAGCATCCGCAGGAAAAATGCCGAGCGCCGAAAAGTCCTGCTGCGGGCGCTCGCCGATCATATCGGGCCAAAGGTGACTGTTGCTGGGGCCGACACGGGCCTGCACGTCGTGGCCTGGTTGAACGGCATCGATTCTGGATGCGAGCCGGCGATCATCGCCGACGCACGTGCTGCGGGGATCGGCCTCTATCCGGTATCGCCGCTCTATGATCCGGCCGAGCCGCGGCCCGAAACGGCGGGCTTCATCATGGGATATGCTGGTCTCGACGCGGAGGCGTTGCGCCGCGGCGTTGCGGTGCTGGCGGACATCCTCGCCAAGCACCGCTGACGAACGCCGGATCAAAAGATCTCGTCACTCTCCTGCGGCACCGGCCCCAGCAGGACAGAGTCGTCCGGCACGCCGTTGTCGATCGGAATGGCCCGGCGCTCGGGCATATCGGCCATCGGCTGGCCAACATCTGCTGTGACCACGACCGGCGTCTTGTTGGGCACGCGGTCATAGAGGTCGATGATGTCCTGATTGATCAGGCGCACGCAGCCCGACGAGACCGACTTGCCGATCGACCACCACTCCGGCGACCCGTGCAGACGATAGAGCGTATCCTGGTTGCCTTTGAAGAGGTAGAGCGCACGCGCCCCGAGCGGGTTCTTGAGCCCGCCGGGCATACCGCCGTTCTTGGCGCTGTATTCCGTCAGTTCCGGCTGGCGCGCGACCATCTCGTCCGGCGGCGTCCATTTCGGCCACTTCTGCTTCCATTGCACCACCGCATCGCCCGACCATTCGAAGCCGGCGCGGCCGAGACCGACGCCGTAGCGGATCGCCTGGCCACCCTCACGCACCAGATAGAGGAAGTGGTTGGTGGTATCGACGACGATGGTGCCCGGGCGCTGTCCGGTCGGATCTGGAACGATCTGGCGCAAATATCTGTGATCGATCTTGTTTACCGGGATGGCCGGCAGGTCGAAGCCGTTGTCGGACATCGGCCCATACATGGTGGCGTAGTCGCCGAGCGGCGGCTCGACGGAGGCCGGCGGTGGCGGCTGCACGGCTGCCGGGCGAGGACCGGTGGTGGAGCAGGCGGAAATCGCCGAAGCAGCGCCAAGGGCCGTGAGATTGAGGAAGCCACGGCGGCTGATGCGGAAGGAAGCGTCTGACATGGTTGCCTTTTCTAGGTCTTGAATTCGCAAGAATGCATGAATCCGCTGGCCGGCGCCGACAGCTGCAATAACAGTCGGCGGTGATAGGCGGTTCCAATTCTGGCCTCAGGGTGGACAAACAAAGGCGAAGCTGTGACCGCGACACATCTGTTGCGCTGCAGCAACAGCACCCTCAAACGCCTGCCAGAAGGCCTTCGAGCGAGGGCAGGATCAGCCCCGGCGGAAAATCCCGGTATTCGTCGGGCTGATTGGCGCGATTGATCCAGACGGTGCGGAAGCCGAACCTGGCGGCGCCCGCGACGTCCCAGCGGTTGGAGGACTGGAACGACACCGCCCCCGGATAGAGCCGCCAGCCAGTGACCACCATGTCGTAGACCGAAGGATCGGTCTTGAAGCGCTTGATCTCGTCGACCGAGAAGACGTCGTCCAGGATCTGGTCGAGGGCGGCCGATTTCACCGCCGCCCGCAGCATTTCCGGCGAGCCGTTGGACAGGATCGCGAGCTTCGCTCCCGCTGCTTTCAGTGCCTTCAATACCGCCGGCACTTCCGGATAGCAGTCGAGCCGCCAATAGGCTTCCAGCAGCCTTGCCCTGAGCGCCGGATCGGCCGACGGCACCTTGCGCAGCGCGAAGTCCAGCGCCTGCTCGGTCAGTTGCCAGAAATCGGCATAGGCGCCCATCAGCGTCCGCACCCAGGAATATTCGAGCTGCTTGGCGCGCCAGATTTCGGAGAGAAGCTGGCCGTCCGGCCCGATCTCGCCCGCATGGCGGCGCACCGCGGCGTGCACGTCGAACAACGTGCCATAGGCGTCGAAGACATAGGCTGCATGGTGCATAGGAAGAGTTTTGCGGCGCCCGGCCCTGCCGCGCAAGCGCTGATTGCGGTTAATGCATGTCGCCCAAAAGTGGGCAGCGGTTTTCGGAAAGGATCGCATAACACAAAAACCCAACACACATGGCCCATCCCTTTCCGTGCGCCGTGCTTTAAGTGCCTCTGGCCTCAAGGATTTTTTCCGATGTCGGTTGACGCCGGCCGTCAAAGCGTCGTCCTATGGAGGCCGGAACTCATCCATACGGACGGCAAACGATGACACTGGCGGCGGCGGCGCAGTCCGCGACATGGACCTATGTGGACGGCGACTGGTACGAGGGCAATGTTGCCATTCTGGGACCGCGCAGCCACGCCATGTGGCTGGGCACCAGCGTCTTCGACGGCGCCCGCTGGTTCGAAGGCGTGGCGCCCGATCTCGACCGTCACGCCGCGCGCGTCAACGCCTCGGCGATTGCGCTCGGCCTGAAGCCTTCCATGACGACGGAGCAGATCGTCGGGCTAACATGGGACGGCCTGAAGAAATTCGACGGCAAGACCGCCGTCTATATCAGGCCGATGTACTGGGCCGAGCATGGCGGCTATATGGGCGTGCCGGCCGACCCGTCCTCGACCCGCTTCTGTCTCTGCCTCTACGAAGCGCCGATGATTCCGCCTTCGGGCTTTTCGATCGGCGTCTCGCCGTTCCGGCGGCCGACCATCGAGACCATGCCGACCAACGCCAAGGCCGGCTGCCTCTATCCCAACAATGGCCGCGCCATCCTCGAGGCCAAGATGCGCGGCTTCGACAACGCGCTGGTGCTCGATATGCTGGGCAATGTCGCCGAGACCGGCACCTCCAACATCTTCCTGGTCAAGGACGGCCATGTGATGACGCCCGCCGCGAACGGCACCTTCCTCTCCGGCATCACCCGCTCGCGCACGATCAACCTGCTCGGCGACTATGGTTTCAGGACCACCGAGAAGACGCTGTCGATCCGCGATTTCCTCGAGGCGGACGAGATCTTCTCGACCGGCAACCATTCGAAGGTGGTGCCGATCACGCGCATCGAGGACCGTAGCATTCAGCCTGGACCGGTCGCCAAGAAGGCGCGCGAGCTCTATTGGGATTGGGCGCATTCGACTTCCGCCGCCTGAGCGGATAAAAAGTCGTTCGGCGCTTCGTTCCGGAGTTGTCCCAACCCATTCCAGACCTATCTTAGTCCGGTAGTTTCACCGGACTTTTCCTGAGGGAGTACCATCCATGGCTTTTGAGTTGCCCGCTTTGCCCTACGACTACGAGGCCTTGCAGCCTTACATGTCGAAGGAGACGCTGGAGTACCACCACGACAAGCACCACAAGGCCTATGTCGACAACGGCAACAAGCTGGCCGCCGAGGCCGGAATGGGCGACCTGTCGGTCGAAGAGGTCGTGAAACAGTCCTTCGGCAAGAATGCCGGGCTCTTCAACAATGCCGCCCAGCACTACAACCATATCCATTTCTGGAAATGGATGAAGAAGGGCGGCGGCGGCAACAAGCTGCCGGGCGCGCTGCAGAAGGCCGTCGATGCCGATCTCGGCGGCTACGACAAGTTCAAGGCGGACTTCGTCGCCGCCGGCACCACCCAGTTCGGCTCCGGCTGGGCATGGCTTTCGGTCAAGGACGGCAAGCTCGCGATCTCGAAGACCCCCAATGGCGAGAACCCGCTGGTTCATGGCGCTTCGCCGATCCTCGGCGTCGACGTGTGGGAGCACTCCTATTACATCGACTACCGCAACGCGCGGCCGAAATATCTCGAAGCCTTCGTCGACAGCCTGATCAACTGGGATTATGTCCTGGAACTCTACGAGAAGGCGAAAGCTTGATCGACCCTTCCGAAAAGCCCCGGCATGACCGGGGCTTTTCTTTTGCCGGCGCAGGAGGGCAATTCCAGTCAAGAAAATCGTTGCGGCGCGGAGGGAATAATTCCACTGCATCGCCCGTTAACGTCTAGTCGCGAACTCTCTTCACCATGGAGCCAATTGAATGAGAAAGCTTGTCATCGCCATCTCTTTGCTCGCTTTTGCCGGCTCGGCCGCTTATGCCGACCCGATCAAGGATCGCCAGGCCCTGATGAAGGAACGCGGCAAGCTCGCCGGCCAGTTGTCCAAGGTCGTCAAAGGCGAGGAGGCTTTCGACGCCGCCGCTGTGCTGACGGCGCTAAAGGCGCTGGAGGCGAACGCCGAAAAATTCGATGCCGAGAAACTTTTCCCGGCCGGCAGCGACAAGGGCGACACCACGGCGGCGCCGAAGATCTGGGAAGACATGCCAGGCTTCAAGGCGGCCGGGGACAAGTTCCTGGCCGACGTCAAGGCGGCAGTGGCTTCGCCGCCGGCCGATGTCGATGCGCTCAAGGCGCAGCTCAACACCATCGGCGGCGACTGCGGCACCTGTCATGAGACCTACAGGATCAAGAAGGGCTGATCGCCTGATATGGCGTGGCTGAAGAAGCTCGTCGGCGCTGTCATCGTGCTGGGCGGCGCCGGCGCGGTCGCCGGCTGGGCGTTGTCAGCGCCCGTCAGGCTTGATGCCGCGACGGTCGCGCAGCTTGGCCCCGGTGATGCTGCGAAAGGCAAGCGCATCTTCTTTGCTGGCGGCTGCACATCCTGCCACGCCAAACCGGGATCCAAGGGTGATGCCCGCCTGGAGCTTGCCGGCGGGCTGGAGCTGAAGACGCCGTTCGGCACCTTCGTACCGCCCAACATCTCGCAGGATCAAAAGGACGGCATCGGCGCCTGGAGCGAGGAGGACTTCGCCAATGCGATGCTGAAAGGCGTTTCGCCCTCCGGCGAGCATTTTTATCCGGCCTTCCCTTATGCCTCTTATGCTCGCATGAAGCCGGCCGATATCGCCGACCTCTATGCTTTTATGAAGACGCTGCCGGCGGTCGCCGGCAAGGCGCCCGGCCACAAACTCTCCTTCCCCTTCAACATCCGTCGCGGCATTGGTCTTTGGAAGCGGCTCTATGTCAGCCCTGAACCGGTCATTGCCTTGCCCGGGGGCGCGCCCGACAAGGTGCTGGCCGGCCGCTATCTGGTCGAGGGCCCCGGGCATTGCGGCGAATGCCACACGCCGCGCGACTTTGCCGGCGGCGTCAAGAAGGCCGAATGGCTGGCGGGAGCCGTGGCCGCCGAGGGCTCGGGCGTGGTGCCCAATATCACCCCGCAGGGCGGCACGAAGGACTGGTCGGAGGCCGACATCGCCAACTATCTCGAAACCGGCTTCACGCCGGATTTCGATTCCGTCGGCGGTGCCATGGTCGACGTGCAGCGCAACATAGCTCAGTTGACGGCCGATGACCGCGCCGCGATCGCGGCCTATCTGAAGGCCGTCCCGCCGCATCGCAACAGCTATCCGGCGCGCAAGCCGGCGAGCTGACCGATGCATATCGGCTGCGCGACACCATCGATGCGATCTGCCTGTGATGTCTCAAGTCCATATTAGTTGACTCTAATAGTCATGTATCATACGCGCTTCGGCCAGTTTCCAGGCGGACCGAAGCCTTGCACATGCCCTCTCTCGACCTTGTGTCTGAATTCGCCTGTGGCGAGCAGCGCGCAGCACTTCTCTTCGCCGACGGGCGCAGCCTGTCTTATGCGGAGCTTGACGACCTTGCGCAGCACTTCGCCACGCGGCTGGGGGATAAGGGAAAGCAGCTCGTCGCTATCTCAGCGGAACCCTCCGAGCATGCGGTCGTCGCCTATCTTGGAGCCCTGCGGGTGGGTCATGCGGTGGCCATGCTGCCGCCTTGCGACAAAAGGGTCTGGGACGATTTCCTGGCGGCCTTCCAGCCGGATTTCACCTATCGCCGAGCCGATGGCCGCTGGCGTCTCGTGAAGGAAGCCTGGCCCGCGAGGGACATTGAGCCGCTGCATCCCGATCTCGCGCTGCTGCTGATGACGTCCGGCAGCTCGGGCGCCGCCAAGGCGGTCAGGCTCTCCTATGCCAATCTCGAAGCCAATGCGCGCGCGATAACGACCTATCTCGAACTCTCGTCCGCCGACAGGGCCGCTCTCATGCTGCCGCTGCATTATTCCTACGGACTGTCGGTTCTCAATTCGCATCTGATTGCCGGCGGCAGCATCCTCTTCCCCGGTGTTTCGGCCATGGACGGCGATTTCCTGCAGATAATCGCCGACGGTGGCTGCACCAATCTGTCCGGCGTCCCGTATTCCTACGAACTCCTGGAACGGATGCGTTTCCGCGACAATAAGCTCAAGGGTTTGCGCATGATGACGGTGGCGGGTGGACAGCTCAGCCCCGACGTCATCCGCCTGTACAGGGATCATTTGCGCGCCGCGGGTGGGCGTTTCTTCGTCATGTATGGTCAAACCGAGGCGACAGCGCGTATCGCCTTCGTGCCGCCGGAGAGCCTGTCCGACTGGGAGGAGCGGATCGGCGTCGCCATCCCAGGCGGCAGCCTCGGCCTTGTCGACGACAAGGGGGAGCCGGTCAACCGCTCGGGCATCCCGGGAGAACTTGTCTATCGCGGCCCGAACGTCATGATGGGTTACGCCGAGCAGCGTTGTGATCTGGCGCGCGGGGCTGAGGTCGAGATCCTGAACACCGGCGATATTGCCGTCCAGGACGAGCAAGGTTTCTTCCGCATCGTCGGGCGCAAGAGCCGCTTTGCCAAGATTGCCGGCCTCAGGATCGGCTTCGATATCATGGAGCGGGCCCTGGAGCGGGCGGGCATTGCGGCCGCGGTGCTCGGCGACGATCGAGGCCTAGAAGCCTATGTGACCGGCGCCGGCTCGGCAGGCCGGGCACAGCGTATCCTGGCCGAAGTCAGCCGCTTGCCCGCCAATCTGGTTCGAGTTTCGACGCGTGTCGACCTTCCCAGGCTAGCCTCGGGCAAGATCGACTATGGCTGCCTGCAACGCGAGATGTTGCTGGGACGGGCGGAAATCCGCGAACGTGGCGGCGTGCCCGGAGCCTATGCCCGCGTGTTCTATCCGCTTCCGGTCGGCCGCGCTGACAGCTTTGTGTCGCTCGGCGGAGATTCTCTTCGCTTTTTGCAATTGGCTCTGGAACTCGAACGGCTCGGCTTGGAACTGCCGCACGGCTGGGAACGACTAAGCGTTGGAGACCTGACAAATCTTTATTCGGCGAAACGGTCTTTCATGCGGGACCAGGCAAACGAGACGCCTGTCGATATCGTGCTGAGGGCCTTCGCCATCCTGCTGGTGGTCGTGCATCACGAGACGCTGTGGCCTATCCCGGGCGGCTCCGGCATCATGATGCTGCTTGTCGGCTACAGCCTTGCGCGTTTTCAGTCGGTCCATTTGCTTGCCGGTCGGATCCGGCACGCGCTGAAACCTGCGATTAGCGTCCTGATCCCTTATTTTCTCATAGTCGCCGCTTACTCCCTCGCCTGGCAGGCGATCCCTTGGGCCTCGATGACCCTTACCGGCAACTTCGGCTATGCCGAACCGGAACGTCACGAGATGATCCCGTATCTCTACTGGTTCATCGAGGCCTATGCGCAGACGCTGTTGGTCTTCGCCCTCGCCTTTGCCGTTCCGGTTCTACGCAAGCTCGCCCAGGCTCGACCCTTTGCCTTCTCGATCGGACTATTGGCGTTTGCCGCCGCTGCGCGCTTTGCAGTCCCATTGTTCGTGGACTTAGGCAGCCGCCAGATCTTCGCGATCTACTGGGTCTTCCACCTTGCGGTCTTCGGCTGGTGCGCCGGTTTGGCCGACACTCCCGCCAGAAAACTCCTCGTGACCGCATTTGCCACTGCCGTATTGGGGTATCTAGCCTTTTGGGAGTCGGTCTGGCTGGGGACGACGGTCAAGTATTTGACGATCTTCGCGGCGCTCTCGGCTCTTCTTTACCTGCCGCGTGTTCGCCTGCCTGCTGGGGTGGGGCGGGCGGTTACGCAGGTCGCCGTCGCGGCTTTCCCGATCTACTTGGTCCATCGCTTCGTCCCTGAGCTTTTGATGGCACCTGTCGCAGGCTGGCTCCCGGCTCCAGGCTTCCAACTGCTTGCGATCGCCGGCGGCGTCGCTTTAGGCGTCATCGCCGGCAAAGCCTTGGTCGCCATCCGACACCTGCGCGGCAGATTGGCCATGGAGCGCTTGCCGGAATTGCTCTCGGCGTGAGACGCTTCGACCGCGGTCGCTCCCACTACGCGTGGCGGTCGCCCAAAAAATCGAAGCCGTTTTCGAAGAAGTGGTTGTAGTCGCAGGTCAGTTCCTCGCCGGGCGCGATGTCGCGCAGCGCGTAGGTTTCCTCCGGCGAGGAGACGTCGCAGTTCGGCTCGTCGGCATGGTTCATGTAGCGCGCATCGTCCGCCTCGAAGACGATATAATTCCGGTCGCGCCTGTCCGGATAGGAGTACCGATCGAGGTAGGACTTCACCGGGCCGCTTTCGTTCTCATAAGTGTCGACCGAAATGCGGCGGTCGAATCTTGGATCGAGCTTCCAGATCAACGTGCCCTTTGGAATGCGGTGTTTGGCGAAGACACCGATGCCCTGGATGGGCGATTTGTCGAGATAGACGTCGACGAGCAGCATGACGAACCCTGCGAATGACGGCTGGCGCGGCCCGAACCGGCCGCGACCAAAAACGAGGCGCATTGCGTAGCGCGAGGTGCTCGCGATTGCGAGGGAAAAATCAGGCCTTGCTGGTCACTTTCAACGCAAAGGCGTAGATATACGCGATCTCCTCCAGGCGCGAGAACCGGCCCGAGGCGCCGGCATGGCCGGACTCCATGTTGATCTTGAACAGCACCGGATTGTCGCCCGCCTTGCGGTCGCGCAGCCGCGCCACCCATTTGGCCGGCTCCCAATAGGTGACGCGTGGGTCGGTCAGACCTGCCAGCGCCAGGATCGGCGGATAGTCGAGCGCCGCGACATTATCGTAGGGCGAATAGGCTGCGATCGTCGTGTAGTCCTCGGCCGAGGCGATCGGATTGCCCCATTCGGGCCATTCCGGCGGCGTCAGCGGCAGGCTGGCGTCGAGCATGGTGGTGAGCACGTCGACGAACGGCACCTCGGCGACGATGCCGCCGAAGCTTTCGGGTGCCATGTTGGCGATCGCCCCCATCAGCATGCCGCCGGCCGAGCCGCCCTGCGCGACGATGCGATCGTGCGACGTGTAGCGCTCGGTCACGAGATGGCGCGCTGAGGCGATGAAATCGGTGAAGGTGTTCATCTTGTGCCGACGCTTGCCGTCGTCATACCAGCCATAGCCCTTGTCCTTGCCGCCGCGCACATGGGCAATGGCGTAGACGAAGCCGCGGTCGACCAGCGACAGGCAATTGGTGTTGAAGGCGGCGGGAACCGTGATGCCATAGGAGCCGTAGCCGTAGAGCAGGCAGGGCGCCGAGCCATCAAGCGGCGTGTCGCGATGGTGGATCAGCGAGATCGGCACCAACTCGCCCTCGGCAGCCGGCGCCATCAGCCGGCGCGTGACATAATGCTCCGGATCGTGACCCGATGGCACCTCCTGCGTCTTCAAGAGAACGCGCTCGCGGCTGCGCATGTTGTAGTCGAACACCTGTGCCGGTGTCGTCATCGACGAATAGGTGAAGCGCATGACTTCGGTGTCGTATTCGTAGGAGCCGGAAAGGCCGAGCGAGAAGGCCTCCTCGTCGAAGGCAATGAGGTGCTCCTCGCCGTTTGCCCGATCGCGCACCACGATGCGCGGCAGGCCCTCCTTGCGTTCCAGCCTGACCATGTGGTGCCTGAAGCCGAGCACCGACAGGATCAGCCGGCCGGGCTCGTGCGGCACCAGTTCCTTCCAGTTGGCCTGCACCGGATCTTCGACCGGCGCGGTCATGATCTTGAAGTCCTTGGCGCCGTCGGCATTGGTGAGGATGAAAAAGACGTCACCACCTTCCTCCAGGTCATATTGCAGGCCGGTCTCGCGCGCCGCCACCAGCTTCGGCTCGGCGAACGGCTCGTCGGCGCGCAGAAGCCGGTATTCGGAGGTTTCATGATCGTTGATGCCGATCATGATCCAGTCGTTGGAACGCGTGCCGCTGACGTCCATGAAGAAGCCGGCATCCGTCTCTTCGTAAATCAGCCGATCGTTCTCCGGATTGTCGCCAAGCGCGTGGAAGAACACTTTTGACGGGCGGTGGCTGTCGTCGAGGCGGGTGTAAAAAAAGCCGTCGTCTCCGGCATTCCACACGCCGCCGCCACCTGTGTCCGGGATCTGATCGGTGAGTTCCTTGCCGCTGGCGATGTCCCGCACGCGCAGCGCGAAGAACTCCGAGCCCTTGTCGTCGAAAGCCCAGAGCAGCTTGCGATGGTCGGCCGAATGGTCGAATCCGCCAAGACGGAAATAGGGCTTGCCTTCGGCTTCCGCATCGCCGTCGAGCAGGATCTCCTCAATGCCGCCATCACGCGGCGTGCGGAAGTAGCGCGGTTGCTCGCCGCCGAGCTTGAACGACGAGCCATAGGCGTAGGGACCGTCCTTCATCGGCACGGTGGAGTCGTCCTCCTTGATGCGCCCCTTCATCTCGGCGAACAGCTTGCGGCGCAGCTCGGCCGTGTCGGCCATCAGCGTTGCCTGGTAGGCATTCTCGGCCTCGAGATGAGCGCGGATCGCGCCGTCGAGCAGTGCAGGGTCCCTGAACATCGCCTGCCAGTTGGCGGCCCGCATCCAGGCGTAGTCGTCGGTGCGGGTGATGCCGTGATGAACGTCGAAGATGGGGCGTTTCTCGGGCCGCGGCGGGATGGCGGTCGGGAAGACGGAGGTTCTGGTCATTGCGTCTCGCTGTGGAATTGCCTGAAATCTGCTTGAATGGCGAATGAACGTGTCGCTCAGCAGCGGTTCAAAGGGCGGGGTTCAAGGTGGTCTACACAAAGTAAGTCGAAAGGGGAAAAGATGAAATCCTATGTTCGAGCCGCCGTGGCTTTCGCTGTCGCTTCGGCGGTCCTGGCCTTTTCCGGCCAGTCTCATGCAACCGTGTTCGCGGCCTGGCAAGTGGCTGGCGTGCCGTTCGGCGACACGCTCAACGCGCGCAAGTATCCGTCAAACACATCGCAAAGACAGGCGGCCTATCCGAATGGCACCGTCTTGCAGATGACCGGCCGTTGCACGGGCGGGATAGATCTGCTCGACATTGCCGGCCAACCGCACTGGAAGCAGCGGCAGGCGATCCGCTACCGCTGGTGCGAGGTCTGGCACGATCCAGCGCAGAACGGTCATTTTGTTACCAGCTGGGTCTACGGCAAGTACATCAAACCCCACTGAGAGGTTCGTCGAGGCGACTTGGCTGTTCGACGCGAGGATGAATGTCCGCGCCATGATCCATAGGATTCTTCGCTCACCGGGCGGCCAAACATTAGTTTAGCCAAGCATAAAGAACCTGTTTTGACGCGACCAGAGGTGTAAAAGCGTGCTTGGCGCCACGTCAGGCTGCACTGGTCCGGCCAGAAAAATCTCGCTAAGTTACACGGCACACGAATTTTTGAAGCTGAATCGGCAATATTTGATGAATATCGCCGAATATAATTCAGTAGGTGAATTGACTTACTTGCAGCACAGGGTCATTAAGATGACGCGACGCGAATCGCAGGGCTTGCCTGCATGAATTTCGCGCGATGCCCGATCCAGAAAAAGGGCGCAGTCTAGAAAACAAACTCTCGTTGGGGCCTGAGCACAATGGATATCGTCGAAACACCTTCAAGGAATGGGGACGCGCTAATCGAGCTGACTGCCGATGTCGTCGCGGCCTATGTCAGCAACAACCCGGTGCCGGTCGGCGAACTGCCGAACCTAATTGCCGACGTTCATGCCGCGCTCGGCCGCGTCGGCGGCACGACGGAGCAGCCTTCGGCCGAGAAGCAGAAGCCGGCCGTCAACCCGAAGCGCTCCGTCCATGACGACTACATCGTCTGTCTCGAAGACGGCAAGAAGTTCAAGTCGCTGAAGCGCCACCTTATGACACATTACAATCTCACCCCGGAAGAATACCGCGAGAAGTGGGGCCTGGACGCCAACTATCCGATGGTTGCTCCCAACTACGCAGCCGCCCGTTCGCAGTTGGCCAAGAAGATGGGCCTCGGCCGCAAGCCCAAGGGTCGCCGGTAGCAGCTTCCGCAAGTCGGCAAAAGCGACGGCGCCCGCGGGGCGCCGTTTTGCTTTTGAGGTATTTCAGGGATGTCTTGCTGCGAACGGGTGAACCCGCCGCAGTGCGGCTTGTTGCCGGGCTTGGGGCAGAGTCAGGCGGTTTGCTTCAAGGCGGCTTCGGCGTCGCGCTTGATGCGCTTGACCATCGAGCGAAGGCCGTTGGCGCGCTGCGGCGACAGATGCTCGTCGAGGCCGAGCTCTTTCAGCGTCACTTCCGCATCGGTGTTCTGGATTTCACTGGCCGGCCGGCCCGAGAACAGCGCCAGCATGATGGCGACAAGGCCGCGCACGATGTGGGCGTCGGAATCGCCGCGAAAGCTGACCACCGGATCGACGCCTTCTCCCTGCTCGGTGGTCAGCCACACCTGGCTGACGCAGCCCGGCACCTTGTTGGCCGGTGTGCGTTCCGCCTCGGGAAACGGAGGCAGCGCCTCGCCGAGCTCGATGACATAGCGGTAGCGGTCCTCCCACTCGTCGAGCAGGGAGAAATCGTCGCGGATCGTTTCGATCGAGGTCGTCATTGCCCGCATATAGTGACCCGGCGCCGCCACGTCACGGAAAAAGAAAGACGCCGCGGGCGTCGAGAGGTCGGGCGGGCCCGCGGCGTTAGAGCATTTCCAGAAAAAGCAATCTCAGTTCTTCGCCGTCAGCATCGCCGGAATGTTGACCTTGGCGGGCAGCACGATGCCCTCGGCGACGCTGCCGGTGGTCTCGCCAGACGTCTGCGCTACCTTCGCAGCGGGCGCGGCCGTCTTTTCCGACTGCTGGTCATCAAGCATGGCGGCGGCGATCTTGGCTGTCTCCTTGGCGCGCACGGTGATGGTGTGCATGGCCGATTTGCCGGTCTCGCAAACATCCGGCTTGCGCTCGCAGATGCCGGCAATGTCGCCGACCGCCTCGCGCGCCGCAAACAACGCCTGGATCGGCCCGACCGCCTCGCGGCCATCCTCGTCGGGGCCGACGCTGAGCGGCAGCGCCAAGAGCACCAGCGAAAACCAGAAAGCCATCCTGATCAGAAAGCCCATCTCGATGCCTCGTCGTGATCGGATCATGCATCCATCGGCATGATCTCTTTTTATGGACATGACAATGGCACGAAGGCGCGAAGCGTGGCTTGCGCCGAAGCCGCGAATTTTCTTCAAATTTTAGATAAATTCGAAAGGATTGATTTTCGCAACCGATTTAACTCAAATCTCATCGACTGTAATTAACTTCAGAACAACCATCTATGTGGCTGTTTCAAAAGAAAAATTTTGGAAGGGGCGAGCATCGGCACTGGGTTTTCGGGAGGCCAGGCGAGCCGCGCTGTGGCTAACGCTCCATTTACCATGGCGGCAGATCGACGGGCTTTGGGGTGCCGGCGTCCCGATATTTGCCGCGGGCGGGGCGCTCGCCTTCCCTGCCTTATCCATTCCTTAAACGCTGGATGCGACTTTCAGTCCAATCAAGAGTCACCTGCAGAAGCAGGGCAATTCACGACCGGGTCCGAGTGCGTTGAGTTCGATTACGGCCAGATACGTTCCTCTGCCTGGCGCGGTTGCCGCCGGCTGCGAACGCATGGTTCATCCGACCGTCACGGACGAGGCTGAGCGCCAGCGCCAGCGCCGCTTCATCGGCGTCATGCTCGCCGCTCCCTTCCTCGCCGCGGGTGCGGCGGTGACGCTGGTCACCTCAAGCCTGGGCGCCGCCGTTACAGTGGCTGCGATCTTCGGCGCTTTCGGTCTGTGCTGGTTCGCAGCGCTTCTGGTTGCCGCCACCGGCCGCATGACGCTCGCCGGCCGTGCCTCGGTGGCGACGGGTGGCCTCGCGCTTGCCGGCGCAATTGCCGCGGCGGGTGGTCTGGCGTCGCCGGTCGCGCTGCTTGCAGTGGCTTTGCCGGTCGAGTCTTGCTGGATCGCCGGGTCGCGCCGCGCAGCAATTTCGGGCGCGCTGGCGGCATTCGGCGCCATCCTGCTGCAGCCTTTCGCAAACCAGTTCCTGCCGCTCGGCGAGGCTGCGATCGCCGGTTGGCACTGGCTGCTGCCGCTTGCCTGGGCGCTTACGCTCCTGCCGCGCGCGGCGGCCTTCGCCAATCCCGCCGATGCGCGTCAGGCGGAGCCTGCGGTGGACCGTCTCGAAGAGACGATCGATGCCGTCGTGCTGCGCGTCGGCCGCCAGGGCGAGGTGCTCGACGCTTCGGCCAAGGCGCGTTCCATTCTGAAGCTTGCGCCGGAGCTCCTGCTCGGTACTGGCTTGTTCGAGCGCGTCCATCTTTCCGATCGCGTCGCCTATCTCACCGCGCTCGCGGACATGCGCGAGGGCGCGCCGAAGCGCCGGCTCGACCTGCGCATCCGCTTGCCGCGCGACGGTGGCTGCTCGGCCGACAATTTCCGCCCGTTCCGCCTTGAATTGCTGCGCGGCGCGCGGGAGCAGGACATCTTGACCTTCGTCCTTCGTGAGAACGACGAGGTCGCTGCGCTCCGCGAAGAGCTTGCCACGGCGAGGGAGGCTGCGGCTGCCGCCGAAGTGGCTAAGGGGCGTTTCCTGGCGGTGGTCAGCCACGAGTTGCGCACGCCGCTCAATGCCATCATCGGCTTCTCCGACATGCTGCTGCACGAGATGTTCGGCGCCTTCCGCGATCCGCGCCAGAAGGAATATGTCGCCCTGGTCAGGGAGTCCGGCCAGCATCTTTTGTCCGTCGTCACCTCGATCCTCGATGTCTCGCGCGTAGAGGCAGGCGCCTATGCCACCGAGCTCGAGCCGTTCCGCTTCGCCGATGCCGCCGACATGTGCCGCTCGATGATGCGGCCGCTGGCGGAGGCCAAGAGCATCGCGCTCGGCGCGCAGATCGCGCCTGACGCCGGCGAGATCAATGCCGATCGCCGCGCCGTGCAGCAGATTCTGATCAATCTCGTTTCGAACGCCGTGAAGTTCACACCTGACGGCGGCAGCGTGGTGATCGGCGCCAAGCGGGTCGGCTCGCGGCTGCATTTCTGGGTGAGTGACACCGGCATCGGCATCGCGGACGAGGATATGGCCAACCTCGGCAAGCCGTTCATGCAGATCCAGAACGACTATACGCGCCGCTTCGAGGGAACCGGGCTCGGCCTGTCGCTGGTCAAGGGGCTGGTGGCGCTGCATGAGGGCACGATGTCGATCGAGAGCGCCCCGGGCGAAGGCACGACGGTCACGATCAGCCTGCCGGTGAACGGACCGAAGCGGCGCTCGGGCGCGCCGGCCGACGTGCTGCCCGTGCCGATTGCAAAGCCGAAGGGGGATGCAAATGGGGACAGCAATGGCTCGCTCCGCAAGACGGCCTAAAGTGGTCGAACCCGAGCGCGGCTTGCTTGCCGAGAGCGCTGCGGCGGTCGGCCAGATGATCTCGCGCAATCCGGTTCTGGTCGGCGGCTCGACCGCCTTCCTGGTGACGCTCTTCTACGTTTCGGCCAACGCGCTCTGGTACCAGCCTTTTCCGCACACGGGCGCCTTCTTCGCCACCAGGAGCATCGAGAATTTCCCGCATGCCGTCTCGGATGAGCCGGAGACCACCATCAACATCGTGCGGCAGGCGCAGCCCGCTCCCAAGCCCGATCCGGTCGTCCAGCAGGTGCAAGGCATATTGAAGGACCTCAATTTCTACGACGGCACCGTCGACGGCCTCACGGGCCCAGCCACGCGCAAGGCTATCCAGGCCTATCAGCTCAAGGTCGGGCTGCCCGCCTCCGGCGATGTCGACGGCGCGCTGCTCGATCAGCTTGGCGCCAGGCAAACGACTGCGGCCATTCCGCGTCCGGCCCCGAGACCGGCCGACAGGGCTGCGGCCCAGGCCGCCGGACCGGCGGCCATTCCGGTCTCCTCTCCGGCCAACGGCGCAGCGCAGGCCCCCGACGCCCGCATCGTCAAGATCCAGGCTGGCCTGAAGGCCTTCGGCAATGACGATATGCAGCTCGACGGCGTCGTAGGCGCCCGGACCAAGTCTGCGATCAAGGAGTTCCAGGCGCTGTTCGGCCTGCCCGAAACCGGTGAGCCGGACGAAGTGGTCTATGCCAAGATGCGCGAGATCGGCCTGACAAACTGAGGGAGCGGCGGCATCGGGCGTCGGTTCATTCGAGCCAATGTTCGGGGTTTCGCATCCCGTGGACTATTGCCACAACTAGAATGCCGTAGCTCGTCGGTTCGTAAATAACGATATATCGGCCTTCCACCAGAACACGGGCTGTGTCGCTCAACTCGGGCCGAGCGACACCTATACTGGCATGGCTGCAAGCGAGTTCCAGCTTGTCGAAAATGCGTCCTACGAGCCTGTCAGCAGCTCTTTCGCTGTCAGCCGCGATATGTTCCCAAATCTCGCTTAGATCCCGTTGCGCGCGAGGAGTAAGTCGATAGTTAGCCACGTCCGGCGCGCTCGGCCTTCAGAGCACGCAGAAAGGCGGCGCGGTCAACCTCTTGGCCCTTACCGCTCGCCATGCCTTCTTCATAAGCTTGCTTTAGCTGTGCCAGTTCCAGGGCGCGAAGTTCCTCGCGGTGTTCCCACAGCCTGAGGGCTTCCCTGACGATTTCGCTATTCGAAGCATAGCTGCCGCTGTCCACCGCGTCCTGCAGACGCGCGGCCTGCTTCGGTGTGAGGGATATGGTGAGAGTACGCATGGCTTGAGTTTTCATGGTTATTGTTTTTAACGCCTCTAATAAATTTCAACAAGATTTGTTAGAAGCGGATGTTCCGTTCTTGACATCCTGGCCGCTCGCGAACACGCGGGAATCTCGCTAAAAAGGTCGGCATGCCATCCGGAACCCTGCCATGCGCGTGACTACCGATCTGTGGGTATCGGCCCTTCTGCGCCGTGTCTTCACCGCCGGCGGTTTTGCTGCCGTGGTCAAGCGCGGCGCGACCGAGGCCGGCGCCGTCTTCGTGTTGTCGCGCGACCGGCTCGGCGAAGTGGCTCTGTACGGACCGGCGCCGCAAACGAGCTACGATTCGGCCAAGCCCGACGAGCGCTTCTTCACCTTGCTCGATTCTGGCGACGATAGCTCGGCATTCGATGCAAGGCTGGAAAAGGAAAAGAGATTCGATCCCGACATCTGGGTGGTCGAGATCGAGGCCGGCTCCGTTCCGGTCGAGGAGCTTGTTTCCGTGAAGGCGGAATAGAGGCGGCGGCCCAGCGTCGCGTCCAGCCACGGAAAACCGCTGAGCACCTTCCCTGGAATTGGTTCAGGACGCTTTGCGGCCGGCGGCCTTGTCATCGCTGTTCGATGCGTGGCGCCCTGTCTCGATGGCATTGCCGCGGATCGCCCGAGACAGCGTTTCGGCTTTCCAGGCCCGCACCTTGTCGAGCGCTGCCTCGCGATGCAGCAGCCGATAGCGGTCGAGGAACAGACGGATTGCCTGGGGATGCGGAAACTCGCCGGGATGGACCGCGACCGCGATCAGGAAGGCCCTGTCTTCGCTTAGGTCGAGCGCCTTGAGCGCCGCAAGCAGCGCTGCGTAGCCCGATTGCTCTGTGATCGAGCGGGCTGTGGCAAAATCGATGTCGAGCGCATCGGCAAGCGCTGTCTGGAAGAAAGCAAGGTTGCCCGTCAGCGCCGTCTCGCGCAGCTTCAGATAAGTCGGCTGTCCGAGGAACAGGTTGACAGCGGCACTTTCGCCGGCGGGCCGCATCATCGAGCGCAGGCGTCGCCGCGCGTTTTCCTCAGGCACGCCGGGATCCGGGCGGTTGTCTTCTGTTGCGGAAGCGGCCGGTTTCACCGGCGCGATCTTCGTGACCGTCTCCGGCGGCCGCGTGTTGACCAGCGTCGGCTTCTCCAGCGCGCGGATCAGGTGGGCGATGGTTGCGTTGAGTTCCTTGCGGCGAGCGATTGCGCGCGCGTGCGGCAGGCCATGGCGGCCGATCAGCGCGATGAGGTCGATGTCGCTCAGCGCGTTCGAGCGGGTAAGCAGCGGCGCCGCGATCTCGACCGGCTCCTCGGCCAGCCGCCGCACCAACGCGGCCGGCGCATATTCGCATTCGGAAAGGGCGGCGGCGACATAGCGGCGCGATTCGACCGACACTTCGTCGAACAGCGGCAGCGTCAGATCCTCGAGTTGGGCGATTTCGCGCCGCGACGGGCGCGTCAGCGAGCAGAAGGCCGACACGGCGGCGCGGAACAGCCTTTCGGCTTTTCCCGCTTCGGTCCGGATAGCGATGTGCCTGAAATCCGAAGAAGACACGGAGGATACGCCCGATACTCGACACAGACCCGGCCCCGCGCCTCCGGCCGGGCCGGTTTCGCGTCTCCAGGGAACAAACATCAAATTAGCCGCGATCCGTTAGCGCTCCGTTAACCCTCTGCCCGCCTTAATCGACTTTGGAGGCGTTGCGTTGTGCTCCGGTCAAACCGAGAGGAATACGCGAACCATGGGCATGGTCTTGTCTTTCGTGCCGCGAGCGGCATCCGTCAATCGAGTAACCCACGACACCGACACGGCAGCGGCTGTCATCATCTTCCCCGGCGTCCGCTATGAGCCACAGCCGCAGGTCGGCGCGGCGCGTCCGGACGGCCCGGACAAGCCTGGGTCGCCACGGCCACTGGTGCCGCATCACTGAGCTGACTCTTCAGTATTCCTGCAGCTCGCAGGCACTCTGTTCGAGAAAGCGCGACACGATCGGCTTCCAGCTATCGTCCGGCACGAAGGCGCGGACGACAAAGATTCCCTCTTCGATCGGCGCCTCGACAAAGATCGCGCCCTGCAAGTCCTCGGGAAGATCGCGCCGCACGTCGATCATCTGCGCCGGTGTCAGCACCACGGCATCGAGCTTTTCGCTGTTCGCATTGTGGTCGTTGAAGGAATAGATGTTATGGCCGCTGCGGTCATAGACCGAGGCCGACCAGAACGGCACGTCGCCCGGCGCCCGGATCCGTACCAGCCCGTCGGCGAGATTGAAGCGGCAGGCGGCCGCGTAGAACATGGGGTCGACCGACTTCACCACAGGCGCACCGCCGGCCTCCGCGTCGAGGCGCGTCATCTTATAGAGGTCGGAGGCCATTGCCAGCCGCGACCAGGCATCGCGCTCGGAAAATTCCGGCACCAGAAACAGCACCGCGATATGCACGATGCCGGCGCCGAGCAGGCCGAGGACCAGGGCGTGCAGCAGGCTACGCATGGCAGCCCGCCTTCAAAATGCGCGGCAGCGCCACGTCGGAAAGCCCAGTGCTGCTCGCGATCGGCGTGTCGTAGAAGGTCAGCACGAAATACATCTTGCCGAAGCCAGCCGTCAGGAGCCAGTTGCCCGGGGCAGGGCGGTCGCCGACGGAGATGACGACCGAATTGTCGGGCCGGCGCAGCACTTCGTAGGATTGCAGGGCCGCCTGTCTCGCTTTGCCGGTGTCAATGACGCCGAGCGACTGGTCGGCGGCATAAAGCGT
Source organism: Mesorhizobium sp. WSM4898 (assembly GCF_029625845.1). Taxonomy (NCBI): domain Bacteria; kingdom Pseudomonadati; phylum Pseudomonadota; class Alphaproteobacteria; order Hyphomicrobiales; family Phyllobacteriaceae; genus Mesorhizobium; species Mesorhizobium sp. WSM4898. The sequence goes on along the minus strand of NZ_JARTVQ010000004.1, from coordinate 79,350 downwards.
CCAGAACCGGGCCGTCGGGTAACCGCCTTCGATTGTATAGGCGCATTCCCGCTTCAGCGGTTGGCCAGCTTCATCGCGCTCGGCGACGAAGGACAACCCTTCCGCCCGGCCGAGCGCCAGCACGCCCTCACGCGCCACGCGCGCCTTGGAGTAGGGGTCGGAGCCTTCCGTGCCGATTTCAGGAAAAGCTGTCCATTGGCCGATGCGGATCGCGCCGACGCCGTCCTGCGCGTTGAGCGCGTACCAGACGCTGCCGCCGCCAAGGCCGATGGCCATGACAAGCGAAAGCAGCGTGAGGGAGACGGTCTTGAGCATGGAAGGCCGGAACTGAGGAGGTTGCCCGGGATATCGCGGCGTGGGGCCTCGTGGCAAGCCGGCTTGCCCCGGGCGTGGCGATATTCAGGTGGTCCGGCCTGCAAGCAGCATGACGTTCCCATGTCAGCGAACGCCTGTCACGGACAAGTCCGGACTGCGCCCCTTCTGATTCTCGGCGGCGCTGCACGTGGCCATCCAATCACTGACTTGTCAGGCGCCGATCCGATGCCTGTGCTTGAAGCCGCCGCCATTTCGTTCCACATCGGTCGGGATGAAGGGCGAGACAGAAGAGCGGCGTCGGAATTTGGCGTGGGCTTTGCCCGCATCGCTGATGCTGCATGCGCTGATCGCAGCGTTTCTGGTCTATACCTTGCCCAAGCGCGCCCAACAGCCGGATCAGGAGCAGCCGGTCAATGTCGCGCTTGTGCCTCCACCCGAGCAACCTAAGCCGAAGCCTCCGCCCGCACCGCAGCCGAAGCAACTCAAGGCCGAGAAGCCCCCGGAACCCAAGGCTGAAAAGCCGCCCGAGCAGAAAGTCGAAAAGCCTCCAGTGCCGGAAAAGCAGCCGCCGAAGCCACCGCCGATCGCGGTGCTAAAGCCCGTTTTCCAGTACGGCAACAAGGACACCGGCCCCAGGACATCCCTGGGTGGAGCCAGCAACCGGGACAACACGCCGTCGCCGGCGAAGGATAACGATACGAAGCCGCCCGCCGTGGCGAAGCCTGCACAGAAGCAAACTGCCGCGCCGGCCGATGCCGATCAGCCGGCAGATCACAGCACGGCTGACGAGAAGCCGGTAATCGCCGCGACGGACACCGAGCCCGCCCAAAGTGACGAGAAGGCAGCCCAGGACACGGATAAACAGCAGGCAGCCAAGCAAGAGGCAGGAGCGCCAACCGCCGAAAAGCAAGCAGGAGTGGCGCCGGCGCCGTTGGATGCCAAGAGGGGTGGTAAAGTCGATCTTCCGGCGCCGGCCGAAAAGCAAAAGCCCAAGCAAGCAAATGCGCTGAAGTTCAGGCCCGCAAAGGTCTCGAAGTCCCGAAGCAAGAGCGCCGGGACGCCAGGTTCCACCAACGCCGCCGTTGCTGCGTCGCCGATCTATTCCGGCCTTCCGGGTGTTCGAAAGCTCTATTCGCAGGGCGCTACCGGCGATGCGCTGGCCACAAGCTCTATGAGCGAGGTGCCTCGCGACCAGCGGGTTGCCAACCTTTGCGGCAGCGTTTTGAACGAGGAATTGCAGGGCGCCTCCTATTCTCCCAAATGGCTGCCATCCATTCCGCTGAAGGTGGGCAATGTTCTTAACCCTCCGGTGGCCGCCTTCAGCACGGCAACCACATGGTACCGCCTAAGCTTCCGGTGCGAGGTCGACGCCGATGCGACAAGGGTCTTGTCGTTCAACTTCCGTGTCGGGGCTGAGATCCCACCCGGCGAATGGGCCGGGCTGAGATTGCCTAGTCTCCGCTAAGTATTTCACTCGAAAGTGGGACCGGTTTCGGGGCAAGCGCATGCGTCGAACGAAGGTTCAAAGCGCGGACAGCGTCTCCGGCAGGGTAGGTGCGTTGAGAACCGGCGCCGCCTGGAAGGCTTTGGTCATTGCCCTCAGCGTCTGCGTGGTGCGGCTGGAAAGCACTGGCGGGCGCTCGGCCTCTGCCTGCGCCGCGGCATCAGCGGCCTCCTTCTTCGCCTCTTCCTCGGCCTTGGCCGCGACCTCCGGGTCGACCCAGGGATGATCGAGGCCAGGGATCGGCTTCAGATCGATGTTCTGGTGTGCATAGGCCATCAGCCGCTGCCAGACCATCGCCGGCAGCGACCCGCCGGTCATGTTGTTGGTCGGCGTGAAATCGTCATTGCCGAGCCAGACGGCGGCCGTGTAGTTGCCGGTGAAACCGACGAACCAGGCGTCTCGGTAGGACTGCGTGGTGCCGGTCTTGCCCGCGACGACGATGTTGGGAAGCTGCGCGCGCCGCGCCGTGCCGATCGCCGGCACCGCGGCCAGCATGGTGTTCATGTATTTCAGAGCTTTTTCCGACAGCACACGGTGCGGCGGCGGCGCGTCCTTGGCCCAGTCATAGACGACGTCGCCGGTGCGGGTAACGAGCTGCGTGATGCCGTGCCGGGAACCGACGAAGCCGTTCTGCGCGAAGACGCTGTAGCCTGTCGCCTGGTCCATCACCGTCATGAGGGACGTGCCGAGCACCATGGTCTTGTGCGATTCCAGCGGCGATTCGACACCCATGGATTCGGCCATCGCCTTGATCGGCCCGATACCGAGATAGTCCTTGGCGAGCCGCACCGGCACGGTGTTGATCGACTTGGCGATAGCCGTGAGCAGCGTGACGTTGCCGGCCGAGCCGCCATTGTAATTGTGTGGCGACCAACTGCCCCAACTGACGGCGCCGCCGGAAACCACCGAGTCCGGCGTGAAGCCGTGCTCCATCGCGGTGGCATAGACATAAGGCTTGAACGACGACCCGGTCTGCCGCAGCGCCTTGGTGGCGCGGTTGAACTGGCTGGCGCCATAATCGCGGCCGCCGACAATGGCGCGCACCGCGCCGTTGGTCTCGATCACCACCACCGCGCCCTCGGTAACGTTGTATTCCTTGCCGAACTGGCGGAGATGGAATTCGACCGACTCTTCGGCCGCTTTCTGGATATTGGCGTCGAAGGTCGTATGGGCGACCAGCGAGTGTTGGCCGGGCTTGGCGATCTTCTTGACCTCGTCGAAGGCCCAGTCGAGGAAATAGTCGGGGCTCTTCTGCTCGCCGCGGTCGACGACATCTGCCGGATGCAGCCGCGCCTGCAGCACCTGGCCCTCGGTCATGAAGCCGGCGTCGACAAGGTTGGAGAGCACCACATTGGCGCGCGCACGGGCGGCCGGCAGGTTGATGTGCGGGGCGTATTTGGTGGGCGCCTTGAACAGGCCGGCCAGCATTGCCGCCTCGGCGAGGTTCAGGTCCTTGACGCTCTTGCCGAAATAGAAATCCGCCGCCGCCTCGATGCCGAACGTGCCGCCGCCCATATAGGCGCGGTCGAGATAGAGCTGGAGGATCTCCTTCTTGGAGAGATTGGCCTCCAGCCAGAGCGACAGGAAAGCTTCCTTGATCTTGCGCTCCAAGGTGCGCTCGTTGGACAGGAACAGGTTCTTGGCCAGCTGCTGGGTGATGCTGGAGCCGCCCTGGACCACCGAATTGGCGCGCACATTCTCGAAGATCGCGCGCGACAGGCCGAGAACGTCGATGCCGTAGTGATCGAAGAAGCGGCGGTCCTCGGTCGCCAGCACCGCCTTGATGACGATATCCGGCATCTCGTCGACCGGCACGGAATCGCGCTGAATGATGCCGCGCTGGCCGATCTCGTTGCCGTAGCGGTCGAGGAAGGTGACGGCGAAATCGCCCTGGTTGCGCCAATCGCCGGCGGTGATCTCAAACGCCGGCATGGCCAGCGCCAACAGCACCACGAAGCCGCCGGCTCCCATGGTGAACCCTTCACTCAGCACCTCGATGATGGCGCGCCGCCAGCCATGCAGGCGGAAGCGGCGGGAAAAGATGGTTGCGGCCTCCCAGAATTCGCGCGCTTTGAAGCTGATCTCGTAGAGCGAGGAATCGAGCCACGCATCGACGGCAAGAGCCGCCGAGGCGATCCGGCCTCTTCTCTTGCGTGGTTTCGAAGGAGTTGGCATTCCAGACTTCCGCCCCAATGCGCTTTCGCCCGAAAACAGCATGCGGGCAGTTTCAGGTGGCACCCTGCCAAACTATTCGACCATTTTATCACTGCTCACAAGGGCAGCGAAGCCACAGCACAAGCTTTGTTGAATGGAGGTCAATCGGCCGTGAACGGCGGGTAGTCATCAGCGCGCCGCGATGAAGCGCATGAAATGCGCCACATCCGCTTCGGTCGGCTCCTGGCCGGTGAAGGAGCGCAGATAGGGGGCGAGATGGCTGACGCGGGCCTCGACCGGTTCCTTGAGGTCGAGCACGTAATAGCCGATCTGCATGTAGTAGAGCACACGCGCTCGGATGAAGGCGTCCTCGTCGTCGTAGCCGTGCCGGCGGTACATGTCGCGGATGGCGCTGAGGCGCTCGTCGTCGGCCTGGTCGATCATCTGCCGCACGTCTGCCGAGCGCCTCGCCCATTCGCGCACGGCGAAATCGAGCCTCGGGTCGAAGAGGCGCTCGTCGGCCCAGCATTCGAATACGTTCATCACGCCCATGATGATGGTTTCGGCGGGGCGCCGGGCGCGCTCGACGATCGCAGTGGTGTTGGTGTCGTGCCAATGCTTGAGCAACTGGTCGAGCAGATCCTGCCGGCTTTCGAAATACCAGTAGAAGCTTGAGCGCGACACGCCGAGCTTCTGGCCGAGGGTGAGCACGCGCACGCTCTCGATACCGTCTGAAACCAGCGTCTCAAGCGCCAGATTGATCCAGTCCGAGCGCGTGACCTTGATGTTGCCGAGAACCGGTTCGGCCTGCGGGGCGGTCATGATCATGGCCGCACAATAGGCATGGCGGGAAGCGGCGCGCAAGCGATCTGTACACTTGTGTCTAGACACTCCTGTACAGGACGTGTATCGTAAGGCTCTCCAACGAGAGGGAGAGGCTCGTGAAATCGCATTACCGGGCAGTCGTCATCGGGGGAGGCGTGGTCGGCGCCTCGGTGCTCTATCACCTGACGCGCTTCGGCTGGAGCGACGTGGCGCTTATCGAGCGCGCCGAGTTGACGGCCGGATCGACCTGGCACGCGGCGGCCGGCTTCCATGCGCTGAACGCCGATCCCAATGTCGCGGCGCTGCAGGACTACACGATCAAGCTCTACCGCGAGATCGAGGCCGAGTCCGGCCAGGATGCCGGGTTGCACATGACCGGTGGCGTCAACATGGCAAGCGATCCGCAGCGCTGGGAATGGCTGAAATCGGCCTGGGCGGTGTTCCAGTCGGTGGGCATCGAGACGGCCCGCCTGGTGACGCCCGAGGAGATCAAGGAGATCTGCCCGATCGTCGATGTCAGCGATGTGCTGGGTGGCCTTTACGATTCCAACGAAGGCCATCTCGACCCTTACGGCACGACGCACGCCTATGCGGGCGCCGCAAAGAAGCGCGGCGCCGATGTGATCCTGCGCAACCGCGTAATCGAGCTCAGGCAGCGCGCGGACGGCGGCTGGGATGTGGTTACAGAGAAGGGCGCGATTGTCGCCGAGCATGTCGTCAACGCCGGCGGCCTGTGGGCCAAGCAGGTCGGCCTCATGGCAGGCGTCGACCTGCCGGTGACGCCGATGGAACACCATTATTTCGTCACCGAGGACATTCCGGAGGTCACTGCCCTGGACAACGAGCTCGGCCTTGCCGTCGATCTCGACGGCTTCTCCTATCTTCGGCAGGAGCGCAAAGGCGTGCTGCTCGGTGTCTACGAGCAGAACCCAAAACATTGGAACATGGACGGTGCGCCCTGGGACTACGGCATCGAGCTGATCCCCGAGGACATCGACCGCATCAGCCCGGAGCTTTCGAAGGCGTATCAGCGCTTCCCCTGCCTGGCCAAGGCGGGCATCCGCAAATGGGTCAATGGCGCCTTCACCTTCACCCCCGACGGCAATCCACTGGTTGGCCCGGTGCGTGGCTTGAAGAACTACTGGGTCGCCTGCGGCGTCATGGCCGGCTTCAGCCAGGGTGGCGGCGTCGGCAAGTCGCTGGCCGAATGGATGATCTACGGCGAGCCGCAGGCCGACATCTTCGGCATGGACATCGCCCGCTACGGCGCCTTCGCCGCCAACCGCGAGTATCTCAGGCAAACCACGCGCCAGTTCTACGCCCGTCGCTTCGTCATGACCTTCCCCAACGAGCGGCTGCCGGCGGGCCGGCCGCTGAAGCGGCCCGGCGCCTATGACGGCATGAGCGCGGCCGGCGCCGAGTGGATGGCCTCATGGGGGCTGGAAATCCCGGCCTATTTCGCTCCGATGGGTTTTCGCGAGGAGACGACGCTGAAGCGCTCCAACGCCTTCGACATCGTTGGCGATGAGGTGCTGCAGGTGCGCCGCGCCGCCGGCCTCGTCGACACCACGGCCTTCTCGCGCTACGCCGTGTCCGGTCCCGGCGCCGAGGCCTGGCTCGACCGGCTGCTTGCCTGCAAACTGCCGAAGCCTCGGCGCGCGAAGCTTGCCCCGATGCTCGGCCATGACGGCAGGCTGAAGGGCGACCTTACCGTGCTCAACTGGGGCGGCGGCGACTACTGGATCATGGGCTCCTATTACCTGCGCGAATTCCACATGCGCTGGTTCGAGGCGCACATGGCGGACGGCGTCTCGGTTAACGACATCTCGGACGCGATGTCCGGCTTCCTGGTGACCGGGCCGAATGCAAGGAAGGTCGTCGAACGCACCACGCACCAGGACGTCTCCGCCAAAACCCTGCCGTTCATGGCCTGCGCCGAGTTCGACATCGGCATGGTTCGCGCCCGGGTCGCCCGGCTGTCGATCGCCGGCGAGCTCGGCTTCGAAATCAATTGCCCGGCCACCCTGCACGGGACGCTGCGCGAGACGCTGCTCGTCGCCGGCGAAGATCTTGGTCTCGCCGAGATCGGCTACTACGCGCTCAACGCGCTGCGGCTGGAGAAGAGTTTCGGCATCTGGTCGCGCGAGTTCACGCAGGGCTACACGCCCGGCCTGACCGGCCTTGACCGGTTCGTCGCCTTCGACAAGGGCGATTTTGTCGGCCGCGAAGCAGCTCTCAAGGAGCGCAAGGCGGGCGTCGCCCGGCGGATCGTGACCCTGGAAGTCGATGCCGTCGACGCCGACGCCAGCGGTTTCGAGCCTGTCTGGCACAAGGGCCGGCGCGTCGGCTTCGTCACTTCCGGCGGCTACGGCTACACGGTTGGCAAGAGCGTCGCCCTGGCGTTGCTCGATGACGATTTCGCCGGGGAGGGGACGCAACTTTCCGTACACATTGTCGGCGTCGAACGGCCGGCGCGCGTCATCGCGGCCTCGCCCTATGACCCCAAGGGCGAGGCAATGCGGCAATAGGGAGGATTGGGCATGATTGATGAGGCCGCACGCGATCAGAGGCGCGAACGCCGGCGCGGACGCACCGGCGAGGCCGGCAGCGAGTCCAGCCGCCGCCCGAACTATCGTTCGCTGAAGAACCCCTTCCTGCCGCAGCCGGTCTTTTCCGACGATCAGGTCGCCGCAATCCACGACACGGCGCTGCGCGTGCTGGAAGAACTCGGCATCAAGGTGCTGCTGCCGGAGGCGCGCGCCATTCTTGCCAAGGCCGGCGCCCTGGTCGACGAGGACAGCCAGATGGTGCGGATCGGCCGCGACATGGTCGAGGCAGCCTTGGCGTCCGCGCCGCGCTCGATCCCCGCCTATAGCGGCGCCCGCTCCCGTGACCTTATCCTCGAGCTTGGGTCCATGACATTCCTCGCCGGCTCCGGCGCGCCCAACGTCACCGATCTCGAGCGCGGAAGGCGGCCGGGCACGCTCGCCGCCTTCGAGGAATTCATGAAGCTCCTGCAGCATTTCGACGTGCTGCATATGCTCGGCCCTTGCATCGAGCCGCAGGACGTCGACACGCGCTTTCGCCACTTTGCCACCGGCCGCGCGCAGCTCACCTTGTCCGACAAGTTTCCCTTCGTCTTCGCGCGCGGCACGCCGCAGGTCGAGGACAGTTTTGAGATGGTCCGGCTGGCGCGCGGCCTCTCGGAGGACGAATTTCGCAACGGCGCCTTCTGCTACACCGTCATCAACACCAATTCGCCGCGCCAGCTCGATATCCCGATGGCGCAAGGCATCATCGACTTCGCCAGGTTCGGCCAGGTGTCGATCATCACGCCCTTCTGCCTGGCGGGCGCCATGGCGCCGATCACGGTCGCCGGCGCGCTGACCCTGCAGCATGCGGAGGCGCTGGCGGGGCTGACGCTCGCCCAGATCGTGCGCCCCGGCGCTCCGGTGGTCTATGGCTCGTTTTCCTCCAATGTCGACATGAAGTCGGGCGCGCCGGCCTTCGGCACGCCGGAGCACATCAAGGCGACCTTGGGCGCCGGCCAGCTCGCGCGCTTCACCGGCTTGCCTTGGCGTTCCGGCGGCGGCAGCGCCGCCAATGTCTCCGACGCGCAGGCGGCGCATGAGACGCAGTTCGCGCTATGGGGCTCGGTGCTTGCCGGCGCCACCGTCTGCATCCATGCGGCAGGCTGGCTGGAGGGCGGCTTGAGCGTCTCGTTCGAAAAGCTGATTACCGACATCGAGGCGCTGCAGACGGTCGCCGAGCTTTGCGCCACGACACCGGGTGATGCCGACGCCATCGGTTTCGACGCTGTTGCCGAGGTGCAGCCCGGCGGCCATTTCTTCTCGGCCGCCCACACCATGGCCCGCTACCGTACCGCCTTTTACGAACCGTTGGTGGCCGACTGGTCGAATTTCGGCAACTGGACGCAATCCGGCGGCAAGACCGCGACGGAGCGCGCCACCGGCATCTGGAAGCGGATTCTTTCCGATTTCCAGCCGCCCGCATCCGCTGCCGCCACCGCCGGCGTGCTCGACGATTTCATCGCACGCCGCACCGAAGAGGGCGGCGCGGCACCGGTGTCGTGAGGTCAAGGCAGCAGGGCAACCGCTGTACGCGAATAGGTTTTGTCGCTGACTTGATCGAGCATGAAGGCCGCCACGTCGGCGCGCGCCAGCGTCGGCAACAAGGACCTGGCCCGGATGCCGTGGCCGTGGCGGAACCGGCCGATGGCTGGACCGTTGCCGAGCTTTGGCGGTCGCACGATCGTCCAGTCGAGGCCGGACTGCGCGATGAGCCTTTCCTTCGCTTCGTGATCCGCCGCTTCATGGCGCAGCACGAGCGGCACGACGATGCCGCCGAGCAGTGGCCCCAATTGCCGCCGGCTGTCGCGGACGCCGAGGAAGGACTGATAAATGAGCCGGGTTGGCCCGCTCCGTTGCATCGCCTCGACGATGAAGCCGATACCGGCAATCACCGCCGCGTCGTGCTTCAGTGGCACGCCGACACCGAGGCAGCTCAACACCGCGTCGTGACCGGCAATCGCGCCCTCCACCGCCTTGCAGTCGGCGACGTCTCCGACGATCACGCTCAGACGGTCGTGGCTGATGGCGAGCTTGCGCGGGGTGCGGACGAAGGCGGTGACCAGATGGCCTTCCGCCAGCGCCGCCGAGACGAGGGCGCGGCCGGTCGCGCCCGAGGCGCCAAAGATCAGAAGTTTCATCTCCGGCCTCCCTGGCCAGTCTGCCCCGCTCGTCAGCCAGGCTTGCGCCCTGCGGCGAAAGCGACCGGCGCCCCAGCCGGGCAGCAGCCTTGTGTAGACGTAGTCGCATTGCTCCACCAGACCCTGCGCGGCGCCTCCCTCAAAAACCGTGTCGCCCCACATCGTGACACGCGTGATGCCCTGCATGCCCGCCGAACCGGAACCGCGCATGGTGCGGCTCGCCCCCGAAACTCTCGGCAGCCGCCCGGTTTTGCTTGTCTATCGCCGCGAGATCGGTGATGAGGCGCCTGTGCGCCGTCATCCGTTTCGTAACTGTGGTGATCAGGGATCAGGCAACGGTGATCAGCGGCAAGGCTTGATGGCATTGCCTCAAGACGCCGTCCGACGATCTGGCGAAACGGGTGCAAGGCGGCTACGCTGCGATGAGGACAAGGCAGGCGAGAGGAACCACATATGACGGCGCCTGGCGATTTGATGCAGGCCTTGTTCCTGCGATTGAAGACCGATGCGTCGCTGTCGGCGCTGCTGGGCGGCGCCGGCCTGCTCGAGCGCGCCGACGCCAAAGCCGCATTTCCGCACGTCACCTACGGCCGCACCAGCGCCTTCGACCTGGACACCGGCGCCGACGACAACGACGACCAACTCATCACGCTCCACATCTGGTCGAAGGCGCAGGGCGAGGCCGAGACGCGGCTCATCATGGACAGCATCAAGGCGCGCCTCGACGGCGCGGCCCTCTCGATCGGCCCGCGTGGCCAGACGCGGCTGTCGCTGGAATTCGCCGAGGCGCGCTATGACGACGACCTCGCGGTGCACCACGGGCTGCTGCGCTTCCGCGCGCTGACGCAAGAAAGTGCCTGAGAGACCAGCTTTTCCTTCAGCAATTCCAGGAAAGGTGCGCAGCGGTTTTCCGTCCGGAAGTACAAAAAAAGGAGTTAGAGCAATTCCGCGTTTCCTTGAAACGATGGACTTCTCTAGAGCTGGGCCTGGATGGCGGCCTTGTCGATGACGGACCAGACCTCGCGTATCCGCCCGTCCTGGATTTCATAAAAGACGTTCTCCGCGAAGGTGACTCGCCTGCCGTTCACCGCCAGGCCGAACAGCATGCCCTTGGGCCTGCAGTCGAAATGCAGACGGGCCGCCACGCGTGGTGGCTCTGAAACCAGAAGCTCGATGTTGAAACGCAGATCGGGAATGGCCTGAAAATCGCCTTCCAGCATGCGGCGATAGCCCGAAAGCCCCACCGTCTCGCCATTATACTGCACCTCCTCGCCGACAAACTGGCCGAGATTGTCCCAATCCTGTTCGTTGAGGCAGGCAATGTAGCCCTTGTAAAGACTGGCAAGGTCGTCATGGCTCATGGCATTCTCCCCGTCCTCAACTGCTTCACGGCGCAAATTAGAGCATATGCTAGCCGCGAAAACCGTAGCCGCGCCCGTGATTTTCCGGCTATCAATCCATGCTGGTCCTGATGGGCCCAGGCAGTTGGACTCGCATTTGTTCGTCTCGCGGGCAGGGGGTATGGCGGGCATGGATTTTCGGCCGTTCACCGTTCATTTCATGTTCAGCACAAATGCGTTAGTACCGTGATCATGAAAACGTTCCGCTCCCTTACTCGCGCCGCGACGCTGGCGCTTGCCGCAGCCGGGATTTTTGCGTCGCAGGCGACGGCGATGCCGCCCGTCGAGCCATCGGTCGATCAGCCGCTCGTGCTTGCTGCCAGCGACTGCTATGCAATCGGCCAGCAGATCGCCGCGCAGAACGGCGGCACGCTCGCCAAGGCCTCGCAGGCCACGCGCGGCGGACAGCAGGTCTGCGTGATCGTGGTACTGGTCCCGGGCAAGGAGGGCCAGCGGCCGCGCCGTACCGAGATCGTGGTGCCGCTGGACTGACGCCCAATTCCCTTTAACAGGCTTAAGTTTCCTGGCCGGCGGAATCGGCCTATACCTCCACCCTTCAACAGGCTACGAACCATGCGCGTGCTCGTCGTCGAGGATGACAAGGATCTCAACCGGCAGCTTACGGATGCGCTGGTAGATGCCGGCTATGTGGTCGACCGCGCCTATGACGGCGAAGAGGGGCATTTCCTCGGCGACACCGAGCCTTACGACGCCGTCGTCCTCGACATCGGCCTGCCGCAGATGGACGGCATCAGCGTCGTCGAGCGCTGGCGCCGCGGCGGGCGCAAGATGCCTGTGCTGATCCTGACCGCCCGCGACCGCTGGAGCGACAAGGTTGCCGGCATCGACGCGGGCGCCGACGACTACGTCACCAAGCCTTTTCACATCGAGGAGGTGCTGGCCAGAGTGAGGGCGCTGATCCGCCGCGCCGCCGGCCATGCCTCGTCCGAGCTCACCTGCGGGCCGCTGAGGCTCGACACCAAGGCCTCCAAGGCCGACGTCAACGGCGTGCCGCTGAAGCTCACTTCCCACGAGTTTCGGCTGCTTGCCTATCTGATGCATCATATGGGCGAGGTGGTATCGCGCACCGAATTGGTCGAACATCTCTACGACCAGGACTTCGACCGCGACTCCAACACCATCGAGGTGTTCGTCGGACGGCTTCGCAAGAAGATGGGCATCGACATGATCGAAACCGTGCGAGGCATGGGCTATCGCATGCGAGAGCCGGAGGCGTGACGCGGAACCGCTGAAGCCGACGATGAGAACGTGGCTTTCAAAGCTGCGGCTCTGGCCGCGCTCGCTGACCTTCCGCGTCATCGCCTTTTCCACGATTTGGGCGATCCTGACGCTCGTCGTCATCTTCACGCTCATAACCACGCTCTACCGCCAGGCCAGCGAGCGCGGCTTCGACAGTCTGCTTTCGGCGCATCTGTTCAACCTGATCGGCTCCGTCGGCATTTCCGACAATGGCGCGCTCATCGGCTCGCCCGACCTTGGCGATCTGCGCTTCTCGGAGCCGAATTCCGGCTGGTACTGGTCGGTCGAGCCGGCCTCCGAAGACGTTCACGGCGAACTCCATTCCTCCTCGATGACCTCCTCGATCCTGTCGCCGAGCGTCGCCGAGGTGCCGTTCAACGCGAACTTCCAGCGCAGCTATTCGACCGAGGGCATCAAGGGCGAGGAGTTAGAGGTTTTCGAGAGCGAGTTCGTGCTCGATGCCAAGAACCGCGCCGCGCGCTTCCGCGTCATGGGCAATCACAGCGAGCTCGAGCAGGAGATCGCGAGCTTCCAGCGCCGGCTGCTCACCTATCTGTCGCTGTTCGGCGTCGGCATGATCGCCATCAACGCCATCGCCATCCTTTTCGGCTTGCAGCCTTTGCGCCGCGTGCGCAATGCTTTGGCGATGGTGCGCGAGGGCACGGCGCAGCGGCTCGACGGGCGCTTCCCGGCCGAGATCGAGCCTCTGGCCAGCGAGACCAATGCGCTGATCGAGAACAACAGGCGCATCGTCGAGCGTTCGCGCACCCAGGTCGGCAACCTCGCCCATTCCCTGAAGACGCCGCTTGCCGTGCTGATCAACGAGGGCCGCGCGCTCGGCGGCGCCAAGGGCGAGCTCATCGCCGAGCAGGCTGCCTCGATGCAAAAGCAGGTCGACCATTATCTGCAGCGCGCCCGCGTCGCCGCCCAGCGCGACAGCGTCGTCTTCCGCACGCCGGTGGCGCCGCTGGTCGAGCGCATGGTGCGCGTGCTGCGCAAGCTCAACCCGCAGACACAGCTTTCGCTGTCGCAGCCTGCCGCCGGGATCGTCTTTGCCGGCGAGCGCGAGGATCTTGAGGAATTGCTCGGCAATCTCCTCGACAATGCCATGAAATGGGCGAAAAGCGCCGTTGCCGTCTCGGTCGCCACCGTTGCGGGAAGCCCCAACCTTTTTGAAATCGTTATAGAGGACGACGGCCCCGGCATTCCCGAGGACAGCGCGCGGGAAGTGTTGAAACGCGGCAAGAGACTCGACGAGACGAAGCCGGGAACGGGGCTTGGATTGGCCATTGTCGCCGACCTCGTCAACGAGTATGGAGGCGCCCTTGCGCTGGAACGGTCCAGCATGGGCGGCTTGAGGGCAGTGGTAAGATTGCGGAGCCTTCAATAATGTTTTTATCGATTTCCGTGCGGCCGCTTGCGGCCAAATTTCCGACAAATATCAATACTATGGGCTCGCTATCCTTCCCGCTGGCGCGGTTCCCGATCCATCTCGCTCCAGAAGTGCTTTTCGCCCAAGAAGCCCATCCCGCTCAAGAGAACCGGTTGCTGGTATGAAGATTCGCGTTGCGCTCGTTTCCGCCCTGATGGCCGTGTCGGGCTGCACCACGCTGGGCAGGACCGGCCCGACCTCTCCGGTCACGCCCGTCGCCACGCCGCCGGCCGCCGGTAAGGTGGGAGCCGGCATCGTCGCGGCCATGAATGGCGGGCTCATCGGCGGCTCGATCGGTTCGGGTCTGAGCGATGCTGAAAAGCGCAAAGGCCTCGAGGCCGAGTACAAGGCGCTGGAATACAACGCCAGCGGCCAGAAGGTGACGTGGAAGGGCGACAGCTCGACCCATTATGGCGAGGTCGTTGCCGCCCAGCCCTACCGGGTCGGCTCGCAGGACTGCCGCCAATACACCCACACCGTTTACACGAGCGGTTCGGGCGTCACGGCGCGCGGCACCGCCTGCCGCAATGCCGACGGCAGCTGGACGCCGCTGACCTGAATTAGCAACGATCGGCGCAATTTGACATTGATCAAGGACGGCCGGCGCGTCTGCCGCCAAAGCGTCGCAGGGCGTCCGTGTTGGCAGGGCAGGGCTCTGCCTTTATTGGAATAGCCATGCTGTTCTGGGTCATAGCTGCAATCCTTACGCTGGGCGCCAGCCTGGCGGTGCTTTTGCCGCTGGCCGGCGGCACGAAAGCCGCATCGACCGCCGGCGATCACGATCTCGAAGTCTATCGCGACCAGCTTTCGGAACTCGACCGCGACATGGCGCGCGGTCTCATCCAGCCGGGCGAGGCGGAGGAAGCGCGCGCCGAGATCGGCCGCCGCATTCTGCGTCTCGGCTCGCACAGCCAGGCAAGCGCGCGAGCGCCGCGCCCTGCGCGCGCCGCGAAGCTGGTCGCCACCGCCGCCGTGCTGGCGGTGCCGCTGGTTAGCTGGGGACTTTACGGCTCACTCGGCTCGCCGGATCTGCCCTCGCAGCCGCTGGCCGAGCGGCTGGCCAAGAACCCTGCCGAGTCCTCGGTCGACGAGCTGGTTGCCCGCGCCGAGGCGCATCTCGCCGCCAATCCGTCGGACGGCAAGGGCTGGGACGTGCTGGCGCCGGTTTATCTGCGCCTGCAGCGCTACGCCGACGCGGTGACCGCCTATCGCAACGCCATCCGCCTCGACGGCGACAGCGCCGTGCGCCAGGCCGGCCTTGGCGAGGCGATCGCCAACGCTGCCGGCGGGATCGTCACGGCCGAGGCTCAGGGCGCCTTCGACGCGGCCTTGAAGCTCGATCCCGCCAACGCCAAGGCCAATTTCTATCTGGCGATGGGCCTGGCCCAGGAAGGCAGGAAGGCGGAAGCCGCCGCCGCTTGGCAAAAGATGCTCGGTCAGCTTGCGCCCGATTCGCCCTGGCGCAGCGCCGTCCAGCAGGCGCTCGCCGAAACGGCCGAGCCGCCGGCGGCGGCAGGCAAGCCGGCGACCGGCCCGGATGCCGGGCAGGTCGAGGCGGCGCGGCAGATGGCGCCGCAGGACCGGCAGGCAATGATCGAGACCATGGTCGCCAGCCTCGACGACCGGCTGAAACAAAATCCGCGCGACGAGGAAGGGTGGATGCGGCTCATTCGTTCCTATGTCGTGCTCGGCAAGGCCGACCGGGCGCGCGACGCGCTCGGCCGCGCGGTTGCCGTCTTCGGCGCCGACAGCGAGCAGGCCAAGAAATTCACCGCCTTTGCCGCCTCCCTCGGCGTGACGGCGACGGAGTAGGCCATGACGCGCAAGCAGAAGCGATTGTCGGTGATCCTCGCAGGGTTGGCCTTCCTCGGCGCTGCTGCCGGTCTTACCTTCTACGCGCTCGGCCAGAAGGCTTCGTATTTCTACATGCCCGCCGACCTCGCCGCCGCAACCGTCCAGCCCGGACAGCGCATTCGCCTTGGCGGGCTCGTCGAAAAAGGCACCATCGTTCGCGGTCAGGGCGCGACCGTCGCCTTTTCGGTCACCGACATGCAGAAATCGGTCAAGGTCACTTATACCGGCATCCTGCCCGACCTCTTCCGCGAGGAGCAGGGGGTCATCACCGAAGGCGCTTTCGGCCCGGACGGCGTCTTCGTTGCCGATAGCGTTTTAGCCAAGCACGACGAGCGCTATATGCCCAAGGAAGTCGCCGACCGCTTGAAAGCCAAGGGCGTGTGGCAGGAGAGCAAGAGCCAATAATGGTTGAGACCGGACATTTCGCGCTCGTCCTCGCCTTCGCGCTGTCGCTGGTGCAGATGCTGGTGCCGTTGGTCGGCGCCCGCACCGGCAACCAGCGGCTGATGGCGGTCGGCGGCCCGGTCTCGGTCACCGGCTTTGCGCTGACCGCGCTGTCCTTCACCGCTCTTGCCACCGCCTATGCCGGCTCCGATTTCTCGGTGGCGAGCGTCTGGGAAAACTCCCATTCGCTGCAGCCGATGATCTACAAGATCACCGGCACCTGGGGAAACCACGAAGGCTCGATGCTGCTCTGGGTGCTGATCCTGACCTTCTTCGGCGCGCTCGTCGCTGTCTTCGGTTCCAACTTGCCAGCGACGCTCAAAGCCAATGTTCTGGCCGTGCAGGGCATGATCGGCGCCGCCTTCTTCCTGTTTATCCTGGCGACGTCCAATCCCTTCATCCGGCTGAACCCGGCGCCGATCGAGGGCCGCGATCTCAACCCGATCCTGCAGGACCTCGGCCTCGCCATCCATCCGCCGCTGCTCTATCTCGGCTATGTCGGTTTCTCGATCTGCTTCTCCTTCTCGGTCGCAGCCCTGATCGAAGGCCGCATCGACGCCTCCTGGGCGCGCTGGGTGCGGCCCTGGACGCTGGTCGCCTGGATGTTTTTGACCGGCGGCATCGCCATGGGCTCCTATTGGGCCTATTACGAGCTTGGCTGGGGCGGCTTCTGGTTCTGGGACCCGGTCGAGAACGCTTCCTTCATGCCCTGGCTCGCCGGCACGGCGCTCCTCCATTCGGCAATCGTCATGGAAAAGCGCTCGGCGCTGAAGATCTGGACGCTGCTGCTTGCCATCCTCACCTTCTCGCTGTCGCTGCTCGGCACCTTTCTTGTCCGCTCTGGCGTGCTGACTTCCGTGCATGCCTTCGCCACCGATCCGGCGCGCGGCGTCTTTATCCTCTGCATCCTGACGCTGTTCATCGGCGGCTCGCTGGCGCTGTTTGCGCTGCGCGCTTCCACCCTGACCGCAGGTGGCCTGTTCCAGCCGATCTCGCGCGAAGGCGCGCTCGTGCTCAACAATCTGTTCCTGACCACGGCGACCGCGACGGTGCTCGTCGGCACGCTCTACCCGCTGGCGCTTGAGGCCATCACCGGCGGCAAGATCTCGGTCGGCGCGCCCTTCTTCGACCTGACCTTCGGCCCGCTGATGCTGCCGCTGCTCGCCATCGTGCCGTTTGGTCCGCTGCTTGCCTGGAAGCGCGGCGACGTCCTTGCCGCCTCGCAGCGCCTGATGGCGGCCTTCGGGCTGGCGATCGCCGCGATGCTGGTCACCGGCCTGTTCATCGATGGCGCCTCGGTCTTCGCTGCGCTTGGCGTCGGCCTCGCCGTCTGGCTTGTCGCCGGCGCGCTGACCGACCTTGCCGTCAAGTCGGGCATCGGCTCGGTGGCGCCGGCCGACATGCTGAGACGCTTTGCCGGCCTGCCGCGCTCGGTCTTCGGCACCGCGCTTGCCCATCTCGGCCTCGGGCTCACCTTGCTCGGCATCGTCGGCACGCTTTCGTTCGGCACGGAGAAGATTCTCACCATGCGCGTCGGCGAGACGGTGGAACTTTCCGGCCACACGCTGCGCTTCGAAGGACTGTTTCCCCAGAAAGGCCCAAACTTCACCGAGGAGCGCGGCCGCTTCCTGCTGATTGGCGCCGATGACAATGCCGATGGCGAGATCACCTCTGCAAAACGCTTCTATCCGGTGCGGCAGACGGTAACGACCGAGTCCGGCATCAGGACGCTGGGTGTGAGCCAGCTCTATCTGTCGCTCGGCGATGAGGGCAAGGACGGCTCGGTCGTCGTGCGCCTGTGGTGGAAGCCGTTGGTGACGCTGATCTGGGGCGGCGGACTGGTGATGATGGCGGGCGCCGCCATGTCGCTGCTCGACCGCCGCCTGCGCGTTGGCGCGCCCGCGAGGCGCCGCAAGCCGGCTGCCGCTGCCTTACCCGCGAGCCCGACATGAAAGCGAAGTTTTCGCTCGCCTCGCTGATCCTCCTGCTGGCGTTGGTCTTCGCCGGCGCGGTACAGGCGGTGAAGCCCGATGAGGTGCTGCCCGATCCGGCGCTGGAGGCTCGCGCACGCGCGCTTTCCGAAGGCTTGCGCTGCATGGTCTGCCAGAACCAGTCGATCGACGAATCCGACGCCGATCTGGCCCGCGACCTGCGCATCCTCGTGCGCCAGCGCCTCGTCGCCGGCGATACCGACCAGCAGGTGATGGATTACATCGTCTCACGCTACGGCGAGTTCGTGCTCTTGAAGCCGCGCTTCAGCCTGCGCAACGCGCTTTTGTGGGGCACCCCGGCGCTTCTGCTTCTGGCCGGCGGCATCTTCATCGTGCTCAGCACCCGTTCGCGCCGCCCGGCGCCGGACAGCACGCTCAGCGCCGAGGAACAGGCGGCGCTGGACAAGCTGCTGCGCGATTAAAGCGCCAACATTACAAAATTTTCATATATCGGAAATGGCGCCGTAATGTGCGCCTCACTAAGTCTCTTTCCGAGGATGCTCTCCTGAGCGCATCCACTTCGAAAGAGGAAACGAGACCCATGAATATTGCCCCCGATTCATATTCAAGCACCCGCAAGCGCCTGATAGCGGCTGTCGCGTCCCTGGCCGTGATTGGTGCGGTCGGCGCAGGCGCGCTTGCCACCGGCACTGCGCCCGTGCTGGCCGATGCTGTGCGTGTCGAGGCTCCACAGGTTCCGAGCTTCGCCGACGTCGTCGAGCGCGTCTCGCCGGCGGTGGTCAGCGTCAAGGTGAAGGCCAAGATCCAGCCGACGGCCGATGACGGCTCCGACGATCAGAACGGCTTCGACAACCTGCCGGACAATCCGCAGCTGCGCCGCTTCTTCAGGGAGTTCCGCGGCTTCGGCGATCAGGGCGGCCAGTTCGGCATGCCCCGGTTCAACCACCGCAACCACGGCAATGGCGAGCCGCGCCCTGTCGCTCAAGGTTCGGGCTTCTTCATTTCCGAGGACGGCTACCTCGTCACCAACAATCACGTGGTTTCGGAAGGCTCCGACTTCACCGTCGTCACCAATGACGGCAAGGAGCTCGACGCCAAGCTGATCGGCACCGATCCGCGCACCGACCTCGCCGTGCTGAAGGTCGATGGCGGCGGCAAGTTCACCTATGTCGACTTCGCCGACGACTCCAAGATCCGCATCGGCGATTGGGTCGTGGCGGTCGGTAACCCGTTCGGCCTCGGCGGCACCGTCACCGCAGGCATCGTTTCGGCCCGCGGCCGCGACATCGGCGCCGGCCCCTATGACGACTTCATCCAGATCGACGCCTCGGTCAACCGCGGCAATTCGGGCGGTCCGACCTTCAACCTCAACGGCCAGGTGATCGGCATCAACACCGCCATCTTCTCGCCGTCGGGCGGCAGCGTCGGCATCGCCTTCGACATCCCGGCCTCGACCGCCAAGCAGGTGGTCGAAGACCTGATGAAGAACGGCTCCGTCCAGCGCGGCTGGCTCGGCGTCGAGATCCAGCCGGTCACCTCCGACATCGCCGAGTCGCTCGGCCTGAAGTCGGACAAGGGCGCGCTGGTTTCGAGCGCGCAGGACGCTGGTCCCGGCAAGAAGGCAGGCATCGTCGCCGGCGATGTCATCACCCAGGTCGACGGCAAGGACGTCGCCTCGCCGAAGGAACTCGCCCGCATGATCGGCGCTTATGCGCCGGGCAAGTCGGTTGATGTCACTGTCTGGCGCAACGGCAAGAACGAGACGGTCAAGGTGGACCTCGGCACACTGCCTTCGAGCGACAAGCAGGCCTCGAACGAAGGCGGCAACAAGCAGGCGGCTCCCGCCAAGGCCGATACGCTTGCCGATCTCGGCCTCACCGTCACCAAGTCGGAAAACGGCAAGGGCCTGGTGGTCACCGATGTCGATCCGGACAGCGATGCGGCCGACCGCGGCATCCAGCCCGGCGACGTCATCACCTCGATCAATTCGAACGAGGTGAACACTACCGACGACGTTTCCAAGGCCATGACCGATGCCTCCAAGTCGGGCCGCAAGGCCGTGCTGATGCAGATCACCCGCGACGATAGCAACCGCTTCGTCGCGCTGCCGGTCGGAAAGGGCTGATCTGAGAGAGCGGTTCAATCGCTCCTCGAGAACGCAGAACCGCTCTAACTCTCTGTTTGACGCAATTCCGGACGGAAACCCGCTTCACGCCTTTCCTGGAATTGCTCAGCGACTTTTCCTTGCGGCGGTTTCAACACCCCCGAGCCGCCGCCGGGAAAACATGGGGCCGAGCACGTCAGTCAGTCACCGTGTTTCGCTCCTGCGGCAGCGGGTTTCCCATCACCCGCTGCCGCTTGCCAAGCACGGTGCCCGCAAGTGGGTACCGGTCTGGGATCACGACATGCGGCTGGCGAACGCAAAGGCGCTGAGTCATGGCTGCCCCTCAACCTTCCAGTGAAATCGCGTATAACGGCTCCATGAAGATTCTCGTCATGGAAGACGACCGCGAGGCTGCGGACTACCTGCAGAAAGCCTTCGCCGAGGCGGGCCACACCGCCCATGTCGCCGGGGACGGCGAGACCGGCTTCGCGCTTGCCGACGCCGGCGACTATGACGTGATGGTGGTCGACCGCATGATGCCGCGCCGCGACGGGCTGTCGGTGATCGCAGCGCTCCGCTCGCGCGGCAACACCACGCCGGTGCTGATCCTGTCGGCGCTGGGCGAGGTCGACGACCGCGTCACCGGGCTGCGCGCCGGCGGCGACGATTATCTCACCAAACCCTACGCTTTTTCCGAATTGCTTGCCCGCGTCGAGGTGTTGAACCGTCGCGCCGGCGCCCGGGAAACCGAGACCGTCTACCGCGTCGGCGATCTCGAGCTCGACCGTCTGTCGCATTCGGTGAAGCGCGCCGGCCGCGAGATCACGCTGCAGCCGCGCGAGTTCCGCCTGCTGGAATATCTGATGCGCCACGCCGGCCAGGTGGTGACGCGCACCATGCTGCTGGAAAATGTCTGGGACTATCATTTCGATCCGCAGACCAACGTCATCGACGTTCATGTCTCGCGCCTGCGCGGCAAGATCGAAAAGGGTTTCGACAAACCGATCCTGCACACCATCCGCGGCGCCGGCTACATGCTGAAAGGCGGCTAGAGCATGATCCCGAACCGAAGAGCCAACGCAAAAAGGGGAAACCGGTTTTGGAAAAGATTATGCTACGACAAGGGGTTACCATGCAGCCAATCGTCATCCTGATCTAGGCGCACATGGCTCTTTCCCTGCCGGCCATCATGAAGACGACGGCGGCCCGGCTCTCGGCGCTTTACCTTCTGCTTTTCGCGATCTGCGCCGTGCTGCTCGTCTTTTACATGACGTCGCTCTCGGCGCGCATGCTGACGGCGCAGACCCAGGACACGATCAATGACGAGATCCTCGGCTTGGCTCGCGCATACAAAAATGGCGGCCTGCCGTTGCTGGTGCGCGTGGTTGAAGCCCGCTCGCGCCAGCCTGGCGCCAACCTCTATCTGATCGCCGACGCCAACGGCCAGATCCTGACCGGCAATGTGCAGAGCCTGGAGCCGGGAATCATCGAAACCGAGGGCTGGACGACGGAGCCCTTTTCGTACCATCGCTTCGGTGAGGGCGAACTCGACCGGTTGCGTGGTGGTGGCACCGATCAGAGCGCGCCGTCCCCGGGCGACAGCAGCGCTCGGTCGGAAGGCGAAGAAGGCCACAACGCTATCGCGCTGGTGCTGCGACTGCCCAATCAGATGATCTTGCTGGTCGGCCGCGATCTTGGCGAGCCCGAGCGCTTCCGCGCCGTCATCCGCCGCGCGCTGATGCTGGCGCTGGGCATGATGGGGCTCGGCGGCCTCTTGATCTGGTTCTTCGTCGGGCGCGCCGCGCTGAAACGCATCGACAGCGTCTCCGACGCAAGTCGCCGCATCATGGGCGGCGACCTCAGCGGACGGCTGCCGGTGACCGGCGCCGGTGACGAATTCGACCGCCTGTCCGAAAACCTCAACACGATGCTTGCCCGTATCGCCATGCTGAACGAGGGGCTGAAGCAGGTCTCCGACAACATCGCTCACGATCTGAAGACGCCGCTGACCAGGCTGCGCAACCGCGCCGAAGCCACCCTTGCCGGCAAGCGCAAGACGACGGACTACCGTCAGGCGCTGGAGGGAACGATCGCCGAGTCCGACCAGCTCATCAAGACCTTCAACGCCATCCTGATGATCTCGCGGCTGGAGGCCGGCTATTCCTCCGAAACAACCGGCCCGGTCGACCTCGCCGCCACGGTGAGCGATGTCGTCGAGCTCTACGAGCCGGTGGCGGAAGAGGCGGGCGTCGTGCTGGAAACCTCGGTGCCGGAGGCGGTTACCATCAACGGCAATCGCGAGCTGATCGGCCAGGCACTGTCGAACATCGTCGACAACGCCATCAAATACTCGACCGGCGCCGCCGAGAGCCCGAAAGTGCGCGTCACGCTGGAGCGCATCGGCGGCGAGGTCAAGCTCGCCGTTTCCGACAATGGCCTTGGCATTCCCGACGATGCCGACCGCGCCAGGGTCACCGAGCGTTTCGTGCGGCTGGAGAAGAGCCGTTCGCAGCCGGGATCGGGTCTGGGCCTTAGCCTCGCCAAGGCGATCATGACTTTCCATAACGGCAGGCTTGATCTTCTGCCCGCCAATCCCGGATTGTCCGTAGTCATGAGTTTCCCGGCCCGGGAGACGCATTGATGGCGGCCAGGATGGCAAAAAAGAAGATCGATACGGGATGGCAACTCCGACCGACGCTGGCGCTTCGCCCGCTCGGCGGCGACCATGCCCGGAGGGAATTGTCCGAGATCGCTGACGCGGCCGAGCAAGACGGCCTTCCGCGTCTGGCCGCGTTCCTCGCCGGCCAGGGAGCACTGCAGGAATTGCTCGCCGCCATCTTCGACCTGTCGCCGTTCCTGCGTGATACGGCCCGCCGCCGGCCGGCCATTCTCGACAAGCTGTTCGACCAGACGATCGAAGCGCGTCTCAACGAGATCGGCGAGGCGGTCGATCGCGCTGCACGGGCCGACAATGTTTCGGAATCGAGCCTGATGATGGAACTCAGGCAGTTCAAGGCCGAAGCGCATTTCCTGATCGCGCTGGCCGATCTGTCCGGCGAGGCCGAAACCGCGCTGACGGTGCGCCGTCTGAGCGACCTGGCGGATGCTTGCACACGCGCCGCCGTCGATTTCCTGCTGCTCGACGCGCACGGGCAGGGCAAGCTCAAGCTGCCCCATCCGGAAGACCCGGCTCGCGGCTCGAGCTGGATTGTGCTCGGCATGGGCAAGCTCGGCGCGCATGAGCTGAATTTTTCCTCCGACATAGACCTCGTCGTCTTCTTCGATCCGGAGGCGCCGGCGGTGGTCGATCCGCTCGATGCGACGGAGCTGTTCTCGCGCCTCACCCGCCGTCTCGTGCGCATCCTGCAGGACCGCACCGAGCATGGCTATGTCTTCCGCACCGATCTGAGGTTGCGCCCCGATCCCGGCTCGACCCCACTGGCGATCCCGGTCGAGGCGGCGCTTCGTTATTATGAGGCCCGCGGCCAGAACTGGGAGCGCGCCGCCATGATCAAGGCGCGGCCGGTGGCCGGAGACCTTGCCTCGGGCTCGGCCTTCCTCAAGGAATTGCAGCCCTATGTCTGGCGGAAATACATGGATTACGCCGCGATCGCCGACGTCCATTCGATCAAGCGCCAGATCCATGCCCACAAGGGCCACGGCGAGATCGCGGTGAAAGGCCATAACGTCAAGCTCGGCCGCGGCGGCATCCGCGAGATCGAGTTCTTCGTCCAGACGCAGCAGCTGATTGCCGGCGGCCGCTTCCCGGAACTGCGGGGCCGCGAAACGGTGCCGATGCTGGACGCGCTCGCCGCACGCGGCTGGATCACCGCCGATGCGCGCGATGCGCTCACCCGACAATACTGGTTCCTGCGCCGTGTCGAGCATGCCGTCCAGATGGTGGCCGACGAGCAGACACATGTCCTGCCGGAAGAGGACGAGGAACTGGAGCGTATCGCGCTGATGCTCGGCTTCACCGGCGAGGCGGAATTCGCGGAAGCTTTCCGCGCCTCGCTGCAGCAGGTCGAGCGCCATTATGCGGCGCTGTTCGAGACGGCACCCGAACTGTCGGCCGGCGTCGGCAATCTGGTCTTCACCGGTGATGTCGACGATCCCGACACGCTGCAGACCTTGCATCGCCTCGGCTTTCAGCGGCCGAGCGACATCTGCCGTGTCATTCGCGGCTGGCATTTCGGCCGATACCGCGTCACCCAGTCGGCGGAGGCGCGCGAGCGGCTGACGGAACTGACGCCGGCGCTGCTGAAAGCCTTCGGCCAGACGCGCCGCGCCGACGAGGCGCTGATCCGCTTCGACGAGTTCCTCGCCGGCCTGCCGGCTGGCATCCAGCTCTTCTCGCTTTTGCAGTCCAATCCGGCACTGCTCAAGCTGATGGCGACGATCATGGGCGCCGCTCCGCGGCTCGCCGCCATCATCACGCGCCGCCCGCATGTGTTCGACGGTCTGCTCGATCCGGCGTTGCTCGCGGAACTGCCCGACCGCGCCTACCTCTCGGCGCGGCTTGCGGCCTTCATCGAGGGCGACCGCGCCTATGAGGATGTGCTTGACCGGCTGCGTATCTTCGCCTCCGAGCAGAAATTCCTGATCGGCGTGCGGCTGCTTGCGGGCTCCATCGATCCCGGGCGCGCCGGTCGCGCCTTCTCCGACCTGGCCGACCTCACGATCGAAGCGGCGCTCAACGCAGTCATCGCCGAGTTCGCGTTGCGCCATGGCAGGATTGCCGGGGGCAGGGTCGCGCTCCTCGGCATGGGCAAGCTGGGCAGCCGCGAGCTCACTGCCGGCTCGGATGTCGATCTGATCCTGCTTTATGACCACGATGCGGATGCGGAAGACTCCGATGGCGAGAAGCCGCTGGCGCCCTCACACTACTACACCCGCATGACGCAGCGGCTGATCGCCGCCGTCTCGGCGCCGACGGCCGAAGGCGTCCTGTATGAGCTCGACCTTCGCTTGCGCCCCTCCGGCAACAAGGGGCCCGTCGCCACCCATGTCGATGCCTATAAGAAATATCAGCGGCAGGATGCCTGGACCTGGGAGCATATGGCGCTGGCACGAGCACGCGCCATCGGCGGTGACGCAGCGCTTTGCGCCGAGGTCGAGGACGAGGTCGCGGCGGTTCTCGCCCAGCCGCGCGACGGCGCCAAGGTGAAGGCGGATGCCTCCGAGATGCGGGCGCTGATCGACACGGAAAAGCCGCCGCGCGATCTCTGGGACATCAAGCTGATCCCCGGCGGCCTGATCGACCTTGAATTCATCGCCCAGGTCGCGGTCATCACCGGCGCGGTCGAGGCTGGTAGGCGGGCAACCGCGACGGCGGAAGTGCTGGCGCGGCTGGCCCCCGGTTACGCGGCGCCTGATGTTCGGCAGGAGCTTTGCGAGGCCTGGAGGCTCTATCTCGCGCTGACCCAGATGATCAGGCTCTGCCTTACCGGCGAGTTCCAGCGCGACGATGTTCCGCCTGGGCTTTCTGATCTGCTTCTGGCGGCCACCGACCTGCCGGATTTCGGTGTGCTCGAAGCACATCTCAAGGAGACGTCGCGAAAGATTCGGAAGGATTTCGACCTTCTGCTTCGCGCGGGAGCGTCGATCTCGCGAGGGTAATCCACGCGTCATTCCTTGACGCCGGCGTTTCGAATTTCAGCGCGCCAGCTAAGCCGCCACCTTGACCATGGGCGGCGCCTTCTTCAGCGGGATGCGCACCGAAACGATGGTGCCGACGCCTTCGGTGGAGCGAATCTTCAGCGCGCCCCCCTGCAGTTCGGCGAGCGAACGCGAGATGGCGAGGCCCAGGCCGGAACCGGTGTGGTTCTTGGAGAACTGGTTTTGCACCTGCTCGAACGGCCGCCCGAGCTTGCTCAGCGCCTGCTTCGGGATACCGCAGCCATTGTCCTCGATGGTGAGCACCAGCGCGCCTGAGGCGCTGCGCGCCCTGACCGTGATCTTGCCGCCCTGTCCGGTGAACTTCACCGCGTTGGAGAGCAGATTGATTGCGATCTGCTTGATCGCGCGGCGGTCGGCGTAGAGCCGCATCGCATCGGCGATGCGCGTCTCTACCGTGATCGACTTCTCCGCCGCCTGCAGCGAGATGACGCGAACCGTTTCCCTGATCAGCGGGCAGAGGTCGATTTCCTCGCGGTCAAGCGAGAACTGGCCGGCCTCGATCTTCGACATGTCGAGAATGTCGTTGATGACGCCGAGCAGGTATTTGCCGCTGCCGTTGATGTCGCTGGCATATTCCTCGTAGCGCTCCGAACCCAGCGGTCCGAACAGGCCTTGCTGCATCAGCTCGGAGAAGCCGATTATGGCGTTGAGCGGTGTGCGCAGTTCATGCGACATATTGGCGAGGAATTCGGACTTCGCCCGGTTGGCGGCCTCGGCGCGCTCGGTTTCCTTCATGTATTTGCGATTGAGCTCGACAAGCTCCTTGGCGCGTTCCTCCTCGGCCCGGCGGGCGAGGCTAAGATCGTGGATGGTCGCCATCAGGCGGCGCTCGCTGTCGACCAGCTTTTCCTGATGCAGCTTGATCTGGGTGATGTCGGAGCCGACCGAGACGATGCCGCCGTCTCTGGTCCTGAGCTCGTTGACCTGCAGCCAGCGTCCGTCGGCGAGCTGGCGCTCCAGCGTCACACCGCCATGCGGCCCGTTGGCGTTGGCCAGCCTGCGCTCCGAGGCGAAGGCGAGCATGCGCTCCTCCAGCATGTCGCGGGTTGCGCCCGGCATCACGTCGCGGTCCGAGAGCCCGTTGTCCTGCTGGAATTTGGAGTTGCACATGATCAGCCGTTCGGCGGCATCCCATAGCACGAAGGATTCGTTGATGTTCTCGATCGCCGTGCGCAGCCGCATGTCCGCCGCTTCCGAGCGCAGCGCGAGATGCCGCTGCTCGGTGACGTCGACGGCGATGCCGATCAGCTGGATCTCGGGCGCTTCCGGGTCGATCACCTGGGCGCGGGCGCGCATCCACACCCATTGGCCGTCGGCGTGGCGCATGCGGAACACCTGGTCGATATGGTCGATCTCGCGCTCGACGATGCAGTTGGCGAGCTCGAAGAGGTCGCCGTCCTCGGGATGGATGATCTCGTCGACCTCGCCGAAGGACAGCATTGTGTCGCAAGGCTCGTAGCCTAGCATGTCGTACATCGAGCGCGACCAGTACATCTTGCCGCGCACCATGTCCCAGTCCCACAACCCGCAGCGGCCGCGCACCAGCGCCATGTCGATGCGCTGATGCGCTTCGAGATAGATGCGGTCGGCCGCCTGGGCGCGCGCCGCCTGGCCGAAATAGGCGTAAAGGATGACGATCAGCACGCCGGCCGTCAGCACGAACAACGTGACGTTGAGCGACACCGTCTTGCGCCAGCTGTCGAACACCGCCTCCTTGGGCACCAGCACCGCCGCGGCGTTCTTGCGGTCGCCGGTGAGGCTGACGGCGGCGAACCAGTCCTTGCCGCCGATGCTGACATCCATAACGCCGGCGCGGTCGCCGAACATGAACAGCGGCTGGCCGCCGAGCACGAGGCTGTCCAGCGAGCGTCCCTGCCAGCCGGTCGACAATGGCGTTACCGCGGCGATCTTGAAAGCGCCGTCGGTGATGGCCAGCACGTGGTTGCGACCCATGGCGCCCTGGCGGCTGGTCTTCTCCAGAAGGTCCGTCGCATTCACGCCGGCTGCGTTCGGGTCGGCCGTAATCGCCTGTGCCATCTGGCCGGCGGCTAACGCCAGCACCGACTTGGCGTCGCGTTCGACCTCGTCGCGGTCGTTCACCAGCGACAGGAAGCGCAGTGCGGCGATGACGATCAGGAAGATGATTATCAGTGCCGGGATGGAGCGGCGCAGCAGCGGTTCCGCCGCCAGCAGCCGCTGGTAGGCGGGTTCGGCGATCAGACGCGCATTGCCGGCAGGCCCGCCGCTCCTTGCCTCGCGACGCGCAAAAGCTCTCCCTCCGGGCGCGCCCCACGCGTCCGTCTTGGCCATAAATGGCACTCCCCGATTTGCCGCATACTTGACGATCCGGCTACGCCGCACGTCCGAATCGTCAATAAGGAATCAAAGGTGATTCGCCTTGTCCAGAGGCGCGGCCAAAAAAGATTAAAAGTTGATTGAAATTCGTCGAAACTGCTGATCTCCCCCACGAGGGGGGAGATTGCTAATCACACCAGCGTCCGCTCCACGATGTCGCGCAAGTCGGCCGACAGGTTGTCGGCGTTCGCGATCTGCAGCAGTGCCTGCCTTGCCTTGTTCTGCCGGACCGGTTCCAGCGAGCGCCAGGACCTGAGCGCCGTCGCCAGCCGTGCTGCCACTTGCGGGTTGCGCTTCTCGACCTCCAGCACTGTCTCGGCGAAGAAGCGGTAGCCGTGGCCGCCGGAAAGATGGAAGCCGGTCTGGTTGGCGCTGGAGAAGGTGCCGATCAGCGAGCGCACCCGGTTCGGATTTGCGATCGAGAAGGCAGGGTGCTGCATCAGCGCGCGCACGTTTTCGACGGTCAGCGGTCCCGGCACTCCGGCCTGGATCTGGAACCATTTGTCGAGCACCAGCGCATCGCCGCGGTATCTCATCTCGAAGGCCGACAGTGCCTCCTCCGCTTGCGCGGAGCCGGCATGACGGTGCGCCAGCACGGTCAGCGCCGCGGCGCGGTCGGTCATGTTGGTGGCGGCGTTGAAATGCCGCGCGGCAAGCGCCGCGCCATCGGGCAGGAGCGACAGGTAATCGAGCAGGATGTTGCGCAGCGCGCGGCGCCCAGCGCTTGCCGAGTCGGGCGTGAACGGACCGTTGTCGGCCAGGCTGGCGTAAAGGGCCGAGAAGATCTCGCGATTCGCCATGGCAATCGTCCGCGCCAGCGCCTCGCGGGCGACGAAAATGGCGTCGGGATCGATGCCCTGGCCGATGTCGCGCGCAATATCGGCCTCGCCGGGCAGCGACAGAGCCAGCGCCCGGTAGGCCGGCTCCAGCGTCTCGTCGCGGGCAATGCTTCCGGCAAGCTCGGCGAGCTTTGCGTCGAAGGCCGACTCTTTGCCGCCCAGCAGCTGGCGGAACGCCGCTATGAGCGCGTCGGTGAGCAGCGTGTTGAAGGCCTGCCAGCGCGAGAAAGGATCGCTGTCATGGCTGGCCAGGAAGAACTGGTCGTCGGCCTTCTGCTGCACCGAGAGCGTGATCGGCGCCGAGAAGCCGCGGTTGAGCGACACCGAAGGCCGCTCCGAAACCCCCGAGAAGCGCACCGTGTGCCGCCGCTTTCGGACATGGATGATGCCGTCCTCGACGGTGGCGCCATCGACGGCTGTCCAGGCGACAGGCTTGCCGCCGGCGCCGACCAGGCCGAAGGCGAGGGGAATATGCATCAGTCGCTTGCGGCTTTCCGACGGCGTCGGCGGCACCGACTGTTCGATCTCCAGCGTGAATGCCTTGGCCGCCGCATTGTAGGAGGAACTCACCGTCAGGTTCGGCGTGCCGGCCTGATGGTACCAGAGCGCGAACTGCCCGAGGTCTCGGCCCGAGACGTCCTCGAACACTTTGAGGAAGTCCTCGATCGTCGCCGCTTCGCCGTCATGCCGCTCGAAATAGAGGTCCATGCCGGCGCGGAAGGTCTCCGCGCCGAGGATGGTGCGGATCATGCGCACCACTTCCGAGCCCTTCTCGTAGACTGTTGCCGTGTAGAAGTTGTTGATCTCGCGGTATCGGCGCGGCCTGACCGGATGCGCCAATGGCCCCTGGTCCTCGGGGAACTGATGCGCGCGCAGCGTGCGCACCTCGGCGATGCGCTTTACCGCGCGCGAGCGCTGGTCGGCCGAGAATTCGTGGTCGCGGTAAACCGTCAGCCCTTCCTTCAGGCAGAGCTGGAACCAGTCGCGGCAAGTGATCCTGTTGCCTGTCCAATTGTGGAAATATTCATGCGCGATGATCGCCTCGATATTGGCGAAGTCGGCATCGGTCGCCGTCTCCTCGTCGGCCAGCACATATTTGTCGTTGAAGATGTTGAGGCCCTTGTTCTCCATGGCGCCCATGTTGAAGTCTGACACGGCGACGATGTTGAAGACGTCGAGGTCGTATTCGCGGCCGAAGACCTCCTCGTCCCATTTCATCGAGCGCTTCAGCGCATCCATCGCGTAGCCGGCGAGCCGCTCCTTGCCGGGCTCGACATAGATGCCGAGCTCGACCTTGCGGCCGGATAGGGTGGTGAAGCTTCCCGCGACCATGCCGAGCGCGCCAGCCACCAGCGCAAAGAGATAGGAAGGCTTCGGGAAGGGGTCGTGCCAGACGGCATAGTGCCGGCCATCCGCGAGCGCCCTGCTTTCTACGGGGTTGCCGTTGGACAGCAGCAGCGGCGCCTCGTTGTGCGGCGCCTCGATGCGCACGGTGTAGACCGAGAGGACGTCTGGACGATCGAGGAAATAGGTAATGCGGCGAAACCCCTCCGCCTCGCATTGGGTGCAATAGACATTGTTGGAGCGATAAAGGCCCATCAGCGCCTCGTTGCTGGACGGCGCGATCTCGGTCTCGAGACGAAGCTCGAAGCGCCGTGCCGCCGGCGGCGTCGGAATGATCAGCTGGTCGGGCGTAGCCTGATAGTCGGCTTCCGGGAGTACCTGCCCGTCGATGGCAACGCTGAGCAGCTTCAGCCCGTCGCCGTCGAGTGCCAGCTGCGTCGAAGCGGCGACCCCCTGGCGTCGCTCGACGGTGAGCACGGCAGTGACGCGGGTGGCATCCGGAGACAGACGGAAATCGAGGCTGGTCCGCGGAATGAGATAGTCGCTGGGGCGGTAGTCTTCGAGCTTGAAGACATGGCCGGTATCTGTGCGCATTTCCGTCGTTTTTCCTATCAATTCGGGTGGGCAGTAGGCTTTGCTGGTGAGGGAATTCTAAAGTCCGCGCTCTTTACACCAAACGGTCACTCGACAAAACTGCGCCAGGGTCTATTTCTGAGCTTCGTTTTCCGACCATCGTCACGAGGCAAGATGACCGTCGATCATCCCGTCGGCCACAATACGCTGCGCGGCATTGCGCTGAAGATCGTCTCCGTGGCGGTCTTTGTCGGCATGCAGACCTGCATCAAGGCGGCCGGCGCCGTGCCCGCCGGACAGATCGTCTTCTTCCGCTCCTTCTTCGCCATCTTGCCGATCATCGCCTTTCTGGCCTTCAAGGGACAGCTCGCCACCGCATTCACCACGAAACGGCCGTTCAACCACATCGCGCGCGGCGTCGTCGGCGTCGGCGCCATGGGGCTCGGCTTCTTCGCGCTGACCAGGTTGCCACTTCCCGAAGCGATCACGCTGAATTATGCCCAGCCGCTGCTGGTCGTGGTGTTCTCTTCGATCTTCCTGGGCGAGACGATCCGCGTCTATCGCTGGACCGCGGTCGCCTTCGGCCTCGTCGGCGTGTTTATCGTTTCCTGGCCGGAACTGACGCTGTTGAATTCCGGCGAGGCGCTCGACGACCAGGAAGTGCTTGGCGTCATGGCGGCGCTGATCGCCGCGGCGATCTCGGCCGTCGCCATGCTTCTGGTACGCAATCTCGTGCAGACCGAGAAGACGGCGACCATCGTGCTGTGGTTTTCCTCGACGGCGAGCGTGCTGGCGCTGCTCACCCTGCCTTTCGGCTGGCAGATGCTGACGCCGATGCAAGCCGCGCTGCTTGTCATGGCCGGCTTCTGCGGCGGGCTCGGTCAGATCCTGATGACGGCCGCCTACCGCCACGCCGAGGCTTCGGTCGTGGCGCCTTTCGAATATAGCTCGATGATTCTCGGCGTCGTCATCGGCTATCTTGTGTTCGGCGATGTGACGTCGCTCAACACGCTGATCGGCGGCGTGATTGTGATTGCCGCCGGCATCTTCATCATCTGGCGCGAAAGGCAACTTGGCCTCGAGCGCACGCGCACCCGAAGGGCGACGCCGCCGCAGGGGTAAGCCTACGAAGCGGCCGTCCGCTCCTTCGCCAGCCGCACCAGCACGGTCCGCGTCTGGTCGTCGGCGGGGAAGAAGGATTCGATCGCCAGCTCCGACAGCGTCACGTCGAGCGGCGTACCGAAGACGGTGATCGTGCTGATGAAGGACAGCACCTGATCGCCATGCGCGAGCCTGAGCGGATGGACGATGCCGCTTGGCTCGACCGGCGCCGGCCGGCTGCTCCTCAGCCCGGACGGATAGCCGTGCAATTCCTTCTCCAACTCGATCAGCATGGAATCGCCGGTGGCGTCGTTCTGGTGCTTGAGGCGCTCGAGCAGATGCGCGCGCCATTCCGCGAGGTTGACGATGCGCGGCGCGACGCCACCGGGATGCAGGCTGAGCCTCAGCACATTGACCGGCGGCTTGAGCAGCCACGGCTCCGAGACGTCGGCCAGGAACGGGCCGATCGCCGCGTTGGCGCAAACGAGGTTCCAGTGCCGGTCGACCGCCAGCGCCGGGAAGGGCTCGTGGCCCTTGAGCACCGTCTCGACCGCAGCCATCGCCGGCGCCAGCGTCGTATCGGTCAGCCGCCTTTCGCTGAAGCTCGGCGCGAAGCCGGCCGCGAGCAAAAGCTGGTTGCGCTGGCGTAGAGGAATGGCAAGCTGCTCGGCCAGATGCAGCACCATCTCGCGCGAAGGCTGGGCGCGGCCGCTTTCGACGAAGGAGAGATGCCGCTGCGAGATATCGGCTTCCATGGCGAGGTCGAGCTGGCTCATGCGCCGGCGCGTGCGCCACTCGCGAATGAGGCTGCCGGCTGAGACGTCGGGTGTTGTCATGGGGGATGAGTAGGCCGGCGAGGGGAGTAATTCAATTACCTTAGAGGTTATCGCTCCCCTTCTCCCTTGTTGTGGGAGAAGGGGAGGTGCTTCACCCCAACGCCCTCAGTTTCGCCTTCACCTCGAGAAAATCCCGCCACGCCAGCTTCTTGTGTGCAGGCGTGCGAAGCAGATACGCCGGATGCAGCGTCGGCATCGCTGGAATGGCAATGCCCGACTGGGTGGTGTGGACGCGCCAATTGCCGCGCAGGCGGAGGATGCCCTCGGTCGTGTTGAGCAGCGTCTTGGCGGAAGGGCCGCCGAGATTGACCAGCACCTTCGGATTGACCAGCTCGATCTGCCTTTCGATGAACGGGCGGCAGATCTCGGTCTCGTGCGGCGTCGGCGTTCGGTTGCCCGGCGGGCGCCACGGGATGACGTTGGCAATATAGGCCGATGTCCGGTCGAGGCCGATCGCTGCCAGCATGCTGTCGAGCAGCCGTCCGGAGCGGCCGACGAAGGGCAGCCCTTCGAGGTCCTCGTCGCGGCCCGGCGCCTCGCCGACGAGCATCAGGTCGGCATTCGGGTTGCCGTCGGCGAAGACCAGGTTCTTGGCGGTGAATTTGAGATTGCAGCCGTCGAACGCCGCCATCTGCTGGCGCAGTTCGTCAAGCGTCGAGGCGCTCGCCGCCAGCTGCCGCGCGAGCTTGATCTGCCCCTCGTCGGGGACCGTGGCGGTGGTGAGCGTCGGGCGCCGCGGCGCATCGGGCACTTGGCTTGCGTCAAGTCCCGTCGATGCCGCCGGCCGTTCCGCCGCCCGGCCTGCCTCCAATCCGGGCTCCGATGCCGGCCGCTCCAGGGGCATGCTTTCACGCGCGGTCGCCGCCTGCGCCGGCGCGCGCTCGGCTTGCTTCGGCTTGGCCTCGGCGAAGCGGTTGACAGGTGTGTCTTCCAGCGCCTCGTCAACGCCGGTGCTGGCATAGAAGGCCAGCAGCTCTGCGATATCGATCGGGTTGTTGGGGGAGGCGGCAGTCATGGCGCCACCATCGTCCGCGCGGCAAAGATTTGCAACCGCCGGGAATTCGCCATTCAGCGCAATGTCTGTCAGCCCGTCGGTATGCGCGGATCCTGCACCAGGAAAAATGTCCAGCGCGGCGTGTAGTCGGTGATCAGGAACTCGAACGTCGCCGTCTTCAGCGGGTCGACCTTGCCGTTCTTGAACAAGAGCCGGTCATAGGGTTCGAACTGGCGGTCGAAATCGGCGAAGTTGCTCGAGACGATGTTGTCGGGATTCTTGTTGCGCTGGTCGAAGGAGAGGCCGTCGCCGAACACGCTCGGCTGGTCGAGGATTTCCTGCAACTCGAACTGGAACTCGACCCAGGGCAGGGAGCTGTTGTTGAGCACGTCGATGCGCATGTACATAACCCCATTGGCCACGTTGCCGGCCCTGCCGAAGGCTTCGATCGGCCTGATCGCGCGGATGGTCAGCGTCACTGGCGTCGCCGAATTCAGTTCCTCGGTGATGACCAGCGGGTCATCCTTGGTGCCAATTCCGGAAGCGCCGGTGATGCGGAAGCCGCCGAGCTCGTCGGAAAAGGAGTAGGCGCCGGCCGCCCAGACTTTCTGCGGATCGGCCTGGGCCGCGCCGAGCGAAAAGAGGAGCGGAAGAACCGCGCGGCAGAGCACGCCGGGCGTGAAGAGTAAGCGCTTCAATGAAAAGCCGGTTGGCTCGGGAGTGCGCATGGGGCCAAGTATTGCCGATAAGCAAGCCGTCGAACAATTAAAAACGTGCCGGACAGGCCTGGCCTTCCAACTGCATGGCCCTGGCCTATGCTTCGCCGTCGCCTGTCTGATGGCTGTTTCGCATGGAACACCGCGACTTTTTGTCGAAATCGGCTTTGTCACGTCAGCGCCGGTTTCGCGTCGCGAATTGATGCGCTATGCAGCGCGTGAGCCAGCAAAATGCGAGAATAGGGCAAGCCAGCGAGGGGCAGATGAGCGAAATCGAACGCGAGAGCATGGAATTCGACGTGGTCATCGTCGGCGCCGGTCCGGCCGGCCTTGCCGCGGCGATCCGCCTGAAGCAGCTCAACCCCGACCTTTCCGTCGTCGTGCTGGAAAAAGGCGGCGAGGTCGGCGCCCATATCCTGTCCGGCGCCGTCGTCGACCCGATCGGCATCGACCGCCTTTTGTCGGGCTGGCGCGAGGAGGAAGGGCACCCTTTCAAGACGCCTGTCACCGACGATCATTTTCTGGTGCTCGGCCCCGCCGGGTCCTTCCGCCTGCCCAACTTCCTGATGCCGCCGCTGATGAACAATCACGGCAATTACATCGTCTCGCTCGGCAATGTCTGCCGCTGGCTGGCGACCAAGGCCGAGGCGCTCGGCGTCGAGATTTATCCGGGCTTTGCCGCGGCGAGCCTTGTCTACAACGAAGCCGGCGCCGTGACCGGCGTGATCACTGGCGACATGGGCGTCGAGAAGGACGGCACGCATGGCCCGGCCTACGCTCCGGGCATGGCGCTGATGGGCAAATACGTGCTGATCGGCGAGGGCGCGCGCGGCTCTTTGGCCAAGCAACTGATCGACAAATACCAGCTTGCCGACGGCCGCGAGCCCGGCAAATTCGGCATCGGTCTCAAGGAACTCTGGCAGGTCAAGCCTGAGAACCACAAGCCGGGGCTGGTGCAGCACTCCTTCGGCTGGCCGCTCGACATGAAAACCGGCGGCGGCTCCTTCCTCTACCATCTCGAAGACAACCAGGTGGCGGTCGGCTTCGTCGTCCATCTGAACTATAAGAACCCCTGGCTCTCGCCCTTCGAGGAATTCCAGCGCTTCAAGACTCATCCGGCGATCAGAGGCACCTTCGAGGGCGCCAAGCGGATCGGCTATGGCGCGCGCGCCATTACCGAGGGCGGCTGGCAATCGGTGCCGAAGCTTTCATTCCCGGGCGGCGTGCTGATGGGCTGCGCGGCCGGCTTCGTCAACGTGCCCCGCATCAAGGGCTCGCACAATGCGGTGCTGTCCGGCATGCTGGCGGCCGAGCATGTCGCGGACGCCATTGCCGCCGGCCGGGCCAATGACGAGCTCGCCTCCTATGAAGACGCCTGGCGCGGCAGCGACATCGGCAGGGACCTGAAGAAGGTGCGCAACGTGAAGCCGCTGTGGTCGCGCTTCGGCACCATCGTCGGTGTCGGCATCGGTGGTCTCGACATGTGGCTGAACACGCTGTTCGGCTTCTCGCCCTTCGGCACGCTGAAGCACGGCAAGGCCGACTATGCGACGCTCGAGCCCGCCTCCAAGCACCAGAAAATCGCTTATCCGAAGGCGGATGGCGTCTTGACCTTCGACCGGCTCTCCTCGGTGTTTTTGTCCAACACCAACCATGAGGAAAATGAGCCCGTGCACCTCATCGTCGGCGACATGGCGCTGCAGCAGCGTTCCGAGCACGACGTGTTCGCCGGGCCATCGACCCGCTACTGCCCGGCCGGCGTCTATGAGTGGGTGGACAAGGACGGCAATGCCGCTGCCGATCCGTCCGCCAAGGACGTGCGCTTCGTCATCAACGCGCAGAACTGCGTCCACTGCAAGACTTGCGACATCAAGGACCCGAACCGGAACATCAATTGGGTGCCCCCGCAAGGCGGAGAGGGGCCGGTCTACCAAGGCATGTGAGCCCCACGTCTGGCCGGGCCGGCTCGCCAGCCGCCATCCTGCGGCTGGCGAGAGCCGGGTAACAGGCGGCACCTACGAGCAATACCGGTTGCGACGGCGCAACCTCAAGGCTGTTGAATCCGCTGCCTGCTTGTGTTCCCTTTCCCTAAGGATAGGGAGGAGACGGTTATGCGCATGGCGGTTCTGACATGCCTTGTCGCTCTCGGCGCGCTCTGCGCGCCGCAGGCTTCGGCCGGCACCAGGGTGCTGGTCCAGACGCGCACCTATGACATTGCCGGCAATTCGGGCGCGGCGCTCATCGAGGCGATGGGCAGCAAAGGTCCCAAGCACGGCTTCATGACGCATGCCATCGCCCAGACCGCCTATACGGCCGACTGGGAGCTTGGCGTTATCCAGGACAAGGGCTCGTGCCGGATACGGCAGGCAAACGGAACGCTCAGTCTCTTCTACACTTTCCCCCGCTTGGCGTCGCCAGCCACGCCTGCATTGAAGAAGCGCTGGAACCGGTTCTTCGCCGGCGTGCGCGCCCACGAGGGAACCCATGGCCGCATTGCCCGGGAAATGATGCGCGTCACCGATCGCTCGATCACCGGTCTTAGGGTCGCTAACGACCCTTATTGCTACAAGGCGCGCAGCGAGGCGCGCCGGCGCATCCAGGCCGTCTATGCCGAATACGAGGCCAGGCAAAATGCCTTCGATGCCCGCGAGCACCGCGAAGGCGGTCATGTCGAGCACCTCGTCGCTGCTTTGATCAGGCCTTAGCGGCACAAGCAGAAACCGGCGATGCGGCGGGAAGCAATGCGACGCTAACCGCCCGTGTTGCCAAGTTGTGCGTTTGCCGCCAGCGCCGACTGATGCTCGTCCTCGGGCTGTCGGCCGTCGGACCGCAACGAGAACTCGATCAGCACCGGCAAGTGGTCGGACCCGGCGTCTTCCAGCCGCGTCGCCGAGTGGATGGTCACGGCGCCCTTGCTGAACACCTGGTCGATCGGCAGGCCGGCGAAGCGCCGGATGAAATCCGGTAGCTTCCGATGGATCCAGGTCGGCCCGGCCGACGGCATAACGCTCAGTCCGCCGAGCGAGGCGACACGACGCACTGCAGCGCTCCACGGCACGGCGTTGCAGTCGCCGGCCATGATGGCGGTTTCGCCGAGCGCGGCAAGCGGCCCCGCCAGCTCGCCGATCTGCCAGTACTGCTCGCGCGGCCACGGCCAGCTCAAATGGATTGCCGCGACATCGACGCCGGTGCCGCCGAAATCGATCGTGGCGGTAGCCATCGCGCCGCGCGGCTCGCAATGCGGCGCCGTGCCGGCGGCAAAAGGCCGTCGCGAGAGCAGCGCGACGCCGAACACGCCGTTGGGGTAGGGGCAGAGGATGCGGTACGGATAGGCGCCGGTGATATAGCCGAGCTCTCTCGTCCACATTCCCGACACCTCGTCGAGGGTGATCACGTCAGGATTGGTGCGGCCGATCAGCGACAGCACCTTCTTGGGTGTCGGATTGTCGAAGCGAAGATTGATCTGCAGCAGGCTGTAGACGATACGGTCGGCAGGTTTGGCGACCGCCTGCTGCGGCCACAACCTGGGCAGTGCGCTGGCCGTCGTGGCGAGGCAGGCGAGGGCGAAGAGCAGCGCTGCTGCCGCTTGCAGCCGGTACGAACTGGCAAGCAGCGCCACCGCCAGGAGCGCCGTGAGCACGCTCAGGTGAATACGAAAATGCGAGAACGAATCGAGGGCCGGATGCAGCGCGCCGAGGAATCCGGCCAGCAGCGCGGCCGTGAGTGCCGTCATCGCCAGGAATGCCACCCCAGCCGTCATGTTTGAGCGCGCGCCGCCTGTTGTCATGGTCAGTCGTGTTCTGCCGAATGTCGCCGGCATCTTTTTGCAGCGACATACTCTCGCTCAGGCCTGCTTATCGGCAAAATTGCGGCCCGGGCAAGACGATGAGTTGCCTCGGCTACTGGAAAGCAGTCTCGGAGAAGCTTCTCAACTTGCGCGAATGCAGCCGCTCCATCGGCATTTCGGCCAGCTTCTCCATCGCCCTGATGCCGATGGTGAGGTGCTGCGCCACCTGCCGCTTGTAGAATTCCGTCGCCATGCCGGGCAGTTTCAGTTCGCCATGCAAAGGCTTGTCGGAGACGCACAGCAGCGTGCCGTAGGGCACGCGGAAGCGGAAGCCGTTGGCGGCGATCGTCGCCGATTCCATGTCGAGCGCAATGGCGCGCGACTGCGAAAGGCGCTGCACCGGTCCGCGCTGGTCGCGCAGTTCCCAGTTGCGGTTGTCGATGGTGGCGACGGTGCCGGTGCGCATAATGCGCTTGAGATCGTAGCCGGAAAGTCCCGTTACCTCGGCGACCGCTTCCTGCAGCGCCACCTGGATCTCGGCCAGCGGCGGGATCGGCACCCAGACCGGCAGGTCGTCGTCGAGCACATGATCCTCGCGCACATAAGCATGGGCCAGCACATAGTCGCCCAGTGCCTGCGTATTGCGCAGGCCGGCGCAGTGGCCGAGCATCACCCAGGCATGTGGCCGAAGCACCGCGATATGGTCGGTGATGGTCTTGGCGTTGGACGGGCCGACGCCGATATTGACCATGGTGATGCCGCCATGGCCCGACTTCTTCAGGTGGTAGGCCGGCATTTGCGGCAGGCGCTGTGGCGGGGTGCCTTCGCTCGCCGCGCCGGCCCCGGCCTTAGTCACGAGGTTGCCCGGCTCGACGAATTCGCTGTAACCGCCGCCGCCGCTCTCCATCAGCTCGCGGGCCCGCGCCACGAACTCGTCGATGTAAAACTGGTAATTGGTGAACAGCACGAAATTCTGGAAATGCTGCGGGCTGGTCGCCGTGTAGTGCGTCATGCGGTGCAGCGAATAGTCGATGCGCTGGGCCGTGAACGGCGCCAGCGGCCTCGGCTCGCCGAACGCCACCTCGAAAGTGCCGTTGGCGATCTGGTCGTCCGTGCCGTCGAGATCCGGCACGTCGAACAGGTCGCGGATCGGCCGCCTGATCCGCTCGGCAGCCGTGCCA
This sequence comes from Mesorhizobium sp. WSM4898, assembly GCF_029625845.1. Lineage (NCBI taxonomy): Bacteria > Pseudomonadati > Pseudomonadota > Alphaproteobacteria > Hyphomicrobiales > Phyllobacteriaceae > Mesorhizobium > Mesorhizobium sp. WSM4898. The sequence continues at coordinate 39,972 of NZ_JARTVQ010000004.1, read as the reverse complement.
TCGACATAGGTGCCCTCCAGAAAGGCGAAATGCAGCGGGATCGGCGTCGTCGATTCCGACACCGTGACCTGGACGCCGTGATTGCGCATGATGAGCCGAAGCTGCTCGACGAGATAGTTCTCGAACAGCTTTGGCTGGGTGATGGTGGTGGCAAAATGCCCGGGCGTCGGCATATGGCCGTAGGCCTGGCGCGAGTCGATCTGCGTGAACGAGGTGGTGGTGACGCCGATCTGCGGATAGAAGGCCCGGTAGCGCCTGCTCTCGTCGCCGCCGGCGGCGAGCTTGGCGAAGGAATCGCGCAGGAATTTGGTGTTGCGGTCGTAGAGCGCCTCCAGCGCCGCGACCGCCTTCTTGGCGTCGTCAAAACTCTGCCTGCCGAAAGGCTCCGGCATGACGACCGATTCGATGGCTTGGGGGTAGATTCGCTTTTCCATGGCCCAATATAGGGATTTGGAAGAGCGCTTGGGAGGGGGAGGCGGGCGCGAAGCCCGCCTTGCGGAGTATTTTTCTCTGGCCGTGTCAGCCACGCTGCAGGCTGACCAGCAGCACGAAGCCGATGCCTGCCTTCTTCGGCGTTGGCGCCTCGATGACCGAACCGGCGTTGGCGCGCATCATCGGCACCGCCAGCACAGGAGCGGCAAGCACCATCAGGATGAGCATCGCCCGCGGCAGGAGCCGAAGAGCTTTGAGGGTGGAGGCAGCGATGCGGTTCATGGTGGTCGTTCCGGTTTCGAGTATTGGTCAGCGGCCGAAATGGTTCATGCAGTCCAGCCGGCAGGTATCGGCCATTCGCGGTGAGCGCGCCGGACGGCCGGCTTCGGCCACGAGGATGGCGAAGAACATGCCGAACAGGCTCATCAGCAGGCAGACGATGGTGAAGCGGCGGACAAGCATTGGTCTCTCCTTCAATGGCGAGGAGAATGCCCGAACGCCTCTGAACCGGTTCTGAGACCGGTATTCATCTGCGGTTCAAATTGGCTGATGGGGTCATGACCCGGCCAAGGCCTGCGAAATGCCTTGTCCAGCGCTGCGCTCAGAAACGGCGCTCAAAAAGAAAACGGGGCGCCGGGCCCCGTTTTTGCATCGTCATCCGTTCGACTGTCAGAGCTTGTGCCAGGTCTGGGTCTTGCAGATCAGCCCGCCCAGAACGCAGCCGCTCATCTTTAGCGAGGTGCCGGAAAGCGTCGCCTTGCCGGAATAGGTCTTGTCGGTTTCCGGGTCTGTTATTGTGCCGGTGTACTTGTTGTCGCCGGTCGCCTTGAAGGAGCCGATCGTCTTGCCGGCATATTTGCCGGACTTGAGCGTGATGGAAAACGCCCCGCCGCCGGCGATCGCCGCTGTCGATCCGGCCTGCGTCTTCCAATTGCCCTCGATCGGGTCGGCCGACGCGGCGCCTGCCATCATCAAGGTGGCCGCCAGGGCCAGGCTGACTTTTCGAAACATGCTTGTCCTCCCTTTAGGGTTCCGGCGGGCCTCGTTCCGCCTCTCTGTCCCTTACGCAAACGTAAAGCTAATCCAGCCATCGCCAAAACGAAAGCGGTGCCGCGACGGAAGCTTGTAAGGATTTCGGCCGCGTCGGTCGCTGGAAATGAACGGATGGCGAAAAAGGCTTCGGTTTCCGTGGTTAGCGAAGTCTTGATTCCCGCGCCTCAAATTTTCGACGAATTTGGCGCAGATCGGCTGAATTGCTGGATTCCTATGCTTAACGGTTCTTCGCGTTTACCTCTTGTTTTAGCTTTGTTTTCTTCAAATTAAGCAAGCCATTTAACGACGGATTCAAGGCGAGCCGTCATCCTCGAAAGCATCGAAAGAGCGGCCCGCCCAGGGGAATTCCAGGGACAGAAGGAGGCAGCTCTCGGGAGCAGACAGGGGATTGAAATGGCACGCTTTGAAATGCTTGAAGCCGGCTTCGGCGCCATGGGGGCAACTGCCCAGGCCGACATTCTTTTCGAACTGGGCATGATGTATGCGACCGGCCGCGATTGCGAGACCGACGTCATTGCCGCCCACAAATGGTTCAACATCGCCGCGATCAAGGGATCGCTCCGCGCCGCCGAGCTGCGCTCGGAATTGTCGGCATCGATGTCGAAGGCCGAGATCGCCAAGGCGCTGCGCGAAGCGCGCGAATGGATGACGATGCACTGATTTTGCGGGGTAAGGGCCGGAAGCTCTTAAGGGACAAGGCCGCAAAAGGCCGGTTAACCAGACCAAGAACGCGGCAGGTCAACGAACTCAAGCCGTGCGACAACACAGGGAAGCGAGCGGGTTCAGGTGCGCGGGGTGCCGGGAAGCTCGACTGCAAAAGCCGCGACCGGCCGGGACAAGGCCGGCGCGGCTTTTGCATTTGCGCAGTCACCGCCTGTATGGGAACGGCGGCTTGGCCCAAGAACTCCCCGTCGGAATGAACCAAATCCCGATACATTGTGCTCTCGACAGTTCCGGCGAAGGGTGAAATTGTCCCGGCTCTCTGGAAGAAGCGTGGCCGGAACGGCCGCGCGCAAGTGGAGGAGTTCTATTGTCATGAAAAGATTGGGTATTTTGAGCGCGGCCGCATTGGGCCTGACGATGAGCGCATCGGTTGCCTTCGCCGACGACATCACGATTTCGGTGGTCGGCCCGATGACCGGGCAGCTCGCCAACATCGGCGATCAGTTCAAGCAGGGCGCGCAGGCCGCGGCGGATGCCATCAATGCCGCCGGAGGTGTCAACGGCAACAAGATCAAGATCGACATCCAGGACGACCAATGCGATCCGAAGCAGGCGGTGTCGGTCGCCAACCGCATCGTTGCCAACGGCGTCAAGTTCGTCGACGGCCATGCCTGCTCGGGCTCGAGCATTCCCGCTTCCGCCGTCTACGCCGAAGCCGGCACCCTGATGATGAGCCCGGCCTCGTCTAATCCGGAACTGACCGACGCCGCGGCCAAGGCCGGCTGGCCGACGATTATGCGCCTCTACACGCGTGACGATGCGCAGGGCGCTTTCATCGGTCCATGGATCGCCAAGAAATATGCCGGCAAGAACGTCGTCGTCCTGCACGACAAGAGCGCCTACGGTCAGGGCGTTGCCGATGCTGTCAAGGCGACCATGAATGCCGGCGGCCTCAAGGAGGTCGACTATGAAGGCATCAATGCCGGAGAGAAGGACTATTCGGCTTTGGTCACCAAGCTGAAAGAGCTCAAGGCCGACGTCGTCTATTTCGGCGGCTACCATCCGGAGGCCGGCTTGATCCTGCGCCAGGCAGCGGAGCAGAACGTCAAGTTCCAGCTGATCATGCCGGACTCGATCGCCTCGCCGGAATTCTGGCAGATCGCCGGCCCGGCCGGTGAAGGCACCATGTTCGTCTTCCCCTCGGATCCGCAGTCGAAGCCGGAAGCGAAGGAGGCCGTGGCCAAGATCAAGCAAGGCGGCTTCACACCGGAAGGTTTCACGCTGTTCTCCTATGCAGTGATCCAGGCGGTGGCCGAAGGCGTCAAGCGCGCCGGCACCGACGACCCGGCCAAGGTCGCCGAGGCGCTGAAGGACGGCAAGCCGATCAGCACCGTGGTCGGCGACGTGATCTTCGACGAGAAGGGCGACCTGAAGAACGCCAGCTACGACATCAACCAGTGGCACGACGGCAAATACGCGCCGATCAAGCCGTAATTCGTTCTGCAGATCGATTGGAAATGGCCGGGATTTGTCCCGGCCGTTTTCGTATGTGCCTTGGCACTGATTTGGAGGCCAGTTCGGCGCTCTACGGCGCCCCCCTGGAGTCCTGCCGCCCCAGCCAGTTTGTCCCGTTGCCGATCCAAGGCGACCGGCAGCTCAGCCCCGTGCGTCCTCGAACCGCACCAGCACCGTGCCGTCGCTCACTTGCGCGCCTTCGGCCGCGATCTCGGCAATCACCCCATCATGGGGTGCGGCGATCGTGTGCTCCATCTTCATCGCTTCGAGGATTAGGAGCGGCTGGCCCTTGATAACGGTATCGCCCGCTGCCGCGCGCACCAGCTTGACCAATCCCGGCATCGGCGCGCGCAGGCTGTCCGACGCGGCCGCGGCCTCATCCGCCTTGGCCAGCGGATCCGGCACCGTGAATGTATATCCGACCGCTCCTTCGAACACCGTGACATGGCCCGGCCAGCGCGCGCTGCGCGGCATGCTCCTGAGGTCGTGCGCGTTGATCGCGTCATGCGGCGCCTCCAGCGCCACCCGGAAGCGGCCGTCAGGCCGCGCCGATACCCGGGCCAGGATGTTCTCCTCGCCGTAACGCAACCGGGTGCGGCGCGCCAGCGTATGGAAATGCGCATAGCCGGCGAGCGAGAACCACGGATCGGCGGCCGGACCCGCCGTGCTTGCGTCGGTCGCTGCCAGCGCCGCCGCGGCGATCGCTTCATCGCTTGGCGGGGGAACAGCGACGAGAGCATCCTGATGCCGGCCGATCAGGCCGGTGTCGATATCGACCGCCGCGAAATCGGCGTCGGCGGCGAGTGCTGCAAGGAAGGCGGTGTTGACCGTCGAGCCGGCAACTTCGGTTCGGGCCAGCGCCTTGCGCAGCGCGCCAAGCGCGGTGGTTCTGTCCCTAGCGTGCACCACCAGCTTGGCGATCATCGGATCGTAGAAGGGCGAGATCGCATCGCCGGACCGCACGCCGGTCTCGATGCGCATGGCGGCATCCTCCGGCACTGTGTCGGGGAATTTGAGATGATAAAGCGTGCCCGTCGCCGGCAGGAATCCCTTGGCCGCGTCCTCGGCGTAGATGCGCGCCTCGAAGGCATGTCCGGCAAGGGCGATCTCGTTCTGCGCCTTCGGCAGTTTTTCGCCGGCGGCGACACGAAGCTGCCATTCGACCAGATCGACGCCGGTGACCATCTCGGTGACGGGATGCTCGACCTGCAGCCGTGTGTTCATCTCCATGAACCAGAAGCGGTCGGCTTTGAGGGCCTCGGAAGCATCGACGATGAACTCGATCGTGCCGGCGCCCGAATAGCTGATTGCCTTGGCGGCCTTCACCGCCGCTTCCGTCATCGCCTTGCGCAGCGCCGGCGTCATGCCGGGGGCGGGCGCCTCCTCGATCACCTTCTGGTGGCGGCGCTGCGCCGAGCAGTCGCGCTCGAAAAGATGCACGACATTGCCGAAATTGTCGCCGAACACCTGGACTTCGATGTGTCGCGGCTTGTCGACATATTTTTCGACCAGAACGCGGTCGTCGCCGAAGGCAGCCTTGGCCTCGCGCCGCGCTCCGGACAGCGCCTCGGAGAAGTCGTCCGGATGGTCGACGCGCCGCATGCCCTTGCCGCCGCCGCCGGCGCGCGCCTTGATCAGCACCGGGTAGCCGATCTCGCGCGCTTTTGTGGCAAGCAGCACAATCTCCTGCGCTTCGCCGTGATAGCCGGGCACCACCGGAACGCCGGCCTTTTCCATCAACCGCTTGGCGGCATCCTTCAGCCCCATGGCGCGGATCGAGGCGGCGGACGGGCCGATGAAGATGAGGCCCGCCGCCGTCACCTGGTCGACGAAGTCGGGGTTCTCCGACAGAAAGCCGTAGCCGGGGTGGATTGCCTCGGCGCCTGTGGCAAGCGCCGCGGCAATGATCCTGTCGCCGCGCAGATAGCTGTCACCGACCGGCGAGGGGCCGACATGCACCGCCTCGTCGGCCATCTCGACATGCAGCGCTCGCGCGTCGGCCTCCGAATAGACGGCGACTGTTCGCACGCCGAGCTTGCGCGCGGTGCGGATGACGCGGCAAGCGATCTCGCCGCGATTGGCGATCAGGATCTTGCCGAACATGAAGCCTCCCGAGTTTGCGACGGGCAGCGCCAATTCGGCAGGCGCGGGCCTACTTCGATGCGGCGATCTCGCAGGCGCCGCCCGTAGTCACCTTGTAGTGCGCGCGCGTGGCCAGGCAGGATTTCATCGCCAGCTCTTCCGCAACTTTTTGGGACGGCGCATTCAGGTGTCCACCACAGATGATATAAGACGACATGATCCGGGCATAAGGCGTGGTCGCGTAGGCTGAATGGCCGCTCGCCGCCAGATAGGCCTTGTACGCCCTGTTGCACGGATCCTTGGGACTGCGTGGGATGTAGGGTGGAAAGCGCTTGTCCCCCTCGCTTCCAGCCAGCGACCCGGCGACGACAGCGCCGCACGAGGCGCACATAAGCATTCCTGCAAGTATCGACGCGGATGCTTTCCGCAGATATTCTCGTGCCATTTTTACCCCATCCCCATGAGACAATGCAGGATGAGCAATATCGAATATTTGCCGGCGTCGCTAGATGGTCACTCAAGAATCTCGATCTCGTGAACGGGTGGAACGTCTTTGTCATAAAGTTCAGGCTCCCCCAATCGCAGCAACGGCTGAGCTGTATAGTCTGGCAGTCAGATCGTCGAAGCAGCAGAAAGTGACGGTCTCGGGGATGGCGTTTTCGCCTAGAAAAACAGCAACCGTGCCGACGGCTACTTCGGTAGCCTGATCTTTCGGATAGCCGTAGATGCCGGTCGAGATCGCCGGAAATGCTATCGTTCGACAGTCCTTACCGGTGGCAATCTCCAGCGAGCGCCGATAGCAGGAGGCGAGCAACTCCGCCTCGCTCTCGCCCCCGCCGTGCCAGACCGGGCCGACAGTGTGAATGACATAGCGCGCCGGCAGCCGGTAGCCTTTCGTCAGTTTGGCATCCCCGGTCCTGCAGCCGTTCAGCGTGCGGCATTCGGCGACCAGCTCCGGCCCGGCGGCGCGGTGGATAGCGCCGTCGACACCACCGCCGCCGAGCAGCGAGGAATTGGCGGCATTGACGATGGCATCGACCTTAAGCCTGGTGATGTCGCCGGTATGCACGCGGATCCTATCGCTGACGCCGCTCATCGTCACATCCTGAACACGCCGAACTTCGTTTCCTCGACCCCGGTATTGAGCGCCGCCGAGAGGCTGAGCGCCAGCACCTCGCGCGTCCTGGCCGGATCGATGATGCCGTCGTCCCAAAGCCTTGCCGAAGAATAGAGCGGGTGACCCTCATGGTCGTATTTCATCAGGATCGGCTTCCTGAATTTCGCTTCCTCTTCGGCGCTCCACTCACCGCCCTTGCGCTCGATGCCCTCGCGCTTGACCATGGCGAGCACCGTCGCCGCCTGCTCGCCGCCCATCACCGAAATGCGCGCATTCGGCCACATCCACAGGAAGCGGGGCGAATAGGCGCGGCCGCACATGCCGTAATTGCCGGCGCCGAACGAACCGCCGATGATCACCGTAAGCTTCGGCACGCGTGCCGTGGCGACCGCCGTGACCAGCTTGGCGCCGTCCTTGGCGATGCCGCCGGCCTCATACTTGCGCCCGACCATGAAGCCGGTGATGTTCTGCAGGAAGATCAGCGGAATGCCGCGCTGGCAGCAGAGCTCGATGAAATGCGCGCCCTTCAGCGCGCTTTCCGAGAACAGCACCCCATTGTTGCCGAGGATGCCGACCGGCATGCCGTGCAGATGCGCAAAACCGGTGACCAAGGTGGTGCCGTAATTCTGCTTGAACTCGTCGAACTCGGAACCGTCGACCAGACGCGCGATCACCTCGCGAACGTCATAGGGCTGGCGCAAATCAGTCGGCACGATGCCGTAGAGTTCATGCGGATCGTGAAGCGGTGATACTGGTTTCTGTAAGTTCAGGCTTACGGCCTTGTTCCGATTCAGGTTCTTGACGATGCGTCGGCAAATGGCCAGCGCGTGCTCGTCATCCATGGCATAGTGGTCGGCGACGCCGGAAAGCCTGGTGTGGACCTCGGCGCCGCCGAGCTCCTCGGCGCTGACATCCTCGCCGGTGGCAGCCTTCACCAGCGGCGGGCCGCCAAGAAAAATGGTCGCCTGGTTGCGCACCATGATCGTTTCGTCCGACATCGCCGGCACATAGGCCCCGCCCGCCGTGCAGGAGCCCATGACGCAAGCGATCTGCGGGATGCCGGCTGCCGACATGTTGGCCTGGTTGTAGAAGATGCGGCCGAAATGCTCACGGTCGGGGAAGACCTCGTCCTGGTTGGGCAGGTTGGCGCCGCCGCTGTCGACCAGGTAGACGCAAGGCAGCTTGTTCTGCAGCGCGATCTCCTGCGCGCGCAGATGCTTCTTCACCGTCACCGGATAATAGGTGCCGCCTTTCACCGTCGCGTCGTTGACGACGACCATCACCTCCCGGCCTTCGACACGGCCGATGCCGGTGATGATGCCGGCCGACGGAATATCCTCGCCATACATCGACCATGCCGCGAACTGGCCGACCTCGAGAAAAGGCGAGCCGGTGTCGAGCAGTTGCGCCAATCTTTCGCGCGGCAGCAGCTTGCCGCGGCTTTGGTGGCGCTCGCGCGCCTCGTCCGAGCCGCCGCGCTCGATGCCCGCCGCCTTCTCGGCGATATCGTCGACCAGCGCCCGCATGCGCTCGGCATTGGCGCGGAAGCTTTCCGAGGAGGGGGAGATTTGGGTTTGGAGTGTGGCCACGTTATTCCTCACACCTCTTGATGCCGCAACGCAACCAGTGTAACAGCCCGCACCCGGATGCTGCGTGCGCAGCGCGGCATCTTTTGTACGAATGACACCTCAGGAGGCGACGATGAAAGGCATCGATATGCGTTTCACCAAATGTCTCCCCTCGGCCATGGCCTGACGCCGCCGAAGGGCGGCTTTCCACGTCCCGGATTTGAGCAAAAGGAACACGGCGCCTGCAAGCGCTGTGGGTGTCACTATGTATGTGCGGTTTGTAACGCCGCTGATCCATCCGAAGAGCCGGGTAGAGAGCGGCTTTTTCCATGCGTCCTGGTACTTGTACCGGAATGGCTGCCCGGACTGGATCGATGGCGAACTGGAGGATCAGTTCGACTGGTTCAATCGGCATTTGCCCATTCCTGGCCGGGTTGGGCGGCATTTCAAGCGCCGTGAGCCGATTTGGGGCGTCTGCTGGTTCCACCCGAACGCCAAGGAAGCCATCAGCCGTGCGCGCTATTGCGCCTGGCTGATCGAGGAGGGCGGCTTGCCTGTGCGCTCGATCACGTCCCGGCGCCAGCGTGAGGTTCTGTGGCGCGATGAGCATCAGATCGTCGCCAAGCCGACCGACGACCTGCCCAAGGCGTTCTGCTGAGGTGACGGAGGGAGACATCACACTCCCTCCGCCATGATCTCGCGGCCGATCAGCCAGCGGCGGATCTCGCTGGTGCCGGCGCCGATCTCGTAGAGCTTGGCGTCGCGCAGAAGCCGCCCGGTCGGATAATCGTTGATATAGCCGTTGCCGCCGAGCAGCTGGATGGCATCGAGCGCCATCTGCGTCGCCTTTTCGGCCGCGAAGAGCACGCAGCCGGCGGCGTCCTTGCGCGTGGTCTCGCCGCGGTCGCAGGCACCGGCCACGGCGTAGACATAGGCGCGCGCCGCGTTCATCGTCGAATACATGTCGGCAAGCTTGCCCTGCACCAGCTGAAAACTGCCGATCGGCTGGCCGAACTGCTTGCGCTCATGCACGTAAGGCACCGCCACGTCGAGGCAGGCCGCCATCAGCCCGATCGGCCCGCCGGAGAGCACGGCGCGCTCATAGTCGAGGCCCGACATCAGCACCTCGACGCCGCGCCCTTCCTCATGCAGCACATTCTCGAACGGCACCTCGACATTCTCGAAGACGAGCTCGCCGGTGTTCGAGCCGCGCATGCCGAGCTTGTCCAGTTTTTGGGCCACCGAAAACCCGGCAAAGGTTTTTTCGATGATGAAGGCGGTGATGCCGCGCGAATTGCGCTCCGGATCGGTCTTGGCATAGACCACCAAGGTCTCGGCATCGGGTCCGTTGGTGATCCACATTTTCGAACCGTTGAGCACATAGCGGTCGTTGCGCTTTTCGGCGCGCAGCCGCAGCGACACGACGTCCGAGCCTGATCCGGATTCCGACATCGCCAGCGCGCCGACCTTTTCGCCCGAGCAGAGCGCAGGGAGGTATTTCTCCTTCTGTGCCGGCGTTGCCCAGCGGTTGATCTGGTTGACGCAGAGATTGGAATGCGCGCCGTAGGAGAGGCCGACCGAGGCGGATGCGCGGGAAATCTCCTCCATCGCCACGACATGCGCGAGATAGCCCATACCGCTGCCGCCGAAGTCGGGATCGGCGGTGATGCCGAGCAGGCCGAGCTCGCCGAGCTCCCCCCACAGATGTGCCGGGAATTCGTTGGAGCGGTCGATATCGGCCGCGATTGGCGCGATCCTGTCTTGTGCGAAGCGCCTTACGGTATTGCGCAACGCCTCGATGTCGGCATCAAGCCCGAAGTTCAGCGTATTGGTGTACATGGCGTTCCTCCCGGCGCATGACCCCGAAATCGACTTCGATAAGGATAATGCGCGAAATCAAAGTGCCGCGGCCTCCTTTGCGCGTCGGACGGGACGCGTTGCGCTGCCGGCGCCGATCTTCGCGCCGACGAGCCGCCTTGTCATCGAAAGATATGTCGTGGTGACTTCAGAGATCGACAGCCGCTCGCCCGGACGGAACCAGACGATGACGCCGGTCATCATCTGGATCAGCGCCATGGCGGTCAGGCCGACATCGTCGATCTCGAAGATGCCGGCGTCGGCGCCGTCGCGCAGGATCGCGCGCAATTCCTTCTCATAGGCCGTGCGCATCTTGAGGATCTGCGTCAGCCGCTCATGCGAGAGGCTGCGCAATTCCATGTTGGAGACATGGGTGGCGCGGCGCCGCTCGATATGGAAGGCAATGTGGTTCTCGACATAGGCGGCGAGCCGCGCCGCCGGATCGGCCGCTGCCGGGCGCGCGTCATCCCAGGCCTTGAGCAGGCCTTCCATATGCTCGCGCATCAGCGTGAACAGCAGATCCTCCTTGGTGGGAAAATAGCGATAGAGCGCGGCGGCCTGCACGCCGACTTCGGTCGCCAGCTGGCGCATCGACATCGCCTCATAGCCGAGCCGCGCGATCAGGCCGACCGCCGCCTCGCGAACGGCCGCCTCGGTTTTTTCGCCATCTGAACCCGTGGTGCGTGCCATGTTTGCCTCTGCGAAGCAGATAATAAAACGAACGTTCAATTAATTCAAGCGGGCAAGCGAAGGTGTTCAGGCCGAAGGGCAAGGGCCTGCACTCGGTCTGACGCAAGCCTCGGCTGGATCTGTAGAGCGGAGCGACTTAATCGCCGCGGAAAGCGCGGCTCGCCTGATCAGTCAGGGGCTTAAGCAGATAGGAAAGCACCGTGCGGTCGCCGGTTCTCAGGAACACCTCCGCCGGCATTCCCGGCTTCAGTTCCAGCGATCCCGCCTGTTTGAGGCTGCTTTGCGTCAGCACGATGCGCACCGCGTAATAGGCGACCCCGGCTTTCTGGTCCTCGATGAGGTCGGGCGAGATACGGTCAACCTGGCCCTCGACTTCCGGCGTGATCTGCTGGCTGAAGGCCGAAAGGCGAAGCGTGGCGTTCTGTCCGATGCGCACCTGGTCGATGTCCTGCGGCGCGACGCGCGCCTCGACCACCAGCGCGTCGGCGCTCGGCACGATCTGCATGATCGCCTCGCCGGGCGCGATCACGCCGCCGATCGTGTGCACGGCCAGCTGATGCACCCGGCCCGATTGCGGGGCGCGGATATCGATCTGCTTCAGCGTTTGTTCGGCCGCGATCTGACGCTCGCGCAGTTCGCTCATCTTGCCGTCGATCTCCCTCAGTTCGCCCGCCACTTCGCTGCGCAGGTCCTGATCGATCTGGATGATCGCCAGTTCCATCTCGCTGATGCGCCCGCGCGTCTGCGCGGCGGCGGCGATCAACTGCCCGTTTTCGCCGTCGAGCCTTGCCTCGGCGCGTTCGCGATCGGCCAGACGCGAGATCGGCACCAGCTTCTTTTTCCAGAGGTCCCGCATGCCCTCGAGCTCGATCTTGGTGAGGGATATCTCCTGCTGCTTGCTCCTGAGCTGGGCCTCGATACCCGCGATCTCCTGACGGAACTGCACGATGCGCTCGCGTAGCTGTGAAATCTTGCCCTCGCGCGCCTGCCGCCGCAGCGCGAACAGCCTGTTCTCGCCGTCGATGAGATGACCAATCTGAGGGGCATGCGCGTTTCCCGACAGCTGCTCGGGATAGAGCACCGCCTGGGCGCCGTCGCGTTCGGCAATCAGCCGGGCGCGGCGGGCAGAGAGCTCGTCGAGACCGTTGTCGACGATGGCGAGATTGGCACGCGCCACCGTGTCGTCCAGCCGCACCAGGACGTCGCCCGCCTCGACCGTGCTGCCGTTCTGCACGTTGAGAGCGCCGACGACGCCGCCTTGCGGATGCTGGACGGACTTCACGTTCGAGCCGACGACCAGATGGCCGCCTGCGACCACGGCTCCGGCAAGACTGCTTGATGCCGCCCAAAGGCCGAGCCCGCCGACAAGCAGCGCCGCTGCGATCGCTCCCGCCCGGACGTTCCTGCGAATGGCCTGACGCAAGCGCTGCTGCTGGGGCGAAGCACCTTCGATCGGCTTCGAACCGCGGTCGAGCAGCGCGATCGCGCGCGCTCTGGCGGACAATGCGAAGTCGCGCACCACGCGCAACGCATCGGCTTTGAAATCGGGAGTTGCCGACCTCATCTCAGCCCGCCGATCCGACCGCATGCAGCGGTTTCGTCACCGGCTGCAAAGCCTGCCGTGCGATCTCGCTCTTCAGCCCGAATGCCTGCTGCCTGCCGCCATTCAGCACCAGCAAGTGGTCGAGCGCGGCGAGGGCGCTGGGACGATGCGCGACCACGATGACGATGCCGCCGCGCGCTTTGATGCCTTCGATGGCACGCGTCAGCGCTTGGTCGCCCGCGGCATCGAGGTTGGAATTCGGCTCGTCGAGCACGACGAGGAACGGATTGCCGAACAGCGCGCGCGCCAGGCCTAGACGCTGACGCTGTCCGGCGGAAAGTGCCGCGCCGCTCTCGCCGATCTCGGTTTGATAGCCTTCGGGCAGGCGCAGGATCATGTCGTGCACGCCGGCAGCCTGGGAGGCCTCGATGATCGCCTCCGGCATGGCGTTCTCGTCGAAGCGGCTGATGTTCTGGGCGACCGTACCGGCGAACAATTCGACATCCTGCGGCAGATAGCCGATATGGCGGCCAAGCGCCTGCGCCGGCCACTGCTCGATTGCAGCGCCGTCGAGACGGATCTTGCCGCGCATCGTGGGCCATACGCCGACGAGCGCGCGCACGAGCGAGGATTTTCCGGAGCCGCTCGGGCCGATCAGGCCCATGCCGGAGCCGGCGTCGAGCGAAAAGTCGATATCCTCCAGCAGGATGCGCCGTCCACCAGGCGCCGTCACCCCGACGGTTTCCACAGCGAGTGTCGCGTTTGGCGCCGGAAGCTCCATGCCGCCATCGTCGACCGGAAAGGCGGCAAACAGATCGACCAGCCTCTGCCAGCTCTGGCGCGCGCTGAGGAAGTGCTTCCAATACGCGGTGGCGAGCTCGATCGGCGCCAGCGCCCGCGATGTCAGGATTGAACTGGCGATGATGATGCCGGGCGTGGCCTGCTGGTAAATGACCAGATAGGCGCCGAGCGCCAGGACCATCGACTGCAGCATCATGCGCATGATGCGCGAAGCCGCACCCAATCCGCTCGTCAGGTCGCTCGCCTGCGCCTGCGCCTCGCGGAAGGCGTTGTTTGCTTGGCTCCAGCGCCCGGCCAGCCTCTCGCCCATGCCCATGGCGGCCAGCACTTCGGCGTTGCGGGCGCTCGCCTGCGCGATCGCGCCGCGCCTTGTGCCGAAGCCGGACATTGCCTTGGTCGGGGCGCGGACCAGGCGATCGGTGAGTGCCGTCAGCGCGATCAGCAGCAGCGCGCCGATGAGCGCCGCGACGCCGATCCACGGATGGAAAAGAAAGCAGATCACAACATAGAGCGGCATCCATGGCAGATCGAACAGCGCACCCGGGCCGGGGCTGGAAAGGAAGCCGCTGACCTGGTCGAGGTCGCGCAGCGCCTGCAGGCCTTCGCCGCGATCAGGCGTTCTGAGCGGCAGCCGCACGAGGCAGTTGAAGACGCGGCCGGCGATGAGCTCGTCGATGCCGGCGCCGATGCGTGTCAGCACGCGCGCACGGATCGCTTCGAGGACGCCCTGGAAGGCATAAAGCACGGCGACCAGAATGATCAGCGCCACCAGCGTCGGCACGCTGCGGCTAGGCAGAACGCGGTCATAGACCTGTAGCATGAACAGCGAACCGGACAGCATCAGCACGTTGATGAGGCCGCTGAGGCCGGCGACGGCCGCATACGGGCCGCGGAAGGAGGCGAGCGCCTTGCGAAGCTCGGAAGGTTTCAGGTCAGCTAAAGGCGAGCGTGTCAGATGGTTACCCCCGAAAAAACCGCGCCCGGCTTGAGGCGGGTTGGCGGGCCGCGATCGAGGCGCGGCCCGCGGTGAATGGATCAGCCGACGAGTTCCGTCGTTTGATGGTCGGAATGGCCGGCAATCTGCGCCAGGATCTTGGTGATCGCGGACTGCGCCGCATCGGCCGCGTCGGCAAAGACCGGATTGTCGGCCGGCAGGTGGTCGTGCAGCCCCGCTGCCGCCCGTTCCACAGCCTGCTGGACATGGTCCGACGGATCCGGCGCGTTGTCCGGATTGGCGTGCGAGGCGTGACGGAACAAGAATTGGTCGCTGTCCAAGGCCACCGCATCATGCTTGGGCGCGTCGGTGGAGTCGGTGAGACCAGGCGTGCCCCGGTCGCCAACAGGATGCTTGCCGAAGAAGTCGGCGAGCCAGTTTTTGGTGCCGTTGCCCGTGTTCGGTCCGCTGGTCGGCGCGGCCGGGGCGTGGCTTGAATCGGATCCTGAATCTTCTGCCGATGCCGTCGCCGCGAGCGTGCCCGATTTCATTGCCGGGTCGATCAGGTCGCGCTTGACGTTCTTGGTGCCGATTGTCGCCGTCTGCGTCGAAGTGGCGATATTGGCGCCAGAAAAAGTGACGTTATAGGTGCCGGGCTTCAGCGCTAGATCATAGCCGCCGGCGGCCGAGGTCGTGGTCTTAAAGGTCTGGCCGGCTGAGTTCCTGGCGGTCACAGTGATGGTGCCCAGCCCTTCGCCCGGATCGTAGAAACGGTCGCCGTCCTTGTCGTCGAAAGCGACGCCGGTGAGGAAGAGATCCGTGCCGCTCTTGGCGAAATCCTCGGTGACGAAGGCGCTGCTGCGGCCCTTGTAGTCGCCGACCTCGAAGGCGAGCCCAACTTCACGGAAGTTGGAATTGAGGATGTTGGCCCGGTGCCCGGGAGAATTCATCAGATTGGTGTGGAGAAGCTTGACCTCGTCGACATAGCCGGTCGGCGCGCGGGTCGTTGCCCAGGCGATGTTCTCGCCCGTGGCCCATGAGCCGCTCAGCGTATAACCGGCATTCGTCATGCGCGTCGTCGGCGACGAACCCCCGGAACCGGTGTGGGAGAATGTGTCGGTGGCCAGCATCCACTTGTCGTGGCCCTCGGCGGCTTCGCTGAGATCGTTGTCGAAGGCCAGGGGCTGGGCGCCGGTCTTGGCGCGCTCAGCATTGATGAGCTCGAGCAGATACTGCTCGTTGGCACTGTGCTGCGGCATCGGATATCCCCGTTGATACTGTTTGGTGAGCCCCCTGATCTCCGTCACCCGCCTTTCCGGCTATGGAGCAAATATGTTCATCATGCGGCGCTAAAGTAACAAATCGGAATATACGCACATATATCGTGGGTGGATGGAAGCTGATTTCGGCGGACTTGCCTAGGCGATGATCCTGAAGCCGATAGGTGCACTGTCGTCCGTGCGTTCTTCGACCTCGACCCTGATGACCGTCGCGCCCCTAGGCCCCCGCCACAGCCGATCGACCATCGAGTCGATCGCTGCGTCGGCGCCGGCGATGAGCGCCGTGACCGAACCGTCGTGCTCGTTTCGCACCCAGCCCGTCAGTCCGAGGCGCACGGCTTCGTCCCGCGCCCAAACCCGGTAGCTGACCCCTTGCACCTTGCCGGAGATGCGCGCCCGAACGGTTCTCTTCTGCTCGACCATGCTCGTCTCCGCCTTCGAAGCCTTACGGAATCCGGCTCGGCGCCGCGCAAACGCAACGGCTGTGGATCGCCGTTAGTTCCCCCGCGCCGTCGCCAGCGCGCCAGGCAATTCCTCGGCGAAGATGTCGAGCTCATGGTCGAGGCCGACGCTGACCCGGATGCAGCGGTCGAGCCGCGGCGCCATCGGCTTGCGGATGAAGACGTCGCGCGAGAGCAGCGCCTGCATCACCTTCAGCGCGAAGGCGCCGTCGCGGCCGCAGTCTATGGTGACGAAATTGGTCGCCGAGGGCAGCGGCTTCAGCCCGTTTTCCTCGGCGATGGCCGCAATGCGCCGGCGCCCCGCGGCCACGCGCGCCACCACCGAATTCAGATAGTCCTGATCGGCCAGCGCCTCGAGCCCGGCGATCTGCGCCATGCGGCTGACGCCGTAATGGTTGCGGATCTTTTCGAAGTCGCGGATCACTTCCCGTTCGGCCACCGCATAGCCGCAGCGAATGCCGGCAAGCCCGTAGGTCTTGGAGAAGGTGCGCATGCGCACGACGTTCGGCCGCGCGACGTCGATCGGCGGTAGCGCCGAGGCCGGTCCGAGCTCGCCATAGGCCTCGTCCAGCACCAGCATGGTGGTTTCCGGCAGGGCCTCGATGAAGCCGACGACGTCCGGCGCCTCCCACCAGCTTCCCATCGGATTGTCCGGATTGGAGAGATAGACGAGCGGCGCTCGTTCCCGGGCGACAGCGGCAAGCAGTCCGTCGAGGTCCTCCTTGTCGTCGGCGTAGGGAACCGTCACCAGCCGGCCGCCGACGCCGGCGATGTGGAAGTTGAAGGTGGGATAGGCGCCAAGCGAGGTCACCACCGCGTCGCCCGGCGCGACATACATGCGCGCCACAAGGCCGAGCAGTCCGTCAATGCCTTCGCCGACCACCACGTTCTCGACGCCGACATTGTGATGCGCGGCCGCCGCGACCTTCAGCTCGAAATTGTCGGGGTCGCAATACATCCACTGGTCGCGCGCAACGCTCTCCATGCGGGCAATCACGCGCGGCGAGGGGCCAAAGCTGCTCTCATTGGCGCCGATGCGGGCGCGGAAAGGCCGGCCGCGCTCGCGCTCCTGCGCCTCCGGCCCGACAAACGGCACCGTGGTGGGAAGCGCGCCGACGATCGGCGTAAGGGAAGGGCGCGGGCGCATGGCAATAGCTCGGTTGAGAGGAGGCTTCTTGCTAGCGTGGCTGGTGCGTAGGTGCAAGTTGCGCGAGGAGCGGCCGAAGACGCACCATAGCCGGACTAGATTCTCCCGCCCGCTTTTGCTAGCGACGCAGGATGAGCAACCGATTGCCGCCCGCCTGGGCAAAGCACCTGAAAACTCAATCCTCGGCTAAGGCGGCACCGCCGAAAACCGTGGCACCCAAAGCACAGCTGAAGCCCGGTCCGTCTCGCGCGGAAGCCGACGACATGCTGTTGAGGCAGGCGCTCGAGCTTCAGAAAGCTGAGCAATTGCCGGAGGCAGAGGAACTCTGCCTTCGTGTCCTCGCGCGTACCCCAAACCATCCGCTGGCTTTTTATATCCTGGGAACCCTCGGCATCGGATACGACAACGAGAAGGCCTTGCGCTACTTCGCCCGGGCCGTGGGAGAGGAGCCGCGAAATCCTTATTACCACCTTAGCCTCGGTGAGACCTACCTGAAGCTAAGCGAGTTTACGCCGGCAATCAGGCACATTCAACAGGCCTTGGCCCTGAAGCCGGATCTGGTGGAAGCGCTTTGCGCCCTGGGCGATGCTTACAATTCCTTTGATAAGGGGGAGTTGGCGCTGCCGCTCTTTGAGAAGGCGCTGGAGATCGACCGGGATCATCCTCTGGCTCGGATCGGGCTGCCTAGTGCACTCGCTGGCCTGGGTCGTATGGATGAAGCCGCAGTTCATCTGAAAGAGGCGATAAAGCGGCGCATCGCGGTACCAACCGCCTACAATGCACTAGCACACACGCGCAAATTCGCCGAAGAGCCCGCGGAGCTCGCGGCAATCCTAACGGAGCTCCGAGACCCGGGCCATGGGTCGCACGGAGCGGCAGTGCTCCATCACGCCGCCGGAAAGGTACTCAACGACCTCCGTCGCTACAAGGAAGCGATGGACCACTTCAAGCAAGGGAATCAAGCCAGGGGCCAAAAATTCGATCTGGAAAACTACCGTCGCTGGGTCGATGCCACGATCGAAATCTTTACGCCGGAACTGGTGGCTTCATTGGCGGCTCACGGCAACCCCTCGGAGGTACCTGTATTCATCGTCGGCATGCCTCGCTCGGGCACGACGCTGACGGAGCAGATCTGCGCCAGCCATCCTGAGGTTCATGGCGCCGGCGAGCTCAGCAAGCTTAGACGAATGGCCAATGCGATAGGCCTCAAAGAAGGCTCCGACGCAAGCCTCGGCAAATCCGTCGCGACGATTACTCCGGATCTGACCAGGACTTTGGCCGAGGAGCACCTGTCCTATCTCCGCGAGCGGAGTCCCGCCGCGCTCCGAATCGTCGACAAGATGCCCCACAATTTCGAGTTGATCGGCCTGATCGGCATTCTGTTTCCCAACGCGCGTATAGTTCATTGCCGCCGCGATGCTATCGACAATTGCATCTCCTGTTTCGTGCTGCAATTCAGTGAGGCGCACAGCTACAGTGGCGACCTTCAGACGCT
Organism: Mesorhizobium sp. WSM4898; assembly: GCF_029625845.1. Lineage (NCBI taxonomy): Bacteria > Pseudomonadati > Pseudomonadota > Alphaproteobacteria > Hyphomicrobiales > Phyllobacteriaceae > Mesorhizobium > Mesorhizobium sp. WSM4898. The sequence goes on along the minus strand of NZ_JARTVQ010000004.1, from coordinate 21,334 downwards.
GGGACTTTACTACCGGGAGTATGTTCGACTGATGCGTCACTGGGAAAGTATTTTCCCGGGCCGCATTTTTGAGAACCGATACGAAACAATGATCGAGGATCAAGAGCAGCAGTCGCGTCGTCTCATAGATTATCTCGGGCTGCCCTGGGACGATGCCTGCTTGCGCTTTTTCGATAGGGACGGCTCGGTAAATACTTACAGCCGTTGGCAGGTTCGCCAGCCGATATACAAGTCGTCCGTCAAGCGTTGGAAGAACTATGAAGGCGAGATCCAACCGCTGATCGAAGCCCTGGGCAATTTGGCTGAGGTTGACCTGTAATTTAGTTTCCTAGTAGAGAAATTCTGGCCGGAAGGGTACAACGCAAAATTGCTCGTGTGGCGATTGGCGGAACGTTCATTGTTTCATCATTCTCTGGCGAAGCAAGGAGGGAAGCGGCGGATACCAGGATCCGGGCGTGATCGGCGGATGTCTGCCATCCTACCGAGTGCAGCACTGCGCAATGGTGCTTTGAGGAACTGCCGCAGAAAAGAGAAAACCCGGCAGTTGCCCGCCGGGTTTCGATTTCAGTTGGACGCTGCTGATTAGAACGAACGCTGGAAGCGGAGCATGCCGCCGACGCTGTTCTTCTTGTCGGCATTGGTCCAGTTAGTGATGTCTGCGCCGCTATTCCAGTCGTCTAAGCGACCGAAATGGTCATAGTCGACTTCGGCCGTGACCGTGAAGCCGGGGACGATGTCGTAGGCAACGTTTGCCGCCACGCCGTAGTTCTTGTCCTGGTCGCCTGATACCTGGAGGTTGAACGAGGTCTTCTCGTTGAACTTGTAAGTGCCGCCGGCCCAGAATGCCCAGTTGCCGCCCCAGATCTTATAGAAGCCGCGGTCATGAGCGTCGATGGTGTTGGTTGGGTCGCTGAGATTGTCGTCGGTGCCGTAACCGAACATGCCGAACAGCGACAGTTCGTTGCTGACGTTGACGTCCAGGCGAACCTTGCCGGCCACTTCCTCGTAGTTGCTGTCATAGGCAACGACGCCGGTGATGGCGCCCCAGCCCTGCGTGTACTTTACGCCGCCGACAACATGCGGAACGTAGCTGTCGATCGTGCCGACCGGACCTTCGCCTTCTTCCAGCGAGACCACCGCCGAGAAGCCGTTGCCCGCATCGAAGTAGTACTGGACGACGTTGGTGTCGAAATCGCCGTAGGGGACGATCGTATCGTTAATGACGTTCCCGGCGTAGCCGATGAACGTATCGAAGGCCGATTCGTCCTTACCGACACGGAGGCCTCCGAGCTGGATCCAGGCGAAGTTCAGCGTGATGCCCTTGTTTTCGGCCGGATTGCCGATCGGGTCGCCGGCTGTGTCGAAGGCGCCATAGCCGTTATGATTGCCGAAGTTGATACGGGTCTCGGTATAGGTCTTCAAAGTGCCGAGCTCGGTCTCCTGGCCTGTCCAGGTCTTCAGCGTGAAGCGGGTATTCTTGAACCAGGTGCTGTGGTCGTCGCCATTCTGATGGTCGAATGACTTCGCGCCGTCGAACGACCCGACATCGCCGAGGCCGATGTCGTAACGGACATAGCCGCCGATGCGCAGGCAGGTTTCAGTGCCGGGGATGTAGAAGTAGCCCGAACCGTACACGTCGCAGATCTTGACGTATTCAGCCGGTTCCGGCTCGGCGACAGTCACCGCGTCGGCGGCGCGAGCACCGGAAACTGCGATCAGGGCCGCAGCTGAGCCGAGAAGAAGGCTCTTGATGTTCATTTTCTGACCTCCAGTCAGAATCGAACGGCAGCGTCGATTTCACTCGACTGTCACCGGTGCCAGTGCTTTGTTATTGCTGTATTTTTTTGCCGAGTGGCCGCTACCACAGGCGTTTGCTGGCGAACGCGTGCCCGGATCCCGATTTGAGATAGCGCTCGAACGAAGTCGCCTTTGCTCGGCTTGAAAAGGCCATGTAGGTCACGATTCGCCACGGGAGAAATTTGGAAGTGTGACTGGACGTTCCGGCGTTATGCTCAGCAATCGTCGCCGCAGGTCCGATGTTATGCCGATATAACGCTCGCCTACGAAAGCCTCGCTCTCAATCAGGCATGCGTACTCACACGAACCGGCCCTCCTTCGCCAAGGCTTCGGAGGGCATCCTCTCCGCCATCCTGCTTCGCACGAACTGTAGGGCTTGTCCTGCGAAGCGCGCAGCGCGAAGCAGGATGGCGGAGAGGATGGGATTCGAACCCACGAGAAGCTTTTGACCTCTACTCCCTTAGCAGGGGAGCGCCTTCGACCACTCGGCCACCTCTCCGTCGCGCCGCTGGATAAAGAAAAGCGCCGCCACAATCAACAAGCCGGCGCCATAATCGCCGAAAATTTGGCATCGGCGGCAATAGGGATGGCCTCATGCGGCGATTCCATGGCGATTCCCGGCCGGCGACTCGCAGCTGGCGCCGCAATTTCGGCCGCCATCGCCGGATTCGCCCGGCTGCAGGCCTTAATGGTTAATGAGAACTTTCGGAGTGAGGCCAAATCGTGTCATTTGTGCAACAACGTCCGGTGATAGCGTCTGGACGGGGCTTCTGCCGATACGATCATGGTTGAACGACGCCGCCGCCTGGGTAAAGGTCGCGTTCGAAGGAGCGGCGCGGTGCGCATCTTTTTCGGTAAGTGGGGATGGGGCAGGGAACGCTGTCCTTCAGCAAAAAATACCCAGACCCGTTTTTTAACTTTTGACTGGAGGTCAGAAAATGAACATCAAGAGCCTTCTTCTCGGCTCAGCTGCGGCCCTGATCGCAGTTTCCGGTGCTCGCGCCGCCGACGCGGTGACTGTCGCCGAGCCGGAACCGGCTGAATACGTCAAGATCTGCGACGTGTACGGTTCGGGCTACTTCTACATCCCCGGCACCGAAACCTGCCTGCGCATCGGCGGCTATGTCCGTTACGACATCGGCGTCGGCGACGTCGGCTCGTTCACCGGCGCAAGGTCCTTCGACCACGAGGACGGCGATGAGCAGGATACGTTCTACAAGAACGCCCGCTTCACGCTGAAGACCTGGACCGGCCAGGAAACCGAGCTCGGCACTTTGAAGACCTATACCGAGACGCGCTTCAACTTCGGCAACCGCAACGGCTTCGGCGCCGTCACCGCGACGACCGGCGGCGGTACCGCCCTCCTCGGCAATCCCGCTGGCAACAAGGCCGTCTCGCTGAACTTCGCCTGGATCCAGCTCGGTGGCCTCCGCGTCGGTAAGGACGAATCGGCCTTCAATACGTTCATCGGCTACGCCGGCAACGTCATCAACGATACGCTGGTCCCGTACGGCGACTTCGACACCAACGTCGTCCAGTACTACTTCGACGCCGGCAACGGCTTCTCGGCAGTCCTCTCGCTCGAAGAAGGTTCGGGCGTTATCGGCACCATCGACAGCTATGTTCCGCACGTCGTCGGCGGCTTGAAGTGGACGCAGGGCTGGGGCGCCATCACTGGCGTCATCGCTTACGACAGCAACTATGAAGAAGTGGCCGGCAAGGTTCGCTTGGACGTGAACGCCACCGACGCGATCTCGCTGTTCATCATGGCTGGCTACGGCACCGACGACAACCTCAGCGACGCGACCTGGGCGATCCCGGCCGGTGGCCGCGGCTTCTACAAGCAGTGGGGCGGCAACTGGGCAGTCTGGGGCGGCGGCACCTACAAGTTCAACGAGAAGACCTCGTTCAACCTCCAGGCGTCTTATGATGAATGGAAGAATCTCGGCATCGCCGCGAACGTCGCTTACGACATCGTTCCCGGCATGACGATCACGGCCGAAGTCGACTACCTGCACGCTGGCAGGTTCGACGATTTCGCCACCAGCACCGACAGGCTCAACTGGACCGGCGCTGACAAGAAGAACAGCGTCGGCGGCATGCTCCGCTTCCAGCGCTCCTTCTAAGGGCTGGACTGCTACAACTGAAATCCGGCCCGGGCATCTCTGCGCCCGGGCCGTTTTGCTTTTCGCGATGGATCGACGCAACGAAAGGATGGGGGTGAAAACGGTAAGCTGATCGGGTCTGTAGAGCGACTTTGTGGGATCCGCCATCGGCGGATGGGGTCGGAGGCCAGACTCGAAAAACTCTTGAAAGGATGCTCCCGAGCGGTTAGGGCTGGTCCCTTAACCACAGGGGGTGTGGCTAAAAATGTCGAACGAAGCGGTTCAAGAGGGGGAGCCCTCTGGTCATTTTGCGGTATTTTCTTCTCAGAATTCGAAGTTTAGGTACACCTATAACAAGATCCGGGAAGTAAAATCGTACAGGGTCAGTGAGCTCTTTACAGCATACCGGGATATACTCTGGGATGATGGGCGGCATAAATACAATGTCAGCTCATTCATCGGTGAAATAGACGAGATCCTTCTGGGAGAGCGTTTCAGCACCTTTGACCAGAACACCCTGGACAATCTTGTCGGCACCTTGCGCCAGCGCGGGAACAGCAACGCAACCATCAATCGCAAGATGGCTGCACTCAGCAAGCTGCTGCGCAAGGCTCATAAGATGGGAGATATCCACAGCCTGCCCGAGTTCCGCCGCCAGAAGGAGCGGGCGGGACGGATTCGTTTCCTCGAAAGGGACGAAGAGACAAGGCTGTTCGCCGCCATCAAGAGCCGCAGCGAGGATGCTTACAGACTTTCCGTCTTCCTGGTCGACACCGGCTGCCGTCTCGGCGAGGCGCTCGGCCTGATCTGGAACGACATCCAGGAACACCGCGTCAGCTTCTGGATCACAAAGTCGGGCCGCAGCCGCACCATCCCGATGACCGAACGGGTCAAGGAGGTGATCAAGCTGCCGCCGACCACCGAAGGCCGCCGGCCAAAGGGTCCGTTCACCAAGCTCACCCAGGCGCAGTACCGCGCCATCTGGAACGAGGCGAAGGCCGAAGTCGGTCTTGGCGCCGATGAGCAGGTGGTGCCGCATATCCTGCGCCACACCTGCGCTTCGCGACTCGTCCAGGGCGGCATCGATATCCGGCGCGTGCAGATGTGGCTCGGCCACCAGACGCTGTCGATGACCATGCGTTACGCGCACCTCGCCACCAACGACCTCGATGGCTGCGTCGTGGTGCTCGAGAAGCCGCGCGCCGAAGAGGCGCCGCGGCCGGCAGAGAACTCGGTGTTTGCGTCCCCGTTGACCACGCCGTCACCGACCAAAGCCGCCCGCAAGGAGAGCGGCTCGGAGCCGGCGAAGGCAGGCCGAAAGAGCTCGAAGGGCAAATAGGCGGCACGACACGCGCCGGGAATCTATATTTCAAAAACAGGCCCGGGGCGGAGTTAGTCTCGGGCTTTACTTTACGTGGACTTGACTTCGGCGCGATCGAGGAAATCCGCAATCTTCTTCGGCAGGTTGCCGGTTTCCAGCAAGGGCGCGTGTCCCTGGCCTTCCACCGTGATCGTCTCCATGCCGGGATGACGCTTTGCCATCTCCTCGATCGTCGCGGTGGAGAGAAGCGTCGAATTGCCGCCGCGTATGGCGAGCAACGGCACGGCGGCAAGCGCGTTGAACTGTGGCCAAAGATCCGGCAGTGGCTTGCTGAAGTCGACATTGGCCAGGGTCTCGACCAGGGCAGGATCGAAATCGGGCACCAGCCCGGCATCCGTGTCGCGGCAGATGGCGCCAACCATACGCGCCCAGTCGGCATCGGTGAGCGCAGGGAAGCCGGCACCATGCACGCGCCGCTGCGTGTCGACCGCCTCGGCGAATGTCTTCGGCCTCGGCGCGCGATCGAGATATGAGCGGATATGGGCCAGACCTTCCGCCTCGATCACCGGGCCAATATCGTTGAGGACAATGGCTTTCAAGGCGGCCGGCTTCAGCGCGCCGAGCACATGGATGATCAGTCCGCCGCGCGAGGTGCCGATGAAGCCAGCCTCTTCGATACCCAGCGCTGACAAGCCAGCGAGCACGTCGCCGGCTTCGACGCCGACATTGTAGTGGCTGATGTCGGGATCGTAGTCGGATCGGCCACGGCCGCGATAGTCGAAAGCGACGACCTTGCGCGGCGTCTTCGCCTTGCCGGAGAGGTAAAGCGCGAGCTCATGGAAGTCGCGCGCATTGCGGGTGAGGCCGGGCAGGCAAACGATCGGCCAGCCACCGTTCGCCTCGCCATAAATGCGGGCATGCAGTTTCAGCCCATCGGGTGCGGCATAGAAGAAGTCGGAGAAACCGTCGCTCGCCATCGGGATGCTGCTCCTCGCTGAGGTGACCGACAGCTACAGGCGAGGGCGGCCGCGGTCAAATGATGGGAAGGCACGTTACACAACCTTGCCACGCTGGCGGGACAGCATCTCCTCTGTTCTGTCGGACATCTCCCCGCAAGGGGATTGACTGTCATCTAAGCTTTTACCCATCGCCAAAGCGGCATGAACGAGCCGGCAGCGAAACTGCCAATCTCCAAGTGCGGGAGGTGTCCGGCAGGACAGAGGGGCGCGAAGGATCGCCAACCTGAGGCTTGCATACGCCCCACGGCGATCAACTCCGCCCGTTCACCAGATCCCCGACGATGTCGTATTTGCCGGAAATACGCATCTTGTAGACTTCATAATTCTCCATCACGCGCTGCACGTAACTTCTTGTTTCCGTGTAGGGGATCCGCTCGACCCAGTCGACGACGGCGTCCACGTCCTTGCCGCGCGGATCACCGTATTTCGCCACCCACTGGGCGGCGCGGTTTGGGCCGGCATTGTACCCCGCGAAGGTCAGCACATAGGAGCCGTTGAAGCGGTCGAGCTGCTCGCCGAGAAAAGCTGACCCCAGCGTCGCGTTGTAACCGGCATCGGTCGTCAGCCGCGTTTGCGAGAAGGTCATGCCGGCCTTCTTCGCCAGTTGCTTGGCGGTACCCGGCATCAACTGCAAGAGGCCGCGCGCGCCCGCGCTGGAAATCGCCGCGACATTGAACTCGCTCTCCTGGCGGGCGATGGCATAGGCCAGCGCCTTGCCGGAGCCGGAGATATCGGCCGAATCGGGAATGACACCCAACGGATGCGAAAGCGCACCCACATCGATGCCGCGCTGGGCGGCGATCTTGCCGACCTTCAGCGCCATGAAATGGTTGCCCTGTTTTTCGGCAAGCCCCGCCAGCAGCGCAAGCTCGCCGGGGCTGGTCAGCTGCCCCGCGAGGTCGCGGTAGAGCGTCTCGGCATAGCGGTCATACCCTGCCTCCTGCAGCCGCTTGATCGCTTTCACCGCCTCGCGGCCCTCGAAGCTTTGGCGGTCGGCCGCGCTGGGAGTGGGATGGACGATGCTCAAGGTTCTGAGGCCCACACGCTCGCCGGCAAGCTGGCCGTAGAAGGTGGTGCCGTAGCTGGCTGCCCGGGTGAAATAGTCCTTGGCGCTGCCCGGGCCGCCGACTTCCGCGGCGCGGCCAAGCCAGTAATAGGCGCGCGACAGCGACACCGGTCCCTGGGCGAGCTCGGCGATGCGTGAAAAATGCGAGGCGGCCGCTGCCGGGTCGTTGAGACCGCGCAATGCATACCAGCCGGCATGGAACTCGGCTTCCGCGGCGCTGGCCGCGCTTTCGGCCGCATGCATGGAGGCAATCTTGTAGGCGGTCTTTATGTCGCCCTGATCGACCAGCTCGCGCGAAAGAACGCGCCGCTCCACCCACCAGGCATCGGGATCGACCAGCGCGTCGCGATTGGTCGGCGCCTTCATCACGACTGCCGCGGCATCGGCAAGTTTTTGCTGCTTGCGCAGATATTCTGCCTCGGCGAAGAAATAGCCGGCCGAACGCTGCGCCGCCGGCACCGCCTTCAACAGTTTCGCCGCGTTTTTTTCGCCTTTATCGACCGCCACCCAGGCATCCGCCAGTTGCTGGGCGCCGGCAATGCCGGCGACGCGCAGCGCCGAGGACGGCCGGTCGGCATAGAACATGCGCTCCATGCGATAGCGATGATCGGCCGCAGGGATCAGCGTGCCGAATTCCTTGATGATGGAAGTTTCGTCCTGGGCATCCAGCTTCTCCGTGCGCCAGAAGGGCACCAGCACTGCGCGCGCCGCCGCTTGATCGCCCAGCGCCACCTGCGAGCGGGCAAGGATGATCACGCCTTCCGGCGTCAGCGGCTGGCTGCGGCCGAAGGCCCGCACCACCACTTGCGGCGGCGGGTTCTCGCGATAGAGCGCGCGCTCGCTGTTCCTGCGCAGCGCGATCGTGCCCGGCCATCCAGGCAGCATCTTGGCGGCATCGGCGATTTCGCCGCTCGGCACCTGGTCGCCGCCATAGAGCGCGATCGCCCAGGCCAGAATGTGCCGGTCGAGCGAGGTGGCGGGCAGCGTGTCGCGAGCATTGCGCGCCGCGGCGATGTTGTTCACCGCGAGCGCGTCGAGACCGCTCTTCAATTGCGCGATGCTGGCCGGGGGCTGAGGCTGCTGCGCCTGGTCCGCGGCCGACGGCGAGCCCGGCGCGGCAATCGCCGCCGTCACACGCACGTCGACGCTGCCGCCGATCGCCATACCCGGTATCAGCGCGACGGCCGCGCTCAAAAGCGCGAACAGATGAGGCCGATTTGTCGGCATGTTCCACCCCGGCACATTGTCAGCAGGCTGGGCCTTCGAGGCCGACCCGGAGCCTAAACTTAGGTCGTGAAAGGCTCGTAAACAAAAGGTTATCGAGGCCGTTCGAATTACGCTTGCTGGCACTACAGCAATGCTTGCCGCTGAACCGTGTCGAGACTATGGTGCGCGGCTTCGCTTTCGATTAGAAGGCGCCGAAATTAACGCATCGACAAAACGCTGATGCATGTCGCCCAAAGTGGGCACCCGGCTTTGGGAGAGCGACATGCTTAGACCAACAAAGTCCCAAGGAGTTTGGACAATATGCTGAGAGGCTCGCTGACTGCGCTCGTGACACCGTTCGAAAAGAGCGGGCGTTTCGACGAGAAAGCCTTTCGCGCGTTTGTCGAATGGCAGATCGCCGAGGGCACCAAGGGCCTCGTGCCCGTCGGCACCACCGGCGAGTCGCCGACGCTGTCGCATGACGAGCACCGCAATGTCGTCAAGGTCTGCATCGAGGTCGCCAGGGGCAGGGTTCCAGTTGTGGCCGGCGCCGGCTCCAACAACACCGAGGAAGCCGTCGGCCTGGTGCAATATGCCGAAAAGGCAGGCGCCGATGCAGCCCTGGTCGTCACGCCTTACTACAACAAGCCGACCCAGCGCGGCCTCTACGAGCATTTCGCAGCCGTTGCCAGGGCAACCAAGCTGCCGATCATCATCTACAACATCCCGCCGCGCTCGGTGATCGACATGACCCCGGAGACGATGGGCAGGCTGCGCCACGACTTCAAGAACATCGCCGGCGTCAAGGATGCGACCGGCAAGGTCGAGCGCGTCTCGGAACAGCGCATGAGCTGCGGCAAGGATTTCATCCAGCTTTCCGGCGAGGATGCGTCCGCGCTCGGCTTCAATGCGCATGGCGGCGTCGGCTGCATCTCGGTGACGTCGAACGTCGCGCCGCGCCTTTGCGCCGAGTTCCAGGAAGCCACGCTCTCCGGCGACAGCGCCAAGGCGCTAGAACTGCAGGATCGTCTCCTGCCGCTGCATAAAGCAATTTTCGTGGAGCCCGGCGTATCCGGCGCCAAATACGCCCTGTCGAAGCTGGGCAAGGTCGAGAACGTGGTCCGCTCGCCGCTGGTGACGGTCGAAGCTTCGACCGCCGAGAAGCTCGACGCGGCGCTGAAGCACGCCGGCTTGATTAATTAGGGATGAGGCGCCACCTCTCCGCATTATGAATCAAGTCAAGAAAGCCGACCCCAACAACAGGACGGTCGCCGAAAACCGCAAGGCGCGCTTTTCCTACGAGGTGCTCGACACGATCGAGACCGGCTTGGTGCTGACCGGCACCGAGGTCAAGTCGCTGCGCCAGGGCCAGGCGAACATCCAGGAGAGCTACGCCTCCGCCGAAGGCGGCGAGATCTGGCTGATCAATTCCTATCTGCCGGAATATCTCCAGGCCAACCGCTTCAACCACGAGCCGCGCCGGCGCCGTAAGCTGCTCGTCAGCAAGCGCGAGATGGCTAAGCTTGCCCAGAGCGTGGAGCGCGAAGGCATGACGCTGGTGCCGCTGAAAATCTATTTCAACGATCGCGGCCGCGCCAAGCTCCTGCTCGCCATCGCCCGCGGCAAGAAGCTGCACGACAAGCGCGAGACCGAAAAGCAGCGCGACTGGTCGCGCGAGAAGGGGCGGCTCCTTAAGGAGCGCGGATAAAGCCACCTTCGATATGCGGGCAAGGCGAGCAGGGAGCCAAGGCTTGAGGAACGGCTTGATTGCCCTGGCCCTGGCTTTCGTGGTTCTGGCGCTTGCCACATGGGCAGAGGGCTTTTTCCGACCCCGTGCTTTCCCGCCGGATCGCAGCGAATTCCCCATAAGGGGCATCGATGTTTCGCATCACCAGGGCAGGATCGACTGGCCGCGCGTCGCGGCCGACGATGTCGTCTTCGCCATCATCAAGGCGACGGAAGGTGGTGACTATGTCGATGATGCCTTTGCTGAGAATTTGCGCCAGGCCCGCGCGGCGGGCCTCGCTGTCGGCGCCTATCATTTCTTCACCTTCTGCCGCCCGGGTGCCGACCAGGCCAGGAATTTCATCTCGGTCGTGCCGCGCGGCGAGCAGCTCTTGCCGCCGGTAGTCGACATCGAGTTCCACGGCAATTGTCCGCGACGCCCTTCGCCCGCCGAGCTGAACGCCGAACTGCTGGCATTCCTTGGCCCGGTCGAGGCGGCTTACGGCAAGCCGGCCATTCTCTATATTACCGATGAGACGGCACCGACCTATGCCGCTCATATCGCGGTTCGCCAGCGCTGGCTGCGCTCTGTGCGGGGGCCGCTGAACGACGACGACTGGGTCTATTGGCAATATCTCGACACAGGCCGTGTCGACGGCATCGACGGCGACGTCGACCTGAATGTGCTGAAGGGCGGGCCGGCGAGGCTGTCGGAGTTGTTTGCCGCGGCGCCGGACCCTAGCTCTTCAGGAAGGCTGCTATCTCCTTGAAGACATCGACGAACATCGCTTCCGTCAGGACACCGGTGTTGGTGTTGTAGCGCGAGCAGTGATAGCTGGAGAACAGCGTGATGCCGCCGGCCTGCTGGCGTCCGCCGTGGCGGAACGGAAGGGTGGCGACGCGCCCGCCCAGCGCCCGCACCGTCGATTGATGCGCGATCGAGCCCAGCGTCAGGATGGCCCGCAGATTGGCAAAGCGCGCGATCGTCGGTTTGAGGAAGGTGCGGCAGGTGGCGATCTCGGCGCCGACCGGCTTGTTTTCCGGCGGCACGCATCGCACCGCATTGGTGATCGCGGTGCCGACGAGCTCCAGCCCGTCATCGGGCCTGGCCTTGAATTCCCCGCGCGCCAACCCTTGAGCGATCAGCGTTGCGTAGAGCAGGTCGCCGGCATAGTCGCCGGTGAAGGGACGCCCGGTGCGGTTGGCGCCGCGCAGGCCGGGCGCCAGCCCGACGATGAGGAGCCTGACCGAGTCCTCGCCCTCCGGCGGCAGGAAGGTCGGCACCGGTGCATTGAACCAGCCCGGCTCGCGCTGGCGCCAGGCGGCGATGAAGTCGTGCAGCCGCGGACAAAGCGGACAATCGCGGTCAGGCTCGGGGGAGGGCGCAGCGCTCAAGGCTGCCGCGCTCAATAATCGTCCTCGTCGGCTTCAGCTGGCTCAGGCCGGCGGACCGGCCGTTCCGATGGATCGCGGCCGACTTCATGCTTCAGCGTCATGAGGTCGATGAAGTGGTCGGCCTGGCGGCGCAAGTCGTCGGAGATCATCGGCGGCTGCGAGGCCATGGTCGAGATGATCGACACCTTGCGGCCACGCCGCTGCAGCGCCTCGACCAGCGTGCGGAAGTCGCCGTCGCCGGAGAAGATGACATAGTGGTCGACGACATCGGCAAGCTCCAGCGCATCGACGGTGAGCTCGATGTCCATGTTGCCCTTGATCTTGCGCCGGCCGGTCGAGTCGGTGAACTCCTTGGCTGGCTTGGTCACCACCTTGAAGCCGTTATAGTCCAGCCAGTCGATCAGCGGCCGGATCGAGGAATATTCCTGATCCTCGACCAGCGCGGTGTAGTAATAGGCCCTGAGCAGGTAGCCGCGTTTCTGAAAGCTCGACAGAAGCTTGCGGTAGTCTATGTCGAAGCCCAGCGCCCGCGAGGTGGCGTAGAGGTTGGCGCCGTCGATGAAAAGAGCGATCTTTTCACGGGGATCGAACATTGAAAAATATCCCTTTTCAAAAATTTCTGTCGTCTAAAAGGACGTGACGGGTAGGCCCGATAATGGTCCCTCTTCCCGCCCCTTTCGAGATAACGCCAGATTTATGGATATCCAAGGGCAGGGCGCGCATTGCAAGCAATTGTGATCGGCACCAGGTAAGCAAGGCGAAGTCCGATATTGAGCGGACAGGGGCTCGTGCTTCGGCGGTGCCCGCCATAAAGCTTGTATTTCGGCGGCGTCCTTGTTATGGAGCCCGCCAGTTTTCCATCAAATCCACGCATGAAAGGGGCAGTCCATGGCCCGCGTAACCGTTGAAGATTGCATCGACAAGGTCGACAACCGTTTCGAGCTCGTGCTGCTCGCCGGCCACCGTGCCCGCCAGATCAGCCAGGGCGCGCAGATCACCGTTCCTCGCGACAATGACAAGAATCCGGTCATTGCGCTGCGCGAGATCGCCGACGAGACGCTGTCGCCGGACGACCTCAAGGAAGACCTGATCCACTCGCTGCAGAAGCATGTCGAGGTCGACGAGCCGGAGGCCGAGGGCGAGGCCATCGCCGATCAGACCGGCGCTGCCACCGCTGCTGCCGACACCGACGATGCCGAAGAGAACATCGCCTTCGACCGCATGAGCGAGGAAGACCTGCTGGCCGGCATCGAGGGTCTGGTGCCGCCGGAAAAGAGCGACGACTACTAAGCTCTTGGACACGGGCCTGGATCAAGCATCCGGGACTTCCGTATCGTCAGTTTCGTGGCTATCTATGGGATGCGTCGCACGCCGGTGCGGCGCATCAATCATTTCATCACCGCGAGATTTCGCCCATGATGCGTCAGTATGAGCTTGTCGAGCGCGTGCAGCGCTACAAGCCTGACGTCAACGAGGCGCTGCTCAACAAGGCCTATGTCTACGCCATGCAGAAGCATGGCCACCAGAAGCGCGCCTCGGGCGATCCCTATTTCTCGCATCCGCTGGAAGTGGCGGCCATCCTCACCGAGATGCATATGGACGAGGCGACCATCGCCGTTGCCCTGCTGCACGACACGATCGAGGACACGACCGCCACTAGGGCCGAGATCGATGAATTGTTCGGCCCCGAGATGGGCAAGCTGGTCGAGGGACTGACCAAGCTGAAGAAGCTCGACCTCGTCTCCAAGAAGGCCGAGCAGGCCGAGAACCTGCGCAAGCTGCTGCTGGCGATCTCCGAGGATATTCGCGTTCTGCTGGTCAAGCTCGCCGATCGCCTGCACAACATGCGCACGCTCGACCATATGCCCGAGTCCAAGCGCTTGCGCATCGCCGAGGAGACGATGGATATCTATGCGCCGCTCGCCGGCCGCATGGGCATGCAGGGCATGCGCGAGGAACTTGAGGAGATCGCGTTCCGCTACATCAATCCGGAAGCCTATCGCGCCGTCACCGCGCGGCTCGCCGAAATCTTCGAGCGCAACAAGGGGGTGCTGGACGAGATCGAGAAGGCGCTGTCCGGCCTGTTCGAAAAACACGCGATCAAAGCCGGCGTCAAAAGCCGGCAGAAGAAGCCTTGGTCGGTGTTCCGCAAGATGGAGGCCAAGGCGCTCTCCTTCGAGCAGCTCTCCGACATCTTCGGCTTCCGTGTGATCGTCGACACCGTCGAGGACTGCTACCGCGCGCTTGGCGCCATCCACACCACCTGGTCGATGGTGCCTGGCCGCTTCAAGGATTACATCTCGACGCCGAAGCAGAATGACTACCGCTCGATCCACACCACCATTGTCGGCCCGTCGCGCCAGCGCGTCGAATTGCAGATCCGCACCCGCGAGATGAACAAGATCGCCGAATACGGCGTCGCCGCGCATTCGATCTACAAGGACAGCGGCGGCAAGCCGAACGGCGCAGCGCACGCGATCTCCAAGGAGACCAACGCCTATGCCTGGCTGCGCCGCACCATCGAGCAACTGGCCGAGGGCGACAATCCCGAGGATTTCCTGGAAAACACCAAGCTCGAGCTGTTCCAGGACCAGGTGTTCTGCTTCACGCCCAAGGGCATGCTGATCGCCCTGCCGCGCGGCGCCACCCCCATCGACTTCGCCTATGCCGTCCACACCGATGTCGGCGACACCTGTGTCGGCGCCAAGGTCAACGGCCGCATCATGCCGCTGATGACGGAGTTGAAGAACGGCGACGAGGTCGAGATCATCCGCTCCAAGGCGCAGGTGCCGCCGGCAGCCTGGGAATCGGTCGTTGTCACCGGCAAGGCGCGCGCCGCCATCCGCCGCGCCACCAAGAATGCCATCCGCAAGCAATATTCCGGGCTCGGCGCCCGCATCCTCGAACGCGCCTTCGAGCGCGCCGGCAAGAACTTCACCAAGGAAAGCCTGAAGCCGGTTCTGCATCGCCTGGCGCGCAAGGACATAGAGGACGTGCTGGCCTCTGTCGGCCGCGGCGAGCTTGCCTCGACCGATGTCATGAAAGCAGTCTTCCCCGACTACAAGGACGAGCGCGTCACGGTCGCGGCGCCCAAGCAGCGCGAGGAAGGCTGGTCCAAGATCCGCAACGCCGCCGGCATGCTGTTCCAGATGCCCGGCCGCGCCGCGCGCAAGGGCAAGGACCAGCAGCGCGACGGTGCGGTGCCCATCCGCGGCGTGCGCGGCGACCTGCCGGTGCGCTTCGCGCCGGAAGGGGCGGTGCCCGGCGACCGCATCGTCGGCATCATCCAGCCGGGAACCGGTATCACCATTTATCCTATCCAGTCGCCGGCCCTGCAGGCTTTCGACGACCAGCCCGAGCGCTGGATCGATGTGCGCTGGGATATAGACGAGCGGACCAAGGAGCGCTTCCCGGCCCGCATCTCGGTCACAGCCATCAATGCGCCGGGCTCGCTCGCCGACATCGCGCAGGTCGTCGCGTCCAACGATGCCAACATCCACACGCTGTCGATGGTGCGCACCGCGCCCGATTTCACCGAGATGCTGATCGACCTCGAGGTTTGGGACCTGAAGCACCTCAACCGGCTGCTGTCACAGCTAAAGGACAATTCGAGCGTCAGCGACGCACGGCGTGTGAATGGGTGAATAGTGAATAGTGAATGTGAATAGTGAATAGGTTGCTCTCACTGCCAT
The DNA here is from genome assembly GCF_029625845.1 of Mesorhizobium sp. WSM4898. NCBI lineage: Bacteria > Pseudomonadati > Pseudomonadota > Alphaproteobacteria > Hyphomicrobiales > Phyllobacteriaceae > Mesorhizobium > Mesorhizobium sp. WSM4898. The sequence goes on along the minus strand of NZ_JARTVQ010000004.1, from coordinate 6,008 downwards.
TCACCATTCACCATTCACCCTTCGACTCACTACTCACTACTCACCGCTCGCCAAGGGCATGGAGCGAACAATGAAAACCGATGAAGTGCTGGGCATTTTCCGCGAGGCCGGCGCGGTTCTCGAAGGGCATTTCATCCTGACGTCCGGCCTGCGCAGCCCCATCTTCCTGCAGAAGGCGCGCGTCTTCATGCATGCCGACAAGACCGAGCGCCTGTGCAAGGCGCTGGCCGAGAAGATTCGTGAAGCGGTGCCGGGTAGGATCGACTATGTCGTCGGCCCGGCGATCGGCGGCCTGATCCCGGCTTACGAGACCTCGCGCCATCTCGGCGCGCCGGCGGTCTGGGTCGAGCGGGAAGGGGGCGAGTTCCGGCTCCGCCGCTTCGAGATCGCCAACGGATCGCGCGTCGTCATTGTCGAGGACATCGTCACCACGGGTCTCTCGATTCGCGAGACCATCGACTGCCTTCGCCAGCTCGGCGCCGAGGTGGTGGCGGCCGCCTGCATCATCGACCGCTCGGCCGGCAAGACCGATGTCGGCGTGCCGCTGATTGCGCTCGCCGAATATGAGGTGCCGGCCTACCCGCCCGACCGCCTGCCGCCGGAACTTGCCGCCATCCCTGCCGTTAAGCCGGGAAGCCGAAATATCTGATCTGGCGATGAATGAAAACAAGCACCTGAGGGTGCCGGTTGAATCTCTTTGCCAGCGAAGCGCGCAGAGGCCCCATGATAGCCGGCATCGATCATTTCGTCCTGACGGTCCGGTCTGTCGAAGCGACTTGCGACTTCTATCAGCGCGTGCTGGGCATGGGGCGGCTGGACGAGCCGAGCCGGCCGACCGCGCTTCTGTTCGGATCGCAGAAGATCAACTTGCACGAGGTCGCTCGCACCTTTGAGCCGAAGGCAAAGGCGCCGACCCCGGGCTCCGGCGATTTCTGCCTCATTGCTGCGGTGCCTCTTGCCGACATCCGCGCCAGCCTCGAAGCCAACGGTGTGGCGGTCGAAGTCGGACCTGTCGAGCGCACCGGTGGTCGCGGCAGGATGATGTCGGTCTATTTCCGGGATCCCGACGACAACCTGGTCGAGGTCAGCGAATATCGAACTTAGCTGAAAAGCCCAGGCTGACCGCGTCCGATACCTCGGCGCCGCGGTCGCGCAAGGACGAATGGCCAAACATGCTTTGCCCAGTCTTCCTCAGTTTCGCCAGAATGGCGCTCATGTAAGAGCCTGCGGCAGACCATCGCGGCGACGTTTCGCTGTTCCGTGGTCTGGCAATCGCCGCTATAGCAAAGTTTTGTTGCCTTCCTGCGCCGGTGAAGCGCAAGATATGTTGACGCGACCCGGCTGGCAGGGAAGCGTGTGTTGGACCAGGAACCGAAACAGAGTGCTTTTTCGACGCCGAGAGCCTGATGGCCTCCTTGAGCGGGTGCGTACTTACCTATGGCCGCGCCGCTCGTTCTCGCGCTCCGTTCAGTATTTCTCCAAGCGCATTCTGCGGCTGAAAGCGACGCCCCATTCGGTGGCCGCCGGAGTCGCGGCAGGCGTTTTCGCCTCCTTCTTCCCGCTGGGCTTCCACTTCATCATCGCCGCCGTGCTCTGCTGGGTGATCGCCGGCAATCTGGTGGCGGCAGCCCTCGGTGCGGTGTTCTTCGGCAATCCGCTGTCCTTCCCGCTGCTCTGGGGCGCGTCCTGGGAGACTGGCAAGCTCATCCTGCATGAACATCTGCCCAGGCATGGGCCGCCGGAGCATCTCGGGGAAATGATGCACACGCTTTCCTTCGCCAAGCTGTGGCACCCGATCCTGGAGCCGATGCTTCTCGGCGCGGTGCCCCTCGGCTTGGTCTTTGGGCTCGTCTTCTATGGTGTCACGCGGTGGGGCATGACCGCTTTTCGCGCGCAACGGCAGCGGCGAATGACCGAGCGAGCCAGGAAGGCCCGGCAGGGCGGACGGGAAGTTCCCGCGGAATGATCATCGGCATCGGCAGTGACCTGATCGACATCAGACGTATCGAGAAGTCCCTGGAACGGCACGGCCAGCGCTTTATCCAGCGTATCTACACCGAGGTCGAGCAGGCCAAGTCGGAGAAGCGCGCGGCCCGTGCCGCTTCCTACGCCAAGCGCTTCGCCGCCAAGGAGGCCTGCGCCAAGGCGCTTGGCACCGGCATGGCCGAGGGCGTCTTCTGGCGCGACATGGGCGTGGTCAACCTGCCCAGCGGAGCGCCCACCATGGCGCTCACCGGCGGCGCTGCCGCCAGGCTGGAAAAAATCCTGCCCAAGGGCCACCATGCGCTGATCCACCTCACCATCACCGACGATTTTCCACTTGCTCAAGCCTTTGTGATCATCGAGGCAGTGCCCGCCGAACAAGCGCCACATTGATTCCATCTGACCACGGGCGGCATGACGTTGCCCAGCGCGCGCCGAGACTCTATACCAACCAACGCACAATCGAGGACGACATGAGCGTGGCTGAAAAATCGCAGAAGAAATCCGGCGGGCTTGGGGAAACCTTTTCCGTCATCATCCAGGCTCTGCTGCTCGCGCTTGTCATCCGCACGCTGCTGTTCCAGCCCTTCTCCATCCCCTCCGGCTCGATGCGGCCGACGCTGCTCGAAGGAGACTATCTGTTCGTCACCAAATGGGCCTATGGCTATTCGCGCTACTCGCTGCCCTTCGGCCCCAACATTTTCTCCGGCCGCATCTGGGGCTCTGAGCCCAAGCGCGGCGACGTGGTCGTGTTCAAGTTCCCGCCGGATCCGTCCGTCGACTACATCAAGCGCGTCGTCGGCCTGCCCGGCGACAAGATCCAGGTCAAGGACGGCCAGCTCTTCATCAACGGCACCGCCGTGCCGCGCGAAAAGGTCGGCCAGATCGACAATCCCGACATCACTGAGGTCGACCGTCCCGTCGACGTCTATCGCGAGACGCTGCCCAACGGCGTCACTTATGACACGCTCGATCTGACGGCCAATTCGATCGGCGACAACACGCGCGAGTTCGACGTGCCGCCCGGCCACTATTTCATGATGGGCGACAATCGCGACAATTCCTCCGACAGCCGCTTCACCGTCGGTTTCGTGCCGGCCGAGAACCTCGTCGGCCGCGCCAACGTCATCTTCTTCTCGATCGCCGACGGCGCAAGCCCGTTGGAAATCTGGAAGTGGCCGTCGCTGATGCGTGCCGGCCGCCTGTTCCATCTCGTCCACTAAGGTCATGGCGGCGACCAAGCGTTTGACCGCCGATGCCCTTGCCGAAGCGCTTGTCGAGCGCACCGGCCACGCCTTCGCCGACCGCCAGCGTCTGCAGCGCGCGCTGACCCATGCCAGCGCGCGTTCGACGCATGCCGGCGTCGACTACGAACGCTTCGAATTTTTGGGCGACCGCGTTCTCGGCCTGGTCGTGGCCGACATGCTGCTCGCTGCCTTTCCGGATGCCGCCGAGGGCGAGCTGTCGCTTCGCCTCAACGCGCTGGTCAATGCCGAGGCGCTCTCCGAGATCGCCGAGGAGATCGGCCTGCCGGAGCTGATCCGCGCCGGCTCCGACGTGCGCAATCTCGAAGGCCGCAAGCGAACCAATCTGCGTGCCGACGCGCTGGAGTCGCTGATCGCCGTGCTTTATCTGGATGGTGGCCTTGAGACTGCCCGCGCGTTTATCCATCGCTACTGGCAGCCGCGCTCGCAGGCGATCGGTGCTGCCCGCCGCGACGCCAAGACCGAGCTGCAGGAGTGGGCGCACCAGGCGGCGTCGGGCGCGGTGCCGGCCTACCGGGTGGATGCTCGCGAAGGGCCCGACCACGACCCGCTGTTCACCGTCAGCGTCAAGGTCGGCTCTTTCGCGCCGGCGATCGGCAGCGGCCGTTCCAAGCGCGAAGCGGAGCAGGCGGCGGCGGCCGCGTTGCTGCTGCGCGAAGGCGTATGGAGCGCTGCATGACCGCCACCGAAACCTCCGAAACGCCTCCTACGCGCTCAGGCTTCGTCGCCCTGATTGGCGCGCCCAATGCCGGCAAGTCGACGCTGGTCAATCAGCTGGTCGGCGCGAAAGTGTCGATCGTCACCCACAAGGTGCAGACCACCCGAGCCATCGTGCGCGGCATCGCCACGCATCACAACGCGCAGATCGTCTTCGTCGACACGCCCGGCATCTTCAAGCCGAGGCGGCGGCTGGACACGGCAATGGTCACCACCGCCTGGGGCGGCGCCAAGGATGCCGATGTCGTGGTGCTGCTGATCGATGCCGAACGCGGCATCAAAGGCGATGCCGACGCCATCCTCGACCGGCTGAAGGACGTCAAGCAGCCGATGCTGCTCGTCCTCAACAAGGTCGACCGGGTCAAGCCGGAGACGCTTCTTGCTTTGGCCGCGGCAGCGAACGAAAGAGTGCCTTTCAAGCGCACCTTCATGGTCTCGGCGCTCACCGGCTCCGGCTGCAAGGACCTGCTCGATTATCTTGCCGAGACGCTTCCAGCCGGTCCCTGGTACTATCCGGAATACCAGATATCCGACCTGCCGATGCGCCAGCTCGCGGCCGACATCACGCGTGAAAAGCTTTATCTGAGACTCCATCAGGAGCTTCCCTATTCCTCGCATGTCGAGACCGAGAAGTGGGAGGAGAAGAAGGACGGCTCGGTGCGCATCGAGCAGGTCATCTATGTCGAGCGCGAGAGCCAGAAGAAGATCGTGCTTGGCCACAAGGGCGAGACGATCCGCGCCATCGGCCAGGCCGCGCGCGCCGAGATCGCCGAGATCCTCGAGCAGAAGGTGCATCTTTTCCTGTTCGTCAAGGTGCGCGAGAACTGGGGCGATGACCGCGAGCGCTATCGCGAGATGGGATTGGAGTTTCCCAACTGATCCATGTCGCCCAAAAGCGACGCGGTTTTGGGATAACGACATGCACAGCCCGAAGATAGATATCGACACCGCTCTCGTGCGGCGGCTCGTCGACGCGCAGTTTCCCGAATGGCGGCATCTGCCTGTGAAGCCGGTCGCGTTCGGCGGCTGGGACAACCGCACCTTCCATCTCGGCGACGCGATGGCGGTCAGGCTGCCAAGTGCTGCTCCCTATGCACTGCAGGTCGAGAAGGAGCATCGCTGGCTGCGCAAGCTTGCGCCGCTTCTGCCACTGCCGATTCCCGAGCCGCTCGCCATGGGCGAGCCGGCGGCGGGCTATCCCTGGCACTGGTCCGTCTACCGCTGGATCGAAGGCGAGACGGCGAAAGTCGGTCACATCGCCGACCTTCGCGCGTTCGCGGTCTCGCTGGCTGAGTTCCTCGTAGCCCTGAAACGGATCGATCCGACCGCGGGGCCGGCACCTGGCCAGCACAATTTTTATCGCGGCGGCCCGCTGGCCGTCTATGACGGCGAGGCGAGACAGGCCATCGCTGCGCTTGAAGGCCGGATCGATACGCAAGCCGCCACTGCCGTCTGGAAGGCGGCGCTTGCTGCCGGCTGGCACGGCTCGCCCGTCTGGTTCCACGGCGATGTCGCCTCAGGCAATCTGCTGGTCGAGGACGGCCGTCTGAGCGCTGTCATCGACTTCGGCACGTCGGGCGTCGGCGATCCCTCCTGCGATCTGGCGATTGCCTGGACGCTGTTCGAGGGCGAGAGCCGCGAGGCATTCCGCGCGCGCATCGCCGTCGATGACGCGACCTGGGCGCGCGGACGCGGCTGGACGCTGTGGAAGGCGCTCATCACCGTTGCCGGTCACGACGCCAACCAGGCCGAGGTCGGGAGGCAGCGCCGGGTGATCGACGAAGTGCTCGCCGATCATCGCAAATTGGGATGACGGCGCCAAGCAGGCGCCGCCATCGGTCGAGTATTCTTGCAGTGGCAAGTCGCTTCGCCGGCCGTCGCATAAAGCTTTCCGTGCACGTAATAGGCAACGATCGCGATCGCGATGACCGCCCAGATCGCGACGCCGAGCCATTGCTGCTGGATATAGAGCGGCGGATTTTCATGTGCGTCCATAGCCTGCGGCAGTGAAGTAGTTTCTGCATTCTGTTGGGGATAACAGAT
>NZ_JARTVQ010000036.1:0-305 GCF_029625845.1 Mesorhizobium sp. WSM4898 | reverse complement strand
TGTGGAGCTTCAACAGGTTGTCCTCGATCAGGGCGAGGCGACTGATAGGCGTTTTTGACTTTAGGCTGCCATGTGGACGATGCCAATTGTATCTGTGCAGCCAGACAGGCAGTTCGGCGGCACGATGATCGGATGTCGGATAGGCAATGGCGTAGGCCCATTCGCGCAGTGCTGTCTGGATGAAGCGCTCGGCCTTGCCATTGGTCTTGGGCGTATAGGGTCTTGTCGTGACGTGCTTGAGGCCGAGATCGCGGCAGGCCTTGGCGAAGGCCTTTGATCTGTAGCAGGAGCCGTTGTCGGTCATG
>NZ_JARTVQ010000035.1:0-348 GCF_029625845.1 Mesorhizobium sp. WSM4898 | reverse complement strand
GCACATGCGTGCGCGACTACATCCACGTCAGCGACCTCGCGCGCGCGCATCTCATGGCATTGATGCATCTCGAGGCCGGCGGCGACAGCCTGTCCGTCAATCTCGGCACCGGCCGAGGCATCTCGATAAAGGAGATCCTCGAGGCCGTCGGCCGCGTCACCGGCCGGACGGTCCCGGTCGCCTATAAACCGCGCCGGCCCGGCGACCCGGCCGGGCTGTTCGCCGATCCCAGCCTAGCACAAGAGCAATTGGGCTTTGTGGCGGAACTTTCCGATCTAGACACCATCGTCAGGACGGCAGCGCCCTTCTTCGGGCTCCGACCGGCCCTGAAGCCGAAGGTTTTCAAAG
>NZ_JARTVQ010000034.1:0-373 GCF_029625845.1 Mesorhizobium sp. WSM4898 | reverse complement strand
GTCGGCCGTGAACTATCCGCAAGCCATTGATCTGGCCTGTTGATTGAGGCGGATAGCGGCTTTGGAATTGCAGGATTAGCGGTATTTGGACGCTGTTTTCCTGCAATTCGGTTTTGCGATTCCCTTGTGGCGCGGAGCGTGATTCACTCGGTTCGGCGGCGGCGAATCGAGGGGACAGCGAATGTCCAGGCCACGCGAGAAGCGCGAGACGGGAGAGCAGGACCTGTTCCGCTCCCGGCTCGACCAAATCATCAACATGAAGCACGAGCTGGTGCGGCTGGCGCAGGCGATCGACTGGCCGGTGCTGGAGGAGCGTTTCGGCGCCGTCTATTCGGACGGCCCCGGCATGCCGCCGCTGCCGACCCGGCTGATG
>NZ_JARTVQ010000033.1:0-491 GCF_029625845.1 Mesorhizobium sp. WSM4898 | reverse complement strand
TTGACCGTCACGTCGCCGCCATTGGCTGCCGGCGTCAGGTCGGTGATGGTCGGCGGCGTGTTGCCGATCGAGATGGTCAGCGTGGTGTGCGAGGTGTCGCCGTCGCCGTCCTTGATGGTGTAGGTGAAGACGTCGTCATGGCCGCCGGCGGTGCCGGCGTCGCGGACATAGGTGTAGGAGCCGTCGGCATTGAGCGTCAGCTTGCCGTAGGTGCCCTGGATGACGGAGCCGACGGTGGCGGCGCTGTCGAGATCGGCATTGGTGTTGCCGGCCGCGACGCCGACCACGGTTGCGCCGTCGGCGCCCTTGGTGTCGGCGCCGGCCGCATTGCCGTCGCTGCCCGCGCCGGTCATGACGTTGCCGCCGATCGAGGCGAACGAGCCCGCAGGCACGGCATCGGTGTCGGCGACCGCGGTCGGCACGTCGTCGACGATGTTGACGGAGAGCGTGCCGGTGGCGTTCTGGCCGTCCTGGTCGGTGAGCGAGACGGT
>NZ_JARTVQ010000032.1:0-777 GCF_029625845.1 Mesorhizobium sp. WSM4898 | reverse complement strand
CTAGGTGTGAGCTTTCGAGAGGTTGTCCATTCGGACCGGACCGAGGAGACTGGAGTTACCACGCTTCAGCATCCATCGGAGGGTCCGAATGAACATCCACAAGAATGCCCGTCTCACACCGCTGCGTCGAGAGGAGATGGCGTTATCGGTGATAGAAGGCGCTTTTTCCAAAGCCCATGCGGCGCGCGTCTATGGCGTGTCGGCCAAGATCGTGGCGCGCTGGGTCGAGCGCTATAAGACCAAAGGGCGGGCCGGCATGGTCGACCGCTCGTCGCGGCCCACCGTCATGCCGAGCCTGACCGAACAGTCCGTGGCCGAGCGCATCGCAGCCTTGCGTCGCCAGCGGCTGACCGGCAAGCACATCGCCCATGAGGTCGGCGTCTCGCCCGCCACCGTCAGCCGGGTTCTCAAGCGTGCCGGGCTGTCGCGGCTCAGGGATATCGAGCCGGCCGAACCGGTCCGGCGCTACGAGCGGGAGCATCCCGGCGAGATGATCCATATCGACATCAAGAAGCTCGGCCGCTTCAGCCAAGTCGGCCATCGTATCACCGGCGATCCGCAAAAGGGCAAGTCGCGCGGCGCCGGCTGGGAGTTCGTCCATGTCTGCATCGACGACGCGTCCCGCATCGCCTTCTCGCAAATCCTGCCCGACGAGAAAAAGGAGTGCGCCATCGCCTTCCTCAAGGCCGCGGTCGCCTATTACGCCAGCCTCGGCGTCACGATAGCCCGCGTCATGACCGACAACGGCTCCTGCTACAGATCAAAGGCCTTCGCCAA
>NZ_JARTVQ010000031.1:0-828 GCF_029625845.1 Mesorhizobium sp. WSM4898 | reverse complement strand
AGTATTCTCGTAGCGCCCGCCCACCTGCCTCCTGCACGTCGTATTGCTCCAGGAAGTCACGCCGCACCTCAAAGCGCGTGACGAAACCCGCCCCACTATGAGGCACGTTCCAATCGCGAGCGATCCTGATTGCGTAGTCTTCTGAAAGCACGGGATAGAAAATGGGCTGATCCGGCAGACGCGGTGGGAACGAACACATACCGCTTTCGCGGATAAGCGCGAGTTCGGCTGGGCCAACCGGCCGCCACAGTGTAATCGTGTCAGGCTTCATAGTGCGACTTTAGCCGGTGGCGTCTCACCTTTCCAGCGCCCACCGCGTTTATGAGTTCACGACCTAGCGCACTTTCAGCGCATCGCCATCTTTGTAGATTAACGAGGCTTGACGATTGGTTGCCATGTGAGCGCGCGCGAACTTGCGACAACGCTCATCTGTGTTGATTTGGCGTTCAACCCAACGCCGCCAGTGAGGGTCTGACAAGGCGATGCGTTCCGCTTCGAGGAGGCTCGCGCCATTTTGGGAGCGAAGCTCCTTGATATGAACTATCCAACGATCTCGATCTGCCACGGACAATCTTACCGCTTCTTATAGGGGCCGCGCTTGCCCGGCTTCGGCGCTACAGCGTCCATCTTTTCGCAAAGGTTTTCCATAGACCAGAGCGTCTTGGACACGCGAGCGGCCATTGCAGGCGTCATCTTCAGCGCCTTGTGCATCTTTATGAAGTTGTACCAGACGGTGTAGATCGCGACCATGTGGACGTGGTTGTCGAACTTTTTTGAGAACGCATTGGTAAGGCGCGTGAAACGACGGTTTGCCATCCGCATGGTGAG
>NZ_JARTVQ010000030.1:0-900 GCF_029625845.1 Mesorhizobium sp. WSM4898 | reverse complement strand
AACAGATTGCAGATATCGCCGATGGCCTGCCACAGGGCGTCGATGGTTCTGATGGCCTTTGCGCGCAGATGCGCCTTGAGCTTGGCGAAGGCCATTTCGATCGGGTTGAGATCCGGACTGTAGGGCGGCAGGAAGAGCAGCCATGCGCCTCTTGCCCTGATGGCTGCCTCGGCGGCTGGACTCTTGTGGGCGGCGAGGTTGTCAAGGATGACGACATCGCCCCTTGCCAACGTCGGAGCGAGCTGCGTTTCGACGTAGGTCTCGAAGATGCGCCGGTTCATCGGCGCGTCGACGACGAAAGGGGCGGTAAGCCCATGGCAGCGCAGCCCGGCGATGAAGGTCTGCGTCTTCCAATGTCCAAACGGTGCCTTTGAGCGCAACCGCCGACCCTTCAGGCAGCGACCGCGCAAGCGCGTCATCTTCGTCGTGGTTCCGGTCTCGTCGATAAACACCAGCCGATGTGGCTCAAGCCGCATCCGCGGCTGGCGTTTGGCCCGCCACTCCTGGCGCGCCTTGCTGATGTCGGGTCGATCTTGCTCGCTGGCCAGCAGCGTTTTTTTTGAAGCGGTAGCCGTTCCTGATGAGCCAACGTGAGATCGAGGCGGGAGCGACTTGGACGCCTGCAGCAATAACCAGTTGGGCGGCAAGCTCCGGCATGGTGATGTCGTCCTTCTCGGCCACACAACCAAGCAGGAACGCACGATGCGGATCGAGCTTGGAATGGCGGCGGCCACCACTGGCTTTGGGCGCCAGGCTCTCGGTCTCTCGATAGTTCCTCATCAGGATAACGACGAACGAAACCGACACCTCAAAATGTGCCGCCGCCGCACGCCGAGAATGGCCCGCCTCGACAAACCGCACAACACGTTCACGCAAATCGAGCGAATAGGGCTTGGGCAT
>NZ_JARTVQ010000003.1:605194-916131 GCF_029625845.1 Mesorhizobium sp. WSM4898 | reverse complement strand
TCGAAGTCGGTGACCGAGGGCAACACGGCAGCGGCGCTGAACGCCAGCGGCCAGCTGACGATCACCGACCCCGACACCGGCGAAGCGCATGTGGTGGCGCAGACCAATGCGGCCGGCGTCTATGGCGACTTCTCGATCGACGCCGACGGCGCCTGGACCTACACCGGCAACGACGCGCACAACGAACTGACCGCCGGCCAGGTGGTGAGCGACACCTTCACGGTGACGAGCCAGGACGGCACGGCGACGGGCACGGTGACGGTGACCATCACCGGCACCAACGACAACCCCGATATTCATCTTGTGGGAACCGGAACTCCCGATACTGCGTCGGCTACTTTGACGGAGACAAACGCCGGCCTGACGGCCAACGGTACCTTGACGGTAACCGACGCTGATGTTGCAGACACGGTCAATTCCTCGGTCACGGCTGTCGTGGCCTCGGGAACGACGGCCGGTCTCGGCCTGACCAACGCCCAGCTTCTGGCAATGCTGGCAGTCTCGCCAACATCAGGCTTGGCCGCCAACCCGACAGACATCCACAACCTCAGCTGGACTTTCAATTCTGGCACGCAGGCTTTCGATTACCTTGCTGCCGGCCAGTCCCTAACACTTACCTATACGGTCCAAAGCACGGACAACCACGGCGCATCGGACACTCAAACCGTCACGATTACGGTGAATGGCACCGCCGACGTCAGCTCAACGCTGATCTCCTCTGTCGTAGATGGCAAGCAGGGAAACAACTCAACGCCAAGTACCGTCACGATAACGTTCACCTCGGCAGTCAACGCAAATTTCGTGAACCTCTCCGACGTGATGCACGTTTCCGGCCTGGCCAATGTCAGCGTCATAGCCGGGTCGGGAAGCTTCAATGCAGCCCATACTCAATACACGTTCCAGGTGGACAAAGGCGCCGGGAGTAACAACGGCTCATCCTATACTCTTTTGATCGACAGCGGGGCTTTCTCGGATTCGGCTGGTAACACAAACGCCTCGACAACCAAAACCGGCCTCAAGCCCGCCGGCACCGCCGGCGAGCCGATCAACCTTGCACTCACCGACCCGTCGGATGGTCAGGCCGTCACTGTCATAGTGAAGGATCTGCCTTCCGGCTGGACCATCGACGGGGCCACGCAGAATGCCGACGGCTCCTGGACGGTGCAGTCCTCCGCCGTGCACGAGCTGACGGTAACAACGCCTGCCGATTTCGTGGGCGCGGCGGTGCTCGACGTCCAGATGACCTGGACCAATGCCGACGGCACCACGGGCAGCGTGTTCATCGCCGACAACGTCGAGGCCTACGCGCCAGGTTCGCCGATCTTTGCCTGGTCGGGCGACGACGTGCTCACCGGCTCGAGCGGCAACGATCTCTTCGTCTTCTCGCAGCCGATCGGCAACGATACCGTGCACAGCTTCGATGCTGCCGCCGACCAGATCGACCTCATCGGCTACTCCGGCTTCCAGACCTTCGCCGACGTCCAGGCGCATACCGCGGACAACGCGAGCGGCAATGCGGTGATCACGCTCGCCGACGGCCAGTCGATCACGCTGGAAGGCGTGCACTCCTCCGCGCTCGGCGCCGGCAATTTTGTCTTCGACCAGACACCGGGAGTGAACAACGCCGGCACCATGACGATTGGCGACGGCGCCCTGCTGCCGCTGAGCGGCACGGTCAACAACAGCGGCATCATTGCGCTGAACTCGACCGGCGCCGAGACCCTGCTGCAGATCATCCAGCATGGCGTGACCCTTGAGGGCGGCGGGCAGGTCGTCCTGTCCGACAGCGCGGCCAACGTCATCTCCGGCACCGGCCCGGACGTTACGCTCGTCAATGTCGACAACACGATCTCGGGTGCCGGCCAACTGGGCGATGGCATGCTCGGCCTCGACAACAGGGGCACCATCATCGCCTCTGGCTCGAATGCCCTGGTCATCGACACCGGCGGCAGCGTCGTCACCAACTCCGGCACGCTGGAAGCGACCGGTTCAGGCGGCCTGGTCGTCGCCGGCGGGCTGGCGAATTCCGGCATGCTGTCGGCCAATGGCGGCAACATCGTCATCCACGGCGAAGTCACTGGCGACGGCGATGCCACGATCGGCAACCTGTCGAAGCTGGAATTCGGCGCAGCCTCGTCGACGGATGTCACCTTTGCGCAGAATGCGGCCGGCACGCTGGAGCTCGACGACTCCTTCGACTACAGCGGACGGATCGGCGGCATCACCAACGACGACAAGCTGGACCTCAATGACATCCTATTCGGTGCCGGAACGACCGTCGCCTATCAGGCGAGCCAGGATGGCAGTGGCGGCACGTTGACGGTCTCGGACGGCGCACACAATGCCACGCTGCATTTGCTCGGCACCTACGATGCCAACGGCTTCAAACTCGCCGATGACGGCGAGGGCCATACGGTCGTGACCTACAATCCGGCGGAGTTCACGCTGACGGGCATCGGCAGCGGATCGAGCGAGCTGGTGTGAACCGACAGGCGGGCCGCCGGCAGCGGCGGCTCGCCCCTCTGAAAACTCGGCCTGAGGTGTATCGAGTGGGGTTTTGGAATTGAACGGCAAGCCTAAAATCATCAGGGAAGCGCTTCGCGCCTGCCGCCGCTATTTCCTGTTTGCGGCGGTGTTCAGCCTGGCCATCAACCTGCTTTACCTCGCATCGCCGCTCTACATGCTGCAGATTTACGACCGGGTGGTCACCAGCGGCAGCGAGACGACGCTGGTGATGCTGACGCTGGTGCTGCTTGCGGCGTTCCTGGCGCTCGCCGGTCTGGACCTCGTGCGCGCCGCGATCCTGACGCGCGCCAGCGCGCGGCTCGACCGGCTGCTTTCGGCCAGGATCCTGGCGGCTTCCGTCGAGACCCCGTCGCAGGGTGCCTCGCCAAGCCAGCCGATCCGCGATTTCGACACCTTCCGGCAGGTGATCACCGGCAGCGGTATCCATGCCCTGTTCGACCTGCCCTGGTCGCCGATCTATATCGGCATCATCTTCCTCCTGCATCCCTGGCTCGGCTTCTTCGCGTTGGGCTCCTCGCTGCTTCTCATCGCCATGGCGGTGCTCAACGAATATATCGTGCGGGCGCCGCTGAAGCAGGCCAACGACCTTGCCACGGCCAACTACAATTTCACCGAAATGAGCCTCAGGAACGCGGAAGTCATCCGCGCCATGGGCATGATCGACGGCCTCGTCCGGCGCTGGGGGCGCGATCGCGGCCTGGCGCTCGGCCAGCAGGGGCGGGCGAGCGACCGGGCAGCGGTCATGTCCGGGCTGATCCGCTTCCTGCGCCTCACCATGCAGTCGCTTATCCTCGGCCTCGGCGCCTATCTGGTGATCGAGCGACAGATCACCGGCGGCTCGATGTTTGCGGCCAGCCTGCTGCTGGGAAGGGGGCTGCAGCCGGTCGAGCAGATCGTCGGCCTCTGGCGCAGCCTGATCCTGGCGCGGGCCGCCCTTGGCAGGGTCGAGAGGCTGCTGGACGGCGGCGCGCAGGGCGAACGCTCGTTCAACCTGCCGAAGCCCTCCGGCAAGGTCGCCGTCGAGCAGTTGAGCTTCGCCATTCCCAGCCTGCAGAAGGTGCTGCTGCGCGATGTGTCGTTCCGGCTCGAAGCAGGCGAGGCGCTCGGCATCGTCGGCCCTTCCGGCGCCGGCAAGTCGACGCTGGCGCGTCACCTAGCCGGCATCATGCAGCCGAGCCGCGGCACGGTCAGGCTCGATGGCGCCGACATGACGCAGTGGGGAAGGGAGGCGCTCGGCGACCATATCGGCTACCTGCCGCAGGACATCGAGCTGTTTTCAGATACGGTGGCCGCCAATATCGGCCGCTTCAAGACCGATGTCGACCGCGAGGTGATCGAGGCGGCACGGCTCGCCGGCGTGCATGAGATGATTATCCGGCTGCCGCAAGGCTACGAGACGCAGATCGGCGAGGGCGGGGCGGTGCTGTCCGGCGGCTACCGGCAGCGCATCGCGCTTGCCCGCGCCGTCTTCGGCCTGCCGAACCTCATCGTGCTCGACGAGCCGAGCTCCAATCTCGATGCCGACGGCGATCGCGCCCTGGCCGAATGCGCGCTGGAGCTGAAGCGTCGCGGCAGCACGGTGATAATCGTCTCGCACCGGCCCTCGACTTTGGCCAATGTCGACAAGATCCTGCTCTTGCGGGATGGCGCGGTCGAAGCCTTCGGCATGAGAAACGAGATCGTGGCGCTGCTCAACCAGCGCGCGGCACCGATTACGATGGCGGCCCAATGACCGATATCGCCGCTTCCTATAGCAACCTCTCCGGCACCGAAGATGCGGGCGCCAATGCGGATTCGATCCGGGCACCGGTGTGGATCGGCCTGCTCATCATCGCTGCCTTCTTCGGCGTGTTCGGCGGCTGGGCCGCGGTCGCGCCGCTCAATGGCGCGGTGCTTGCCGATGCGGTGGTGAAGGTCGAGGGCAACCGCAAGAGCGTCCAGCATTTCGATGGCGGCACGGTGAAGGAAATCCGGGTCAAGGATGGCGACATCGTCAAGGCCGGCGATGTGCTGGTGCTGCTCGACGACACCCGCGCCCGGTCGGAATTCAACCTCTATTCCCAGCAATATGCGCTGCTGCGCGCCACCGATGCCCGCATCCGCGCCGAGCTCGACGGCCATGAGGCGGTTGCCTTCCCGAACGACATCACCGCCGAGCACCAGGCCTATCTGCAGGACGCCATGGCCAACCAGATTGCCGACCTCGAGAGCCAGCGCGCCTCGATGGCCGGCGCCAGGCAGATCCTGCAGAAGCGCATCGCCGAGCTCGACGAGCAGATCGATGGCAAGCAGGCGCGCGTCGAATCCTTTCGCGCGCAGCTCAAGTCGACGATCGACGAAAAGGCAAGCCTCAACAAGCTGCTGAAGGCGGGACTGACGACGAAGCCGCGTATCCTGGAGCTCGACCGCTCGGCCTCCGATCTGCAGGGCCTGATCGACCAGGCGCTCGGCGAGATCGCCGGAAATCGCCAGAGCAAGGCCGAACTCGAAAGCCAGATCGCGCAGCTCACCAACGAGCGTCGCGCAAAACTTTCGGCCATGCTGATCGACACCCAGTCGAACCTTGCCGATCTGGTGCCGAAGATGTTTGCCGCACAGGCCACGGTGGACCGCGCCGAAGTGCGCGCGCCCTATGACGGCCAGGTGATGGACTTGACCGTCTTTTCGACCGGCGCGATCGTCGCGCCCGGCCAGACCATTTTGGATATCGTGCCGACCAGGAATTCGCTGATCGTTCAAGCGCAGGTCAAGGTCGAGGACATATCCAGCCTGCGCGCCGATATGACTGCCGAGGTCCGCTTCACCTCGTACAAGCAGCGCACGACGCCGGTCATCCACGGCCGCGTCACCCGCGTCTCGGCGGATCGCGTCACCGATGCCAAGACCGGCTTTCCCTATTACGTTGCCGACGTGGCGGTGAATCAGCAGGAACTCGCCGCCGCGCCGCAGATCCAGCTCTATCCCGGCATGCCGGCGCAGGTCATGATCGTCACCGAGGAACGCACCGCGCTGGACTACATTCTGGGGCCGCTGACCACGTCGCTGCATACGGCCTTCCGGCAGAAGTAGCGCGCGGACTGAAATCCTCGGGTCAGCTCTTCGGCTCTGTGCGTCGGTACTCCAGCGCCACTACGCCGTTGCTGAACGGCACAGCAAAAACCAGCTTCAGTGCAAGCGGCTTGTAGACGGAAACAGCGGCTTGCCGCGGCCCGCAGCCGCAGGCCGTCGCCGAGGCCCGAATCTGCATGTCGTTGTGGCAGTTTGCCCGCTGATGTGGCCCACCTGGCAGCCGGCGGCAAGCTCACCGGCCTACTGCCCGAAGCGGTCGCCAGTGTAAAGCAACAAAACGTCGGCAACCTCGATGTGGAGCGCAGCTTGAGCATTGCCCGACAATGCTCGGCCACGGGCGATGCAGGCCAGACACGATCAGGCCACTTTGACGGTCGATCGCTGCCCTTCGCCAAGCGCTCACCACCCCGCAAACTAGGCCGGTTCCGCTCCCTCTTTAGACCTCGGATAGGTTTTGCCGGTATTTGTCGGAAAAAACCGAGCCGGAAAAGTCATGACCGAGATCTGGCACTCACTGCTGGCCAATCTTGCCCTGGTCTCCATCCTTATCGTCGCCTGGGACCTTGTGGCGGATTTCACCGGGCGTCTCTCGCGGCGGGCACAGTCGCTGCTTTTGGGCGTGGTCATGTGCGCGGGCGCGGTCATTTCCATGGCGACGGCCTTGTCCGTCTCCGGCTTCATCGTCGACCTGCGTGCCGCGTTTATCGGCGCGGCCGCGTTCTTCGGCGGATGGCCGGCGATGCTCATCGCCGCTGCCGGCTCCATCGCCTATCGTCTTCATCTGGGCGGTCAGGGCGCCGAAGTCGGCGTCATGAGCATCCTGATCACCGCCGTCGTCGGCCTGGCCTGGCACCACATCGTCGCGGTCCGTTCGCGCACCATGTTCGACATACTCGGCCTCGGCCTGTCGGTCGCGCTGGCCGGGCTGATCACGCTTCTTGTCATTCCCTCGCAGGTCGTGACCGGCTTCGTGCAGCAGAGCACGCTGCCGTCGCTCCTGTTCCGCTTCCTGAGCACCTTCATCATTGCCGTGCTGCTCGACCGGCAGCAGCGGCGACGCGATCTGGCCATGTCCAACATGATATTCCGTGCCATGGTTCGCGAGCTGCCGGACAGTCTCAACGTGAAGGATGCTCAGGGGCGCTTCATCGCGGCCAATCCAGCCACCGCCGAACTGGTGCGCGCCGCCTCCGTCGAGGACCTCATCGGAAAGACGGATTTCGATTTCTATCCCAAGGACGTGGCCGAGCGCTTCAGGCAGGATGAAATGGGCGCGCTGGAGGCCGGGCAGACGTTGCGCATCGATCAGCCCGCGCTCCTGCCTGACGGCAGGCAGGGCTGGCTTTACACGCTGAAGGCGCCGTTCCGCGACGAGGCCGGCAAGATCGTCGGCGTCATCACCTACAATCGCGACATCACCGAGCAGAAGCGAAACGCCCAGCTCAAGAACGACTTCATTTCCACGGTCAGCCACGAATTGCGAACGCCGCTGACATCCATCCGCGGCTCGCTTGGCCTGATCGCAGCCGGCGTCGCGGGCGAGCTGCCGCCCAAGGCCGCCAACCTCGTCAACATCGCCCACAACAACAGCGAAAGGCTGGTTCTTCTCATCAACGACATTCTCGACATGGAGAAGATCGAGTCGGGCGTCATCACCTTCAAAATCAAGCAGATGCCCGTGCGTGCGGTGCTGGAGCAGGCCATCGCCGCCAGTTCCAATTACATGGCCGATAGCGGGATCCGCATCGTCCTGGTCGACGATGCCCCGCGCGCCGAAGCCAATATCGACCCCGATCGCCTGCACCAGGTGATGGCGAACCTGCTGTCGAACGCGATCAAGTTCTCCGATCCCGGCGGCACTGTCATGGTGAAGCTCCAGCGTCGCGAGCGCGACATGCTGCGCATCTCCGTTATCGATGAAGGCGCCGGCATCCCGGAAGCATTCCGCAGCCGCATATTCGGCAAGTTCGAGCAGGCCGATGCCTCCAGCACCCGCAAGAAGGGGGGCACCGGACTGGGCCTGAGCATCGTCAAGACCATCGTCGAAAAGCTCGGCGGCGCCATTTCCTTCGAAAGCGAGGAAGGCAAGGGGACCTCGTTTCACGTCGATCTTGCCGAAGCGCAGAGAAGTGTCGAGAAGCCGGTTTTGGTCGAGCGCCGGTCGCGAAAGCGCGATGGCCGCCTGCGCGTCCTCATCTGCGAGGACGAGCCCGACATCGCTGCGGTGATCGCCGCACTTCTCGAGGCCGACGGCTTCTCCAGCGATGTCGCCCCCGATATCGGTACCGCAAAAGCGCTCCTGAACACCCGCGACTATGTGGCGCTGACGCTCGACATCAAGCTGGCCGGAGAATCCGGCATCAAGCTCTTCCACGACATCAGGCTCTCACCGGTGAATTCCGAGATTTCGGTCATCGTCATCTCCGCCATCGCCGACGAAGCCAGGCGCTCGCTGAACGGAACCGCCATCGGCATCGTCGACTGGCTGGAGAAGCCGGTGGATTCGGCGCGCCTTCACGCCGCTCTCGCCAAGATCCTCGCCAGCAAGGTCGAGCGGAGGCCGAGGATCCTCCACGTCGAGGACGACGAGGGCGTCCTTGCCGTGATGTCAGCTGGCTTGGGTCCAGGCGTCTTGATCGCTTCCGCCAAAACGCTGCAGGAGGCGCGGAAGGCGGTCGCAAAGCATCGCTTCGACCTGGTCATCCTGGACATACTGCTTCCCGACGGATCGGGACTGGATCTGCTCATCGATCTGCCGCTGGAAACCCAAGTCATCGTGTTCTCGGCGGCCGAGTTGGATCAGAACCTCGGTGACCGGGTGCAGGCGATGATGACCAAGACCAAGGCGTCGGAGATCGATGTCGCCAGGCTGGTCAGGAGCATGTTGGTCTCATCGCTCGATAGCGCCAGACCCGCCTCCAGTGCCAAGGAGTGATGATTATGCCGGCAAGGATCCTCTATGTGGACGACGAGGACGACATCCGCGAAATCGCCCAGATGTCGCTGGAACTTGAGCCGGAATTCGAGGTGCGGTCCAGCGCCTCGGGCATCGCAGCGCTGACCGATGCCGCCGATTGGCGCCCTGACCTCATCCTGCTCGACGTGATGATGCCGGACATGGACGGGCCGGAAACACTGAGGCGCCTGGCCGATTCGCCGCTGACCGCCGCGATTCCGGTGGCGTTCATCACGGCGCGCACCCAGACGCATGAGGTGGAGCGTTATCTCGCCATGGGAGCCGTGGGAGTGATCGCCAAGCCGTTCGACCCGCTGGCGCTTGCGGGCGAGGTGAGAAGGCTGCTTTCGGGGCGTTCCGGCCCGGTTTAGCCGGCGAGAAAGCCGCGCAAAAGATGCCGGTCGGCAAAGTCGGTTTTGCGTTTGCCGCTCCTATACCATGGCCCAATATTCATCTAGTGATTGTGTCGAAATGCGGCCGCCGCGAATCGGCTTTATCTAAGATCGCGCGGCGTCATCACTCCGGGGGGCGACGGAACCGGAGCAGGACTGGTGGTGGATGGAGCGAAGGCAAGAGTTCTGATTTGCGATGATGATCCCTTGTTGCTCGAGCTGATCGAATTCAGGCTAAGGGCGAAGGGATACGAGGTCATCAAAGCGGTGGACGGCGCCGAGGCGCTGGCGAAGGCGGAGCAGGACGGCCCCGACATCATCGTGCTCGACGCGATGATGCCCAAGGCCGACGGCATCGAGGTGCTGGCGCGCATCAAGGGCGACCCGGTGCTGTCGAAGACTCCGGTGGTGATGCTGACCGCCCGCAAGGCCGAGAAGGACATCGTTTCGGCGCTTGAGAAGGGCGCCGACGATTATCTGGTGAAGCCGTTCATTCCCGAGGAGCTACTGGCCCGGCTGGCGCGTCTCATCGCCCGCAAGGGCGGGAAGCGCTGATGCGGCGCGGCCGGCACTCAGCCTTTGCCGCATGCCTGATCCTGGCGATCGCCGCCGCTCCCGGCGCGGCGCTGGCGCAGACTGTCGACGAGCTCTACGCATCCGGCGTCAAGGCCAGGCAGGCGCAGCATTTCGACGATGCCGCCGATCTTTTCCGGCGCGCGCTGGCGTTGAAAGCTGACAATGCCGACGCTCTTGTGCAGCTTGGCTTCGCCGAGCTCGGCCGCAACGATCTGCCGGCGGCGCGCGACGCCTTTTCCAGGGCGCTTTCCCTTGCCCCGGCCTATCGCGATGCGAGCTTCGGCATGGCCCAGGTCGAATTCCGCTCCGGCAATCTGGATGCGGCGCTGCCGCTCGCCGAGAAGGTCGCTGAGGCAGAGCCCGGCAATGCCGACGCGGCAGCGCTTCTAGAGAACATCCGCAAGGCCAAGCAGGCCAGCCAGGCGAAGCCGGTTCCGGCTGCCGCGGCGCCGGCGAAGAAGCCGCCCCACCGGCGGCCCGATCCCGTCGCCATCCAGTTGGAGCAGGGCAGGCGGTTGCGGGCGGCGGGAAAGCTGCCCGAGGCCGAGACCGCCTATCGCCGCGCGCTCAAGCTGTCGCCCAGGAACACCGACACCCTGGTCGCGCTCGGCCTCGTTGTCGGCTCCACCCAGCGCTTCGACGAGGCCGGGCGGTTCTTCGACCGGGCGCTTGCGATCAGGCCCGGCCTTCTCGACGCGCGGTTGGGCAAGGTGCGCCTGGCGATCTGGCAGGGCGACGCGCCGCGCGCCCGCGCCCTGGTCGGTGATGTGCTGGCCTCGGCGCCGGACAATGTCGAGGCGCTCAGCCTTGATGCGAGAATCGCCTTGCTCGAGGCCGACTACCAGCGGGCCGGGCAATCGTTGCAGCGCGCGCTGGCGCTCGATCCGCGCAATGCCGAGGCGCTGGTCGGGCTCGGCGATGTGCGCCGTGCCGAGGGCGACGACGAGGCCGCGCGGCAGGCCTACGGCCAGGCGCTCGCCATCGAGCCGGCTTCGGCCGATATCGAGCAAAGGCTGGCCGCGCCGCCGCCGCGCAAATGGCGGCTCGACCTCGGCAGCGAGGTGAGCGATCTCACCGACGGGCTTGGCGACTGGACCGACAGTTCGGCCGGCCTTTCCTATCCGCTATCGCCCCAAACGACGATCTCCGGCCGCACGCGGCTCGCCACCCGCTTCGGCAACACCGACGTCCAGATCGAGGGCCGCGTCGACCAGGCCTTCTCGCCGGCCTTCTCCGCCTATGCGCTGGCCGCGGCGACGCCGGATGCCGACTTTCTGGCGCGCTATTCGCTGGGCGCCGGCGCTTCGTGGCAGGTCGTGGCGCCGGCGAAGGTCTTCGGCCCGCTGTCGCTCAATGTCGACGCCCGCTACGACAATTTCGCCGACGCCGACGTCACCAGCATCCAGCCCTGGCTGCAGGGCTATCTCCTTGACGGCCGTCTGGGGCTTTCCGCCCGCTGGGTGCATGCCGAGGACGATATCGGGACGCGCGCGGACGGCTATGTGCTTCGCGCCGACCTCGCGGTGACACCGCATGTCAATCTCTTCGGCGGCTATGCCGACGCCCCCGAAATCTCCGACGGCACGCTGGTGCCGACACGCACCGTCTTTGGCGGCTTCTCCGTCGACGTCAGCGATCCGCTGACGCTGCGCGCCAGCATCGCGCATGAACAACGCCCGACATTCGACCGAAGCATATTCGGGCTCGGGCTGACCGCGCGGTTCTGACCATGTGGTACGTGTGGAATCTCTCCATACTGCTCAGCGCGCTCTCCCTGGTGATCATGCTGTTTTTGATCGTGCGCCGTTTGTTGCGAGAGCGCCGGGACGCCGCCAGAGCCGGACAGCGGCGCCAGCTTCTGACGGCGCTGATCGCCTTCACCGAAGACCGCGACCGCCAGACGCTGAAAACGGCCATTCTTTCGGTGCCGCCGGGCGTGGCGATCGAGGCCGGCTTCGAGTTCGTTTCGCTGCTGCGCGGCGAGGAGCGTGATGACGTCCTTGTCGCCTTCAACGAATGCGGCCTGCCGGCCCTCGTCGGCAGGCAGCTGGAACGGGGCAATGTGGCCGAACGCATCCACGCGGCCGAGATGCTGGCGGCGCTGGGGTCGCAGAATGCGACGGCAAGCCTGCTTTCGGCGCTGGACCAGGACCGCTCGCGCGAAGTCAGGATCGCCGCCGCCATCGCGCTCTGCGATCTCGGCAGCCTGCCCCTGCTCGGCGTCGCGCTGGACAAGATCGGCGTGGCGGGACAGCGCTCGCGACGCCTGATCGAACTGTTCAGGCGCTTTCCGCGCACGCGCTTCAACGAGCTTGCGATCCATGCATCGCGCGTCGACGCCGTGCCCTTCATCAGGGCGGCCGCGATCGACGCGCTCGCCCGCGCCGGCGGCTTCGGCTTTGCCGCCTTCTTCGCCGGCTTGACCGGCGATGCCTCACCCGAGGTTGTCGCCGCGGCTCTGCGCGCGCTGGGCCTCACCGGACACGCCGATGCACCGGCGATCCTGACGAGCGCGATGGCAAACGACGACTGGGACGTGCGCGCCGCCGCCGCCGAGTCCGCGCGACGCCTCGGCCTTCCCGAACTTGCCCCGCCGCTGTCCAGGCTGCTGGACGACGAGGTCTGGAGCGTGCGCTATGCCGCCGCCAAAGCGCTGCGCTCCTTCGGCCAGCCGGGCGAGCGGCTGCTGCGCCAGATTGCCGACAGCGAGGTCTCGCGCAGCCAGCGCACCGCCTCGCTCATTCTTGCCGAGGGGCCGGCCGCATGATTGCCGATTGGAGCGACGAGATCGTCCTTGCCGCCACCATCCTGTCCTGGTTCATCATCGCGGCGGGGCTGGCGCAGACGACAATCTATCTGCTGCAGCTCGTCCTCGCCGGCTATGCGCTGTCCAAGCGCCCGCCGGTGGCGCGCTCGGCGCTGCTCTGGCAGCGCTACGGCGAGGTCGCGCCGCCAATCGCGCTTCTGGTGCCGGCCTATAACGAGGAAGTGAATGTGGTGGAGAGCGTCCATTCGATGCTGGCGCTCGAATATCCGAATTTCGAGGTCATCGTCGTCAATGACGGCTCGAAGGACCAGACCTTGCAACGCCTGATCGAGGGCTTCAAGCTGGTGAAGTTCCATCGTCCCTGCGAGGACGCGCTGGCGCACAAGCCGATCCGCGGGCTCTATTCCTCGCCGATGACCGAGCGGCTGTTCGTGGTCGACAAGGAGAATGGCGGCAAGGCGGACGCGCAGAATGCCGGCATCAATGTCTGCCGCGCGCCGCTCTTCTGTGTGATCGACGGCGATTCCATCCTCGAGCCCGACGCGCTGATGCGCGCCGCCCAGCCCTTCATCGACGATCCCGAGCGCACCATCGCCGTCGGAGGCACGATCCGCATCGCCAACGGCTCGAAGATCGAGGCCGGCAGGGTGCGCGAGGTCCATTTGCCGAGCCGCCTGCTGCCGCTCTTCCAGGTCGTCGAATATCTGCGCGCCTTCCTGATGGCCAGGCTTGCCTGGAGCAGCGTCAACACGCTGATGCTGGTTTCCGGCGCCTTCGGCATGTTCCGCCGTGCCGAAGTGGTGGCGGTGGGCGGCTTCACCAAGGGCTCGATGGGCGAGGACCTCGACCTTGTGATCAAGCTGCACCGCCACATGCGCGACAAGAAGCGCAAATACCGCGTTCAGTTCATTCCCGAGCCGGTGTGCTGGACCGAGGCGCCGGAAACGCTGAGCGTTCTGGCGAGGCAGCGCACGCGCTGGCAGCGCGGAGCGCTCGAATGCTTCTTCCGCTACCGCGCCATGTTCTTGAACCCGCGCTATGGCCGCGTCGGCTTCCTCGGCTTCGGCCACATCTTCATCGTCGATGTGATGGGGCCGGTGGCGGAGGTGCTGGGCTATATCCTGATCCCGGCCTTCTGGCTGCTCGGCATCCTGTCGGCCGAATATCTCCTGGCCTTCACCTCGCTGATCTTCACCTATGGCGTCTGTGTCAGCGTCTGCTCGCTCATCCTGGAAGAGGCCGAGCTGCAGCGCTTTCCGCGCGCCAGGGATCTCGCCGTGCTGACGGCGGCCGCCGTGGTCGAGAATTTCGGCTACCGCCAGCTCAACAATTTCTGGCGCGTGAAGGGCTGGTGGCAATTCTTGCGCGGCAACCAGGGCTGGGGCGAGATGACCAGGACCGGCCTCGGCGCCGCCAAGAAGTGAGCCCGGCGGGTGCCGTCAGGCCAGCGTCCGCTCGATCTCCCGGATTAAGGCATCGAGCGCCGCGCGGACATCGCCGCCTTCCGCCTGCTCGATGAGCAGCGTTTCCAGCTCTGAGGCCCGCACGCTGATCTCCGCAAAGCCGAAAGTGCCGGCCGCGCCGGCGAGCGAATGCGCGAGCTTGGTCACGTCGGAGCCGGGCAGCGCCTCGCGCGCCGCCTGCAGCTCCGCGAGCTGACCGGCGCAGCGGGTGAGGAAACGTTCGCGAAGAGGGGCGAAGGGATCGGTTGAGATGGAGATTCTCCCGAGAATGAGGAGATATTGAAACAGAAAGCGGGGCGAAGCGGAATGGCGAATGGGGCTTATCGCTCATCTGTCGCGCTTGCTTGGCTGCGTCGCCGGCCCCGCCGGTTACGCTGCGTTTAGCGCCGCCGTATAAGGAAAGGGGGAATCCGGAGGGCAGCACGCTGATGTTGGACAATTACGAGGTGGACCGATTTGGCGTGATCCATCAAATCGATTTCACGCCGATCAAATACGACAAGCAATATATCTCCTATTACGAGGACCTGAGCGACCGGACGATCAAGCTCGGATATCAGCGGCTTGGCTGGGTGCTGGGATTGACCGGCGCGATCCCCCGCTCGGTGCTGGAAATTGGATACGGCACCGGCACATTCATCGAAGCCGCGAAGATAACCGGGGTCGCCGATTGCGCCGGCTACGATATCGCCGAGTTCCCGCTGCCCGCGGGGGTCCGCTTTGTCGGTTGGGACGAGGCGCTGGCCAGTTCGTGGGATCTGGTCGCCATGTTCGACGTGCTCGAACACATCCCGGATCTGGGTTTCCTCGGCCGCCTGCAGACCCGGCACCTCGCCGTCGCCGTCCCTTATTGCCGCTGGCGCGAGCTCGGCGCCGACGGCGACGCCTGGTTCCGAACCTGGCGTATGCGTCTCCCCAACGAGCATTTGCACCACTTCGACCGCGACTCGCTGGTGGCGTTGCTCGCCCACAGCGGCTTCGAATGCGTGACGCTGAACTGCTTCGAGGACGGCATCAGGCTGCGGCCCGGCGAAGCCGGCCCGAACATTCTGTCCGGCTTCTTCAGCAAGCGATAGGCGAGGTTCCATCCGCGCGCGAGGTCAGAGCCGGGCGAGGGGCCGCTCCCATGCGCGATGGCCTTCAGCTCCGCCAGCAGCCCAAGACCGTCGGGCCAAAGCAACAAAGGAGCAGTCTGGGCGTTCTGATCAGCCGCTTGCGGAGCAGCCGAAGACATGACCATGCCGCAAATCCTGTCGTTTGCCGTCACCTTCGTGATGATGGCAGCGTTCGTATGGGGTCGCTATCGCTATGATCTCGTCGCTGCCGCGGCGCTGCTGCTCGCCCTCGCCGTTGGGATTGTGCCGTTCGACAAAGCCTTCAGCGGGTTTAGCGACGATATCGTGATCATTGTCGGCAGTGCTCTGCTGGTGAGCGCAGGCATAGCGCGATCGGGCATCATGGAACTCGCCATCGCGCGCTTTGCTCCCAAATTGTCGGGAGTTCGCTCGCAACTGGCGCTGCTGGTGATCGTGGTGACGTGCCTGTCTGCCTTCGTCAAGAATATCGGCGCGCTGGCGATCATGATCCCGATCGCCTTTCAGTTCGCCCGCCGGTCCGGCACCTCGCCATCGATATTTCTGATGCCCATGGCGTTCGGGTCATTGCTCGGCGGTCTCATGACGCAGGTGGGCACTTCCCCGAATATCGTTGTCTCCCGCGTGCGAGAGCAGCTGACCGGAACGGCGTTCACAATGTTCGACTTCGCGCCCGTCGGAGCGGCTGTCGCCGCCGCCGGAATGATCTTCCTGCTGTCCTTCTATTGGCTGTTGCCAGCGCGCGAAAAGCTCGGCGGGGCGCTGAATGAAGCCCTCGACATCAAGGACTACCTCACCGAGGCGCGCGTTGTCGGCGATTCCACCGTGCTTGGGAAAACCGTCGCCGACGTCATGAAGCTTGCCGGCGGCGATGCCGTCGTGACCTCGATCCTGCGCAATCGGACGATGCGGATGACGCCGCTGCCCGATGCTGTCCTGAAGGTGAACGACATCCTGTTGCTCGAAGGCGACCCGGCGGCGCTCGATCGCCTTGTCTCGCAAGGCAAGCTCAGCGTCACGGGCGATCGGGTGAATGAAGAGGTCACCACCAGCGAGATGGTCGCTATCGAGGCCGTCATTGGCGAAAGCTCGCCCTTGATCGGCTGGACGGCTCAGCGACTTGCCCTCTACGATCGCTTCAACGTCAACCTCCTGGCTGTCAGCCGTCGCGGCCAGCGCCTCGACCGCAGGCTCGCCAAGGTCGAGCTAAGGCTCGGCGACGTCGTCGTGTTGCAGGGCAATGCAACCACAATGCCCGAGACACTGCGCGGACTCGGCTGCCTGCCGCTGGCGGAAAGGCCTATCCTTCTTGGCAGCGTGCGCAAGGGTATCGTGCCCGTGGTAATCCTCGCCCTTGCCATGCTCACGACTGCCGTGGGTCTGCTCCCTGTTCCCGTCGCTTTCTTTGCGGCCGCGGTCGGGATCGTGCTGTTCAAGGTCATCCCGCTCCGCGACGTCTACCAGTCGCTGGATGGCCCAATCCTGGTGATGCTCGCCGTTCTCATCCCGGTGAGCGATTCGCTGCGCACTACGGGGGCGACCGCGCTGGTCGCCGCGGAGCTTGCCAGGTTCGGGACCGTTCTTCCGGCGCCCGGCGCCCTGACGCTGATCCTCGTTGCCGCCATGGCCGTGACGCCATTCCTCAACAATGCCGCGACCGTGCTAGTCATGGCGCCCGTCGCGTCGGAATTCGCCGCCGATCTGGGCTACAGGCCGGAAGCCTTTCTGATGGCTGTCGCCATTGGCGCCGGCTGCGACTTCCTCACGCCGATCGGGCACCAATGCAACACGCTTGTCATGGGGCCGGGAGGCTATCGTTTCAGCGACTATCCGCGTCTGGGGCTGCCGCTGTCGTTCCTTGTCGTCATTGTTGCCGTGCCGATGCTGGCGATCGTCTGGCCAATGAACTGACAAGCCATAGAGGGACGCGAACGACCTCGCTCTACCAAGCTGCCGGGATGTTCACCGCAAATTGCTCTTTGGAAACAGCACGCGATCGGGTTCTGCATTCATTCGCGCCAGCATTTCCTTGATCAAGCGTGTCTTGGTGCGGCCCGCTTCCTTCGGCGGCACGAGGTAGCGCACGATGGCTTCGAGCCAGGTATTTTCACTGACGCGAAAATGAACCACCGGATGCTCCTTCACTTGCAGCTCGTCCACCGGCGTTTTCGACAGGATGTCCTTATAGACCTTCACCTTCTGGCTCATGATGTCGCCGATCTGCTCGTCGACGACCTCCCGCATGGTTTTCGCCACGAATTCCAGATCGCTGTCGTAGGCGAGCTGGAACTTGATTTCGTTCCAGACATAAGGAAACAGCGGCCAGGAATAGTTGAAGACCGGCGTGTCGAACACGGTGGAGTTCGGGAACTTGATGACGCGTCCGCTCGGATGATCGGTCCAAAGATGTTCGCCGCCGAATTCCCACAACGTCGTGTCGAGATAGCTGACGTCGATGACATCGCCATGGGCATCGCCGATGCGAATCCGGTCGCCGACGCGATAAGGCGCCCTGGCCAGTATATAGATCCAGGCGATGAAACTGGAGATCGGCATCTGCAGCGCAAAGCCGAGCGTCAGCGAAATCAGGCCGAGCGAAACGACGGCGGCGTACCAGTTCACGAACAGAACCGAGATGGCCACGAAGACGACGGCGACCACGACGACCAACCGGAAAATTCGCTTCAGGTTGAAACGCGAAACGCGATTGGGAATTCGGCCGATGAGAAAGACTTCGACGATGTTCGCTATCGTCAGCATGACGAAAATGAGAAGGCCGCCCCAGACATAATTCAGCACGCGAGCGCGCAAAGGCGCCTCAAACCATTCCAAGTGCCAATTGATGAGAAGTTGGACGGCAAAGAGCAGCAAGGCAGCGGCAGCGAAGCCAGCCGTCAACCAGAGGTCTTCCTTGCGGAAGCTGAAGCGGAACTTTTCCGCGGGCTTTTTCGCCTGCTGCTGGATCGTTTTCGGATCGGCAGTCCGCTGCGCGGCCCGTTCCAGCCGGGAAAGGTTCTCCTGTTCCTTGTCGCGCCGTTCCATGGATTCGCCATCCGATGTCGCATCAACATCGAGCAGCGGCTAATCGTTCCGCAACGGCGGCGTTGGAATGAGGCGTTTGCCGGCGCGTGGGATCTCGTCGCTATGTGGACGTGCTCGAACCGGATCGGGTTCCCCGACCGCTGCCGACCCGTCACCTGGCCGCCGCCGTCCCTTATTGCCGCTGGCGCGGGCTCGGCGCCGGCGGCGACGCGTGGGCGGCCCGGCGGAGCGGGCCCGAACATTCTGCTTAGGAAGCGATAGGCGAGTCTATGTTCGCCTGAGGCCGGGCGAGGGGCGGCTTATCTGCGATGGTCTTTATTCCGCGAATTGGATCCGACGTGCCAAATGTAAGCTGTTCCTGCAGATTTTTCTCGCAACCAATTTGATCTATCTTGACACCGGTTGCGATACCAATGTCATATTGGTCCTAAGAATCCCGAGATTGGTTTCAAATAGTTGCTAGAGGCAGCGAGCCGATGAACGTGACTGACAGCAAGGGATATCGAACCGTTTCGAGGAGGAGCGCCATAGACGGCGCCGTCACCGACGAAAGTGGGAGCGATGGTCACAGTCGCCTAACACTTAACGAACTCGCGCAGACGATGGACAGCCGGGGCCAGCCCCATGTTGAGAAGGTGCGATCTGAATGGAACCGAAGACGCCATGACATGGCCCCGGTTCTAAAGGTCCATGAACTCAGTAAGAATTTCGGCGCGGTCAGGATCCTTAACGACGTCACTTTCCAGATGGCGGAAGGGGAGGTCATATCCCTTATCGGCGCGTCTGGCTCGGGAAAGAGCACGTTGTTGCGCTGCATAAATTTTCTGGAGACGCCGACCTCAGGGAGGATCGAGGTGATGGGCGACGCAATCTCCATCACCACCAATCGACCGGGCAAGAGCGAAATCACCAACCGCGCGAAGATCCGGCTCTTTCGCCAGCGGACTGGCATGGTGTTCCAGAACTTCAATCTCTGGCCGCACCGGACCGTGATCGGCAACGTGACAGAGGCGCTCGTCTACGTGCTCGGGAAAGGAAGGCGGGAGGCCGAGGATATGGCGCTTTCGGCGCTTTCCAAGGTGGGGATGGCCGAATTCCGCAACCGCTATCCCAGTCAGCTTTCAGGCGGTCAACAACAGCGCGTGGCGATCGCACGGGTGCTGGCGATGCGACCAAAGATCATGCTTTTTGACGAGCCCACATCCGCGCTCGATCCGGAACTCGTGGGCGAGGTGCTGAAGGTGATCCGCACGCTGGCCGAAGAGGGGCGACCATCCTTCTCGTCACCCATGAAATGCGGTTTGCGCGCGACGTGTCGAGCCGAATGATATTCCTGCGCAAAGGTATCCTTGAGCAGGACGATGCGCCGGAAGAGTTGTTTCGCAACCCTGCCTCGGAGGCGGTGAAACGGTTTCTCTCCAGCGTCATGCCAGCCGCCGCGTGATCGCGGTTTTCTTCAGCAGAACAAGAAAAGGGGTAACACTCATGCTTTCAGTTCAAACGTTTCGTTCGATTTTCGTATCCGGTTTCATGCTCGCCGCCGCAGCCGGTGCCGCGCGCGCCGAGGAAGGCGTCCTACGCGTCGGCACGGAAGGGGACGCGCCGCTGTTCAGCATGGCCGACGCCAACGGAAACGTCACCGGCTTCGACGCCGACGTTGCCAACGGTATCTGCGCCGAACTCAAGATGAAGTGCAAATTCGTGGTGCAGGCTTTCAGTTCGCTGGTTCCCTCCATGGATAGCGACCGCTTCGACGTGATCATTTCCGGCCTTGGCATCACTGCCGAGCGCCAGAAGAAGATCGACTACTCCATCCCGTACGCCACCACGCCGCTCTATTTCGTGGTCCCCAAAGATTCCGCTCTTGCCGGGCTCAAGAGTCTCGAGGAGATCGAAAAGGCGCTCGCGGGAAAGAGTGTCGGCGTCGTGACAGGCACGACCTATGCCAAATTCATCGGCAAGCGGGCGACCAGCGCCGATCTCAAGACTTATGATGCCACCACTCAGCAGACCGCTGATCTTGCGGCTGGCCGCCTGGATGCCGCTTTCGGCGACTCCCCGACCTGGATGGATTTCCTCGCTACGCCGGACGGCGCCAACTTCACGAAGATCGATGTGAAGATTACGGCGATGAGCGATCCTGAAACCCTCGGCCACGGCATGGGTGTCGGCATGCGCAAGGGGAATGCCGAACTCAAGGCTAAGGTAGATGCCGCGCTCTGCAACATGATCGATGGAGGTAAGATCAAGGAGTCTTCCCTCAAGTGGTTCAAGGACGACTACACCATTCCGTGCAAGAAGTGATCCTCTCGCAACAACTGGCCGTCGCAGCCCGCGGCGGCCCGACGGGTGTCATCCATGTTTGAAACTATCTGGTTGCTGGTTGTGGAGCAGGGCTGGGGACTCGCTTTGCTGCGCGGCGCCTTCGTGACGATCTGCATCGGGCTGGTCGGCATGATGATCGGGTTGATCGCAGCCGTCCCGTTTGCCATAGCGCGCTGGCAGCGGGTCCCGGTGCTGTCCCAGATGATCGATGTCTACAGCATCGTCGTCCGCGGCGTGCCGGGTCTTCTTGTGATCTATCTCCTGTTCTTTGGCTCTGTCGACTGGGTGCAGAAGATAGCCGTTGCCTTCGGCTACCGAGACATGGCTGAAAGTGCCTACCCGTCCATTATCGGCATCCTCGCCATCGCGACCATTTCCTGCGCCTATTCGATCGAGGTGATGCGAGGCGCTTTGGAAGCCGTTCCCAACGGTCTTCTTGAAGCCGCGAAATCTTTGGCGTTGCCTCGATCGGTCGCCTTTTTCAGAATCACGTTGCCGCTCGCGTTGAGACTTGCTCTCGGCGGGATCAACAATGTCTGGCAGATGACGATCAAGGATACTTCACTCGTTTCCATCGTCGGCATGCAGGAACT
The DNA here is from genome assembly GCF_029625845.1 of Mesorhizobium sp. WSM4898. NCBI lineage: Bacteria > Pseudomonadati > Pseudomonadota > Alphaproteobacteria > Hyphomicrobiales > Phyllobacteriaceae > Mesorhizobium > Mesorhizobium sp. WSM4898. The sequence goes on along the minus strand of NZ_JARTVQ010000003.1, from coordinate 895,328 downwards.
CATGCGTATGGCGGCTATCGCGGCGGGCATCACGCGCTCGCCACTTCTCTTTTACTGCATCGCTGCCTCGCTGTTCTTCGCCATGACAGCAGTCAGCCAGACCCTGTTCGGCCTGGCTGAGCGCCATATCAATCGCGGCTTCAGCGGAGGTTAGAATGGATTTCACCATTATTGCCTATGCGATTCCGTTCCTTCTCACCGGCGCAAAGACAACGCTTCTGATCTCGGTGTTCGGCGTGGGCTTAGGACTGCCATTCGGCATCCTGGTGGCGCTCGCGCGCACTTCGCGCAATCGCTTGGTTTGCACGGCGGCCGACGCCTATTGCGCCGTCTTTCGCGGCACGCCCATGCTGGTGCAGATATTCGTGATCTACTACGGATTAGGGCAGGTCGGGTTCTTTCGCTCCAACCCGGTGATTTGGTGGCTGATCGGCGACGGCCTGCACGCAGCCATTCTCGCGGTCCTGTTGAACACCGGTGCCTACACAGCCGAAATCTTTCGAACCGCGTTTTTATCCCTGCCGCGCGGGCTGATCGAGGCGGCGGAAGCCTGCGGCATGTCGCCTTGGATTATCTTGCGCCGGATCAAGTTCCCGCTGGCTTTGCGACAAGCGCTGCCATCCTACAGCAGTGAGGTTGCCATCATCGTCAAAGAATCCAGCCTCGCTTCGACCATCGCTGTGCTCGAAATCACCGGTTGGGCCAAACGCCTGATGAGCGAAACCTTCGCCATTATGGACATTTTCATCATCACCTCCGTCTTCTACCTCACCCTCAATGTCGTCGGACTGACTGCCTTGAAGCTTTTGGAGCGGCAACTTTGGTTCGAACGGCGTTCAACGCGCAGAAAGGCCACATCCCTATGTCCAAGTTGACGTTCATCGACCAGAATGTTCTTCCGCGCCCACGCGAAGGGCAGCCTCTGCCCGACCGCCTTGTGGAGGGCGATCCACGTTTTCTGAGCTGGGATATCGCCCAGACCGCAGACGGCGCCGTGAAGACAGGGGTCTGGGAGGTCACGCCTGGCGCCTATCGTTCGATTAAGGGCGAGACGTTCGAGTTCTGCTACATCCTTTCGGGTGTCTCCGAACTCACTGAGGATGGCTGCCCGCCGCGCCGCATCGCGGCTGGCGACGCCTTCGTCATGCATCCGGGATTCACCGGCGTATGGCGTGCCATCGAAACCACGCGCAAACTCTGGGTCTCACGCGATTGACCGGTTTGCGCTTGCCCGCCGATCCGACCAAAAGCTGGTATGTTCCCATGACCGCCGATTCCGCTGGCCCCTTCAAATCCACGCCCTATTGGTGGGAGGATTGCACCTTCTCTCCCCTCCCAGTCCGCCGGGTCGCCTCCAAATGCGACGTGGCGATCGTTGGGGGAGGCTATGCAGGACTTTCGGCGGCCATCGAGCTTGCTCGTGCCGGTCGCAGTGTTCAGCTTTTCGATCGCCAGTCGCTGGGGCAGGCGGCTTCCAGTCGTAATGGCGGCATGGCGAGCGGGAGCATTCGACCCGGGCGCAAGGAATTGATCAGAAGATTCGGCGAGGCCCGCGCCACCGAGATCCTGATGGAGGGAAAGGCCGCACGGGAAGACCTGTGGGCCTTTCTGAAGGAGGAGAAGGTGGAGTGTGACTTCCATCTCTCCGGCCTGTTCGTCGGCGCGATCAACGCTGATGAATGCGACGAACTCAGCCGCTCCGCCGATCTACTGCGGCGCTTTCTGGGCATCGAGGCTCATCCCGTTGGCCGGTTGGACGTGCCGACCTATATCGGGACGGATTTCTACACGAGTGGATTCGTGCGGATGGATACCGGTGGCCTGCATCCGGCCAAGCTGCTTGCGGGTATTATACGGGTGGCAATGGCAACCGGAGCGGTAATCCATGAGAACACAGCCGTTACGGGAACCATCGCCGAGGCCGGCGGGGTCCGTGTGAGAACGTCGCGCGGTGACGTTCTCGCCAGGAAGGTGCTGATCTGCACGGATGCCTATACCGACGGCTTCGATCCTTGGCTGCGACGCCGTATTGTGCCGGTGCGCAGCCGCATCATCGCTACCGAGCCATTGGCAGAAGGCGTCATGGACCGGTTGATGCCGAAGCGCATGATGTATGGCGATATGCGCCAGCTTAGCTATTACTATCGCCCTTCGGCGGACGGATCGCGCATCCTCTTCGGCGGCAGGGACGGCACCACGGCGGGTGACGCGCTGGCGCCGACCACCCATTTGCGCAGCGAACTTGGCCGAATTTTCCCCGAACTGAGGGGCGTCGGCCTGACGCATAGTTGGTTTGGCCAGGTCGCCATGCATCGCGACATGGTGCCTCGGATTTTCACCTCGGGTGATACGGTTTACGCCACCGGCTTCTGCGGCTCCGGAGTGGTCTGGGCCCGCTGGCTGGGCAAGAAGGCCGCCTTCAAGATCCTCGGCGAAACCGAAAAGGCGCAGTCCGCCTTCGATTTCGACCCCGCTCCGAAGGCGGTGCCGTTTTACCGCGGCAAGCCATGGTTCATCCCGCTTGTCTATTCCCTTTACGAATGGCGGGATAAGCGTGCGATGCGCCGTCGCCAGCCCGAAGCAAAGAGGCGATGACGTTGCTCTTCCTTGGGGACGGGCCCGCCGGGTACAGGAACCTCATCTTGTCTGGATGGCGCGCACCGCGTCCGTCGTGAAAACAGTGTCAGATGCCCCGCCTTGAATAGAACGACAGGCGATTAGCGTTCGAACGCGCCATTCCGCTCGGTTCGGCAATCTCAAAATTTTGGCGATGAGGCCTACTCACCCCATTGTCTCCGATCCGAGTATGTTGGCTCTCGCGGTCAAGATATGGCTATGCATTCTTTGTTCGGCCTGCCCACCATCGCGGTCAGTGATCGCCTGTAAGATCGCGCGATGATGAGCCGTATACTCCTGCATACGCTCTTTCGTCAGAGACAGCTCTTTCATGCGCCCCCAAAGACGCCCCGCCCGAAGCGAGTGAATACCTTCGTAGAGCGAGGCCAGCAATCCATTCCGGGCCGCGACCACTACCAGTTGATGGAACGCGGCGTCCCAACGCTCGAACTCCGCCAGCGTCGCGGCGGTACTGCCATGCTGGATGACCTTGTGCATCTCTTCAGTTTCATAGGGGGTCGCCCGCAACGCCGCGAGCGCCGCCACCTTCGGCTCGATGATTAATCGTGCTTCGAAGACCTCAGCGGGATAGGTCCACAGTTCCTTCCGGGAGGCGTCGTGTGCGCGATACGGAGCGCTGGCAGTTGCCCCTCGCTCGGCGACGAAAGTGCCACGCCCGACATGGCGAAGCAGGCGCCCCTCTTGCTCCATCTCGGCCAGCATGCGCCGGAGGGCCGTGCGGGGTAAACCTAGCTTGAGCGCCAGATCGCGCTCGGGTGGCAGCCGGTCGCCTGGCTGCAGTCCGGCCGCCTCGATGAAATCCCTCAAAACGACGGTCATGCGGCCACTCCACTAAGAAACGGGCGGATTTCTCCGCAACCAATTTGATCTATATTGACACCGGTTGCAATACCAATTTCATATTGGTTCCAGCGATCGACCGACTGGTTGCGCATGTTTTCTAAAGCCGCGAGAGGATGGGTGTGAGTCAGACAGCAAGGGATATCGAACCTTTTTGCGTGGATGCTGCGGCTATCATTGCAAGCGCTCCTGTGGATCTGCTGGTGGGCGGCAAATGGACAAGTGCAACCGGCGGCAATCGGTTTGATGTCGCCGATCCATCCAACGGGCGCACGATCGCATCTGTCGCAGACGGCGCAGTCGCCGACGCAATCCGGGCGATCGATGCTGCGGAGGCTTCTGCGACGATGTGGAGGCAAACACCCTCACGCCGGCGATCGGACATCCTGATGCGCTGCCACCAGCTCATGCGCGATCGTGCCGAATGGCTGGCGCAACTGATATCTCTGGAGAACGGCAAGGCCCTCCCGGACGCTCGCGCGGAGGTAACGTATGCCGCGGAGTTCTTCCGATGGTACGCCGAGGAGGGGGTGCGTACTCTCGGCGACATCGGCCACGCGCCGGGCGGTGCAAACCGAATCCTGGTTCAATACCAGCCGATTGGCATCGCCGTTCTCGTCACGCCCTGGAATTTCCCTGCGGCCATGGCGACCCGCAAAATCGCCCCGGCGCTCGCGGCGGGTTGCACGTGCGTACTGAAGCCGGCGGCTGAGACTCCACTGACCGCGTTGGCGATCGGTGCGATCCTCATGGAAGCCGGTTTGCCCGAAGGTGCCCTCAACATCGTGACGACCACGGCCGCGGGGCCTGTGGTGAGCGCGATGCTGCACGACAATCGGGTGCGCAAACTGTCATTCACGGGTTCGACCGCCGTTGGGCGCATCCTGTTGCGTGAGGCCGCCAACCGGGTCATCAGCTGTTCCATGGAACTCGGCGGCAACGCTCCTTTCATCGTGTTCGATGATGCGGATCTGGACGATGCCGTGGCCGGCGCCATGGTCGCCAAGATGCGCAACGGCGGAGAAGCCTGCACTGCGGCGAATCGCTTCTATGTGCAGCGCGGCATTTACGACGCTTTTGTCCGCCGGCTTACCCAGGAAATGTCGTCGCTTTCAGTGGGGCCGGGTCTTCAAGCGACGACCCAGCTCGGGCCCCTTATTACCGCGACGGCCGTGGAGAAGGTTGATCGCTTGCTGAAGGATGCCGTTGCCCGTGGGGCGCGTATCGAAACGGGCGGCAAACCGCGGCCTGGCGAGGGCTTCTTCTATCCTCCGACAGTCCTAGCTGACGTTTCCCCCGATTCCGACATCGCGAAGGAAGAGATCTTTGGGCCGGTCGCAGCGGTCACGCCGTTCGATACGGAAGACGAGGCTGTCCGGCTGGCGAACGACACGGAGTATGGCCTCATATCCTACGTCTACAGTAGTGATCTCAGACGCGCCCTGAGGGTCGCCGAACGCATCGAAAGTGGAATGGTCGGCGTCAATCGTGGCCTAGTTTCGGACCCGGCAGCGCCGTTCGGGGGGATGAAGCAAAGCGGGCTCGGCCGCGAGGGAGGGCATCACGGCCTGCTTGAATATCTCCAACCAAAATACATCGCGACCAACTGGTAAAACCGCAAAATCGCTTCTCCGCCGAGTTGCGCCACATATCGGTCGTGCAGGTTACGCTAGCTACTTCTGGGAAACCGACAAGCCTGCTTGCGGGCCCATCCGGTCCTTCGAGACTGGAACTTAAGATGTCCTCGCGCACGTCAACCATTAGGCGAAAAGCCGCGTCGCAGTTCCTGACCCCTTGCCAACCCCTCCCGCTTCCCCTAATCTCCCTTTTGAGAAAACCTTTTCCCAAATCGCCTCCCGGCTGCTGACCTCACCCGTCATCTTCGCGCAGGACGATAAGGGAAAACCTTTTCCCAACTTAGGGATGCGCCTCGAACTATGTCTTCCGACGCAGAGCCAGCGCCAGTTTCCGCCAAGCCGCCGGTGACGCTGCGCGAGGTGGCGGCTGCGGCCGGCGTCAGCGTGGCGACGGCGTCGAAGGCGCTGAACGGGCAGGGGCGGATGACCGCCGAGACGCGCGAGCGCATTCGTGAGGTGGCGCAGCGTCTCGGCTTCCGGCCGAACCACCTGGCGCAGAGCCTGCTGCGCAAGCGCTCCTTCACCGTCGGCCTGCTTACCAACGATACCTATGGCCGCTTCTCGCTGCCGCTGATGGCCGGCGTTTCGGATGCGCTGGTCGACAATGGCGTCTCGGTGTTCCTGTGCAATGTCGAGGACGACACGCGGCTCGGCCAGTTGCATGTCGAGGCCATGCTCGACAAGCGCGTCGACGGCATCATCGCCACGGGAAAGCGCATCGACCGCCATCTGCCGATCGATCTCTCCAATTTGCGTATTCCGGTCGTCTATGCCTTCACTCAGCCGGATGCCGGCGCGGTCGGCCTGGTCTCCGACGATGCCGGCGGCGCGCGGCTGGCGGTCGAGCATTTTTTGCGGCTCGGGCGCCGCCGCATCGCCCATGTCACCGGACCGGCGGGCTTCGCGGTGGTGCACGCGCGGGCCGAGGCTTACCGGGAAGTGCTCGAGGCGCATGGCCTGCCGGTCGGCGAGCCGCTGCTCGGCGCCTGGTCGGAAGGCTGGGGCCATGATGCGGTGGCGAAACTGTTCGGCAACGGCGGGGGCAGGGAAGGCTGGCCGGATGCCGTCTTTTGCGGCAACGACCAGATCGCCCGCGGCGTCATCGACGCGTTGCGCGAGCGCGGCATCCGCGTGCCCGACGATGTCGGCGTCATCGGCTTCGACAATTGGGAGATCGTGGCCGAGGCGACGCGCCCGCCGCTGACCTCGGTCGACATGAACCTTTCAGCGCTCGGCCGCGAGGCCGGGCTTGCTCTGCTTTCGCTCGTGGGCGGCCAGCCGGCCGCGCCGGGCATCAGGAAACTGCCGTGCCGGCTGGTGGTGCGTCAGTCATGCGGCCGTCTGCCGGGCGGCTGAGGCATCGAACGAAACGGCCGTCGCGCAACGGCCAAATTGGGAGGAGAACCATGAGGAGGAATACCGTGACAACCATGTTTGCCGAGCTGGCCTTGGCCGCGGCCGTGATCGGCAGCGGCCTGCAGGCGGCGTCCGCCGAGACCGCCAACATCTGGGTGCGCGCCGACGGCTCGAATTTCATGCCGCGCATCGTCGAGGCCTTCAACAAGGCGCATAAGGACCAGATCAAGCTCGACATCATCCCGAACGCCGAGATCATCCCGAAATATGGCGCCGCCGCCGCCGGCGGCACCGCGCCCGATGCGCTGTCGCTCGACCTGATCTACACCCCGTCCTTCGCCGCCGCCGGCCAGCTGGAAGACATCACCGACTGGGCGAAATCCTTGCCCTATTTTTCCAGCCTCTCGCCGGCGCATGTGAAGACCGGCACCTATAAGGGCCGCATCTACGGCCTGCCGTTCTCGGCCGATTCTTCGGTGCTGATCTGGAACAAGAAGCTGTTCAAGCAGGCCGGGCTCGATCCCGAAAAGGGGCCGAAGACCTGGGCCGAGATCGAGGCCGACGCCGAGAAGGTCAACGCGCTCGGCGGCGACATCAAGGGCTTCTACTTCTCCGGCAATTGCGGCGGCTGCAACATCTTCACCTTCACGCCGCTGGTCTGGGCGTCGGGCGGCGACATCCTCTCCGAGGACGGCTCGAAGGCGACGCTCGACAGCCCGCAGCTGCGCGGCGCGATCGACCTCTACCGCTCGATGGTCAAGAAAGGGCTGGTGCCCGAGGGCGCGCAGACCGACACCGGCGCCAACTTCTTCGCGGCCTTTGCCGGCGGCAAGATCGGCCTCTCGCCGTCCGGCGCCTTCGCCATCGGCGCGCTCAACACCCAGTATCCCGACATCGACTACGGCATCACCTTCCTGCCGGGCAAGGATGGCGGCTGGTCGTCCTTCGCCGGCGGCGACAATTTCGTCGTCACCAAGGGCACCAAGAAGATCGCCGTGGTGAAGGAGTTTTTGGACTTCGCCTACTCGCTCGAGGGCCAGACCATCCTCGCCAAATATGGTAGCCTTCCGGTGCGCGGCGACATCGCCAAGGAGGCGCTGAAGGACCTCGATCCGCGCTACCAGGTGGCGGCCGAGGCGATGGCCAAGGGCAAGACGCCCTATTCGGTGGTGTTCAACGACCTGATCAACTCAGCCAACGGGCCGTGGACGCAGATGGTCAACGAGGTCTTCTTCGGCGACGATGTCGACGGCGCGATTTCGAACGCGCAGGAGACCATGCAGTCGATCATCGACCAGGCGCCGCAGAAGTAAAGCGCGGCCCTAAACCTCCCCCTCGAGGGGAGGGCGGACCGCAGGTCCGGGTGGGGGTCGCCCGCGAAGTACGCCGACGCTATCTCCCGTAGGCGCACTTCATAGAGGACCTCACCCCCGGCCTTCGGCCGGACCCTCCCCTCAAGGGGGAGGGGGACGCCGCGCTAAATGGCAGGATTATCGCGTTGAGAAAGCTCACTCATCATCATCGCCAAGTTGAGGCGCCGCGAGGTTCGCTCCCTCTTCTCCTCTTGTGGGAGAAGGTGGATCGGCGCGCAGCGCCGAGACGGATGAGGGGTGTTCCAGGGAACACCAGCATCTCACTCCGCTGGAACACCCCGCATCCGTCGCCTTCGGCGACACCTTCTCCCACAAGGGGAGAAGGGGGAGCTCAGCCATGACCACCCTCACTGCAACCTCCGCGCCCGCCCGCGCCAGACGCATCGGCGTCAGCCGCCGGCAATGGGTGGGCCTGCTCTATGTCCTGCCGGCCGTCGCCTTCGTCACCGTCTTCTTCGTCATCCCGCTCGGCATGACGGCGTGGATGTCGCTGCACAACTGGCCGCTGATGGGCGAGCACGCTTTCATCGGCCTCGACAATTACTTTGCCATCCTGCGCGACACGCGCTTCTGGAACGCGCTCAAATTCACCTTCTACTACACGCTGATCGTCACCATCGCGATCTTCGCCGTCGCCTTCCCGCTGGCGATCTTCATCGAGCGGCCGCGCCCGCTCACCAATCTCTACCGCACAGCCTTCTTCATGCCGGCGGTGGTGGGCTTTGCTTCCGCAAGCCTGCTGTGGTCGTGGCTGCTGAACGTCGATTCCGGCCTGTTCAGCCCGGCCGCTTACGACCTCGGCCTGACCGAGAGGAAGGTCAATCTTCTCGCCACCTTCCAGCCGGCCTTCTGGTCGATCATCGCCATGGTGGTCTGGAAAGTGGCCGGCTTCACCATGATCATCCTGATGACCGGCCTGCAGTCGATCCCGCAGGACCTGCAGGAGGCCGCCGTCATCGATGGGGCAGGGCCGTTCGCCCGCTTCAGGGCGATCACCCTGCCGCTGATGCGCCGCACCTTGGCGCTGGCGCTGATCCTGTCGGTCGCGGGCTCGATCCTCGCCTTCGACCAGTTCTACATCATCCTGCGCGGCGGCCCGCGCAACCAGACGCTGACGGCGGTCTACTGGATCTTCAACCAGTCCTTCGTCTCGTTCAAGCTCGGCTACGGCGCGGCACTTTCCATGGTGCTGCTGGTCATCCTGGTGGCGCTCAGCCTCATCCAGCTCTGGCTGCTGCGCAAGCCCGAGGGGCTCGACTGATGGCCGAGGCGATGTCGCAGCACCGCAAGGCGGCCTTCAGCCTGGCCAGGCATTCCACCGGCATCATCGCCTCGGTGCTGTTTTTGGCGCCGATCGTGTGGACGGTGCTCTCCACCTTCAAGCCCGCGCAGGAAGCGCGCCAGCCGCCGCTGCCGCCCTGGCCGACCACCGGCTTCTCGGTCGAGAACTATCAGACGCTGAACACCTTCGGCGACGGGCTTTGGGCCTCGGCGCAGAACAGCATCTATGTCTCGGTGATGACGGTGTTGCTCTCGGTGCTGGTCAGCGTGCTCGCCGGCTACGGCTTCTCGCGTTTCCGCTTCCCGTTCCGGGACTTCTTCTTCATCCTCATCCTGTCGACGATCATGATCCCGTTCCAGTCGATCCTGACGCCGATCTTCCTGGTGCTGACGAAACTCGGTCTGCACAACACGCTGACCGGCCTGGTCTGCGTCTATGTCACGCTGCAGCTTCCCTTCTCGATCTTCATGATGCGCAACGCCTTCGACGCCGTGCCGCGCGAGATCGAGGAGGCGGCGCGCATGGATGGCGCCAACAATGTCACCATGCTGGTCAAGGTGATGCTGCCGCTGGTCTGGCCGGGCGTCGTCACCATCGCGCTTTTCGCCTTCCTCGGCGCCTGGAACGAGTTCCTGGCCGCGCTGGTGCTGATGACCGACCAGTCGAAATTCACCCTGCCGGTGATGATGACCGCGCTCCAGTCCGGCCGCTTCGGCGCCATCGATTGGGGCGCGGTGCAGGCGGGCGTCACGGTGATGATGGTGCCCTGCCTGATCTTGTTCCTCGCGCTGCAGCGCTTCTACATCCGCGGCCTGATGGCCGGGGCCGTCAAATGATTTCCCGCATTCGAATGGAGTGACGTTATGAACGCAGCACAATCCGCCACCGCAGCTCAGGCAGCCGCGACCGCGAAGCCGAAGCTTGCCTTCCGGCCGCTGCCCGTGCCGCAGGTCGAGGTCCGCGGCTTCTGGGGCGACCGTGTCGACGCGGTCGCCGCCAAGACCGCCGGCATCCTCTACGACCGCTGCGTCGAGGCGCGCATGCTGGAGCAGATCGATCACGACCGGCCGTCGCCCGGCGTCGTCATTCCGTTCCATTCGCCGTCGCCGGACGAGGCCGACGCGCAGGGCGCCGAGTTCACCGGCTCGACGGTGACGACCCAGATGTTCTGGGATTCCGACTGGGGCAAGACCATCGAGACGGCCGCCTACTCGCTCTACCGGCGCCGCAATCCGGAGCTGGAGAAGAAGATCGACGCGGTCATCGACATGTACGGCAAGCTGCAGCAGGAGGACGGTTATCTCTCCAGCTGGTACCAGCGCATCCAGCCGGGTCTCCGCTGGACCAACCTGCGCGACTGCCACGAGCTCTACTGCGCCGGCCATCTGATCGAGGGCGCCGTCGCCTACTTTCAGGCGACGGGCAAGCGCAAGCTGCTCGACATCATGAGCCGCTACGCCGACCACATCGCCTCGATGTTCGGCCCGGAGCCCGGCAAGAAAAAGGGCTATTGCGGCCATGAGGAGATCGAGCTGGCGCTGGTGAAGCTCGCGCGGGCGACGGGCGAGAAGAAGTACATGGATCTGGCGAAGTACTTCATCGACCAGCGCGGCCAGCAGCCGCATTATTTCGACGAGGAGGCGCGCGCCCGCGGCGCCGACCCGAAGGCCTATCATTTCAAGACCTACGAATACAATCAGTCGCACAAGCCGGTGCGCGAGCAGGACAAGGTCGTCGGCCACGCTGTGCGGGCGATGTACCTCTTCTCCGGCATGGCCGACATTGCCACCGAATATGGCGACGACAGCTTGCGCGCGGCGCTCGACAGGCTGTGGGACGATCTGACCACCAAGAGCCTCTATGTCACCGGCGGCCTCGGGCCGTCGGCTCACAATGAGGGTTTCACCAGCGACTACGACCTGCCCAACGAAACCGCCTATGCCGAGACCTGCGCCTCGGTCGGCCTGGTGTTCTGGGCGAGCCGGATGCTCGGCATGGGGCCGAACCGCCGCTATGCCGACATGATGGAGCGGGCGCTCTACAACGGCTCGATCTCGGGCCTGTCGCTCGACGGCTCGCTGTTCTTCTACGAGAACCCGCTGGAAAGCCGCGGCGGCCACCACCGCTGGAAATGGCACCGCTGCCCCTGCTGCCCGCCTAATATCGGCCGCATGGTGGCCTCCATCGGCAGCTATTTCTACGGCCTCGCCGACGATGCGCTGGCCGTGCATCTCTATGGCGACTCCACCGCACGCTTCGAGATCGCCGGCCGGCCGGTCAGCCTGGTCCAGACCAGCAATTATCCCTGGGACGGCGCGGTCTCGATCGAGTTCGAGGCACAGACCCCGGTCGAATTCACGCTTTACCTGCGCGTGCCCGCCTGGTGCCGCAACGCGGCGCTGAAGCTGAACGGCAACATGCTAGATCTCGATGCGGTCACGGTCGACGGCTATGCCGCGATCCGCCGCGAATGGCAAAAGGGCGACCGCGTCGAGCTCGACCTCGAAATGTCGATGGCGCGCCTCTTCGCCAATCCGGAAGTGCGGCAGGACATCGGCCGCGTCGCGCTGTCGCGCGGCCCGCTGCTCTACTGCGTCGAGGAAACCGACAATGGCGGTGGCCTGCACCGCATTGCGCTGCCGCGCACGGCCAGGCTGGAGGCGCACAAAGAGCCGAACCTGCTCGGCGGTATCGTCACGCTTTCGGCGATCGGCAGCCGGGCCGAGGCGAAGACCTGGGGCGGCGATCTCTACCGCCCCGAGCCGCCGGAAACCGAAGAGACGACGCTCAAGGCAATTCCTTACTTCGCCTGGGACAACCGCGATCCCGGCGAGATGCTGGTCTGGCTCAGGGAAGGGTAGGGCGATCGCTGGATCTACAGATGCACGAAGGCGGTCAGCGGCAGGTGGTCGGACGCCACGCGCGACAGCGGCGTGTCATGCGCTTCCACCGCCGACACCATGCCGTCGCGGTTGCCCATGATCCGGTCGAGCGCCAGTACCGGCAGGCCCGACGGAAAGGTGGGCACAGCGGGCAGCGAGGGGCCGAAGGTGGTGTGCAGCGTGTTGAGCGCGGAGCGGTTGCCCAGCCGCCATTCGTTGAGGTCGCCAAGCAGGAGCGTCGGCCTTTCGTCCGCGCTGCTCATGATATCGAGCACGACGCGCGCCTGTTCCGAGCGCGAGCGGCGCAACAGGCCGAGATGCGCCGCGATCACGCGCAGCGTCCGGTTCTCGTCGAGGTCGATCTCGGCGACCAGCGCCCCGCGCGGCTCCAGGCCGGGCAGCTTGATCTGGTGCACGTCGCGCACCGTGCCGCGCTTGAACAGAAGCACGTTGCCGCGCCAGCCATGTGCCTTGCCGTTTCCGGTGATCGGCACCGGGACCAGCCCTGTTTCGATTTCGAGGCGGTTGAGGTCGAGCAGGCCGGCGCGGTCGCCGAAGCGGTTGTCGGCCTCCTGCAGCGCGATCACATCGGGGCTGATCTCGCGGATGACGCGCGCGGTCCGCTCGGGGTCGAACTTGCGGTCGGTGCCGATGCATTTGTGGACGTTGTAGGAGGCGACCACCATCTCGGCGCCGCCGACCCGTTTCGGCGCCGTGGCTTTCGCTTTCCGCATCTTTCTGCCGCGGATCGACAGGAGCACGGTTTCGGGGAGGGTGCGTCCGTTTCTCTCCATGGTTCCTGCTGCTCGTCTTCCTTGCCTACAGATAGGGCGATCCCAGCCACAGCAATCGGTCGAGGACACGAATGACGAAGGCTCTGGCCCTCAGCATCTCGAGTGTCACCGGTTTCGCCGACGCGATCGCCGCGTCGATACGCGCCTCGATCGCCCGGGCGAAGTTGGCATCCAGGACCTCCATGTCGATCTCGAAATTCAGCCTGAGCGACCGGGCGTCGAGATTGGACGATCCGACATAAGCCCACGCGCCGTCGATTGCCATAAGTTTCGAGTGATCGAAGGGGCCTTGGTGGCGCCACACCCGGCAATAATGCTTCAGCACCTGGTCGAACTGTGCCGTCATGGCGCGGTCGACGAGGAAAAGGTTGTTCACCGCCGGCACCACGATGTCGATCTCGACACCGCGCGCGCCGGCCGTGGTCAGCGCGCTGATCAGCTCGCGGTCCGGCAGGAAATAGGGCGACATGATGCGGATCGATTTGCGGGCGACCGAAAACGCACCCATCAGCAGCTTGTGGTTGGTTTCGTTCGCGGCATCCGGTCCTGTCGCCACGGCTCTGACCAGCATCGGCTGGCCGGGCGGCGGGGCGGTTCGCTCGACCTGCCAGGCGTCGCCCTTCAGCGCCTCGTTGCTGGCGAAGCGCCAGTCCTCGGCGGCGACTGAGAACAGGTCGGCCACCACCGGCCCGGTGACCTCGAAATGCGTGTCCCTGGAGCTGTCGGAACCGGCGAATTCGGCCGAGAACCCCTTGCGGATGTTCATGCCTCCGGTAAACGCCACCGTCGCGTCGATGACCAGGACCTTCCTGTGGGTTCTGAGATTCGCATAAGGAAGTCTCAAGCCCATGACGATGTTGCCGTTGAAGAGATCGACGGCGACGTTGGCCTCCCTGAGCTGCTTCAGGATGCTGGGTACCGAATAGCGCACGCCGACGGCGTCGATCAGCACGCGCACGGCAACGCCGCGTTTGACCGCGGCGGAGAGCGACTGCACGAACATCTGTCCGACGGCGTCGTTGTCGAAGATGTAAGTTTCGAGAAGCACGCTCTTTTGCGCGCCGTCGATCGCCCGGCACATCGCCGTATAGGCCTCGTCGCCGGTCTCGAGCACGGCGATCGTGTTTCCCGAAGTCAGCGGACGCCGCGCCACCCTGTCGCCCAGTGTCTTCAATCCGACGAAGCGCTGGCCGAATTGGGCCTCGATCAAGGCTTCGACGGCGACGTCGCGATTGTGCCCGGCCTCATCCGCCGAACCGGCGCTGGGTCGCATGGCGCTGATCGTCGCGCGGCGGATGCGGTTGATGCCGGCGATGGCGTAGATGATCGCGCCGAGGAAGGGCGACAGAAGCATCACGCCGACCCACCCCGTGGCGGCGCGCACGTCTTCCTTCGTCATGATGGCATGGACGATGCCGACCGCCGCCATCGCCAACGACAGGAGAAGGATGAGCGTCTGCCAGTGACTCGCTACCGCCTCGAACATCGCCCCGACTATTGTGCGAGCCGGCGCGGAAGGCAATGCGCCAGGTCAAGGCGGCCCGGATTCGCATGCAGCTCTTCCACCGATTGCAGGAGCGGATCCCGCCAGGTGTGACCGGTCGTTCGGACGCTCGGCGCCTCTGTGCGAAAATGGGTCCAGCAGGCAGGGCGAAATCGCAGTTATGTCCGCACCCGCCTTGATGCCGAAGTGTCGGAGCTCACGCGGGAACCTTCGGCGATCCGATGCGTTTGGCTTTTCGTTGCCGAGCGGGAATGGGAGATGCGCATCGAAAGCCTTCAAGGAACCGAGGGGTTTATCCGTACCCCGCAGGACGCCGTCGCCCTGCAAATCCCGCCCGATTTCATCGAGACGCTGCCCATTGCGATCTACGCTTGCGACGCGCAAGGGCGATTGCTTTGGTTCAACAAGCGCGCTGCCGACATGTGGGGGCGAACGCCTTTGCTTGGCTCGGACACCGAACTTTTTTGCGGATCCCACAGGCTCTATCTCGATGGACGCGAGATCGCGCGCGCCCAAACCCCGATGGCCGCGGTGCTGCGAACCGGCATTCCCGTCAGGGGGGTTGAAGGAAAGCTCGAGCGGCCGGACGGCACGGCGATATGGGTGATGGTCCACATCGAACCGATCGAAGACGAGGACGGTCGGGTCGTCGGAGCCATCAACTGTTTCCATGACGTCACGGACCGGCGTCTGAGCGATGAGATCATTGGGCAACAGGAGCAGCGGCTCGCTGCAACTTACCAGCATGCGGCGATTGGCATCGCTGAAGTCAACGCGAAGGGCGAACTTGGGCGCGTCAACGGCTACCTGGCCGACCTGCTCGGCTATTCCGCCGATGAACTTGTCGGCAGGTCGGTGTTCGATGCCACTCTGGCGGAGAATGTCGATGCGGACCTGCGTCAGTTCCAGCGTCAGGTGCGAGGCGAGATCGACAGCTACCGGCACGAGAAGCGCTTCATCCGCAAGGACGGAGCAAGAGTCTGGGTCGCGGTCACGTCCTCGAGCGTAAGGGACTCCGAAGGCCGCTTCTTGTATGCGGTGCGCGTCCAGCAGGATATCACCGCGCGCAAGAAGGCCGAGGCCGCGCTCGTCCGGCATCTGGAGCAGCAGGCGGCGCTTTACGAATTCACGGACAGCCTTCAGCGCGCGGCGAACCTCGGCGAGGTCCACGAGATAGCCCTCAGCACCATCATTCGCGCATTGGGTGCGGACCGGGCCTCCATACTCTTCTTCGACAACACCGGCTTCCTCAGATTTGCTGCCTCGCGAGGCCTGTCGCAAGCTTACAGAACGGCCGTAGAAGGCCATTCCCCCTGGTCGCGAGACACACGCGATCCCGAACCGATCGCTATTGCCGACGTCGAGCAAAGCGGATTGCCGGACGACCTCAAGGCGGCTGTGCGGGACGAAGGCATTGCAGCGCTGGCTTTCATTCCGATCTCGGTGCGCGGTCAGCTGCTCGGCAAGTTCATGTCCTATTACGATCATCCGCACGATTTCGTGGAGTCCGAGCTTCGTTTTGCGCTGACAGTGGCCGGACAACTCGGCTTCGCGGTCGACCGCGTACGGCTCGAGACCGCCCGCCAGACGACGGAACGCGCGGCAAATCAGCTCGTGGCCATTGTTGAATCCTCTCACGACGCGATCATCAGCAAGGACCTCAACGGCATTATCGCCTCATGGAATGCCAGCGCGGAGCGGCTGTTCGGCTTCACGGCCGACGAGGCGATCGGCAGGCACATCACGATGATCATCCCCGATGACCGGCTGGGCGAGGAGCCGGAGATCATCAGGCGCATCAGCAGCGGCGAAAACGTCGATCACTTCGAAACGGTGCGTCGCCGTAAGGACGGCAGTCTCGTCGATATTTCCCTGACGATTTCGCCGATCCGCAACAGCCAGGGCCGCATCATCGGCGCCTCGAAGATTGCGCGCGACATTACCGACCAAAAGATGGCTGAAGCCAAGCTGCGGACGAGCGAGCGTCAGCTGCGCGACCTGCTGGCGGCAATTCCGGCGGCGATCTACACGACGGATGCCGACGGCACGATAACCTTTTTCAACGAGGCGGCCGTCGAGCTTTCCGGGCGCGTTCCGCAGATCGGCAAGGATAAGTGGTGCGTGACGTGGAAACTGTTCTGGCCGGACGGAAGCCCGCTTCCTCACGACCAGTGCCCGATGGCGGTCGCCCTGAAGGAGGGGCGTCCGATACGCAACGCTGAAGCCGTCGCCGAGCGCCCGGACGGCGTGCGCATTCCCTTCATCCCGTATCCGACGCCGCTGCGCGATGAAGATGGCAAGATCGTCGGCGGCATCAACATGCTGGTCGATATCAGCGAACGCAAACAGGCCGAAACACAGCAGCGGCTGCTCTTCAATGAGCTCAATCATCGTGTGAAGAACAACATGCAGATGCTGCAGTCACTGCTGAGCTTGGCGGGTCAACGGGCAGCGAACCCGCAAGCGCGAGAAATCTTGCGTGAAGCCGGCAACCGCGTCGCGGCCATGGCCGCTGCTCAGCAGGTCCTGTACGAGACGGTCGATTCGACGCAGTTCAACGCGAAGGGTTTCTTGCTTGCGGTTTGCGGGACAATAAAGCAGACCTTCCCGAAGGAAGTCGCGGTTGAGTTCGAGGCTGATGATGCAAAGCTTTCGAATGACGTTGCAATGCCGCTGGCGCTGATCCTGAACGAGCTTCTGACCAACGCCATAAAATATGGAACTCCCGACGGAGCCGGCACAATCCGGGTCGGGCTTCGGCGCGATGTCGACGGCTTCCAGGTATTCGTCGAAGACAGCGGTCCCGGCTTTGACCTGGCTTCGGTCCGCGACCGTTCGTCCGGATTGAAGCTGGTTCAGGGCTTGGCGCGGCAGCTGCACGGCAAGCTTGTCGTTACCAAGGAACCGAAGACGCGCTGCAGCATTCGGTTCTCATGAAGCTCTTGCCGGCTCTTCTTCAGTTCCTGGATGGCTCTCGATGACCGAGCTTGCTGCCCCACACGGACGCCGTCGGCCAATCCCAACGAAAGCCGCGTCGGCCGAACCTGTGGCCGCCGCATTGCCCACGCGGATCTTGGTCGTCGAGGACGATTTTCTCATCTCCCTCGAGATGGAGAGCACTCTGACCGCGGCCGGTTTCGAGGTCGTGGTCGTTGGCTCGGGCGAGGAAGCGCTCGATAGCGCAGCTGCGGACCGGCCTGATCTGGTTGTGATGGATATCCGGCTGTCCGGCGCCATGGATGGAATTCAAACTGCCCTGGAGTTGTTTCGAATTTACGGTTTGCGGTCGGTTTTTGCGACGGCGCATTCCGATTCCGACGTCCGCGCCCGGGCAGCGCCAGCGGAGCCGCTGGGCTGGCTGGTAAAGCCCTACACGCCGGCATCCCTGCTCTCAGCCATCCGCTCCGCGCTTAGGTCCGGCAGCTCGTCGGCAGGTTGAAACGCCGAATCCGCCGCCCCTCTGGCGAGCAGCCGCAGCCAGGGCGCGAGGTGGAAGGCAGCCATCAGGAAATACATCGGAGCCATGCCGCTGAGCACGGAGGCTCCGGGCCCGGACATGCACATCGCGTCCGGTCCGCTACCGGCGGCCGTGAGCAACGCCATGACGGCAAAGGTCGGCGCCGCCGCGAGACATAACCAGTCGGCCAGGCCGAATCCGCTCAGGCCTGCCGGGCGAGGGGTGGGATTGTCGATGCTCATGATCTCCACCTTCCAACTGCTCTCAGGAAAGTTCGGCTCTGGCGGCGCGGGCGACGCCGCCAGAGTCGCTTCGCGTTCAGGCGTTCTTGTTGCGAAACGCCGCTTCGCCGGCATCCGAGACCTCGACCCATCGCTGGTCGGGCGCGGCGCCTTCCTCATAGTTGTCGTGCCAGTTCCACCACTTGTAGGTCTGGGTCTGCGGATAGCCCTCGGGCGAATCCTCCCACACCTCCTGGCGGCCGAGCGGGGTGACGTCGAGATAGCTCCACACCGTGCCGAACGCCTCGTCGCCGCGGTTGTTGACGAAATAGGTGCGGAAGATACGGTTGCCGTCATGGATGAAGACGTTGTGGCCGTGCCATTCGTCGACGCCGAAATCCTTGTCCCAGCTGTCGGTGATGGTGTACCAGGGCATCTTCCAGTCCATCCGCTGCTTCAGACGCTGAATGTCGGCCTGCGGCGCTCGGGACGCATAGGCAAGCGTGGTGTCGCGGGCGTTGAGATGGGCGAGGTTGCCGACCATGTCGGCGCCGAGCGAGCAGCCGCGGCAGGCGTGCTCCGGCCAGCCATAGACGCCGGGCTCGAAGAAGGCGCGGTAGATGACCAACTGCCGGCGGCCTTCGAAGAGGTCGAGCAGGCTTGCCTTGCCGTTTGGGCCTTCGAACACATAGTCCTTCTCGACAGGCATCCACGGCATGCGGCGGCGTTCCGCAGCCAGCGCGTCGCGGGCGCGGGTGAGCGCCTTTTCCTTCACCAGCATTTCTTCATACGCGCCTTCCCAGGCTTCCGGCGAAACGACCGGTGGTGTCTTCATGTGTTGGGTCATTGCTCTTGTCCCGTTCTTGCGTTTGGTTGGGGTGACAAGGAAAACTTAGAGCCGGACGGCGCGATGGTGAGAGTTACAAGTGTGACGCGATTTTATCCGCCAGACCCGGAAGGGGGCATCGGGGCGGGCATTGCATGGACTCGCTGATCAATGCCGCCGGCCGCGCGCTCGCGACCGGTGATCCGCTGGGCGCCCTGAAGCGCGTCGCGTTGCGCGACGACGCCCCCGCGCTGGCGCTGCGCGGCATCGCGATGGCGCAGCTCGGCGATTTCGCCAAGGCCAAGGCGCTGCTGAAGAGCGCCGCCCGCGCCTTCAGCCCGAAAGAGGCGGTTGCGCGCGCCCGCTGCGTCGTCGCCGAGGCCGAGATCGCGCTGGTCTCGCGCGATCTCGGCTGGCCGGACAAAGCGTTGCGAGCCGCCCGCACGACGCTTCAAGCGCATGGAGATCGGGTCAACGCCGCCTATGCCGGCAGCCTCGAAGCGCGCCGCCTCATCCTGATCGGCCGGCTCGACGAAGCCGAGCGGCTGCTTGCCGGCTTCGATCCGGGGCCGTTGCCGCCGGTCGCGCGCGTCGCGCACGAGCTCGCGGCCGCGGGCATCGCGGTCAGGCGCCTGCGGACGAGGGCTGCGCGCGCCGCGCTTGGCCGAGCCGCTCTCGCGGCCTATGAAGCCAATATCCCGGCGCTGAAGGCGGAGGTCGAAAGCGCATCGCAGGTGCTGAACACGCCCGTCGCGCGGCTCGTATCGAACGGTTTGGAGACTCCGCTGCAGCTCGACGAGGTCGAGGCGCTGCTCACCTCAGGCGCCCTCGTCGTCGATGCCTGCCGCAATGTCGTGCGCAAAGCCGACACCGTAGTGTCGCTGGCGACGCGGCCGGTGCTGTTTGCGCTGGCGCGCACGCTGGCCGAGGCCTGGCCCGCGGATGCGTCGCGGGAGGCGCTGCTGACGCGCGCCTTCCGCGCCAGGCACGCCGATGAATCGCATCGTGCGCGGCTCAGGGTCGAGATGGGCCGGCTGCGCGCCGAAATGAACGCGCTGGCGGAAATCAACGCGACGGCCGCCGGTTTTGCGTTAACGCCGTTGACCGCAGCCGAGGTCGTGGTGCTGGCGCCGTCTGTCGAGGAGGAGCATGGCGCAGTGCTCGCCTTCCTCGCCGACGGCGAGTCCTGGTCGAGCTCGGCGCTGGCGATCGCGCTCGGCGCCAGCCCGCGCACCGTGCAGCGGGCGCTGGAAGCGCTTTCGGCCGACAACAAGGTGCAGGCGGTCGGCCGCGGCAGGGCGCGCCGCTGGATGAGGCCGCCGGTGACCGGATTCCCGACTGTCTTGTTACTCCCGGGTCCGCTGCCGAGCGACTAGTCTGCGGCCATTGTTCGAATGGAGATCGAAAATGAAACGAGCCGCTGCCGAGATCCTGCGCGAATACGGCCCCTTTCCGGATGCCGAGCGCATCAATGGCGTCACCTATGACGGCAAGAATGTCTGGTTCGCCACCGGCGACAAGCTGAAGGCGCTTGACCCGGAGAGCGGCGCGATCGTGCAGTCGATCGACGTTGCCTCCCATGCCGGGACCGCCTTCGACGGCGAGCATCTCTACCAGATCGGCGAGGACCGCATCCACAAGGTCGACCCGAAGACAGGCAAGGTCGTTGCCACCATTCCCGCCCCCGGCAATGGCGGCGACTCCGGGCTTGCCTGGGCCGAGGGCTCGCTCTGGGTCGGCGAATACAGGGCCCACAAGATCCATCAGATCGATCCTGCAACGGGCAAGGTGATCCGCACCATCGAGTCGAAGCGTGTCGTCACCGGCGTCACCTGGGTCGACGGCGAGCTTTGGCATGCCACCTGGGAAGGGGAGGAGGGTGATCTCCTGCGCATCGACCCCCAGACGGGCGATGTGCTGCAGGAGCTGGCGATGCCCTCCGGCGTGTCGGGACTGGAATCTGACGGTGGCGGCTGCTTCTTCTGCGGAGGCGGCAGCAGCGGCAAGATCAAGGCCGTGCGCCGTCCTGGGTACAACCATGACAAGGACACGACAGTCGGCAAATAGCCGGCTCCAGTCAGGCTTTGCACGGCGGTGGTCTTCAGTCTAAGACCTGACAAAGGTCTCGCCCCATCGCTCCATTAGGCGTTCCTAAAAAGGGAGGCAGCGATGGCGTATACGTATCGGTGCAAGGACTATCCGGGAATGGAAGCCTGTCCCGGGAGCTTCACGGCAGAAAACGCGGAAGAGGTAATGAAGCACATTGAGCTTCATGCCCGGTCCGCGCATGGTGAAGACCCGAGCCAATGGTCCCAAGAGGACCGGAAGCAGCTAGAGGCGATGATAATCGGAAGCTAGGCGCGCTTCTGCATCAAGCCGCCTCGCGCGCCGGCCGGGCAACGCCCTTGTTTGAGATCTGGCCGGCAGTCGGTCTGTCGACATGCGCCCAGGCCGGTCGCTCGAACAGGAAGGTTCCGAAGCCGGTGCGCTTGACGATGAAGTAGAGAATGACCGGGCTAATGACCGAGACGAGCAGCACCGCGAGGCTGAGCATGCCGGTATCGGTCAGAAGGCCGCTTGCCAGCATGATCCCGCGGAAGATCGACATCGGGATGGTGAAGGCGACATAGACGACCAGCGAATGCTCGCCGAGCCAGCGCAGCCATTCCATCGCGGCGAATTTCGACAGGAAGCTGCCGGCGACGCAGAGCGCCACCGCGCCGGCGACGGCCAGCGTAAGATGCAGCGGCGGCCATGCCGCCAGGCCCATCTGCATGCCGACCGGCTCGACGGCGTAGCCCGGCGAGTAGACGAGCAGGCCGTTGACGATGGCCCACACGATCAGCCCGGCAGCGGCGATCGCCGGACGAGCTTGCGTCCACGCGACCAGCCGGAACACCAGCGGCGCCATGACGAAGCCGAGATAGAAGAACACGAAATAGGCGGCGAATTGGGTGAGCGCATAGCTGTCCGAATGCGGTGCCCACATCTGCAGCGCGGCGGCAGCCGAGATGACGATCCAGTGCGGCACGCCTAGCTCGCGCAGGATGCGCGCCACGAGGCCGAACACGGCCAGCATGTAGATGAACCACAGCACGCCATAGGGCTGGACGACAGCCACGGCGAGGTCATGCAGCATGCCGGCGGGATCGCGGCTGAAGATGCCGATCTTCAGCCCGATCGAGATGACCGCCCACAGGACATAGAAATAGAGGTAGTGGACGACGCGCCG
The DNA here is from genome assembly GCF_029625845.1 of Mesorhizobium sp. WSM4898. Classification (NCBI taxonomy): domain Bacteria; kingdom Pseudomonadati; phylum Pseudomonadota; class Alphaproteobacteria; order Hyphomicrobiales; family Phyllobacteriaceae; genus Mesorhizobium; species Mesorhizobium sp. WSM4898. The sequence continues at coordinate 873,287 of NZ_JARTVQ010000003.1, read as the reverse complement.
GTCGATATAGCGCCGCCAAGGCCGGTCGATCACCTGCGACAGGAAGAGCCCCGAGATCAGGAAGAATTCCGGCATCCGGAACGGGGTCGCGAAGCCGATGACATAATGCAGGAAGCCGACGCCGCCGGTATATTCACCGGTGTTGTAGGCGGAATACATCATCACCACCAGGATGATCGAAAGACCTTTTGCCGTGTCCACCCACGGCATGCGCGTCGAAATGTTCATGAAAGACCCCGCAAAGGCACCCAGCGCCATAGTACCGGACAGGCGCGTCTCTAGCAGCATGAAGCTTCGGATATCGTAAACGCGGCGCTGTCGGGCTGGAGCTCGGTGCCGGGTCAGCGGCTGGTCTCTCCCATCGCCACCGCCACGATTGCGCCCGAGAGGAAGGTCAGCGCCGCGATCGCCGCGATCGCCGCGACGAAGCCGAAGAAGTCGGCGATGAGGCCCGCCGACAGCGCTCCGATTGCGTAGCCGAGATCGCGCCAGAAGCGATAGACGCTGAGTGAGCGCGCCCGCCATGACGGATGCGATGCGTCCGATACCGCCGCGATCAGGCTTGGATAGACCATCGCCGTGCCAAGGCCGAGCAGGAGGCTCGCCAGCACCCACCAGCCGAAGTCGCGCGTCATGGCGGTGAGAAGAAGGCCGGCAGCCTGCACCCACATGCCGGCGACGATCAGGCCCTTGCGGCCCCAACGGTCGCTCAATGGCCCGGTTGCGACCTGTAAGACGCCCCAGACGGCGGGATAGACCGCCTTGAGGATGCCGATGCGCTCGACGCCGAGCCCGTTAGCGACGAAGAAGAGCGGAAACAGCCCCCAGCTCATGCCGTCGTTGAGATTGTTAACCAGGCCCGCCTGCGAGGCCGCGAACAAATTGCGGTCCCGGAAAGAGGTCAGCATGAAGATCTCGCGAAAGCCGAGCGGGGAGACAGCTTTCGGATCGTTGGCCAGTTCCAGCCGCACATGCTCGCGCGTGTCGCGCACCAGAAGGATCGACAGCGCGGCACCCAGGATCGCATAGCCGATGCCGAGATAGATCGGCACCGGGCGCAGCCCGTAGCGGCTGGCCAGATAGCCGGTCAGAAATGCGGTGACGCCGACGGCGAGGTAGCCGGCGAACTCGTTGAGGCCGACGGCGAGCCCGCGCGATTTCGGCCCGACCAGATCGACCTTCATGATGACGGTCATCGACCAGGCAAGTCCCTGGTTGATGCCGAGCAGCGCGTTGGCGGCAATGATCCACCCCCAACTCGGCGCCCAGATGATCATGAAGGGCACCGGGAGGCCGAACAGCCAGCCGAGGATCAGCACGCGCTTGCGACCCCATGTGTCGGCAAGCTGGCCGGAGACGAGATTGGCGCAGGCCTTAACCACGCCGAAGCTCACGATGAACGAGGTGACGAGCGTCGTGGAAGCAACGTGGAATTCCTCCGCGCCGATCAGCGGCACGACGGTTCGCTCGATGCCGACCATGCCGCCGACAAAGGCGTTGATCAGCACCAGCAGCGCGAACTGTTTCCAGTTGGCCTTGAGGCCGAGCGCGACGGCAGGCGCCGTTGCGCTCACGATCGCGATCCGGCGTTGGCGGCGCGGGTCCGGGCCGCGTCCGGCGGCGGGGGAGGGATGTCGGCGGTCATGGCGGCGATGAACTGGTCGACGTCCTCGATGCGGAAGGCCTTGTTGAAGCGCCGCTCAAAGCCGATGGTCGATGTCGGCTTGCCGCTGAGCGAGCGGCCGCACACCGAGCCGGAATAGGCGCCCGGCAGCACCTCGATGTGATCGGGCAATTCCTTCAGCCGGCGCACGCTGGCATAGAGCGCGCGGGCTCCGTCCTCGGCGCTCGAAGCAAGCTCGGTGCGACCGAGATCGCCAACCATCAGCGTGTGACCGGTGAGCACGAACCAGGGCTCGGTCGACCGCGTTCGGTCGGTGACTAAAAGGCTCAGATGCTCCGGCGTGTGGCCGGGCGTGTGCATCACGGTCGCCGTCACATTGCCGAGCTCCAGCACCTCGCCGTCCTTCACGTGGCGGAACGGGAAGCCCGCCTCGGCGCCTTCGAACAGCACGTATTCGGCGCCCGTCGCTGCTGCGAGCGCACGGCCTGCCGATATATGGTCGGCGTGGATATGCGTGTCGACGACATAGAGGATGCGCATGCCTGTCGCGCGCGCCGCCTCGATATAGGGCGCGATCTCGCCGACCGGATCGACGACGGCAGCAGACGCCTTGCCGCCGCAGCCGAACAAATAGGACGCGGCGACCGGGTCGGTATGCAGGAACTGCCTGAGAATCATCGCTTTCCCTCCGGGCAACTGCGGGTCGCTTGGCTTGACGGCAGGTCGAAACCATCATTCAATAATTACATTGAATGACGATGGGTCGCAGAAAGGTCGATGTCAATCCGCAATCCGAAGCTGGCGCTGTACGAACAGTTCGCGATCGTCGCCAAGGCGCTCGGCAATCCGCTGCGCCTGGAACTGATCGAGCATTTGGCGCAAGGCTCGCGCAGCGTCGAGGCGCTTGCTGCGAAGCTCGGCCAGCCGATCGCCAACATCTCCCAGCATCTGCAGGCGCTGCGCCGCGCCGGCATCGTCTCGGCCGAACGCGACGGCAAATACGTGCGCTATTCGCTGAGCGATGCGAGCGTGCTGTCGGCCTTTGCCGCGGTGCGCGGCATTGCCGAGCGGCAGCTTGCTGAGGTCGATCGCATTGTGCGCGACTGTTTCGAGGCACGTGACGACATACAGCCGGTCACGCGCGGCGAGCTTCAGGCGCTGATGCGCGACGGGCTGGTGACGCTGATCGACGTCCGCCCGCCAGACGAGTTTGCGCTTGGCCACGTGCCCGGCGCGGTCAATGTTCCCCTCGGAGAAGTAAAGGCCTGGTCCCACGGTGCCGACCCCGGCCGGGAAATCGTCGCCTACTGCCGCGGCCCCTGGTGCGTGATGTCCTTCGAGGCGGTGGCCGCGCTGCGCTCGCTTGGCCATTCCGCGCGCCGCCTCGAGGACGGCATGCCGGAATGGAAAGCCGCTGGCCTGCCGGTGGAAATGGCGGCCTGACGGTGTCGCTAAGAAATGCATGTCGCCCAGAAATGGGCAGCGGTTCTGCGACAAGGGGCGGCGAGCAAGTTTTGGGCTCGCAGCCAACGCAAATTGGGCGTATCGTGACATATCGTCGGTTGCTAATAAATGAGCCGGCGACTGAGAGCGCAAGACTCCCGCATCGGACTGGGCGCTAGCATCCACAACCACTCGTCGCGCCCACAAGACCACCTGCCTCTGTCGAAACCTCTTTTGCTCGGTTCCGGCCAGAATTGCCCTTCGCAATTCGGAATGGGAGCGTTCTGATGCAGCAGATCACGCAAACCCCCCGACGTTTCCTAGCCGGTGCTGCCCTGGCAGGCGCTGCCGGTGTCGTCGTCCTTCCGAGGTCACTCCATGCGGAACCGCCGCTGGAGCGAGAGCTGAAGATGTGAGCAAGCGGCAAGCCCAGAGCCCGCCATGCAGGTACGGCCGACTGTGCACAACACAGCATCCACGGGTCAGTGTTCTCAGTGTCGCACTGGCCACCATCTGGAAAGGAGGTTCCCATGCATACCGTATATCCCGGACGGTTCAGCCGACGGAGGTTCCTGCGTGGGATGACGCTGGCGGGGACGGCGGGGCTTCTGGGCTGGCACCCCAGGCGCGCCGCTGCGGAGCCACCGCCTGAGACGACGCGGATCCGGCTCGTCCGGGTTCCCAGCATCTGTCAGGCCCCCCAGTATGTAGCCGAAGAACTGTTGCGCAGCGAAGGGTTCACCGAGGTGCACTACCTCCAAAGAGAGGGGACGGCAGACATCGCGCCGGCCCTCGCCTCCGGTGAAGCCGACCTCAGTGCGCATTTCGCCGCCCCGCTCCTTCTCCGCCTGGAGGCGGGGGATCCCATCGTCATCCTGGCAGGCCTCCACGTCGGCTGCTTTGAACTGTTCGGGACCGATCGCATCCAGTCGATCCGCGATCTCAAGGGGAAGACCGTGGCCGTGCCAGCGCTAGATTCCAGCCGATACGTCTTTCTCGCCACTATGACGGCGTATGTCGGCCTGGACCTCCATAAGGACATACACTTCGTCATGCATCCGGGACCCGAGTCCATCCGGCTCCTGAGTGAGGGGAAGATCGATGCCTATTTGGGCTTTCCCCCCGAACCGCAGGAGATGCGGGAGCAGCAGATCGGCCATGTGGTGATCAGCAGCACCGTGGACCGGCCCTGGTCGCAATACTTCTGTTGTATGTTGGCGGGGGAGCGGGAGTTCGTCCGTACGCATCCGGTGGCCACCAAACGCGCCCTCCGCGCCATCTTGAAAGCGGCGGATTTCTGCGCCAGCGAGCCCGAGCAGTCCGCCCAGTTCTTGGTGCAGCAGGGTTATACTAAGCGCTATGACCATGCCCTCCAGGTCATGAAGGCGATCCCCTACGGTTGGCGTGAGTATAGCGCTGAGGACACCCTGCGCTTCTACGCCCTGCGTCTCCACGAGGTCGGGATGCTGAGGAGCACCCCCCAGAAGCTGTTGGCCCAAGGCACCGACTGGCGTTTCTTCAACGAACTGAAGCACGAGCTGAAGACCTGACTAGGCGGCCAGCCGCGTGCCCATTTACCACGCGAGGGAGAACCCCATGCAAATCATCCAGAACCGTCGCCACTTCATGGCCGGAGCTGCGGCAGCAGGCGCTTCAGCTCTCATCGGCACAACGACTGACGCTTGGGCCGAGGCACTCCCTGAAACGACCTCCGTTCGCTTGCCGCGGTGGATCGATGGTGCCTACTGCTGGGCAGGCATGTACCTGGCCGGAGAGTTCCTCAAAGCGGAGGGCTTCACCGACGTCCGCTACGTGCAGGGCGACGAAAAAGTCGATCAGGCGGTGTGGATTGCGCGCGGCGACACGGATTTCAGCATGAACTACGCGCCGGTCCATGTCGCGTCGATCGACGCGGGCGTGCCAATCAGGGTGCTTGGCGGTCTGCATTCCGGGTGCCTCGAGCTGATCGCCAACGACAGCATCCAAGGCATCCCGGACCTCAAGGGCAAACGGGTAGGCATGCATGACATCCATGCGCCGTCGCGCGTGCTGGTCGCCCTGATGGCCGCCTATATTGGACTGGATCCCGTCAACGACATCGAATGGATCGAGGAAAGCAAGCCGGTGGAAGCCTTCGCCGACGGAAAGTTCGATGCATATCTCTTCACGCCGCCGGAGACGCAGCAACTGCGCGCAAAGAAAATCGGTCACACGATCCTCAACACGACCCTCGATCGCCCTTGGTCGCAGCACTTCTGCTGCATGACCTCGGCCGCTGCGGACTACGTGAACAGATACCCGGTGGCGACCAAGCGCGTGCTCAGGGCCATCCTCAAGGGCGCCGACCTATGCATTTCGGATCCCGCATGGAGTGCAGCGCAAATGGTCGATCGAGGTTTCGTCCCCAGCTACGAAATCGCGCTGCAAACGCTGAGCGACACGCGATACGGCGTATGGCGGGACTACGATGCCGAAGCCTCGATGCGCTTCTACGCGTTGCGCATGCAGGAGACGGGCATGATCAAGTCGAGCCCACAGCAGATCATCGCCGAGGGAACAGACTGGCGATTCCTGGAGCAGCTGAAGCGTGAGCTCAAGACGTGAGCGGGTTGGCGGCCCGCATCTTGCTGCTGGCGCTGATGGCCGGGCCAGCGCAGGCGCATGACGCGCAGCACGATGAGCGATTGCCGGCAATCGGACCGGCTCCAGACTTTACGCTGACATCGCAGGACCGGGAGCGCGTCTCGCTGCACGACTTTCGCGGCAAGGTGATCGCCATCGCATTCATCTATACGTACTGTGCCGACGTCTGTCCCATGCTGACCGCCCAGATGGCCAGCGTGCAGGAAAAGTTGGGCAGTGCGTTCGGACCCAAGATCGCCTTCATTTCGATCACCGTCGACCCGGAGCGCGATACGTCCGATGTTTTGAAGCAATATGCGCAGAATTTTGGCGCCGATCTGAAGGGCTGGTCGTTTCTTACCGGCGATCCGGCGATTGTCCATGAGGTTGGACGGAAATACGGGGTCTTCGCGAAGAAGGCGGCGAACGGTGAAGTCGACCATACCTTGTTGACCTCGCTCGTAGACCCGAATGGCATCTTGCGAGTACAATATCTTGGCGTCCGGTTCGACTTGGAGGAGTTCCGGGGTGACCTTCTCGGCCTCTTGGACGAAACCAAATAGCATAACGAACTGGCTCGTTGGCTGGGTTGCCCGGCTGCCGGCGCGCGTCCAGACCAAGCTCTTGATCGCGTTCCTGTCGATCGTCGGCCTGCTCATCGTGCTCGGTGCCGTCGGGTTGCAGGTGCTGAGTGGGGTCAACGATCAGACCAACGAGCTGATCAAGCTGCAGCGCAGGATCGCGGCCTACCGCCAAGTACAGCACGATACGACCACCCAGCTCTACGGTATCTCCACCGCCCTGTTGCTACAGGATAACCGGATGCTGGATACGGCGCTGCGCCAGCTCAATCAGTTCGGCTACGACCTCGAGCGCATGGAGTTCGTCGCCAAAGCCGAGGTGGAAGTGCTTGGCCAGGTCAGGCAAGAGTACGAAAAACTGACGGCCGGGGTGACGCACGTGGCAGAGCTTGTCCGCGCGGGCCGTACCGAGGAGGCGCGCAAGGTTCAGCTTGATGAAATCATACCGTCGGCTGATCGCCTCGAGCGGCTGACAAACCAGCTGGTCAACATGGCCGAAGCCGACATGGTGGCGGCCATCGAAACGACCGAGGGTGCGTACGGCACGTCCAGACTGATCGTGGTTTCGTTTGCCGTGGGCAGTATCCTGCTAGCGTTGGGGCTCGGTTACATCATCTCCTGGTCGTTGATCGAACCGGTCAAGAAGATCGAGACGCGTCTCAGCCAGATAGCGGCCGGCGACTTCGCCCAACGGGTTGCCGTCGCCAATCGCGACGAACTTGGAGTGCTCGCTGCTAACGTCAACCAGACCTCCGACCAGCTGGGCCGCCTGTATCAGGAGATTGAGACACGCACGCAGCAGCTCGACGAAGCCCTTCAGCAGCAGACAGCCACTGCAGACGTTCTGAAGGTCATCAGCCGCTCTACCTTCGATTTACAGGTGGTGCTCGATACGTTGGTGGAATCGGCTGTCAGGCTCTGTCGCGCCGACAAGGGTGGCATCGTGCAGTTGCTTGATGGCGTATTCCGCTATGTGTCGACGCTTGGCTACCCGCCCAGTTTCCGTGCCTATGTCGACGCCAATCCACTTCCAGCGCTTGCCGCTGGGCGAGGCTCCGCCGTAGGGCGCGTAATCGAAGAACGGCGGATCGTGCAAATCGAAGACGTGACCGCTGATCCGGACTACCGCGTCGCCTTGATCGCTGAGGCAGGCGGATTCCGCACCGTCCTCGCTGCCCCGCTGTTGCGGGAAGGTGATCTCGTTGGCGTATTCGTCATGACGAGGGCTGAACCGCAACCTTTCAGTCCCAAGGAGATCGCGCTCGTCGAGACATTCGCCGACCAGGCCGTGATCGCCATCGAAAATGCGCGGCTCTTCGAGGCGGTGCAGGCACGGACGCGCGAGCTTGCGGCGTCGGTCCGTGAGCTCGAGGCGCTTGGCGAAGTGAGCAAGGCGGTCAATTCGACGCTGGATCTCGACACGGTGCTGAAGACGATCGTTGCCAAGGCGGTCCAGTTGTCGGCGACGGATGCTGGCACCATCTACGTGTTCAGCAGCACGCGGCAGCAATTCCGTCCGCGAGCAAACTTTGGGATGAGCGATGAGCTTATCGCGGCAGTCTCGCAGCAGACGATCGGGCTGGCCGATATGGGTATTGGCGACGCGCCCGGACGGTGCATGCCGGTGCAGTTTCCCGACCTCGGCAAGGAAACCTCATCCTTCCTTGTGAGAAAGACGATCCTCGACGCCGGATATCGCGGCATCCTGATCGTTCCGCTGCTGAGGCCCAACAAGATCGTCGGTGCATTGGTCGTCAGGCGCCACAAGCCAGGCGCCTTCGATGAGCAAGTTGTTCACCTGTTGGAGACCTTCGCAGCCCAATCGGTGGTCGCGATCCAGAATGCCAAGCTGTTCCGCGAGATCGAGGAGAAAGGCGAGGAGCTGGAAGCAGCCAGCCGCCACAAGTCCCAGTTCCTGGCGAATATGAGCCACGAACTCAGGACACCGCTCAATTCAGTTCTGGGCTTCACAGAACTGCTGGTCGACGGCATCTATGGCGAACTCCCGGACAAGGCAAAGGCGACCGTCGCGCGTGTGCAGGCAAACGGCCGTCACCTCCTCGGGCTCATCAACGACGTGCTCGACCTGTCCAAGATCGAAGCCGGCCAGCTCACGCTGGCGATCGAGGACTACTCCGTCGCGCAGATTGTCCGATCGACCCTTACGGCGGTCGAGCCGCTGGCACGGGCGAAGGGTCTTGAGCTTTCAGCGACTGTTGCCGAGAACCTTCCAATCGGCCGTGGGGACGAACGCCGTTTGACGCAGATTCTGCTCAATCTCGCAGGCAATGCCGTCAAGTTCACCGAAACAGGTGCAGTCGACATTCTTGCCGATGCGGTCGGTGGGAACTTCGAGATCACCGTCCGAGACACCGGTCCCGGCATTGCGTCCAAAGACCAGGCTCTCATCTTCGAAGAATTCCAGCAAGTCGACAACAGCAGCACCAGGCAGAAAGGTGGCACAGGTCTTGGCCTGGCGATCTCGAAGCGCATCGCCGAAATGCATGGCGGAACCTTAGACGTCGAGTCCGTGATCGGGTCAGGGTCGACATTCCGTCTGAAGGTCCCGATCAGGATGAATGAGGACGTGAGGGCCGCATGAGCAAACGAATCCTGATGGTCGAAGACACCGAGGACAACCGCCAAATCATCCGCGATCTCATTGCCACCACCGAGTACGAACTGATCGAGGCGGCGGACGGTGCCGCCGGCATCGCTGCAGCCGCAGCACACAGGCCAGACCTGATCCTTATGGACATTCAGCTCCCGGTGATCGACGGGTATGAAGCGGCCCGCCGCATCAAGGCCGACCCGGCGCTCCGGCACATTCCGATCATCGCCGTCACCTCGTACGCGTTGTCGGGCGACAAGGCGAAAGCCCTTGCTGCTGGGTGCGATGGTTACATTGCCAAGCCATTCAGTCCACGCCAGCTGCTTTCCGAGATTCGCGGTTTCCTTTCTTGAGGGAGGCAACACCTTGCACGATCCGCCTCGCATTCTCGCGGTCGACGATACTCCGGAAAACCTCGAGATCCTGCGCATGCGTCTCGAGGCGAATGGCTATGAAGTTGTAACCGCCGCCGATGGTGAAGAGGGGCTTGCGAAAGCCCGCGAACTCACGCCGGATCTGATCCTGCTCGACATCATGATGCCGAAGCTCGACGGCATCAGTGTGGTCCGCATGCTCAAGCAGGATCAATCGCTGCGATCGATCCCCGTCATTCTGGTCACCGCGAAAGCCGACACGCGCGACGTGGTCGAGGGGCTGGACGCCGGTGGCGACGACTATCTGACAAAGCCCTTCGAGCACAGGGCGCTGCTGGCGCGGGTGCGCTCGATGTTGCGCCAGAAGGCGCTTCACGACACTGTCGCGAGCCAAGCCAAACGCCTCGAGGACCAAGCCGCGCAACTTTCCGACTGGAACCGCTCGCTCGAGCAAACCGTGGCCGGCCAGGTGACGGAGCTCGAGCGAATGGCGCGGCTCAGGCGGTTCCTGCCCGAACAGGTCGCCGACCTCATCGTTGCGGCGGGCAATGGAGATGCGCTCTTGCAGAGCCACCGCCGCGAGGTGACGGTTGTCTTTTGCGATTTGCGCGGCTTCACGGCGTTCGCAGAGACCGCCGAACCCGAAGAAGTCATGACAGTTCTGGCCGAGTATCATTCCTGTCTTGGCGAACAAATCGTCCGTCACGAGGGGACGCTCGAGCGGTTCGTGGGCGACGGTATCGTCGTGGTTTTCAACGATCCAATGCCATGTGCCGACCACAGCGAGAGAGCTGTCTCGATGGCTGCCGCAATGCGCGAAGCGATTGACGAGCATTCCGAGCGATGGCGCAAGCGGGACTATTTGCTTGGCTTTGGGATCGGCATTGCCAGGGGCCACGCAACCATCGGGCGCATCGGTTTTGATCAGCGCTCGGACTATGCCGTCATCGGCACTGTGTCGAACCATGCCGCCCGTTTATGCGAGGAGGCCAAATCGCGCCAGATTCTTGTTAGCCAACGGGTCCTCGGAGCTGTCGAGTCGCTGGTCGAATCCGTTCCTGTTGGCGAACTGACGCTGAAGGGCTTTCGCCGCCCGATGCCTGCCTATGAAATCGTGCGGTGGATCGGGCGGCCAATCTAGCGTTGGGCGCACTCCGGCTTCGTTCGGGCGATGCGGTGCGTCGAACCACCGGCGCTGCGGCGCAGATTTGCCGTCCACGTCGCGGCAACTTGTAAATCCGCTTCGGGTCAGGGCCTCACACCCAGACGGCGGACAAACCGTGCTGACGATAGGCCCGCCTGGCCGCAGATGAGCCGTGTCAGCTGGGGTGCTGTGGAAACCTCAGTCCTTGGCGCGCTCGACATAGGAGCCGTCGGCGGTCATCACCACTACGCGCGTCCCGGTGGTGATGTGCGGCGGCACGGCGGTGCGCACGCCGTTGGAGAGCACGGCCGGCTTGTAGGACGAGGACGCCGTCTGGCCCTTGGTGACCGGCTCGGTATCGACCACCTCGAAGACGGCGCGCTGCGGCAGCGTCAGCGAGATCGGCGCGCCGTTGAACTGCGCCAGCTGCACCGCCATGCCTTCCTGCAGGTAGGGCGCCATGTCGCCGACCACGCTTTCTGAGGCCACGACCTGGTCGTAGCTTTCCGGGTTCATGAAATGGAAGCCTTCGCCGTCGGAATAGAGGAAGGTGTGCTCGCGCTCCTCGACATAGGCGCGCTCGACCATCTCGGTCGTGCGGTAGCGCTCCGAGATCTTCACCCCGTCGCCGATGCGGCGCATGTCGAGCTGCGTCACCGGCGTGCCCTTGCCAGGGTGGATGTTTTCGGCAAAGAGGATGACATAGAGCTTGCCGTCCTTATCGACGACGTTGCCTTTGCGTAAGGAACTGGCGATGACCTTGACCACGATATTCAATCCCAATCGAGTTTTTCGGCCTGCAAGCGTCTTTGCCCACGAAGCGGCGACGGCGGCCATCGCGTGCGCCGTAGCGCATCTTGCGTCGAACCGCCAGCCTCCTCGGCGATTTTCCCGCCCATGACCACCGCTTCGCCCTGGTGGACGCCGCATGTTCATGCCGACCGCCGGCCAAGGCTGATGGCGCGCAACGCCATTGCCGCCGCCTTGCGCGGTTGGTTCGCGGAGCGCGATTTCGTTGAGGTGACGACGGCCGCCCTGCAGGTTTCGCCCGGCAACGAAGCGCACCTTGCGGCCTTCGCCACCGAGGCGATCGCGCCGGACGCGTCGCGCCAGCCGTTATACTTTCACACCTCGCCGGAATTCGCCTGCAAGAAGCTGCTTGCCGCCGGCGAGAAGCGCATCTTCAGCCTGGGCTCCGTTTACCGAAACCGCGAGCGTGGGCCGCTGCATCATCCCGAATTCACCATGCTCGAATGGTACCGCGTCGGCGAGGCCTATGAGCGCCTGATGGCCGACTGCGCCGAATTTCTGGCGCTCGCCGCGGAGAAGGCCGGGGCCAAAAGCTTTCGGTTTCGTGGCCGCGAGGCCGATCCCTTCGCCGAGCCGGAGCGGCTGAGCGTGGCGGAAGCATTCATGCGCCATGCCGGCATCGATCTTCTGGCGACCGTCGGCGCCGACGGCAGCACCGACCGCGAAGCGCTCCACCAGGGCCTGGTCCGCGCCGGCCTGCGCACCGCGCCCGACGACAATTGGGCCGACCTGTTCAGCCGCGTGATGGTGGAAAAGGTCGAGCCGGCGCTGGGGCAGGGACGGGCGACAATCCTCTATGGCTATCCAGTCTCCGAGGCGGCCCTTGCCCGGCCGAGCGCGGAGGACCCGCGCGTCGCCGAACGCTTCGAGCTCTACTGCTGCGGCGTCGAGCTCGCCAATGCGTTTGGCGAGCTCACCGATCCGGCCGAGCAGCGCCGCCGCTTCGTCGCCGAGATGGACGAGAAGGAGCGCATCTATGGCGAGCGCTATCCGCTGGACGAGGATTTCCTCACCGCGCTTGCCATCATGCCGCAGGCGAGCGGCTCGGCCCTCGGCTTCGACCGGCTGGTGATGCTGGCAACCGGCGCCGCCAGGATTGAAGATGTGATCTGGGCGCCGGTGGCCGGCTAATCCGCACTGTTCACGCGGTTACGGCGGGGCAGTGCGCTGCGAAGGGCCGCGATTGCCTTGAGATTGCCGCATCCGCCATTGCACAAGCGCTGGTGGAACAATAGATGGTGCAGCAGCATCCAAGACGATGTGCGGGCTTCCAGAGATGGCGGCCCGGCATCCATGGATGTGCGGTAGCATCTGCCCTCCCGCACAGCTTGAACAAACAGGACCAACCGCATGACCGACACGCTCGACGCAGGGAAACTGACCGGCCGCGTCGCGGCGCTCGTCGAGGCGGCCAAGCGCGCCGGGGCGGACGCCGCCGACGCGGTCGCCGTGCGCGGCCGTTCGGCCGGCGTGTCGGTGCGGCTGGGCAAGGTCGAAGGCACCGAATCGTCGGAAAGCGAGGACGTGTCCCTGCGCGTCTTCGTCGGCCAGCGCGTGGCGAGCGTCTCGGCCACCGCCGCCTCCGACCCGAAGGCGCTTGCCGAGCGCGCCGTCGCCATGGCGAGAGTCTCCCCCGAGGATCCGTTCCAGGGCCTTGCCGACCCGGCGCTGCTCGCCCGCAATTTGCGTGATCTCGACCTCTTCGATCCGACCGAGGTGTCGGTTGATCAGCTCAAGGAGGCGGCGCTGGCAGCGGAAGCGGCGGCCCTTGCCGTCAAGGGCGTCACCAATTCCTCCGGCAGCAGCGCCAGCGCCGGCCTTGGCGGCCTGGTGCTTGCGACCTCGCATGGCTTTGTCGGCCAATATGTCGCGTCGCGCTTTTCGCGCTCGACCAGCGTCATTGCAGGCCAAGGCACGGCGATGGAACGCGACTATGAATTCTCCTCGCGCCAGCATTTCGCCGATCTCGACGCGCCGGAGGAGATCGGCCGCAAGGCCGGCGAACGCGCCGTGCGTCGCCTCGGCGCCCGCAAGGCGGCGACCGGCCCGGTCGACGTCGTGTTCGACCCGCGTGTGGCGCGCGGCATTGCCGGCCATCTCGCCGGCGCCATCAACGGCGCCGCGGTGGCGCGCAAGACCAGCTTCCTGCGCGACATGATGGGAAAGCAGGTAGCCTCAAGCGCGATCACCGTCACCGACGAGCCGCTGCGGCGTCGCGGCCAGGCGTCGCGGCCCTTCGACGGCGAAGGCGTCGAGGGCGACAAGCTGTTGATGGTCGACAGAGGCGTGCTCAACCACTGGTTCCTGTCGACCTCGGCCGCGCGCGAGCTTGGTCTCGTCACCAACGGCCGTGGCTCGCGCGGCGGCTCTTCGGTTTCGCCGTCCTCGACCAATCTGGCCATCGAGCCCGGCGATCGCGCGCCGGAGGAGCTGATCGCCTCGCTGCAGCGCGGCTTCTACGTCACCGAGGTCTTCGGCCAGGGCGTCGACATGGTGACCGGCGAATACAGCCGTGGCGCCTCCGGCTTCTGGATCGAGAACGGCGCGCTTGCCTATCCGGTGGCCGAGGTGACGATCGCCTCCAATTTGAAGACCATGTTCCTCAACATGGTGCCGGCGAGCGATCTCGACCGCAATTTCGGCACTGCCGCGCCGACGCTGCTGATCGAGGGGATGACCCTTGCCGGCGCCTGACATGGTCATCTCAGCCGAGACGCACGAAGACCTCGCTCTGCTGCGCGACGCCGCCCGGGAGGCGGGCACCATCGCCATGCGCTACTTCGGTCAAAACCCCCAGGTGTGGATGAAGGGCGGGACCTCGCCGGTCAGCGAAGCCGACCATGCGGCCGACGCCTATCTGCGCGAGACCCTGCTCAAGGCGCGGCCGAATTATGGCTGGCTGTCCGAAGAAACCGCCGACGATCATGCCAGGCTGTCGGCCCGCCGCACTTTCGTCGTCGACCCTATCGATGGCACGCGCGGCTTTCTCGATGGCCTGCATTCCTGGTGCGTCAGCGTCGCCGTGGTCGAGGATGGCCGCTCGCTGGCCGGCGTGCTCGAATGTCCGGCCAAGCGCGAGACCTACTGGGCGCTGCCGGGCGAGGGCGCGTTCCTCAACGGCAAGCGCATCCAGGTGCGCCAACTCGGCGATACGGTCGAGATCGGCGGGCCGAAGCCGCTGGTCGACCGCATGCCCGCTTCCTGGCAAGCCCGGATGCGCCGCGTCGCTTACATCCCCTCGCTCGCTTACCGGCTGGCGATGATCGCCAACGGCAAGCTCGACGCGACCTTCGTCAAGCCCAACGCCCATGACTGGGACATCGCCGCCGCCGACCTTATCCTCCGCGAGGCGGGCGGCGCCTTGCTCGACCGCACCGGCAAGCCGCCGCGCTATGCCGGCGAGGTGATCAACCATGGCGCGCTCGCCGCCGGCAGCGGCGAACTGCTGGGGGTCCTGGCCGGCGTCATTGCCGGAGCTGACCAAGGGTGAGTCGGCCCACGGTTTCAAAATCGGCGGCTTTGGTCTAAACGTTTCACAAAATTCATGAATCTGCGAAGGATCGGCATGGCCGTGGAAGACGGAAAGAAACAGCTTTTGCACCTGGTGTTCGGCGGCGAGCTGAAAAAGCTGGGTGGAACCGAGTTCCGTGATCTGGATGCGCTCGACATCGTCGGCATCTACCCCGACTATCAATCGGCGCACGCCGCGTGGAAGGCGAAGGCGCAGGCCAGCGTCGACAATGCCCATATGCGCTATTTCGTCGTTCACCTGCACCGGTTGCTCGATCCGGAAACAAAGGCAGCCGGTTGACATCGATGGAGCATGAAGCGGTGAAAGGAGCGACGGGGCGCGCCGCCGGGCGGGGCGGGACTCGCACGCTGTGGCGCCGCATCCGAGAGCCGCTCGCCCAGTCGCGATTCGTCAAGAATTTCATCGCCAGCCTGTTCGCCTGGTTCGTGCGGCTGATTCGCATCACCAGCCCGCTGGTGAAAGGGTCGACGCAGGTCGCCGGCGGCGCCTATGCGCATCTCGAACCGGGCATCATCGCGCTGTGGCATGGCCAGCATCTCTTGACGCCGGCTTATTATCCCAAGGGCCGGCCGCTGGTCGCCATGGTCTCGCGCAGTGCCGACGCCGAGCTCAACGCGCTGATGCTGAACAGATTCGGCATCGAGGCGGTGCGCGGCTCGGGTGGCCGCGACAGTTCGAGGCATCTCGACAAAGGCGGCGCCAAAGCCTTGATTGCGCTCAAGAAAGCGCTGGTCGCCGGCAAGAATGTCGCGATGATCGCCGACATTCCGCATGGCACGCCGCGCGACGCGGGGCTGGGCATCGTGCTTTTGGCCAGGCTTTCCGGGCGCCCGATCCTCCCCTCGGCGATCGCCACCAGCCGCCGCAAGGTGCTGGAAAAGAGCTGGGACAAGACCACCATCAACCTGCCGTTCGGCCGCTCCGCCGTTGTCGTCGGGCAGCCGGTGTTCGTGCCGTCCAACGCCGACGACGCCGAGATGGAGCGAAAGCGCCAGGAGGTCACCGCCTCGCTCAACGCCGCGACCGCCGAGGCCTACCGCCTCGTGGACGGCGACAAATGAGCGAGCGCTGGGCGCGCGCGGCCCTGACCGCCTACCGCTACGCCGGGGCCGTCGCCTATCCGCTGATCGGACCCTATGTCGCCTGGCGAGCCTCGCGCGGCAAGGAAGACCGCGTTCGCCGTCGCGAGCGCTACGGCGTCGCCGGCCGTCCGCGTCCGGAAGGACCGGTCATCTGGATTCACGCCGCGAGCGTCGGCGAGACGATCGCCGTCGTGCCGCTGGTCGAAAGCATCCTCGATTACGGCGTCAACATCGTGCTGACGACCGGCACCGTGACCTCGGCCAAGGTCGCCGACGAGCGGCTTGGCAGCCGCATCATCCACCAATATGTGCCGCTCGACCTCAAGCCCGCTGTAAGCCGCTTCCTCGATCACTGGCTGCCGGAGCTGGCCATCATAGCCGAATCGGAGATCTGGCCGATGACCATCCTGGAACTCGGCGCGCGCAACGTGCCGCAGGTTCTGGTCAACGGGCGGCTGTCGGACCGTTCGTTCCGGTCGTGGAAGAAGCGCGCCGGCGTCGCCGAGGCGCTGTTCGAGAATCTTGCCCATGTCGTTGCCCAGTCGGATGTCGACGGCGAGCGGTTCCGCGTCCTCGGCGCCCGGCCGGTGACCGTTTCCGGCAACCTCAAGGTGGACACCAACCCGCCGCCGGTCGACGAGCGGGCGCTGGCGATCCTGCAGCGCCAGATCGGCTTACGCCCGACCTGGGCGGCGATCTCGACCCATGACGGGGAGGAGGTCGCCGCGGCGGAAGTCCATGCGACCTTGCACAAGCGCCACCCTGGACTGCTGACCATCGTCGTGCCCCGCCATCCCGACCGCGCGGACGCGCTGGCCGCGCAGATCTCCGGCATGGGGCTGAAAGTGGCGCGCCGCAGCAAGGGCGACCGCATCACGCCCGACACCGATATCCTGCTCGGCGACACGATCGGCGAGATGGGACTTTATCTCAGGCTGACCGAGATCGCGTTCGTGGGCCGCTCGCTGACCTCCGAGGGCGGCCAGAACCCGCTGGAGCCGGCGATGCTCGACACGGCGGTGCTGGCCGGCCGCAACGTGCAGAATTTCCGCGAAGCCTATCAGCGCCTGCTCGATCGCGGCGGCGCCAAGCTGGTGCGCGACCGCGACATGCTGGCCGGCGCCGTCAATTTCCTTTTGACCAACGAGGCGGTGCGCCACGAGATGATGGCGGCGGGCGCGGCGACCGTCGACGAGATGCGCGGCGCGCTTCAGCGCACGCTGAAGTCGCTCGAACCCTACATCCAGCCGCTGGTCGTCAAGGCGCGCCTGAAAGGCGCCAACGGGCGCTAGCGCATGGCCCAAAAATTCGGATCCGATCTTTGGAAAGGGTCATGCGCCATGGAAGTCGCGCCATGACCAGCGAAGCGCCTCCCTTCTGGTGGGAAAAGCCGGACTGGCGCGTGCTGGCGCTTTCGCCGGTGTCCGCGATGTATGGAATGGTGGCTGGGCGCCGCATGCGGCGCGCGCCGCGCGAGAAGGTCGCGGCACCTGTGCTGTGCGTCGGCAACTTCACCGTTGGCGGCAGCGGCAAGACGCCGGTCGCCATCGCGCTGGCGAAACAGGCAAAGCGCATGCAGCTCACGCCCGGCTTCCTGTCGCGCGGCCATGGCGGATCCTTCGCCAAGCCGCATGTCGTCGATGCGCATCACGACGCGGCCAAGCATGTCGGCGACGAGCCGCTGCTGCTTGCCGAACATGCGCCGGTCGCGGTGACGGCCAACCGCGCCGCCGGCGCCAAACTGCTGATGGCAGAGCATGGCTGCGACTTCCTGATCATGGATGACGGTTTCCAGTCGGCGCGCATCCACATCGACTACGCGCTGGTCGTGGTCGACGCGCGTTTCGGCATCGGCAATGGCCGAGTCATTCCGGGCGGCCCGCTCCGGGCCAAGATCGTCGATCAGCTGGTGTTCACCGGCGGCTTGCTGAAGATGGGCGAGGGGAGCGCCGCCGATACGGTGGTGCGCCAGGCGGCGCGCGCCGGCCGGCCGATCTTTTTGGCCCATGTCGAGCCGGCGAACCCGGCGCGCTTCGCCGGCGGGCGCTTCCTTGCCTTTGCAGGCATCGGCCATCCGGAAAAATTCTTTGATACGCTGCGCGGCGCCGGCGGCGAGGTCGCGCTGTCGCGCGCTTTTCCCGATCATCATTTCTACGCCGCGGACGAGCTTGCCGATCTGGCGGCGCTTGCCAAGCGCGAGGGGCTTCGGCTTGTCACCACGGCAAAGGATGCCGCGCGGCTTCGCCACGGCGCCGCACCCGCCGGCTTCCTGGAGCAGCTCGACGTGCTTGAGATCGACGCCGTGTTCGAGATCGACCACGTGCCGGAGCGCATCATCAATGAGACGCTGGATGCATGGCGGCAGCGCAAGATGAGACCGTCCTTAGCCTAGCGCGACGCGAAGCGGAGCGCAGGCCATAGGATCCAAGCCGCAGTCGGCGAAGTGCAGCAAAGCCAAGAGGTACGCGATCGCGGTAAGCGATTCTCAGCCGTCGGAGCACTGCTGCGCGCTCACGGCCCATGATCTCCGCGACGCCGCTTCGCTCCTGCTCCGACCTGGGATGACGAAGCGGGGGTTCTACCCCCGCTTGCGCAGTTCCGGATGCGCCTCGATCTCACGCCGCAGCGACGCTGCCGCGTTCACATATGGCTCCTGCCTGGCGACGCTCCAGTATTTGAGCTCGTCCAGCGGGATGCTCTCGCCGGTCACCGCGCAGCGCACGAACGCGCCGGGGCTCGTCACCTGGAAGTCGCCGTCGAGATAGCGGATGCGCGCTTCCTTGCCGCCGGGGCCTTCAAAACGGTTCATCATGGAATGGCGCATAGGTTCATAGGGGTTCAATCGCCACAAATCGAAGGCAAGGTCAAGCTTGGCGCAATGCTCATGTAGTATGCCGGTTGGCACAATGGTTGTCGGGAAGCGCCATGGACATCACCAACGCCAGCGTGGCGTCGCTGCTGAAAGAGGCGCTGGCGCCGCAGCCGGTGCCGTCGCCCAAGGCCGAACCTGCGACCGCGGCGCTGGTCAAGGCGCTCGTCCAGTCGCCGGCGCCGTCCGTCGTGTCCTCCGCACAGGTGGCCGCGCAGGCGCTGAACGGCACGTTGCCGGCCGCTCGACCAACTCAGCGTCTGTCCTCGGCCGAGATCGAGAACGCCTACAGAGCCGTCCTGCAATCCGATGCCGGCCCTGATGGCGCCTCGACGAAGTCTCCGGTTGGCAGGTCGGCGGCTGACGCCGATCAGCTTTCGCGGGCGCTGCCCCAGGTTCCACCGCCGGCCGCCGATGGCACCGCAAGGGTCGTGGCGGCGGCGCCCTCTTTGTTCTCGCCGGCGCTTGCGTCCGGAGTGCTGCTAGCGGCCAACGCCAATGCGCCGCCGCGCGGCGGCGTTCGCAGCCCCGGCCATGCCCCGCGATCCGAACCCGGCCAGACGCCGCTGTGGATGATATCGATCGTGACGGCCGTCGTCTCGGCTGCGACGACCACGATCGTGCTGATGCTGCTTCGCTGATCCGGGCGATCTAGCCCTCGTCCTGCAGGAAGGCTTCGAGCTTCTCCGGCGCCAGCCCCGCCTGTTCGGCGATGCGTCGGGCGAGATCGGCGGCGGCCGCGCGCGGCCGGCCGACCGGGCGGTCGAGCCAGTAGGACACCGGATTGAGCGCGACCCGCTCGTCAACGGGAACAATCCGGCCCGACTTCAACTGGTCTGCCGTCAGCGGCGGCCGCGCCAGCGCGATGCCGAGCCCATGCGCCGCCGCGTCGAGCACCAGATTGTAGTCCTCGAAACGCCGGTCCTGCGGGCGCGGGCGA
The DNA here is from genome assembly GCF_029625845.1 of Mesorhizobium sp. WSM4898. Lineage (NCBI taxonomy): Bacteria > Pseudomonadati > Pseudomonadota > Alphaproteobacteria > Hyphomicrobiales > Phyllobacteriaceae > Mesorhizobium > Mesorhizobium sp. WSM4898. Next base: position 853,655 of record NZ_JARTVQ010000003.1, on the reverse strand, counting down.
TAATCGACCTCCTGTGCCGCGAACCAGGCGCGCCAGGCGGACGCGTCGGAATCGTTGATCAGCGGGAATTTGAGCAGCCGAGCCGGGTCGCCTTGCCCGATCTCCTTCGCCAGCTCCGGCGAGGCGATCGGGAAAATGTGCTCCTCGAAAAGCTGCACCGAGACGCGGCCCGGGATGCGGCCGCGCCCGCAGCGCACCGAAAGGTCGATGCCTTCGTCGGCAAGGTCGGCCTGGCGGTTGTCGACGTCGAGCACGATGCGCAGCCGCGTCGGGTTGTTTTCGAGCGCCGCCATGCGCGGCATCAGCCAAAGGCCGCTGACCGAAGGGATCGAAGCCAGCCGCACCACCGCGGTGCCGCGCGGCTCGACCCAGCGATCGGAATTGACCGAGATCAGCGCGAAGGCCTCGGTGGTGCGCAGGTGCAGCCGGTTGCCCTCATTGGTCAGCGTGACGCCGCGCGCGTTGCGCTCGAACACCTTGAGCCCGAGCCAGTCCTCCAGCTTGGCGATCTGACGGCTGATCGCGCCATGGGTGAGGTTGAGCCTTTCGGCCGCCGCGGAAAAGCTTCCGGTCCGCGCCGCCGCGTCGAAGGCGCGCAAAGTCTCGAGCGGCAATAGCTGGTCAGAGCTGTGAGGCATGCTCACAGCTGACCCTCGAATTGCTCGTTTGTCAATCGGCGGGCAATGGCGTTTTCTCTCTCTATGGCACTGAGAGACGAGGATTCGGCAATGAGCGCTTACACCGGCACGTTGAATGAGACACAGCGCATGGACACCACTGCCGCGATCGCGGTGGCGCTGACGGTGGTCGGCTGGGCGTCTGCCTTCCCGGCGATCCGCGCTGGCCTCGCCGCCTTCCAGCCGCTGGAGCTCGGGGCGCTGCGCTTCGCCATCGCGGCCGTGCCGGCAGCGATCTTCCTTGCGGTCAAGCGTCCGGCGGTGCCGAGGATCGATGAGCTGTGGCGTTTCGGCTTCGGCGGTGCCATCTTCGTCGCGCTCTACACCGCCATGCTCAATTTCGGCGAGCTCACCGTCTCGGCGGGCGCCGCCGGCTTCATCATCAATGTCAGCCCGATCTTCACGGCCATCATGGCCATGGCGCTGCTCGGCGAGCGCTTTTCCGGCATGGCCTGGTTCGGCACGGTGATCTCGTTTGCCGGCATCGGCATCATCGCGGTGGCGGACGGCCATGGCCTGCATTTCAACACCGGCGCGCTGCTGGTGCTGGGCTCCGCCCTTTGCTCGGCCGTCAACACCATCGTCCAGAAGCCGCTCTTTGCCCGCCATCATCCGCTGACGATCGCCGCTTCCAACATGGTGCTCGGCGCGCTCTGCCTGTCGCCCTTCCTGGCGGAAGCGTTTTCGCAGGCCGCGGTCGCCGACATCGCCGGCCTCGGCGCCGTCATCTATCTGGGCATCGTGCCCAGCCTGATCGCCTACGCCGCCTGGGCCACCGCGCTGTCGCGCCTGCCGGCCGCGCGCGCCTCGAACTTCCTCTATCTGGTCTCGCCGACCTCCGCTCTGATCGGTTTCTTCTGGCTCGGCGAAGTACCGACTCTCCTCGGCATGCTCGGCGGCGCGCTGGCGCTCGGCGGTGTGATCGTGGTGAATTTGAAGCGGTAAGTCAAAGGGTTGAGGCCGGTTCCTGACTCGAGAAAAGCGCCGCCTCGAGCGACCCTTTTCTTGCCCCCTCATCCGGCCGCTACGTGCCACCGCCCAGACGGGGAGAAGAGGCTGGTGCTGAAAGTCTCCTATCCCCATCGGGAAGAGGTCCAGCCGAGCGAAGCGGAGGCTGGGTGAGGGCTTTGGTGCGCTCACCTTCGCCCGAACAATCTTTCAATGTCGGCGAGTTTCAGCTCGATATAGGTCGGCCTGCCATGGTTGCAGGTGCCGGAGCCGGGCGTCGCCTCCATTTGGCGCAGCAGCGCGTTCATCTCCTCGGCCTTGAGCAGGCGGCCCGAGCGCACCGAGCCGTGGCAGGCCATGGTCGCGGCTATTCTGTCCAGCCGTTCCTTCAGCGTCTCGACCGTGTCGTTGTCGGCGATCTCGTCGGCGAGGTCACGCACCAGTTGCTGCACATTGGTTTCGCCGAGCATCGACGGCGTCTCGCGCACCGCCACCGCGCCCGGGCCGAAGCGCTCCAGGCCGAGGCCGAATTTGGCCAGTGTCTCGGAATGCATCGCCAGCCGTTCGGCATCCTCTTCCGGAAGGTCGACGATCTCGGGCAAAAGCAGCATCTGCGAAGGCACGGCGCGAGAGTGCAGCGCGTTCTTCAAGGCCTCGTAGACCAGGCGCTCATGTGCGGCATGCTGGTCGACGATGATGAGCGAATCCCGGGTTTGGGCGACGATATAGTTCTCATGCACCTGAGCGCGCGCCGCGCCCAGCACCGTGCCGAGCAGCGCCTCGGCCGGCTCGGCGATGCCCGCCCGCGCGTCGGCGCTTGCCAGCGGCCTGGTGTCGAAGGCAGCCTGATCGTTCTCGGCGAAGCCGCCTCGCGCCGGCCGCGCTTCGCCCATGTCGAGCGGCCGCTGCGGCGAGCGCGCCAAATTCGAACCGTGGTCGAAGCTGGAGCCGGAGGCGCGAAAAGCGGCCTCATAGCTGCGGTGGCCATTGGCCGGTCCGGGATGCGAATAGGACGCCGCGCCGGGCCGGAAAGCCGCCATCATGCCGGCCGCGCCGGTGGTCGCGGCCCGGATGCCGGCGCCGGCCATCGCCTCGCGGATGGCGCCGACAATCAACCCGCGCACCAGGCCCGGATCGCGGAAGCGCACATCGGCCTTGGCCGGGTGGACATTGACGTCGACGGTTGCCGGATCGAGCGAAAGGAACAGCACGGTCACCGCATGCCGGTCGCGCGGCAGCACGTCGGCGAAGGCGCCGCGGATCGCGCCGGCGATCAGCTTGTCGCGCACCGGCCGGCCGTTGACATAGGCATATTGCTGCAGCGCGTTGGCGCGGGAGTAGGAAGGGATCGAGACGTGGCCGGCAAGATGCACGCCGTCGCGCATTGCATGGATGGCAATGGCATTGTCGGGAAAGTCGGCGCCCATCACTTGCGCGACGCGGGCGAGCCGGCCCTCTGGCGTGTCGCCGGTCGCCGGCAGCTCCAGCGTCGAGCGGTCGGATCCGGCAAGCGTGAAGCGCACGGCGGGGAAGGCAATGGCGATGCGCTTCACCACGTCGCCGGTGGCCGAGCTTTCGGCGCGCTCGCCTTTCATGAATTTGAGCCGTGCCGGCGTGGCGAAGAACAGGTCGCGCACTTCCACGGTGGTGCCGCGGTTCGCCGCCGCCGGCTTGACGGCCGACACCCGGCCGCCCTCGATGCTGATCTCGGCCGCGCTGTCGCCGGCGGCCGTGCGCGAGCGGATCGAAAGCCTGGCCACCGAGCCGATCGACGGCAACGCCTCGCCGCGGAATCCGAGCGAGCGGATGTCGTGGATGTCGTCCGACAGCTTCGACGTGCAGTGTCGGGCAACTGCCAGCGCCAGTTCGCGCTCGGGAATGCCCGAGCCGTCATCGGTGACGCGGATGAGCGAGAGCCCGCCGCCGGCGGTGACGATCTCGACGCGCGACGCGCCGGCGTCGAGCGCATTCTCGACCAACTCCTTCACCACGCTTGCGGGACGCTCGATGACCTCGCCGGCGGCGATCTGGTTGATCATCGTTTCGGAAAGCTGGCGAATGGGCATCCGAGGATTATAGGCGGATTCGAACGGTGTGGGGGAGGGGCTACTTCATGCCTGCGCCACCAGCCAGTCCCTGACCTTGCGCGCGTTGTCGCTGAGCTCGCGGTTCTTCGGCCAGATGACGTGGAAGCCGATGCCGGTCCTCATCACATGGTCGGTCACCGGCACCAGCAGCCCTGATGCGACCAGCCGCTCGACCAGATGCCGCCAGCCAAGCGATATGCCTTGCCCTTCCATCACCGCCTGGATCACCAGGGCATAGTCGTTGATGCGCAGGCCGCGCTCGGCATTGCGCAGGCTGGTTCCGGCCGACGCGAACCATTCGTCCCAGTTCGGCGCCTCGCGATAGGGCTCCTCGAGATGGATCAGCCGGTGCGTGGCCAGTTCCTCGACCGTCTTCGGCATGCCGAATTTGGCCAGATAGCTCGGTCCCGCGACGGGGAAGATCTCTTCGTCGGACAGCGACAGCCAGTGATAGTCCGGCCAGTCGCGCGGCACACCGCCGCGCACGCCGAGCGGAATACCCTCGGCAATGATGTCGAGGTCGCGGTCGGCGGTCTGGATGCGCAGATCGATGCCCGGCAGTTGGTCGCGGAACTGCTGCAGGCGCGGCATCATCCAGAACGAGCCGAAAGCGGTCGAGGCCGCAAGGGTGACATGGCCGCCGGTCGCCTGCAGGCGAAGGTCCTCGGCAGATTTGCGGATATGCGACAGCCCCAGCGAGACGTCCGCGTGGAAGCGCTCGCCGGCCTCGGTCAGGAGCACCTGGCGGTGGCGGCGCTGAAACAGCTTGGCGCCGAGCTGTTCCTCCAGTCCGCGCACCGCATAGGAGACGGCCGCCTGGGTCATGCCGAGCTCGCGCCCGGCCGCGGTGAAGCTCGACAGCCGGCCTGCCGCCTCGAAGACGACGAGGCTGCCGGCCGAGGGCAGGAGGTGGCGCAGGCTTCGCATAAGCGCAGCTTATACAAGAGATCAGGATTTTCCAGCGTCACATCCATATTTCGTGTCGCTAACTTGGTCGGGCGGGATGAAGGAGACAACATGAACGCACCGGCCGCTGAATTGACTGAGCCGACCCACCGTCGCGGCGGCGGCCGCCTTGGGCGCAAGGCGCTGAGAAGCGCGCCGGTCGCGTCTTTCCCGACGCTCGTTCGCCAGATTCCGGCCTATGAGATCGTGCCCGACGAGGCTGTGGAGCTGATCCACGAAGAGTCGCTCAAAATCCTCGAGGAGGTTGGCTGCGAGTTTCGCGACGACGAGGCGATCGCGCTCTGGAAGGCTGCGGGCGCCGACGTCAAGGACACACGCGTCCGCATCGATCGCGCGCTGCTGATGGAGCTCGTCTCGAAGGTCCCGCCGGAATTCACGCTCAATGCGCGCAACCCCGAGCGTACGGTTCGCGTCGGCGGCAAGAACTCGATCTTCGTGCCGATGTATGGCGCGCCCTATGTGCGCGACCTCGACAACAAGCGGCGCTACGGCACGCTGAACGACCTCAACAATTTCCACAAGCTCGCCTACATGGCGCCGGCGCTGCATTCGTCGAGCTCGATCATCTGCGAGCCGATGGAGATCCCGGTGCCGAAGCGGCACCTCCACATCATTCATTCGGCGCTCAAGCACTCCGACAAGCCGTTCATGGGCATCGTGACGTCGAAGGAGCGGGCCGAAGACACGATGGCGATGGCTGCGATCGTGTTCGGCGAGGAGTTCGTGCGCGACAATCCGGTGCTGGTGGCGATCACCAATTGCAATTCGCCGCTGGTGTGGGACGCCACCATGCTCGACGCCATGCGGGTCTATGCCCGCCACAACCAGCCGCTGATCCTGGCACCGTTCGCGCTCTGCGGCGCCTCGACCTCGGCCTCCGCCGTCGGCGCGGTCGCGCAGGTGAATGCCGAGGCGCTCGCCGGTGTGGCCTTCACCCAGCTCATCCGTCCCGGCTCGCCGCAGATCTATGGCCAGTTCATGGTGACGGTGGACATGAAGACCGGCGCCCCGATGGGGGGCACGCCGGAGGCCGCGCAGATGATGTATCTGATGGGCGCGCTGGCGCGGAAATACAAACTGCCGTGGCGCACCTCGGGCTTCCACGTCGGCTCCAAGCTCAACGACGCCCAGGCCGGCTACGAGGCGAACATGCTTATGCATGCCGCGATCCTCGCCGGCGCCAATTACATCTGGCACTCCGCCGGCTGGCTTGAAGCCGGCCTTACCTGCGGCTATTCGAAATTCGCCACCGACTGCGAGCAACTCGTCGGTTGGTACAAATATGCCGGCGGCGTCCCCTTCGACGATTTCAAGGAAGCCATGGCGGCGATCCGCGAGGTCGGCCCGCAAGGGCATTTTCTCGGCACGCAGCACACGCTCGAGCATTTCGAGCGCGCCTTCTTCATGCCGAGCATCATGGATTTCAACTCCTTCGAGCAATGGAGCGCCGAAGGCGCTAAGGATCACGACACGCGCGGCCTCGAAAAGGCGCGCAACATGCTCGCCGACTATCAGGAGCCGAAGCTCGACGAAGGCATCGCCGAAGGTCTCAAGGATTTGATCGCGCGGCGCGAGGAAAAGCTGCCTGATACCGTTAGTTGACAAAAATGGGCAAAGGCCGTCGGCAATCGTGACTGACAGCAAGCCAATGGCTCAGCCAGCGCGCACCTTGCCGTTCGCCAGGTGTTTCTGAAGCGATTGACAGGCGTTCATAATATGATCGTAGACCAACTTTGCGGCCTGTTCGGTCTCGCCAGCGCGGCAGGCGGCCAGGATTTCGCGATGTTCTCGATCCGCAAGCTCATGACCGCCGGAAATCGTCAGCTGAACTCGCAGATAGCGTTCGATCCGATCGTTAACCGACCGGATCATGCGGAGCAGATATGGTCGCCCGGCGTCTAGATAAAGACCGGAATGGAACTCCCAATTTAGTTCCGCCCAGCGGCCGACGTCGGTTTCCTTCGCAAAGGAGTCGCAACTTGCTTGCGCTTTATCGAAGGTCTTCTCGTTCATGTGGGGGAGGGAAAGCCGAATTGCGTTCGATTCCAGCATGGCTCGGACCTCGAAAATCTGCACGATCTCCGGTTCCGACATGCTGGCGACAATTGCGCCCTTGTTTCGCTGAAATGCCACGAATCCCTCTGCCTCGAGCCGCTTCAAAGCTTCGCGCACCGGAATCTTGCTGATGTTGAACATGCGGGCGACGTCGTCTTGCCTGATCGGTTCGCCCTCATCAAGCGACCCGGATATGATTGCTCCGCGGATGAACTTCAAAACCACGTCGGAAGCGGTGGGGGCGGCACCCAAATCGGGAATGTCGGCAAATGCAAATGGCACGTGTAGAGTCTCCGCACGGAGCGTCAGATCTGCAAACATAGATATCGTAGACGATGTTCGCGATCAAATACGCTCGCGATTCTGCTCAATCCGAGTGTCTGCGTGGCCTGAGATGCCGTCCGGCGTGGGCTCTTTTGAGCCCGGCCGATCAGCAGCGACTGGCGCATTTCCCTTCAATCGAGCCTTGACGAGAGCCGAAGATCGTATACGATATCCAATCGGAAGCCGCGGCTCTGGGGACTCCCGAATGCGAAGCACGAAAGTCATCCATGTTGTTTCCTGCCACGCGGAGGGCGAAGTCGGGGATGTCATCGTTGGCGGGGTGTCTCCTCCGCCGGGAGACACCGTCTGGGACCAGCGCAAATGGATTGCAGAAGACAACGGACTTCGTAACTTCGTTCTTAACGAACCGCGCGGCGGCGTCTTCCGGCACGTCAACCTTCTGGTCCCTCCCAAGCATCCCGACGCGCAGATGGCTTGGATCATAATGGAGCCGGAGGATACGCCCCCGATGTCCGGCTCCAATTCGATTTGCGTCTCGACGGTAATTCTGGACACCGGGATCATCCCCATGCAGGAGCCGGTAACCGAAATGGTGCTCGAGGCGCCGGGCGGTCTGGTACGCGTGCGGGCCGAGTGTGCCGGAGGAAAAGCCCAGCGCATCACCGTCGAAAACGTACCATCATTCGCCAGCAGGGTCGGTGTGCCGCTTGAGGTCGATGGCCTCGGTACCATCACGGTCGACACGGCCTATGGAGGCGACAGTTTCGTCGTCGTCGACGCACCTGCCCTTGGGTTAGCGCTTGAAACCGACGAGGCTCGTGATCTCGCCGAACTTGGGGTGCGCATCACCGATGCGGCCAATCGACAAATGGCGTTCTCCCACCCTGAGCGTCCCGATTGGCGCCACCATTCGTTCTGTCTTTTTGCCGGCGCCATCACCCAGGATGGCAACCGCCTCCGCGCAAAATCGGTCGTTTCGATAAAACCTGGCAAGCTCGACCGATCGCCGACCGGAACGGCGGTGTCGGCCCGCATGGCGCTCTTGCACGCGAAGGGTCAAATGACAGCCGAGGATTGGTTCACCGGTGTGTCCATCATCGGGTCAGAATTTCACGGCAAGATTCTCGGCACCACGCAGGTTGTCGATATGCCCGCAATACGCCCCCAGATCAGCGGTCGCGGTTGGATCACCGGCATCCATCAGCACATGCTGGATCCTGAAGATCCTTGGCCGGCGGGCTATCGCGTGGCGGACACCTGGCCGATGAAGCGTGCGAAGGTGTGAAGGTGGTTCTTCGCCCGGCATCTTTCTCCAGCTCATGCCCCAAGAAGCTTGACGCTCAACAAGGCTCGTATACGATATTCGAAATGCCGCAGGATGGAGCGAGTTCTCACTATCTCAGGCAAGGCAGCGTCTGGACGCACGCTCACGCTGCAGGCGCCATCTACAGCTGAAAAAAAGTGCACCAGGATGGCCAATGTTTCGCAACATGGGAGGAAAAAATGACAATCTTCAAAAGCAACGGTGATCGCGTTCCTGCCGCCATCGAGGCGATGGCTAAAGAAGCGCGCGCGGGCCGCGTGGACCGGCGCGAATTCCTGGCGCTGGCAAGCGCCTTCGGCGCGTCGACGGCGTTCGCCTATGGCATGATTGGCCTTGCCGCGCCGACAAAAGCCCTGGCGCAAGAGCCGAAGAAAGGCGGAACGCTGCATGTCGCGATGTCGGTCAAGGCGCAGAAGGACCCGCGCACCTATGACTGGACGGAGATGGCGAACGTCACCCGCACCTGGCTGGAGCCGCTCGTGCGCTACACGCACCAGTTCACCTTCGAGCCGGTGCTGCTCGAAAGCTGGGACGTCAACGACGACGCCACCGAATACACGCTGCATCTGCGCAAAGGCGTCACCTGGAACAACGGCGATGCCTTCAACGCCGATGACGTCGTCTTCAACCTCAATCGCTGGTGCGAGAAGGGGGCTTCCGGCAATTCCATGGCCGCCCGCGTCGGCGCGCTGGTCGACGCCAAGACCGGCAAGGCAAGGGATGGCGCGATCACCAAGGTCGATGACCATACGGTCAAGCTGAAGCTGTCCGAAGCCGATATCGCGATCATCCCGGGCTTCACCGACTATCCGGCGCTGGTCGTGCATCGCAACTTCGACAAGGATGGCGCCGATCCGATCAAGAAGCCGATCGGCACCGGGGCTTTCGAGCTGGTGTCTTACGATGTCGGCCAGAAAGCCGTGGTCAAGCGCCGCGAGAACGGCAAGTGGTGGGGCGGCGAAGCGCCGCTCGACGGGGTCGAGTTCATCGACTACGGCACCGACTTCAACGCCACGCTGAATGCCTTCGATTCCGGCGAGATCGACCTCGATTTCGAGACCCCGGCCGACTTCATCGACCCCCTCGACAAGATGGAGCTGGTGAAATCGGAAGTCGCGACGGCGACCACGCTCGTTGCGCGCACCAACATCACGCACAAACCTTACGATGACAAACGGGTGCGCAATGCGCTGCAGATGGCCGTCGACAACAACCAGGTCATGCAGCTCGGCTACGCCGGCCGCGGCACGGTCGGCGAAAACCATCATGTCAGCCCGATCCATCCGGAATATTACCCGCTGCCGAAGAAGGAACGGGACGCGGCGGGCGCCAAGAAGCTGATGGCCGACGCCGGGCAGGCCGACTTCGAGCACGAGCTGATCACGGTCGAGGACGAATGGCAGAAGAACACCGGCGACGCGATCGCCGGCCAGTTGCGCGATGCCGGCATCAAGGTGAAGCGCACGGTGCTGCCCGGTTCGACCTTCTGGAACGACTGGACGAAATATCCTTATTCCATGACCATCTGGTACATGCGCCCGCTCGGCGTGCAGGTGCTGGCGCTGGGCTACCGTACCGGCGAGGCCTGGAACGAGACCGCGTTCTCGAACCCGGATTTCGACGCCAAGCTCAAGGAGGCGCTGTCGCAGATCGACGTCACCAAGCGCAAGGAGGTGATGAAGGACGTCGAGCAGATCCTGCAGGACTCCGGCGTCATCATCCAGCCGTTCTGGCAGAAGCTCTACTGCCACATGAACAAGAAGGTGAAGAACTACGCCATGCACCAGACCTATCAAATGGACTTCCAGAACGTCTGGCTGGAAGCTTAAGGCGCGCAGCGCAAGGACTTCATGCGCCGTGAAAAAGCCGATATGCAGGATGCGTGGTGGTGATCGTGCCACCACGCCGCCGACCATCCGGAGATCCTGCATGAGACCGATGATGCTGGCAGTTGCCATCTCGATCGCCTTGCCTGCCGCGGCACTCGCCGGGCCGGCTTCCAACGCCGTGAAGTTCTTCTATGTGCCTGAAGTGAAGTTCGAGGCGGACGCGAAATACCGCGACCGCTTCACCGAGCCGGTCACCAAGCTCTTCGAAGCCAACGACAAGGCCCGCAAGGAGAAGCCCGACGAGGTATCCTGCATCGACTTCGACCCAGGCCTCGACGCCCAGGATTTCGACCAGAAGACCGTGTCGAAGACGCTGAAGCTTGCCGAGGCCGTCAATGGCGACACCGCCGAGGTGACGGCAAGCTTCAATCTTTTCCCGGAAGGCGATGACTCCAAACGCGAAATGGTGTGGTCGCTGAAGAAAGTGGACGGCAAGTGGAAGATCGCCGACATCACCTCCAAAACCAGCGACTGGACGCTCAGCGCGCTGGAATGCGGCTCCTCGACGGAGTGACGCCGTGCTTCGGCGTCTGGTCCTCGCGCTGTCGAGCTTGTCGATGCTGACCGCGGGGCTGAACGGCGGCGCCTACGGGCAAGGACTGTTCGGCTCGCCGCCGCCGAACGCGTCCTCTGGCGACAATGCGCCGGCGATCGAGAAGTCGGCGCCGGCCACAACGCCTGAAAGCAAGCTGGCCGAACCGGCGCCAGCTGCGCCCGTCCTGCCCGGATCGCCGACGGCGGTGGTGAAGCCCTTCTACGAGCATCTCGGGCTGGAATTGGACCCCAGCCAGCGCAAGAACTTCAGCGATCCGGCGAAGAGCGTACTCGACAAAGCCGACGCGCTGCGCGCCTCGGGTCAGGGCGAGTGCCTCGATCCCAACATGGCGCTCGACAATGCCGATTACGACAAGCTCGCCATCGACAAGAGCCTGCGCACCATCGAAGCGATCAATGGTGACGAGGCCAAGGTGGTGGTCGTCTTCGTCGTCGAAGGCCACCAGCACCGTCTCGAATGGAAGCTGAAGAAGGTCGGCGGCGACTGGAAGATCTCCGACCTCCTGTCGGTCACCGGCGAATGGGCGCTCAGCCAGTACCAGTGCGAATGATGAAGTCGCGGTCAGGGCATCACAGATGAAACTCCGTGCTATCCTTGCGGCGGCGATTATCGGACTTTGCGCGGCCGACTGGGCGGCTGGAACAACGCTGATCGCCCGCGGGCTCCGTCAGAACTTGACGGCGCCGAGCGAGGTGCCCGTCGAGCGCGTCGTGCTCAACCAGGCTGGTGCGCCCGAACTTGTCGGTTGGGTGATTGGTCGAAAGGACAGTTGCGGTGCGATCGTCCTGTTGCACGGGCGCGGCGCCAACAGGCTAGCGATGCTGCAACGCGCAAAACTGCTATCCGATAGCGGCTATTCGGTTGCCCTGTTCGATCTGTCGGGGCACGGCGAGAGCGGCGGAACCGTACAAGGCTTCGGCTACATTGAAGGGCAGGACGCTGTCCGCATCCTGACATATGCCCGACAGCGCTTCCCCGGGCAAAAGATCGGCGCCGTGGGATCCTCGCTGGGAGCGGCAGCCTTTGTCTTTGCTGCACCGAAGGCGATCGCCGATGCCTACGTGCTGGAACAGCTCTACGCGACATTGCGCGAGACGACGGCTCGTCGAATGCCGTTCAGCATGCTGCGTAGCCTCCAAGCGGATGTCCTTCTGGCGCAGATGCCGCTTCGGCTCGGAATAAGCGCCGACGATGTCAGGCCGGTCGACCGCCTCGGCGAAATCGGCAAGCCGTTACTCTTGCTCGCCGGCGGCGAGGATCCCTTTATAGACCACGGGCAGGTAATGGCGCTGAAAAAAGCCGCTGCCTCGCAATTGGTCTGGTTCAACGGCGCCGGTCATGTCGATCTGTTGCGCCACGACCAGCAACGCTATCGCATTTCGGTCGTTCCGTTTCTTGCTACCAACCTGTGCCGAACCAATGCGGCCGGCCATGTCTGATGGCCGCTCGATAAACTCACCCGCGCCCGCGATATGGCGCGACCCCGGTGTCGGGCAGCCAGGCGCCTTCGGGCGGCGCGCCGGTCTGCCAGAAGACGTCGATGGGGATGCCGCCCCGCGGGAACCAGTAGCCGCCGACGCGCAGCCAGAGCGGCTTGGTCGCTTCGACGATGCGGCGGCCGATCATGACGGTGCATTCCTCGTGAAAGGCGCCATGGTTGCGGAACGAGGTCATGAACAGCTTCAGCGACTTCGATTCCACCAGCGTCTTGTCGGGCGCGTAGTCGATGACGATGTGGGCGAAGTCGGGCTGGCCGGTGACCGGGCAGAGCGAGGTGAATTCCGGGCAGGTGAAGCGCACGATCGCGGGCGGGCCGTCGCCTCGCTCGAACGGCACGGTTTCCAGGACTGCCTGTTCGGGACTCTGCGGCGTCTCGACGTGTTTGCCGAGCTGGGTCAGGTTTTTGGCGTCGGTCATCGATGGCTCCTCGCTGCCGCCGATGATTGCAAGGGCGGCAGGTGCAATCAGTTGAAAGTGCGCCGCGATCGAACGGACCCGGCGTGTTTGGCGGCTCATTAGCATTGGAGCGAAAGCCGCGCAGCGGTTTTCGGATGAATCCGATGCGTGAAATGGAAGCGGGAGCAGCGCCCGCGCAATTTGATACGGCAGGAAGACGATGACCAGCAACGACCCGCTTCTCCAACCTTATCCGCTCAAGCACCTGACGCTGAAGAACCGGGTGATGTCGACCAGCCATGAGCCGGCTTATTCCGAGGACGGCATGCCGAAGGAGCGCTACCGGCTCTACCACGCCGAGAAGGCCAAGGGCGGCATGGCGCTGACGATGACAGCGGGCTCTGCCATCGTGTCACGCGACAGCCCGGCCGCCTTCGGCAACCTGCATGTCTATGACGACGCCATCGTGCCGTGGCTCGCCGAACTTGCGGATGCCTGTCATGAGCATGACTGCAAGGTCATGATCCAGATCACCCATCTCGGTCGCCGCACCGGCTGGAACAAGGCCGACTGGCTGCCGGTGCTTTCCGCCTCGCCGGTGCGCGAGCCGGCGCATCGCGCCTTTCCCAAGACCATCGAGGACTGGGACATCGAGCGCATCGTTGCCGATTATGCTTCCGCCGCCCAGCGCTGCCAGGCGGCCGGCCTCGACGGCATCGAATTCGAATCCTACGGCCATCTGATGGACGGCTTCTGGTCGCCCGCCACCAACCATCGCGACGATGATTTCGGCGGCTCGCTCGACAACCGGCTGCGCTTCACCAACATGGTGCTGGATGCGGTTCGCGCCGCGGTCGGCGAGAAATTCGTCGTCGGCATCCGCATGGTCGCCGACGAGGATTTCGAAAAAGGCCTGTCGAAGGAGGAGGGCGTCGAGATCGCGAAACGTCTGGCTGGCTCCGGCAAGGTCGATTTCCTCAACATCATCCGCGGCTCGATCGAGACCGACGCGGCGCTGACCAAGGTCATCCCGGTGACCGGCATGCGCTCGTCGCCGCATCTCGATTTCGCCGGCGAGGTGAGGGCGGCGACGAAATTCCCGACTTTCCACGCGGCGCGGATCTCCGATGTCGCGACCGCGCGTCATGCGATCGCCTCCGGCAAGCTCGACATGGTCGGCATGACGCGCGCCCATATCGCCGATCCGCATATCATCAGGAAAGTGATGGAAGGGCGCGAGCACGAGATCCGGCCTTGCGTCGGCGCCACCTACTGCCTCGATCGCATCTATGAAGGCGGTGAGGCGCTCTGCGTCCACAACGCCGCCACCGGCCGCGAAGCGACGATCCCGCATGTCATCGCGAAAAGCGAAGGGCCGAAGAGGCGGGTGGTGGTCGTCGGAGCCGGGGCGGGCGGTCTGGAAGCCGCGCGTGTCGCCGCCGAACGGGGCCATCAGGTGGTGGTCCTCGAAGCGTCCAGCCAGGCCGGCGGCCAGGTGCGGCTCGCGACGCAAAATCCCCGCCGCAAGGAACTGATCGGCATCATCGACTGGCGGCTTGCCGAGCTCGATCGCCTCGGCGTCGAGATCCGCTACGACACATGGGCCGAAAAGGACGATGTCCTGGCACTGGCGCCGGATGTGGTGATTGTCGCCACCGGCGGCCTGCCGCAGAACCCGCCGCTGGCAGCGGGCGACAATCTCGTCACCTCGAGCTGGGACATTATGGCCGGCAGTGTCAAGCCGGCCGAGAACGTGCTGCTCTATGACGACAATGGCGGCCATCAGGGCATGGGCGCGGCGGAATTGATTGCCAACAGCGGCTCGAAGCTCGAACTGGTCTCACCGGAGCGCTTCTTCGCGCCGGAAATGGGCGGCCTGAACCACGTGCCCTATATGCGCGCTTTCCATGAGAAAGGCGTCACCGTCACCATCAACACCCGTCTGCGCTCGGTGCGACGCGAGGGTAACCAGCTCATCGCCGAGTTGGCGTCGGACTTCGCCGATGGCTGGCGCGGCGAGCGGCGCGTCGACCAGGTGGTCGTCGAGCATGGCACCGCGCCGCTCGACGATCTCTACCTCGCGCTGAAGCCGCTGTCGAAGAATGGCGGCGCGGTCGACTACGAGCGGCTGGTAAGCGGCGGCGACATTTTTCCGCCACGCAATCCGGAAGGCGGCTTTGTTCTGTTCCGCATCGGCGACGCAGTCGCCTCGCGCAACATCCACGCCGCCATCTATGACGGCATCAGGTTCGGCATCCGGATCTGAACCTCGGTCCTCCAATGGCCAGGCTAGACCTGACAGATCTTATTTGCAATTTTCGGGCGCGGATTCGGAGGGCTGCAACCCGGGTCGCATAGTCGGGGGCTTGCTTGACCGGAAAAGATCTGTTCGTTCCGCGCCAGACCAATACGGCGCTCTATATCCAATTGCACGAGTCCGGGCACTCGTTGGGCGATCTTCTACGCGTGCAGAAGGCCTATCGCGTGGCGTGCGCGATGTTCAACGGCCGCTATCGAAAGTCGGGACGGCCCTTCATCTGCCATGCGATAGGCGCCGCCTCGTCGGTGGCGCATTTCGAACGGGATCTCGACTTCGTCCTCGCGGCGATGTTCCACGCTGCCTATGACAGCGGCCAGTATCCGGACGGCAGGTCCAGCAGGCGCAGCGAGGCGCACCGGAAATGGCTGGAGGCGCGGATCGGGCCGAGGGCTGAAGGCCTCGTCGCCCGCGTCGGCGCCATGAAATTCGACACCGGCGACCCCGAGCGCCTTCTGCAGGAGGGCGTGCCGGCCGGCGATGAGGACATCCTGTTCCTGCAGCTTGCGCACGAGGTCGACGACCTCGCCGACGGCGGCTTGGCATTCGCACCCAAATATGGCCGCTCGATCGAAACGCGGGTCGCGGCCTGCGCCATCCTGGCCAGGCAACTGGGCCGCGAGGATCTCGCCGCGACGATCGAAACATATGGCGGCCGTTATGAAGCGCTTGGCTGGGCGGCAGCGCTTCAGGACGTCAGGCTGGAAGGTTTTCGCATCGCGCCGAATATGCGGACCTATATAAAGCTGCGACGGGAAAAACTACGCGGCGGTTCCGTTGAGGTGATCTGATGCCCGGTGACGGCCGCACCACGGAAACGCACCGGACCTGCAAGGAGAGCCACCTGCCGCGTTGGTCCGGTGCGCCGCGCGCGGCCGCCGGCCTGCACCGGTACCGCGCGAGCCGTTGAGGGGTCAGAACATCCTGGCCGTGGCCATGCACAATACGGTGATGACCAGCAGCCCGCCGGCGAGGCGTTCGCTTTTGGTCATTTTCGCGCGCAACTGCGTTTGCGTCGCCGCATCGGCACCGGCCAATCGCCTGCTGGAAGAGGCGACCAGGGCGCCCTGCACGCCGGCGGCGATCAGCGCCGTCGCAATGCCCAGCGCCAGCACTATTTCCATCGGGCCGAAAGCGCCTTCGTGGAAGAAATACCAGAGCAGCAGACCGGTCAAGAAGACCATGCCGGAGGCGCCGAGTTGCGGCCGGATAAAGCGCTCCGCCTTGATCTCCGGATCACGGGCAACCGCAATGGTCGTGCCGGCCCAGAAGACGCCGGCCATAACATGCAGGCCGATGACGACGATGTAGACATATTGCATGACTGCATTCCTCTCGTTCGCCCCGCCACCGGTGTGACGCTTTGCCTGTCGGGTTTGCCTATCGGCTGGGTCCGACAACGTTAATAAGACAAAGTTAGATATCTAACAGTTAGATGTCAACGCTTCATGCGAAGTTTCGCCAACCCGTTGCTTGTTTTAGGGTCCAGCCATGACGCCATTTGATCGCCCGCCCATCGGCATGAATCTCGCGCGCACCGCCAAACTGGTGGCGCAGGCCTTTGACGCTGCCTTGGTGGAGGTCGGCGGAACGCTGCCGGTCTGGGTGACCTTGCTCTCGGTCAAGTCGAAGGAACTGGCCAACCAGCGCGAGCTTGCCGGCATGATCGGCATCCAGGGCGCGACGCTGACGCATCACCTCAACGCCATGGAGGCGCAAGGGCTGCTGACGCGCCGCCGCGATCCGCAGAACCGCAGGGTGCATCAGGTGGCGCTGACCGAAACCGGCGAAGCGCTGTTCGAGAAGTTGCGCCTCGAGGCCGTCGCCTTCGACAAAAGGCTGAGAGCTGGGCTGCCGGACGACCGGCTTGCGGAATTCGCCGAGGTGCTGGCGGCGCTTCGGGCGAATGTGGGAGGTTAGGCCCGGCTGCCCTGCAGCACCTTGAGCTTCGCCTTCTTCGGGCTGCGCGCGGTAAGCCATTCGCGCGCCTTGTCCTGCGGCATCGGGAAGGCGATCGAATAGCCCTGCACCTGGTCGCAGCCGATCGCCATCAGCGAGTCGAGCTCGGCCTCCGTTTCCGCGCCCTCGGCGACGATCGAGATGCCGAGCCCGCGGGCAAGCTCGGTGATGGCGCGCACGATCTTGGTGTTGTCGCCGTTCTCGTTGATGTTCTGGACGAAGCGGCGGTCAATCTTCAGCCGATCGATCTCGTTCGGGTTGACATGGCTGAGTGAAGCATAGCCCGTGCCGAAATCGTCGAGCTCGAGATGGACGCCCGCCGCGCGGATATGCCTGAGCTTGGCGGCGATGCCGGTCTTCTCGTCGTCGAGGATGACGGATTCAACGATTTCCAGCGACAGCTTCTGCGGCGCAAGCCCGGCTCGCTCCAGCGTTCCGAACAGGAAATTGTCGAAATCCGGCTCGCGCAGCTCGGTGCCCGAGACATTGACGGCGATGCGTCCGAAATCGATGCCGGCGCGATCCCATTCGGCGGCTTCGTTGATCGCCTTGCTGATGACGATGCGGCCGATATCCGGCATGAAGCCGCACTTCTCCGCCACCGGGATGAATTCGCCGGGCGAGATCATGCCGCGCGTGGCGTGCTTCCAGCGCACCAGTGCTTCGATACCGCTGATCTTGCCGCTGGTGAGCGACACTTGCGGCTGGAAATAGACCTCGAAGGTCTTTTCCGCGATCGCCGTGCGGATGTCCTGCTCGAGCTGCTTGCGGTAGTCGAGCTCGCGCCGCAGCTCTTCGGAGAAGAAGGAGAAGCTGCCGCCGCCGAGCTTCTTGGCTGAATAGAGGGCGAGATCGGCATGGACGAGCAGGTCCTGCGCGTTGTCGGCGTCGACTGGATAGACGGCGATGCCTGCGCTGGCGCCAGGCATTATGGTCGTGCCCTGGAAGGTGATCGGCTCGTTGATGTTGG
Source organism: Mesorhizobium sp. WSM4898 (assembly GCF_029625845.1). NCBI lineage: Bacteria > Pseudomonadati > Pseudomonadota > Alphaproteobacteria > Hyphomicrobiales > Phyllobacteriaceae > Mesorhizobium > Mesorhizobium sp. WSM4898. The sequence continues at coordinate 835,726 of NZ_JARTVQ010000003.1, read as the reverse complement.
CGATGATGCGCTTGGCCAGTGCATGGATGTCCTCGGTGCTGCCGGCGCCGTTGAGGATCATCACGAACTCGTCGCCGCCGAGACGGGCGCAAAGATCCGATGCGCGGCAGGAATCGCGCATGCGTTGCGCGGTGACGACAAGCACATAGTCGCCCGCCGCGTGCCCCAGCGTGTCGTTGATCTGCTTGAAGCGGTCGAGGTCGAGTTGGATCACCGCCAGCCGCTCGCGGCGGCGATGCGCGCCCTTGATCAGCGTGTCGAAATGATCGGTGAGGAAGGTGCGGTTGTGCAGGCCGGTCAGGCCGTCATGCACGGCGATGAAGGCCATCGAATTGCGGGCGTCGACCAGTTCATGCGTCTTGCGCAGGATGGCCTTGGACATCGGCCGAAAAATGAATAGCGCGACCAGCACGATGACGCCGATGGTGGCAAAGAACAGCGTGCGGTGCAGGCTGAGCATCTCATCCGACCGCTCGGTGGCGAAGGCGCTGATGCGCTGGCCGAGCGCGGCATAGCCGGACAAAGTCGCATTGGCGACTGAGGCGTCGAGGCCGACGCGCTCGCCGCCGCCCTTATAGCCGTCGCTTTGCATGCCAAGCTGGGATGCAAATGATGAAACCAGTCGATCGCCGTTGGCGATAAGGCCGACCGAGAAATAGTCGAGATGGAACGGCTTGCTAAACAGCACATATTCGATCGATTGCGGATCGTTGCGCGACGGCGATAGCGGATCGGCGCCGGTCTCCTTGAGCAGCCGGTCGTAATTGGTCTCGAACTCGCCCGTTGCCTGCTTGAGCGCGGTGACCAGCGCCGGCTGCTTGTCGCGCGGGGCGGCACCGGTCGCGCTGGCCAGGAAGACGATGCGCTGCGACAGCGCCTTCTGCGTGGAGACGATGTTGAGCAGCGCGTCGTTGTGCTGCTGCTGCGCCATCAACTGCTGCAGCAGGATGAAGGAAGCCATCACCATGGCGGCGATGATCAGCAAGGCCAGCCAGTAGCCGCTCTTGATCAGCAGAATCAGCTTGCGCGAAACGCTGTGCACCGGCTGCTGCGACATAACTGAGTGACCCCTCCCGATCGACGGATTCCTGCCATGAATATGCGGCGCCAGAACCCTTGACGTGAAAGGGTTAACAGCTCGGCAAACCGGCACGGTGCCGGAGCCGGCGGCGCGACAAAGCTGACAGGATGGTTATTATGTCCTTTCGCAGATCGTCGCATTTGAACACATCCTTGTCCGGCTGCGCTGAAGGAGCTGCGGCGCGGCTTGCACAACGCCACCGAAGCGGTCGTTTTTGCGATGGATTTTTCTTGTCCGCAGCGCGACAGTCCGCATCAAACAAAATAGGGCCATACGATGAGCGCAGCGTTTCTCTCCCACATCTACAGCGAGCTTGAAGGCCTGAAATCGGCCGGGCTCTACAAGTCCGAGCGGGTGATTTCCTCCACGCAGTCGGCCCTGATCGAGGTTGCCGGCCAGAAGGTGCTGAATTTCTGCGCCAACAACTATCTCGGCCTCGCCGACAGCCCCGAGCTGCGCGATGCGGCGAAGCAGGCGCTCGACCGCTACGGCTACGGCATGGCGTCGGTGCGCTTCATCTGCGGCACCCAGGAAGAACACAAAGAGCTCGAAGCCACCATCTCATCCTTCCTTGGCATGGACGACACCATTCTCTACGGCTCCTGCTTCGACGCCAATGGCGGCCTGTTCGAGACGCTGCTCGGCGAGGAGGACGCCGTCATCTCGGACGCGCTGAACCACGCCTCGATCATCGACGGGGTGCGGCTCTCCAAGGCCAAGCGCTTCCGCTACGCCAACAACGACATGGCCGACCTCGAGGCGCGGCTGAAGGAGGCGAAGGACCGCCGCTTCCGGCTGATCGCCACCGACGGCGTGTTCTCGATGGACGGCATCATCGCCAACCTGCAAGGAGTCTGCGACCTCGCCGAGAAATACGACGCCATGGTCATGGTCGACGACAGCCATGCCGTTGGCTTCGTCGGCAAGAACGGCCGCGGCTCGGCCGAGCACTGCGGCGTCGAGGGCAGGGTGGACATCATCACAGGCACGCTCGGCAAGGCGCTGGGCGGCGCGTCCGGCGGCTATACTGCGGGGAAGAAACAGGTGGTCGACTGGCTGCGCCAGCGCTCGCGGCCCTATCTTTTCTCAAACACGCTGATGCCGGCGATCGCCGGCGCCTCGCTGAAAGTCTTCGAGCTGATCCGCAATGGCGATGCGCTGCGCCGCCGCCTATATACCAATGCGGAACGCTTTCGGTCTCAAATGGGCAAGCTCGGCTTTACGCTTGCCGGCGCCGATCATCCGATAATCCCGGTGATGCTGGGCGACGCCGCTCTTGCGCAGGAGATGGCGGCCCGCATGCTGAAGCGCGGCATCTACGTCATCGGTTTTTCGTTCCCGGTGGTGCCGAAAGGCCAGGCGCGCATTCGCACCCAGATGTCGGCGGCGCACTCCGGCGCCGATATCGATCGCGCCGTCGAGGCGTTCGGCGAGGTCGGGAAGGAACTGGGTGTAATCGCTTGACGCTACCGCCGGCAATGGAAGTGGGCCATGGCGATCGATGTGACGAGCAGTATCGAGATCGCCAGGCCGCGCGCGGACGTCGCCGCCTTTTCTTCCGCTCCGGACAATGTTCCGCGCTGGTACGTCAACATCAAGTCGGTGGAATGGAAGACGCCGCGGCCGCCCAGGGTGGGCTCGAGAATTGCCTTCGTAGCCCAGTTCCTTGGGCGACGGCTTGTCTACACCTACGAAATTGTCGAATTCGTGCAGGGCGAACGGCTTGTAATGCGAACCGCCGAAGGGCCTTTTCCGATGGAGACGAGTTACACATGGCGGGATTCCGGCGAGGGCCGCACGCATATGACGCTTCGGAATCGCGGCTCGCCGGCCGGCTTTTCCCGTCTCATGACCCCGCTCATAGCCGTGGCTGTCCGGCGTTCGACCGACCGCGATCTGCTGCGGCTGAAGAACATCCTGGAAGCGGCAGGTTGATGATCCGTCAGGACGGGGAAGATTTTCTGGGGAGTGTTCGATGTCCAACATGATGAAGGCGCTGGTGAAGGCCAAGGCCGAGCCGGGCATCTGGATGGAAGAAGTGCCGGTGCCGGAAATCGGCCCCAACGACGTGCTGATCAAGGTCAGGAAGACCGCGATCTGCGGCACCGACGTCCACATCTACAATTGGGACCAGTGGGCGCAGAAGACCGTGCCGGTGCCGATGGTGACCGGCCATGAATTCGTCGGCACCGTCGCGGATTTCGGCGCGGCCGTCACCGAATACAAGGTCGGACAGCGCGTCTCGGGCGAGGGCCACATCGTCTGCGGCCACTGCCGCAACTGCCGCGCGGGGCGAGGGCATCTCTGCCGCAATACGCTCGGCGTCGGTGTCAACCGGCCCGGCGCCTTTGGCGAGTATGTAGCGATCCCGCAGCACAATGTCGTGCCGATCCCCGACGACGTGCCGGACGAGATCGCAGCGATCTTCGATCCATTAGGCAACGCCGTCCACACCGCACTGTCCTTCGACCTGGTCGGCGAGGATGTGCTGGTCACCGGCGCCGGCCCGATCGGCATCATGGGCGCGCTGGTCGCGCAATGCGTCGGCGCGCGGAAAGTCGTCATCACCGACATCAACCCGGTCCGGCTGGAACTGGCGCGCAAGCTCGGCGTCCAGCATGTGGTCGACGCCTCGAAGGAGAAGCTGCGCGACGTGATGCCGGCACTCGGCATGACCGAAGGTTTCGACGTCGGGCTGGAGATGTCGGGCGCCGCGCCAGCCTTCCGCGACATGATTGACACCATGAACAATGGCGGCAAGATCGCCATCCTCGGCATCGCTCCCACCGGCTTCGAGATCGACTGGAACAAGGTCATCTTCAAGATGCTGCATCTCAAAGGCATCTACGGCCGCGAGATGTTCGAGACCTGGTACAAGATGATCGCCCTGGTGCAGGGGCCGCTGGATGTCTCGGGTCTGATCACGCATCGCATCGGCATCGACGATTTCCAGGTTGGGTTCGATGCGATGCGCAGCGGCAGTTCCGGCAAAGTGGTGATGGACTGGTAGGGTTTGGTTGAAGCAGCATCCTGGCAATGCTGCGGGACAGCTCCCTCTTTGGCCTGCCGGACAGAGGGGGTGTGAAGGATCGCTACGAAGAAGATAAAGCCTCTTCCAGTGCTGCCACCCCCCTGACAATCGCCGCTCTCTCTTCCTCGCTCAGCCTCGCCAGCAGCTCCCTTTCAAACGCCTTCGCCAGCGGCACCATTTCCCGGTAAGCGGCGAGCCCCGCCTTGGTCAGCGTCAGATGCTCGACGCGGCGGTCGTTCTCGTCCGGCGCTCTTGTCAGCCAGCGCCGGCGTTCGAGCTCGGCGACCGCGCGCGACACCTTGGTCTTGTGCATGGCCGACTGCTCGCCGAGTTCCGTCGCCGTCATCATCCCGCGCTGCCCGAGGCCTGAGAGCGTGCGCCATTCCGGCCGCGTCAGACCGTGGCGCTCCTTGTAGATGCGCGAGAATTCGCGGCTCACGGTGTCGGCCAGCCGGTAGAGCCGGTAGGGCAGGAAGTTTTCTAGCTCGAGAATTTCTGGTTTCATTTGGCGCACCATCGGTGCGGGGTTCGGCGTTGATAGTTACATTTTCGATGGTTACAAATGAAACCAGTTTGGTCAACATCACCGGAAAGCCTTCCTCAACGCTGAGGGCGGCAGCCCGGGATCAGGGAGGATCGGATGGCCTTTTCCTATATGCCGGGCTTCGGCAATGATTTTGAGACCGAGACGCTGCCGGGATCGCTGCCGCAGGGCCGCAACTCGCCGCAGCGGCCGGCCTACGGGCTCTATGCCGAGCAGCTTTCGGGCTCGCCCTTCACCGCGCCGCGCGGCACCAACGAGCGCTCCTGGCTTTACCGCATCCGTCCCAGCGTGAAACACACCGGCCGCTTCAAGGGCGCGAGCTATCCCATGTGGAAGACGGCGCCCAACGTCGGCGACCACGAGCTGGCGCTCGGCCAATACCGATGGAACCCTGTTCCGATCCCGACCGAGCCGACCGACTTCATCTCCGGCATGCGCACCATGACCACCGCCGGCGACGCCGTCGGCCAGTCCGGCATGGCGGCGCATGTCTATGTCGCCAACCGCTCGATGGTCGACGACCATTTCTTCAATGCCGACGGCGAACTCATGATCGTGCCGCAGGTCGGCACGCTGCGCTTTGTCACCGAGATGGGCGTCATCGAGCTTCGCCCCGGCGAGATCGCGGTGCTGCCGCGCGGCCTCGTCTTCAAGGTCGAGCTCGCCGACAAGGAGGCGCGCGGCTATGTCTGCGAGAACTACGGGGCAAAATTCACCATGCCCGACCGCGGCCCGATCGGCGCCAATTGCCTAGCCAATCCGCGCGACTTCAAGACTCCCTGCGCCTGGTTCCAGGAGAAGGAGACGCCATGTCGGCTGATCGTCAAATGGTGCGGCACTTTCCACGTCACCGAGCTTGGCCATTCGCCGCTCGACGTCGTCGCCTGGCACGGCAACTACGCGCCCTATAAATATGATCTGGCGACGTTTTCGCCGGTCGGCGCCATCCTGTTCGATCACCCTGACCCGTCGATCTTCACCGTGCTGACGGCGCCGAGCGGCGAGGAGGGCACCGCCAATGTCGACTTCGTCATCTTCCCGCCGCGCTGGCTGGTGGCGGAAAACACTTTTCGGCCGCCCTGGTACCACCGCAACATCATGAGCGAGTTCATGGGCCTGATCCACGGCCAGTACGATGCCAAGGAGGAAGGTTTTGTCCCCGGCGGCATCAGCCTGCATAACCAGATGCTGGCGCACGGACCCGACGCCTCCGGCTTTGAGAAGGCCTCCCGCGCCGACCTGAAACCGGTCAAGCTCGACAACACCATGGCCTTCATGTTCGAGACGCGCTTTCCGCAGATGCTGACGCGCTACGCCGCCGAGCTCGAAACCTTGCAGGAGAACTACATCGACTGCTGGGCCGACCTGAAGAAGCGCTTCAATGGCACGCCGGAAGGCGACTGGCCCTGATTGGTGAGGTCAGAGTCAGGAAAACATCGGCGGGTGGCTTGACGATCACTCGCCACGGCCTTGTTGTGGGACGAGCGGCACGAAGCCCGCGAGGAGAGGAAACCGCATGAAGCTTGCCACTTTGAAGAACGGGACGCGCGACGGAAAACTGGTCGTGGTCTCGCGCGATCTGACGCGGTTCACCGACGCTTCTTTCCTGGTGCCGACGCTGCAGGCTGCGCTCGACAATTGGGAGCGCTTGGCGCCGCATCTGGCGGCGATGGCGGAATCGCTCGAGACCAACGCGGTGCCCTCGGCCCGCTTTCACGAGCATGACGCCCATTCGCCGCTGCCGCGCGCCTATCAATGGGCGGACGGCTCCGCCTATGTGAACCATGTCGAGCTGGTGCGGAAGGCACGCGGCGCCGAGATGCCGGCGAGTTTCTGGACCGATCCGCTGATCTACCAGGGCGGCTCGGACTCCTTCCTTGCGCCGCGCGATCCGATCCGCATGGCCGACGAAGCCTTCGGCATCGACATGGAGGCGGAAGTTGCCGTCATCGTTGGCGATGTGCCGATGGGCGCCGGGCTGGGCGAGGCACGCGAGGCCATCCGCCTCGTCATGCTGGTCAATGATGTGACGCTTCGCGCCATCACGGGGCCGGAACTGGCAAAGGGCTTCGGCTTCTTCCAGTCGAAGCCGTCTTCTGCTTTCTCGCCGGTCGCGGTGACGCCGGACGAGCTTGGTGATGCCTGGGACGGCGGCAAGGTCAGCCTGCCGCTGCTCGCCGATCTCAACGGCAAACCGTTCGGCCGTGCCAATGCCGGCATCGACATGACCTTCGATTTCCCGGCCTTGATCGTGCATGCCGCGAAAACGCGGCCGCTCGCCGCCGGCGCCATCATCGGCTCCGGCACCGTCTCCAATAAGCTGAATGATGGGCCAGGCAAGCCGGTCGCGGCAGGCGGCGCCGGCTATTCGTGCATCGCCGAACTGCGCATGATCGAGACCATCGAGAGCGGCGAGCCGAAGACACCGTTCCTGCGCTTCGGCGACACGGTGCGGATCGAGATGAAGGACAAGGCCGGCCATTCGATCTTCGGCGCCATCGAGCAGAAGGTCGAGAAATACGAGGGGGAGAAAGGAACCTGAAAGGGTGACCTTGCTCGAGCACCTGCGCCGGATGGCGCGCAACAATTTGTGGTCGAACGACCGGCTCTACCGCGCCGTGCTGGAGCTTCAGCCCGGCGAGTTCGAGGCCGGTCGAACCAGTTTCTTTCCCTCGATCAAGGAGACGCTCAACCACATCCTTGCGGTCGATTGTCTCTATCTCGATTTTCTGACCGGTGGCGGCCTCGGTGCTGCGGCCTATGACGACTTCATACCGTTTGACGATGCGTCAAGCCTGGCCGCTACACAGACCGATTTTGACCGCAGGCTTGTCGCCTTCTGCGACGGCCTGTCGGAGGCAGATCTCGACCGCCGCGTCATCACCGACCGCCGCGAGGACGGCATGATCCCCGAAAGGATCGGCGACATCCTCGCCCATGTCTTCCTGCACGACATCCACCATCGCGGCCAAGTGCACGCGATGCTGTCGGGCACCTCGGTTGCACCGCCGCAATTGGATGAGTTCTTGCTCGATTACGACATTAAGCTCAGGAAGGACGAGGTCGAGCGGCTTGGGTTGTGAACAAGTGAGAACGCTTCGGGAATTATTGTAGTTACGAAAATTATTGACTTAATTCATGTAGGTACATAAATTCAGATGCAGATCGTCTGGGATGAACCTAAACGGTTGGCCAACATTGACAAACACGGCTTGGATTTCGCGGCGCTAGACGAGGAGTTTTTCCTTGCCTCGGCGATCCGGGCGGCCAAATCCGGCCGTTTCATGGCGATTGGTCGGGTAGTCGGCGGCGGCGTTGTTGCAGTGGTCTTTTCCCGGCTTGGCTCCGAAGGCATCTCGGTTATTTCAATGCGGGCGGCCAACCAGACGGAAAGGAGATTGTTCGATGGCGAAAGCTAAGCTGAACACTACAAAGCTGGACAACGGATTCAAGTCAGGCAAGGGATTCACCGAGGAAGATTGGGATGCGGTTTCGGACAATCCCGAATGGACCGAGGAGGATTTTCGGAATGCTCGTCCCTTCGCCGACGTGTTTCCGGACCTTGCCGAAAGCATTCGCCGCTCACGTGGTCGGCCGGCACTCGACAATCCGAAGAAGCAGGTAACGCTGCGCCTCGACAGCGATGTGGTTGCTCGTTTCCGTGCCAGCGGGCCCGGCTGGCAGAGCCGAATCAACGAAATTCTGAGGAAGGCCGCCGGCCTTTAGAGTAGCCGGCGGCTTGGTCTTTCGGCTGACTACGCCGCCCTGCCATCCAGCTTGATCACGCCACGCTTGATCTGGTCCTGCTCGATCGATTCGAACAGCGCGCGGAAATTCCCTTCGCCAAAACCTTCGTCGCCCTTCCTTTGGATAAATTCGAAGAAGATCGGCCCGATCACCGTCTTCGAGAAGATCTGCAGCAAGATCTTGGTCATACCGCCGTCGACGACGCCTTCGCCGTCGATCAGGATGCCGTGCTTCTTCATGCGCTCGATCGGCTCGTCATGGCCGTGCACGCGCTCATGCGACATCTCGTAATAGGTGTCGGGCGGGCCGGGCATGAACTTCAGCCCGTTGGCGGCGAGCTTGTCGGTGGCATCGTAGATCGCGTCCGTACCGACGGCGATGTGCTGGATGCCCTCGCCATTGTACTTCTTCAAATACTCGGCGATCTGGCTGGTTTCGTCCTTGGACTCGTTGAGCGGAATGCGAATCTTGCCGCAGGGCGAGGTGATCGCCCGGCTGACCAGTCCGGTGATCCTGCCGTCGATGTCGAAGAAATGGATCTGCTTGAAGCCGAACAGGTCACGGTAGAAATCCCACCACTTGTCCATGTTGCCGCGATAGACATTGTGGGTCAGGTGGTCGAGATAGTAGAAGCCGACGCCTTCGGGTTTCGAATTGCGCTCGCCCAGCCACTCGAACTCGGCATCGTAAGCCGAGCCCTTGTCGCCATAGGTTTCGATGAAATAGAGGAGCGATCCGCCGATGCCGACGATCGCCGGCGCGTCGAGCGCCTTGTCGGTGCCCTCATAGGGCACAGCACCCTTCGACACGGCATGGTCGAAGGCATGCTTGGCATCGACCACGCGCCACGCCATCGAGGCGGCGCAGGGGCCGTGCTTTTCGACGAATTTCATCGCATGCGAGCCTGGCTCGGCATTGACGACATAGTTGATGTCGCCCTGGCGCCAGACGGTAATGTCCTTGGTGCGGTGCTTCGCCACCGCGACATAGCCCATGCGGGCAAAGAGCTCGGCGAGTTTTGCCGGGTCTGAATGCGCGAACTCAACGAATTCGAAGCCGTCGGTGCCGGCGGGATTCGCCTTGCTGATCTTGGCAGGCGGGGCGTCATGCGGGAAGGGGCCCATGGCAGTCCTCCGAAAGCTGGTGCGGCCGTGCTTGGCCAGTTTTCACCATAATAACGCTGGACGGCTGCATGGTGCTTGCATTCAACCGCCTGGAATGCCCATCATGTGCGTAGATTGTGCATGATTGGGGAGAAAATCATGGATGATGCGCGCCTTGATCAATTTGACCGCAAGATACTGGCGCTCCTGCAGGGCGATGCGCGGCTCACCAACAACGACCTTTCGGAGCGTGTGAACCTGTCGGCCTCGCAATGCTCGCGCCGCCGCCAGCGGCTGGAGGAAGATGGCTATATCAGGGGCTATCGCGCCGTGCTCGACCGCGACCGTCTCGGCTTTTCGCTGGTCAATGTGATTTCGGTGACCTTGGCCACCCACAACCGCGACAATGCCCGCCGCTTCGGCGAGCTGGTGGCGCGGCTACCCGAGGTGCAGGAAGCGCACGCGCTGACCGGCGAGATGGATTACATCCTGAAGGTGGTGACGCCCGATCTCAAATCGCTTTCCGAGTTCGTCAACGGCGTGCTGCTGCCGCATGAATCGGTGCAGCACGTCAAGACAGCGATCGTGCTGGAAACGTTGAAAGAGACCGGCGCGCTGCCGATTTAGTTTGCGGAGATCTTTGTTGGATGCGACGGCGACGGAACGCGAACCTGCGGAATTGGCTCTCGCCAATGCGCAAGCTTTCACCCCCGCTGCTGCTGGATCAGCCCATAGAGGTTGGTGCAGCGCGCGCCGGAGCGGCAATAGGCGAAGACTGGGCCTTCGAGCTCGTCGAGCGCCTCGGCCTGATCCTCGACATTGTCCATGGTGAGCTGGCCGCTGATCACCGGGATGTAGCGGAAGGCGAGCCCCGCAGCTTCCGCGGCCGCCTTGACGCTGTCGGCAGAGGGCTGGCCGGGCTGCTCGTCGTCCGGCCGGTTGCAGATGACGCTCTTGAAGCCGGCGTCCTTGATGGCAACGATGTCCTCGGGCTGGATCTGCCCCGAGACCGAATAGTCTTCGCTGATCTGGCGGTATTCCATAGCGTCGTCCTCGCAATCCTTGGCCGCAGTCATGCCACCGCGCGGCATTAGCGGCAATCCGTAGCACCGGATCTCTCTGCCAAATAGAGAGTGCGGGGCGGAAAATCCAACCGGGCCGATTTTAGCCCGGTTGGATGATGCCGCTTAGCTTCCGAGCAGCGCGCCTTTGAACTGCTCGATGTTGTTGTGCATCATGTCGATATAAGTCGAGGCCGGGCCGTCGGGCGGCGACAGCGCATCGGAATAGAGCGTGCCGCCGACCTTGATGCCGGTCTCGCTGGCGATCTGCTCGATGAGCCTGGGGTTGGTGATGTTCTCGATGAAGATTGCCGCCGCCTTGTCCTGCTTGACCTGGTTGACCAGCTTGGCCACGTCGGCGGCCGAAGGCTCGGAATCGGTCGAGATGCCTTGCGGAGCAAGGAAGGTCAGGCCGTATGCATGCTCGAAATAGCCGAAGGCGTCGTGCGAGGTGATGACGACGCGCTTGGCCTCGGGGATCGCCTGGATCGCCGCGGTCACTTCGCCCTCCAACGCGTCGAGCTTCTGCGTGTAAGCGGCGGCATTGGCCTTGTAGCTGTCGCAGCCCGCGCTATCGGCGGCGCAGAATGCATCGGCGATATTCTTCACGTAGATCTTGGCATTGGCAATCGACTGGAAGGCGTGCGGGTCGTTGACCGTCTTGCCGCCGCCGGTGCCGGCGCCTTCGGCCGCGTCGGCATCGGCGAATTCCGGCTTGAAGGCGATCGGCGTCACGCCCTTGGTCAGCGTCACGATCGTCGCCTTGGTGGCGCTGGTGTCGACCAGGCGCTGCAAAAAGCCTTCGAAATGCAGACCGTTGACCAGCACGACATCGGCGCCGGCCATCGCCACCGCATCGGCGGGGGTCGGCTCGTAGACATGCGCGTCGCCGTCCGGGCCGACGATGGTGGTGATGTTGACGCGGTCGCCGCCGACATTTTTCGCAAAGTCAGCGATCACCGTGAAGCTCGCCACCACCTTGAGCGGCGCCGCAAAAGCGGACGATGTGGCGAAAGCGCTTAATGTTATAACGCTCAGCGCCAGGGCGGCGCGGAAGGATTTCAACATTGGGAAGAGTCTCCTTGCTTGGGGATTAAGCTGTGCGGTGGCGGTGATGCACGATACGGGCGCGCAGCGCGCCGCGCGTGCCGAACAGGATCGAGCAGAAATAAACGACGCCGGCCGAAAGGATGATAGCCGGGCCGGACGGCAGTGAGGCGTGATAGGACAAAAGCAGTCCGGCTATGCAGGAGGCAAAGCCGATCAGCACCGCCAGCGCGCACATCGGCTCGACGCGAACCGTCCAGAAGCGGGCGGCGGCGGCCGGCAGCATCATCAGCCCGACCGAGAGCAGCGTGCCCAGCGCCTGGAAACCGCCAACGAGGTTGAGCACGACCAGCCCAAGAAAGATGAAATGGACCGGGCTGCCCATGCGGCTCACCGAGCGCAGGAACAGCGGATCGAGGCATTCGGCGACCAGCGCCCGCCAGAAGATGGCGAGGCAGGCGAGCGTCACAACCACGATGCCGCAGATCAGGATCAGCGCCTCGTTGTTGAGCGCCAGCACGGTGCCGAACAGCACATGCATCAGGTCGACGCTCGAGCCGCGGATCGACACCATAAGCACGCCGATGGCGAGCGAGATCAGATAGAAGGCCGCCATCGAGGCGTCCTCGCGCTGGATGGTGAAGCGCGAAACCGCCCCTGCGCCGAGCGCGACGATGATGCCGGCGATCAGCCCGCCGACGGTCATCGGCAGGATCTCGAGGCCATAGAACAGGAAGCCCGCGGCGGCACCGGGCAGGATGGCGTGCGCCATTGCGTCGCCCGACAGGCTCATGCGCCTGAGCATCAGGAAGACGCCGACCGGGCAGGCGCCGAGCGACAGCATCAGCGAGCCGAACAGCGCCCGTTGCATGAAGGCGAAATCGGCGAAGGGCTGGATGAACAGGCCGTAGAGAAACTCCATCACGCCGCCCTCGGTCCGGAGCCATGGCCGTGATGATGATCATGCGCGTGCGCGTGGTCATGATGTTCGTGGTCATGGCCATGGTCATCGGGCTCGCACCAGGGCGCGTTCTCTTCCCAGGCCTCGTGAAAACGCCGCGCCTTGAGCAGGTTTTCAGGCCTGAGCGTCTGTTTTGTGTCGCCCCAGGCGACAGGCTGGCGGGCGAGCAGCAGCGTCTCGGGAAAATTCCGCCGCACGAGATCGAGGTCGTGGACGACCACCATGATCGTGCGCTCCTCGCCATGCCAGCGCTTTATCAGCTGGATGAGGTCGCCGACGGTCTTGGCGTCGACGGCATTGAACGGCTCGTCGAGCAGGATGAGGTCGGCATCCTGCAACAGCACGCGGGCAAACAACGTGCGCTGCAGCTGACCCCCGGAGAGCGTGTCGATCGGCCGCTTCTCGAAGCCGCCGAGCCCGACCGCCATCAGCGCCTTGCTGACCGACTCGCGATCCTCTTTGGTGTAGCGTCCGAGCATGCCGCGCTTCGGCCACAGGCCAAGCGAGACCAGGTCGACCACCCGCGCCGGGAAGCTGCGGTCGAGCTCCGACTGCTGCGGCAGATAAGCGGTGCGCACGCCGGGCGCGCGGACAACCGTGCCCTCCATCGGCTTCAGCACGCCGACAATGCCCTTCATCAGCGTCGACTTGCCCGAGCCGTTGGCGCCGACGACGGCAGTCAGCGAGCCTTTTCGGACCGTGCCGTTGAGGTGATGGATGGCGGGATGGCTGTTGTAACCGAGCGTCAGGTCGCGGAAGGTCAGGCAGGCATTTGTCATCAGACGTTCCGGATCGGACACGAATTCGAGAGTACTCGTCGATATGTGATGTTATTACATTAGTCAACATGCCGGTTCGGCAGAATTGTGTCCAGATCGGTCAACTCGCCGTGTACACGGAAGCGGTCCGGAGCCGATAAATTGGCTCAATCGGTTTCGCGCCGGTCGGCCTTGCCCGGAGCCGGCACGAACTCTAAACAGGCGCGACCCTAGAAAAGAAGGAAACTCTCCCATGAGCATTCGTCGTATCGATGTCGGCCCGCGCATGAGCCAGATCGTCATTCACGGCAACACTGTCTATCTGGCCGGCCAAGTCGGTGAGCCCGGCGGCAACGTCGCCTCGCAGACTCGCGACATCCTGAAGACCATCGACGAATTGCTGGCCAAGGCTGGCACCGACAAGACCAAGATCGTGCAGGCGATCATCTGGCTGGCCGACATGGGCACCTTCGCCGAGATGAATTCGGAGTGGGACAAGTGGGTGCCGCAGGGCCACACCCCCGCCCGCGCCACCGGCGAAGCCAAGCTCGCCACCCCGGAATATCTGGTCGAGATCATCGTTACGGCGGCGCTGTAAGGCGCAGGAACCGCCAATCTTCCCCGTGGGCCCCACGAGGGGAAGATCGCTCATCCCTGCGAAGGCGTGAACCGCGCCACAAGCGTGTGGCTTTCCGCCGGATAGATGAAGCGCACTTGCGTGACCGGATGCTCGGCGCTCCAGGTGCGGCGCTCGACCACCAGGCAGGGCGCGCCGGGATCGATGTCGAGCGTGTCGGCGATAGTTTCGTCAGCCGCCATGGCGCGGATACGGTGCTCGGCCTCGCTCCACGGCACGCGTCCGATCAGCCAGGGGCCGGGCGCAATGTCGAGAAATTCTTCCTCGCTGGCCTCGCCCACCGCCGAAAGATTGATCAGGCGCTGCTCGAGCGCGAATGGCCGTTCGCCGGCAAAATGCAGCCCCTCCAGCCAAAGCACTGGACCCGTGGCTGATAGCCCAAGCAGCGACCGATCCTCGGCATTGCCACGCCGTTTCATGCGCTCGAGCCGTTCATAACGATAGGGCAGGCCAAGCGCCTCGACCTCGATCCTGATGTCGTGCAGCTCCAGCACCGCCGCCTGCGACTGCGGCTGGCGCACGAAGCTGCCCGAGCGGCGGCGGCGCTCGATCAACCCCGCCTTGGCGAGCTGCGACAGCGCCTTGTTCACCGTCATGCGCGAACAATCATATTGAGCCGTCAGCTCGTGCTCGAACGGGATGCGGTGGCCGGGTGCCCATGCACCCGACAGGATTTTTTCCCGGATGTCGGACAGGATCCGCTGGTGCAGCGAGAGAGTCTCGCCGTCTTCCATCTCTGCCGTTTCGGCCATGCTCATCGGGATCAGCCTTCGGACAGCGCCATCATCACTTTGCGGAAGCGCCCGGCGACCGCCTCGCGTTTGACATGCCTGCCGCCGCTCACTTGCTTCTTGCCATGCACCCAGACACAATCGACCTTGCTGCCATTGGCAAAGATCCAGGCGTCGAGGATGGCATCGCCCGCCTTGCCGGCAAGCGAGGGATGGCTAGCGTCGAGCGAGACGAAATCGGCGGGCCTGGCGACGGCGAGGGTTGAGGGGCCGGCGCCGAGCGCGATACTGCCGCCATCGAGCGCGGCCTCGAACAGCGCGCGACCGGTAGAGCCGCCGGCGCGCGCCAGCACATTGCGGGCGCGGTGGGCAAGGCGCTGCGAATATTCGAGCTGCCGAAGCTCGTCCGGCGGGCCGATCAGCACATTGGAGTCGGAGCCGACGCCGAAGCGGCCGCCATGTTCGATGAACAGGGGGGCGGCGAAAGTGCCGTCGCCGAGATTGGCCTCGGTGATCGGGCAGAGGCCAGCGACGGCTCCGGCCTTGGCCATGGCGATCGTCTCGGCTTCGGTCATATGCGTGGCGTGGATCAGGCACCAGCGACTGTCGACCTTGGCGTTTGCCAGCAGGAATTCGACCGGGCGCTTGCCCGACCAGGCGATGCAGTCCTCGACCTCCTTCACCTGCTCGGCGACATGGATGTGGATCGGCCCGTTCGGCGCCATTGCGGCAACGGCGTTGACTTCGTCCGGCGTTGCGGCGCGCAGGCTGTGCGGCGCGACGCCGACGACGGCTTGCTCAAGCGAGCGAACGCCCTCGCGAGTTTTCTCAAGCAAACGTCTGAAGCATTCGACATCATTGATGAATCGCCGCTGGCCTTCGTTGGGAGCAGCGCCGCCGAAGGCCGAATGGGCATAGAAGACTGGCAGCAGGGTCAGCTCGATGCCGGTGTCGGCGGCGGCAGAAGCAATGCGCTCCGCCATCTCGGCGATGTTGGCATAAGGCTGCCCGTCGCGGTCGTGATGCAGATAGTGAAACTCGCCGACGCGCGAAAAACCGGCTTCCAGCATCTCCACATAAAGCTGCGCCGCGACCGCTTCGACCTGGTCCGGCGTCATCGACAGCGCGAAGCGGTACATCACCTCGCGCCAGCTCCAGAAACTGTCGGCCGAGGGACCGCGCAGTTCGGCAAGCCCCGCCATGCCGCGCTGGAAGGCGTGGCTGTGCAGGTTGGGCATGCCGGGCAGGACGATGGCGTGGCGTTCGTCGCCGGCGTGCGCCGAAGAGCCCGCTTCGACTGCAGAGATACGGCCGCCCTCGAATGCGATCCTCACATTGCCCCGCCAACCGCCGGGCAGCAGCGCCTGTTCCGCAAAGATCACCGTCACGTCCAAACTCCCAATCCGAAAGCCCGAGCGACATTAACACTTGCGTCGCGTTCCAATATGTATATACATAATCGTCATCCTTTCAAATGGAAAAGATGATGGGTGGAGCAAACGGAAAGAGCAGCCTTCGTCTGTGGCGCAATGCGCGCCTGGCGACCATGGCCGAGGGTGCTCCCGGTCTCGGCATCGTCGAGAAAGGTGCGATCGCCGCGCGCGACGGGCTGATCGTCTATGCCGGACCGGAGGCCGACCTGCCGGCAGCCGCCGGGCAGGGCGCCGAAACGGTTGATTGCCAGGGCCGCTGGATCACCCCCGGCCTGATCGATTGCCACACCCACCTTGTCTACGCCGGCAACCGCGCCAACGAATTCGAGATGCGCCTGGCCGGAGCCACCTATGAGGAGGTGGCGAGGGCAGGGGGTGGCATCGTTTCCTCGGTCAAGTCGCTGCGCGCCGCGAGCGAAGACGAGCTCGTCTCCCAGACGCTGCCCCGCCTCGACGCGCTGATGGCCGAAGGCGTGACGACCGTCGAGGTCAAGTCGGGCTACGGCCTCGATGCCGACAATGAAAAAAAGTCGCTGCGCGCTGCCCGCCGTCTGGCCAGTGAGCGTCCAATCACGATCCTCACGACCTGTCTCGCCGCCCATGCGCTGCCGCCCGAAGCCAGGGGCGACAAGGACGCTTTCATCGATCTCGTCGCCGGCACGATCCTCCCGGCGGTTGCCGCCGAAAAGCTCGCGGACGCCGTCGACGGTTTTTGCGAGGGCATTGCCTTCTCACCGGAACAGATCGCGCGCGTCTTCGATAAGGCGAAAGCGCTTGGCCTGCCGGTGAAGCTTCACGCCGACCAGTTGTCCAACCTGCATGGCGCCGCGCTTGCCGCGCGCTACGGCGCGCTGTCGGCTGATCACCTGGAATACACCGATGAGGAGGGCGCCGCGGCGATGGCCGGGTCCGGCACCGTCGCGACCATCCTGCCCGGCGCCTACTACTTCATCCGCGAGACCAAGAGGCCGCCGGTCGATCTCTTCCGCCGCCACGGCGTGAAGATGGCGGTCGCCACCGACTCCAATCCCGGCACCTCGCCGCTTACCTCGCTGCTGCTCACCATGAACATGGCCGCGACGCTCTTTGGCCTGACCATCGACGAATGCCTCGCCGGCGTCACCCGCGAGGCCGCGCGTGCGCTGGGGCTTCTCGACCGGACCGGCACGCTGGAAGCCGGCAAATCGGCCGACCTTGCCGTCTGGGATATCGAGCGTCCGGCCGAACTTGTCTACCGCATGGGCTTCAATCCGCTCCATGCCCGCATCTGGAGAGGACAATGACCGAACTGATCCTGAAGCCCGGCAGCGCAACGCTTGCCGACTGGCGCGCCATCTATCGCGGCGCCGTGCCGAAGCTCGACGATGCCTGCCGGCCGAAGATCAAGGCCAGCGCCGAAGCCGTCGCCCGCATCGTCGCCAAAGGCGAGCCGGTCTACGGCATCAACACCGGCTTCGGTAAGCTCGCCAGCGTTCGCATTCCGGCAAACGATCTTGAAACGCTGCAACGCAACATCGTGCTTTCCCACGCCGCGGGCGTCGGCGAACCGATGCCGGCCCCCGTGGTGCGGCTGATGATGGCGTTGAAGCTGGCGAGCCTCGCCCAGGGCGCTTCCGGCGTGCGCGCCGAGACCATCGACCTGCTCCAGGGGATGCTCGCCAACGACGTCATCCCGGTGGTGCCGGCGCAAGGTTCTGTCGGCGCCTCGGGCGACCTTGCGCCGCTCGCGCATATGACGGCGGTCATGATCGGCGTCGGTGAATGTTTTACCCCGCATGGCCGCTTCCCGGCCAAGGTTGCCTTCGTCTCGCATGGGCTGGAACCGGTCACGCTCGGGGCCAAGGAAGGCCTGGCGCTGCTCAACGGCACCCAGTTCTCGACCGCCTTCGCGCTCGCCGCCCTGTTCGAAGCCGAGACGCTCTACCAGTCGGCGCTGGTCGCCGGCGCGCTGTCGACCGATGCTGCCCGCGGCTCCGACGCGCCTTTCGATCCGCGTATTCATCTGTTGCGCAAGCATCGCGGCCAGATCGAGACCGCGGACGCGTTGCGCGACCTGATGGCCGGCAGCGCCATTCGTGAATCGCACCGCGTTGGCGACGAGCGCGTGCAGGATCCATACTGCCTGCGCTGCCAGCCGCAGGTGATGGGCGCCGCGCTCGACGTCCTGCGCAAGGCGGCCGACACGCTCGAGACCGAAGCCAACGGCGTCACCGACAACCCGCTGATCTTCGCCGAGGACGACACCGCGCTCTCGGGCGGCAACTTTCACGCCGAGCCGGTGGCCTTTGCCGCCGACATGATCGCGCTTGCCGTCTGCGAGATCGGCTCGCTGTCTGAGCGCCGCATCGCCATGCTGGTCGATCCGGCGCTCTCCGGCATGCCGGCTTTCCTGACGCCGAAGCCTGGCCTCAATTCCGGTTTCATGATCCCCCAGGTGACGGCGGCGGCGCTCGTTTCGGAAAACAAGCAGAAGGCCTATCCGGCGAGCGTCGATTCCATCCCGACCTCGGCCAACCAGGAAGACCATGTCTCGATGGCTGCCCACGGCGCGCGCCGGCTGCTCGGCATGATCGAGAATGCAACGGCCGTCATCGGCATCGAGCTGTTGGCAGCCGCGCAGGGCTGCGATTTCCATGCCCCGCTCGCTTCGAGCGAAGCGCTGGAAACGGTGCGCAAGCTGGTCCGAGCCGAGGTGCCGCATCTCGACAACGACCGGCATTTCCACCCCGACATGGAAAAGGCGATCGCCCTGGTCCGCAGCGGCGCCGCGGTTAAGGCGGCGGGTGCGGTGGCGCTGCCGGGGATTGCGTCATGAGATTGAATGCTCTGATAGGTCGCGATCCTTCACGTCCCCCGCTGTCCTGCCGGACATCTCCCCCACAAGGGGGGAGATTGGCAACTTTGGCGCCCCGCTCCTTCTTGCAACGTGGACGATTGGCGAAAGCCGGCGTGATATCTGATCTCCCCCCTCGTGGGGGAGATGTCCGGCAGGACAGAGGGGGGCGCCGTAGAGCTCCAACCCGTGGAGAGCTCCAATGACCACGCCCTGGCTCACCATCACACGCGGTACGGCGCCGCTGCTGGTCTCGATCCCGCACACCGGCATAGATCTTGCGGGCCTCGACAGCCGGTTGGTGTCGCCGTGGCTCGGCCGCCGCGACTGCGACTGGTGGATCAACAAGCTGTACGACTTCGCGAACGATCTTGGCGCCACGGTCGTCCACACCGCCATCTCGCGCACCGTCATCGACGTCAACCGCGACCCCTCCGGCGTCTCGCTTTATCCTGGACAGGCGACGACCACGCTCTGCCCCACCGACACGTTTGATGGCGACCCGCTCTACCGCATGGGCGAGGAGCCGACGCCGTCCGAGATCGACCGGCGCCGCGAGACTTACTTCGCGCCTTACCATGCCGCACTGCAGGCTGAGATCGACCGGCTGCGCGGCATGCATGAGAAGATCGTGCTGTATGATTGCCATTCGATCCGCTCGGTGCTGCCGCGCCTGTTCGAAGGCACGCTGCCGGTGTTCAATCTCGGCACCAATGACGGCAAGAGCACCGAACCATCGCTGCAGGAAAAGGTAGCCGCCATCCTCGCGGCGAGCAGCCAGTCCTGGGTGGTCAATGGGCGCTTCAAGGGCGGTTGGATCACCAGAAGTTTCGGCCGGCCGCAGAGCGGCGTCCATGCGCTGCAGATGGAGCTCTCGAACCGCGGCTATATGCGCGAGCCGTCGGAAAAGGGCGCGCCAGACAACTGGCCGGTGCCTTACGACCCAACCTACGCGGCGCCGATCCGCGCCACGCTGAAAACCATTCTCGAAACCGCGATTGCCTGGGCCGCGCGCTGACGCTCCCGCCGCACCTGATCGAAAGGGAACTGCCGACATGACCGACCCTCGCCACAACATCCGTGAAGTCCGCGCGCCGCGCGGCGACAAGCTCAACGCCCGCTATTGGACGACCGAGGCGCCGCTGCGCATGCTGATGAACAATCTCGATCCGGAGGTCGCCGAGAACCCGAACGAGCTCGTGGTCTATGGCGGCATCGGCCGGGCGGCGCGCACCTGGAACGATTTCGACCGCATCGCCGCGTCACTGAAGACGCTCGGCGAGGACGAGACGCTCTTGGTGCAGTCGGGCAAGCCGGTCGGCGTCTTCCGCACCCACAAGGACGCGCCGCGCGTCTTGATCGCCAATTCCAACATCGTGCCGCACTGGGCGACCTGGGAAAAATTCAACGAGCTCGATAGGAAGGGCCTGATGATGTACGGCCAGATGACGGCCGGTTCCTGGATCTATATCGGCACGCAAGGCATCGTTCAGGGCACCTACGAGACCTTCGTCGAGGCCGGCCGCCAGCACTATGGCGGCAATCTCAATGGCAAGTGGATCCTGACCGCCGGCCTCGGCGGCATGGGCGGCGCCCAGCCTCTGGCCGCCGTCATGGCCGGCGCCTCCTGCCTCGCCATCGAATGCAATCCGGACTCGATCGACTTCCGCTTGCGCACTCGCTACCTCGACGAGAAGGCCGAAACGCTCGACGAGGCGATGGAAATGATCGAGCGCTGGATCAAGGCCGGCGAGGCGAAGTCCGTCGGCCTGCTCGGCAATGCCGCCGAGATCGTGCCGGAGATGTTCAGGCGTGGGATCCGCCCCGATATCCTCACCGACCAGACCTCGGCGCATGACCCGATCAACGGCTATCTGCCCAAGGGCTGGACCATGGCCGAATGGCGCGAGAAGCGCGTCAGCGATCCGAAGGCGGTGGAGAAGGCGGCGCGCGCGTCGATGCGCGAGCATGTCGAGGCGATGGTGGCGTTCTGGAACGCCGGCGTGCCGACGCTCGACTACGGTAACAACATCCGCCAGGTCGCCAAGGACGAGGGTTTCGAAAATGCCTTCGCCTTCCCCGGCTTCGTGCCGGCTTACATCCGTCCGCTGTTCTGTCGCGGCATCGGCCCGTTTCGCTGGGCTGCGCTCTCGGGCGATCCGGAAGATATCTACAAGACGGACGCCAAGGTGCGCGAACTCACCCCCGGCAACACGCATCTGCACAATTGGCTCGACATGGCGCGCGAGCGCATCTCCTTCCAGGGCCTGCCGGCGCGCATCTGCTGGGTCGGGCTTGGCGACCGCCACCGATTGGGACTCGCCTTCAACGAAATGGTGGCCAAGGGCGAGATCAAGGCGCCGGTCGTCATCGGCCGCGACCATCTCGATTCCGGCTCGGTCGCCTCGCCGAACCGCGAGACCGAGGCGATGAAGGATGGCTCCGACGCCATTTCCGACTGGCCGCTGCTCAACGCGCTGCTCAACACCGCGTCCGGCGCCACCTGGGTCTCGCTGCATCACGGCGGCGGCGTCGGCATGGGCTTCTCGCAGCATGCCGGCATGGTGATCGTCGCCGACGGAACGCCTGACGCGGCCAGGCGCCTGGAGCGCGTGCTGTGGAACGACCCCGCGACCGGCGTCATGCGTCACGCCGATGCCGGTTACGACATCGCCATCGAGTGCGCGAAGGAGCACCAGCTCAACCTGCCGGGCATACTGGGTTGAACCGATGCGCATCCTTCGTACCGCCGGCTATCGCGTCATGCCGTGGAAGAACGGCGGCGGCACGACCACCGAGATCGCCGTCTCGCCTGATGGCGCCGGTCTCGAGGATTTCGACTGGCGCATCTCCATGGCGCGCGTCGAGACCAGCGGGCCATTCTCCAGCTTCGCCGGGGTCGACCGCACGCTGTCGGTGCTGGAAGGCGACGGCATTATGCTCGACATCGCCTCTCGACCGCCGGCGCGGCTGACGCCAGCCTCGGCGCCGCTTCCTTTTCCCGGCGACGTGCCGACCCGCGCCACGTTGATTGGCGGCCCGATCACCGATCTCAACGTCATGAGCCGCCGCGGCTGCATCAGCCATACGGTCGAGCGCTTGCCTGTTTCGGGTGAAGTCGAGATAAGGTCGACCGACGGCACGACGATTATCTTGCCGGTTGGCGGTGGCGTCACAGTCCTCACGGACACCGCTGCCAGCCTCGGACCGCTTGATGCGCTCGTCCTCGATCAGCAGAGCCAGAAACTGCGCCTCCAGCCTGAAGGGCATGAGCTGATTTTTGTGATCCGCCTGCGCGTCACCGCCGCCAATGGTTAACGGCTGTTGCCAAACATGATCGCGGCGCGGGCGAAATATCGCCTGGCCCCTTGCATGTATCACGAAAAAGCCTGAATCCTTTCCCTGATCGGACCCGGGGCGGGAAGCGAGGGGCGTTCGCCCTTGAGTTGTCGAAAGGGGACGCCCCTGTCATGGAGCGCAAACAAACTTTCGGCCGAACCTGCCATGCAACAGATTGCATTTGAACCGGTTTTAGGGCCATTGCCGTGGCGGTGACGCCGCATCGCGCCCGCCTTACGGAATAATCAATGAACATCCAGACGAATCCCGCCAAGATCGAACAAACTAGTGCCGGCTTCCCGACCGTCACGGAAGCGCCGATACGCTCCAATTTCCTGCCGGAAGACCGGCTGCGCGCGCTGGGCGCAGCACTCGCCAAGGGCGATGTCAGGGACCTGTTCGGGCTTTCGCCGTTCGAATTCCAGGCCCGCATCCGCGATAGCGCCAAGAAGATTCTCGAAGTCTACCGTTCGACCAACGCCGCCCAGGCCAAGGGCGAGACGATCACGCCCGCGGCGCAATGGCTGCTCGACAACAACTACCTGGTCGAAGAGACCATATTTCAGGTCAAGCGCGATCTGCCGCGCCGTTTCTACCGCCAGTTGCCGACGCTCAAGCTTGCGGGCGGCACGGCGTTGCCGCGCGCCTTCGTCGTCGCCTGGAGCTATGTCGAGCATTCCGACAGCGCCGTCTCGGCGACCATGTTCAAGGCCATCGTCGAGGGCTTTCAATCGGTCGAGCCGCTGAAGATCGGCGAGCTCTGGGCGCTGCCGTCGCTGCTGCGGTTCGTGCTGATCGAAAACCTCCGACGCATCGCAGTGCGCGTCAACCGTACGAGAGAGATGCGCCAGATCGCCAACGAGGTCGCCGACCGGGTGCTGGCGACCGACGACAATGCCGACCGGACCAGGATCCTGTCGAGCTACGCCGCGCATGCGCAGGATACCACTTTCGCCACCCAGCTCCTTTATCGCCTGCGTGACGGTTCGCAGAACGCCGGCCGCGCGCTGGAATGGCTGGAGGGCGAGCTCGAGAAGACCGGCTCCGACGCCGAGGAGATCATCATCTCCGAGCATCAGACGCTGTCCAGCGGCAACGTCACCACCGGCAACATCATCCGCGGCCTGCGCCTCATCAACGACGTCGACTGGACGGTCTGGTTCGAGGGCGTCAGCCGCATCGACACGCTGCTGCGCGAGAAGACCGATTTCGCCGCGCTCGATTTCTTCTCGCGCGATCAGTATCGCACCGCGATCGAGCAGCTTGCGCGCCGCTCCGACCTTTCCGAATTCCGCGTCGCCGAAACGGCGATCGAGCTTGCAGGCCACATGCCTGGGGTCACCGATGCGTCCGGCGTGCCGGAAACTGCCGACCCCTCCGTGCATACCGATGTCGGCTTCTTCCTGGTCGGGCCGCGCCGGCCGGAGCTGGAACAGGCGATCGGCTATCGGGCTCCCTTCTATGTGACTTTCAAGCGCGCCTTTGCCGCCACCGGCTGGCTCGGCATCGTCGTGCCGGTCTTCCTGCTGACGGTGCTCCTGCTTGTGCTGTCCGGCAACGCGCTTGCCAATCTCGGCCTCTCGGCGGGGGCGATCACGCTGATGCTGGCTTTGTTCGCGGTGCCGGCGAGCGAAGGCGCGTTGGCCTTCTTCAACACCGTCGTGGCGCTCTTCCTCAAGCCGACGCGGCTAGTCGGCTATGACTACAAGCACGGCATCCCCACCTCAGCGCGCACGCTGGTCGTCGTGCCTTCGCTCATCGGGTCGCGCGACGACGTCGAGGAAAACATCCGCAACATCGAGGTGCATCATCTCGCCAACACGGCAGAAGAGATCCATTTCGCGCTTTTGTCCGACTGGCCGGATTCCAAGACCGAAATCGACGCAGCCGACATCGAGATCCTGCAATATGCCCGCGACGAGATCGCCAGGCTGAACGCCCGCTATCCGTCGGAAGGCGCTCCGCGCTTCTATCTTCTGCATCGCCGCCGGCTCTACAATCAGGCCCAGGGCTGCTGGATGGGCTGGGAACGCAAGCGCGGCAAGCTGCACGAGCTCAACCTTCTGCTGCGCGGCGACAGCGACACCACCTTCCTGCCGCTCGATGTGCCGCTGCCGGACAAAGTCACCTATGTGATGACGCTCGACGCCGATACGCGCACCACCCGCGACGCCGTCTCGAGCCTTGTCGGCAAGCTCGCGCATCCGCTCAATCGTCCGCATTTCGATCCGGCAAAGCGCGTCGTCACAGCCGGCTACACCATCCTGCAGCCGCGCATCACCGCCTCGCTCACCAGCGGCGACGATGCCTCCTTCTTCCAGCGCGTCTTCTCGGCCAATCGCGGTCTCGACCCGTACGTCTTTGCCGTGTCCGACGTCTATCAGGACGTCTTCGGCGACGGCACTTTCACCGGCAAGGGCCTCTACCATATCGACGCCTTCGAAACGGCGCTGAAGGGCCGCATCGAGGAAAACACCATCCTCAGCCACGATTTGCTCGAAGGCGCCCTGGCGCGCGCCGCGCTCGTCACCGATGTCGAACTGGTCGAGGACTATCCGACCCGCTACTCGGTCGACGCCTCACGCCACCACCGCTGGGCGCGCGGCGACTGGCAATTGCTCGGCTTCATGTTCGATCCGCGCTCTGGCGTTCCGGCACTGTCGCGCTGGAAGATGGTCGATAACCTCCGCCGCTCGGTGACCCCGATCTTCTGGGTGATGGCCTGTATCGCCGGCTGGACGCTGCTGCCGTTCACGCAGGCCGCGCAGTGGCAGGCGCTGATGATCCTCAGCCTGTTCATGGCCCCGACTTTCGACATCGTCAACGGCATCCTGCCGAAGAGCGGCGACCAGACGCCGCGCGGCCATTTCTCGGCGCTGGCGCGCGACACTGTGTTCGGCACCGCGCTGGTGGCGCTGAAGGTGCTTTTGATGGCGCACCTTGCCTGGATGATGGGCGATGCCATCGTCCGCACTCTTTACCGGCTCTTCGTCAGCCGCCAGAACCTTCTGGAGTGGCGCACCGCCTCGCAGGCGCACAAGACCGGCGGCAGCGATCTCGGCGCCTATTACAGCATGATGTATGGCGCCGTGATCATCGGCGTCGTCGGCCTTGCCGTTCCGGTGCTGGCCGATTCCACCGGCGCGTTCGTCGCCTTCTTCTTCGCGATTTTCTGGATCGGCTCGCCCGCCGTCGCCTGCTGGATCAGCCGCTCGGCCGAGACCGAGGACAGGCTGCGCATTTCCGCCGCTGACATCCATGCGCTGCGCACCGTGGCGCGTCGCACCTGGCATTATTTCGAGACCTTCGTGACGGCCGAGCATCACCATCTGCCGCCCGACAATTTCCAGGAAAGCCCGGCCCCGGTGGTGGCGCCGCGTACCTCGCCGACCAACATCGGCGTCTACCTGCTCTCGGTGGTGTCGGCGCGCGACTTCGGCTGGATCAGCCTGTCGGATGCCATCACCCGCATCGACGCCACGATGACGACCATCGAGAACATGCCGCGCGATCGCGGGCATCTCTACAATTGGTACGACACGACGACGCTGAAGCCGCTTTATCCGCTCTATATCTCGGCGGTCGACAGCGGCAATCTCGCCGGCCATCTGGTCGCCGTGGCCGCGGCCTGCGCCGAATGGGCCGAGGCGCCTTCCGTCCACCTGCAGGGCGATTTCGAGGGCATCCTCGACACCGTCACCATCCTCGACGAGAGCCTGGAGGAACTGCCCGACGACCGCCGCCAGCTGCGGCCGCTTCGCCAGCGTCTTGCCGACCGCCTCGACGGCATGCGCCGGGCAGTGATGACCATCAAGGCGCAGCCCGAGATGGCCTCGATCCGCACGATCAATCTCGCGGTGCTGGCCGGCGAGATCCGCAAGCTCGCCACGGCCATCCACGTCGAGGCGGCGTCGCCCAAGAGCGACGTCATCGCCGACTGGGCGGCCAGGCTGGAGGCGACCTGCGAGGCCCATGTGCACGATTCGCACAATGACGAAAGCGCGGTCTCGGCGCTCCGCACCAAGCTGCTCGCGCTGCGCGGGCGCTGCCGCCGCTACGCCTTCGAGATGGATTTTTCCTTCCTGATGCGGCAGGAGCGCAAGCTCCTGTCGATTGGCTATCGCGTCGAGGAGCACCAGCTCGACGAGAGCTGCTACGACTTGCTCGCCTCCGAGGCGCGGCTGACCAGCCTGTTCGGCATCGCCAAGGGCGACTTGCCGACCGAGCACTGGTTCCGGCTCGGCAGGCCGATTGTCGAGATCGGTTTCAAGGGCGCGCTGATGTCCTGGTCGGGCTCGATGTTCGAGTACCTGATGCCGCCGCTGGTGATGAAGGAGCCGCAGGGCTCGATCCTCAACCAGACCAGCAAGCTCATCATCAAGCGCCAGATCCAGTATGCGCGCTCGAAGAACGTGCCCTGGGGCATCTCGGAAGCGGCCTACAATGCCCGCGACCGCGAGCTCACCTACCAGTACACCAACTTCGGCGTGCCCGGCCTCGGCCTGAAGCGTGGTCTCGGCCAGAACACCGTGATCGCGCCTTACGCCACCATCCTGGCGGCGCAGTTCAATCCGCGTGAGGCGGTGCAGAACCTGATGCGGCTGCGCGCGATCGGCGCGCTCGGCCGGCACGGCTTTTACGATGCGGTCGACTTCACGCCGCAGCGCGTGCCGGAAGGCACCGACCATGCCGTCGTCCAGAACTACATGGCCCACCATTCCGGCATGTCGATCGCCGCCGTGGCGGACGCCATCTTCGAGGGTCGGCTGCGCGAACGCTTCCACAGCGATCCGGTGATTGAGTCGGCCGAACTCCTCTTGCAGGAGAAGGCGCCGCGCGACATCCCGACCGCCACCGTCAGGACCGAGGCCGACGAGCGCTCCAAGGACGAGACCGAGACCGAGAGCCCGGACAGCCGCATCATCCTTGACCCGATCAAGGCGCTGCGCGCGACCAACGTCATGTCGAATGGCCGTTACTCGGTCATGGTCACCGCCACCGGCTCCGGCTACAGCCGCTTCGGCGAGCTTGCCATCACCCGTTGGCAGCCGGACCCGAGCGAAGACCGTCTCGGCTCCTATATCTTCTTGCGCGACACCGCGACCGGCGACTGGTGGTCGGCCACCGCCGAGCCGAAGCGCGCCGAGGGCGAGCGCGTGCAGACGCTGTTTGCCGACGACAAGGCGAGCTTTACCAAATCGATCGGCTCGCTGCGTTCGGAGGTCGAGTGCATCGTCATCTCCGAAGGGAACGGCGAAGGCCGGCGCGTCACGCTTTACAATGACGGCCCCACCGACCGGCACATCGAGGTGACGTCCTTTGCCGAGCTGGTGCTGGGCAACGAAGCCTCCGACAACGCCCATCCGGCGTTCTCGAAGATGTTCGTCGAGACCGAGATCTCCGCTAACAACGGCGCGATCTTCGCCACCAGGCGCAAGCGCGAAAAGAACGAGCCCGACCTAACCATGGTGCATTTCGTCACCGATCCGTCGGGTCCCTCGCGCGACGCCGAGGCCGAAACCGATCGCCGCGCCTTCATCGGCCGTGGCCGCACCATCGCCGACGCTGCCGCCTTCGACCCCGGCGCCCGGCTCTCCGGCAGCCACGGGTTCACGCTCGACCCGGTGGCGGCACTTCGCCGCCAGGTGCGCGTGCCGGCCAACAAGAAGATCTCGCTGACCTTCTGGACCGTCGTCGGCGCCAACCGGGGCGAGCTCGACGAGGCGATCGGCCGCCTCGACCATCAGGAGAGCTTCGCCCGCCAGGCGATGCTCGCCTGGACGCGCAGCCAGGTGCAGACGCGCCATCTCGGCCTCAGCCTGACCGATGCCGCCAATGTGCAGAAGCTGGCGCGTTACCTGATCTATCCCGATCCGTTCCTGCGTCTGCCCGCCGACTCCATCGCCTCGGGCCTCGGCCGCCAATCGAGCCTCTGGCCGACCAGCATCTCCGGCGATTTCCCGATCTTCCTGGTGCGCATCGGCGACGTCGCCGATCTCGAGATCGTCGCCCAGGCGCTGCGCTTCCAGGAATACATGCGCGCCCGCGGCATGATGATCGACTTCGTCGTCGTCAACGAGCAGGCATCCTCCTACGTGCAGGACCTGCAGCGCGCAGTGGAGACGCTGTGCGAGAACAGCCGCCTGCGTGGTCGCGAGCTTGGCCCGCGTCAGCACATCTTCGCCGTGCGCCGCGACCTGATGGACGAGCCGACCTACAAGACCCTACTGTCGGTCGCGCGTGTTGCGCTCCACACCCGCAACGGCACCATCTTCGACCAGCTCGAGCGGGCCGAAACGGCGGCATTGCAGGCTCGCGATGCTTTGCAGCAGGCGGAAGGCGTTCCGGCCCGCCAGCCGTCGTCGCCTTTGCCTGAGCCGACGCGGGCAAGCGAGGGGGGAGCCGATATTGCCGCCGACGGCACCGGCCTCAGCCTCTGGAACGGCTTTGGCGGCTTCGACGGCGACGGCCGCCACTACGTGACGCGGCTGACCGGCCGTCGTGTGACGCCGCAGCCCTGGATCAACGTCATCTCCAACGCTTCCTTCGGCTTCCACGTCTCGGCCGAGGGCGCCGGCTTCACCTGGAGCCGCAACAGCCGCGACTACCAGCTGACCCCGTGGTCGAACGACCCGGTGTCGAACCGGCCGGGCGAGGGCTTCTATATCTACGACCAGTTGAGCGGCAAGGCGTTCTCGCCGATGGCCGCGGTGGTGCGCGATCCCTCGATGACCTACGAGACCTGGCACGGGCAGGGGTTCTCGACCTTCCGCTCGAAGCGCGGGCCGCTGTCGATGGATCTGACGCAGGTCGTCGACCCGGTGGATCCGGTGAAGATCACCCGGCTGCGCATCCAGAATGCCGGCCCCGCGCCGGCAAGGCTGCGCGTCTATGCCTATGCCGAGTGGGTGCTCGGCGGCCATCGCTCGCGCACGGCGGCAACCATCGTGCCGACCAGGGACGCCGCGACGGGGGCCATGCTGGCGCAGAACCCCTACGGGCTCGACTTCGGCGAACGGGTGGCTTTCCTCGCCGCGACGGCGCCTGTTCATTCGGTGACCGCCGACCGCGGCGAGTTCGTCGGCAGGCACGGCACGACCGAATATCCGCAGGCCGTGCTTGGCGGAGTTGCTTTGTCCGGCCGCGTCGAGGCAGGCGACGATCCGTGCGCGGTGATCGCCAGTGACATCGACATCCCGGCCGGCGGCGACGTGACGCTGTTCTGGCTGCTTGGCGACGCCGCCACGGCCGCCGAGGCGAGCGCCCTGGTGCAGACCCACAGGGACAAGGATTTCGACCGGCGTCTGGCCGACAATGAGCGCGTCTGGCGCGGCTTCCTCGACACCATTCAGGTCGAGACGCCGGACAAGGCGCTCAACGCCATGGTCAACCACTGGCTGCCCTACCAGAGCCTGGCCTGCCGCATCCGCGCGCGGTCGGCCTTCTACCAGGCGAGCGGCGCCTTCGGCTTCCGCGACCAGTTGCAGGATACGCTGGCCTTGCTGGCGCATGATCCGAAGCTGGCGCGCGACCAGATTCTCAACGCCGCCCGCCGGCAGTTCCAGGAGGGCGACGTGCAGCACTGGTGGCTGCCCCGCACCGATGCCGGCGTGCGCACCATGATCTCGGACGATGTCGTATGGCTGGCGCACGCGACGGCCCGCTACATCGAGGTGACGGGCGATGCCGCCATCCTCAAGGAGCAGATACCGTTCATCGACGGGCAGGAGCTTGGCGAGGGGGAGCACGACGCCTTCTTCACGCCCGAGATCACCAAGACCACAGCCTCGCTTTACGAGCACTGCGCGCGGGCGCTCGATCTGGCCATCAAGCGCAGCAGCCCGGCCGGCCTGCCGCTGATCCTCGGCGGCGACTGGAACGACGGCATGAACCGTGTCGGCGAGGGCGGCAAGGGCGAAAGCGTCTGGCTAGGCTGGTTCCTGCTGAAGACGCTGGGTGACTTCGCCCCCATCGCCAAGGGACAGAGCGATGGCAAGCGGGCGCAGGCCTGGACGAAGCACGCGGACCTGCTGAAGCGGGCGCTGGAGAGCACGGCCTGGGACGGCCAGTGGTACCGGCGCGGCAGCTTCGACGACGGCACGCCGCTTGGCTCCCGCAATTCGGATGAGTGCAAGATCGACTCCATCGCCCAGTCCTGGAGCGTGCTGTCGGACGAGGGGGATCCTGCCCGCTCGACCACGGCCATGGAACAGGCGACGAAGATGCTCGTCGACGACAAGCACAAGATCGTCAAGCTGTTCACGCCGCCCTTCTCGAACAGCGACAAGGATCCCGGCTATATCAAGAGCTACCCGCCGGGCGTGCGCGAGAACGGCGGCCAGTACACCCATGCCGCCACCTGGTTCGTCATCGCGCTGGCCGAGATGGGACGCACCGACGAGGCTTATCGCTGCTTCTCGATGCTGAACCCGGTCAACCACGCCTCGGACGAGGCGGCGGCCGAGCATTACCGCGTCGAGCCTTACGTCGTGGCGGCGGACATCTACGCCGGCGAAGGAAAAGGCGGCCGCGGCGGCTGGACCTGGTACACGGGGTCGGCCGGCTGGCTCTACCGGGCCGCGGTGGAAGGAATCCTCGGCATCGAGCGGCGCGGCAAGCAGATCACGTTTAGGCCGAAGCTGCCCGGCCACTGGGATGGCTACGCCGCCACACTCAAGATGTTCGGCGGCGAAATCAAGGTTCGCGTCATCCGCGACAAAAAGACCAAGTCGATCGCGCTTGAAGTCAATGGTTCGAAGACCAAATCATGGTCTTTCGAACCGAAGGCCGGCGAGATGACCGACGTCGTCGTCAAGATACCTGCGTAGGATCAACGGTTTGCCTTGCAGGCCGCGCATCTCTCGGGATGCGCGGCCGAGCTTGGCGTTTTACTTTGCCAATGGGCCGGGCAGCGTGCGCCCACGCTGCTTCAGGCACGGCTAAGCAAGCGCCAAGTGATTAAAAATGTGGCAGCGCTGGGCAGGTGCCATTGTTTTGCCGCAAGGCTGACATTTCACCTTTTATCTCAAACCGTTAGGTGATCACGTCAGATTTCGCACCGTCGTCATCTTTTGTTCGCTAAATGGGAACGGAAGGGATAGACGACGCATTGTTTCGCGACACATAAACCGGTACGTGTCAAAAAATGGTGCGGCGCACAATACCGACATTGAGCACAGACAAGAGTTTGGCGGAGTAGCTGAAGTGTCACTTCTGCAGATCTACTTTAGAGCGCTGAGTTATCTGGCTGCGGACAAGAAGCGCGTCGCGCTGATCTGCGGCGCCAACGTCGCGCTTGCCGCGATCGCCATTCTCGAGCCGATCCTTTTGGGCCGGGTGATCGGCGCCATTTCCGAAAAAGGTCCGGTGTTTTCGACGCTCGCCGTCTGGGCCGCTCTCGGTGTCTTCAATGTCATAGCTTTCGTGCTGGTGTCGCGCGGCGCCGACCGCTTCGCCCATGCCCGGCGTTCGGAAGTGCTGTGCCAGTCCTTCGAGCGCGTCATCACCATGCCGCTCGCTTGGCACCACCAGCGCGGCACGTCCAATTCGCTGCACACGCTGCTGCGCGCCGTCGAAACCCTGTTCAGCCTGTGGCTCGAATTCATGCGCGTGCATCTCTCGACGGCCATTGCGCTGGTGCTGCTGGTGCCGACCGCGCTTTCCATGGACATCCGCATGTCAATCGTGCTGCTGGGCCTCGGCGTGCTTTACGTCGGAATCGGCCGTATCGTCATGCGCCGTACCAAGTCGGGGCAGACCGCCGTCGAGCGCCACTACCACACCGTCTTTGCCCATGTGACCGACAGCGTCAGCAACGTCGCCGTGCTGCAGAGCTACAACCGCATCGGCCATGAGACCGCGACGCTGAAGCGCTACGTCAAGGACCTGCTCGACGCGCAGAACCCGGTGCTCGACTGGTGGGCGATCGCCAATGCGCTGAACCGCCTGTCGTCGACCATCTCGATGATGATCGTGCTCTCGATTGGCGCTTATCTCGTCACGCGTGGCGAGCTTCGTGTCGGAGACGTCGTCGCCTTCACCGGCTTTGCCGGAATGCTGATCGCCCGTCTCGACCAGATGTCGGCCTTCACGACGCAGATTTCCGAGGCCCGCGCCAAGCTCGAGGATTTCTATCGCCTCGAGGACTCGGCCGCCGAAACCGCCGAGCCGGACGGCCTGCGCGAGTTGACCAACGTCACCGGCCGTGTGCGCTTCGAGGACGTCAGCTTCGAGTTCGCGAATTCGGGCCATGGTATCGAGAATGTCTCCTTCGAGGTGCCGGCCGGCAAGACCGTCGCCATCGTCGGCCCGACCGGCGCCGGCAAGACGACGCTTATCAACCTGCTGCAGCGCGTGTTCACGCCGTCCAGCGGCCGCATCCTGATCGACGGCATCGACACTCGCACGGTGACCCGCAAGTCGCTGCGCCACTCGATCGCCACCGTCTTCCAGGACGCCGGCCTGCTCAACCGCTCGATCGAGGATAACATCCGGGTCGGCCGTGCCGATGCGAGCAATGACGAGGTGCACGCCGCCGCCAATGCCGCCGCCGCACAGGACTTCATCCTGGCCAAGAGCAGCGGCTACGATACCGTCGTCGGCGAGCGCGGTGGCCAGCTCTCGGGCGGCGAGCGCCAGCGCATCGCCATCGCCCGCGCCGTGCTGAAGGATGCGCCGATCCTGGTGCTCGACGAGGCGACGAGCGCGCTCGACGTCGAGACCGAGGACCGAGTCAAGGAAGCGATCGACGAACTGCGCCGCAACCGCACGACCTTCATCATCGCCCACCGCCTGACCACCGTGCGCGACGCCGACTTGGTCGTCTTCATGGACAAGGGCAAGGTGGTCGAATACGGCGGCTTCACCGAGCTGTCGCTGCGCAACGGCCGCTTCGCAGCCCTGCTGCGCGCCGGCGGCCTGCTCAACGACGAGGAGGTCCGTCGCCTCAGCCGTCCAGTGACGGAAGCGGCGTAAGCTTTCTTCCCTGTGGGACAAGGTCGCCGCAGGCGACAGATGAAGGTGTTCCAGGAAGACCAGCGTCTCACTCCGTCGCGCAGCCTATCCGTCTCGGCGCTCGCGCGTCGATCCACCTTCTCTCACAAGGGGAGAAGGAAAGAGTGCGACAACCGTCCGATTGCCCCTGATGCATCGCCGGTCTATTTAGATCGGCATGAGCGACACCACCTCACGCCTCGCCGGCTGGATCAATCTCGCCAACCCGACGCGCTTCGTCGGGCTGGCCGACAAGGTCATTCCGTGGCTCGCGGCGACCGCTGCGATCCTGCTCGGCGTCGGCCTCTATATGAGCTTCACCGCGCCGGAGGATTTCCAGCAGGGCATCACGGTGCGCATCATGTACATCCACGTGCCTTTCGCCTGGCTTGCCATGATGTGCTACACCATCATGGCGATCTCGGCGCTCGGCACGCTGGTCTGGCGCCATCCGCTGGCCGACGTGGCGCTGAAGGCAGCGGCTCCGATCGGCGCCACCTTCACCGCGCTCGCGCTGATCACCGGCTCGATCTGGGGCAAGCCGATGTGGGGCACCTGGTGGGTGTGGGACGCTCGGCTGACCTCGGTCTTCGTGCTTTTCCTCATGTATCTTGGGATTATCGCGCTGACCCGCGCACTGGACGACGCCGGCCGCGCCGCCTGGGCCGCCGCCATCATCACGCTGGTCGGCTTCATCAACATACCGATCATCAAATTCTCGGTCGATTGGTGGAACACGCTGCACCAGCCGGCCTCGGTCTTCCGCCTCGGCGGCCCGACCATCGACCCTTCGATGCTGTGGCCGCTCGCCGTGATGGCGCTTGGCTTCACCGTGCTGTTCTTCGCGCTGCACCTGATGGCGATCCGCACGGAGATTTTCAGGCGCCGCGTGATCGCGATGCGCAGGGTTGCGGCGCGGCAGGCGGAACGGCAGTAGATTTTCGACCAATAGCGGTCTGTCGCGTTCCTTCTCGCCCCCCTCTGTCCTGCCGGACATCTCCCCCACAAGGATGGTGGCTTTCGGCAACTTTCAGCGTTTGGAGGAGGGCGCGACGCCCGAGCCGCCAATCTCCCCCCAAAAGTGGGGGAGATGTCCGGCAGGACACGGGGGGCGCTGTCCCGCCAGCCTAGACGAACTTAAAACATCTGCGTGCGTCTGAGGATCCTCAAGCCATCTTCCCCCGCGCCGCCACCGGCAGCGTTTCCAGCACCTTGTCGCCGTCGATCAGATGCACCTGGTCGAACAAATTCGTCACCACGCAGCAATGATCGGGAACCACGCGCACGCGCTCGCCAATGCGCAGGGCGCCGCCGTCTGAAAGCGTGACGTTGCCGTGCTCCTCGCTCAGTCCAGTCACTCGCGCGCTGGGCACGCCGAGCAGCTCGCCGAAATCCGGCAGTCCTAGCGTATCGGAGGACAAAGCCTTGCTGCCGCTGTCGAGGATGGCGCGGGAGGGCGTCGGGTGGCTGACCACGGTGGCCAGCACCGTCAGCGCGCAATCGTCGAGCGTGCCGACGCCTTTGGCGACCTGGTAGCGGTCGAGATAGATGTAGGTGCCGGGCCGGTATTCGGTGACGACGCTGTCCTCGCCCGAGCGCCACATGTCCGGCGTGCCTCCGCTGGAGATGCGCCGGCATTCGAGCCCGGCCGCCGCAAGCGTCTCGCGCGCGTTCCGCAGCCACGCCTCGGCTTCGGCGGCGCGGCCCGCCGCCGGATAAGTCATCAGCCCGCCGAAGGTTAGTCCTCTGGCCTGGTCGATCACTTTCGCCAGTGCAACCGCTTCGGCCGGGCTCTGCACGCCGCAGCGGCCCATGCCGGTGTCGCATTCGACCAGCACCGGCAGCGGGTGGCCGGTATCGGTGAAGGTCGCGGCTAGCCCTGACAGCGTTTCGTGGCTGTCCGCCGTGACCGACAGCGTGACGCGGCCATGCAGTGCCTTCAGCCGCTCCAGCTTGGCGCGGCCGAGAATGTTGTAGGGCAGGAAAATGTCCTCAAGCCCGGCATCGGCCATCACCTCGGCCTCGCCGATCTTCTGGCAGGTTATGCCGACCGCGCCAGCCGCGACCTGCTTCTTCGCCCAGTAGGGCAGCTTGTGCGTCTTGATATGCGGGCGGAGCTTCAGCCCGTGGCGGTCGGCATGCGCCTGCGCCTTTGCGATGTTGGCTTCGGCGCGGGCCGCGTCGATCAGGATCGCCGGCGTGTCGAGATCGTCTATGCTTGCCATGAAAATCACCGTTCAAAAGCATGTCTCCCGAAAGTGGGAACCGGTTTCGGGATAAAGACATGCGCAATCAAAAACCCGTTGGGGTTATGGGCTCGTTCGGGCCGGATGTCACGGGGCCAGAGCCGCCAGTTTGCGTCGACAGCGGACCGGCATTGCGATATTCGGGTTGGCAGATTTCAGCAGGCAGCGGCCGGAAGGAAAACGACCATGAAGCGCTCCAAAATCAACGACATCATCCGCGAAGCCGACGCCTTCATCCGCTCGTTCGGCTACATCATGCCGCCCTTCGCCTACTGGTCGCCGGAAGAGATGAAGGCGCACAAGGCGGACTCTTCGGCCATTTTCAGCTCGCGTCTCGGCTGGGACATCACCGACTACGGCCAGGAGAAGTTCGATGAGCTTGGTCTCTTCCTTTTTACCGTCCGCAACGGCCGCTACGCGGACATGAAGCTCGGCATGGGCATGCTCTACGCCGAGAAGATCATGATCTCGCGCAAGGACCAGCTGTCGCCCATGCACCGCCACAACATTAAGGCCGAGGACATCATCAACCGCGGCGGCGGCAAGCTGGTGCTGGAACTGTTCATGCACGACCGCGACGGCGGCATCGACCCGAAGGCCGAAGTGTCGGTGCCGGTCGACGGCACCATCACCAGATTGCCCGCCGGCGGGCTCCTGAAGCTCGACCCGGGCCAGAGCGTGACGCTGCTGCCGGGCGTCTGGCACGCCTTCTGGGCCGAGGGCAAGGACGTGCTGATCGGCGAGGTCTCGACCGTCAATGACGACCTCACCGACAACGTCTTCCGCGATCCGATCGGCCGCTTCTCCAACATCGAGGAGGATGTGGCGCCGGTTCACCTTCTGGTGTCCGACTACGAGAAGTGGGTGGGGTAGGCGGGGGCGCTGAGGCTCTATCCGGTCTGATTAAGGAGTGCGCGCAGCCGGCGCACTTCCGCGACCAGGCGAGGAACGTCCTGCCGCGCAGCCGCAATGAAATCTTGCTCCGCGACGGTCGCACCGGACCTTTCAATGTCTTCGCCGCGCTCTGCGCCGTTGCCGGTCTGGATGAAGTTGGATCCTCCGTCGAAATCCCGACCTTCGTCCCAAGATTTCCACGGTCCGGGGCAGGCTGCGGCCGCCCGCGATTCCATTTCCTGAAGTTCGAATTCGGGCAACGAACTCATCATTCCCTCGCTTAGGCGTCTACCGCGCGTACTTGTCCGCCTTCCGATTGCCCAGCAGCAGCTTGCGCTCCAGGTGCGCGCGCAGCTCGCCGTAATAGGCGGTGAGGAATGCCCTTGAATCGACTGGCTCGACCCTGGCGCCGATCTTGCGGCCTATCGTTTCCGCCACCGCTTTCATCGCGAAATAGTCGTCGCGGCGCAGCACTTCCTCCAGCTTGTGCAGCTCGGCGATGCCATAGGCGTCGAGCTGCGCGGCGCTGAACTGGAAGCGGGTCGCGACCGGATCCTTGCGCAGCGACAGATCCTCGAGCAGCGCCACCTTCGGCGCCTCGACCACCCAGGTTCCGGCGAGCAGGTCGCCAATCCGCAGCCGGTCGCGGTTGAAGAGCGGGAATAAGGAGAACAGCAGCGCCCACACCAGGCCGAAGATGGTCGACAGCGTGTCGGCGACGCCGGCGCTGCCGCGCGCCGCCAGGATCGACAGCGGCAGGAACACCTCGATCTCGCGCATCAGGTTGCGCGCGATGACCTGGTCGAGGCTGAGGCCGGCGCCGCTGCGCGAAGCGACGCGGACGCCGACCATCCGCTTGCCGGGCGTCGCCGCCCGCCGGCCCGCCTCGAAGGCGATGAAATAGACGTTGCGCAGCAGGAAGATGAAAATGATCCAGACGATGAAGAGCGGTTCGGCGTCCTTCACGCCGAGCCCGCCCAGGCCGAAGATCGCGACAAGGCTGACCGCGACGGCGGCGACGACGATGATCACCACATCGAGCAGGAATCCGGAAGCCCGCGTCCCGGCATCCGCCAGCTTGACGCGCAGGTCCACGCCCTCCGGCGTGACCAGCGGGCGCACCAGCGCGGCGGGATTCCTAGCCGTTGCCATGCCGCACCATCCGGAACAGGTAGAAATAAGAAATCCAGAACGCCAGCATGCCGCCGCCGATCGAATAGCGGGCGATATCGCTTGTGATCGTCTGCCGGCCGATGCCTTCGAGCAGGCCGGCAAACAGCAACATCACGACGACGCCGACCATCGCGGTCGCCGCCACGCGGCCCGCGCGTGAGGCCGCGGCCATGCGCGTCAGCTCGCCGGGAAAGGCGATGCTGGTGCCGATTCGCATGCCGGCCGCGCCCGCGATGGCGATGGCAAAAAGCTCCGTCGTGCCGTGGATCGACAGCCAGCCGCCGAGCTCGAAACCGAGCCCCTTGGCGGCATAGATCTGGAAGATGGCGCCGAGCATGCAGCCGTTCATCAGGATGATCAGCACGCTGGGCACCGCGAAGGCGAAGCCGAGCGCGAAGGCCAGGATCGACACCTGCGTGTTGTGGGTGAAGAGATAAGCGGCGAAGCCCGAGAGAAAGTGGTCGCCGCCGCCATAGAGCACGCTGCGCAGCATCTCGGCCGACGAATCCGGATTGCGCCCGCCGGCGAGGCTCGGCGCGATGATGGCGTCGTACCAGCGCTTGTCGGAGGCGACCAGCCAGTATCCGGCAGCGGCACCGATCACCGTCAGGGCGACCGACGCCCACACCTCGCGCCACAGGTCGCGGATCGCCGCCGGCCAGTCGTGCAGGAAGAAGTCGCCGATGCGCGTTCTCAAGGATCGCCGCGCGCCATAGAGGTAAAAATAGCCGCGCAGGCAGAGCGCTTCGAGATAGGCGATGAGCGCGCTGTCGAGCGAAGTGGCGCGTGCCACCGAAAGCGAGGACAGCGCCGAGCGGTAGAGGAGGGGCAGTGACAGCAGCTCGTCTTCCGACAGCGCGCGCGGCGCGCGCTTCTCGACGCGGGCAAGCAGCGCCTCGAACGCCTTCCAGCCGGCCTCGCGCTCCTGGCGGAAGCTTGCCAGCGACTGGCGGAGCGTATCGGTGCCGGCGGGCAGCATCATAAGAGGTTTTCCTCCTTGAGCTGGATATAGCGCTCGACCAGGGCGGGGCCGAGCCGCTGGTGGTCGGCCTCGATGACATGCGCGCCGAGCAGCCTGAGGCGTCCGATCACCACCTGCCGCTGTTTGAGCAGGTCGCCGGCGGTGACCGCGCGGGCCACGTCCTCCGGGACGGTAGGCGCCATATCGGCCAAGGTCTCCAGCTCGACATCCTTCATCAGCATGAACAGCACCAGATGCCGCTCGGTCAGCCGCCCGACGGTGCGCAGCATCAGCTCGGCGCTGATCGAGTCGACGAAATCGGTGAAGACGATGACCAGCGAGCGCCGGTCGAGCTTCGCGGCGAGCGTCGTCAGCGCCAGGGTGAAATTGGTCTCCTCGGTCGAATAGTCGATCTCGGCGGCGCGCTTCTGGATCATGGTGAAGCTCGGCGAGCCGCGCACGGCGCCGCTGGAAACGCGCGGCCTGGCGTCGAAAGAAAACAGGCTGACGAGGTCGCCGCCCTTGAGCGCAATGAAGGCGGACAACAGCGCCGCCGTCACGGCCCGGTCGACTTTCGGCACGCCCTCGACCGGCTCGCACATCAGCCGCCCGCTATCGATGGCCAAGACGATGTTGTTGTTCTCTTCGATGCGGAATTCGCGGGCAAGCAATTTGCCGTGGCGGGCGCTGCGCTTCCAGTCGATCATGCGCCGGCCCATGCCGGGCTGGTAGTCCTTGAGCGCCTCGAACTCGCGGCCCTGGCCGGCGCGCTTCTGCGCATGGCCGTCGGCAAGAGCGGAGCGCTGCAGCAGCGTGATCGCCTCGTCGCGCGCGCGGCTGACATCGAGCAAAACCGCTATCTTGCGGTCCACCGGCAGCACGGCCTGGTTCCAGACCAGCCCGAACGGCCCTTGCCAGCGCAGCCATAGCCGATCGAAGCTGGCGATGCCGCGCCGAACGGCGTCGAATTCGAGATCGAGCGTGCCGCCATTCGCCGGCAGCGTGCCGCCCGTGCCGTTGACCGGCGCCAGCCGCTGGTCATGCCCGACGCGCGCCTGCAGCCGCCGCGTTCGCGCCCCGAGACCGGCTGCGATGTGCAGCGTGAAACGTCCGCCGACGCCGACCTGCGGCGGCGCGGTGAGCGTGGCGCTGAGCGACGCGCGTCCGCGCCCGGCCGCCGCGTCGACCGCCAGGAAGGCAAGCAATGCGCAAATCCAGAGCAGCCCGAGATACCAGACATGCGGCAGCGCGAGCGCGGTCAGGAAGGCGGGAATCGCTCCCGCCGCCGCCGCCCATACCGCTCTGCCGCTCGGATAGATCAACGCGGCGCTTCCGTCTGGTCGACGAGGTCGGACACGATCTGCTCGACCAGCCGTCCGTCGATCTGCGCCGCCGGCGAGAGGATGACGCGGTGGCGCAGCGCCGGCACGGCTAAAGCCTTGACGTCGTCGGGGATGACATAGTTGCGGCCGTCGAGCGCGGCCCGGGCTCGCGCCGCGCGCGCCAGCATGGCGCCGGCACGCGGGCTTGCGCCGACCTCCAGATCCGGGCTTTCGCGCGTGCCGCGCACGAGGGCAGCGATGTAGCCGACGACGTCGTCGACCAGCGTGACGGCGCCCACTGTGGCAAGCGCCGCCTCCAGCGTCTTGCGGTCGGTCTGCGCCTTGATGCCGTATTGCTCGATGTTGTGCGAGGCGGAGCCGCCGCCGTGGTGGATGATGATGGCACGTTCTTCCTGCGCGTCCGGATAGCTGACCCGGTGCTTGAACAGGAAGCGGTCGAGCTGGGCCTCGGGGAGTGGATAGACGCCTTGATGCTCGATCGGGTTCTGCGTCGCCACCACCATGAAGTTCTTGCCGAGCGAATGGGTCGTGCCGTCGAATGTGACAGCGTGCTCCTGCATGGCTTCGAGCAGTGCAGCCTGCGTCTTCGGCGGCGTTCGGTTGATCTCGTCGGCAAGCAGCAGATCGCAGAAGATCGGGCCGCGCGTCAGCGTGAACTGGCCGGTCTGGAAATTGTAGATGTTGGCGCCGACGATGTCGCCGGGCATCAGGTCGGGCGTGAACTGGATGCGCCCATAGGCGACGCCGAGCGCCTGCGCGAAGCAGCGCGCGGTCATGGTCTTTGCGGTACCGGGCGGACCTTCGAGCAATATATGCCCGCCGGCGAACAGCGCCGTCAGCATCAGATCGACCGTGTCGCGCTGCCCGGTGATCGCTTTAGCCACCTCTTCCCTGATCGCGCTCGCCAGGGCTTTCACTTCAACGACGTTCACCGAGCCTCCTTGCCGTCCAGTCATGCAGCTCTTCCGCTGCTTCATGCATTGCGGCCAATGTTTTGGAACCGTTCGCAGCCTTGAACCGCGCGGTGAAGCCGTTCGCTTCATTTTTGTCGCGGGAATCCAGCCAGCGGTCTAGCGCTTCACCCTGCAGCCCGTGCGGCGCGCCAAGCAGCGCGGCGGCGCGCTGGCGCATCAGCGCGGCATAGCGGTCGCCGAGTTCCTGCAGCCGTCCTGCCCGCTTCAGGAGCATTGCCGTGGTGTCGACCAGCGCCTGCTTGCCGAAGGCGATGGCGCGACCCTCGGTGCGCGGCGGCCCGAAGCGACCGAGCCCGTGCAGGAAGGCGAGGGCAGCCGCCACCAGCACCGACAGCGTCAGCGCCAGGAAGGGCGGTTCGACCAGGAGCTTGCCGAGATCGTAGTTCTGGCCGATGCCGTGAAGCGTCAGGTCGAACATAACCGCGCCCTTGGCGGGCTCCAGCATGGCGATCATGTCGAGCGCCGCTGCCGCCTTTTGGGGATCCTTCAGCGCCGCGTTGTTGATGAGATCGGGATCGGTCAGGATGTAGAAGGGTTCGCTGTCGAGTTCGGTGAGAACAGCCTTGCCGTCACCCGCGGCAATCAGCGGATGATTGTCGGCTACCCATTGCAACTCCTCGGGCACGGCGATCTTGCGCCCCTCTATATCGATCCGATCGACCGATGGCTTGCCGTCGCCGAGCTTGGCCTTGGCGAGGCGACCGAGCCAGTCGTTGACCGCCGTTGCGGGCAGCCGCTCGACTTTCGTCTCCCAGCCCTCCTGGCCCGGCTGCGGAAAGGTGACCCATTTGGGCAGCACGAAAAGCGTGTGCTTGCCCAAGCGGAGCTTGATGATGCGCTGAAGCGCCGCCGGGTCGCTGTTGGGCGCGATGGTGACGATCAGCAGGAATGTGGATGCCAGGGGAGATTGCAGATCCTTCTCCCCGCGCGCCATGGGCGGCGCCTGCCCGTTGGTGAGCTTCAGCCATTCCATGAGCCCGGCATAGCCGGTGCCGCCCTTGGAGAGCGGTGTTGCGCCGCCCTGGGGCTGACGAAAGTCCGGAGCGTAGGTCGAGAGCAGGAAAAATCCGGCGGCCGCGAGCAGGCTGGCGAAGATGCCCCAGAACAGCGTCCTGCGGCTGAACGGCTCTTGTGCCTCTGTCGCCTCCGCGCTCATGCCCAGGCATCCCGGAAGGCAAAGCGCTCATAGGCGCCGCGCGCCTGCTGCCAGCCCTCGGCGCCGACCGGCCGGCGAGCGAACAAGGCAGCCTCGACGATGCGCGCGATCTCACTGAAGGCAGCGCGGGGGCGGGACGGGATGGAACCTGCGGCGGCGATGTCGCGCGCGGTCAGCGACGGGCGCAGGAAGTCGGGCAGGCGGCTGGCGATGTCGGCAACGCTGCGCCGGAGCAGCAGATGCACCGCCTCGTCATAGTCGCCGCGCGCGGCGAGCGCATCGGCTTCGGAGAGCAGGATCTGAGCCGCGCCGGCATCCGGGCGCCATTCCTCCTGCGCCTCCGCCTCCTTGCTCACGCGCCGCCACGGCAGCCGCCAGGCGATGCCCTTCGCCTCGAGCACGAGCAGGAACACGATGATTGCGACGCCGATGATCACCGCGCCCCAGAACAGATAGACCATGTAAGGGCCTAGCTTTGCCAGGGCTTCCAGAAAAGGCTTCAGCCATTCCGGCGGCTCCGGCCGCACCAGCCCCGGCAGGTCAAACTGGATCGAATCGTCAGCCAGCAGCTGCTTGTGCATCTTGGCCAGCCATTCGGCGTCCGCTGTGGCCGGCTGCGCCGCTGTCACCAACTCGCTCCCCTGCTACCTACGGGTT
Source organism: Mesorhizobium sp. WSM4898 (assembly GCF_029625845.1). NCBI lineage: Bacteria > Pseudomonadati > Pseudomonadota > Alphaproteobacteria > Hyphomicrobiales > Phyllobacteriaceae > Mesorhizobium > Mesorhizobium sp. WSM4898. Next base: position 793,024 of record NZ_JARTVQ010000003.1, on the reverse strand, counting down.
CGACACTGGCAATACCGCAGGACAATTGCAAGTGATTGGACGCGTCTCGTCAATACTGGCAGATTTGCTTTGGGGCGATTGGCTGGCGTGGAGCGGCCAAGCAGGGGAGGGGGTCATGACTTCAGCCGCGTTGGTACGGCAGGAGAAGTATCAGATCGGCCGAGTGTTCAACAACACTTTCTCCGTGATCGGTCGTAATATTGTACTCTGCGTTGGTCTTGCGGCGCTGTTTTCAGGACTGCCGCAACTGGTCACCCAACTCATGCCACAACTGGTCACCCAGCACGTGGGTCTGAATTCCCATACTGGAAATCCGGCGAATTTTGCCGCGGCTATCACGAACCACAAGCTCGGCTTCATCATTGGAACTGCGGTCATTGTAATACTTTATCTCGCCTTTGCGGTTCTGTTGCAGTCGAGCCTCGTCCGGGTGGCGATCGAGGACATGAACGGCAAGAAGCCGACTTTCGGGGATTCCATCGCAACAGCGATCCGCTTCCTGTTGCCCACGGTCGCCATAGGTCTGCTTGTAGCGCTCGGCGTGGGCGCGGCCTCGATTGCCTTGCTGGTGCCCGGAATCATCCTCGGGCTCGGCTGGTCGGTGGCAATACCGGTGCTCATTCAGGAGCGCTTGGGCGTCTTCGGCTCGATGTCGCGCAGCCGCGCCCTGACCAAAGGCAGCCGCTGGGCTCTGTTTGGCCTTTTCGTGATCCTGGTCATCATGGGGCTCGTGATTCAATCCATAACCGGAGTGGTCGTTTATCTATTCCATGGCATCGTCGCCGCCGTCGTGGCCGCCATGGTCCAGAGCATCGGCTCGATGGTGGGTTCCGTCGCAGCCGCGGTCAGCTATGTCGAACTGCGCCAGGTCAAGGAAGGCACCGGCGTCGATGAACTGGCGGAGATATTCTCGTAGTCTGGGATGCTGGCGAGGCCGGCCGAAGTGCTGGTGAGCGGCAGCCCCCGCTGAGAGCCTGCCTGAAAATCGTCATCCTGGCCTCAAATCAGAGCGCGACCGTGAGCTTTTTCTGCAGCCGGCGGTTCTGGCTCACACCGGGAATACCCGAAACAATTGCAAGTCCACTGGACGGAGCTCGCAGTTCTTGGCAAATTTACTTTGAAGTTGCCGAATTGGATTCGGCGGCGGCTCGGGGGAAAGCTATCATGACCACTGCGACATTGGGACGACCAGGCAGATTCGAAATCGGCAGGGTGTTCAACAGCACTTTTGCCGTCATCACGCGCAACATAGGACTCTGCGTCGGGCTTGGGCTTTTGTTCGCCGGCCTGCCGACGCTGCTCATCAGGTTGTGGACCCAACCGCAGATGGAAGCGGTTATGAACGGCGATCCGAGTGCCATGGCGGATCCGAACGCGGTGCTGCGCAACTCCTATCTCAGCATCCTCGCGGGATTGATTTCCTTCGTCTTCACGCTGCTGCTCCAGTCGTCGCTGGTGCGGGCAACGATCGAGGATCTGAACGGAAGGCGGCCATCCTTCGGCGACAGCGTGCAGATTGCCATCCGCTTCCTATTGCCGACGCTTGCGATCGGCCTGCTCGTCGGCATCGGCTCTGCGCTTGCTATGATCGCGCTGATCGTCCCCGGCATCATCCTGTGGCTTGGCTGGTCGATGTCGGTTCCCGTTCTCATCCAGGAGCGGTTGGGCGTATTCGGCTCGATGTCGCGCAGCCGAGCGCTGACCAAAGGCAATCGCTGGTCGCTGTTCGGCCTCTTCCTCATCCTGGTCATCATCGCGATGGTCATCCAGTGGGGGATCCTGGTGGTGCTGCTTCTCTTCGGCGGGATCCTCGCCGAACTGGGCGCCGCCGTGGTGCAGGCCGTCGTCTCGATGGTGCTCTCCGTTGCCACCGCGGTCAGCTATGTCGAACTGCGCCAAGTCAAGGAAGGCACCAGCGTCGACGAATTGGCGAAAATCTTCTCTTAGCAACGGCCTGGCCGCCTTCCACTTTGAGGGCGGCCGCCCGCTGTCTCAACGACAACAGCAGTGGTCTGCCTGCACGCTCGTGCGGCAGAGGCATGACGATGTGATCGGCACGTCCGCCTTGGTCAGCGCCAAAGCAAGTTTCGCCTGCAAGCCCGGCAGCTCCTCGCTCTCGCGGCGCCCCTTCAGGCATTCGACCAGCCCGTGTAGCGCCCAGACATTGTCCGGATGCTGGGCGCAGCGCTGCACGGCGCCGCTGAGGCCCAGATCGTCGCGATCGGTCCTGGGAGGAATCAGGACTCGAGCCAGACCGTCTCGAAATGCTGCTCGAGCGCCTGGTGCTGCTCGCAGCCATGCACGCCCTTGCGGTAGGTGCGGTAGACCGAGCGCCAGTAGGGCTGGATGATGATGCCGGAGTCGCGCAAATTCTGCTCGATCTTGGCCATGATCTCCTTGCGCTGGGCGGCGTCCGGCGTCGCAAGTGCTTTATCGAGAAGCTCGTCGAACTCCTTGTTCGAATAAGCGCTTTCGTTCCAGGCCGCGCCTGATTTATAGGCCAGCGCCAGCACCTGGACGCCGAGCGGACGGCCGAGCCATTCGGTGCAGGAGTAGGGGAACTTGCTCCAGTCGTTCCAGAAGGTGGCGGCCGGCAGCACGGTGCGCTTGATCTTGAGGCCGGCCTCGCGGATCTGGGCGGCGATCGCGTCGGCGGTGCTCTTTTGCCATTCGATGTCGACCGAGATCAGCTCGTATTCGTGCTCGGCCTTGCCGGATTCGGCCAACAGCTTCTTCGCTGCGTCGACATCGCGCTTGGCCGGGCCGATATCGGCGAATTCGGGATGCATCGGTCCGACATGGTGGTTATCGGCGGGCTTGCCCCTGCCGTCGAGGCCGAGCTTCAGCACGGCCGCATTGTCGACGGCAAGCTGGGCGGCACGGCGCACCTTGACGTCGTCATAGGGCGCGTTGCCGACATTGAAGCGCGCGACGATGGTCGAGCCGGTCGCGATCTCGGAATTTTCGAGCCCCATCTGCTCGGTCTGCGACACGGCGTCCGAGGCGGTCTCGTGGTCGGTGTCGATCTCGCCGGATTCGAAAGCCGACAGCATGGCGTTGGGATCGGAGCCGTAGTCGACCCACTTGATGCCGTCGAGATAGAACTCGCCCTTCCACCACTTGTCCTTGCGCTTCACCTCCGCACCGGTCTCGGCGTCCCAACTCACCAACTCGCACGGGCCGGTGGTGATGGCCAAAGCCTTCTTCGGATCGGCATCGCCTTCATAGGAGCGGTGCATGATCAGCGCCGGATAGTCGGCCATGCCGGCGATCAGCGAGATGTCGGACTTTGGCAGGTTGAGCTTGACGGTGTAGTCGTCGACTTTCTGGATGCCGCCGTCGACCGGCTTCTTGGTGTCGGCGTTGACCAGCGCACCCATGCGCGCGGCGACCGAATTGCCGGCGACCGAGGCATCGCACCAGCGGTTGAGGTTGTGGATCACGTCGTCGGCGTTGAAAGTGTCGCCGTTCGACCAGGTGATGCCTTTGCGCACGTGAAGCGTGATCGTCTTGGCGTCGTCGCTGGTCTCCCAGTTTTCGAGCAGCCAGGGCTCGAAGGTGAAGTCGGTTTTCCAGCGCACCAGATATTCGTTGCAGTGACGCGCGACATTCGACATCTCGACGCCATCGAAAGTGCGCGGATCCTTGAAGCCCTTCACGTTCATGGCGACGCGCAGGACCCCGCCGCGCTTCGGCTCCTCGGCCCGAGCGGGCGAGGGAGTAAGGCCGCCCAGCGCCAGCGCGCCGGCGGCGCTGACGCCCAAGCCGGCCATAAGCGCCAGATACTCGCGCCGGCTGATCGCGCCCTTCTTGAAATCACCCGCGGTCGGCTTTGCCCGCGGGTGCAGTTTTCTGTCGGTCAGCATGAATTTCATTGTCGTTCCCTCTATTGTTGGTGCAGGTCGCCCGCGCGGCGGCTTTTGGCGGCAACGACCTGCACGAAACCCAGGGGCGCCCCCCTGCCGTCAGGCGCGGAGGCGGATACGGCCGCTGGGCGCCGTTGCCTGCGAGGGGATCATAGGTCCGCTTTCCGCGACGAAATGTTTGGTTTTCCGCAATTCTTGTGCGCTGTTCCGCAGGCTAAAGTTGGCTGACGCGCATAATTGCTGCGCCTTGCCGGGCGGCTGGGTCTCCGGTCTTCGCGGTCAGAGCTCTGCGTAAAGTTGCGCCGCATTCTCGAAGGTGAAGCGCAGCGGCACCGATCCCTCGACCTGCCACACGCTCACCGTGTCGCCTGCCATCAGCCGGCAAGCGTCGAGCGTGTTGGTCACGGCGCCGCCATAGAGGCGGTTGGCGAGGTTGAGGATGCCGGTCTGGTGCATGGCGCTGCTGCCGCTGCCGCAGGCATCCTTGACCAGGAGCACGCGAAAACCGTGCGCCACCGCGTCCTTCACCGTGGCGTCGATGCAGGCTTCGGTCCACACGCCGGCAATCACCAGCCATTCGATGCCGGCTGCTTCGAGCTTGTCGCCAAAATCGTTCTTGCCGAAGACGCTGGCTTCCTGCTTGACCAGAGTGGCTTCGCCGTTTTGCGGCGCCACTTCATGGCAGATCGCCGTCAGCGGATCGTCCTTGTCGGAGAAGGCCGACTTGCCGCTCTCGTCGAGCGGATGGAACGGCCGCGCCTCGGCGAGGTCGACGATATAGGCCCAATGATAGAGCGGCACGAAATTGCGCCGCGCCGCCTCCTGCAGGCGTTCGACGTTGGCGAGGATGTCGGCAAAGCCCTCGACCAGATAGCGTTTGTCCTTGCGATGCTCCTCCTGGAGATCGATGAACACCGCGGCCACCGTGCCGCGCCGGATGGAAATGGGGGATTTCATGCGGATGCTCTCAAAGGGGTGCGGCGGCGCGTCGGAATGTGCCGCAGCGTATCAGCTTCGTCATTCCAGCGCGAAGCAGCCGCGAAGCGGCGTCGCGAAGACCCTGGAATCCATTCCGTTACCTTGACCGAAGAGTGCGGCCCAACAGAATTCTGCACCGTTGCGGCGCTCGGACGTAACGGAATGGATCCTAGGGTCTGCGCCGCGTCGCTTCGCACCTTGCTTCGCCCGAGGATGACGACGACATGAGTGCTGCGGCCAATCTCGAACGCCTGCGACAACGTATGGGCGGCGCCAACACAGCGTATCGGCATCAAACCGCTCATTCCAGAAACTCATCCTCATAAGGAAACCGCGAAAGCAGCTCGGTCCCCGTTTCGGTAATGAGAATCTCGTCCTCCAGCTTGACGCCCTCGCGGCCGCCTTTCTCGCCGATATAGCTTTCGACGCTCACCACCATGCCCGGCACGATCATGCCGTCGCGGCCGTACGTCTCGTAATCCATCGCGTGGGCGATGAAGGGCGTCTCGCCATGCATGCCGACGCCGTGCATGACCGAGGTATAGCGCTGGTCGACGAAGCGGTCCGGGATTTTCCAGGCCCTCTCGGCGATCTCGCGGAAGGCCATGCCGGGTTTCACGATGGAAATGTTGTGCTGCACCTGGTCGTGCGCCATGCGGTAGAGCGATTTCTGGTAGGGCGTCGGCTTGCCCGGGCCGCAGCGGAAGGTGCGCGAGAAGTCGGAATAATAGCCGTAGCAGCCGATGGTGTCGGTATCGAGCGCGACCAGCTCGCCCGGCCTGATCTTGCGGCCGCTCGCCTCGTTGAACCACGGATTGGTGCGCTGTCCTGAAGTCAGCAGCCGGGTCTCGATGAACTCGCCGCCTTGGCGGATCACCTCGTGATACATAATGGCGAAGAGCTCGTTTTCGGAAACGCCGGGCTTGATCGCCTCGCGCACGGCGGCCACCGCGGCTTCGGCTCCAGCCATGGAGGCCTGCAGGCATTTCACCTCCTCTAGCGTCTTCACCGCACGCACGGCAAGAATCTCGCCCTGGCAGTCCTTCACCTCGCAGCCGCGCTTTTCCAGGGCGAGCGCCTGCAGATGGCTGCAGCGGTCGAGGCCGAGCTTCATCGAGCCGCCGCCATGCTTCTTGAGCAACTCGGTGATCTCGTCGGCGAACGGACCCGCCGTCTCGTCGTCGCGGCCGGAGACGGAGGACCAGACGAGCTTGGAAGGACGCGCCTCGTCGATCGTGTCGAGCACCATCGAGACATGGTAGCTCTGCGGATATTCGAACAGCACGATCGGCCCTTCGGTCGGGATGAAGAAGTAGCGGGTCGAATTGCGCAGGAAATAGCCGAACATGTTGCGCGAGCCGGTGGCGTAGCGCTGGTTATAGGGGTCGAACAGCACCACGCCGCCATAGCCCGCCTCGCGCATCCAGGCGCGCAGTTTGGCGAGGCGCCCCTTGCGCAGTGCGTCCGCATCGATGAAGGAGGGCTCGGTGTCGGAGAGCCACATGCCGCCGGCGGGATCGGCCGCGGCCGGATGGCGCATGCGGTCCTTGAAGTCCACATCCTCGGTGCTGTCTGGATCGAAAACGACGATGCTCATGGGTGCCTGGCCTTGAGTAGGTTGTAAATGCCGACCATGGCGCAGGAGGGGAGAAGGTATTGTGCGGAAAGCCGCTCGTGCTGTGCCGGATGCCGCTGGCCGTGTGGAACTGCAACCGCTAAAATTCTGCTCGATGCCTCATCAGCTTTGAGACTTTGTGGTAAAGTCGCTGAATAATCTGGTATTGCGGACCACACCGTGGATTATCGAATAGCGCTTGGCCCCTTATACATCCTGCTTTTTTTCAGCTTCTGCCTTCTGGCCTATATTCAGCCGATTCTGCATTGGCTGGCCGACGATTTTGGCAACACAACCATGCTCGCATGTCTGGCGGCATATTTCGGCATTATCGTCGGATTGGTTTGGGCTATCAACAAAATCAACAAAGCATTCCCGACATTGGACCTTCCGCCTTCTTCCAATCGCCAAGGGGTGATCTGGGATGTCGCGGCGACCTATGAAGAGGCAAGGCCCAACGTCGCCGCCGAGAAATCGCCGCCTGTCAAAGTCCGGTCGGAAACTGGCAAACCGGACGTTGAACTCTGATCCTACCGCCGCCGCATCGCCTTCGGCGCCTGCCCATGCTCCTCCTTGAAAGCCCGCGCGAAACTCGACATCGAAGCAAAACCGCACGCCAGCGCAACATCGCGCACCATCAGCGTCGAATGCGCCAGCAGATCGGCGGCGCGCTTCAGCCTGAGCCGCCGGTAATAGCCGTTCGGCGAGATATCCAGCTCGGCGCGGAAATTGCGCTCGAGCTTGTCGGGCGAGACCCCAAGCCGCTCAGCCAGCTCCGCCATGCCGAGCCGTTCCTCGACCGCGTCCTCCATGATGGCGATCGCCGACAGCACCAGCTCGTTCTGCACCCCGGTGCGCAGGCGCAGCGGCATCAGCTTGCGGTCGACGCTCGACCGCAGGGGAGAGTGCACGAACCATTCCGCGACACCCGCGGCAAGCTCGGCGCCGTAGTCGCGCGTGATGATCTCCAGCATCATGTCGAGGCTGCCGACGCCGCCGGCCGAGGTAAAACGCTTGCGGTCGATGACGAAGAGATCGCGCCTGAGCTCGATGTCGGGAAACGCCTCGGTGAAAGCGGCCTGGCTGGTCCAGTGCAAGGTGCAGGCATGGCCGTCGAGCAGGCCGGCGCGGGCGAGGAAGAACGCCGCATCCGCCACCGCGCCGATATGCGCGCCACCGCGCAGGCTTTTGCGGATCCAGCTCATCGCCTCGTCGGCCACGACATGGTCGGCATCGCCGCCCGAGCAGACGACGATGCGATCGACCTTCGGTGCGTTGGCGGCCGAGAAGCCGGGCTGGATGACGACGCCGTTGGAGGCTTCGACCGTGCCCTGATCCGCGCCGACGATCACCCATCGGTAGCAGTCGCGCTTCGCAAGAATGTTGGCGCCGCGCAGCGGCTCGATGACAGAAGAAAACGCCATCATCGGAAAGCCGGGAAAGACCAGCACCGCAAAGGTGAGCGGGGTCTCGCCTGCCTCCGGCTGCGCGCGGTCGCGTTTTCGGTTGGCGAGAATGGCGCTCACGACTTGTGTATTTCCCGCGCGCAGCATTGGTGGCAGATAAGGCCAAACTGTAGCGGGCGCTTCAGCGCCTTAGCAACGGAGAAACGACCAGGATGTTTGCGGCAACGGCCCTCGACACGAGCAACAAGCCGGCCTTCTACGATGAGCTGGCCAGGCAATTGAAAGCGCTGCTGGAAGGCGAGCGAGACTCGATCGCCAACGCCGCCAACACCTCGGCGCTCATCTACCAGATGGTGCCCGACCTCAACTGGGCGGGTTTCTATTTCCTTCAATCCGACGAAGAGCTGGTGCTCGGCCCCTTCCAGGGCAAGCCGGCCTGCGTGCGCATAGCGGTCGGCAAGGGCGTCTGCGGCACGGCGGTCGATCTCGATATGTCGATGCTGATCAAGGACGTGCACGATTTTCCCGGCCACATCGCCTGCGATGCCGACTCGCGCTCGGAACTGGTCGTGCTCTTGCGCGACGACGAAGGCATCTTCGGCGTGCTCGATCTCGACAGCCCGCTGCCAGGCCGCTTCGACAAGGAAGACCAGGCCGGCATCGAGAAGCTTGCCGCGATCTATGTGGCCGCCAGTTCCTTTGAGGACTGAACTCTTAGCGGACTGCGGTACGGCTCCGCCGCTGGCTCAACGACCCTGTCTTGCGCTGCCATACGCGCATCGTTATCTCTGGCGGAATATGACGCTCGCCAAGCGCGCCGAAGGGAGAAGATATGTCGCACAATCTGCAGTTCTATATCGAAGGCGTGTGGGTCGATCCGGTGGTGCCGAACAATTTCGACGTCATCGATCCGTCGAACGAAGACGCCTTCGCGCAGATCTCGCTGGGCACCAAGGCCGATGTCGACAAGGCGGTCGCTGCCGCCAGGCGCGCCTTCGCCACTTTCGGCTTCAGTGAAGTCGAGGAGCGCCTCGACATCCTCAACCGCGTCATCGAGGTCTACAAGAAGCGCAGCAAGGACCTTGCGCTCGCCGTCTCGCGCGAGATGGGCGCGCCGCGCCAGATGGCGCTGGACAGCCAGGTCGGCGTCGGCCAGGCGCATCTGGAGAAGATGGCCGAGGTGCTGAAGACCTTCCAGTTTCGCCATGTCAAAGGCTCCTCGCTGATCGTCAAGGAGCCGATCGGCGTCGTCGGCCTGATCACGCCCTGGAACTGGCCGCTCAACCAGATCACCTGCAAGGTCGGCCCGGCGCTCGCCGCCGGCTGCACCATGGTGCTGAAGCCGTCGGAGATCGCGCCGCTCGACGCCATCATCTTCGCAGAGATCATGGACGAGGCCGGTGTGCCGAAGGGCGTCTTCAACCTGGTCAACGGCGATGGCCCAACTGTCGGGCAGGCTTTGGCCAGCCATCTGGATGTCGACATGATGTCCTTCACCGGCTCGACGCGGGCCGGCATCCTCGTCGCCAAGGCGGCCGCCGACACGGTGAAGCGTGTGCATCAGGAGCTCGGCGGTAAATCCGCCAACATCCTGTTCCCCGACGTCGATCTGCAAAGGGCGGTGACCAAGGGCGTGGCCGGCTGCTTTGGCAATAGCGGCCAGTCCTGCAACGCGCCGACCCGCATGTTCGTGCCGCGCGACCGGCATGACGAGGCCGCCGGCTATGCCAGGACGGCGGCGGAGAAACTCACCGTCGGGCCGGCCGACGCGCCGGGAACGAAGCTCGGCCCGGTGGTAAGCCAGCTGCAGTTCGACAAGATTCAAGACCTGATCCAGAGCGGCATCGACGAAGGCGCGACCCTGATCGCTGGCGGCCCCGGCCGTCCGGCCGAGCTCAACCGCGGCTACTATGTCCGCCCGACCGTCTTCGCCAACGTGACGCACGACATGCGCATCGCGCGCGAAGAAATCTTCGGGCCGGTGCTGTCGATCATGCCTTACGACACGGTCGAGCAGGCGATCGAGCTGGCCAACGACACCGTCTTCGGCCTCGCCTCCTACATCCAGGCCAAGGACATCGAGAAGGCGCGCCAGGCCGCGGCCCGCATGCGCTCCGGCAACGTCTATATCAACTATCCGACGTGGGACGCCGGCCTGCCCTTCGGCGGCTACAAGCAGTCCGGCAACGGCCGCGAATATGCCGAATACGGTCTCGAGGATTTTCTGGAGATCAAGGGCATCGCGGGATACGCGGCGGCGGAGTAGGCGGAGCAGAGGCCGGCGCAGGCAGATAGGGAAAGGGCGCGATCTCGGCTTTGCCATTTGCCATGAGCCGCTTGCCGCGACAGCCGATCAGCTCTTCCTCGCCGCCTTCTTACCCGCGCCTTGCCTCGATGATGCCCACCATGGCGCGGGTGAATTCGACCACGCTGTTTGCCGTGATGGCGGCATTATCGGGGCTCTGGCCGATTTGCTCGGCTGCTCCGCAGCACGAGCGGCGGATGAGGTCGTAATGAGCAAGTCTTTCATCGTCCGGCAACGCCGCCAGGTTCAAGGCTCGACGGTGAAGCATGCGCAACAGCTGCGCCAGCGCTGTTTCGACACTCATGCGTTTGGCTCCGCATCGGTCGAACGTCTCGGCACATAAAGTGCCGGATCGTCGATCAGGGGGCGGTTCTCGTCCCCGATCCGGCAAGGCTGCGCCTTAGTCGTTAATACATCGTTGATCGCTAATATGATCGGCGAAGCCTTTGGGCGGATTCCCGGATGCTATCGGAATGGCGGAGGCAGATCATCCCCGCGCGGCACGGCTAACGTCCTCGGCATTTCAAAATCTAACGATCGGCAAAATGCACCAGTAAGGATGCTTGGTAAGGGTTGATTCAACCCTTGCTGGTATGTACAAGGTGGCGGCTCCGGCCAGGGGTAGGGTTGCCTGAAAGCCGGAGCCGCCTGCGCGGCCGATGGGTAGTGTCCGCGCTGTCCCAGAATAGGACAGCGTGGTCTACGATTCGTTAATTCGCTAATATATCGTCGTATGGGAAGCTCGCGGACAGCGATGCCGGCAAACGACATATCCCAAGCAATTGAATTCTCACACGAAGTTCTAGCTGCAAATCTGGATTCGAACCAGGACCGGCGGACTTAAGAGTCCGCTGGTCTACCCGTTCCTATCACCAGCAACGCTGCCAGCTCCCAGATAAGATCCACCATGTCTTTGGCCTTCTTTTCGGGGGGCGTTGGGATCGAGTAGGGATGTGATGGGGTCGACAGACCGGCCCGGCCGTCATCCTGAATGATGATTGCATCGATGCACTTCGTCGCCCAATGCTCAAGCCCTTTGCCATGGTTAACGAGTCATGGGCCGGCGGGACATTCATAAAGACTTTGCTAATATTAGAAAGAAGACAAGCCGTTCAGCGGAACAAGCCTCGCTGAACGCAGTTCGGTGCGACGTGGCGTCGGCTATTGCCGTCGCGTTGGGAGACAGCAGCGCAAGCGAACCCGACAGGAAGCCAAGCCTTCGCAAGGCCTCTCGCGAGCTGCCAAGAAATGAGTGGAACATCACCCCTAGGTGCGCAATGACTACCTCCAAACACATTTCAACGTTCGACCTCGATCAGTTGCGAGAAGCCTTCAAGCAATTGACTCGCGAGCAAGGCATCACAGCCGAAGAACGGGACGTATACGCCCAGCTTTTCCTGAAGCAGACCTGCGCCCCAGTTTTTCCGCTCGGGCCTGAACGGCGGCCGGTTCAGGCTTCGAGTTAGCTTGGTGTGCCGCATCGACGGTTGCGGGTCCACGGCAGCTTCCCGCAAAGTCCGGCGACACACTTGCGCCAAGCCAGGCTTGTCCGTCGAGATCATGGCCCGAACGCCGCTGCAGCTCTGCGATAGATCACCAGATGGTGGGCCGGGGGGCCCCCAACTGATCTGGACGCCCTATGAAGCGGCGCTAAATCAAGCCGATGCGGGTTGCGTTCAGTATATTTACTTTTCTTTTTTGCACCGCCTCTCTTCAGGCCCAGGAGTGGCAGCCGTTTGGGGTCCGGCAACTGGGCTTCACATTCGATGTTCCGCCTGGTTTCGTCCTCACCCAGCATTCGGATCAGGGTGCTGCATTCCAAGGCGAACAAGACGCGTTTCTTGCCGTGTGGGGCGCCAGACTTGGAAGAGCCAGCTTTCGGGCCGAGATCGAGCATCGCATGCTGGAAGACGAAAAGGCCGGCTGGAAGTTGACGTACCGGCGCCTGACCTCGACCTGGGCCAGCTATTCAGGGATCAACAACGGCGAGATCCGATATGTTCGCGCCATCAGGGTCTGTGATGACCGCGCCGCGCTTTTCACGATCAACTACAGCAGATCGGAGAAAACGCCTTATGATCGGATCATTGTGCGAATGGTAAGATCCCTAAGGGCCGAAGGCTGCTAGCCTTAGGCCCAGGGTGGGTTTCGATCTGCATTGCCGGCATGCCCTGATGCTATTTTTTACGAGCGACACGCATTTCAATGATTCCCGCATCCTGCGGATTGACCGGCGGCCTTTCGCATCGCTTACCGAACATGACGAAGCGCTGATCTCTTTCTGGAACGAGACCGTCACGCCTGACGACGAGGTCTGGCATCTTGGCGACTTCGCGCGCCACGACAAAGCAGGCGGGGAGGCACTTCTGTCGCGCCTCAATGGGCGCAAGAACCTGATCATCGGCAACAATGACCCGGACGAAACGACCGCCGCCGACGGATGGGCCAGTATTCAGCATTACGCGGAACTCAGGTTCAATGGGGTGCTTCTCATCCTGTGCCACTATCCGTTCCGCACCTGGAATCAGATGGGCAAGAAGTCGATCAATTTGCACGGTCACTCGCATGGGAAGCTTAAGCCGCTTCCACGCCAGTACGACGTTGGCGTAGATGCTTGGAACTTTCGGCCGGTCCCGCTTCCAGCATTGATCCAAAAAGGCGGTGCCCGGGCGCAAGCTTCGCTAGCTTAAAGTAGGTCAGCCGGCCAGCGAGAGCATCAGGGGCGGCCGTTCTTTTGGACCGCGCTAACCGAACACCCGAGTCCTTCATCATCGACGGCGAGATGATCACGCGGGATCCCGACGGACGGCCGAACTTCCATGCCATCCATTCGCGCATGACCTGGAACGCCCAGGCTCGCCTTCGTCGCTTTCGACCTTCTCTCCTCAACGGCGAGCACATTCGTGCTCTGCCGCTGATCGAGCGCAAGGCGAGGCACTGGAAACTGATCAAACCGTAAGACGGGGCGCTCACACGGCGCGATCCGGCGCGAAGACCGAGATCGCCTTTGGGTGAACCTTGAAATGGGCCGGTGTCGACGTGACGATCTCGCCATCGGTGTTGACCGGCATCGCCTTCCGCGTCTCGATGTCGAACTCGACGCACCTGGCCGTGCGCACCTCACGCCATGCGCCATGCGTTCCAGAACGGAAAGAGCGGAGCATCAGCGCCAGCTTCCAGAGGTTCGTCATTTCCAAGCTATAGAGATCGAGATGTCCGTCATCGATCTCGGCCGTTTCTTCCACGACGTTGCCGCCGCCGTAGTGCCGACCGTTTCCAACCGCGATCTGGTAGGTTTCCACCTCGATCGCCGCGCCTTTCTCGGTAATCTTCGCGTGAAACCGCGCGGCCCGGGTCAACACTTTCATCGCCGCCAGCGCATAGCCCAGCCTGCCGAAGCGCTTCTTCAGTGCGGGGTCAAGACCCTGCGCCAGTTCGGTGCTGAGTCCGATACTTGCGACATTGAAAAAGGCATGACCGTTGACCGTCCCGACATCGATCAGTCGGGTTCGGCCTCGCGCGATCACATCGGCGGCCTGCAGGAGATCCATCGGAATGTTGAGCGTACGAGCAAGGTCATTCGCCGTCCCCATAGGAATGATGCCCATCGGCAGGCCGCTTTCCATGATCGCCGTCGCCGCCGAGGACACCGAACCATCGCCACCGCACACGACCACAAGATCGGCCATATGGCGTAAGCGAACGATGTCTCGAGCGATTTCAGGCAACGCCTCGAACATCTCAACGGTGACGGAAAGCCGACCTCGCCCCAGCCGCTCCACAATTGGCGCGAGCATCTCCTGGCCGCGCCGAGCCTTGGGATTGAGGAGCAGCAACGCGCGCCTTTTGGCTGCTTCGCTCATTCAAAGATCGGTCCGACTGATCATGGCTCAACGCAAATAGGGTGGCTGCTTCCGGATTTCGACCGCAAACCGACGCGAAACGTCACGCCTGCCCCGCCTATGGCGCGCGGTTTCTAAGCGACGGAGAGCGTAGCGCGCCTGCGGCGTCGGATAATTCGCGGGCAAAAGGTCCACATTGGCTATGGCGAAGCGCTTTCTTGAGAAGGCGGGCTGAAGCGATCCGCTTTTTGCAGTAGGACTCCCGAGGAGCGAGAGAGCCGCCTTGGCTAGTGAAGTTTGTCCTTGGAAGGTTTGGCGGCCGACTCGCTCAAGATTTCTTTAAGCGCTTGCTCCAGCTCCAGCCGGAGCCGATAATGGGCTCGGGAATCGCAATCACGTCATTCCGGCCCGCCACCACTTGCGTCTCGGCCGAAAGCTCCGAGACTGCTTTACCGGCCGATTTCGATAGCAGTCGCGACAGGTGCTGCCGCTGCAATGCGTGAACCTCTTCCAACAGGCTCAGGAGCCTCAATGCATCCTCGATCGGCAGCCTGCTGGTTCTGAGGCAGGCAATCCGCTCGTGCTGACGTGCGATGTGCCGCTCGCCCTGTCGGACGTGGCGCCGCGCCATGCTGATGTGGTCGTGGAGAAGCATTGCCCAACGCGAAATCCCCCGCGTCGTTCCGTTGTGGTTTTGAGGCGCAAATCACAAAGGTTAATGCAGCGAGTTTCTTGCCCGCTTACATGCAGCAAGGCCGCAGTCTGCTCAAGCTTGTCGGTGCCGGTCGGATGATGAGAAGGGAATCTGATGAAGGCAATGAAGAGGGAAAATCGTCGCCGCTTGCTGATCCAACTCCGCCAGCAGGAGATGCGCTATCTAGAGCTGATCGACCAGACGCGAGTGATGATTGCCAAGAGCTCCAGACTGGTCGAGCAATCCAGAAAACTCCTGTTGGTTCAGCGCAGCGGCGCATGCAAGACCAAGCCGGCAATTGTCAGTCTTGCCGCCATCCCGACGGTATCGCGTTCGCTGTAGCGCAGACCGCTCGGGCTGACCCCGCGCTCGGGCGCGCTTATTATCCATCTAGGGAGGCGTACCGTCTTGCCGGACGAGGGTTACGCCACCTTTTCGTCCCTCGAATGAAAGGCGACGAGATACGCTGGCCCGCCGAGCCGGAAATGACGGCAAAACCAAGCTCTGGTTCCCGCGTGGCTCCTCTGTCCACCCCTCGGGCGGGACTCTTTGCAACTCAGTGATTTTCGCTTAGCCGCATTGTCTGGCGCCAAGCGGCCTTCGAGCTTGGCCATGTTCAGCAGTGTTAATCTAAGCTTGTCGTTCGCCAGCTTGCGGCTAAGCTTGCGGTATTGGGGAAGACAGGGAAACAGATTTGCCTCGTCGATCGGTACGAGCCCATCTGCTTGGACTAATCGCAGCGGCCGTGTTGCCGGTCTGGCTGTTTGCTGCCTATCTGTTCGTTGCCTACGCCCTGCATGAGCAGTCTCGTATCGAGCAGGAGGCGCTTTGGATTGCTCGTCAGGTGTCGCTGGTCGTTGATGGCGAACTCGTCAATCTCAAGACCCTTCTGGAAGGGCTCTCCAAGTCGCCTGCTCTCGCCAATGATGATCTGCAGGCTTTTAGCAACGAGGCGAGCCGCCTCGTCCAGGGTACGGATCAGGTAATCACGCTGCGTGATCTCGGTGGCCGCGCCTTGGCAAGCACTCAATCCGCCAAGGGCTCCGAGCCTTCGGCCGAACCGCTGACGCCCGAGGAGCGCGAGCACCTGGATCTTGCTGGCGTGCTGGTCAGCAACGTGTTCGCCGCGCCGCGATCGAACGCATACCGGATCGCGGTCACCAGACAAGTGTCGGGCTCGAAAGGCCAGTCGTTGCTGCTTTCGATGTCGGTCCCGACGGAACGCATTCGCCTTGCTATGCTGCCCGCGGTCCCAGCGGGGTGGACGGTCGCTGTCGGTGATCGTGAGGGCAACTACGTTGCAAGGTCCAAGTTGCATGGTGAGGTGACCGGCAAGCCCGGTTTGCCGGAATATTTAGCAAAGGTCGTCGGCCGCTCCGGTACGTTCCGATCTCGCAATTTCGAAGGCACCACGCTGCTGGCCGGGTACTATCGATCGCCCTATTCGGACTGGTTCTACACCGCCAATGTTCCGCTTTCTGATGTTCAGGCACCTCTCTGGTGGTCTCTCGCACACATTGGCGCAACAGGCCTAACTGCGCTGCTTTTTTCGCTCACTCTGGGCTACGTGGTCGGTAAAACCTTCACCAAGGCGACAGTCGACCTCGCCGCGCGCGCCGATGCGCTCGGCAAAGGGAGCGAGGTCAAACCTATGTCGACGTCTGTCGCCGAGTTCGACACGATTGCCCAAGCCATGATCAAAGCCGGCCGTGCAATCGCGGAACGCACGCGCGAGTTGGAAACCGTTCTGGATACGGCGCCGGTGGCGGTCTGGTTCACCTATGATCCGCAAGCGCGACAGGTGATCCGCAACCGGTTCGCGGCGGAACTGATGGGCCTATCGACGGAGTCCCGGAGATCCTTTGGGACGCCCGACTTGGTGATCGAAACGCTGGCGTACAAAGACGGCCAGACCATCAGCCGGGAAGACCGTCCGCTGAGCAGAGCCATGCGCGGCGAGGAAACTGACAGTGAGGAATTCGCCTATACGCTGCCATCCGGGGTGCAACGTTACCTGCTTTCCAGCGCGCGGCCCGTCCGCGATGCGGCAGGCTCGGTAATAGGCGCTGTCCAGATCAGCCTCGACATCTCCGAGCGCAAACGGAGTGAGGAGCAGCGCCAACTGTTGATCAATGAACTAAACCACCGGGTCAAGAACACGCTGGCCGTAGTTCAGGCAATCGCGAGCCAGACCATGCGCAGCGCAACCAGCCTCGCGCTCGCAAAGGAGGCGCTTTCGGCCCGGCTGGTTTCGCTGGCACAAGCGCATGATATCCTCACCCGGGAGAATTGGAGCGGTGCCGATCTCAGCACGCTCATTGCCGCCTCGATCGACCCGCATGCCTCTCTCGATCGGTTCGATCTCACAGGCGAGCCGGTTTGGTTGCCCTCGAACGTGGCGCTTTCCTTCGCACTGGCCATTCATGAACTTACCACGAACGCCATCAAATATGGGGCGCTCTCCAATCCTACCGGATCGGTCTCGATCTCGTGGCGGTTGGAATACGCAGATGGGGGCCGAATTCTGGTCCTCGAATGGTGCGAGCAAGGCGGCCCGCCGGTCGTGCCTGGCAAACACGGCTTTGGTACGCAACTCCTGCAGCGAGTGTTCGACAGCGAAAGAACGGGCGGGGTTGAGCTGGTCTACGATCGCTCCGGGCTGCGTTGCATTTTTAAGGTGGGATTGGACCGCAGCAAGTAGCGTAAGTGCCGACGCAAACACCAGACGGCGACGAGACCCGCGACGTCTTTCAGCACTACCACCTAGGAAGAATGGAGAGTTTGGCCCGGGAATTTAGGGGGTGCCTGTTCCGACAACTTCCAAACGTCTAATATGCCCAAATGCAGCGGTGTCGCATCGCCTTCGGTCCGTTCGTGCTCGATCCCGACATGGGGACGCTTCTTAAAGACCAGATCCCGATCACTGTTGGGCATCGTGGGCTGACGCTGCTTGCTGCGCTTACCGCACGGCCCGGTGAGATCCTGACGAAGGCCGAGCTGATGGACGCTGCCTGGCCGGGCACCGCCGTTGAGGAAGGCAACCTTACCGTCCAAATCGCGACGCTGAGAAAGGCACTCGGTCCGGCTGATAACGGCGGTGAGTGGATCGCCACAGTGCCTCGCCTCGGCTACCGCTTCACGGGGACTGTCGAGCCGGTGGCGAGCGCGTCCTACGGATCGATCCCACCGCCCGGCAAGCCGTCGATCGCGGTGCTGCCCTTTGTCAACTCGGGCGGCGATCCGGACCAGCAGTATCTCAGCGACGGCATAACCGAGGACATAATCACGGAGCTGGCCAGGTTCCGCTCCCTGCTCGTCATCGCACGCAATTCATCGTTTCAGTTCCGTCACCCCGCATTGGACACTGCCGAAGCCCACCGCAAGCTCGGAGTTCGCTACCTCGTCGCAGGCAGCATACGAAAGCTCGGTGATCGCATTCGGATCACCACACAATTGATTGATGCCGCCACCGGCACCCACCTTTGGGCCCAACGGTACGACCGGGCCCTCGACGACATCTTCGCATTGCAAGACGAGGTTGCGGCTCTTATCGCCTCGATGGTCGAAGGCCAAGCGGAGGCCGATTCTGCGAGCCGCAGCAGACGCAAGCGTCCGACCGATTGGGACGCATACGACTACTACCTGCAGGGGCGCGCGCACTTCTACCGATATGAACTGGACAAGGCCGAGCCCCTCTTCGCGCAGTGTATCAAGCTCGATTCGGCATTCGCTCAAGGTCACGCCTTCCTGGCGCAGGCCCTCGTCGGCAGATTTTGGTACGACAACGATCTGCGGACGCTACAGAAGGCCTGGGACGCCGCTCGAACGGCGCTCGCTCTCGACAGGAGCGATGGCGTCTGTCATCAGAGCATGGGGCTGGTGCTTACCCACATGCGCCAACACAGCGATGCGGGAGTGCATTTCGAGCGAGCGCGCTCGTTGAACCCGCTGGACGTGAACATAGCGGGGGATTACGCAAGCTGGCTCAACTACGGCGGACGGGCCGAGACGGCGCTCGACGTGCTCGAAACAGCGCTCCTGCGCGACCCGGTACCACCGATGTGGTTCTGGGAGGTGAAGGGTAGCTCCCTGTTCCTGCTTGGAAGGTACTCCGAAGCCGTCGCTTCGTATCAGAACGCTGGCGACCAATTCTTCGTCCATGCCTTCCTCGCAGCGTCGTACGCACATTTAGGCGAGACGGAGAAGGCCCGCGCTGAAGTCGAGGAAGCACTGACCAGGAAACACGACCTGACTCTCCGGCTGATTTCAAATCTCCCGTTCGCCGACCATGTCGCCCTCGGGCTTTTCACATCAGGCTTCAGAAAGGCCGGTTTTCCCGCCTGAACGCACCCCAGGGAAGGCTATTTTCACACTCGGAGGGGTAGATGCTTCCCATCTCTCAAATTTGAATGCGGGTGCACCTCGTGCGGCCCACAATAATGCATGCCGAACTATCTGTTCGAAGTCTTCCGAAATGGGCAAAGCCTCGGTGATGCTTGGGTCGACCTCGGCAACCTCACCGACCTGCGACGAGAAGCGCTGAAGGCGCTTCACGATATCGCTGCAGACGAAATCGCCTCAAGCGACTTGGATGAGACTGTGACCGTTGCCGTTCATGACGAAGCCGGCAGGCCGGTATATTCCGCAAGTCTCACCGTCTCGCAGCCGTTGCCCGCCTTGAACGGCTAGGAGTCGTCCGCTCATCCTCTGGGGGAAAGACGGCAGCGGAAGAGAGCCTTTCCTGCTGCTGATCCATCGGCCGCTCGCCGCCCTGCGCACGCGAGTGGCGTTCCTCTGCAGCATATTGGCTTGGAAGACCGACCAGCCGGTTGAGCCTGAAGCCGCACATTATTCACCGTGGTGATGAGTGTTTCTGCGTTTTCCAAATTGGACGCGTACAACCTTTTTGGGCGATGGGTCGTTCAGAACGCCTCTGCTCTCAACGCCACCAGCGAAGCAGGGCTGCGTGCCTGACGACCGATGGAGCAGACATCGATGCCTGTCGGGAACGCGCGATCGGGCCCACGCTGCAGCGGACCTCGATTGCGGGCTGGAGGCAGAAGGCACTGCTTGCCCAGGGAAGTTGAATAGGGAGTTGGTCGGCTCCCCTAAGAGTTGCCTTTCGACCAAGGAGCGATCGATGAAGTCGGCTTTCCGGTACCTGATGTTCGCCGCGGCCTTGCTGTCGCCAGCGGGAATGAATGCAGTCCAGGCAGCGGACGCTCAAATGCCACTCGCTGTTGCGAGGCCCCGGGAACCCTCCATCACCACGAGCACGTCCGAGATGACCGGCATGTCCCGGGTCAACGGCCAGAACGCTACGGTGCTCCATGTGAATGCGACGAAGCCTGGATTGCATGCCGTGTCGCACCTCGATTCCCGCTTCGCGACGATCCTGTCTGGAACCTTCTACGTTGCGTTTGACGACACATACGACGCAACCAAGCTCAAGGCCCTTCCGCCTGGTGGCATCTACGCTGAGCCGGCCTAGGCAGCCGTTCGGTTGCCGAATGGTGTGAGTAAGAAAACCTGAAGGGTTGAGGCGACCTACACGCGTCATTGGTTCGCCTCAGGCATTGTTTCATGATTGCACTCGTCCGCATTGCCCTCAGCCGGCCCTACACCTTCATCGTGTTGGCGCTGCTGATCCTGATCATCGGCCCGCTCGTGGCCCTGCGCTCGGTGTGCCCCCACACCCAGCGGCGGGCTAAGGTGACCGGCGTCTTTTCTCGTGGGGGAGAATTGCCTGAGAGCCCGGCGCCGGCCTAGCGACTAGTGGTCCGCCGCATATGCAAGATAGCTAATTTCTACCTCAAAAGGACATGGTGTGATCGCGTAACCTCTTTGGCAATCGCCCTGGCGATCAGGAATAATCCTCACCGGTGCGGCGACCCCAATTTGCGAGGATCGCCATGACAATGAAATTTCCCTTCACGGAAGACACACTCGGCAAAAGCTGGAGGCCGGGACGGGTCTTTCTGTCTATTGCCTCACTTGCCGGCGGTCGGCGGTATTGGACGTTGCCGCACTGGTGAAACGGCTCGGGCCAGACCATAAATGCCTGCTTTGCGTACCAGTTGATGGGATCGCCTACAGGACTGTTGTTCGATGGCGCAAGAGTGATCGCGTAGGCGTTGAATTCAAGGGCACCGAGCCAAAGCCGAAGTTCCATTACGGTTGAATGCCGGCTCCGGCCTTCCTGTCTCTAGTGGCAGAAATGTCACGCAATCTGAATATGCAGCGCTTCAACTAGGGCGCGCTTATGATCCCTCTTACCGAGGCGTACCGTCTTGGCTGCGAGGGATGCGGGGACCACTGGAGCGCTCGCTGCGGCAACGCAGCGGGCGCTTCGCATGGGAGCGATGGCGATGTGCACCAGAGCAGGGCTAGCATCCGGCTTCCGGGCTTTCTGTCAGCTCACTCTCCGGCTGGACCGCCAGCGCGCGGTCTCGATGTCGTCGCGGGAAATCCCCATGTCGCTGAGCATGTCGTCCGGTGAGTCGCTCAGATCGTCAGTTGCCTTCAATAGCGCCCTCTGATCGGCTCGGCGACCAAACCAATCGACAACGGGACCAGCTACGACTAGAGGAAGGTTCATAAGCATAGGAAGGTTCACAAGCATCAGGGCACTCCCTTCACCGCTGCACAAGCTAGGCCGATGCGCCAGGAGCGTCTGTGACAGGATTCACAGACCTGTTAGTGCCTGCTAATTCAAGAACGTGCCGAGAACATCACCGCCATTCCGTGTGAGCGGGAATGTTTTGCAATGCACGGAAAACAAGGGCTTAGGTGAGAGCGTGTTGCAAATGTGATGTAACCACGGTCCGGAGACCATGTTTTCATCTAAGGCATTGTTCTGCTTGGATATTTCGTTGGCTGGGGAACCTGGATTCGAACCAGGACTAACGGAGTCAGAGACAGTTTCGCACCGCTGTTTTCATTAGCTTTTCGGCGGAAATGTTCCATCCGTGTTCCAGCGGCGAGGCTACTGGAGCAGTCTCGCCTCGATCTCCGCGACCGCCGCTTGATCGGCGTCGGCATCTTCGAACAGATGCCCGTAGGTGTCGAAGGTCACTGTTATCGAGCTGTGACCCATGAGGGTTTGGACGCGTTTCGGGGATAGTTTCTGTTCGATGAAAAGGCTCGCCGCCGCGTGCCGCAATGCATGGAAGTTGTACTTCGCCACCTTGATCGGTTCGCCGTTCTCGTCCTCGCATTGAACAGTGTAGAGGCCGGCGGCAATTTGGAGGGGTCTCCAGATCCGGTTGATGATGTTCTGGTGGTTGAGGGGTGTTCCTTCCGTCGAGGGGAAGACAAGCCCGTTGGGTCCGTTTGGTGTGGCAAGGCGATGCTCTTTCAGCGCGTTGATCGCCATGGGCGCCAGCGGCACCTCTCGTTCACCAGCGGCGGACTTTGGCGCGCCAGCTTCGCCCCAGGCGTCTACACGCTCTCTGACCGAAACGACCCCCTTCTTCAGGTCGACGCAATTCCAGCGAAGGCCGCGAAGCTCGGAAGCGCGAAGCCCCGCAAAGAGGGCGGTCAAGATCAAGGCTCGGTGCTTTCCGGTCGCGGCGGCGATGATGTCGCGCAGCTCCTGCTTTGTCGGGATCTCGGGACGCTTCGACTTCCGGCGATCACCTACTTTTACGCGGGCATCTGACACAGGGTTAGTCGCTACAGAGCCGCGGCGCCGGGCTTCGACGAAGATGGCACCCAGCGAACGAATGACCCGTTTCACCATAGCGGCCGATCGACCTTCCTTGACGAGCTCGTCGGCGAACGCGTGGACTGCAGGGGTGCTGATCTGTGACAGCTTCTTTGTCCCGAGGAAGGGGACGATGTGAAGGTCGACATGCTGCTTGTAGGCGTCCCGCGTTGAGCGCTCCAAGCCGGCATCGGCACACCGACCGAGCCAGAGTGTCGCCGCCTCCTTTACGGTGAGAGAAGCGCTGTCGGCGACGTGGGTGCCGAGCTGCACGTCGCGCTTGACTTTCGTCAGCCAGTCGTCGGCAACCGACTTCTTATCGAACTGCTTGAAACGTCGCTGGCCCGAGACGTCGGTGTAATCGGCGAGCCAGACCGTCTTGCCGCTAGGAAGAGTTCTTTTGCGGACCTTGGCCATCGCTACCTCCGTTAGAATGGAACCTCGTCGTTCGTGATCTGGCCGTCGGCGTTGATGCTGAATGGCCGTTTGTGGCGGTCGACCATGGAGGCAGTGCCGTCCTGAAACACCGTGACCTGATCACCGGTGGTCATGCCGAAAGATATCGAGCCTGGGTTGATCTTAAGCGAACTGATCAGCGGATGACCAACCAGCACGTCTTTGGCGATGTCGGACATCATGCGTGTCTCTTTCAGGCGATCGAGAAACCTACGGGTGATCGCTTCGGCGTCGTCCCGGTGCTTAAGCGCCTCATCCAGGAGCCGGCGAGCGGCCTCAACCTCTGACGGAAGCTGCATGTCAGCCTGAAACTTGGTGATGCGGTCCACGAGTTCGGTCGGGAGCACGTAGACTCGTCTTTGCGTGCTCTCTTTGTCAGCAGCCATTACCATTTATCCCCAGAAATTTGGCCATGGGTTGCACAGACCTTGCGTCAGTGCAAGTGACTACTATATGTTAACGACAATTGACATTGCTGATTACATGAACAAAACGAGATTGGCTCGAACCGGATGAAAGGCGCCTGATGACGATAGTTGCAGAACCTCGGCCCATCGACCTCGTTTGGGGGGCAGAGAACATTGGCAAGGAAATCAACCGCAAGCCCCGCCAGACCTTCCACATGTTGGAGCAAGGTCTCTTACCGGCCAAGAAGGTCGGCAACCAGTGGGTGGCTGAGCGCGGACGGCTGAGGGACTTCTTCGTAGCGACGGAGAAGTCGGCATGAAGAAATTCAGCATAGTTGTGAAGGTCGAGCCGGATGGTCAGCCAGTGCGTCTTGATGGCCGCGCCGCCTGGATGATGAAGAAGCTGGTCGAGGCCGGGAAACGCGGCATCACTACACTTGATCTGCCGCCCGGCGTCAGGGTGAGTCATTGTGTCTACTTGTTGCGTCGGGCCGGGTTCATCATCTCGTCGCCGCGCGAGAGCCATGGCGGCCCCTTCCCAGGAACGCATTCTCGATATTGTTTGGCGACGCCCATCTCGATCCTCGAAGACATGCCGGTGGCGGCATGACGGAAACCCCATCGACGACATCCGACATTGCTGCCGCCGCTCAATGGCTTGCCACAGGCGGCGTCGATCGGACCAGGGCGGCGGTGCCGCAGATACGCCAGCGCTTCGGGCTCACCGCCGCTGAGGCAATCGCGGCCATCAGGGAAAGCAACCTCATTAAGGCGAGGGCGCATTGAGCGGCGTCTTCGCGGAATGGCAACCAGTCTACGCTGAACACGGCATTGCTACCTTTCCGGTGTCGATCGTCGGTAAGGACAAGAAGCCAGCCGTGAAGGGCTATTTGAAGCTCGGCTCAAAGGTGAGCGGGCAACTGGCGATAAGATTTCCCGGGCATGACGCCATCGGCCTTGCGTGCAAGCGCAACAAGATAACCGTTCTCGACGTCGACACGCCTGACGAACGTGTCCTGGCAGATGGCCTCGCAAAACATGGCCCGACCCCTTTCATTGTCAGAAGCGGTTCGGGCAACTTTCAGGCCTGGTACAGGCGCAACGGTGA
Source organism: Mesorhizobium sp. WSM4898 (assembly GCF_029625845.1). Taxonomy (NCBI): domain Bacteria; kingdom Pseudomonadati; phylum Pseudomonadota; class Alphaproteobacteria; order Hyphomicrobiales; family Phyllobacteriaceae; genus Mesorhizobium; species Mesorhizobium sp. WSM4898. The sequence goes on along the minus strand of NZ_JARTVQ010000003.1, from coordinate 768,642 downwards.
AGGCCGGCGCATCCGTCCCGATCCGGCTGTCCCTGTCGACATCCTTGGCGACGGATATGTGGTGGCACCGCCGTCGCGCGGCTCGCGCGGCATCTACGAGATAGTTTCCGGCAAGCTGGACGACCTGGACACTCTGCCGGCCATGCGGACGTTGCCGGTGGCCGCGCTCTTACCCCTGACCAACGACAACGTGCCGGGAGCGGATCCGTCCACCGTGGTGGACATTTTGCCGGCGCGCGTGTCCCAAACCCGAGAAGGCAACCGCAACGACACGCTGTGGCGGCAGTCCATGATATTCGCCCGCCACTGCGGAAACATCGAAGAGCTGATGGGAGCAGCCATGCAATACAACCGAGAAGAACTATGCCCGGCGCTCCCGGCCGAAGAGGTCTTGAAGATAGTGGCCTCGGCCTGGGGCTACGAAGTCGAGGGCAAGAATTGGTTCGGCTACGGACCTCGGGTGGTGTTTGCGGCCGATGAAGTCGACAACCTCATGGACGACAGCCCGGACGCCTTCATCCTGCTCACCAAGATCCGGCGTCACCACTGGGGCCGCGACTTCGTCATCGCCAATGCCATGGCGGAACAAATGCCCGGTGGCGGCTGGCGGCGGCATCGGTTTGCTGCTGCGCGCCAATACCTGATCGACAAGGGCGAAGTCGAGGAAGTCAGGCCGGCGAGCCGTCAACACGGCCCCGCCATCTACAGGCTCAAGGGTGGACGAAAATGAACACCAATAAGAAACAGACACCCCTCTCCTGTCCATCCGCCTTCCTCTCCCCTGTGAGGGCAAGAGACAGGGGCATTCCTCAAGTCGCACGTAGGGCACAGCTTCTTGGCCGTCGGATATCCCGCTGGTTAAGCGACTGGATAGCCGGGCGGCGCTTCCAATCGACGGAGACACAGCATGACTGAATTGGACGGGCAGATGCCACTCGCGCTTGGCAGCGCAAAACCGGCGCGCGCGACGCCGGAGCCAGAGCAGAAATGGACCATGGACTGGGTAAACGGACAGGAGGTTGCCATCGAACATCAAGCAGCTATCGCGGTCTACACGAACGCAGCCGGCGGAATCGCCATTCGGCAAGAACGCTCCTGGGATGAGGAAGAAGACACGTTCATCGTCCTGTCGACGCCGGAGGCGGCCCGGAGACTGATCGCCGCAATCCAGCGCGAGTTGGCGGCACAGGAGCGCAAATGAGCGAGGAATTATCGGAAGAGCAACTGCAGCGCATGGCTGAAAAGCTGATGGCCGGCTACCGGCCGTCATCGGCGCTGCCAGGACTGGACGCGGAGGGGCGGCGCATGGCTGAAAAGTTGCTCGGCCGCGACAACACCGAAGCACTGCAGCGGCGCGGCCGTGATGGAGGGCGGTTCAGGCCTAAACCAGTGACGGTTGCCTACGAATACTGGTTTGTCGATGGCGGCAGCCACTCGATGGGTCGCTGGCAACTTGCGCGGATAGAGAACGGCCGGATCACCAACCAGAAGGCCTGCGGCCACAATGAACTGCTAGCCGATATCGGGCGACTTCGACTGGAGGGCCAAACCGTGCGGGAATTCAAGATCGATAACCGCTCGGCCCGACCAAAGGCGGACGGCCAGCGCAAGACTTTTGTAGAGCGCTACGGATCGTTCAAGATCGAGGGCAGGTAGGTGATGAGGCGGGAATATGCTCGCAAGGGTTGGCTGATCTATACCGCTGGCCGGCTTGGGGATGACTGGGTTTATCCGAGCGAGGCAGCGGCCCTGACAACAGTCGAGCGCTGTAAAGTCCTGGATGCCACCGTCGTGCCGGATCGCCGGCAAGGTCTGATCGACATAAGGGGGCGACAACTCTCTAAGAAGCTTCTGTTCGACAGGAAGAAGCGCCGTTGAAGGAGCGACCATCGCGAATGAACGCACGAAGCCACGGCACCCTGACACCCTTTTATGCCTATTCGTCCTTCAACAAGAGGGGTGGGAAGACGCATCCCCGCGTCGCGCGGACACGAAACCGAATACTCGACTTGTGGGAGGGCATGGCCAGCTATTCGACGATAGCCGAGGAACTGGACATCTCTATCAGCACGGTGGTCGAGTGCATCGCCAGGGCTAAGCGTCTGAAGGATCCGCGCGCCGATCGGCCATTCCGGCACAGGAAAATCCAGATCGCCGAAAAACGTCGCCGCGAGATCAGGCGGCTGCTCGATGACGGGTATCGGCCACGGGAGATTGCCAAGCGTCTAGGAGTTTCAAAGCGGCTGGTGCTACTCCGCATGAAGGAGAGCGCCAATGGCTAGACCCACGATCTACAGCGACGAGCTCGCCGACTCCATCTGCGAACAGATTGCCGAGGGCAAAAGCCTGCGGTCGATCTGTCTCGATGAAGACATGCCGGCGAAATCGACTGTGTTTGCATGGCTTGCTGATCCCGGCCGCGACGATTTTCGGACCAAGTACGCGCATGCGCGCGAAGCCCAAGCCGACGTCCTGGTCGACGAGATGACCGACATCGCCGACGACGGCAGCAACGACTGGATGGAACAGCGTAACAGCGACGGCACGGTCACCGGCTGGAAAGAGAACGGCGAAGTTTTGCGCCGATCGGCACTACGCATCAGCGCGCGCCAGTGGATCGCTGAGAAGCTGCGGCCGAAGAAGTATGGCAGCAAGGTCGCGCTGACCGACGGCGATGGCGGTCCGCTGGTCGTGCAGGTGCTGAAGCTATCGGAATCCAATGCCGACAATCCAGCTTCCAAATAACGGCTGGCGTCCGCGCTGGTATCAGCAGAAGGCTTGGAACACATGGGAGCGCGGCTGCAAGCGCCAGCTCCTGTTCTGGCACCGTCGCGCCGGCAAGGACGAGATCAACCTGAACATGCATGCAGTGTCAGCGCATGAGCGGCCAGGCACCTATTGGCACATGCTGCCCGAGGCCGCACAGGCGCGCAAAGCGATCTGGAATGCGGTCAACCCTCATACTGGCAAGCGCCGGCTGTTCGAGGCGTTCCCTGAAGCGCTGATCGAGAACATGAACGACAACGAAATGTTCGTTCGGTTCAAGGTCGGCTCGACTTTCCAAGTGGTCGGGTCCGACAACTTCAACAGCCTGGTAGGTTCGCCGCCAGTCGGCATTACGTTCTCGGAATGGGCGCTGGCCAATCCGGCGGCATGGGCCTACCTCTCGCCGATCCTGGCCGAAAACGGCGGGTGGGCATCGTTCATCACCACGCCGCGTGGCAGCAACCACGCCAAGGGCATGCTCGACGCGGTGAAGGGCAACGTGTTCGATCCGGTGACTAATCCCCGCGGTTGGTTCAGCGAAGTACTGCCGGCCTCTGCCACCGGCGCAATCGACGAAGCGACGATCGAAGAGCAGCGGGCGATCTATGTGGGCCTGTTCGGCAAAGAGACGGCCGACATGCTCATCGACCAGGAGTATTACTGTTCCTTCGCTGGCGCGCTGATCGGCTCCTATTGGGGCGCAGAGATAGCTCGGGCTGAACGGCAAGGGCGCATCGGAACCACGTTCGACATCGATCCTCGTCATCCGGTGCATACCGCGTGGGACCTGGGCAAGGCGGTCAACAACCCGATTTGGGCGTTTCAAGTCATCGACGGCGTTCCGCTTATCGTCGACTTCTACGTTCCCGACAGCGAAGACCTGTCGGACTGGTGCAAGTGGCTCGACGAGCAGGGTTACCATGGCAACGACTACGTGCCGCACGATATCCTGCATCCGCAGTGGGGAACGAAGCGCACGCGCCTTGACACGCTGAGAGATCACGGCCGCAAGCCGAAGATGGTCGGCATGGTCAGCCTGGCCGAGGGCAACAACGCCGGTCTGCAAACGATCAAGGTGGCGCGGTTCAGGAACACCGAACGTGTCACCGACGGCGTCGAAGGGCTGAAGGCCTACCGGCGTGAGTACGACGACGAGAAGAAGACGTTCCGCGACATACCGGTGAAGAATTGGGCCGAGCACTACGCATCCGCCTTCCGCTATCTCGGTCTGGCATGGCGCCAGGCGGTCGCCGAGGTGAAGAAGCCCGAGGGCGACAAGGGCGCCTATGTCGGCCAGAAAGACGGCACAATACGCAACCAGCAAACCGTCAAAGAGGCGGTCGACGCCATGGTAAGGCGGCGACGGGCACGGATCTAGGCGCTTGGGAGCCCGAACAACGACGAGAGGACGCCGATAAAGAAGCCCACCAGCGTTTTGATAGTGTCGACTGAAAAAGAGAACACCTTTTCACTTGATGTAAAAAAGATAGCCCCTGTGCACATGATGAGCAGAACAAGCAGCGCGATTACCATGCCAACATAAACAAACCCTCTCAGATTTGCTTTTAATGCCTCTTCACCGTTTGATATTCTGTCTCCATTGATTGCATTTTCCGCGTATGCCGCTGGTATAATTGAAAATTCTCTACTTCCTAACGTTTTTATTCTATCATTCATAGTCAGAAGTAAATCGTTCTTCTCCCTCGCCATTGCCACATTGAATTGAATTTCATAAAGTAACGACGAGATTTCTGACTCTGCGGCTACCACCATCGCTACAGAACCGCTATTTTCTTTTTTGTTTTCTGCGACTGTCTTATTTCTATCATCTTCTTCTGCTGCTGCCGCCTTGGCTTTTGCCTTCACGAGCAATTCTTTGGCTGTGTCCAATTCTTGTTGCTGTGTTAGAAGAAGGATCATCGTCTCTTCAAGAAGTTTATCTGTCTTGGGGGGCGCTCCCACAAAGGGCTGATGGTTCGGTGCAATGAATGAGTTTATCTGAGTTAGCGAGCCGAACGTCACAAGCAGCGTGACGAAGCTTGATATCAACAAAGGTGCTAGTCCTTTTGCTTTCAACAATTTCAGGCGGCTCCGAAGGCTTGACGCCTCTGTCAGTTCATTGCGTCCAGGCATTACAAACATGAAGGCCTCCCTCGGCGAGCGGGGCAAAGTCAAAGGACCATCAAGATAATACTCCTCGACTGACAAGTTGGCGATCAAGCGGCTTAGAGTTTCGCTGCTGGCGCCCCAATCATCGCTCCAATCGATAGATTGGAGCAGCTATGCCGCGCGCTGGTGGTGTCTACTCAGCCCCTCCGGGCACCAAGGGCAGCCCGAATACAACGATCGAGAGCGCGAAGTACAATGCGCTCGTTGACGATCTGGTGGCGGACGCCAACGCAGCTCGCCCGGTTACTGCTGGCGGGTCAGGATCCAGCACAGCCGTCGGCGCGGCCGACAATTTCAGCGCGGCCGGCGCGGACATGGCATCAGCCGCGACTGTCAACCTGGCAAACAGCACAGGTACGCTGGTCAACATCACAGGCACGGTCACGATCACCGCACTTGGCACGCTGCCCGCTGGCTCAGAGCGTGATCTGGTGTTTGCCGGTGTGCTGACGCTCACGCACAACGCAACATCTCTCATCTTGCCGGGTGGCGCGAACATCATCACGGCGGCCGGCGATGTGGCCCGCATGCGGTCGCTCGGCGGCGGCAACTGGAAATGTGTTGGCTACCAGCGGGCGGCGTCGGTGCCATACACCGACGATTCACCGACGCTCAATTCGCCTGCCATCGTTGGGGCCACCACGATCAGCGGCACCGCGGCCGGGTCGCTTCTTACGATCAGCACCACAGACGCCGGAGCCGGCACCGGTCCGAATATCGACCTTTACCGAAATTCAGCCTCTCCTGCGGCGGCCGATCTCATTTCGCAGATCGTGTTTTCCGGCCAGGATTCGGGAGGGAACAAGACCTCCTATGCCGAGATCACAGCGGCCATTGTCGATCCGACGAACGGCAGCGAAGATGGGCGTTTCTACATCGCCACGAACATTGCGGGGGTCTATGCGGTCCGGCTCTATTTCGGCGCCGGCATCTACACGGCGAACGCAACGGGGGGTGACAAAGGCGTCGATACCGTCAATGCCAAGGGCTATTATGTTGACGGAGCGCAGATACCGTTCTCCAAGGCATTCGAAAGCGCGCAAATCAACATCGTGACGAACACGACCGTCGCGCCGTTTCCCCACGGCCTCGGCGTCCAGCCGAAGCTGGTCATGGCGGCTCTCCAGTGCGTCGTGGCTGATACGGGATATTCCCCCGGCGACGAGGTTCCGATCAACGTCAATACAAACTCGTCCAGCGGCACTTCGGGCGGCATCAGCATGTACATGAACGGTCCGACTAATATCGGTCTCCGTATCGGTAACTCCATCAGCATCTGGGACAAGAACGGCGGAATTGCTGGTATCGGCCCTAGCAGCTGGAAACTGGTTGTGAGGGCTTGGGCCTAATCGGCCATGGCATCGAGCACGTCATTGCCAGCGAGAGAAGCTAATACTATCGGTTTATCAACGGGTACTTCGCTGACGGGGCAATCCGATGTCTCCTCTACCATGCTACGAGCATCGTGCTCACTGGCTGCGATGACAAGAGCGATGCCATCGCGCTCTTTGCTCCAAGTCAAAGGATCGCCAGAAGCAGAGCCAACCACAAATAGCTTCATCGTATCTTCCAGTCCGGCTCATTGAACTTCTCACCGAAAGCATTGCCGAGCAAGCAAGTCAAGCGGCTTACAGTTTCGCCGTACGCGCGCCCAGGATGGCGTCCGTCATTGAACGGAGCCGCCGATGGACCGAAACTTTGCGCGTTCGCTTGCTCTTGTCCTGAGGGCGGAGGGCCTGTGGTCGGACAACCCGGCCGATCCTGGTGGCGCGACGATGAAGGGCGTGACGCTCGTCAACTTCCGCCGCTATGTCAAAGCCGATGCCACCAAGGCGGATCTGCGAAACATCACCGATGACCAGGTGGCGACGGTGTACCGCCGATTTTACTGGGATGCGGTAGCAGGTGCCGAGCTGCCCGACGGTGTCGACTATGCGGTTTTCGATTTCGCGGTGAACAGTGGCCCGGGTAGGGCAGCGAAATACCTTCAGGCGGCATGCGGTGCCAGCGTAGTGCAGGACGGCCGGATTGGCCCCGCGACACTCGCGGCGGTGGGCGCCAAGCCGGCAGGCGTGCTGATCGACACGATTTGCGATGCGCGGCTGAAGTTCCTCGAGCCCGAACCCTGAGAAGAAGGCGACAGCGCAAGCTGATGCCGGCAAGGGATCGCCTGAGGGCGATGGCGGAGAGGGACAGGCCGGCGAAAGTCTGACGCCTGGCGCCGAGCAGGTTCCTCTCCCGGCCAACTGGCAGGGCATCAAGGGCGGCGTCGCCGACGACGTCAAACAGGCTTGGGAGAAGGCGCCTGCCGAACTCCGCAAGTTCGTCGCGGATCGCGAGCAGGAGCTTCAGCAGCGGCTTTCCGATCACGGTCGGCAGGCATCCGCCTACAAGCCGATTCAGGATGTCATCGAGCGGAATGGCAAATACTTCGACCCGAATACGGGGAAGAAGGGCGCCGACGGTCGCGTGATCACGCCGGCACAGGCGATCGACTATCTTTTCAACGTCCAGCAGAGCATGGACCAAGCTCCGGTCGAAACGGTGATGAACATCATCGACCGGTACGGTATCCGCGACAAGGTTGCGGCTGTCTTCGGCCAGACCGTCCAGCAGGGCGAGAACGAATTGCGGCAGGAAATCGCCGGGTTGAAGCAGATGCTCGCATCTGTCCACAACTCCGCGAACATCGACGACCGCATAAACCAGAGGCTTCAGGAACGCGACGGGATCGCCGCCGCCAATGAAGAGTTGAGCCGCTTGGCCGCCGACAAGCCGCTTTACTCCGAAATTCCTGAGAAGCGGATGGTCGCCTTCATCAACGATGCATGGGACCGGCTTGGAGCCACCGCCTCGAAAGAGGCCGTGTTCAATCTGGCCTATGACATGGCAGTCAACGCCGATCCCGATCTGAGGGCCAAGGCAGCCGCCGCGAAAGTGGCCGCTCCCAAGGACACCGGAAAGGTCGACGCGGCCAAGCGCGCCAACTCTGTCAACATCCCTTCAACAGCGTCGGGCAAGGCTCGGGTTCTCACCGAAGATGAAGAACTGGCCGCTGTCTACGACCGGAACCACAAAGGATAATAGCGATGGCTGGTCCGTCGACTACTTTCACGGAAATGGTGTCCACCACCCTTCGCAACAGCGCGACGGAAGTGGCGGACAACGTTTCGAAGAACAATGCCTTCCTCAACCGGCTGAAGAAGAAGAACAAGATCCGCAACCTTGATGGTGGCACCGAAATTCAGGTGCAGCTCGAATACGCGGAAAACAGCACCTATCAGCGTTATGCCGGCCTCGACACGCTGAACACCAACGGCTCTGACGTCGTCACCTCCGCAAAATACGACTGGGCGCAGGTCGCGCTGCATGTTGTGTCGAGCGGCAAGGAGCTTCGCCAGAATTCCGGCAAGTTCGCGATGATCAACCTGGTGAAGACCAAGAAGAACAACGCGCTCAAGACCGCCGCGAACAACTTCTCCGTTGACCTGTACTCCGACGGTTCGCTGGCGAACCAGATCGGCGGCCTGGCCAACATCCTTCAGACCAACGGTCAGGGCATCGTCGGCGGCATTGATTCCGCGACGTGGACCTTTTGGCGCAACAAGTTCCGCGAGGCCACCGGCACCAATCTTGCCGCGTCGCCTTCTGCGGCGAACGCTGCGACCTTCAAGGCCGACATGAACGCGATGTGGCTGACGCTCAACCGCGGGGCAGACAAGCCGGACCTGATCACGTTCAGCCACGACTTCTACTCGCTGTACGAGACCGGCGAGCAGCAGCTTCAGCGGTACATGGACGCCGACATGGCTCAGTCCGGTTTCATCGGCCTGAAGTACAAGACCGCAGACGTGATTTTCGATGACAACACGAATTTCACGACCACGGCCGAGAAGGGCTACTTCCTCAACAGCGACTACCTCTACGTCGACCAGCACAAGGAGGCGCAGTGGACGCAGGATGACGAGAAGAAGCCCGTCAACCAGGACGCCGTTGTCATCCCCTTCTACTGGATGGGCAATCTCGTCTGCTCGAACCGCTCGCTTCAGGGCGTGATCTTCGACGCGGCATAAGGAGCAAGAACGATGACCTCTTTTGTTGGTATCGACGTCACCAAGACGTACACCACCGCGCAGTTGACCGGCACCGAATCCGGCAAGGCTCCGAAGGTCGGCGACCTCTACGAATCGTACGACAACAAGACCTATCGCTTCGTGAAGTACAACCAGGGTGCCGGCGCCATCGCCGCCGTCGCCAACAACGTTGTCGGCTTCTACGCTCCCGGCGGCGTCTCGACCGGTGTCTACAATGAAGTGACTTCGGACGTGTCCGACACCGCCGGCCTTGGTGCCGGCGTTCTGGCCGGCGCGCCGGGCAACGGTGAATACGGCTGGATCCAGGTCAGCGGTCCGGCGACCCTGAATACGGCCCTTGTGTCCGGTGCTTCCGGTCAGCCGCTCGTCCTGTCCTCGACGACCGATGGCACCCTCAAGGTCGCCGGCGCTCTCACTGACAGCGTCGTAGCATACGCGATCCTCGCTGCGTCGAAAATCGTGATGTGCTCGTTCCCGCGTTGATCAGTCTGGAGGCGGGTCGCAAATGGCCCGCTTCTTTTCTCCAAGCAAAGGAGTGCCAGAGATGGCCGACAAGTCCGACAAGAACGAAGCAGCCGAGCCCGTCGTGGTCGATACCGAGGCCGGCATCTTCCCGAAATTCCGCCAGCTTTGGAACGGCGGCGAGCACCGCAACGCGGTCAATCTCGCCAATGCCGAGAAGCTGTCTGAGGCCGAGTGGGCGGCGTTGATCGCCGAATTTCCCGGCATCGTCGACGTGGTCAACCAGTAGGGCGCCGCTGGCGCCTACAAAGTTTCAGGAGCCGAACAAATGAGCGAAGCGCAGCCCCTTATCCGCGTGATCGGGTTCAAGACGAGCTACGAGAAGCTACCGGTCAAGGGCGACCCGGTGAAGGAGAAGTGCGACCATAAGGGCTACAAGCTCGACGCTAGTGGCCGGCGCATTCTTGAGCTTCAGCCCGAGGATTGGGTGACGTATTCGCCGTCGCATTCGCCGCTGAACACGCGCACCACGGAGCGCGTGCGCCACCTGCTGCCCGACCCGTCGCTGATGGGCGAGGACCAGGACGGCGAAAAGCTTCGTTTCATGACGGCGCGTTGGAACCAGATCGAGCCGGCTTATGAGGCCTTCAAGGCGGGTCGTGAGATTCCGTTGAATGGCACGGCCCTTGCTGCCTGGTCGGGCGTCACACCGGAGCAGGCCGAGGTTCTGCGCACCGCCGGCATCCGCACGGTCGAGGAAGTCCGCGATCTGCCCGACGGTCAGCTTGACCGCGTGCGCCTGCCGAACATGCGGGATCTGCGCAAGCAGGCCGGCTTGTTCCTCGCCAATTCGGACGCCGCCAAGGCTGCTGAGCGTGAGGCCGCGAAGGATGCGCAGATTGCCGAGCTGATCGAGCGCCAGGCGGCGATGGAAGCCATGATCGAGGAACTGACCAAGCCGAAGGGCAGGGCCAAGGATGCCGCCTGATGTCGATCCTCGACGTGGTCAAAGGCGCCGCGACAGTGCTCGGCATGGACGTGCCGAGTCTGGTCTATGGAGCGACCGCTCGGGAAATGGTCGAAATGCAGGAGCTGGCCAACGTCATGGCGTCGGAAATCGCGGATGCTCACGACTGGCAGAAACTGTTGATCCAGCAGACATTCACGGGCGACGGCGCGACCGACGCGTTCGACATGCCGTCGAACTTCCGGCGGATGCAGAAAACATCGTCGCTGTGGTCATCGCGCTGGCAGTGGGCAACCGAACATCTGACCAGCCCAGATCAATGGCTTGAGCTTCAGGTGACGCCCATCGCCACCGTGAACGGCTACTGGATCATCTATGGTGACCAGTTCCACCAGTGGCCGGTGATGGCCAGCGGGGAGACCGTCAAGTTCTTCTACGTGTCGAACCAGCTTGTTGCCGCAAGCGACACGTCGAAAAAGACGATGTTCACCGAAGACGCCGACAGCTTCCGGCTTTCCGAGGATCTGCTGAAGAAGGCGATCATCTATCGCTGGAAGCAGAACAAGGGACAGGCCTACGAACAGGATTTCGACGACTACCAGGAAATGCTTTTGCGCCGGATTGACACCGACGGCGGCTCGAAGCCGGTCGTTTCCGGTCAGCCTCCTGTCAGTTGGCGCGGCCGGCGCGTCGCGTGGCCGGGCACGGTCACAGGTGCGGCGTGAGGTACGAACGTTTCCCAGGTCGCCGGAAAGCCGTTCCGGCTCCCGCGCGCGCCATTGCACAGCCGTACACTTTCGGCGCACCAGTCGCCGGCTGGGTGACCAATCAGAGCCTGGTGAAGTCCAAGCCCTTCTCGGCCCAGAGGCTTGAAAACTGGCTTCCCACCTCAACCGGCATTGTCATGCGCGGCGGGTCGATCAAACGCGCCACGATCGGCAGTGACCCGGTTGAGAGCTTCATCACCTACAATGCCGGCGGCACCAAGAAGATCTGGGCCTGCGACGAGACGACTATTCGTGACGTCACGGCGCCTGCCGACGCGGTAACACCGCCCGCCGCGTCTGTCACAGGTCAGACGTCAGGCTATTACTCCTACGTGAATTTCACGACCTCGGGCGGTTCGTTCGTCGTCGCGGTCAATGGTACCGACTTCCTGCAGCTTTACAGCACGACGTTCGACTGGACCGCGGTCAACGGACTTGCCACCTATCGGCTGAACTTCGACGCGCAGACGGTGAATTTCACCAGCGGCGGCACCGTGACGGGCGGCACCAGCGGCGCGACCGCGACCATCGTCAAGAACGTCGACAACGGCTCGACTGGCTCGCTGATGATCCAATCGATCACCGGCACCTTCGTCGACAATGAAATTATCACCGGCGGCGCTGGCGGATCGGCCACGGCGAACATCCCCGGCGGCGTGGTCCAGGTATCGGCCGCCATTACCGGCGTTGCCACCAGCGCGCTTTCCCATGTGTGGCTCTATCGAAACCGCCTGTTCTTCATTCAAGGCGGCACGATGAAAGCCAGCTATCTGCCGGTCGATTCCGTGACGGGCGCGCTCGGCACCATCAACCTGTCTGGTGTCTTCCAACGCGGCGGCTCGCTTCTGTTCGGCGCCACGTGGTCGCTGGATGCCGGCGACGGCATTGACGACAAATGCGTGTTCATCACCACGGAAGGTGAGGCTGCGATTTTCGAAGGCAGCAATCCGGCAGGCACGACGCAAGCCGAATGGAACCTGGTCGGCCGCTACGACCTCACCACACCGATGGGCAAGCGCGGCACGATGCGCGCTGGCGGTGACCTGATCGTTGCGACCAAGGAAGGCATGGTTCCCATCTCAGCCGCCATCAACAAGGATGCCGCAGCGCTGTCACTCGCCGCCGTATCGCGCAACATCGAGCCGGACTGGAAGCGGGAGGCCGCCCGCCGGCTGTCGCTGCCCTGGGAAGTGATCAAGTGGCCGGACATGAATTACGCCATCGTCTCGCTGCCGATCACGGCCGAGGGACAAGAGGCGTGGTCGTTCGTCGTCAACCTCGAAACCGGCGCCTGGTGCAAGTTCGTCGGATGGGCGACACGCTGCCTTGAACTGCATGACAGTCGACTGTTCTTCGGCACCAACGACGGCAAGGTGTTTGAAGGCGAAATCAATGGCAACGACGACAGCGGAGCGATCTACTACACCTACGTCGGCAATCCTGATCACATGAAGACGCTTGGCCGCCTGAAGACGGTGCACCAAGCGCGGCCGACGTTTCTCAGCTCAACGCCGTTCAATCCGAAAATCTCTTTCTCGGTCAACTACAGGGTTACGCTGCCGACGGCACCGGATGCGGCCGACGGCGGCACGGCGGACCTGTGGGATTCCGGTCAGTGGGACGTGGCGAAGTGGGATCAGGCCGCGCCCGCCGCGACCGTGAGCGGTGGCCAATGGATATCGATCGGCAAGACCGGCTACGTGGTGCAGCCGCAACTGCAAGTCACCGGCTTTCTCAACCGGCGCCCCGATGTCGAATTCGTGCAGCTTGATGTGACGTTTGAGAATGGCGGGGTGGTCGTATGAGCTACGACATCGCCATCGAGAACTTCAACGAAGCTTGGCCGGAACTCGAACCGCTTTGCCGGCGTCACTACGGCGAGATGCAAGCCCGCATGGCGGCCGAAGGTATGACGATCGGCGATTTCAAGCCGCGGCTGAACGTCTACGGCTCAGCCAGTCATCTGCTCTGCTTCGTGGTCAGGATGGAAGGGGAGGCCGTTGGCTATGCCTTCATCTGGCTCACGCAAGACATGCACAACAGCGAACGCATCGCCATGGAGGACACCATCTACATGCGGCCGGATCACCGGAACGGCGTCGGTCGGAAGTTCACCAAGCACATTTTGGCCGAACTCAAAGCGCGCGGCTGCGTCAGGGCGCACGTGACCATCGCCACCGATCTACGCGTTGCCAAGATGTGCGAGCGCGTGGGCTTCAAGCGGTCGGCAATCGCAATGACGTATTTTCTGTAGGAGCCGAAAATGTGTGCACCATCGCCTCCCGAGCCTCCAGATCCCAAAGAGACCTCTGCGGCTTCGACCGCCACCAACGTGGGCACAGCGATTGCGAATGCCAATCTCGGCAACGTCAATCAGGTCACTCCCGACGGTTCGCTGACCTATAAGCAGACTGGCACTTACAAGTGGAACGATCCCTACACGGGCAAGTCCTACGACATCCCGACCTACACCGCGACGCAGACGCTGTCGGGCACCAGCCAGGCGATCAAGGATCAGACCGACCAGGCCAAGCTCAATCTCGGCGAGCTGGCGGCAGGGCAGTCGTCATTCCTGAAGGATTGGTTGGCCAAGCCGGTCGACCTGTCGAACGATGCGACCGAAGCCCGGTTGATGGATCTCGGCATGAAGCGGCTGCAGCCGGCGCTGGACGCGCGCCGTGCTTCTCAGGAGGCGGACCTGATCAACCGTGGCATCCGGCCCGGCTCGGACGCCTACGCGCAAGCGCAGAACCTCGAAAACCAGTCGGAAAATGACGCCTACAACCAGCTTCTGCTTTCGGGGCGCGGCCAGGCGGTGCAGGAAGCGCTGGCGCAGAACTCGGCGCCGATCAACAATCTGACGGCGCTGCTGTCCGGCTCGCAGGTGAGCCAGCCGAATTTCGTCAACGCGAACATGCCGACGATCCCCACGACCGACGTGGCTGGGCTGATCAACACCAACTACAACCAGAAACTCCAGAACTGGCAGACGCAGGCATCCAACACGAGCGACCTTTTCGGTGGCCTGTTCGGCCTCGGCGCTAACCTGATCAAGTATTCTGATCGCCGGCTGAAAAAGAACATCCGCGCCATCGGCACCTTCGCCAACGGCCTCACGAAATACGTCTTTGAATACCTGTGGAGCGATGCCCCGCAAACCGGTGTCATGGCCGACGAGGTGAGGGCCTATCGGCCGTATGCGGTGAAGACAATCAACGGCTTCGATGTCGTCGACTATGCGGAGGCCTTGGCATGACCGTCCAGCCCTCTTTCATCTTCGGTGGCGACACTGGCGTAAAGACGCCAGAAGACCTTGCACGGCTCCGGGCTATCGCTCAGGCGCTGTCGCAGCCATCGCCGGCACCTCGCACCGTCGGCCAGGGCCTAAACGCGCTTGGCGAAGCGATCGGCTACCGCATGGCGAACAACAAGGCGACGGCGGCAGAGCAGGATTGGCGCAAAGGCGGCGACAGCGTGTTCTCGGCACTGTTCGGCAATGGCGGCGGTGCATCGTCGACCGGTTCGGGCGCCGTGGCTTCTGCCTTGAATGGCGGTGGCTCAACCGGCAACCTGCCGACGGTCGACGTGAGCGGAAGCGTTGCCGGCGCAGCTGATCCGAAGGCACTGTTCGCCGGCTTGAAGGCGCGCGGCCTCAACGATGCGCAAGCTTATGCCACGCTCGGCAATTGGAAGCAGGAAAGCGAGTTTCGGCCCGGCGCGATCAATCCGGGCGAGGGAGCGATGGGCTTCACGCAATGGCGGGACGCGCGCCGCGCTTCGCTCGATGCCTTCGCCAAGGCAACCGGCCGCTCGGCATCCGATCCAGAAACGCAGATGGATTTCTATGTCCGCGAGGCCGGCATTGTTCCTGACAAAACCGGCACAGTGCGGGTTGATCCGGGCGGCGCGGCATTCGCCAAGGCCACCGACATCGAAGGCGCAAACCGCGCTCTGAAGGGCTTCATTCGGTACGGCTCACCCTATGACAAGGGTGGCGAAGGCACGCGCCTTGCGAACGCCTTGGCCTATCAGAAGCTCTTCGGCGGCAGTGACTCGCCCGTGCAGGTGGCGAGCATCGATCCGTCTGCTGGCGTCGCACAGGCCACAGGCGGCCAGCCGGCGCCCGCTCAGACGCCGGCACAGGCACTTGCGCGCCAGCCGGTATCGCCACGCGCTACAGAGCCGGCGCCCGTCGTGGCTCGACCGGCCGCGCCTGCAGCCGCCCAAACGGCACCAGCAGCGCCCGTCCAGGTCGCTGGCGGCCCGAGCCTTCAGCAGCTCTTGCAGGCATCCCAAGACCCGCGTCTGTCGGAACAGCAGCGCGCGGTGGTCAACCTGATGCTGAAGCAGAAGATCGACGAGAACAGCCCGGAAACTCAGCTTGAGTTGCAGAAGAACCGGGCGGATCTGGAAAAGACGCAGCTCGAAACCGAGCGGCTGCGCAACCCGGCGATTCCGCCGGCAGACCAGGCGCGCATCGATCTGGACCGGGAGAAGTTCGCGGCCGAGAAGAACAAGCCGATCGAGGTTGGCGGCGTCCTGGTCGACCCGAACACGCACCAGCCTGTTTACACCGGCCAGCAGACCGATTGGGAAAAGCTCGACGAGCGCACGCTGTACAACAAGCGCACGGGCGAGACGCGGGCTATCGGCGGCGCGAATGCCGGTCAGTTCCGGTTCACCGGCAACTCCGTCGAGGCTCAGGCGCTCAACGGACTTATGGACGGTGGCGGCCTCACAGTCGAGCAAGCGCAGCAACTCGCTGCCGGCAAGACGATCAGCGGTCCGAACGGCGAACTGCTATTCCTAACGCCGCAAGGCGTGTTTGGACAGGCTTCCGCTGGCGGTCCAGCAATGCCGGTCACGCCGCCCAAGACAGTGCCGGCACCGTCGGCCGCGCCAGCACCGGAGGCAGCGCCAGCGCCGGCCGCTCAGCCGCAACCGAACGCAACGCCGACCAGCCCGCACGCGGCAAACCCACCGCCGACCGACAACGCTGGCATCCTGCCGCTGACCGCACCGAAGTCGAAACCGCCAAACGAGCAACAGCAGCGCGACAACAAGCTTTATTCCGTCGTCGCGCCCGAGATGCAGATTGTCGAAAAGAACTTCTCGGCCCTGTCCAATCCGTCGGATCAGGCCCTGTCTGCGATCCCGCATGGTTCGGACTACGGCGCCGAGTACCTGAAATCGCCTGAATATCAGCGGGCTTCGAACTCGCTTCGCACCATCATCGCGTCCTACCTCTACAGCGTGTCCGGTGCGACGGCAGCTCCAGCGGAAGTCGAGAACCAGGCGGCCATCCTGACGCCCAAGCCGGGCGAGGCTAAGGCTTCGCTCGACGACAAGCTGGCTCGCATCCGGCAGATGGTCGAGGCGATCAAGGCGGGTGGTTCTGGCACCCTTCCGGCCGGGAATGCAGGTACCGGCGGCGGTACCACCAGCAACGGCTTGAAGTGGAGCATTGAACCCTGATGGCTACGCTCAACATCAACGGCCGCAAGGTCAATGTCGACGACGCCTTTCTGTCGATGACGACAGACCAGCAGAACGCGGCGGTCGAGGAAATCGCCAAGTCGCTGCCGTCGCTTGGCTCGCCGACGAACCGCCAAGGCTCACCAGCAGTAGACGCGGCTGCCGCTCGCGCTCAGGCCGGCATGGCGCTGGCGCAGAGGATGCAGGGGATGTCACCCGAGGAAAAGCGAGCAGTCGTCGGCATTGACCCGACGACTTTGCAGCCAGCCGGTGTGCCTGCTTACGCGCCTGAAGTTCCTGGCTACAACGCGCTCACTGGCGATATCGAGGGCGATGATGCCGTCAGCAAAATTCGAACCGCATCCGGCGGCGTTTTGGAGGGCATCCCGATCGTCGGCCCCATGATCAGGGGCGGCGTAGACCATGCTGCCGCCGCGACTATCGCGGCTATGAATGGCGAAAGCTACGACGATGTGATGAAGCGAATTCAGGCGGGTACGGTCGCCGAAAAGACGATGAACCCCAAGCTCGACAAGGGAGCGCAGATTACCGGCGCCGTTGCTGGAACCATTCCCGCGATGGCGACCGCGCCTGAAGTGTTCGGCATTAACGTTGCGTCGAAACCGCTGAGCTACGCCGCCAGCATCGGGTCTGGCGCAGTCATCAACGGCGCGGACGCCGCAGTGCGATCGGGCGGCGACGTAGGTGAGACAATCCGGAGCGGAGCTATTGGCGGCGGCCTTGGCCTGGCTGCACCAATCCTTGCGCCTCTGATCGGCAAGGGCGTGAAGGCCATCGCCGACAATGTACAACTTAGCTCTATCGCCAAGGCCCTCGGCCTCGACAAAAGCGCGACCAAGGTGCTGGCGGACGCAGTTCGGCAAGACGCCGTAGAGCACGGCGCACTGTCGCAGCTCGGCGAAAACGGCATGTTGATGGATCTCGGCCCGAACCTGCGTCATACGGCCGGCGCCATCGCGGCGACGCCTGGTGAAGGCAAGGCCATCGTGCGCGGCGCGATCGGCGCCCGCGATGCCGACGCCAACTGGCGCATCCGGTCGAGCATCAATGAGACGCTTGGCGAAGCCCCAACGCCATCGCGCATCATCGACCGGGCAAACCGAAACCAGCAGTATCTGCAGCCGGAATACCGGGAAGCCCTGCGCGAGGCTGCCCCAGTCGATGTCGCGCCGATCGCGCACTACCTCGACGCCGAAACGCAGACGCTGCGTGGTGACGCGCAGAGGGGTATCCAGCGCGTTCGCTCGATGCTGGACTATGTTCCGACGCCTCAAGAGATCGAGCAGGCCCGTGCGACCGGCCAGCCTGTTCCAGGCGGCCTGATTACCGATGCCGAGACGCTGCTGAACGCCAGGCACGCCGTCGACGATCTGCTGGAAAACGTGAAAGGCACGAATGAGCGAAATGCTCTGACGACCGCGCGTCAGGCGATCGACGACGAGCTTTCGTCTACAGTGCCGGGCATCAAGGAAGTCGATGCGAAATACGCTGAGCTGGCGGGGCAGAAGGAAGCCGTTCAGCGTGGCCAGACGGTGCTTTCCAGCGGCCGGGAAGCGCCACGGCCCGACGAACTCGCCGCCGAAGTCAGGCAGGGCGCATTGCCGCAGGGTTTGCAGGTCGGTCCCTCGGCCGTGCCGCTTCGCTTGCGTGAAGGTGCTCGCGCCGAGATTGAGCGCATCGTTGGCACCAAGGCGAACGACCGCGTCGCGCTGCAGCAGATCATCAAGGGCGAAGGCGACTGGAACCGTGCTCGCCTTTCCGCACTGTTCGGTGACGACAAGGCCAAGGCCATCATCGATCTGCTCGACCGGGAAAGGCTGTTCAACGACACGTCGAACATCGTCACGCGCAATTCCGAGACGGCGGCTCGCATTGCGGCCAGGGATGCGATCGACGGCGGTAACAGCGGCGGGTTCGGGGTGCGCGAAGGCTTCATTGCCGGCGGCGCCCGTGGTGCGGCCCGAGCTGCGGGAACCCGCGCCGTCGAACGCGTTGTTGATGCGCTTCGCAACGGCGGGAACGAGAAAGCGATATCGGATATGGCGCGAAGTCTGACGGGCGGCCCGCAACAGAGCGCTGTGCTCGATGCGCTTATGCGCGCCGGCCAGGGCTCACGCCTTCAGCAGTCACAGATCGATCGAGTGGCGCGCGCGCTGCTGCTCGGCGGAGGGAATGTCGCCAACCGCCCGTGAGAGGCGGTCTTTGCGGTCTTCATAAAACCAGACCAAGAGAACGACTACGGCGCCCGTCATGACGCCCAAGGCGTAGTCCACCGACATCAGGTGGAAGAACCAGTCCAACCCTTGGTGCAGGACGGCCAGGACGGCGATGGTGATCGCCGCTGCGATTAGCTGAAGGGTCGTGCTGCGCGACATGGCGCGGAAGATAGTGCGAAACCTGACTGAGGAAAAGGGCAGCGTCAGTTAGACCGGCGGCCGACGCATACGGTTGGGGGGATTGGGGTACATGAAAGCGTCGGCCGCCAGCTTTGGGCGGGGCGCGCCATCATCGGCGCACAGTCAGGTTAGGCGCGATTGGAGCGCCTTCAATCACGATGCCCGCATATGGTGAACAAGCAGTTACTTTCCACAGGGTCGTCGGCGACGTGAGGGGAGAAAAAGTCCGCCGGGCGAAGCCCCCAAGCCTCAAGCCCGGCGAAGTTACGTCCTGATCCCCATCAGGAGGCCGGTGGAGGAGTACCGGCAATCTCTTCAGTGCAAGACCGGTGCCAGCTTCTTGGTCCCGAAACGAGACGCAAGTCCGTCACTCAAGCGTGATGGAATAAAACCGAGCACGGTGTTGTTGACCGGATGCGGGGCGGTAATCGGCTGAAGGGAAGCAACCCCCATGCGCAGTCTCATCACAATCGCAGCGTTGCTAGTGATCCTAACCGGTGCTGCCGGGACCGGGTGCATGACCAGCAAAGGATCGCAGCATACCCCAGCTCAGACCACAAATGGTGGCAGCAGTGGCAGTACCGCCGGTACTGGCGGCGGCATGGGCGGTGGTGGCTACTGAGGCGCCGCCGGCCTTCCCGAGGTCATGAACATGGATTGAAGGCCCTACGGCTCGCGGTCTTCATCCGAAATGGGCTTAGGTACGCTAGGCAATCCTGGCCGCGGTGGGACCATAGGTTCTGTGCGGCGCAGCAAGTCGCGAGAGCGCTTTATCGCTTCTCTGGTACCTTGGATCATTTGGTCGAAAACTTCGCTCGCCGAGGGCGGCGCTGTCTTGTCTTGGGGCACAACGGCTCTCCCGTTTCAGACGGGAGCGCGTTGGTTGTCTCTCAGGCGCCAATGATGTCCAGTGATCGGTTACCGGCGATGGAACTAAGCTAGGGCGGTTTAGATATTGGTCAAGTGTCGATTGTCGGAATGCGCCCAACCGGCTCGCTTCGAAGGTCGGCCAGCTGCTGCCTAAGCGCTATGGCTTGCTGGATCCGAGCCCAAACTTCCAGCCGCATGCGCCTGTTTTCAACCCGCAAGCTTTCGGCTCGCTTAATGATGGTTAGATATTCGTCGAGACTATTATCCATAACGTCGCGGAACGTCGGCAGGACGAAAAGGTTCCGCTGCTGTAATTCAAACTGACCCACTTCCTCACGCGGACGGGCCTTTTGCCAGTCTGCGGCGCCATGTCCTATTATCCTTGCTATTTGCACCAACCTCGCTTTTGGACAGATCGGCTAGTGATGCGTCTCCTGCTCTAAAGACAACACCGGCACCCTCAAATGCTTGGCGCATTGCGGCGAGTTTCCTTGAGCTCGGAATTCTGCGACCATTTTCAAAATCGCTGATAGTACCCTCGCCAAGGCTGCATTTGGCGGCAAGCCTCGCCCGCGACCAGTTCAGCAGTCCTCGTGCCGCTCGCGACTGGTCGGCCGTCAGATGGCTCGAAGCCATCATCTTGTTTCGTCGGGTCATCATGAGTCGAGCTTGAGCGGCGTATGCTCTGGCTGCTCGTGCCAGATCACCTGCCGCAAGTCGCGCCGATCGACACTCTGACCGCATTTTCGGCATTTGTAGAAATGGTCTTGCTCGCGTGCCGGCTCGCCACCGTGTCTAGTGCCAGGGATGGGCGGCCCGAGATCTGATAGCTTTGTCATTCAGGTCGCCTTATCCACCAGCGGCGTCTTCCGCTTCGGCGGCACATAGGACGTCACCAGCCTGAGCGTGTCCGCGTTCACCGTAACCGGGACGCCAAGATTCACCGTCACCAGATCCCCGTCGATATGGGTGACATCGCCTGTCAACTCTAGCGCCTGGCCCTTCTTTACCGTTGACGTCCTGTCTACGATCGAATGCGGAAAGCCATAGGACGGGATCGATACGCTTATCCGATCCTCAGTCACGCGCCGCCGCACGGTTGCGGTGATGGCCACCTCGTCGCCGATCTTGATGCCCTTCGCCATGCCCATACAATGCTGGCGCGGCGGATAGGTTCGCAAGCATCGGCTAATATGGTCGAGGTGGCGGCTCTATCTCCCGCGGCCTATATCGCCGGCATGGGTAACACCTGGACACTTCAAGAGCTGATCGACGCTGGTATGGCGATCACCGCCGGCTGTCTCGATTGCCGCCACAGTCCCGAGCTTGATCTGTCGGCGCTCCGCGACCGCCTGGGGCCTGACGCTTCCGTCATGGAATGGGATCTCAGGCCGAAGATGAAATGCGCCATCTGCGGCGGCAAGCGGGTCGCGCTGATCTACACGCCGGACACGACCCCAACGGCCCACCGCAAGAGCAAATAGCCGGCCAGGGCCGCCATTGATGCTGGCCAGCGGCCCGACAGTCCGTTGGGGGGGTATTCAAACTGACCGCCGGGCCTAACCGGCTTGGCGATGGGGGCGGGGAAGCCGGCTAGGACGACCGTAATATTAGCAACTCGGCAACAGAACCCTGCGCGGACGTTTTCCCCCGCTAATCCCCCTGCCCATAGCTGCCGCCGCGCGGCTGAGCCCCAAACCAAACAGATGCCCGCCATCCTTTGGGGAATGGCGGGCCTCCGTCTCTCTCCTACCGACGATGAAGGGACTCATTCTCGCCGGCCCAATCAAATGATTCAGCGAGGCGAAGGTTTCACAGCGGGCGACAAATTCGTCACCGTGACGATTTTATCGCCGAAACGGTCACGTACATCATTTGTAAATGACTGCGGCACTGCTGCCATTGCCAAATGACAGGTCAACGTCAGCAAGGGGAATTCGCAATGAAGCGTACCATCGCCGACAGAAAGGCAACGGCTTTCAGATCGCTATGATTGCCGTCATCGTTTTCGCTGCAATGGGCTTGATCCTGCTCGCAGCTACGGCGATGCACTGAAAGTGGCCCGGTGGCCTTTGGGTGTGGCTTTGGGGTGGCCACCGGGCCTTGGCCGGCAGGGGAAAGAGCCGGCGAGCCAGTATATTCGCGTCTGCTAATAAATTGAATTCAGCCAAAAGGCGCTGATCGTGATGCGCGGCAGCGTGGGGTCGCAGGCTTATCAAGCGGATGCCAATATTCGGCAGAATCCAATAACCCGCCGCTCGGTGTGCCCCCACACCCAGCGACGGGCTAAAATGACCGGCGCCTTTTCTCGTGGGGGAGAATTGCCTGAGCCCGGCGCCGGCCTGGCGAACTAGCGGTCCGCCGCACATTCAAGGTAGCTAATCTCCCACAAAAGGACATGGCGTGATCGCGTAACCCTCTGGCAATCGCCCGGCATCTCCGGTGCGGCGACCAGCGGCCCGGCAGGCTAGCGGGGTAGGCCAGCGCAAGCCGGGCCTAACCGGTGGGGGCTCGGAATCGAAACACGGCACCGGCTGACGAAGAACATACGTCCCTGCCGAAATGATCGGCATCATCCATAAGGACAAAGCGCGAGGTAGGTGCCTAGCTCAGCAAGGCATACAGCGCCAACCCAGCGATGATTAGGCAAGCGGCCATGCCGATAAAGTCGCGCCGAAGATAGAACCAGATCGAGCTGCCCAGCATCAGGCCGTGATTGCGGCAATGTAGAGCGGGACCAGCGGCAATTCCCATTCCCTGCGTCAATTCACTTTAAGTTTCAGCGCTCAATCCATTCTATCCCTCCACCGGCCCTGTGTAATTCGTGGACCCCCAAATTCGTCGATTGGAACGGTGTATCGGGTGCGACATCGTTTCGTCGGGCAGGCGGCAATAACCCGGAGATCAAGATGCATGGCACCTTTGAACCGCGTCCAGCGCGCATCGTGCGCGCGGATAACACGTGGACTTTCAACGAGAGCGAACTGCTTCGGGAGCATTGGCCAAATGTGGCCACGCTTCGAAAACTCCTGCCTCACCGGACAGAGCGTGCGCTTCAACATATGGCGAAACGATGTGGTCTGATACCTCCAAAAGAGCAGAACATCTGGACTGGTGCCCAGGATAAGACGCTGTCCCGCATGGCGGCAGCCGGAGCAACGCGAGACGAGATAGCTGCTGAGCTTGGGCTGACAGTTCTCCAGGTGGCCAACAGGATGAACTACCGAAGGATAAATCTCGCCAAGCGCCCACCCAAATCATACGGGGACCCCTTGGTAGATGAGATCCGCCGACGCGCATTCGATCTAAAAATGAGTGTGACGGACCTCGATCGTTCCTTAGGCGCTCGCCGCATCTTCACCAATGCTTGGAAAGGCCGGCGGGTCAAAGCGACTCACATTCACCGCGCGGTGAAGGCGCTTGGCGGCGTGCTCAAAATCGAATGGGCTGACCAATGAGCGCGTTCTTTCGCAAGAGGATCGAAACCACGATAGAGCACCTAATTGACGTCCTCGACCAAATGGATGGCGATCCCGACTTGGAGCCGGAGCCAGTCGAAGAGCAGCACGACAGAGAGGCTGAGCCTAAGACGGCTCCAATCTCATTTGTCGCAGCAGAGGCGAGGCGCAGATATCAAAGGACGCGGCACTGACAGATCAATCAGCAAGGTGGTCCTGGTCGATCCTTGCGATAACACCCCTCAGCACTTCCGCAGCTCGCTTTGATATTTCAATGTGGGCTGCGGTCGTGTCGACCCGCCCCTTACCGGGCTCAACATGCCACATACCCGTGCGCCCTGCCTCGGCGCTCTCTATGAACCTTCGCTCCTGCTCTAGCTGTTCACTGAGTTCTGATCGATAAGCCTTCCAGTCGTCCTTCGAAGCGCCCATTGTTTCCCTCCCTACTTCTGAAGTCGCACCGATCTGAACACGGCAAGCAAGCTCTCGCGCTTGCCGAAAATTTGGCAGATTAGTTCAGGCCTCTGGTTCAAGAGTCGGTAGCTCACCGATGATCATTTTTCCATCGCTATCCAATAGATTGGCGTCCACACGCTCGGCCGCAACGTTTAAGATCCGATGCACTTGTTCATCGAACAAATTTTCCGGATTGTCGCGAGGGTCACTTGCCTGCAAGGCTTCGTAGAGGACGAAGGCGGTGTGCCGTTTGCCGGCATAGTCAAAGGCGAAGGCCACCCACCCATGACCCGGAACATCATCGCGACGAAAAAGCATCGGCCTAGGTTGGACGGAGCCAGAAAGCCGAACGCCCGGGCTGCCATGGTTTAGGAACTCGACACCTTCCGCCTCCAAAACCTTCATGACGGCTCGGATCTTGTCTAATCCGCTGGTCAGGCCGTGGCCGCCTCGCTTCTCCATTGCGCTGATGGTGTTGATGTTGACGCCAGCTCGCTTCGCGAGCGTCCCCTGGTCCATGTCTGCAAGCGCTCGTGCCGCCCGAAGCTGGTTTCCTGTTGTGAGCATTCTGTGTCCTTTTCTTATCTCACTAGGATTTTTTCATAGTTTGATGTTGACGGCAAGTCATTTCGGGTTCACGGTCAACTAGTAAATAAACCTAGTTACCCAGGAGCCAATCGAACACAGGTGTTCGGGCAGCCGGCGGAGCTATGCCCGCTGCCATCATCGGAAGCTTGAAGCCCTATGGCGTCCCAGATGGGCTGGATCCCCGCGAATGGCGAATCGCTGTTCAGCGGCGGGTGAATGAACTGCTCGACCAGTCCATGGCGCTGATTACCGCGCTCGATGTCATGGAGGCGGACAGCGAAGACCTTGAAGACGGTGCCGATGCCGAACCGTCGCTCGGCTGGACAGCACGAGGCGGGCAATCATTCCTTGCCGGCACGGCGCCCAATGGCTCACCCTGCGACACGATCGACCTTGAACTAGACAACTGCGACGATGAGGACGGCCACGACGCGGAGGAGGATAACACCGACCTGGATCACCTCACGTGGGAGACCGATCAGTCGCAGGAAGTGCTGGTGTCGCTATGAACAAGTCACCCGATCTTGACGACATCACTCTTAATCTCGGTCACCTTGCGGAGCTGCTCGAAGTTCTGGTCGATATCACGTGCCACGGCCCGAGCATGACGCCTGGACAGCTTAATCAGGTCTGTTCACTGTCAGCCATCGCCCGTGACGTGGCCAAGCGCACAGTGAGCGAATTGGAGGAATGTCACTCGAACCTGATCGTGGCTGGCAAACGCGCCGCCTGACCGAGTGGACAAATTGTCCAGACTGGCCCGCTGCCTCACGGTGGCGGGCTATCGCATCGCAGGCTTTATGAGCATCCGCTTAAATGATATGCTCGGATGTCTTCATGAGTGAGACACATCCCGATTGTTGTGGACCTGGCCCGGCGCTTCGGCTTCCGGGCCTTTTTGTTAGCCCACCGCCCTTCGGCTGGACCGCCAGCGCGTGGTCTCGATGTCATCACGGGAAATCCCGATGTCCCTGAGCATGTCGTCCGGTGACTCGCTCAGTTCGTCCGTTGCCTTCAACTGCGCCTTCTGATCGGCTCGGCGACCAAGCCAATCGACGACAGGACCGACCACGACAAGAGGAAGGTTCACAAGCATAGGAAGGTTCACAAGCATCGGAGGACTCCTTCCCTTCACCGCTGCAGGAAACGCACGCTGCAAGCTAGGCCGATGCGTCGATGCGTCTGTGACAAAATTCACAGACCCGTCCTTCCGATGGTGGACCTTCGTTTTTGGGATAACATTTGGCTATGGAGGTCGTTAGCCTGCCCACCGGCTTTAGGGACAAAAAGGGTTCCGGCTTCGGCTACCGGGCCTGTCTCAGTGGCAGAAAAGTCACGCGCCTGTAATATGCAGCGCTTCAACTAGGGCGCGCTTATTATCCATCGAAGCGAGGCGTACCGTCTTATCTGCGAGGGGCCGCTGGAGCGCTCGCTGCGGCAACGTAGCGGGCGCTTCCGATTCGGGCTATGGCAATCCACGTAGGCTGTCGGGCTTCGGCTTCCGGGCATTTTTGTCAGTCCAGGTCAGGGTGAACGTGCCGGGAACATGGCATCGATTCTGTGTTCCACTCGTGTTCCATGGAGTACGCGGGAGTGTTTTGTAATGCGTGTGAAAACAAGGCGTTAGCCGAAAGCGTGTTGCAAAGGCTCTGCAACACGAACCGAACGCAGTGCTTCCGCCTAACTATCTGTTTTCGCTTGGTAAAATGACTGGCTGGGGAACCTGGATTCGAACCAGGACTAACGGAGTCAGAGTCCGCTGGTCTACCGTTAACCTATTCCCCAGCAGGCGCGGTCGGTATCGCGCGAAGCGGGCGGCTCAAGCGCCGCGAGCGCTGCCTTGTAGCCGCCATCCGAAAATAGTCAACCCCGCGCCGCAGTTCAACCGCAGCCTTTTTCTCATTCGATCGCGGGCCGCACGGGGACGCTCAGCCTTCGCCGCGGCTGTATTGCGAATGCTCGAAGAACAGCACCACGCCGAGCCCGATCAGCAGCGGGATGATCAGGTAGAACAGGCGGAACACCAGGAGTGCGGCGAGCACGCCGACCGGATCCATGTGCGACAGTCCGGCCAGGAAGACGACCTCGAAAACGCCGAGGGCGCCCGGCGCATGCGACAGCAACCCGATCGAAAAGGATATCATGAAGACGCCGAGCACGACGAAATAGCCGGGATTGCCGGCCGCCGGCAAGGCAAAGTAGATGATGGCCGCCGCCGCGAGCAGCTCGACCGGGCCGATCAGCAATTGCCGCGCCACGATCGGCAGTGCCGGGTAATGCAGCTGGAAGCTGCCGACCTTGAGCGGCCTCAGATGCAGCCAGCTGCAGAACACATAGACCGCAACCAGGATCAGCATGGCGAGGCCGGCGGCTGTTGCCAACTCGTGGTGCGGGGTCGTGGTGAAACGGTCGACGATCTCCGGCTCCAGCACCAGCACGAGACCCCCGACAAGCAGGCTGGAGAGCACGAAGGTGATCCAGCAGATCGCCACCAGCACGCCGACATCCTGGCCGGTCAGCCCCCGGGTGCCATAGGCGCGGTAGCGGATCACCGCGCCAGACAGCACCGAGCCGCCGATATTGTGCGACAGCGCATAGGTGGTGAAGGAGCAGAGCGTGACGAACAGCCACGAAACTTTCTTGCCGATATGGAGCAGCGCAATGTGGTCGTAGCCGGCGAGGGAGGCATAGGCGACGACCGAGCTCAGCGCCGCCAGCACCCAGGCGCGCGGGGGGATGGCGACGATACCGGCCCAAACATCGTCGAGTGAGATGCCGCGCAACTCATGGATGAGCAGCCAGAGCGAGAACACCACGGCCGCTACGCCGATGACCGGCCAGAAATAGCGCGTCCAGTTCATGGCGTCGTCGTCATGCGATTAAGCTCATTGCTATGATGTCGCCCAAACCCGTTCCAAGTCTCATTGAGACATGCCTGATTGAAGCCGGCTATTCAACCGGCATGAGGTGGCCCCTGCGTGACGGCGCCAAAAATCGGGCCATGCGCTCTTGGTGATTGCAAAGCGCGCTGCTAGTCTGTTCTCAACTTGAACAAATCGAGGTGCCTGCTGCGTCCTTGCTGGTTCGCGCGGCGCCGAAAGGAATTGAAGTGGAAGACCACGATACCGGCGCGGGCGCGTCGGCAGTGGGCGTGTCCGGGGCATCGCCGGCGGTACCGGCGGGCCCGCCCGCGGGGCGTTTCAGCCGCCATGCGGGCGCGCACGCAAGACATGCCGACAATCAAGGCGAGAACCCGAAAGGCAAAACGCGCAAGCGCCGCAAGCGCAGGCGAGGCCGCAAGGTTTTCGCACGTGATGAGAACGGCGGAATACCCTCGCCGGGGCCCGTCGCCGCTCCCGCCAGCCTTGCGCCTGAACCCGCGCCGATCGTCCCCCAGCCGCGACCGTCGCTTCCAAATGGCGCGCGCCCGTCGCATCAGGAACTGCCGGTATTCGCAGCGCTCGATCTCGGCACCAACAATTGCCGGCTGCTGGTCGCGGTGCCCGCCCGCCACGGCCAGTTCCGCGTCATCGATGCGTTCTCGCGCATTGTCAGGCTGGGCGAGGGGCTTTCGGCCAGCGGGCGGCTCGGCCAGGCGGCCATGGACCGTGCCGTCGAGGCGTTGAAGGTCTGCGGAGACAAGCTGCGCAACCGCAAGATCAGGAAGGCGAGGCTGATCGCCACCGAGGCCTGCCGCTCGGCCGAAAACGGCGTCGACTTCCTCGAACGGGTCGAGCGCGAGGCCGGTCTGAAGCTGGAGATCATCGATCGCCAGACCGAGGCCCGGCTGGCCGTCTCTGGCTGCGGCTCGCTGGTCGAGCGCGAAACGCGCGGCGTGGTGCTGTTCGACATTGGCGGCGGCTCGTCCGAGATCGCATTGATCGACCTCACGCGCGGCCAACGCTCGCCGCAGCTCGCCAACCACATCGTCTCCTGGACGTCGCTGCCCGTGGGTGTCGTCTCGCTCGCCGAACGTTTCGGCGGTCGCACGGTGACGCGCGAGACCTTCGCCGCCATGGTCGATGACGTTGCGGTGCGGCTCAAAGCCTTCGACGGGCGCGACCGGCTCGCGCATGTGCTCGCCAGTCCGAATTTCCATCTGCTCGGCACCTCCGGCACGGTGACGACGCTGGCCGGCGTCCATCTCGACCTCGAGCGCTACGATCGCCGCCGCGTCGACGGGCTGTGGATGGACCGTCAGAGCGTCGACCGCATGGTGGAAAAACTGATCGGCTGGGATTTCCAGCAGCGCGTCGCCAATCCCTGCATCGGCGCCGACCGCGCCGACCTGGTGCTTGCCGGCTGCGCCATCCTGGAAGCGATCCGCGGCGTGTGGCCGTCGGAGCGGCTGCGGGTCGCCGACCGCGGCTTGCGCGAAGGCATATTGAGCGAACTGATGGCCGATGACGGCGTCTGGCGTCATGACGGGCGCGGCCGACAATGAGCAGGAAGCCAGAGAAGCCGGGCTCGGCGGGCATGCGCGTGCTGAAGACCCGGATCAAGAAGAAGAGCGGCCTGAAGGAATCCTCGCGCCGCTGGCTCGAGCGGCACATGAACGACCCTTATGTGCAGCGCTCCAAGGCCGATGGGTACCGTTCGCGCGCCGCCTACAAGCTCACCGAGATCGACGACAAGCATCATCTTTTGAGACCCGGCATGAAGGTGATCGACCTCGGCGCCGCGCCCGGCGGCTGGTGCCAGGTGGCGGCGGCCCGCACGAAATCGAGCGCGGAAAACCCGCATGTCGTCGGCATCGACTATCTTGAGATGGACGCGGTGCCGGGCGCTGTCATCCTGCAGTTGGATTTCCTTGATCACGACGCGCCGCAAAAGCTGTCAGAGGCGCTCGGCGGTCAGCCCGATGTCGTGCTGTCGGACATGGCTGCCCCCACCACCGGGCATCGCCGGACCGATCATCTGCGCACCATGCATTTGTGCGAAGTGGCGGCGGATTTCGCCCTGCAGGTTTTGAAGCCCGGCGGCCATTTCCTCGCCAAGACCTTTCAGGGCGGGGCCGAGAACGAGCTTCTCTCGCGGCTCAAGCAGAATTTCCGCTCGGTTCATCATGTGAAGCCGCCGGCCTCGCGCGACGAGTCGGTGGAGCTTTACCTGCTGGCGAAGGAGTTCAAGGGGTAGCGCCTAACCTTCTCCCCTTGTCAGGAGAGAAGGGAAAGGTGGCGCTCATTTCCCCGCGGTCCCCACCGCCTCCAGCGTCTTCGGCGTCGTCAATTTGCCATGTCCCGACACCGCATTGCCGGCGTCCGGCGCCAGCCGCATGAAGGTCAGCGATGCCGCCGCCGAAACCGCCGCGACGATGAAGAAGGCGATGTGGAAATCGCCAAGCGTCAGCGGGCCGCCATGGATCGAAGTCGACACTTCGAGGATGCCGCCGGCCAGCGCCACGCCGAGCGCGATCGACAACTGCTGGAACACGGCAACAATCGGCGTCGCCTTGCTGGTGTCGGCGGTCGATACTTCGGCGTAGGACAGCGCGTTGACGCCGGTGAAGAACATCGAGCGGATGAAGCCGCCGACCAAAAGGATCGCGAGCATCAGCGCATAGGCGGTTGCGGGGGTGAAAAGGCCGTAGATGGCAATCGAGCCGGCGGCGATCAGCGATCCCCAGATCAGCACCCGCCGGAACCCGGCGAGCCTGAAGAGCAGCGCGGTGACGAACTTCATGCCGATGGCGCCGACCGCGGAGACGAAGGTGATCATACCGGACTGGAACGGCGTCAGCCCGAAGCCGATCTGGAACATCAGCGGCAGCAGGAAAGGCACCGCGCCGATGCCGATGCGGAACAGCGAGCCGCCGAGCACGGAGGAGCGGAACACCTGGTTTCTGAAGAGCTCCAGCGCCAACAGCGGGTTCCTGGCGCGCCGAGCATGCAGCAGATAAAGCACGCCCGAAACCAGGCCGACGGCAACGGTAATGAAGCCGGCGATCGGCGGCAAAGCGGGGAGGCTGACCACCGAGAGGCCGAGGACGATGCCGGACGCCGCGAGGCCGCTGAGCACGAAGCCCGGGAAGTCGAGCGGCGGCGTTTTGGCGGGGTCGGTTTCCGGCAAATAGCGGGTGGCAAGCCAGATGCCCAAAAGCCCGATCGGCACGTTGATCAAAAAGATCCAGTGCCAAGTGAAATAGGTGGTGATGAAGCCGCCGATCGGCGGGCCGACCAACGGCCCGACCAGCGCCGGCACCGTCAGCCATGACATCGCCGCGACGAGCTCGCTCTTTGGCGTCGCGCGCACCAGCACCAGGCGCCCGACCGGCGTCATCATGGCGCCGCCCATGCCTTGCAGGAAACGCGACACCACGAAGGCCGGCAGCGAATTGGAGAAGGCGCAGGCGACCGAGCCGGCAATGAAGACGGCGATCGCGGCGCGAAACACGTTCTTGGCCCCGAACCGGTCCGCCATCCAGCCGCTAATCGGAATGAAGATTGCCAGCGACACGAGATAGGCCGTCAGCGCCAGCTTCAGCGCGATCGGGCTGGTGTGGATGTCGATGGCGATTGCCGGCAGCGAGGTCGCGATCACGGTCGAATCCATGTTCTCCATGAAAAGTGCGACCGCCAGGATGAGCGGGATGATGCGGTTCAAGGGGACGCCCTGATTTGACTTCGCGATTCCGGGCCTGGCTTTGGGGGCGAGCCGGCACGCCGGGGCGGTACCACCAATTGGCCCGGATGTCGCATTAATTTGCTGTCACTTTTGTGCGACCGCAACCCTCGCTGGGAAACATCGCGCGCGCCGCTTGATAAACAGAGCCTCTGGGTTATTGTAGTGAAAATAACTACAGGTTATGCAGCCATGGACGAAACCGTTTCGGCAGCCGATGCCAATCGCAGGTTTTCCCACATCCTGCGTGATGTACGCGAGGGCTACAGCTACGTCGTGACCACCCATGGGCGGCCGGTGGCGCGGATCGTGCCTGCGCAGAAGCACGAGGGCGTGGCCTCCCGCTCGCACGCAGCATTGCTGTCGCGCCTCGAACGGCAGCCGATCCTCAATGCCGGACACTGGACCCGCGATGAACTTTATGAGGACGATCGGTGAAGGTCGCCATCGACCCCAACGTCCTGGCCTATGCTGAGGGCGTTAACAACGCGGAGAAGCGCGACGCCGTTATCGAACTGCTACGCAACGTTCCACGAGAGGCCGCGGTCATTCCGGTCCAGGTGCTGGGCGAACTGTTCAATGTTCTCGTCCGCAAGGCCGGAAGACATTCCCAGGAAGCTCGGGATAAGCTGCTTAGCTGGAGCGACGCCTTCGCGGTTGCCGGAACGACGCCGGAAGTGATGATGAAGGCTGTCGATCTTGCGGCAGACCATCGTTTCGGCATCTGGGATGCTGTCATTCTTTCGACTGCTTCGCAAACGGGTTGCCGGCTACTCCTGTCGGAAGATCTGCAGGATGGCTTTACCTGGGGCGGTGTAACCGTCGTCAATCCTTTTGCATCGCCGCGGCACGCTCTGCTGGATGCTCTCCTAGGTGCGGAATAGGAACCTGAAGCGTCTCGCAACGATCGGCTTTTCATCGCCTGCGGGACGTGTTACCAGCCAGCGCCAATCCTGAAAGGGAAGATGAGAGTCGGCGCTGGCCATTTCGGCCCAGCGCCTTTTCCGCATTCAAAAAGGACTGGCCATGGCAAAAATCATCGAGACGTCCACCGGCGCATTGGCGCTGACCTTCGACGACGTGCTGTTGCAGCCCGGCCATTCGGAGGTCATGCCCGGCCAGACCGATATCCGCACCCGCATCGCCACCGACATCGACCTCAACGTGCCGATCCTCTCGGCCGCCATGGACACGGTCACCGAAGCGAGGCTGGCGATCGCCATGGCGCAAGCCGGCGGCATCGGCGTCATCCACCGCAATTTCTCGCCGGCCGAGCAGGCCGAGCAGGTCAGGCAGGTGAAGAAGTTCGAATCCGGCATGGTGGTCAATCCCGTTACCATCGGCCCCGACGCCACGCTCGCCGACGCCCTGGCACTGATGCGCGCTCATGGCATTTCCGGCATTCCGGTGGTCGAGAACGGCGGCACCGGCGGTCATACGGTCGGCCGGCTGGTCGGGATCCTCACCAACCGCGACGTGCGCTTCGCCTCCGATCCGTCGCAGAAGGTCTACGAATTGATGACCCGTGAGAACCTGATCACGGTGAAAGAGAATGTCGACCAGGACGAGGCCAAGCGCCTGTTGCACAAGCATCGCATCGAGAAGCTGGTGGTGGTCGACCGCAAGGGCAATTGCGTCGGCCTGATCACCGTCAAGGACATCGAGAAGTCGCAGCTCAACCCGCACGCCACCAAGGACGCTCAGGGGCGGCTGCGCGCCGCGGCCGCCACCAGCGTCGGCGACGACGGCTTCGAGCGCGCCGAGCGCCTGATCGATGCCGGCGTCGACCTTCTGGTCATCGACACCGCGCACGGCCATTCGCGGCGCGTGCTGGACGCGGTGACGCGGGCGAAGAAGCTCTCCAATTCGGTGCGCATCCTGGCCGGCAACGTGGCCACCGCCGAGGGCACGCAGGCGCTGATCGATGCCGGCGCCGACGCCGTCAAGGTCGGTATCGGCCCCGGCTCGATCTGCACCACCCGCATCGTCGCCGGCGTCGGCGTGCCGCAGCTGTCGGCGATCATGTCGGCGGTGGAGACGGCTGAGAAGTCGGGCGTGAGCGTCATCGCCGATGGCGGCATCAAATATTCGGGCGATCTCGCCAAGGCGCTCGCCGCCGGCGCAAGTGCCGCCATGATCGGCTCGCTGCTTGCCGGCACCGACGAGAGCCCGGGCGAGGTCTATCTGCACCAGGGCCGCTCCTTCAAGGCTTATCGCGGCATGGGTTCGGTCGGCGCCATGGCGCGTGGCTCGGCCGATCGCTACTTCCAGGCCGAGGTGCGCGACACCTTGAAACTGGTTCCGGAGGGCATCGAAGGACAGGTTCCCTACAAAGGACCTGTGGCTGGCGTGCTGCACCAGCTTGCGGGCGGCCTGAAAGCCGCTATGGGTTATGTCGGTGGGCGCGATCTTGCCGAGTTCCGCGAACGCGCCACCTTTGTGCGCATATCAAACGCCGGACTTCGTGAAAGCCACGCCCATGACGTCACGATCACCCGCGAAAGCCCGAACTATCCGGGCGGACTTTGATCAGGCGGACGAGCGGCCGGATCGCTTGGGACTATGGCGCAACCTGATCGTCACGGTGTTGCGCCTGTCGCGTCACGCGGCGGCGCTCTCGATTGGGTCCGCGGCGATCTTCATCGCCATGACGGCGCTCGAGTTCTTTTATTTCCGCCACCTGAGCGGCGGGCTTCCTTCGCTCGACATGCGTGTTACCGGCTTCACGCCAGATGAGGGCATGGCATGGCTGACGGCGCTCGGCCGGCGCGGCAGCGAGATCATCATCGTTTGGCATTATCTGACGTTTGATCTGCTCTTCCCGGCGCTGCTGTCGCTCACCTTGCTCAGCCTGATCCTGGCCTTCGGCAGGCGGCTCAGCACTTTCCGCTCCATGCCTGCGCAAGTGCAGGCGCTGTCGGCACTGGTCCTGGTGCTGCCCTATACGGTCGCCGACTACGCGCAGAACTTCGCCGTGGCGCGGCTTTTGTCGGATTTCCAGTCGGCCAATCCCGATTCGCTGGCCTTCGCCTCGTCGCTGACCGTGACAAAGTTCACGCTTCTGGCGATCCCCTTCGCGGTCGTTGCGGTCCTGGCGCTTGCCGGGCAGCGGCGGCGTTAAACGGTAGGGGCAAGATGAACCAGACCGCCATCTTCTGGCCGATGCTGGCGCAGGTGCTGCTGGTCTACATCGTCTATCTGGTGATGCTGAAGCGGCGTTATCTTGCCGTGAAGTCCGGCGAGGCCAAGATCAGCCAGTACAAGGTCCGCTCGACCGAGCCGGCCTCAAGCGTTACCGTCGCCAACAACCTCATCAACCAGTTCGAGCTGCCGGTCCTCTTTCACGTGCTATGCTTGGCGCTGTTCGTTACCAATGGCGTGAATTACCTGACGCTGACGCTGACGTGGCTCTTCGTCGTGACGCGCTATGTGCATGCCTGGGTGCATCTCACCAGAAACTATCTGCTGCACCGCAGCCGCGCCTTCTTCCTCGGCGCGGGCATCCTTCTCGTCGCCTGGATCTGGTTCGCGCTGCACCTGCTTGGGGCGGTGTAGACTGATGCTTGTCGCTCAGAAGTGTGCGCGGTTCTGGGACAACGACACGCCATCAACTCAAGTATTTGAAGCACGTTGCCGGAAACCGTTTCAGCGCGACGCGCTTTAGAGGTCGAACACCGCTATCCTGCGCTTGTCGAACTTGATGCCGATCTCGCCGCGCACCAGTCTAAGCGCCTGTTCGCCAAACACGGCACGCCGCCAGCCTTGCAACGCCGGCACGTCGGCGGCATCACCCTCGGCGGCGATGCGGTCGATGTCGTCGCTCGAGGCGAGCACCTTGGAGGCGACGCCTTCCTTCTCGGCGACGATCCTGAGCAGCACCTTGAGCAGTTCCGCCGCCGCGCTCGAGCCCTCCGGCGGCTGGAATGTCTTCGGCAGTTTGGGCATCGCTTCCTTCGGAAGGGAAAGGGCGGTGTTGACGGCGCTGAGCAGCGCGGTTGCCGTCGCCGAACGCTCCCAGCCCTTCGGCGTCGTCCGCAGCCGCCCCAACGCAGTCGCGTCGCGCGGCGCCTGTTGCGCGATTTCGTAGATCGCATCGTCCTTGAGCACGCGGCCGCGCGGCACGTCGCGCTCGCGCGCCTCGCGTTCGCGCCATGCCGCCACCGCCTGCACGATCGCCAGCTCCTGCGGCTTGCGCAGCCGCATCTTCAGCCGCTTCCAGGCATCCTCCGGATGCGGATCGTAGGTCTGGCGCGAGGTGAGGACGTCCATCTCCTCGTTGAGCCAGTGGGCGCGGTCCTCGCGCTTCAGCTCGGCGCTGAGGTGCTCATATACCTTGATCAGGTGGGTGACGTCGGCGAGCGCGTATTCGAGTTGCTTGTCGGAGAGCGGCCGGTGCCGCCAGTCGGTGAAGCGCGAGGATTTGTCGAGCCGCGCGCCGGTGATGCGCTGCACCAGCTGATCGTAGGAGACGCTGTCGCCGAAGCCGCAGACCATGGCCGCCACCTGCGTGTCGAACACAGGATGCGGCACCAGGTCGCCCAGATGAACGATGATTTCGATGTCCTGGCGTGCGGCGTGAAAAACCTTGACCACCGCTTCGTTGGCCATCAGCCGGAAGAAGGGTTTGAGGTCGATGTCGGGCGAAAGCGGATCGATCAGCGCCGTCACGCCTGGCGCGGCCATCTGGATGAGGCAGAGGATCGGCCAGAAGGTCGTTTCGCGGATGAATTCGGTGTCGACGGTTACGAATTCGGACTTTTCGAACGCCGCGATGACGCTCTCGAGTTCTTTCTGGGTGGTGATGACGTGCATCAATTCGCTTTTGGCATCATATCAGGCCTCTTCAATTTCAGCCGCAAGCGCTTTCGTCAAGCCGCAGTTAGAGCAATTCCAGGAAAAGTGACGAACAGTTTTCCGTCCGTAATTGCGTAAAATCAAAGAGATAGAGCGGTTCGGCGTGTCCGCGAAACGCTGAAACGCCTAATCCTGCTTGTCTGAATCGCCACCCCGCCGCGCCAGCCGCGCGAATAGCGTCGACGTGCGCAAAAGCGCGGTGAAGCGGCTGCGGCTGCCGGCCGGCACACCCGACCGCACCTGCATGCGGTAGAGGATCACGATGATGAGAACGGCATAGACGACGGCGTTGAAAACGAACAGCGCGCTCGGCCCGAAATGTTGCATCATCGCCGAGGCCGCAATCGGACCGCCGATCGCGCCGAAGGAGTAGAACAGCATCAACGCCGCGTTGATCAGCACGAATTCGCCTTTGCCGGCGCGGTCGTTGGCATGCGCTGCCGATAGTGAATAGAGCGGCATGGCGAAGCTGCCGAAGATGAAAACGATGATGAAGTTGAGGAACGGGTCGGCTCGCGCCACGAAGGCCAGCGCCAGCGCGGCAAGCATGGCGCAGCACGTCGTCGCCAGCAGCACCGAGCGCCGGTCTCGGCGGTCGGAGAGATAGCCAAGCGGATATTGGATGAGGGCGCCTCCAAAAATGCCGACGCTGACGAAGGTCACGACATCGGCAACCGACATGCCGATCTCCTCGGCATAGACCGGCGACAGCGTGCGAAAGGCGCTGTTTGTGACGCCGACGGCGATGCAGCCGATCGAGCCGAGCGGCGAGATCCGCCAGACGCGCGGCAGGTCGAGCTTGACGTCTTCCGGAGGCGCCGGGTTCGAGCGGTCCCCGAGCGAGACCGGCACCAGCGAAAAGGTGATCATCATCGACATGACGGCGAAGGTGGCGAAACCGCCGGCGCCGAAGATCGGAATCAGGAATTGCGCGCCGGTAACCGAGCCGATGTCGACCATGCGATATATGGCGAGCACCCGCGCGCGGTCCTTGTTGCCGACGCCGGAATTCAGCCAGGCTTCCATGACGGTGAACAGGCCGGCAAAGCAGAAGCCGCCGGCAAAGCGCACCGCGCACCACATGACGGGGTCGATGACGAGCACCAGAAGCAGCGTGCCGACCGAGGCGATCGCGGCCAGCGCGGCAAAAGTCCGGACGTGGCCGACCGCCTTCAGGATACGCGTGACGGCTAGGCAGCCGAGCAGGAAACCGGCGAAATAGAACGTGCCCATCAGGCCGATATCGGAAGCGGAAAAGCCTTCCTGCGCCCCGCGCAAGGCAATCAGCGTTCCCTGCAGCCCATTGCCGCCAAGCAGGATGCCTGCGGCAATCAGGAGCGGAATAAGCGGACGGATGGACGACATTAAAGAGAGGCAATCACGGATCTGTGACCTCTTCTTGGACCATAGATCCTGTCAACGCCAGCGGCAAATGCAACTTCACATCCTTGCACCCGGCCGAGGAGATGGGCTGCCAATTGGGGTAGGGGTGTCCTAAGCCTTGCCGGCCCATATTTCTATCTCCAGCTCGACCGTAGCAGGTGTCTCGCCCGGAAACGCATGGATGTTCTCCGCGGCCGGCCTCCGGCCAAGTGAACCTACCGTCAGCAGGCTGAGCACGATGAAGGGGATGCCGATGCCATAGGCGGAGCGGATGCCCCAATGGTCCGATACGAAGCCGAGCAGCGGCGGGCCGAGCAGGAAAGCGATGAAGGAAATCTGTGAGAGCGCCGCGACGTTGATCGCCGCCGGGCGATCCGTCCGTTGCGCGGCGGCGGAGATCGCCAGCGGGAAGAGGGCGCTGCTGCCAATGCCCAACAGGGCAAAGCCAAGCATCGAAACGGCCGGCAGCGGCGAGAAGAAGACGATGAGCACGCCGGCCGCCATCGCTGCCAAGAGCACGCGCGCGACCCCGCTTGGCGAGTGGCGGTCGACGAAGGAGTCGGCGAAAAAGCGTGTGGTTGCCTGCGAGAAGGCAAACAGCGCCACGGTCAAGCCGGTGACGAAGGGGCCGGAGTCGAAGACGGTGCGCATGTAGATCGCCGACCAGTCGATGCTGGCGCCTTCGAGGAGCATCGCCGAAAGCGTCACAGCGACCAGGACCAGGATCGGCAATGTCGGCCGCGCGAACATCGGCGCCTTGTCGCAGGAGTTGGCGAAGCGGGCGGGCGCCGGCTCGAAGCCGCCGAGAAACAGGGCCGTTGCAATGGTCACCATCGGCACCACCAGCGCCAGATGCAGCTGCGGCCACAGGCCGAGATGCGCCATGGCGCCGCCGAACAGCCCGGCGCCGAAGAAGCCCGCGCTCCAGAGCTGACGGTCGCTACCAATTCGCCGGGCGTCGCATCGGCACTCGCCGATCTGCCCCTGGTCGAGCTGTTTGTGCTGGGCGGCAGGTATGTCCGCGACCTCGGCACCTGTGTCGGCGGCGATACGCTGGCCGCCGTGGCGCAGCTTGGCGCCGATCTGTTCTTCCTTGGCTCCTGCGGCCTCGATGCCCTCGCGTGGCGTCACCGCCTTCGATTCGGCGGAAGCGGAGGTCAAGCGCGCTATGGCCAGGAATAGCGCCGGCATCGTGATCGCCGTCACCAACGACAAGCTCGCCACCGCAGCGCCTTATCGCGTCGCCGCGCCCGACGCGATAAGCCATCTGGTGGTGGACAAGACGGCGCCTTCACCCATCCTTGCCGATTTCGAGCGCCTGGGTGCCGAAATCCACTTTGCCTGACCTGGGGCACCGCGCCTGCGTGTGACCGCTTGCCTTGACAAAGCCGGCCTCTCATGCGCTTTTCGCGCCAATTTTCGAGCCGGGCTTTCGCCCGCAATTCCGGACTCCACCAATGACAATGCATCGTTACCGCAGCCACACCTGTGCCCAATTGAGAAAGACCGACGTCGGCAATTCGGTCCGCCTGTCCGGCTGGGTGCATCGCGTGCGCGACCATGGCGGGCTGCTCTTCATCGATCTGCGCGACCATTACGGCCTGACCCAGATCGTCGCCGACCCGGACTCGCCGGCCTTCAAGGTCGCCGAGACGGTGCGCGGCGAATGGGTGATCCGCATCGACGGCGAGGTCAAGGCGCGCCTGCCGGAGACCGTCAACGCCAATTTGCCGACTGGCGAGATCGAGATTTTCGCGCGCGAGATCGAAGTGCTCTCGGCGGCCAAGGAGCTGCCGCTGCCGGTGTTCGGCGAGCCTGAATACCCCGAGGACATCCGCCTGAAATACCGCTTCCTCGACCTGCGCCGCGAGACGCTGCACAGGAACATCGTTGCGCGCACCAAGATCATCGCCGAGATGCGCAAGCGCATGGGCGAGGTCGGTTTCACCGAATTCTCGACGCCGATCCTGACCGCGTCGTCGCCCGAAGGCGCGCGCGACTTCCTGGTGCCGTCGCGCATCCATCCCGGCACCTTCTATGCCCTGCCGCAGGCGCCGCAGCAGTACAAGCAGCTGATCATGGTCTCCGGCTTCGACCGCTACTTCCAGATCGCGCCCTGCTTCCGTGACGAGGATCCGCGCGCCGACCGCCTGCCCGGCGAGTTCTACCAGCTCGATCTCGAGATGAGCTTCGTCGAGCAGGATGACGTGCTCTCCACCATGGAGCCGGTGCTTCGCGGCGTCTTCGAGACCTTTGCCGCCGGCAAGCCGGTGACTCAGCAATTCCGTCGCATTCCCTTCGACGAGGCGATGCGGACCTACGGCACCGACAAGCCGGACCTGCGCAACCCGATCGAGATGCAGGCGGTCTCGGATCATTTCCGCGATTCCGGCTTCAAGGTCTTCGCCAACATCCTGGCCAACGATCCGAAGGCCGAAGTCTGGGCTATCCCCGCCAAGACCGGCGGCAGCCGCGCCTTCTGCGATCGCATGAACTCCTGGGCGCAGGGCGAGGGCCAGCCAGGCCTCGGATACATCTTCTGGCGCAAGGAGGGCGACAAGCTCGAAGGCGCCGGACCGATCGCCAAGAACATCGGTGAGGAACGCACCGAGGCGGTGCGCCAGCAGCTTGGCCTTGCCGATGGCGATGCCGCCTTCTTCGTCGCCGGTGACCCGAAGAAGTTCGTTTCCTTCGCGGGCGCCGCGCGCACCCGCGCCGGCGAGGAATTGAACCTCGTCGACCGCGATCGCTTCGAACTCTGCTGGATCGTCGACTTTCCGTTCTTCGAATGGAACGAGGATGAGAAGAAGATCGACTTCGCCCACAATCCGTTCTCCATGCCGCAGGGCGGCATCGACGCGCTCGGCGGCCAGGAGCCGCTGGGCATCAAGGCGTTCCAATACGACATGGTCTGCAACGGTTTCGAGATCGCATCCGGCGGCATCCGCAACCACCTGCCGGAGACCATGGTCAAGGCCTTCGAGATGGTCGGCCTCGATCGCCAGACGGTCGAGGAGCGCTTCGGCGGCCTCTACCGCGCCTTCCAGTATGGCGCGCCGCCGCATGGCGGCATGGCGGCCGGCATCGACCGCATCGTCATGCTTTTGGTCGGCGCCAAGAACCTGCGCGAGGTCACCATGTTCCCGATGAACCAGCAGGCCTATGACCTGCTGATGAACGCGCCTTCGGAGGCCACCCCGCAGCAGCTTCGGGAGCTGTCGCTGCGCGTCGCCGTCGCGAAGAAGGACTGAGACGCGGGGACTCATCCTGAATCGATGGTAGCTCCGGGAGTGATTGGCGGCTGGCCTTCGCTCCAGAGCCATTTTCTCAAGGATTGGGTCAGAGCGTGTGGGCAACCGCCCGGATTTCAACCAATTGCTGCGGGAATGCCAGGCCCGAGACCCCGAGGAGGGTCACGGCAGGGCGGGGTGGTCCGACATACTCCTGTAAAGAGCGACAAACGCCTTCGTCGAGGAGGTCAGGCCCTGATCGTAGGAAAACGGCGATCCGGATCATCCGAACCGCCGTTGGATAATGCTGGCAGGTGCGCGGCGCCCCCGATCAGTCCTCGTTCGCCTTGACCTTCACGCCCAGCGTCTTCGGCAGGTCGAGCGGGTTGGACATGGCGCCGGCCATGATCAGCGCGAACGGCACCGACGCCGGCGGCTCGGCCGAGATCTCGAGGCTCTTGGGGTCGTCGAGGAACTTGTTGACCGCGGCTGACACCTCGGCCGTCAGTTCGGGATTGTTGAGCTGCGCCATGCCGAACGGCACGATCGCCTTGGCTTGATTGGCGACGTCCTTGCCGGACATGCCCTGCTGCTTGCCGACATAGTCGAGCACCTTGCCGGTCAGCGAATCGTCGTCGAAGCGCACCGAGGCGCCGTTGAAGGAAAGCTGCTGCAAGAGGCCGAGCATGGCCATGCCCTGCGCGGAATTGTCGGCACCCTCGGGCTGTGCAGCGAACTTCTTTTGCATCTCCTGCATCGACTTGATGAAGTCGAGGGTGTAGCCGCCGAGATTGAAGGTCATGCCGAGCGTGCCGGCATTCTCGACCGAGATGTCGTATTTCGAGAGCTCCATCTTGCCGTCGCTGGGCTGCCAGGTGCCGGCCATCGAGACCGTACCGGAGATATTCTGGTAGCCGAGCGCTTGAATCGCCTCCTTCGACTTCGGGTCCTCGACCAGTGTCAGGTCGGCGTTGAACTTTTCCGTGTTGGCGGTGAAGTCCATCGCCTTGCCGTCGGCCGGCGGGGTGATCTGGACGGCCAGCCCGTCCATCGAGAAGGCCGTCTTGTCGCCGACCTTGACGGTCATGTTGGAGAGCTCGGCCGACTTGTACATCATCAGCGAGCCGAGCGGGTCGGT
This sequence comes from Mesorhizobium sp. WSM4898, assembly GCF_029625845.1. Lineage (NCBI taxonomy): Bacteria > Pseudomonadati > Pseudomonadota > Alphaproteobacteria > Hyphomicrobiales > Phyllobacteriaceae > Mesorhizobium > Mesorhizobium sp. WSM4898. Next base: position 726,927 of record NZ_JARTVQ010000003.1, on the reverse strand, counting down.
GCTGCCTTCGGCCGGCACCTTCATGCCGTGAATGACAACGGGGCTGAGGTTGAGCGTCACGCCGTCCTGGCTGCGCTCGAATGCCGAGCTCGAGACGGTCGCGATCTCGAAGCCGCCATTGGCCTCGGTGATGCCCTCCAGCTTCACGTCGCCGATCGGCAGGGCTTCCTTCTCGGCTGCCGGCTTGATGGACACGCCCTGCAGCACCGCGTTCGAATTGTCGCCGGAGACGCCGGTCCAGGAAATGTCGACGCCCTGGGCGGCAAGGGCCGCCTTGACGCGGTCGGCCACCGCCGGATCGGCGGCGAAGGCGGTGTTGAGCGGCAGGGCCAGCAGAATGGTTGAAAAAGCCAGTTTCTTGAGCATTGAGCGTTGAATTTTCATGGCGAGTTCCCTGTCCTGAAAAGTGTTTTTGAATTCTACTCCATCACCATTCCGCGACGAACGGGTCGGGAACAAGGCGTTTCCCGGCACATTTGTCGAAAACGGCGATGAAAAGCAAACCCGGCCGGCACGCTTTGCATGATGCGGTGAATTTGTCATGAAGACCGCGGCTCTCCTGCGCCGGCGCGTTGCCTGCCCAGATAGAGGGCGCATGTAACAGATTGATGTTGGCCGGTTAGCCCGCTTGCTGCCGGGGCCGGTTGCAGAATGGGCAAACTGGAATGTTCAACTTGCCGCTTCCGTGAAATCCTTCACGTCGCCATTTGCGACGAATCCGCCGACTGCCAACCCGGCGCTTGCCGCGAATCACCCGCTCGGCTAGTCCAAATCCATGGGCAAAAGGCATTTGCCGCCTGAAGACAATGGCGGCGGCGACAACATCGAACCGGTCGATCTGAAGGAAGCGCTCGAGAAGCGCTATCTTGCCTATGCGCTGTCGACCATCATGCACCGGGCGCTGCCGGATGTGCGGGACGGACTGAAGCCGGTCCATCGCCGCATCATGCATGCCATGCGGCTCTTGCGGCTCAACCCGGATCAGGGCTTCGCCAAATGCGCCCGCATCGTCGGCGAGGTGATGGGTAAGTTCCATCCGCATGGCGACCAGTCGATCTACGACGCGCTGGTGCGGCTCGCGCAGGAATTCTCGATGCGCTACCCGCTGGTCGACGGGCAGGGCAATTTCGGCAATATCGACGGCGATAACGCCGCCGCCATGCGCTACACCGAAGCGCGCATGACGGAGGTGGCGACTGAGCTGCTTGCCGGCATCACCGAGGACGCCGTCGACTTCCGGCCGACCTATAATGAGGAGGACGAGGAACCCTCCGTTCTACCCGGCGCCTTCCCGAACCTGCTCGCCAACGGCTCGTCCGGCATTGCGGTCGGCATGGCGACCTCGATCCCGCCGCACAACGCCGCCGAGCTTTGCGACGCGGCACTTCATCTGATCGAGCATCCGGACGCGCCGGTGGCGAAGCTGATGGATTTCGTCCAAGGGCCGGATTTCCCGACCGGCGGCATCATCGTCGACAGCCGCGCCTCGATCCTCGAAGCCTATGAGAGCGGCCGCGGCGGTTTCCGCGTGCGCTCCAGATGGAGCCAGGAGGACCAGGGCAGGGGCACCTGGAGCATTGTCGTTACGGAAATCCCCTATGGCGTCCAGAAGGCCAGGCTGATCGAGAAGATCGCCGAGCTGCTGATGGCGCGCAAGCTGCCGCTGCTCGAGGACGTCCGCGACGAAAGCGCCGAGGATATCCGTATCGTGCTGGCGCCGAAGAGCCGCAGCGTCGATCCAGGCATCCTGATGGAATCGCTGTTCAAGCTGACCGAGCTCGAAAGCCGCTTCCCGCTCAACATGAACGTGCTGTCGCGCGGCAAGGTGCCGAACGTCCTGTCGCTGAAGGGCGTGCTGAAGGAATGGCTCGATCACCGCCGCGACGTGCTGATCCGCCGCTCGAGATATCGGCTGGGCGAGATCGAGAAGCGGCTGGAAATCCTGGCCGGCTATCTGATCGCCTATTTGAACATCGACGAGGTGATCAGGATCATCCGCGAGGAGGACGAGCCCAAGCAGGTGATGATGGCCCGCTGGTCGCTCACCGACAATCAGGCCGAAGCCATCCTGAACATGCGGCTGCGCGCCCTGCGCAAGCTGGAAGAGATCGAAATCCGCAAGGAGTTCGACGGCCTTACCGAGGAGAAGAAGCAGATCGAGGCATTGCTTGCCTCCCACGCCAAGCAATGGGCGACGATCAAGTGGGAAGTCGCTGAGGTTCGTAAGAAGTTCGGTCCGGAGACCAAGCTCGGCAAACGCCGCACCCAGTTCGCCGACGCGCCCGAGCATGACCTCACCGATATCGCGCACGCCATGATCGAGCGCGAGCCTGTCACCGTCGTGGTTTCGGAAAAGGGCTGGCTCCGCGCGATGAAGGGTCACCTGACCGACTATTCGCAGCTTGCCTTCAAGGAAGGCGACAGCCTGAAGCTCGCCTTCCACGCGCAGACGACCGACAAGATCCTGGTCTTCACCACCGGCGGCAAGTTCTACACCATCGGCGCCGACCGGCTGCCGGGCGGGCGCGGCCATGGCGAGCCGATCCGCATCATCGTCGACATGGAAAACGACCAGGACATCGTCACCGCCTTTGTCCACGACCCGAAGCGCAAGCTGCTCTTGGTTTCCTACGACGCCAACGGCTTCGTCGTCTCCGAGGAAGAGGTGATCGCCAACACCCGCAAGGGCAAGCAGGTGATGAACGTCAAGGCGCCGGACGAGGCCAAACGCTGCATTCCGGTCGCCGGCAACCATCTCGCCATTGTCGGCGAGAACCGCAAGATGCTGATCTTCCCGCTGTCCGAAATCCCGGAAATGGCGCGCGGCAAGGGTGTGCGCCTGCAGAAATACAAGGACGGCGGCGTGCTGGACCTTAAGACCTTCACGATTGCAGCGGGGCTGACCTGGCAGGATTCGGCCGACCGCACCTTCACCAAGTCGCGCGAGGAATTGGCCGAGTGGATCGGCGCTCGCGCAGCCGCCGGTCGCATGGTGCCGAAGGGTTTCCCGAGGACGGGCAAGTTCGGATAGCGGGGCTCCCTCTTCTCCCCGTGTGGGAGAAGGTGTCGCCGAAGGCGACGGATGAGCGTGTTCCAAGGAACGCAGAGGTCTCGCTCCGCTGGAACATCCTTTATCCGTCTCGGCGCTACGTGCCGATCCACCTTCTCCCTCACGGGGAGGAGGCTAGGCGCAAACATTTGGACTATCGTCACGATTGCTGCACTATGATGGTGCATAAGCAACCATCGAGCTGGCAGGGGAGAACCGCCGCGTTGAAGCGGGCTGAGATCCAGAAACCAGGGCAGCGCCTGTTCGGTCTGTCGGCGCCGCTGAGGGCTGCCGTCATCCCGCCGCTGTCGGCGGCGCGCTGGCTCCTGGTGCTGATCGTCGCCGCCGGCGTCTATTTCTTCCACGGCTTCCTGTTCCCGGTGCTGGCGGCGCTCGTCATCGCCTTCGCCAGCTGGCCGCTCTACCGCCGGCTGCTCGCCGGGGTCGGCGGCAACCGCACGATCGCCGCGACCCTCGCGATCCTGTTCATTCTGACCTTCCTGGTGGTGCCGATAGCGCTCGCCGGCACTTACGCCATCAACGAGCTTCGCGAGTGGGTGGTCTGGGCGATCGAGACCAACCGCCACGGCTCTGCCACGCCCCAATGGATCGCCACCATGCCGGTCGTCGGCGAATGGCTGAACCAGCAGTGGACGGCCAATCTCGGCCATCCCGGCGGCATCGGCGAATTGATCCAGATGGTCAGCGGCTCCAACATCGGCACCATCTATCGCGGCGCGCTGGCCGCCGGCGGCAGCGCCTTCGGGCTGCTGCTCACGCTGCTTTTCATGCTGATCGCGCTGTTCTTTGCCTATCGCGACGGCGAGGGCTTCGCGGCGCAGGTTGATCGCCTCGGCGAGCGCATCCTGCCGACGCGCTGGGAGCGCATCTCGCGCGTCGTGCCGGCTACCATTTCATCGACCGTCACCGGCATGACCGTCATCGCCATCGGCGAGGGCGTGGTGCTGGGCGTCGCCTATTGGCTGGCCGGCGTGCCGTCGCCGGTCACGCTCGGCGCGCTTACCGGCATCATGGCACTAATCCCGGGCGGGGCGCCGCTCTCCTTTACGCTGGTGTCGATCTACCTCGCGGCCAGCGGCAAGTTGTTTGCGGGCCTTGCGCTGTTCGTCTGGGGCGCGGTCGAGCTTTTCATCGTCGACAAGACGCTGCGCCCGAAGCTGGTCGGCGGGCCGATCAAGCTGCCTTTCCTGCCGACCTTCTTCGGCCTGATCGGCGGCGTCAAGACGATGGGCTTCCTCGGCCTGTTCATAGGCCCTGTACTGATGGCGCTGCTCGTCGCCATCTGGCGCGAATGGCTGCGAGAGGTCGAGCTGATGGATGAGCTTCCACCTGCCGCTGAAGAAGGGAACGGGCCGCCACGGATCGAGACGGCGCCTGAGACCAGGAAAATTCAGGCCGGGTAGGCGACGGCGAGCGCCGCGCGGCGCCTGCGGCCTTCGTGCAATTGCCAGAGCGAGTGGGCTACCAGCGCCACGATCAGGATCGCGCCGCCGATCAGGCTGTTTCGTGTGGGAGCCTCGGCAAAGACCAGCCAGACCCAGACAGGCGCGAGCACCGTCTCCAGAACGTAAAACATCGCCACCTCCGGCCCTGAAATATATTTCGGGCCGGCGGCGAGACAGAAGAACGAGATCGGCATGATCACCGCGCCGTTGAAGATGATCCACCACGGCGCGTTGACGTGCAGTCCTTCACCCGAGACCATGAATGCGGCGAGCGCCAGCGGAAGGACGACGCCGACCAGCGCGGTGAAGCCCATGTCCTTGCCGCTGGCGCGCGAGATGGTGATGGCGAGTGCGACGAAGAAAGCCGAGCAGAGCGCCATGAAATCGCCGAACAGTTTTCCGGTGCCGACCGAACCGCCGACGATGATCAGCACGCCGACGATCATCGCCAGCATTGCGATCACGGTGCTCAGCCGCGGTCGTTCTCTGAGGAACAGCCAGGAGAGCAGCGCCGCGAAGACGGTGTTGAAGGCCAGGATGAAGACGAGGTCGGCGGTCGAGGTATGATAGACGGCGGTGACGAAGGTGATCGAAGTCAGGCCGTAGCAGATCGCCGCCGCCAGGCCCGACCAGCCGGGGATGAGCTTCGGCACTTTGCCGCGCACCGCGCGCCAGACGACCCAAATCAACAGGGTGGCGACAAGCGTTGTCCCGGTCCGCAGCGCCATGATGGTCCACGGGCTGCCATCCGCGAGCCGGATCAGGGGAATGTCGAAGGTGAGCACCAGGCCGCCGATGGCGGTGATCAGCAGGCCTTTCTGATGGTCGTGGTGGGAAGCCATGATTGGTCTCGCAATGATTTGCAGGCGGCGGCTGGCTCGATGGCGCACGCTTCCAGCGAGTGGCGGAAACACCAGCTTCCTGCCCCTTGAAACAGTTAAGATCGGGCTTTGGAAAAAAGGTCAGCGACTGACCGCTTCGTGGTCGTAGCGTTCCCAGCCTTTCGGGCCGAGATGCTCCTGCGGCATGAACCGCATCTTATAGCTCATCTTGCGCGAGCCGTTGACCCAGTAGCCGAGATAGACGTGGGGCAGTCCCATCGCCTTGGCGCGGGCGATGTGATCGAGGATCATGAAGGTGCCGAGCGAGCGGTCCTCGAAATCGGGATTGAAGTAAGAATAGACCATCGACAAGCCGTCGGCCATCTTGTCGGTCAGCGCTACGGCAATCAATTCACCCTGGCCCTTGCCGGTGATGAAGGTGTCGGGGCCGCGGCGCCGGTATTCGATGATCTTGGTGTCGACATGCGTGTCCTCGACCATCATCGCATAGTCGAGCACTGTCATGTCGGACATCCCGCCGCGGCGATGGCGCGCGTCGAGATAGGCGCGAAACAGCGAATACTGCTCGGTGGAAGGCTGCGCGTCGTGCATGGCGCCGATGAGGTCGGCATTGCGCTGGGTGACGCGGCGCATGTTGCGGCTGGCGGTGAACTCCTGCGCCAGGATGCGCACCGACACGCAGGCGCGGCAGGATTCGCAGGCCGGCCGGTAGGCGATGTTCTGGGAACGCCGGAAGCCGCCTTGCGTGAGCAGATCGTTCATCTCGGGCGCCTTGTCGCCGACAAGGTGCGTGAACACCTTGCGCTCGAACTGGCCCTCCAGATAGGGGCACGGGGACGGCGCGGTCAGGAAGAACTGCGGCGACTGGGTCGGATGCTGCGTCATCGATTCTTGGACACGCTCCTGCGAATCGCCCTACCTTTGGCCCGGCCGGCGAAAAATTCAACAGGATTGTGCTGTCTCGGCCGGCCCAAGCTGTTCATAATCTAGCACAACCGGCGCGGCGAGGGCGGCCGCACATAGCGTCAGCTATCGGTGCGGGTGACGACGGTGCCGAGAAGCAGGTCGTGCAGCGTGCGCTTGCGATCGGAAAACAGCGTGACCAGCAGCACCAGCGGCGTCAGGATGACGTTGCCGGCCCAGAACAGCACCGAATGCACGACGGCGGTCAGGCCGTCGATGCGCGTGCCGTCGAGCCTCTCAAGCCGGATGCCCATGATCTTCATGCCGGCTGTGGCCTGGTCGCGGCTGCCCAGCGTGTTCCAGATATAGAGGATGGCAACCGCCGGAAGCAGGACGGAGAACAGGGCCCAGCCCAGGCCGAAGGTCAAAAGCCCGAGTAGGGCGACCAATATGGCGAAGGGGATGGTGAGCAGCGCCACGAAGAAATAGTCGAGGATGAAGGCGAAGACGCGCCTGGTGCGCACGCCGCGGTAGGCGCGTGTATTCTCGAGCCTTGTGGTGATAATCTCGCCGTCCAGCACGCGCGTGTTCATGTGTCATGCCCTCGCAACAGGCCGGAAATAAGTCTCGGCCATTCGCCTCTGAAATGGTGAAAGCCGATGGCGGAATCAAGATGGACTGCTCGTGACGCCGGCGCGGCAGGCTGTGGCGAGCGGCGCTGCGGCGATTGAATTCCAGGCGCGGATCGCGTTAGCCTGCTGCGGCGCAAAAAGACGCCGAGGGGATGGGGAATATGGATTACGACATGTTGGTCATCGGCAGCGGCCCCTCCGGGCGCCGCGCCGCGGTGCAGTCGGCCAAGCTCGGCAAGTCGGTTTTGGTCGTCGATAGGGGCCGGCGTCTCGGCGGCGTCTCCGTGCACACCGGCACCATTCCATCCAAGACGCTGCGCGAAACCGTGCTCAATCTCTCCGGCTGGCGCGAGCGCGGCTTCTACGGGCGCGGCTACCGGGTCAAGCAGGATATTTCGGTCAGCGACCTCGTCGAGCGCCTGCACAAGACGCTCGATCACGAAGTCGAGGTGCTGCAGCATCAGTTCATGCGCAACGCGGTCAAAAGCGCGCGGGCCACGGCCAAGTTCATCGGCGCCAACAAGGTCAGCCTGACCACCGACAATGGCGACTACAGCGAGATCGGTTTCGCCAATGCGCTGATCGCGGTCGGCACCAGGCCGCACCGCCCGCGCGACGTGCCGTTCGACAAGACACGCGTCTTCGACAGCGACGAGATGCTGGAACTTAACCGGTTGCCGCGAACGCTGACCGTCATCGGCGCCGGCGTCATCGGCGTCGAATACGCGACCATCTTTTCGGCGCTCGACGTGCCGGTGACGCTGGTCGAGCCGCGCAACACCATCCTCGATTTCGTCGATCGCGAAATCGTCGACGACTTCATCCATCAGATGCGCGACCGCGGCATGACCATTCGCCTCGGCAGCACGGTAAAAGAAATCGCCTCCAAGCCCGATCATGCCGAAGTGACCCTTGCCGACGGCCGCACCATCCGCTCCGAAATCGTGCTTTACGCTGCAGGCCGCAGCGGCAATCTTGGCAGCCTCGGGCTCGACATGGTCGGCATCGAGGCCGACAGCCGCGGCCGCATCAAGGTCGATCCCCAGACATTTCAGACCAGCGCGCCCAATATCTATGCCACCGGCGACGTCATCGGCTTTCCGAGTCTGGCCTCGACCTCGATGGAGCAGGGCAGGGTGGCTGCCTGCCATGCCTTCGGCGTGGCGCTGCCGCCGCCGCCGGAAACGTTTCCTTACGGCATCTACGCCGTGCCGGAAATCTCCACCGTCGGCCAGTCCGAGGAGCAGGTGCGCGAGAGCGGGATCGCCTATGAGGTCGGCGTGGCGCGCTTCCGGGAAACCTCGCGCGGCCACATCATGGGCGTCAACTCAGGTTTCCTGAAACTCCTGTTCTCGGTCGACACGCGCCGCCTGCTCGGCGCCCATATCGTCGGCGAGGGTGCGACCGAGCTCATCCATATCGGCCAGGCGGTGATCAATCTCGGCGGCACGGTCGACTTCTTCGTCAACAACACCTTCAACTATCCGACGCTGGCCGAAGCCTACAAGATCGCCGGGCTGGATGCCTGGAACCGGATGGGGCAGGGCTAGCCTTGGCAGCAGCGTCTATCTCTCGTCAGGCGGCCGGCGTCGAGGTCGCGGCAAGCCACTGCCGGGCGATCGCGGCATCCGCTTCGCCGAACTCATGGCCGGAGGCGACGATGCGCGCATCGACCTCGGCACGGCGCTGGCTGAAGAGCGTCACCAAGGCTGGCGCGAACGGGCCGTAGGTCTGGTCGGCCGCGCCGGCGATGATCAGCACCCGCGTTCCGGCAAGGTTCGTCGCCGGCGCATCGTCGAGCACCGGCATCGCCCTGAGCAGCGCCGCCTGCCTGACCAGGCCCGGATGAAGCAGCATCAGCGTGGAAACCAGATTGGCGCCGTTTGAGTAACCCAGGAAGGTCGCGCGGGTGAGATCAAGCTGGTGGAGCCGTGCGGCTTCCACTGCGAATTGGGCGAAAGCGGCCGTCTCCGCGCGGATGCTCGACTGCTCGAAGCTGATCGGCGTGATTCGCTCGAACCAGCGAAAACCGTCCTCCTGGCGGATGCGGCCGCGTGCTGCGACAACCACCGCGCGCGGCGCGATCTGCCTCGCCAGCGGCAAAAGTGTCGTTTCGTCCACGCCCGATCCATGCAACACGAAAAGGCATCCGCCGCTCGCATTTTCCGGTCTGATCAGACGATAGGAAAAGGGCAGATCATGCTGCAGCTCGCTGTTCTTGCTGTCATGTTCGGACATGATCAGATCCTTTTGATTCTACGGTGATTTCGCTGATTTGCCGGCTTCAAAACGGAATGTTTTCAAGCTCCGCGAAAGTTGATTGAACCTGGCGCATTTCGGGCCGTTTCTGCGCCGATACACTCCCGAACGGGAGGAATCGAAGCGGTGCGTCGGGGGTCGCATTGCTGGACATGAAACACCAGCTCTGAGGCCTTTTGTCGATGACCATCCCCGTTTCTCAACGCGATACGCGTATCGATGTGCTGCGCGCGCTCGCCTTGCTCACCATTTTCGTCGACCACGTGCCGGGTACCGTCTTCGAAAACCTGACCTACAAGAACCTCGGCTTTTCCGATGCGGCAGAGGCCTTCGTTTTGATCTCCGGCATCTCGGTGGCGCTCGCCTATGGCACCAAGTTCAAGCCGGGGGGCAGGCTGCTGGCGACCCTCAAGATGTGGCGGCGCGCCGGCGTGCTCTACGTCACCCACATCGTCATCACCATGCTGGTGATCGCCCTGTTTTCCGCCACGGCCGTGTTCGCCCACCGCCCGGAGCTGTTGAAGATGATCAACATCGAGCCGCTGATGAAGGACACGCCGGAGGTGCTTTTCGGCATCGTCACCCTCGGCCATCAGCTCGGCTACAACAACATCCTGCCGGTCTATGCGGCGCTGCTTCTGGCGGCGCCGGCCTTCGTTCTGTTCGTCAGCTACAGGCCCGTGGCGGCACTGACCGTGTCCGGGCTGCTGTGGCTGGTCGCCGGCATCTGGCAGATCGCTCCGCCGAATTATCCCGAGCCGGGTCTCTGGTTCTTGAACCCGCTGTCCTGGCAGTTTCTGTTCAACATCGGCCTTGCCGCCATGCTGCATATCAAGCGCGGCGGCACCATCCCCGTAAACCGGTGGCTGGTGGGTTTCGCCGGCGTCTATGTGGTGGGCGCGGCGATCTGGGTGCACAGCCCACTCTGGGGGCAGATCACCTGGTTCAATCTGCCGGTGGTGATCGGCGGCTTCGACAAGACCTTCCTGTCGCTGCCGCGGCTGCTGCATATCTTGGCCGTCAGCTATCTGGTAGTCGCCCTGCCGGCCGTATCGAACCTTTTCCGCGCCAAGCCCGACAATCCGCTGGCGATCCTCGGCAAGCGTTCGCTGCCCGTCTTCGTTGCCGGCACGCTGATTGCCATGGCCGCTCAGGTGCTCAAGCTGATCAATCCGGGCGGCCTCGCCTATGACACGTTGCTGATCGCTGCCGGCATCGCCATGCAGTTCGCACTGGCGCTCTATCTCGAATGGCTCGCCGGTCTCGGCCCGACCCGCATCAAACCGGCGCGTGCGGAGCCGGCGCGCACCGGGTTCGCTGCGCCGCCCATGCCGGCGCGGGTCGGCGGATATTGAGATGTGGTTCTAGGATATGGGAGCAGGACCCGTCGAGGCCCTGACGACGAGCTCAACGCCCATCGTCTCGCGCCGCACGGCGCCGTCATAGTCGAGGATCATGCGCGCGGCCCGCCGGCCGATCTCGGTGATCGGCTGCGCGATGGTGGTCAGCGGCGGGTCGCAGAGCGCGCCGTCGGGCACCCCGTCGAAGCCGACAACGGAAACGTCTTCCGGCACTTTCAGACCGCGCGCAGTCAGCCAGTCGATGGCGATCATGGCCATCCTGTCCGACATTGCCAGGATGGCGGTCGGCCGCTCGCCGCCGGCAAAGATCGCTTCGAGCCCCGCCCAGGTGCTCCTTTGCTCGTTCTCGGTCTCGAAGACCGGGATGCTCTTCGTGTCGACACCGAAGCCGGACAGTTCCTCGAAATAGCCGGCCAGACGGTCGCGCGTTCCCGTGTAGACGGCCGAGCGGACCATTTCGGGTGTGACGAAGCCGGTGCGGTCATCACCGAGAGTAAGCGACAGCACGGCGAAACGGCGATGTCCGAGTTCGGCAAGATGCCGCGCGGCGAGCCGTCCGCCGGCGATGTTGTCGACGCCGATCGCCGAGATCGTCTCGTCGTGAAAGCCGAGCTCCAACGCCACGAAGGGCAGCCTGCGTTCGCGCGTCAGCTCGACGAGACGCGAGCCACCTTCGATGCAGAACAGGATGAAACCGTCGACCAGCGCGCTCTGGATGTTCCAGGCGAGCTTCTCCTGGTTGGCCGCCGAAACCAATGCGATCCCGGCGCCGGTGGCGTCGCAGGCCTCGGAAATGCCCGCCATCATGACGCGGGCGAAGGGATCCTCGAAGAAGTAGGAAAGGGGCTCGGTCGTGCCGACGCCGATGGCATTGACCTTGCCGGCGCGCAGCAGGCGGCCTTTCGGATCAGGCCCGGCGTAACCCATCGCCTCCGCCACCGCCCTGACCCGCTCGCGCACCTCGGCGCGCACGACCTCCGGGCGACTGAAGACATTGGAGGCCGTCCCATGCGAGACGCCCGCCGCCTTGGCAATATCCGCCAGCCGGATGGGGCGTGCCTGGCCTTCGATAAGTGATGCCATGTCTGTTCTCCGAATCCGGTCGCATGTCGAACATGGACGCGGAATGTCTGACGGTCCACTTACTACTTTTATTGGATCGATTCAAATTTTCGCTTGACTACGGCGGTGCAGGGGTTATGATTTGAATCGATCCAAGTCTCTGACATGAAGCAAGATTCGAGAAGGAGGGTGCCGTGCATCCGGTCATCGAGGACGTCTACCGCAACGATTGGGGCATTGCTTCGGCCGAGCAGAGTGAGCGGCGCCGCGGCAAGACAGGCCCGTGGAAGCGTCAGCCCCGCTTCATCGTGGAGCGCAAGCGCGCCTGAGCAGCCGTCTTTTTCGCGTCGGTCTATTGGATCGATTCAATTCAAGGAAGTAAGTCATGCATCCCATCAGCCATCTCTTCGAGGACATCTATCGCAACTACTGGGGCATCTCGCGGCCAACCGACCGGCCGGAACGGCGGCGCGCGGCGGAGCCGGCGTCGCGCAAGCGGCGGCTGCGTCGGGGAGGGCGGTAGTCGCGGCCCATTTTCCGACGAGCCTCAGCAATGGCAAGGCGGATCTAGGACCCTGGGCGCCACTGCGCCGAGATCGCAATCGCCAGCCAGCCGACGATAAGCAGCGTGCCGCCGATCGGCGCCGACATCGGAAACAGCCGCGAACCGAGGAAATCCCGGGCGAGAAGATCGCCCGAGAACAGCAGCAGGCCGACAAGCAGCGCCAGGCTTGCGATCCTGAGATACCGGCTGCCGCCGATAAGACCGATGGCGAGCAAGACCGGCGCATGCATCAGCAGGAAGGATGCGGCCGTGCCGGTGAAGGCGCCGCCGCGATGCGCGGCCGCCGCCGACAGCGCCACCCCTGCCGCGCCGACGAGACCGCCTGCCAGCACGAGGATGCGGCTGCCGCCGTCTGATGGTTGCCCGGCAAGACTCATTTCGATGCTCCGTCTTCGATCGCACGCGGCTCAGGATTCGCCGGCCTCGAGCAGCATATGCCGTGCGCGCCGCGTCTGGACAATCCAGTTATAGACCGCCCCCAGCGCCATCAGCACCGATGTGCCCAAGAACACCGCCCGCATGCCGAAATGGCCGCCGACGAAGCCTCCGGCGAGCGGTCCCGCGACCTGGCCGATATACTGCGCCGAGATCGATAGTCCGAGCACATTGCCGCCGACGCCGTCGGGGATGTTGTGACGGATGACGCTGGTGATGCAGGGCAGGAGGCCGCCCAGCGCCAGCCCCATCAGGAAGCGCAACCCGATCAGCTGCCAGCCGTCGGTGACGAAAGCTTGCGGGACAAGCAGCAGCGCAGAAATCGCGAGCGCGCCGACGACCACGTTCCAGTGGCCGACCCGATCGGCAAGCTTGCCCAGCCACGACGAGGACAGGATGGTTCCAAGCGCGGCCGCCGACATCACCACGCCCGCGACCATCGTCACCTTGCTCTGGTCCACGACGAGCTGCTGCACATAGACCGTGATGATCGGCTCGATCGACATGGTTGCAAAGGCGAGCAGCAAGCCGGTCGTCAGCATCGCGACGACCGGACGCTTGTCGGCGATCTGTGCCCAGCCGCTCTTCGGCTTTGCCGACGAGACAGGTTTGGGAGCCGGCGGGTTTTCCTTGATCAGGAAAGTCGTGGCCAGAAAAGCGAGAAAGATGACAGCGCCCGACAACAGGAAGGTGGCGCGGATGCCGATCAGCGGCGGCAGCATGCCACCAAGCAGCGGTCCGACCAGCGAGCCGGCCGTGATGCCGGCCGACAGCACGCCGAGCGCCCAGCCGGAGCGCTCCTTTGGCGTCTGCATCGCCACCAATATCGTCGAGCCCGAGGAGTAGCCGCCGGCAAAGCCGATCAGGAGCCTCAGCAACACCAATTGCCAGACGCTTTCGACCATACCGGTCAGCGACATGCAGATCGCCATGCCGAACGAGGCGCGCACCAGCATCAGCTTGCGGCCGTAACGGTCGCCGAGCCGCCCCCACAGAGGGGCGACCAGCGCCGCGGCAAAGAAGGTGGCACCGTAAGCAACTCCTGACCATTGCACGATTGCCGCGTGCCCTTCGGCACCCAGCTGTTCGACATAAAGCGGCAGGAACGGCAACAGCAGCGTCATGGCAATCAGCGTGCTGAACGAGCCGGCGAAGCAGACGGCGAGATTGCGTCGCCAATGGATATTGTAGCCGCTCTGGGTGCTATTTTCTGCCATGTCATGCCTGCTTGGTTATCCGGGATTGTTCCGGATACCATTTTGGGATACCAAATCGGTATCCGTCATGAACCTCAACCCCGCCGCTGTCAATGCGGTGCCGAAGAGCGGAACGACAATGTCGCAAATGCAGAATGTCGAAAGGCAGCTTCGCGAAATGATCCTCGGGCTCGAGATCGGCCCGGGCGAGCGGCTGACCGAGCGTTGGATCGAAAGCCGCTTCGGCGCCTCCCGCACCCCGGTCAGGGCGGCGCTGCTGCGCCTCGAGACCGAAGGGCTGATCGCTCGTGACGGCCGCGGCTGGACGGTGGCGCCGATCAATCTCGCCGAGCTCGGCCAGATCGCCGTCTACCGCGAGGCGGTCGAGGTGGCGGCGGTGCGGTTGACGGCGTCGCTGGAAGATCGCAGCGGGATCGAGGTGATCGCGGCGATGCTCGATTCCTGCGACGCCGGTACGCCGCGCGAGGAATGGCACCGCGTTGGTCTGGATTTTCACATCGAGCTGGCCAGGCTTTCCGGCAATGAATTCCTGCTTAGGGGAGTCCGCGATGCAATGACCAGGCTCTCCCGCGCGCGTTGGCTGGAAGTGCGCGACGAGGCGGCGCTTGGCCGCGCCTGGGCCGAGCACCACGCCATCCTGGCTGCCGTGCGAAAGGGTGACGCCGAAAAGGCGGCACGGCTGCTCTCGGCCCACATCGCCGGCAGCCGCGACCGCCTGGTGACTTCGCTGCATGACGAGCGGCGCGGCCTGCGCGCCAGGGGCTTTGCTGTCGTCGGTGGCTGATCCTCGGCCATCGTCGAATATTAGAACTTCAACAAGTTCGTCAGCTTGGGCGGGCTTGCAAGATGTTCGGCACAATGCTGTAGGAGGCGACGGACATCTTTAAACGACGGACGCATGGCCTCGCCCTTACGCACCGCAGCGCGGGTATTTTATTTCATACGCAACATCACGCGCGATGTGGCGCCGCAGGCTCTCTTTCGCCAGCGGCTTGCGCGCCGGCTGGAGCAGGCACGGCTCTCCAGCAAAACGGTCCGTGATCGGGTCAACTACTACAACCGGCTCGACCATAGCTTCGTGCCGAGCGCGGCGGCCGTGCCGGCCAGTCAAATACCCAAGTTCGGGAGTATGTACTATTACGACCTGAAGGAGTTCGCCCGCTACTTCGATCGCCACCTGCTCATCGATCTCGAGTTTGGCGACGTCGTCGACGTTCCGGCAGTGCCGTCAATCGTCAAGGACCGGCCGATCCGTAACGACAACGGCAACGCCGTAATCATGAAGCTCGACAAGTTCCGCCATTTCAACATGCCAAAGGACAATTTGTCCTTCGCCGACAAGCGCCCGATGGCGGTCTGGCGCGGTCATTTCAACAATCCGATCCGCAAACGGTTCGTCGATGCCGTGCGCGACCTGCCGTCTTGCGATGCCGGCTCGCCCAAGCCAAGCGCCCCGGAGAACTATCGCAAGCCGTATCTCACGATCGCGCAGCAGCGGCAGTTCCGCTACATCGTCTCGCTCGAAGGCAATGACGTGGCGACGAACCTCAAGTGGATCATGAGCTCGAATTCGCTCTGCCTGATGCCGCCGCCGACCTACGAAACCTGGTTCGCCGAGGCTGAGCTCGAGGCCGATGTCCACTACGTGCCTCTGGCGTCGGATTTTTCGGACGTCGCCGACAAGATCGCCTATTTCGAAAAACACCCGGCGGAAGCCCAACGCATCATAACGGCAGCCAACGCCTATTGCCGCCGGTTCAGCAACGAAAAGGACGAGCGGGCGGTATCGCTGCTCGTCCTCTACAAATATTTCGTGCTCAGCGGCCAGATCGAACCCGACCCGGAGGTCTGGCGTTTTATCGCCGGCTGACCTCCGCGCGTTTTCGGGCGCGGAGCACGGCGCGGATTCTTAGATATCGCTGCGGTCGAGCACCAGGTCGGCGGGGCCGAACCGGTTCTTGGCGGTGAGCTGCTGGTGCCAGTAGGGATAAAGCACCGGCGGGCGGCTGACGTCGTCGAGGCGCAGGCGCTCGTCCAGGGACAGCGTCAGGCTGGCCGCGGCGAGGTTGTCCTTGAGTTGGGCTTCGTTGCGGGCGCCGATCACCAGCGAAGAAACGGCCGGGCGGCCGAGCAGCCAGGCAAGCGCCACCTGTGCCGCCGAAACGCCGCGCGCCTTGCCGATTTCGACCAGAACGTCGACGATCCGCCACAACCTTCCCTCGTCCCGGATCGGCGGTTCGGACCAGCCGCCAAGCTGGCGGGCCGTCGGGCTGTCGCGACGGTATTTGCCCGACAGCAGGCCGCCGGCCAGCGGGCTCCACACCAGCACGCCAAGACCCTGGTCGACCGAGATCGGCAGCAACTCGTACTCCGCCTCGCGCGCTTCCAGCGTGTAGTGGATCTGCTGCGTGACGAAGCGCGGCTGATGATGGCTGTCGCTGATCGAGAGCGCCTTCATCACCTGCCAGCCCGAATAATTGGAACAGCCGACATAACGGATCTTGCCCTGGCTGACCAAAGTGTCGAGCGCAGCGATCGTTTCCTCCAGCGGCGTGACCCCATCCCACTCATGCAGGAAATAGATGTCGATGACGTCGGTCTTGAGCCGCTTCAGGCTCCGCTCGCATTCCCGGATCAGGTGATGGCGCGACAGGCCTTCGTCGTTGGGGCCGTTTCCGATCCGCATGCGCGCCTTGGAGGCGATGAGCACATCGTTCTTGCGCTTGCCGCCGAGCGCCTCGCCGACGATCTCCTCCGACAGGCCGTTCGAATACACGTTGGCGGTGTCGATGAGATTGATGCCGGCATCGATGCAGGTATCGATGATGCGGCTCGCCTCCGAGAGATCGGATTTGCCGACGGCGGCGAACGGGCCCGTCCCGCCGAAGGTCATCGTGCCAAGGGTCAATGTCGAAACCTTCAGGCCGGAACGGCCAAGCGTGCGGTATTCCATGTCAGTTCCTTGCGATTTGTTTTGAAGAGGCGCGCCGTCGCGGGCGCCGGAAGAGGCGAGGGTATTTGTAGGACAATTCGGGCGGCTTGTCGCCCCGCCATCGATACGGGCCGATCACATATCGGCTGGTCCAGCGTTGCCGGCTCCTGCTAGCAATAAAACCGTCATTGCGCGTCTGTATCTCAGTCGGCTTACGGAGTTGTGCTTCCGGCCGCGGCCGGAGCGCATCCGAGGCGAAAGTGGCTGACAGGCAGGAGCTGCGCAATGAACGAGGTCAAGACGAATTCCGGAGCCAAGGACTGGCTGGAAGCCGAACTGGAGGACACGCTCGACGAGGACTATGAGCTGGAGATTTCCGAACCCGCGCTCTCGCTCGAGATCGCCAGGATCTACAAGAGGTCGCATCCGCCCTCCATCGAGCGAACGACCTATTTCCGCGAGCTGCTGCGGCTGCAGTCGGAGCTCATCAAGCTGCAGTCCTGGGTTGCCTACCACAAGAAGAAGCTGGTGGTGATCTTCGAGGGACGCGACTCGGCCGGCAAGGGCGGCGTCATCAAGCGCATCACCCAGCGCCTCAACCCGCGCATCTGCCGCGTCGTCGCGCTGCCTGCGCCGACCGAGCGTGAAAGATCGCAATGGTATTTCCAGCGCTACGTGCCGCATCTGCCGGCGGGCGGCGAGATCGTGCTGTTCGACCGCTCCTGGTACAACCGATCGGGCGTCGAGCAGGTGATGGGCTTTGCCAATGCGGATCAGGTCGAAGAGTTTTTCCGCGACGTGCCGGAATTCGAACGCATGCTGGTGCGCTCCGGCATCACGCTGGTGAAATACTGGTTCTCGATTACCGACGAGGAGCAGCAGATGCGCTTTTTGATGCGCATCCACGATCCGATGAAGCAGTGGAAGCTGTCGCCGATGGACCTGCAGTCGCGCGTGCGCTGGGAACAATACACCAAAGCCAAGGAAGAGACCTTCGCCCGTACCAACATCAAGGAAGCGCCGTGGTTCATTGTCGAAGGCAACGACAAGAAGCGGGCCCGACTGAACTGCATCGATCACCTGCTGCAGCAAATGCCTTACGAAGACGTGCCGCATGAGGAGATCACGCTGCCGGAGCGCGTCTTCAACCCGGCCTACGAGCGCCAGGTGCTGCCGCGCGCGCTTTATGTGCCGGAAAAGTATTGAGCACTTCCGCATCTCCCACAGGGGAGAAGGGGGAGCCTAGCTTACTCGCGCCCGATCATCACATGCGTCGCGTCGGCGGTCGCGACCTGGCTGGTGCAGCGGTAGCCGAGCTTCGGCATGTCCAGCCCGGCGAAAAGATGCTCGCCGGAGCCGAGCAGGATCGGCGAGATCGCGAGATGCATCTCGTCGATCAGGCTTTCCTTCAGATATTGCCGGATCGTGGCGACGCCGCCGCCGACCCGCACATCCTTGTCCTTGGCGGCCGTCTTCGCCTGCTCGAGCGCCGAATGGATGCCGTCGGTGACGAAGTAAAACGTCGTGCCGCCTTCCATTAAGATCGGCGCCCGCTTGTGATGGGTGAGCACGAAGACCGGCACGTGATAGGGCGGGTTGTCGCCCCACCAGCCTTTCCAGCTCTCGTCCGGCCATTCGCCGCGAACCGGCCCGAACATGTTGCGGCCAAGGATCCAGGCGCCGACATTCTCAAAACTGCGCGCGGCGAAGCTGTCGTCGCTGCCGGTGGTGCCGCCGTCTTTGCCGATCACCATCTCACGAAAGGTGCGCGTGCGGATCATCCATTTATGCAGTCCTTCGCCGCCGACGCCGAGCGGGCTTTCGAGAGTCTGATCGGGGCCGGCGCCGTAACCGTCCAGCGACAGGGTGAAAGCGTTGACGCGCAGCTTTGACATGATCGCCTCGTGAACTAGTTGCATTTTGCAAGCTGTCATGGAGTAGCTTAACTGATTGCATTATGCAAGCGGAATTTTCCGGCGAGCGATCAACTCGTCGGGCGGCGCCCAGGTGACGCGGCGAGAATTTAAAATTGCGCCTGGGCCTAGCCCCTCAGCATCTCCGCAACGGTCGGCGCGAAATAGGTGAGGACACCGTCGCAGCCGGCTCGCTTGAGCGCGAGAAGCGATTCCAGCATCGCCTTTTCGCCGTCGATCCAGCCATTGGCGCTGGCCGCCTTGATCATCGAATATTCGCCCGACACCTGGTAGGCGAAGGTCGGCATCTGGAACTCGTCCTTCAGCCGGCGGATAATGTCGAGATAGGGCAGCCCAGGCTTCACCATCAGCATGTCGGCGCCTTCGGCCAGATCCTGCTCGGCCTCGCGCACGGCTTCATCGGAATTCGCGTGGTCGATATAATAGGTCTTCTTGTCGCCCTTCAGCAGGCCGGCGGTGCCGACTGCCTCGCGATAGGGGCCGTAGAAGGCCGAGGCGAATTTCGTCGCATAGGACATGATCGCCACGCCCTGGAAGCCGTTGGCGTCCAGCGCGTCGCGGATCGCGCCGATGCGGCCGTCCATCATGTCGGACGGCGCGATGATGTCCGCGCCGGCGGCTGCCTGGATGACGGCCGCGGCCGTGACCTGTTCGACGGTTTCGTCATTGACGATGATGCCGTCGCGCAGGATGCCGTCATGGCCATGGCTGGTGAATGGATCGAGCGCCGCGTCGGTAATGATGCCGATCTCCGGCACCGCGTCCTTGATGGCGCGGGTGGCCCGGTTGATGACATTGTCGGGATCGAGGATATGCGAGCCCGTCTGGTCGCGCAGCGAAAGCTCGATGTTGGGGAAAGTCGCGATCGCCGGGATGCCGAGCTTGGCGGCGCGCTCCGCTTCCTTCACCGCGAGGTCGACCGACAGGCGGTAGACGTCCGGCATGGCGGCGATCGGCTCGCGCACATTTTTGCCGTCGACGACGAAGATCGGCCAGATCAGATCGTTCACCGAGAGCTGGTTTTCCTGCACCAGCCGGCGCGACCAGTCGGCCTTGCGCATGCGCCGCAGCCTGCGGCTGCCTGTGATCTCGTCGACGCTGCGGGCGCCGGCAGGCTTTGCGGGGGTAAACTTGTTCATCGCCAGAACTCTGTTGTCGTCCCGGCTTTTACCATGCGCCCCTGCCGCTGACCAATGCGACACGATTGTGCCAGTTGCTTCCGCGAAGAACGAGGAGAGGGGATCGCCGGCGCTGGAGCACTTCCCTTCTCCCTTGACGGGGAGAAGGTGCCGGCAGGCGGATGAAGGGCAGCCGACGTTTACGGCTGTCCATTCCCCGACAGAATCTGTGCCGCGCCCTTCACAGCCACGCGAAAAGCCTCGTCGAAGCTGACGCCGCGCACCTGCCATTGATAGGTCTTGCCGTGTTCGGCCAGCCGCCAGTCGGCGATCCAGCCCAATTCCTTGTCGTTCCACACGATGCTGCCGGCGAGCGCCCGGTCGGCACCCGCCTGCCGGGCGAGCTGGTCGAGCTTTGCCATATCGGCAGTGCGCAGCGCCTTGTCGTCGAGGCCGGCGAGCTGGTCAGCCTTTGGAAAGCTGACATACACCGAGAGCGGCGCCGTCGCGTTGGCAAAGGATTCGCGCATTGACTGGCCGCGATCCTCGTCGGCCGTCAGCACGAAATGTTGCGCCCCTTGCTCGGCCGTTATGAAGACGGCAATCAGCGGCCGCTCGCCGTGCCATGGCTTGCTGCCGAGCTGCGCCAGGAGCTTGTCGACGACTGTGGGCTTGTAGAGGCAGGTGAGATCGTGCGGCCGGTCATGCGTGCCTTGCTCGTCATGGATCGGAACGCCTTCCAGCCGGTCGCGGTAGCGGAAGGATTGGACAAAGTCGGCCGCCTTATTGCGCAGCGCCAGCATCTCCGGCTTCTGCGTCAGCCGCTGATCGCCTGAAACCTTGACCAGCACCTTGTCCAGACAATCCTTGAAGCCGATCTCGCGATTAGCCTCGCCGGTGCCGGTGACGATCGTCTGCGCCAGGTAGAGTTCAGAGGCTGCCTCGGCGGCGGCCGGCGCAACTCCCAGAAAGAGGAGACCTGCCAATCCAGCAACGAGACGAGAAACCCCAGCCATGTCGATTAGCTCGAAATCTGTCGCGCCGCCTACGCGCGACACTTTGCCGGTTACCTAACACCGGAAGCGGCTGGCCGCCAGCGCGGCGTTGCCGCCATTGACGCATCCTTATGCCGCCTTTAGCACTTCAATCCCCCTGGAAGGGCGGAGAGGAGGATTCTCTGGCGATGGATTTTGGCGGAGGCGACGAGATTCGCTTCGAGCGTCTAGGCAAGGCGGGCGTCGTCACACTGACGCGGCCGCAGGCGCTCAATGCCGTCACCCATCGCATGGTCAAGGCGCTTGGCAAGGCGCTTGACGCCTGGGAGGGCGATGCCGGCGTCGCCGTCGTCGTCGTCAAGGCTGAGGGCAGGGCGTTTTCCGCCGGTGGCGATATTCTGCACATTTACGAGGCGGGCCGCGCCGGCAAGCCGCCGGTCGACTTCTTCGCCGACGAGTATCGTCTCAATGCCCGCATCGCCCGCTTCAGGAAACCCTATGTCGCGCTGATCGACGGCATCGTCATGGGCGGCGGGGTCGGCATTTCCTTCCACGGCTCGCACCGCGTGCTGACCGAGAACGCGCAATTCGCCATGCCGGAAGTCGGCATCGGCTTCTTCCCCGATGTTGGCGCCAGCCATTTGCTGCCCGATCTCGGCGGCAGCTTCGGCATGTATCTGGGGCTGACGGGAAACCGCATCCGCTATGGTGATGCCCTGTGGTCGGGCCTCGCCACCCACACGATCAAGGCCGAGGACCAGGCGGGGCTTCTTGACGAGCTGGCGACAAGCGGCGACGCGAACGCGGAGTTGCGCGATTTCTTCACACCCGCAAGACGCGAGACCGAGCGGCAGGATCTGGAATCGATCGCCCGCCATTTTTCGCAACCCTCGCTCGCCGCTATCGTCGCCAGCCTGGAACGAGCATCCGCCACCGACGCTTTCGCCGCCAAGACGCTGGCGACGATCAGGACGCGTTCGCCGACCAGCCTCAACGTCGCTTGGCGCGAGATCAGCGCCGGGTCGACGCTGTCGATGGACGAGTGCATGAAGATGGAGTTCCGCATCCTCAACCGCATGCTGGCCGGCCACGACTTTTATGAAGGCATCCGCGCCGCCATCATCGACAAGGGTTCGAAGCCGGAATGGCGGCCCGCCAGCCTCGATGCGGTGAGCGCGGCCGATGTCGACGCGTATTTCGCGCCGCTCGGGGCCGGGGAGCTGGAGCTGTGAGCGAGGTCACCTCCAGGCGCGTGGTGCTGCAGCCCTCGACCACCGAGATCATCTTCGCCTGGTTCCAGCGGGTCATTGCCGGCTACTGCCTGCTGTTCGGTGTCCTCTACTGGGTCCGGCTGATCGGCATCTATCCGGGCGAGCTCTGGCGCTTCGACCTGATGCCGGTGCACTGGCAGGTGGCCGCGGCCACGCTTGCCGTCTTCTTTCCTTTCGCCGCCGCGGGCCTTTGGATGCTTGCCTCTTGGGGGCCGGTGATCTGGTTCATCTGCGCGGCGACCGAGACCGTCATGTATGCCGGCTTTCCCAATCTCTTCGGACATCGGATCCTGATCGTCGTCTCACATGCCTCCGTGGCGCTGCTCTACATCGTCTTCCGCGTGGTCATCTGGCTGCAGAAGCGCCAGCTCAGGCAATAGCTTGCCGGGCGGCGTAAGGAACCTAGATACGGGGTCGGCGACTGCCCCAAAACCCTTGGCTAAATCTTTAGGTTAATTGTTCTTGCTCGTATGACCGTTCGTTAAGCCTCTTTCGAAACCTCTTACCGGTAAGCTCTTGTTAGCCCTGGCGTTTAAGTCGAATTTTATGAGTATTCGATAGTGTCGCGATCAAGGTGAAGAACAAAAAATCACCGGGCGACAAACGAGAGGCAAAGACAATGATCAATTCGCGTCCGGCGGCGAAGACCGCCAACGTTTCCGACGATCGCCGCGAGGCGATCCGTTCGCTGTACATGGAATCGCTGCAGCTGGTGGAGCGTCTGCATCGCCGTCTGCTTGACGTGATCAAGGACGAGTTCGACCGCAACGGCCGCTCCGACATCAACGCCATCCAGGCGCTTTTGCTCTTCAACATCGGCAATTCGGAGCTGACCGCCGGCGAGCTGCGCTCGCGCGGTTATTATCTCGGCTCGAACGTCTCCTACAATCTGAAGAAGCTGGTCGACCTCGGCTTCATCAACCACCAGCGCTCGCGCATCGACCGCCGCTCGGTCCGCGTCTCGCTGACGCCGAAGGGCAACGAGGTGGCCGAGGTCGTCGCCGGCCTCTACGAGCGCCATGTCGGCTCGATCGAGGCCGTGGGCGGCATCAACACCGACGAGTTCAAGCAGATGAACCGCGCGCTCCAGCGTCTGGATCGCTTCTGGAACGACACGATCGCTTACCGGATGTAAGCGGATTCGAAATCTGAGACGATCGAAGTCGCGCCGAAGAAGCGCGGCCGGAGGAAGCAATCAGGGCCGGTGCCGACAGGTGCCGGTTCTTTTCTTTTGCGAAAGCGCGCTGCAGCAGGGCGCTTGACCGCCGAGCAGCGCGCGTGGAAGCTCTGCAGGCAAAAGAGGAGGGCCTCATGCGTCATATCCTGCTTGCGATTTGCGCTGTGATCCTTGTTTCACCGGCCGCTGCCCGGACTCTCGGTTATGGCTCCAAGGCCGGAATGGAGGTTACGGTCGTCAAGAAATCCGGCATCAACACCTCGCATGCCAGCATCCTGACCAAACATACGAGGCAGAACGCCATCGGATACTGCCGCGACTATGTCGGTAAGGTGACCGAGGATTGCATCGCTAAGGAAATGAAAACGCCCTTGCATCTGGAGATCACAGCGGACTGCAAGAGCGGAAAATTCACCACCTTTTACGGCGCCAACATGCTGTTCCAGAGGCGCAGCCCCGCCGGAAGCGAGACGGATTATCAGATCACCGACACCGACGAGAACGTGGTGCTCGATGGCTCGGGGGCCTCGGGCTACGACTACACGCTGGAGCAGTTCAAAGCCCTCTGCCCGAACCGGGTGAAATAGGGCAAACCGAGGATGACGGCGGGCATCCTGTGAACCCGCCGCTATCGGCGATGCCAAAATGCCTCGGTCCCATTTTTTGATCATCTTGCCGGATGCAAATCGCGGGCCAAGGTCACGTTGCCGCCATAATCGCAGTGAAAGCGAGAATGCGGGTGATGCTGCGGGCCGAGGCCCTGCGCTTCCTGGAGCAGGTGTCGTGGTCCTACGTTTTCACGCCCTGCTGACGCAAGTCATGGTTGGCTAATTGTTAAGATTGCCGACCCTAGAGTGCGGGCAACCCGCCAGTAGAGCGAACTGAGCGAGATTAGATATAGCTAAAATGTCTGGAACATCCATGAGAACCAGCCGCCGTTTCTTCCTGACCGGAGCCTCTGCGCTCGCCGCCGCCGTCGTCGCCGGCCATGCCAGCGCGCAGGATGTGATCGGCGACATTCTGAAATCCTCGACCCGCGGCAATTGGGACGACCAGTTCGACGCCCGTGCAAGCGAGACCGGCAAGGTTGCCTCGACGCTGCCGATCTTCAGCCTGCAGACCGTAGCCTTCACCGAGCAGGCGGTGGCGCAGTACCAGGGCATTGTCGGCCAGGGCGGCTGGGAGCAGGTTCCGGCAACCAAGAAATTGCAGCTCGGCGTCGACGATCCGGATGTCGTGCCGCTGCGCAAGCGGCTGATGGTCTCGGGCGACCTGTCGCAGAGCGCCGGCATTTCGACGGCGTTCGATTCCTATGTCGACTCGGCGGTCAAGCGCTTCCAGCTCCGTCACGGCCTGCCGGCCGACGGCTCCATGGGCAAATACACTTATTCGGCGATGAACGTGCCGGCGCCGATCCGGCTTGGCCAGCTGCAGACCAATCTGCAGCGGCTGCGCGAAAAGGCGGGCACGCTTGGCGACCGCTATGTGCTGGTCGATATTCCGGCCGCGCAGGTGGAAGCCGTCGAGAACGACCGCGTCGTGCTGCGCCACACCGCGATCGTCGGCAAGATCGACCGCCAGACGCCGATCGTGAATTCCAAGATCAACGAGATCATCGTCAATCCTTACTGGAACGCGCCGGTTTCGATCGTGCGCAAGGACATCATTCCGCTGATGCGGAAGGACCCGAACTACCTCAAGGACAGCCACATCCGGCTGTTCGCGCCTGACGGCAGCGAGGTCGATCCGATGACCGTCGACTGGTCGACGGACGATGCCGCCAAGTACCGCTTCCGCCAGGATCCCGGCGCCGGCAACGCCATGGCCTCGGTCAAGATCAATTTCCCGAGCCCGGACGGCGTCTACATGCACGACACGCCGCAGCAGAGCCTGTTCGGCAAGCTGATGCGCTTCGACTCTTCCGGCTGCGTGCGCGTCCAGAATGTGCGCGACCTCGTCACCTGGATCCTGCGTGATACGCCCGGCTGGGATCGCCAGCATTTCGAGGCGGCGATCAAGACTGGCGCGAATACGCCGGTGCAGGTGGTCAACCCGGTGCCGGTCCACTTCCTGTATCTGTCGGCATGGTCGACCGGACCCGGCGTCGTGCAGTTCCGCGACGACATTTACGGCCTCGACGGCAACAGCGAGCTGCAGATTACTTCTGCTCTGTAACCGATTGATATAAATCAAGAAAAGGCCGCTCTTGGAGCGGCTTTTTTGTTTGCATGTCCCCAAACAGTGCGCAGCGGTTTTGGCAGAGCGACATGCGTCGAATATGAGACTTACAGCGCGAACAGCTGGAATAGCATCATGGACGTGGCCGTCTTCATTCTCGTCGTGCTTGCTTTCGTGGCGCTTTCCGGCGCTCTCGTGCGGCTGGTGCGGGTGCCGCTCCCCGTGCTGCAGATTGCGATCGGCGCCGCGCTTGCCTGGCCGGCCAAGGGACTGCATGTCGAGATCGATCCGGAACTCTTTCTGCTGGTGTTCATTCCGCCGCTTCTGTTCGGTGATGCCTTCGCGGCGCCGAAACGGGAGCTGATCGAGCTGCGCCGGCCGATCCTCGATCTCGCCGTCGGACTTGTCTTCTTCACCATCGTCGGCTTCGGGTATGCTCTGCACTGGCTGGTGCCAAGCATCCCGCTGGCGGTTGCGTTCGCTTTAGCCGCCGTGCTGTCACCGACCGATGCCGTTGCCGTGTCCTCGATTGTCGACCGCAATGTCGTTCCGGCTCGGCTGATGCACATATTAGAAGGCGAATCCCTGCTCAATGATGCCTCCGGCCTGGTCATGTTCCGCTTTGCCGTTGCGGCGGCGCTGACTGGCAGCTTTTCGTTCGCCGCCGCCTCGTTGAGCTTTCTTTACGCCGTGGCGGCCGGCATCCTCGCGGGCATTGCGGCGTTGTTCGTCGCCGCCAAGGCGCTGCAGGTGCTTGGCCGCATCGGCGGCACGCCGGCGGGGGCGCAGGTGCTGGTGATGGTTCTGCTGCCCTTCGTCGCCTATCTCATTGCCGAGCATGTCGGCGCTTCCGGCATTCTGGCCGCGGTCACCGCCGGCCTGGTTACGGGCACCTCCGGCATTTTCCGCCATCTCTCGGTCTCGGCGCGGATTCAGGCGATGTCGCTATGGTCGATGCTGACCTTCGTCTTCAACGGCGCTCTCTTCATCCTGCTCGGCCTGCAGCTTCCTGACATCATTCGCAGGGTCCCGCCGGAGCTCACCAGCCGGCACTGGCTGTTCGAGCCGGTGCTGACCGTGCTCATTTTGACGCTCTGCGCGATCGGCCTGCGCTTCCTCTGGATCTGGATCGGCGACATGGCATCGATGATCGCCGCGCGGCTCGGCAAGCGCAAGGCAGAGCCCTTTGGTTTCCGCGTCAGGCTTGCCGGATCGGTGGCCGCTGTGCGCGGCGCGATCACGCTTGCCGGCATCCTGTCGCTGCCGCTCGCGCTGCAGGATGGCTCGCCCTTTCCAGCGCGAGACGTGGTGATCTTCCTCGCCGCCGGCGTCATCATCTGCTCGCTGGTCATCGCCAGCCTTGCTTTGCCGGGGATCGCCCGCGGGCTGGTCGAGCCAGGCGAGGATCCGGGTGCGGCCGAGGAGCGGCGGGCGCGTGCGGGCGCCGCCAAGGCCGCCATCGCCAAGATCGAGAGCCTCGCCAGCGAGGGCGGCGAAGGCGAGGCGGCCGAGGCCCGGCTCGCGGTCGCCGACAGCATCGTTGCCGGCTACCGGCGCCGCATCGCGGCTTCCGACGAGGCCGAAGAGGCGCGCGCCGAGGCGCGCGAATCCGGGCGGCTGGAGCTTGAGCTCAGGCACGCCGGCATAGAGGCGGAGCGCGCCGCCGTGCGCGCCATGTTCCGCACCCGCCAGATCAACGACCACACGATGCGGGCGCTGCTTTCCGAGATCACTTTGACAGAAGCGCTGCTCAAAAGCCGGCGCGACCGGAAATAGTGTTCAGCCGATTTGCTTGGCGCAATCCGGCCAGCAAATTTCGCGCCGCAAACGTGGCGGGCTCCAAACAACTGTGTTAATGGCGCGGCGACCTCGCAGACCTCCGGCCCCAAGGGAAAGCAAGCCATGTCAAATGCCGCGGCAGCCTCCAACAAATTCGAATCCTTCTTCGAGACCACGCTTGCCGACGCCGATCCGGAAATTTTCGGCGCTATCCGAAACGAGCTTGGCCGCCAGCGCCATGAGATCGAACTGATCGCCTCGGAAAACATCGTGTCCCGCGCCGTGCTCGAGGCGCAGGGGTCGATCATGACCAACAAATATGCCGAGGGTTATCCGGGCAAGCGCTATTACGGCGGCTGCCAGTTCGTCGACGTGGCCGAGGAACTGGCCATCGAGCGCGCCAAGAAGCTTTTCGGCTGCAACTTCGCCAATGTCCAGCCGAACTCGGGCAGCCAGATGAACCAGGCCGTCTTCCTGGCGCTTCTGCAGCCCGGCGACACGTTCATGGGCCTCGATTTGAACTCCGGCGGCCATCTCACGCATGGCTCGCCGGTCAACATGAGCGGCAAATGGTTCAAGGTCGTTTCCTACGGGGTGCGCAAGGACGACCACCTGCTCGACATGGACGCGATCGAGAAGACCGCGCATGAGACGAAGCCGAAGCTGATCCTGGCCGGCGGCACGGCCTATTCGCGCATCTGGGACTGGAAGCGTTTCCGCGAGATTGCCGATTCGATCGGCGCCTATCTGATGGTCGACATGGCGCATATCGCCGGGCTAGTCGCCGGCGGTATGCACCCGTCGCCGCTGCCTTATGCGCATGTCGTGACCACGACGACGCACAAGTCGCTGCGCGGGCCCCGCGGCGGCATGATCCTGTGCAACGACGAGGAGATCGCCAAGAAGATGAACTCGGCGGTTTTCCCAGGCCTCCAGGGCGGCCCGCTGATGCATGTCGTCGCGGCCAAGGCGGTGGCGCTCGGCGAGGCGCTGAAGCCGAGCTTCAAGGCCTATGCCGAGAGCATCGTCGCCAACGCCAAGGCGCTGGCTTCGAGCCTGCAGGAAACCGGCCTCGACATCGTGTCGGGCGGCACCGACAACCATCTGATGCTGGTCGACCTGCGCCCGAAAAACGCCACCGGCAAGCGCGCCGAGGCGGCTCTCGGCCGCGCCAACATCACCTGCAACAAGAACGGCATCCCCTTCGACCCCGAAAAGCCGTTCGTCACCTCCGGCGTTCGCCTCGGCACACCGGCCGGCACCACGCGCGGCTTCGGCCAGGCCGAGTTCCGCGAGATCGGCAAGCTAATCGCCGAGGTGCTGGACGGGCTGAAGGCGGCGAATTCCGACGAGGGCAATGCGGCAGTCGAGGCCGCGGTCAAGGCCAAGGTCACGGCGCTGACGGATCGTTTCCCGCTCTATCCTTATCTCGGTTGACCGGAAGCCGCGCGTCATCTTTTATCCGCCGGCAGTGCGCCGTCCTGATTGGGCGGCGTCGCGAACTGGAGACTTGATGATGCGCATTTTCCATCTTGCCGCCTTGGCCCTGGTCGGCTCGCTGGCCGGTTTCGCCGTGTCCGGCGCGGCCGGGCAGGAGCAGGCGCAGCCAGAACCGGCCACAAACACCTTCGGCAGATGGACCACGATCATCGACACGCTCGACACCGGGCAGGATGCGCACAAGACCTGCGCGGCCTCCGCAGCTTTCGTCGACGGCATCGGCAATGCTGGCACGCTAACGCTGTCGATCTCGACCGGCGACGCGCTGCCGCCGGATGCCTATCCCGCCATCATGATCGCCGTCGACAACAAGGACCTGCCGACCGGCAAGGACATCGCGGCGACCTTCGGCGACCCCGGCATCAAGGTTTCCGCGAAAGTCTATTCGAATGCCGTCGGCGGTCGTCCCAGCTGGACGGTCGACAACCAGGCGAAGACAAGTCTCGCTCTGCTGCGCGCCATGCGCAAAGTCACTTCGCTCGATGTTGTTTTTGGCAAGCAGACCGTCGCCAGCATTCCGATGGACGGCTTCACCAAGGCCTACCGCAACCTCGGCACGTCCTGCGGATTCCCGACCAAGGACGTCGCGCCCTGAACCGACCGGGCACGACAGGGGCAGGGCGCTGGCAATCTTTCTCGCGCCTCGCTATCTCTGAGAAATGAAAGGCTCCAAGCCTTCCGCTCACCAGAGCGAGATGACGCTTCCTTGAATCGCCATCTCGCTCTAAGATTTTGTTTTTGAAGCATGATCTTCTCCGAAGAGTCTGCAACTTTTCGGGATCATGCTCTGAATCGCAAACCCAAGGCTCTCCATGCGCTGCCCCTATTGCCAGTCCGAAGATACGCAGGTGAAGGATTCGCGTCCCGCCGAGGATGGCGCGGCGATCCGCAGGCGCCGCGTCTGTCCGGACTGCGGCGGCCGCTTCACCACCTTCGAGCGCGTGCAACTGCGCGATCTCGTCGTCATCAAGAAGTCCGGCCGCAAGGTGCCGTTCGACCGCGACAAGCTGCTGCGCTCGGTCGAGATCGCGGTGCGCAAGCGCAATGTCGACCCCGAGCGGATCGATCGCGCCGTGACCGGCATCGTGCGCCAGCTCGAAAGCTCCGGCGAGACGGAAGTGGCCTCCGGCGAGGTCGGTCGGCTCGTCATGGAGGCGCTGAAATCGCTCGACGACGTCGCCTATGTCCGCTTCGCTTCGGTCTATCGCAATTTCCGTGAAGCCAAGGATTTCCACGAGTTGCTGGGCGAACTGAAGGGCGACGAAGAAAAGACCGAAGAGGACGCCGGCTGATCATGGCGAAAGCTCAATTGGGCGGGGCCGAGCAAGCAGCCCTTGATCGCCGTTTCATGGCGGCGGCCATCCGGCTGTCGCGCCGCAATGCCGGCCGCACCGCGACCAATCCTTCCGTCGGCACCATCATCGTGCGCGACGACGGCGCCGGCCCGATGATCGTCGGCACCGGCGTCACTGCTGTCGGCGGCCGGCCGCACGCCGAGACCGCGGCGCTGGCCGAGGCCGGCGAACTGGCCCGCGGCGCCACCGCCTATGTGACGCTTGAGCCCTGCGCCCATCACGGCCGCACGCCGCCTTGCGCCACCGCGCTGGTCAATGCCGGCATTGCGCGCGTCGTCGGCGCCGCGAGCGATCCCGATCCGCGCGTTTCCGGCAGGGGTTACGCCATGCTGCGCGCCGCCGGCATCGAGGTCGTGGAGAAGGTGCTCGCCACAGAGGCCGCCGAGCAGATGGCCGGCTATCTGATTCGATCTTTGAAGAAACGTCCCGAAGTGACGCTGAAGCTTGCGCTTTCGAGCGACGGCAAGATCGGCCGGAAAGGCGCCGGCCAGGTCGCCATCACGGGTGAGATCGCCAGGCGCGAAGTCTATCTTATGCGCGCGGAGGCCGACGCTATCCTCGTCGGCATCGGCACTGCGCTGGAGGACGACCCGGCGCTGACCGTGCGCCTGCCGGGGTTGGAGAACCGCTCCCCGGCTCGCATCATCCTCGATCGCCAGATCCGGCTGCCGGAGTCGTCGAAGCTCGTTTCCGGGGTGGATCGTGTCCCGCTCTATGTCGCGGCATGCGCCGAGGCCGACCCGCAGCGGCGGGCTGCGCTCGAACGCGCGGGCGTGCACTTCATCGGCACTGAAACTTACGAGAGCGAAGTAGCCCTGCCGGAACTGCTCGAGGATATTGCAGCCCTCGGCATGGCGAGCGTGGTGGTCGAAGGCGGCGCCAAGGTAGCCGAGGCCTTCCTGGCGGAAGACCTCGTTGACCGCATCGTCCTGTTCCAGGGACCGGAGGCGATCGGCGAGGATGGTATCGCCTCGCCGATCGACGCTGCGCATATCCCGCCGGGTTTCCGCAAATTGCGTGCGATGCGCTTCGGCGAGGACAGCTATGCCGAGTGGGTAAGACCATGATCCCAAAAAGTGGGCAATGGTTTTCGGATAAGAGCATGGTCAAACTGGAAGACACGATCTGATGTTTACGGGAATCGTTACGGATGTCGGCACTGTCGCTTCGGTGAAGCCGCTCAGCGAAGGCGTCGGCCTGCGCATCGACACGGCCTATGACCCGGAAACGATCGCGATCGGCGCTTCGATTTCCTGCGGCGGCGTCTGCCTGACCGTGACGGCGCTGCCCGAGAACGGCTCGAACGCGCGCTGGTTTGAGGTCGAAGCCTGGGAAGAGGCGCTCAGGCTGACGACTGCATCCGGTTGGAAATCGGGCACCAGGATCAATCTCGAACGGGCGCTGAAGATCGGCGACGAGCTCGGT
Organism: Mesorhizobium sp. WSM4898; assembly: GCF_029625845.1. Lineage (NCBI taxonomy): Bacteria > Pseudomonadati > Pseudomonadota > Alphaproteobacteria > Hyphomicrobiales > Phyllobacteriaceae > Mesorhizobium > Mesorhizobium sp. WSM4898. Next base: position 695,472 of record NZ_JARTVQ010000003.1, on the reverse strand, counting down.
GGCCATATCGTCTCCGGCCATGTCGACGGCACGGCGGAAATCGTGGAGCGCAGGGAAGAGGGCGATGCCGTGCGCTTCACGCTGGAGGCGCCGCGTCACCTGGCGAAGTTCATCGCGCCGAAAGGCTCCGTCGCGCTCGACGGCACCTCGCTTACCGTGAACAAGGTCGAAGCTACGCGCTTCGATGTGCTTCTGATCCAGCACTCGCTGAGCGTCACTACCTGGGGCGAGCGCCAGGCTGGCGACCGCGTCAACATCGAGATCGATACCATGGCCCGTTATGCCGCGCGCTTAGCCGAGGCGGCGAAACAGGGGCTTTGAGCGCAGCCGAGGGTTCCGGGGAGGCGGCGCGGATCGCTGAGGTGCCAGATCGCGCCGGCGCCTCAGCTGCCCTTCTCGAACTGACAGCTTGAGCGGCTGATCGGCCCTCGAGCATCGATCTCGATCCTCGAGGCTTCGCCTGCTAGCTGAAGAAAGCCCCGGAAGATCGCGCGGCTTGGGATCTGGGCCTGTCGGGAGATGCTGGACCTGTGTCGGGCGGCAATCTTGTGCTTGCGATCAATCCGGCTTCGGCCTAAGTCACCGGCAACCCCCCGGAGACGTTTATGGCAGGCATATCCCAACACGGCAAAGCGTTCATTCGTCCGCAGGCGAAGGCGCATCTGCTTATCGTCGAGGCGCGTTTCCACGACGACCTCGCCGACGCGCTGCTCGAAGGCGCGACCAGCGCGCTGGACGAGGCCGGCGCCACTTATGACGTCGTGACTGTTCCTGGCTCGCTCGAAATTCCGGCCGTCATCACCTTCGCGCTGGACGGTGCCGGCGAGGGCGGCGTACACTATGACGGCTTCGTCGCGCTCGGCACCATCATCCGTGGCGACACCTATCATTTCGACATCGTCGCCAATGAATCGAGCCGTGCGCTGATGGATCTTTCCGTGCAGGAAGCGGTCGCGATCGGCAACGGCATCCTGACCACCGAAAACGATGCGCAGGCCTGGACGCGGGCCAAGCGCACCGAAGGCGACAAGGGCGGCTTTGCCGCCCGCGCGGCGCTGACCATGATCGCGCTCAAAGAGAAATTCGGAGCCCAATCGTGAGCGATCCTGCCCAGACCGGTGCGGCGCGCCACGCCAACAAGCGCGGTGCCGCCCGTCTTGCCGCCGTCCAGGCGCTCTATCAGATGGACGTGGCCGGGAGCGGTGTTTTCGAGATCACCGCCGAATACGAGGCCTTCCGCCTCGGCAAGGAAGTCGACGGCGCACTTTATCGCGAGGCCGACCCGCAGTGGTTCCGCGCCATCCTGACCGGCGTCGTCGAGAACCAGAAGACCATCGATCCGATCATCCGCCAGGCGCTGACTGACGACTGGCCGCTGTCGCGGCTGGACTCGACGCTGCGCGCCATCCTGCGCGCCGGCGTCTATGAGCTGATGAAGCGCGAGGACGTGCCCGTGGCCGTGATCGTGTCGGAATATGTCGACATCGCCAAGGCCTTCTACGAGGAAGACGAGCCGAAGCTGGTCAACGCCCTGCTCGACCGTGTCTCGCGCCGGGTACGGGGCGAGGGTCGCGGCAAGGACGCATCGTGACCGCCACGGCAGTCGTCGCTGACGCCGGCAGGGAAGCGCGCCGCACGGCAGTGCTCCTCGCGGCCGCGCAGGCGATCGTCGGTTCCGCCGCGCCGATCGCCATTTCCATCGGCGCGCTTGCCGGCCAATACCTGCTCGGCCAAGACAAATCTCTGGCGACGGCGCCGGTCACCGGCTTCAACCTCGGAGTTGCGCTCGGCGCCCTGCCGGCGGCCGCCATCATCCGCCGGCTCGGCCATCGCGGCGGCTTCATGACCGGCACCATCGTCACCGCCCTCGGCGGGCTGATCGCGACGCTCGCGCTCTTTCAGGCGAGCTTCTGGCTGTTCGCCTTTGGCCTGGGCGTGATCGGTGTCGGCGGCGCCTTCGTGCAGCAGTTCCGCTTCGCCGCCGCCGACAACGCGCCGCCGCAATTCAAGGCGCGCGCCATCTCCTTCGTGCTGGCTGGCGGCATCGTCACCGCCATCCTCGGGCCTCAGATCGTCATCTACACCGGCGACCTTCTGGCGCCGGTGATGTTTGCCGGATCCTTCGCCTCCATCCTGGTGCTGGCCGCCATAGGCGCGATTATCCTTTCCTTCCTGCATACGTCCAGGCGGACGAGCAGCGCCGCCGAAGCCGCCGCAAGCGACGCACGTCCGCTGGTCGAGATCGCCACCCAACCGCGTTTCGTCGCGGCGCTGTTCTGTGCCGTAGGCAGCTATGCGCTGATGAGCTTCGTCATGACCGGCGCGCCGCTCGCCATGGTCGGCTGCGGTCTTTCGACCGACGATGCCACGCTTGGCATCTCCTGGCACGTTATGGCGATGTTCGGGCCGAGCTTCTTCACCGGTTCGCTGATCCACCGCTTCGGCGCCGAGCGCATCGTCGCTATTGGGTTGGTGCTGCTCATCGCCTGCGCAGTGGTGGCGCTCTCAGGCCTTGCGCTATGGCAGTTCTGGACCGCGCTGATCCTGCTCGGCCTCGGCTGGAATTTCGGTTTCATCGGCGCGACCGCCATGGTCGCCGCGAGCTACCATCCATCCGAAAAAGGCAAGGTGCAGGGCTTCCATGACTTCGTCCTGTTCGGCTCCGTCGCCTTCGCCTCGCTGATGTCGGGCGCGGTCTACAATGCCTGGGGCTGGACCATGCTGAACTGGATCGTGTTCCCGGTCGTTGTGCTCTGCTTCCTGGCGCTCGGCACCCTGAAGCTGCCGGGCTTGCGCCGCGCCAACTGACATTGCGCCGTTTGCCGGCGCGCAATCGATCTAAATGCACGGCGGCCCCTGCCGGTGAGTCGCGGCGTTCGTCTTTCCGGCGAAAGCCGGGCAAAAACCGAACAATATCTTGACGTTCCCAGCCCTGTTTCGCATACACCTTAGCCAAGGGGTGGATTCCGCGTGCGGCGTTCATCTCCGTCCCAACGGCCCAGGGAGGGGTTCTTCTGGGCCATCAATCGAGGAAAATTCGGCAATGACCATCATTACCGCCGTCATCGCCTGCGGCTTGCTGTCAGTCCTGTACGCCATCTGGGCGACACGATCGGTCCTGGCGTCCGATCAGGGCAACCAGCGCATGCAGGAAATCTCCGCCGCCATTCGCGAAGGTGCTCAAGCCTATCTGGCGCGCCAGTACACCACCATCGCCGTCGTCGGCATCGTCGTGCTTCTTCTCGCCTGGTGGCTGCTCTCCATCACGTCCGCGATCGGCTTCCTGATCGGCGCCGTGCTTTCGGGCGCTGCCGGCTTCATCGGCATGCATGTCTCGGTGCGCGCCAATGTCCGCACCGCGCAGGCTGCTTCCAACAGCCTCGCCGCCGGCCTCGACATCGCCTTCAAGTCGGGCGCCATCACCGGCCTGCTGGTGGCGGGCCTGGCGCTGCTCGGCGTCTCCATCTACTACCTCATCCTGACCGGCCCGATGGGCCTGCAGCCAAACGACCGCATCGTCATCGACGCGCTGGTCTCGCTCGGCTTCGGGGCCTCGCTGATCTCGATCTTCGCCCGTCTCGGCGGCGGCATCTTCACCAAGGGCGCCGACGTCGGCGGCGACCTCGTCGGCAAGGTGGAAGCCGGCATTCCGGAGGACGATCCGCGCAACCCGGCCACCATCGCCGACAATGTCGGCGACAATGTCGGCGACTGCGCCGGCATGGCCGCCGACCTGTTCGAGACCTATGCGGTGACGGTCGTCGCCACCATGGTTCTGGCCGCAATCTTCTTCGGCGGCACGGCGGTGCTGGGCGCCGCCATGCTCTATCCGCTCGCCATTTGCGGCGCCTGCATCCTGACCTCGATCGTCGGCACCTTCTTCGTCAAGCTCGGCTCCAACGGCTCGATCATGGGCGCCCTCTACAAGGGGCTGATCGTCACCGGCCTGCTGTCGATCGTCGGCCTGGCCGTCGCTACTTCGGCCACTCTCGGTTGGGGAGAGGTCGGCACCGTCGCCGGCATCGTCATCACCGGCAAGAACCTGTTCATCTGCGGCCTGATCGGTCTTCTGGTGACCGGCCTCATCGTGGTGATCACCGAATACTACACTGGCACCAACAAACGCCCGGTGAATTCGATCGCCCAGGCCTCGGTGACTGGCCACGGCACCAACGTCATCCAGGGCCTCGCGGTCTCCTTGGAATCGACGGCGCTGCCGGCCATCGTCATCGTCGGCGGCATCATCGCCACCTACCAGCTTGGCGGCCTCTTCGGAACGGCGATCGCCGTCACCACCATGCTCGGGCTCGCCGGCATGATCGTGGCGCTCGACGCCTTCGGCCCGGTCACCGACAATGCCGGCGGCATCGCCGAAATGTCGGGCCTGCCCAAGGAAGTGCGCCACTCCACCGACGCGCTCGACGCGGTCGGCAACACCACCAAGGCCGTGACCAAGGGTTATGCCATCGGCTCCGCCGGCCTCGGCGCGCTGGTGTTGTTCGCGGCCTATTCGAACGACCTCAGGTTCTTTGCCGCCAATGGCGACAAGTACCCGTACTTCCAGGGCATGGGCGAGATCTCCTTCGACCTCTCCAACCCGTATGTCGTTGCCGGCCTGATCTTCGGCGGCCTCATTCCGTATCTGTTCGGCGGCATCGCCATGACCGCCGTCGGCCGCGCGGCGGGCTCGATCGTCGAGGAAGTGCGCAAGCAGTTCCGCGAGGACAAGGGCATCATGGCCGGGACCTCGAAACCGAACTACGCGCGCGCCGTCGACCTGCTGACCCGGGCAGCGATCCGGGAAATGATCATCCCGTCGCTGCTGCCGGTGCTGGCGCCGCTCGTCGTCTATTTCGGCGTGCTCCTGATCTCGGGCTCGAAGGCCTCGGCCTTCGCGGCCCTTGGCGCCTCGCTGCTCGGCGTCATCGTCAACGGCCTCTTCGTCGCCGTCTCGATGACCTCCGGCGGCGGCGCCTGGGACAACGCCAAGAAGTCGTTCGAGGACGGCTTTACCGACAAGAATGGCGTCAAGCACCTGAAGGGCTCCGAGGCGCATAAGGCCTCGGTCACCGGCGACACCGTCGGCGATCCCTACAAGGACACCGCCGGCCCGGCGGTCAATCCGGCGATCAAGATCACCAATATCGTGGCGCTGCTGCTCCTGGCCGTGCTCGCGCACGGCTGAGCCACATTCTTTCTGCACCAAGTGACCCGCGGGAGCGATCCCGCGGGTTTTGTTTACGGCCAAGCCGTTTCGGCGAAACAAAAAACCCGCCGAAGCGGATTCGGCGGGTCTTGGTCCGTGGACGTCGCTGACAGCGAACTCAGGGCGTGCCGCCGCCCGGGATCCCGGGCGCCAGCTTGCTGGCGCCGTTGATGATCTGGCTGAGGAAGTTCTGGTCCTTGCCGCCCGTCGGCGTCGTCCTCGAGATGAAGTCGAAGACCTTGCCGTCCTTCAGGCCGTAATTGGCGATCTGGGTGACGCGGCCGTCGGCGCCGAAATAGACCGCCAGCACGTGCTGGTCGACGATGCGCGGGTTGTCGAAGGCGACGTAGCGCTTGCGCGTCTGCGAGATATAATAGAACGCCTCGTTGTCGAAGGTCGCCGTCGTCGACGGCGTGCCCAGCGCAAGAAGAACCTGCTCGCGACTCGATCCGACCGGCACCGAGTCGATCGCCGCCTGGTCGATGACGTAGCCTTTCGTCAGCGTCTCGCTCGGACGCAGATCACCGAACATCTTGGACGAATTGCAGGCGGAAAGCGCGGATACCGCCACCAGCAGAGTGGCCACGCCCGCCCGCACAGGCATGAAAAACGACTTGAATTTCAGCGCACCCAACAACAATTCTCCATCACATCCCCGCAGCTTGCGCTGGGCCGCAAAACCGGTAAACCAGCTTGCATGCCGATGCAACAAGGCCAAATCAAACAAAAGGTCCCCGGGAGACCACCCTCAATGTTCCAGCGCCTTTTTGGTCGCGAACGTCACGCCAACCGCGCCATCACCGAGGCGCTCTACGCGCAAATCGTGGCGGCGGCGCGGCAAACGATGTTTTATTCCGACTGGAATGTGCCGGATACGCCGCTCGGCCGCTTCGAGATGCTGTCGCTCCATATGTACCTGATCCAGCACCGGCTGCGCGGCGAGGGCGGAGCCGCGGCCGAGATCGCTCAGGTGCTGATCGACGAGTTCTTCCTCGATGTCGACCATTCGCTGAGGGAACTCGGCATCAGCGATGTCGGCGTGCCGAAGCGCATGAAGAAGCTGGCAAAGATGTTCTATGGCCGCACTGCGGCCTACGACGAAGCCTTGCGGGACGACGACGGCGCGGCGCTTGCCGTGGCGCTCGCCCGCAATGTCAGGCCCGATGCCGGCGAATGGCCCGAGGCGTCGCTGCTGGCGAATTATGTTAGCGCGGCGACCGGGCAGCTTGCCGCTCAGCCGACCGAATCGATCATGGCTGGCGCCGTCGCGTTCCCGGCCGCCGGAGCCAGCTGAAGGAGGCGAGAATGAAGCACGCCGAACCGCAGAGCCCCGTATCCTTTGTGGCCAATGTCGCCCGCCTGCCGCAAAAGGGTTTGCCGGTTGCAATCGAGGCCGACGAAAGGCAGCGCACTGCGCTTGCCGCCGAACATGACCTGCTTTCCGTCGAGAGCTATCGCGCCGAGCTCTTGGTGGCGTCCTGGAAACGCAACGGCGTCAAGGTCAGCGGCCGCGTCGAGGCCGACATCACCCAGGCCTGCATCGTCACACTCGATCCGGTCGCGGCTCACATCGACGAGCCCGTCGAGGCGCTGTTCTTGCCGGAGCAGTCGAAACTCGGACGCGAAGGCTTCGACGCCGGCGGCGAGATCGTCCTCGACGCCGACGGGCCCGACAGCCCGGAAACTTTTTCCGGCGACACCATCGATGTCGGGGCGCTCGCCGAGCAGTTTTTCGGCCTGGCGATCGACCCTTATCCGCGCAAGCCCGGCGCCTCGCTCGAGGGCGCGGGTGGCGATCAGCCCGAGGAAAGCGAATTCCAGAAAAAGCTGCGTTCGCTGCTCGGAAAATCCTGAAGGCGGCCTGGATTTTGGAAAAGTTGGTTGTGCGGCAGCCCAAAACCGCTATTTTCGCCGAACCTTCGCGAGCCCCCTTACCTCGGCAGGCGCCCGCCGCTAGCCAGGCAAACCGTGAGAAAAACACCGCGTGATCAGGATTTCCATCGATGCCATGGGCGGGGATCACGGACCAGGCGTCGTCATCCCCGCGCTGATGACGGTCGCCATCCGCCGCCCTGACATCCGTTTCGTCATCTATGGCCGCGAGGACGCTGTGCGTCCCGAACTGGCCAAGTTTCCCAAGCTCGCCGAGGTGAGCGAGTTCGTCCATTGCGAGATCGCTGTCAGGATGGACGACAAGCCGAGCCAGGCGCTGCGCCATGGCCGCTGGAAATCGTCGATGTGGAAAGCGGTCGAGGCGGTGAAGAACGGCGCCGCGCAGGCCTGCATCTCGGCCGGCAACACCGGCGCGTTGATGGCGATGTCGAAATTCTGCCTGCGCACCATGGCCACCATCGACCGCCCGGCGATCGCGGCGCTTTGGCCGACGACGCGCGGCGAGAGCGTGGTGCTCGATGTCGGCGCCACCATCGGTGCGGATGCGCATCAGCTCGTCGATTTCGCCATCTTGGGCACCGGAATGGCGCGCTCGGTGTTCGGTATCGAGCGGCCGAGCGTCGGCCTGCTCAATGTCGGCGTCGAGGAGATCAAGGGCCAGGAGGAGGTCAAGGAGGCCGGGCGCATGCTGCGCGAGGCCAACATGGCCTCGATGAACTATCGCGGCTTCGTCGAGGGCGACGACATCGGCAAGGGAACGGTCGACGTGGTCGTCACCGAGGGCTTTGCCGGCAACATCGCGCTCAAGACCGCCGAGGGCACCGCAAGGCAGATCGCCGGCTATTTGCGGGCCGCCATGAGCCGCACGCTGATGGCCAGGATCGGCTACGTCTTTGCCAAAGGTGCCTTCGACCGGCTGCGCGAAAAGATGGATGTCGGCCGCTCCAATGGCGGCGTCTTTCTGGGCCTGAACGGCATTGTGGTGAAGAGCCATGGCGGTGCCGATTCGGATGGCTTTGCCGCGGCGATCGAGCTCGGCTACGACATGGTGCGCAACAATCTGCTTGACCGGATCGAGGCCGATCTCGATCTGTTCCATGCGCGCAATCCGACTGCCCAGGCAAATAGGAAATCCGGCGCCGCCGTCGAGGCCGAGGAATAGGAACGAACCTTGATCAGATCAGTTGTGCGCGGCAACGGTGCCGCGCTGCCCCGCCGCATCATGAAGAATGCCGATTTCGAAGGCATGGTCGAGACCTCCGACGAGTGGATCGTCCAGCGCACCGGCATTCGCCAGCGCCACGTCGCAGCCGATGACGAGACGACGGCCTCGCTGGGCGAGGCGGCGGCGCGCGCCGCGCTCGACAGCGCCGGCCTGACGCCAGCCGATATCGACCTGATCGTGCTGGCGACCTCGACGCCTAATAACACGTTCCCGGCGACGGCTGTCGAAATCCAGAACCGCCTCGGCATGCATCACGGCTTTGCCTTCGACATGCAGGCCGTGTGTTCCGGCTTCGTCTATGCGGTCGCCACCGCCGATCTCTATATCCGCGGCGGGCTGGCAAAACGCGTCCTGGTGATCGGCTCCGAAACCTTCTCGCGCATCCTCGACTGGAGCGACCGCTCGACCTGCGTGCTGTTTGGCGATGGCGCCGGCGCCGTGGTGCTCGAAGCGGCGAAAGGGGCTGGCAACATCGCCGATCGCGGCGTGCTGGCCGCCAGCCTGCGTTCGGATGGCGTCCACAAGGAAAAACTCTTCGTCGACGGCGGCCCGTCCACCACGGGAACGGTCGGCCATCTCAAGATGGAAGGCCGCGAGGTCTTCAAGCACGCGGTCGGCATGATCACCGACGTTATCGAGGCCACTTTCGCCGAGGCCGGCATCACGGCGGAAGACCTCGACTGGTTCGTGCCGCATCAGGCCAATAAACGGATCATTGACGCTTCCGCCAAGAAGCTCGGGATAGCCGAAGAGAAAGTCGTGGTCACCGTCGATTTGCACGGTAATACCTCGGCTGCCTCCGTGCCGCTCGCTTTGTCGGTGGCCGTCGCCGACGGCCGCATCAAGAAGGGCGACCTTGTTCTGCTCGAGGCGATGGGCGGGGGTTTTACCTGGGGCGCGGTGTTGCTGCGCTGGTAAGTGCCGAGCGCGTGGGTTCGGTCCTTGACCTTGCCGGATCAATTACTTACGCTCTGCCGCTGCCTGTATCGATTTATGTTTTTGAGCTGATGGGACGGTCGCATGGGGGGAAAGACACTGACGCGTGCCGACCTAGCCGAAGCCGTTTACCGCAAGGTTGGTTTGTCGCGAACTGAATCGGCCGAGCTGGTCGAGGCCGTCCTGGATGAGATTTGCGAAGCCATCGTTCGCGGCGAGACGGTGAAGCTGTCTTCCTTCGCGACTTTCCATGTCCGCTCCAAGAATGAGCGCATCGGCCGCAATCCCAAAACCGGCGAAGAAGTGCCGATCCTGCCGCGCCGCGTGATGACCTTCAAATCCTCGAACGTGCTGAAGAACCGCATCTTGCGTTCGCACCAGAACAGCAAGGCCAAGGGCGTCAAGTAACCCTCGAATGCCGGTTGAAAACCGCGGCCCCTTTGACGCCGGGCTTGAATATCGCTTCATAAACCGCTGAAATAAGGTGCGATTCGGATCAACTCCGGATTGCGGTCCAGCGTGAGGATTCGCCCATGGACAAGAGCCCCGATGCTTTCCGTACCATCAGCGAGGTTGCGGAAGATCTCGACCTGCCGCAGCACGTGCTGCGTTTCTGGGAAACCCGTTTCAACCAGATCAAGCCGATGAAGCGTGGTGGCGGCCGCCGTTACTACCGGCCGCAGGATGTCGAACTGATCAAGGGCATCCGGCACATGCTTTATGATCAGGGCTATACGATCAAAGGCGTGCAGAAGCTGTTGCGCGAGAACGGCAACCATTTCCTGGTCGCGATCGGCAATGGCGACATGGCAGCCGTCGAGGCGATCGCGCAGCGCCGCCAGGCCGAGCAAGTGCCGCTGACCGCGGCTGCCCAGCCGCGCGGCGACGAGGATGCGCTGGTCGGTCAGCCCAAGGTGAAGCCCAGCCGCCGTTTCTTCGGCCTTGGCAAGGGAGACGACGAAGGTCCCGTGCAGCCGGACTCCTCGAAATTGTCGCGCGACAACCGGGCCTTGCTGCAGGAGGCGCTCTTCGACCTTCTGGAGTGCAAGCGCCTGCTCGACCAGGTGCGTTGAGCTTCGGTTGCCGCTCCCGCGGCTTGGACGGCCGGCGTCCCTGACAGCCGGAACTGCTGTCGCATCCATGCGTTAGCCCTTCTGTGCAAGAGAAGGACATCAGGCATGGCGTGGTTTTCGACCCTTTCCGATCTCGATCTGGACAGGCAGGTCGCGGCGCTCTCGCGTCAACTTGACGATGTCAGGAAAGCCTTGGCCAAACGCGGCGACACCTATTACGAGGACGGCCGCGAGGCGGCGTCCGATTATTATTCGCAGCTCGCCGACCGCTTTCACGAAGCGCTGCCGGCAATCAGGCGCCGGGGCAGGGCGCTCGAGCACACTGCGCGCGAGCATCCGGCCACCGTGGCCGCCGTCGGACTGGTCGTGGTCGGCCTGCTTGCCGGCCTTCTGATCAGCCGGCGCTGACTCCGGGCTGCGAAACAGAAATGGCGACCGTTCGCGCCGGCCGCCATTCCGTCAGCACGAGAGCCCCAACCGGATGAAATCGGGATGGAGTGGGCTTCGGCTTCGATCAGTTCGCGAGCTTGATCCGGCTCTTAGGATCGACCTTCATGACCTGGCTGCACTTGCCGTAGACGGTGCCGTTCTTATCGGTGGCGTCGGTGTAGGTGCCCTTACAATCGAGCTGCAGCACCAGACAGGAGCCCGAGCCTTTGCAGACCGCGCCGCCGTCGCCGGTCGGATGCGTGCCGGCAAAGGCCGGCGCGGAAACCGAGCCGAAAGCCGAGACGACGAAGGCGGCGGCGAGCGAGATACGCTTGAAGTTGGTCATTTGAGCATTTCCTTCCATTGGTTGCTGGGAGCGCTTTCTGGCGTCCCGGTCGGGTTGAGGAACGCCTTCGTGGCGTCCATGACCGCTTGGTGCGGCCTCCAATGGAAAGGTTCATGGCTCGCGCGATTTTTGTCGCCTGGCGAGCATTGCTGTGAAGGTGTCAGGGTTCAGCGTTTACCGCAGGTGCCGGATCTGCCAGCAGCGCTAAGCGCTCGTTGGGCAGTGGCGGCTTGATGCGGCAAGAGGTCGGGACCGCTTGACAAGCGATCGAACCCGGCTGCGCGCTCATCAGGGGACAGCGGGTGCTCGAAGGAGAGGCTTGTCCCACGAAGCGAATAATTCCGATGGGAAGACTTGCGCGACCAATACAATGAAGGCCTGTCTTCCCATCGGCAGGTGGGAGGATCAGGCCTTCTTCTCAACCACCTTCTTATGGTGGTGATGATGGTGGTGGTGATGATGATGATGGAGCCGGCGATGATGCTTGTGATGGTGGTGCTTTACCACCGGGGCCGCATCGGCGCTGGTCGTGCCGAGGATCGGCATGGTGAATGCCAGGGCCAGAGCCAGCCCGAGCGCGGAGAGGAGGGACTTCTTCATGATTTCGTTTCCTTTTACGCGGGCGTTCCGGAGTTCACCGGACCAAATCGGTGACCCAAGCCCCGCGATCGGCACTATCCTCCTGGATTTTTTCGACACTTTTTCCGGACTGTAGATTTTTGTTTCTGGATTGTTTCTGGCGAACCACGATCGCGCCGCGCGCCCTTACGGGCGCGCATGGACGGCTCGACATCATGCTTTTCGAGCCTGATGCGTCAGCTGCGCGCCTCACATCGGCGGCGCCACGCCATGATTGCCGACCACCACCCGGCGCGAAACGAGCTTGCCGCCGCTGCCGCGCTCGGCGCTGACGAACACGGTCATGCCTGGCTTGAGATCCGCAGGCGCAGCGGGCGCGAATTTCACGATCGGCGTCGATTGCGGGATGGCGATCTCTTTCTTCTGGCCATTGCTGTAGGTCAGCGTCACGGTCCTGCCGTTGACCTCGGTCACGTCGGCGACAGTGCCGTTGGTCATTCGGCTGTTGGGCTGCAAATCCCAATCGCGGTCGCCTTCTCCGGTTCCCTTTAACGCCGCCGGGAAGATCACGACTTCCAGCGCGCCGCTGCCGCCGTCGGCCTTGGACACCGATGCGATGCCGAGGAAATCGCCCTGTTTGATATCGGTGGCCGACGCCTTGGCGACACCGGAGATCATCCAGTCGGGGGAAAGGGTGATCGTATCGGTCTTGCCGTCGCGGGCTTTCACCTTCAGCGTCGTACCGGCGAGGTCGACCACCGTGCCGCGCAAGCGCACGGTGTCCGCCTGAGCGGCGCCCGCAAAGCCTGAGATCATGCCGAGTACGATAGCGAATAGCTTCAGTTTCATGGAATCCGATCCTCTTCAAAGGGGCTGGCGTCGCCCGCCTTCCGGCAAGCGACGAGAGCTAACGAATCGTAGTGGGCAAAATGCCGGCGGGTGCGGCCTTCGGCGCTTCAAAAGATCTTGATTGAACTTCGCGCCACCTTACATGTCGGTGGCCTGCGGCCGCGGCTCCCAGCCGATGACCACGGTCACGATGGCGTGACGGCCAAAACGGCCTCTTGGCAAATCATCCGTTAACGGCCATTCTCCCGCCCGTCTCAGGCAACGCCACATTTCATCTGTGTTGTTTCATCCCAAGGAGTTGCCATGCCCAACACCGCAAGAAACGCTGTTTCCAACAACATCATTGCCGCGTCCGGCCTCAATCCGCTGAAAGCCGTCCGCGAAACGAGGGGATATACGATTGAGGAGCTTTCCTTGACCTGCGGCCTGGCCGTGGGCGAGATCGTCGACATCGAGGACGGCAAGGATGCCGACCCCGCCAAGCTCAGGCGTATCGCTTCCGCGCTGCAAGTGCCGGAAGAGGAATTGATCATGATGCCGACCGAAGAGAATCGGCCCACACAGCAATAGAGACGGCGAAGCGTCCGCGAAAAAAGCCCGCCATGGCCCGCCCTGGCGGGCTTTTTGCGCCTTCCACAGATGGTCCCCTGGCCCTTGCCAACTGCCAGCGCGCCATGCGGCAATCCCGGCCGCTGCCACGATTCGGCGGCATCGAGTGGCCAACATGCCTGATTGAGGTTTCGCTCATGAGCTTGGAATCGGTCCGCGCCTTCTTTGCCGAACATGCTCCCGACATCGAGGTGCTGGTCACCGCAGCGAGCTCGGCGACCGTGGCACTGGCGGCCGACGCCCATGGCGTGCTGCCGGCGCAGATCGCCAAGACCATCTGCCTGCGCGTCGGCGAGGAGACCATGCTGGTCGTGACCAGCGGCACTGCCAGGCTCGACAACCGCAAATGCAAGGACACGCTCGGCGGCAAGCCGCGCATGCTCGACGGCGAACAGGTGCTTGCCGCGACCAGCCACCCGCCGGGCGGCGTCTGCCCCTTCGGTCTGCCGGCGCCGCTGCCGGTCTTTTGCGATGTGACGCTGCGGGCCTTCGACGAGGTCGTTCCCGCCGCCGGCGCGACGAATGCCGCCGTGCGGATTTCGCCGCAGCGGATGGCCGAACTTGTCGACGCCAAATGGGTCGACGTGTCCCAGTAGGGATTGGAGAGGACTTCTGGGGGACAAGTCTCAGGCTTGAAAAATGGTCGGAGTGGCCGGATTCGAACCGACGACCCCTTGACCCCCAGTCAAGTGCGCTACCGGGCTGCGCTACACTCCGGACCGGGTGGCGATGTATCGTGATAACCCCGTGCGGGTCAACCGAATTCGGCGGCTAATTCGCCGATGACAGTGCCGCAGCAGGGAGGGCGCGCGCCAACCGCGATTCCTTCTGGTGCCGGTATTCCAGCGCGATCGCGCCCCAGATCAGCCCGAGCAGCAGATAGAGATGGCGCCAGTGGTCGATGTCGATGAAGGTGCCGAGCCCGATATTGCCGAGATAGGCGACATAGGCGCAAAGCAGATAGGGCTGCCAGGGACGAGCGCGCAGGAGGATGCGGAACCCGGCGCAGATCGTCCACAGGGTTAGGGTCAGGAACGAGACGAAGCCCAGCCAGCCATAGTCCATCAGCGCCTTCAGCCAGATGTCGTGCGTGTCCTCGCCGTAGATCGTGCCGAAGACCAGCGGGCCGATGCCGAACGGGTGTTCCAGTGCCAGCTGGAAGCCGATCGTATAGCGTGCGAAGCGGCCGAGGCGCGCGGTATCGTAGCTTTGCTCGAGATGCGCGCGCTGGGTGAACATGTCCGACACGCCGGGCAGCTGCAGGATGACGAGGATGGCGATGATCAGTAGCGCGAGCGCGGCGATCGTCATCACCACGACCCGCAGGCGGAACATGCCGCTGGCGCTCTGCAGGAAGAGGCAAGCGGTGAGCAGCACCGCCGAAACCGCGAACATGCCCCAGGCGCCGCGCGAGAAGGAGAAGAAGATGCCGGCGGTGATGATCAATAGCGGCACCGCCAGAAGCGGCATGCGCGATACAGGGCCGGTCAAGAGCAGATAAAGCAGGTAGGTGCCGGGCAGCACCAGGAACGGACCGAACACGTTCGGGTCCTGAAAGGCGCCGGCGGCGCGGTCGTATTTTGTGAACATCTCCGCGCCCGGAAAGGCATGGAAGTAGCCGGCTATTCCCAGCAGCGAGGTCGCCACAGCCGAGACCACATAGGCGATGAAGATCAGCCGGTAGAGGTCAGGCTGGACCGATGCCACCGAGGCGAAGAAGACCGCGCTGAAGGCGAGAAACAGCGAGACCGCGAGGTAGAGCGGTGTGTTGGCGAGGTCCGCCATCTGCGTCATTGCGATCATGCCGCCGATGTTCATCGCCACCAACAGCACCAGCAGCGGCAATATCGCTCGCGATATTCTGAGGCCGAACAGCGCCCAGACGGCGATCAGTCCGGCCATGTAAAGTTCGTAGGGCGCCGGCTCGCTGATGACGAAGCCGGAAAGCAGAATGCCGACGACGATAGCGGCCGACGAGATCAGCGCAATCAGCTTGGCGTTGACCGCCTGCGGCGGCAACTGGTTGACCGCCTGCGGCGGCAACTGGTTGACCGCGACCGCCGGCAACTGATGCGCGAGCGCGCTCAATAGGCGTTTTCCGTGTTGAGCAGGCGGACCGGCGTCAGGAACAGGATGCGCAGGTCGAACAGCATCGACCAGTTCTCGATGTAGTAGAGATCGTATTCGGTGCGCATGCGGATCTTTTCATTGGTGTCCATCTCGCCGCGCCAGCCGTTGATCTGCGCCCAGCCGGTGACACCCGGCTTGACCTTGTGGCGGGCGAAATAGCCGTCGACCACCTCGTTATAGAGCAGGTTGTGCGACTGGGCGGCGATCGCATGAGGGCGCGGCCCGACCAGCGACAGCGAGCCGAACAGCGAGTTGAAGAACTGCGGCAGCTCGTCGATCGAGGTCTTGCGGATGAAGCGGCCGACGCGGGTGACGCGCGGGTCGTTCTTGGTCACCGTCTGCTTGGCGGTCGGGTCCGACCTGTCGATATACATCGACCGGAACTTGTAGACCTCGATGACCTCGTTGTTGAAGCCGTGGCGCTTCTGCTTGAACAGCACCGGCCCCTTGCTGTCGAGCTTGATGGCGATCGCGGTGGCGAGCATCACTGGCGAGAAGACGAGGATGCCGACAAGCGAGAAGATGATGTCGAAGCTGCGCTTGGCGACAGAGTCCCAGTCGTTGATCGGCTTGTCGAAGATGTCGAGCATCGGCACCGAGCCGATGTAGGAATAGGCGCGCGGGCGGAACTGCAGCGCGTTGGAATGCGCCGAGAGCCGGATGTCGACCGGCAGAACCCAGAGCTTCTTCAAAAGCTGCAGCACGCGCGATTCCGCCGTCAGCGGCAGCGAGACGATCAGCATGTCGATGCGGGCGATGCGGGCGAACTCGATCAGCTCGGAAATGGTGCCGAGCTTCGGATAGCCCGCGACGATCGGCGGCGAGCGCTTGTCGCCGCGATCGTCGAAGATGCCGCAGATGCGAATATCGTTATAGGGCTGCTTCTCGACCGAGCGGATCAGCATTTCGGCCGACTTGCCGCCGCCGACGATGAGCGCGCGGCGCTCCATGCGCCCATCGCGCGCCCAGCGCCTGATCAGCCTGGACATCACCAGTCTGAGCCCGAAGATCAGCACGAAGCCGACCACGAACCAACTGCCGAACAGAAGACGCGAATAGTCCTCCGAAGCCTTCATGGCGAAGGCCGTGAGAGCCATCAGCGCGAAGGTGCCAGCCCAGACGAGGAGCACGCGGCCGAAATTGGCGAGGGGGCGCATCAGCGCCGCGATCTGGTAGCTGTCGCTGACGTCAAGCAGCACCACCGCCAGGAACGAAGCTGCCGCGATCGTCAGCGGATATTGCCAGGCGAGATAGTTGAAGAACCCGACATAGTAGAAATAAAGGCACATGCCTGACAGGAAGAGCACGGCGAATTCGACCATGCGCAGCACGCCGCTGACCATGATCGGCGACATCGTATCGCGCCGGTACTGCGAGGCGACCTGTCGCGCCACGTCATTGATGCCGGGCACTTGAGCTTCGGCCGGGCCGTCGAATTTGCGCACCGCCTCCATCGAAAAGCGGTGCGCGGGGTCGATCTCGTTCATGGGGATTGTCCGCGAGCTTCGCGCGAGTGAATAGCAAAAGAGAGCTAAGAAAGCCTTGAAACAACAGGTGGCTTTGAATGCGTATTGTTGCTTGCGACGACTGGCGGTTTTTTCACGCCTATTGCAAATTAGTAAATTCTAAAGCTTTAGCGCCGCGAAGTAAGCCTTCTCGATCTCGGCCGCCATCACGTCGGCCCCGAATCGCGCCTTCAACTCGGGGTTTTGCGGCATCAGCTTGCGGTAGGCGCCGCGATCGTCGAGAGCCGTTCTGAGCCTGTCGGCAAGTTGGCGGGCATCGGGTCGGATCAGGGCAGGGGAGTCTTCGCCGAAGATCTCGGGAATGCCGCCCACGGCGGTGGCAATCATCGGCATGCCGGCTGCCAGCGCCTCGAGCACGATATAGGGCATTGCTTCCGCGCGGGACGGGACGACGATCAGCTCGGCCAGGGCGAAGGCTTCTCTGGCCGGCATCGGCGGCAGGAAGCGGACGTGGCCCTTCAGTCCGAGTCGCTCCACCTGAGCGTGGTAGCGTGGCAGGTCGTCGCCGGCACCGACCATCACCGCGCTTAGCCGGCGTCCGAGCTCCCTGCCGGCGCGCGCCAGCGCATCGATGAAGATGTCGGGGCCTTTGAGATCGCGCATCATGCCGATGTATATGAGATCGGCCGCATCAGCCGCCGGCGCCACCGGTTCGAACTCGACGGCCCGCAGGCCGTTATAGACCAGCCTGTTGGGGATGGGCGGCTCGCCGACCTTCCGTCGATAAGTTGTCCGCTCGTAGTCGGAAACGAACAGAAGGCAGTCGCTGAAGCGGGCCATGAAACGCTCCAGCGCGAAGAACAGCTTTCCGGTCGCCGTCGTTTCGTCATAGTGCAGCGAGCCGCCATGCGGCGAATAAAGGCGGGCCACGCGAGACCTTGAAACCCGCAACAGTGAGCCGAACAGACGGGCATAGGCGCCACCCTTGGCGCCATGCCCGTGCAGCACGTCCGGCCGCAATTCCTTGATGATTTGATAGGTGCGCCAGGCCGCGGCGATGTCGCCCGGTCCGATATGGCGCTGCATCGGCGTGCGATGGATGCCGAGCGCCAGGCGCTCCTTCATCGCTCCGAACAGCCGCTCCTCATAGTCGCCGCCCGTGGTCGAATCGCAGACGATACCCACGGAATGGCCGGCGGCGACCTGCGCCTCGGTCAGGTCGCGCACATGCCGGAAGATTCCCCCGACAGGTGAGCGGAAGCAGTGGACGATCCGGAGGTGAGCCGCCACGTTGATTGTCAGAACAGGCGTTCGCGGACGTAGACGGTGTCGCCGGGCAGGAGCGGATCGGATGTTTGCACCCTGCCGGTCATGACCTTGCCGTTGATGTCGCGGGTGATGTCGACGCTTTCCTGGTTGGCGCGCGGCGTGAAGCCGCTGGCGATCGCGATCGCCTTCTGCACCGTCAATCCCGGCACATAGGAATATTGCCCTGCGGCGCCGACTTCGCCCATGACGAAGATCGGCCGGTAGCGGTCTATCTCGACCGAGACGTCGGGATCGCGCAGATATCCTTGGCGCAATTTATCGGCGATTTCCTTTTCGAGCTGCTGGGCGGTGTGGCCGCGCGCCGGCACGGCGCCGACGAGCGGGAAGGAGATGTAGCCGGACTGGTCGACGCTGTAGGTGTTGGTCAGCCCGTCCTGCTCGAACACCGTGACGCGGATGCGGTCGCCGGCGCCGAGTCTGTATGGCTGGTCGAGCACTTCATGAAAGGCGGCGGGCGCCGGCCGGTAGCTGGAACAGCCGGTAAGCAGCGACAAGGCGAGCATGGCGCGAAAGAGATGAGCAGTGCTTTTCATGATCGGACACGAACCTTCGTCGCTCTCGCCACCGGTGAGGCGGCCAACCCCAGGAAGTGCGCCCGTTATCATCCTGTTAGGGTTAATGGTCGGTAAAGGATAGGCCTTAGACTCGTCGGCTGCTGGCAAAAAACCCAATTGTTCTATTGCTTTCGCGGGACGTTCTTTGAGTGCGTTCTAATAAGTACGCATCCTGATCTTAACGGCTGGGTTACCATAGTTGTTTACGGTCCATCCTCGACTCAAAGTTCGGAGCAGGATGCATGTCCGTTCAATCCGCGGCCGCAGATGTCGATGTCGACCTGAGACAGCTCTTCGCCAGCCTGGCGAGGAATTGGCTGCGCATTGTTCTCGTCACGCTTGTCGTGACCGGGCTGGCGTTTGCCTTCGCCTGGCTGGCGACGCCGCAATATAAGGCAGTGGCCAAGCTGGAGATCGGGTCGCGCGAATCGGTCTTCACTCGGCCGGCCGGCACAACCAGCGACGACAAGCCGGCGACCGATGAGGAGGCTGTAGCCACCGAAGTCCAGATCATGTCCTCGCCCGATATCCTCAAGAAGGTTGCCTCGGACCTCAACCTGGAAAAGTTGCCGGAATTCGACGAAGCGTTGAAGATGTCGGCGCTCAGTCGCGCGCTTGTGCTTGTCGGCCTGAAGAGCGACCCCTTTGACATCCCGCCGGAAGAGCGCGTGCTCAAGGCAATGCACGATAAGCTCAACGTCTACGGCGTTGAAAAATCCCGCGTAATTGCCGTTGAGTTCTCCTCGAACAATCCAAAGCTCGCCGCCCAGGTCGCGGACGCCATTGCGCAGGCCTACCTTGCCTCAAAAGGCAGTGCGAAGATGGAATCGAACACCGCCGCCACAGGCTTCCTCGGCCCGGAAATCACCGATCTGCAGAATCGGGTGAAGGATGCCGAAGCCAAGGTTGCCGCCTATCGCGCGCAATCCGACCTGTTGATGGGCGGCAACAATTCGGTGCTCGCGACGCAGCAGCTCTCGGAACTGTCGAGCGAGCTTTCCCGGGTGCGCGCCAATCGCGCCGCCGCAGAGGCGACCGCTGACAGCGTGCGCAAGGCGCTGCAGAATGGCGGCACGCTGGACAGCGTGCCGGAAGTTCTGTCTTCCGAGCTGATCCAGCGCCTGCTCGAGCGGCAGGTAGAGCTCAGGACCAATATTGCCGATCTGTCGACGACGCTGCTCGACAACCATCCTCGCATCCGGGCGCTGAAGTCGCAGCTTGCCGATCTCAATGGCCAGATCCGCAACGAGGCGCAGAAGATCCTCAAGGGATTGGCGACTCAGGCACAGACCGCCAAGGCTCGCGAGGACCAGCTGGTCCAGGAGGTCAACACGCTGAAAGCCGCTTCGGCCCGCGCCGGCGAGCAGCAGGTGGAGCTCGATGCGCTGCAGCGCGACGCCAATGCCCAGCGCCAGCAGCTCGAATCCTATATGGCAAGCTACCGCGAGGCGGCCTCGCGCGCGGACCGCAACTATCTGCCAGTCGACGCCCGTCTGCTTTCGAAAGCACAGGTGCCGACCGAACCGTATTTTCCGAAGATCGGCCCGATCACTGGTGCCGCCGCCGCCGCGTCGCTGCTGCTGATGGCGATTAGCACGCTTCTGAGGGAATTGTTCTCCGGCCGTGCCATGCGTCCGGCCGCCGGAGCCCGATTCGAGCCGATCGAACAGGTGGCGATGCCGGTGGCGCGCACCGAACCGGCGCTCGCCGATGCCGAGGATGAAGCTAGCGACAATTCGGTCGCTGACGAGCGGATCGGGCAGGGCACCGTCATGGAGGCAGCGCCTGCCGAGCCGGTAGATCCACCAGACCCGGCACAGCCCGAAGCGCGCCGGTCATGGCAGCCGAGACTTGGCGAGATCGATGTCGAGAAGGCGGCGGAAAAGCTGATTGCCTCGGGTGCCGCGCGCGCCATCTTTGTCTCCCCGGAAGGTGACGAGGCCGCCGCCACCGCCGTGCTGGTGGCGCGCGAAGTGTCGGATGCGGGCCTGCGGGTGCTCCTGCTCGATCTCACCGCCTCGGGCGCCGCCTCGCGCCCGATGCTGGACAGCGGACTGCTTCCCGGCATCACCAATCTGCTGGCCTCCGAGGCGCAGTTCAGCGACGTCATCCATCCCGATCTCTATTCGGACGCGCATGTGATTCCGGTCGGTACCGCCGATCCTATCCGCGCCATGCGCGCCGCCGACCGGCTGCCGATCATCATGCAGTCGCTGACCACGGCTTACGACCTCGTCGTCGTCGAATGCGGCCCTGCCGACGCACAAGGCATCGGCCGCCTGGTTGGCGATGGCACGGAAGTCTTCCTGTCGATGCTCGAAGCCGATGACGAGGTCACGCAGGCGGCGGTCAAGCTGATCGAGAATGGTTATCCGGACGTCACGCTGGTCACGCCGGTTGGCTGTGAACCGGGAGATCCGTTGCCCGGACGCCGGTCGGCGGCCTGAGCAGATATCGCCCGCGAAGTGCTCGGATTTGAGTCTCGGGCTGACGGTCGACGGTCAGGCGTCGTCCTCGGCAACAATAGGGGCGGCCTGTCCGGCAGCCTTCCGGCGCAAGCTTTTGGTCAGTGTCCACACCGTCGGATTGTTCTTGATGAAGGCCTTCGCCCGCGCGCCTTGCCGCAGCCCTGTGGCTAGCACGCGACCTTTCAGCGTCAGCGGCATCAGCACCTCGAAATGCCGGACCTCAATGTCGCACCAGAGCCGCTTGTAGGGCTCGTCGCCGACCGAGAAATCATAGAGGTCGAAGCCTTGCTCGCAGGCTTCCTGGATGTTGTCGAAGAACAGGAAGTCGCCGGGGCTGGTGAAGGCGAGATCATCCTCGGCGATCGCGCCGAACTCGCAGATCAGGCGCTTGCCTGAGCGGCTGGAGCCGGTAACGGCGCGAAGTTTTCCCGCTACCTCCAGCCCGTGCAGCAGGAAGGATGGCTCCTGCTCGGCAAGCGCATCGGCAAACAGCGCCCGGAAGAAGGCGCGCACGCCTTCATCGCCGAACACGTTGGCGATGCCCATCTTGGCGAAGCGCGCCTGCTTCATGTCGAAGAAAGCGTCGAGCAACCTGTCGACCTCCTTGCGGCTTCGCCCCTCGATACGGCGGAAGCTGCCGACGGCCTCGAACTTGCGCGTCTGCGAGCGGTGCTTCTTGCGCTTCCGCTTGCCGCTCGCGCGGCTGAGCAGCGCCTCGAAGCCGCCATCGAGGTCGACGGCCAGCGCAAGGTTAGGGCTCGCAAAATTGGGCAACGCGGCGAGCGGGTTGGCGGTGCCGTCGAGATCGGGCAGCAGCCGCTCCAGTGAAACGAGGTCGATGTCGGGCCGTGCCGTGGCGATTGACGAGAGCAGGGAGCGTATCGCAGGACCGTTTACAGCAGGCAAAAGCCGCGGGTCGGTTGCGGGGAAATTGCCGTTGGCATGACGTCCGCCGGTGAAACGAGCGACGCGGAACGGGCCGTTTCGGACCACTTCCAGCGCCAGCGAAAGAGCCGGTCGACCCTCGATGCTTAGCGTGGCGACCGCCATATCGGGTTTGGTCTTGGCCGCCCAGTTGCTCACCCAGGACGCGCTCTGCGCCGGAGCAAACAGCGCCGAAGCGCAGAATTCTGCATAGCCCGCAAGACCGGTGCCATCGGTCACCGCCGCCGTCAGTCTGCCTCGGCTCGAGGCAGGCGCACGCGCCGGCGCTTCGTTGGCAGCGACGCGATTGCCGTCAAATGACGCGGCGGCGTCAACCATCCCTCAATCCTTAAGACGTATTGGTTGCAACCTGGGGTTCGCGTAGGTTCTTGGATGAGCCTAGGCGCAAAAGGTGAAGGAATGATCGACGGGGCCGAGGCAATCCGGAAGCTGGCGTTGAACGTTGCCCGCTACACCGGTCTCGCTCCGCTGGCGAGGCCGTTTGTCGGCGGCATCGGTGCCATCTTGATGTTGCATCGCGTGACCGCGACGCCCGAGAAGCCGAACAGCGTCAATCGCCATCTGAACATCGCCCCTGCCTTCCTCGACAAGCTGATCGCCGACATGAAGGAAAGGGGCTATGCCTTTGTTGCCCTTGATGAAGCGATCGAACGCATCGGGGCGGGCGGCAAACACGGCCAGTTCGCCACCATCACCGCCGACGATGCCTATCGCGATAACATGACGGAGGCGCTGCCGGTATTGGAGAAGCACGGTGCGCCGATCACCATCTATGTCGCGCCCGGCCTGATCGACGGTGCCGTCGACCTGTGGTGGGAAGTCATCGAGGATATCGTCGACACCGGCTCGCACCTGACGCTGAAGACTGCGAGAGGATCGACGGTCGTCGATTGCTCGACACCCGGCCGAAAGATCCAGACCATTGCAAGGCTGAACGCATGGTTGACCCTAGAGGTCCCCGAGGAAGAACAGGGCGCCGCGCTGCGTGAACTGGCGCGCTCCAACGGCATCGAGCTCGGCACCGGCCGCCCCGGCACCCTGATGAGCTGGGATGAGATTCGCAGGGTGGCCGCCCATCCGCTGGTGACGATCGGCGCGCACACCATCAACCACCGCAACCTCAAGCGGTTGTCCGAGGCGGAAGCGCGTCACGAGATCGGCGACGTCCGCCGTATTCTCATGGAACGGCTGGGCGCAGAGCCGCGCCACTTCGCTTACCCCTACGGTTACCCCAGCGCGGTTGGCTGCCGCGAGGTCGGCTTCGCTCGTGATGCCGGCTATGTCTCGGCGGTGACAACCCGGCATGGCGTCCTGAGAGCCGAGCATGCCGGCTTCCTGCATGCGCTGCCGCGCATTTCCGTCAACGGCCGCTACCAGAGCGTCGCCCACATCCGCACGATGCTGTCGGGTGTGACCACGCCGCTTGCCAACGCCGGCAAGATGGTCGTCACCATTTAGCCCGAAGGGGCGTCAGCATCTGTGGAAATAGCGGTAGGTGCCGGCGCGTTCATCCATTTGAGCTGTGACGCAAGCCCGCCATGCGCGTTGATCCAGCCTCTGATGTCGGCAGCATAGGCATTCCACAAGACGGCGGTCATGTCGGTGCGGTGCGCCAGATGGAAGCCGAAGCTTGCCGCAGGCGTCACGCAGATGCGGCTGCGGGGAATATAGCCGAGCAGCACCGTGCAGGCCGACTGGCATTTGCCGACGATGCGGACATTGACGCCGCGCGCGGCGAGCCCCTTCCAGCGCTGGCTGTACGCGGCGACGCTGCCGCCATGATCGTCCGACACGTTGATGGTTCGGCGGCTGCCATCGAGGCCGCCATGCAGGCGATGATCAGGATCAATCCCGCGAACGAGGCTTTTGGCATGACGCAAGCCCTCCCTGCCATGCGGTCAAGCCACGCAAGTTAGTCCCAATGCGCAATCACGTATGAATCACGTTAGCGTTGGCGCGGCCGCGCTCAGCCCTTCTGAGGCGGCTCCAGGATCAGCCATTTGATGATGCCCATCGCCGGCAGCACCCAGAGCAGGCCGCTGAGCAGGAAGAACAGGAAATGCGCCAAGGAGCCGTATTCGGCGAGCCTTGTGACCGCGATGGCCGAGGCGATCAGCGCGTAGATGACGACCAGCGCCACCAGCAGGATGGTTCCGATCAGCTTTTTCAGGCGAATGGGCATGTCGCGGTCCCGTTGACCCGCCTCGCTTAGGCCGATTGCGGAGCGGGCGCAACCGCCGCGGGCCGGCGCGACGGCGTGCCGCGCTGTCCGGTCTTGCCAGCCGGGCGGCCATGGTCCACCAATCCCGCGATTTCAACTGCCGGGAAACTCCCATGGCCGCCATAACCACCACGGCCCCATACGCCGCCCGCGACCGCGATCTGCACAACCGCGCGCTGGTGCGCGGCTGGCTCTATTTCGTGCTGGTCGTGCTGGCCGCGCTGGTGCTGGTCGGCGGCGCCACAAGGCTCACCGGTTCCGGCCTGTCGATCACCGAATGGCAGCCGATCCACGGCGTGATCCCGCCGCTCAACGATGCCGAATGGCAGGAAGAGTTCCAGCGCTACCAGCAGATCCCCCAATATACAGAGCTCAACAAGGGCATGAGCTTAGAAGCTTTCAAGTCGCTCTTCTGGTGGGAATGGGTGCACCGCATCCTCGCCCGCAGCGCCGGCGCGGTCTTCGCATTGCCGCTGCTGTTCTTCTGGGCGACGCGCCGCATCGAACGCGGCCTCGGGCCGAAGCTTCTAGGTATACTTCTGCTCGGCGGCCTGCAGGGGGCCATCGGCTGGTGGATGGTGGCCTCGGGTCTAGTCGACCGTGTCTCGGTCAGCCAGTACCGGCTGGCGACGCATCTGACGCTCGCGGCGCTAATCTTCACCGCCACCATGGTTGTCGCGCGAGGATTGGCGCCGCACTCCGAGCGCGCCGCCGACCGCTCGGCCCAGCGGCTTGCCGGCGCGATCGTGCTCTTGGCACTGATCCAGATCTATCTCGGCGGCCTGGTTGCCGGCCTCCACGCCGGCCTCTCCTACAACACCTGGCCGCTGATGGACGGCAAGGTGATCCCGGCCGATCTCCTGCTCTTGAAACCTGCCTGGCTGAATTTCTTCGAGAACCCGAAGACGGTGCAGTTCGTGCACCGGCTCGGCGCTTACACGCTCTTTGCGGTGGCGCTCTGGCACATGATCGCCACCAGGCGGCGTCAGCCCGGCACCACGCATGCCCGCCGCGCCACGCTGCTGTTCCTGCTGGTGCTGGCGCAGGCCTCGATCGGAATCGGCACGCTTTTGATGCAGGTGCCGCTGCATATGGCGCTCACCCATCAAGGCGTCGCGCTGATCGTGCTCGGCTTCGCCGCCGCGCACTGGCGCGGCACCAAGGGTGCCTATCCGCTGCCGACCGAGATCGCCGTCAGAGGCTGAGGCGCGCCTTGCGCATCGTCGCTCAATGCTTGATGCCGAGCATCAGGTCGAGATTCTGCACGGCAGCGCCGGAAGCACCCTTGCCGAGATTGTCGTAGACGGCCAAGAGCAGCGCCTGCGCCCGCTCGTCATTGGCAAACACATAGACCTTCATCCGGTTGGTGCCGTTATAGGCCTCCGGATCGATCTCCGGCATGCGCTCCATATGCGTATAGGGCGCAACCTCGACCACGCCGCGGCCGACCGACGCATAGTGATCGGCGATCGCCGCATGAAGCTCCGCGCCGCTCGGCACACGGTTGAGGCCGCCGAGCTGCAACGGCACCACCGTGATCATGCCTTGCGCGAAATTGCCGACGGCGGGCTGCATGATCGGATCGTGCGACAGCTTCGCGTAGGTCCTGAGCTCCGGCACATGCTTGTGCTGCAACGTGAGCCCATAGGGCAGGAATTCAGGCGCGTCCTCGCCCTTGCCGACATAGTCCTCGATCATCGGCCGGCCGCCGCCGGAATAGCCGGAGATGCCGTTGACGGTGACGGGGAAATCGGCAGGCAGCAGGCCGGCCGAGACCAGCGGACGCAGCGTCGCGATAGGGCCCTGCGGCCAGCAGCCGGGATTGGCGATGCGTTTTGCGCTGGCGATCTTGTTGGCCTGATCCTTGTCCATCTCGGCAAAGCCATATTCCCAGCCTTCGGCCACACGATGCGCGGTCGAAGCGTCGATGACCTTGGTCGTATCGTTCTCGATCAGCGATACGCTTTCCTTGGCCGCGGCATCCGGCAGACAGAGGATCGCGACATCGGCGGCGTTGAGGAATTCGGCCCTGGCCGCGGCTTCCTTGCGGCGATCGGCGGGAATGGAGATGATCTCCAGGTCGCCGCGGTCGGCCAGCAGCGCCCTGATCTGCAGGCCTGTCGTGCCATGTTCGCCGTCAATGAAGATTTTCGGTTTCATCGGTTGCCAAAATCCCTGCAATTCCAGAGCTATATGCCTTGCGCGTTATGTAGCACGGCATGAGTGCCGTTGTTCAGGTCGTCGAGCCGCGCCTTCCTTTCGGCCACCAGGCCGAGATAGTGCATGGCGATGATCGATCCGGCGATCGCCGTAATATCGGCATGATCATAGGCCGGCGCAACCTCGACGACGTCGGCGCCGACGATATCGATCTGGCCGAGTTGGCGCAGCGTCGAAAGCATCTTGGCCGAAGACGGGCCGCCGGCCACAGGCGTGCCGGTGCCCGGCGCGAACGCCGGGTCGAGGCAATCGATGTCGAAGGTAAGATAGGTCTTCCTGCCGCCTGTGCGCTCCACGATCGCGTAGGCGATGTCGGAGGCGCGCATCTCCTCGACTTCATGGCCGTAAATGATCTTGATGCCGAACGTGTCCGGCGCATGGGTGCGGATGCCGATCTGGATCGAGCGGTCTGGATCGATGACGCCTTCTTTGACCGCGCGGGCGACGAAGGAGCCGTGATCGATGCGCCTGCCGTCGTCCGGCCAGGTGTCCTGATGCGCGTCGAACTGCACCAGGGCCAGCGGCCCATGGATCGCTGCATGCGCCTTCAGCAGCGGCCAAGTGACGAAATGATCGCCGCCGAGCGTCAAAAGAAATGCGCCTGAGCTCAGGATCTTGGCCGCCTCGCGCTCGATCGTACCGGGCGTCTTCTGGTGGTTGCCGCTGTCGAGCAGGCAATCGCCGTAGTCGACCACGGCGAGCTGTTCGAACAGGTCGCGCGAGAACGGATATTGCGGATCGTTGTCGAGGATCGCCGAGGCGCGGCGAATCGCCTGCGGCCCGAAGCGCGCGCCGGGACGATTGGTGACCGCGGCGTCGAAGGGAATGCCCCACACGACGGCGTCCGCGCCCTTCGCATCCTTCGTATATTTGCGCCGCATGAACGACAGCGCGCCGGCATAGGTCGGCTCGAGCGACGCCCCCGTTTTGGAACGGGCGGTGAAGGCGTGGTCGATCTCTTGGTTCGCCATTACGGGTCCTCGGTTGTCATCGGGGAGCCACAACTACAGAACCGGCACGCAACTTGCCAGTCACAGCTTGCCGATATCGAGCGGCGCTCGAGGAGTGCCACGGCAACACAGGATTTGTCTCGCCATGACGCCTCGCCAAACAAATTTGAGCAAACAGCTAGCCGGCTTCGTTCACCTCCCTGTCATGGGCATCGCCTAACCGGGTCCCGACCCGGAACGGAGCGATTCCCCGATGCGAACACTCTGGCTGAGCCTTCTTCTGTCCGCCGCGCTTGCGACTGCCTCGAGTCAAACCTTAGCCGGTGAGACGCGCGCCGCCCAAATCCTCGACCGCTTCGAACACGCCAACCAGTGGCGCGATCATGTGATGATCGCGGCGCATCGGGCCGGCAGCATGCAGGCCGGCAAGACGCTTTATGCCGAGAATTCGCTTGCCGCGGTCGAGGGCTCGATCGCGATCGGCGCCGAGATCGTCGAGGTCGATGTGAGGCGCTCGAAGGACGGCGCGTTCGTCATCGTGCATGACAGCTGGCTCGACCGCACCACGAACTGCAAGGGCGAGGTGGTGGAATATACGCTGGCGGAACTGAAGAAGTGCCGGCTGGTGATCGAGGGCACCGGCGCCGTCACCAGCGAGCCGGTGTTGACGCTGCGCGAGATGCTGCTGACGACCAGGGACAGGATCCTGATCAATCTCGACAACAAGCTCGAGGTGACGGACCTGCCAGGCATGATCGCGGTCGCCCGCGATCTCGGCATGGCCGATCAGGTGATCGTCAAGGAGAACCTGTGGAACCAGGCGCGCATTGAAGCCGCGAAGGCCGCGCTCGCCCAGGCGGGCGGCGGCTTCCAGTTCATGCCGATCCTTGCCGATGACGCCGTGCACGATGCCGCCTTTGCCGGCGAGGTCGACAACGCGTTCGCGCCAGGCGCTATCGAGCTGATCAACTGGCGCAACGGCGCCGAGACGTTGACCGCAAACGGCGGCCCGCTGTTCAGCACGCGCATGCGGGCTACAGCCGTCCGCGGTGACTGGCACCTCTGGGCCGATACTTATGTCATCGTCAACAAGCCGGGCGGCTTCCTTGCCGGCGGCCGTGGCGACGAGCTGGCGGTCGCTGCCAGCCTGCCGCGCGAGGCTTGGGGTTTTTGGGTCGATCGCGGCGCCACCATCATCCAGACCGACGAGCCAAAAGCGGCGATCGAATGGCTGGCTGCCAATGGCTATCGCGTGCCTTATATGGACGAGGCGCGCCCGGCTGAGCCGGCGCGCACGGCGAGCATCAATTAGCTGGCGTCGGTGCTCCACCCCACCGAGAGCTCGCGCCGACCTCCCCATCGAGGAGCCATCGCGGGGAGGTCGAAGTTGCGCCAAGCTCGCCGGCGGTCGAGTGCTACAACGGCTGCGGGACGCTGCAAATGGGACGCCGAAAGATAGGCGCGGTACCTCCTCTTGATGGGGAAGTGGCGCCGCTGGCGCGGGTGGGATGACGGCGCTTGACCTAGGCGGCTTTCGCCTCGCCCTCCAACTCGGCCAGCACTTCGTCCGACAATTCCAGTTCCGCTGCCGCAAGGTTCTCGCGCAGATGCCCGACCGACGACGTGCCCGGGATCAAAAGGACGTTGGGGGAACGCTGCAACAACCATGCCAGCGCAACCTGCATCGGCGTCGCGCCGAGCCGCTCGGCCACGCCGGACAGCGTCGACGATTGCAACGGGCTGAAGCCGCCAAGCGGAAAGAACGGCACATAGGCGATGCCGTGGCGCGCCAGTTCATCCATCAGCGCGTCGTCCTCGCGATGCGCCAGATTGTACTGGTTCTGCACGCAGACGATGTCGCAAATCTTGCGGCCTTCCTGGATTTGCGCTCGGGTGACGTTGCTCAAGCCGATATTGCGCACCAGGCCCTTGCGCTGAAGCTCGGCGAGCTTGGTGACCTGCGCCTCGATGGAGCCCTCGGCTGGACCATGCATCCCGAACATGATGCGCAGATTGACGACGTCCATCACCTCGAGGCCAAGATTGCGAAGATTGTCGTGTACGGCCTGTTCGAGCTCATCGGCTGTGAAGGCCGGCAGCCAGGAGGCGTCTTCGCCACGACGGGCGCCGATCTTTGTGACGATGGTGAGGTCGTCGGGGTAGGGCAATAGCGCCTCGCGGATCAGCTTGTTGGTGACGTGCGGACCATAGTAATCGCTGGTGTCGATATGGTTCACGCCTTGCGCTATGGCTTCGCGCAGCACGGCGATGGCCGCGTCATGGTCTTTCGGTGGACCGAAGACTCCTTTGCCTGCGAGCTGCATGGCGCCGTAGCCGAGGCGGCGGACCGACCGCTCGCCGAGTTTATAGGTGCCGGATTTGTTTACGCTGGACATCGTGCTTCTCCTTCGTTGCCGGCGAGGGAGATAAGGCATAGCCGCTGTCCCGATAACCAGCTATATTCGGCACAGCTTGTACGAAATTTGGGACAATGGCGGCCGAACTCAACGATCTCCAGGCATTCATGGCCGTGGCGCGCGCCGGCGGCTTTCGCGAAGCAGCTCGCGCCACGGCCGGCAGCGCGTCAGCGCTCAGCGAAGCCATCCGCCGTCTGGAAACCCAACTCGGTGTTAGGCTCTTCAACCGCACCACGCGCAGCGTTGCTTTGACCGAGGCCGGTGCCAGCCTGCTGGCGCGGCTAGGGCCCGCATTGGGCGAGGTAGAAGCTGCGCTCGATGTGGTGAACGGCTTTCGCGACCGGCCCGCCGGAACCTTGCGTCTCAACGTGCCGATAAGCGCCTCGCGGCTGGTGCTGCCCAAAATCGTTCCGCGATTTCTCGCGGCCTATCCCGCCATTCGCCTGGAGGTGATCGCCGAGGAGAACTTTGTCGATGTGCTGGCGGCCGGCTGCGACGCCGGAATCCGCTATGACGAGCGGCTGGAGCAGGACATGATCGCGGTGCCGATCGGACCGCGCGCGCAGCGCTTCACGACCTCCGCCGCGCCGTCCTACCTTG
The DNA here is from genome assembly GCF_029625845.1 of Mesorhizobium sp. WSM4898. Classification (NCBI taxonomy): domain Bacteria; kingdom Pseudomonadati; phylum Pseudomonadota; class Alphaproteobacteria; order Hyphomicrobiales; family Phyllobacteriaceae; genus Mesorhizobium; species Mesorhizobium sp. WSM4898. Next base: position 665,027 of record NZ_JARTVQ010000003.1, on the reverse strand, counting down.
ACCGGCACGGTCGGCCGCAGCACCCGCGCGACCTGCTTGGCCATGCCTGCGTGCGCGGCCGCTTCCCGAGCGGGGTCATGACGCCCTGGGAATTCGAGCGGGAGGGCGAGGTGGTGCGGGTCGATCCGACGGGGCCGTTGGTCGTCAGCATCGGTGGAGGCGTCGATCTCGCTGTCGAAGCGGCGATCGCCGGCGTCGGCATCCTTTGGCTCTTCGAGGACTGGGTGCGCCCGTATTTCGACAGCGGCGTTCTGGAACCTGTGCTCCAGCCCTGGTGGCAAAGCTTCTCGGGGCCGTTTCTTTATTACCCTGGCCGGCGCTTGGTGCCGGCGCCGCTGCGCGCGTTCATCGACTACATAAAAACGCCGGCCGGGCACTGGTGACGGAAACAAAAAAGCCGCCCGGAGGCGGCCTTTTCGAAAGCTGGGGACCCGTAGCGCTTAGCGCTTCGAGAACTGGAAGCTGCGGCGCGCCTTGGCCTTGCCGTATTTCTTGCGCTCGACCACGCGGCTGTCGCGGGTGAGAAAGCCGCCCTTCTTGAGCACCGAACGCAGGCCCGGCTCGTAATAGGTCAGCGCCTTGGAGATGCCGTGACGCACGGCGCCCGCCTGGCCGGAGAGACCGCCGCCGATGACGGTGACGACGATGTCGTACTGGCCGGCGCGGTTGGCGGCGACGATCGGCTGGTTGAGGATCATCTGCAGCACGGGACGCGCGAAATAGGTCGCGAATTCCTTGTCGTTGACGATGATCTTGCCGGAGCCCGGCTTCACCCAGACGCGCGCGATCGCGTTCTTGCGCTTGCCGGTGGCATAGGCGCGGCCCGACTTGTCGAGCTTCTGGACGTGGACAGGCGCGGCCGGCTGCGCGGCGGTCGTGACAGTCCCGAGTTCTGCGAGCGAGGAAAGCTCAGCCATTACGAGGCCCTCTTGTTCTTGGAGTTCAGCTTGGCCACGTCGAGCGTGACGGGCTGCTGGGCCGCGTGCGGATGCTCAGTGCCTGCATAGACGCGGAGATTCTTCATCTGGCGGCGGCCAAGCGGGCCGCGCGGGATCATGCGTTCGACAGCCTTCTCGACGACGCGCTCGGGGAAGCGGCCCTCGAGCAGCTGGCGCGCGGTGCGCTCCTTGATGCCGCCGGGATGGCCGGTGTGCCAGTAATAGACCTTGTCGGTGTACTTCTTGCCGGTGAACACCACCTTGTCGGCATTGATGACGATGACATTGTCGCCATCATCGACATGCGGGGTGAAAGTGGGCTTGTGCTTGCCGCGCAGATGGTTGGCGATGACAGTGGCAAGGCGGCCGACGACGAGACCCTCGGCGTCGATCAACACCCACTTCTTCACCACATCCGCAGGCTTCTGCGAAAAGGTAGCCATGGTTTTGCTCTCAGGTTGACCGTCCTATCCGCGAACGGCAGGAACAGGCGTTTTTTGTTGCTTGAATTGACGGAGAGGCCAAGCCGTCCGGCAATAACAAAACGGCGGCCCTTTCGGCCGCTGTTTCGTGACGGCTTATAGGCGAGGGCGCCGGATGCGTCAAGCCAAGCGGAAACTCTACTGGCGCTGAAAATAAAGCAAAAACAACCAACTGGCGAAACGGTATTATTTTACCTCATCCATTCGCTTCGGCGGGATCGAATAGGTCCCGGTGGCGTGGGCCACCGTGTGCCGGTCGGCCCCGGCGACGATGTCGATGTCGAAGACCATCAGGCTCTTTCCGAGCTTGAGGATACGGCAATGGCCGTCAATCGGTCCGGCCTCGGCCTTGCGCATGAAGTTGATGTTGAGATTGGTCGTCACCGAAAGCGCATCCGGCCCGGCATGGCTGAGCACGCACACATAGCCGCCGATGTCGGCAAGCGTGAACAGCGCCGGACCCGAGACGGTGCCGCCGGGACGCAGATGCCGCTGGTCGGCATTGAGCCGCACCGTGCAGCCGCCCGGAAACACTTCCAGCGCCTCATAAAAGGAGAACTGGTCGTTGAGCTGCGGATAGACGCTTGCCATCAGCCCGTTTACTTCGGCTGCGGTCAGCACCGGCTTGAGATTGCTTTGAGCGGGCATGCGCGATTCCTATATACGGGAAGTTCCAGGCGGCGCGCCTGGACCAAACGGTGCCACGGAGAAAACACGTCTCGCGGCTGTTCTTCAATCGGCAGCATGTTAGTTCTGTTGCTCCATAACCCGGGACCGCTGATCGAGAGGTTCAAAAATGGCCGAAGTCGTTGCTATCAAGCCCGCCGTCGCCGACGGCCCGGTTCTTGTCAGCCAAGACAAGGGCGTGCTGCGCCTCACTCTTGCAAGCCCGCCGGCCAACGCGCTGTCGCTGGCGACGATGGCGGCGCTGCAGGCCGAGTTCGACCGCGTGAAGGACGACAAATCCGTACGCGTCATCATCCTGGCAGCGTCAGGCAAAGTGTTTTGCGCCGGCCACGACCTCAAGGAAATGACGGCGCGCCGCGCCGAACCGGATCGCGGCCGCGCCTTCTTCGAAAAGACCTTTGTCGCCTGCGCAAAGCTGATGCAGACCATCGTGCGCCATCCGAGGCCGGTGATCGCCGAGGTCGACGGTCTGGCTACCGCGGCCGGACTGCAGCTTGTCGCGAGCTGCGACCTCGCCATCGCCTCGCACGAAGCGACCTTCTGCACGCCCGGCGTCAATATCGGCCTGTTCTGCTCGACGCCGATGGTTGCGCTGTCGCGCAACGTCTCGCGCAAGCAGGCGATGGAAATGCTTCTCACCGGCGAGACGATCGATGCGGCGACGGCCAAGGAGTTCGGTCTCGTCAACCGGATCGTGCCGCGCGAATATCTGAATCAGGTTGTCAACAAATACGCGCAAACCATTGCTTCAAAATCGTCTTTGGTGGTCAAGACCGGCAAGGAGGCGTTCTACGCCCAGGCCGAAATGGGGCTGGCCGACGCCTACGCCTATACCGGCCGTGTGATGGTGGAAAACATGCTGGCGCGCGACGCCGAGGAAGGCATCGGCGCCTTCATCGGCAAGCGCAAGCCGGAATGGGCCGACGAATAATTGACCCGAGAATGCAGCGCGCTTTTTTATGATTGAAGGTCCGACGTGGCTGCCCGCAAGCAACTGACGCGGCTGAAAGCGCCCTATCTCAAGCGCATTCTGCTTGAGCCTTCGCGCGTCGCGGATTGGGATGGATATCCATGGAGCCTGCCGATCTTCCGGGATCGCGAATTCGAGTTCGAATTCACGTCGGCCATCACCATCATCGTTGGCGAGAACGGCACCGGCAAATCGACGCTGCTCGAAGCCATCGGCGCGCTGGCTGGCTATGACGAGGCCGGCGGCGGCAAAGGCTATATGCCCGTCGACCACTCAGGCGCCATCGACAAGAACGGTGCGGCGCTTGCCGCTGCGCTGCGCTGCCATTGGCTGCCGAAGGTCACCGCGGGCTGGTTCTTCCGGGCGGAGTCCTTTTACTCCGTGGCTCGTCATCTTGACCATGCGGCGCTGGAGTCTGGCGGAGCGCCGCCGGACTTCCTGTCATGGTCGCATGGCGAAGGGTTCATCCGCTTCTTCGAGGAACGCTGCCGACGACAGGGCATCTACATCCTCGACGAGCCGGAAAGCGCGCTCTCGCCGGCGCGCCAGATCGAGTTGCTGAAGCTGCTTCAGCGCATGGAGCGGTCCGGTACGGCGCAGGTGATCATGGCGACGCACTCGCCGTTGCTGATGGCCTGCCCGAACGCGCGGCTCTTCCGCATCAGCCGCTTCGGCCTCGATCTGATTGATTTTCAAGACACCGATCATTTTCGCATGATGCGTGACTTCTGCAGCGATCCGGCTGCCTTTCTCGCCGAAGCGCTGTATGAGGACGAGCCATGAATCACGACGCCTACGACAACAGCTACATTGCCGGCATTCTGAACTCGGTGAAGACCATTGCCATGATCGGCGCCTCGCCCAACGACGTGCGGCCGAGCTATTTCGTGCTGAAATATCTGCTGGCCAAGGGTTTTTCGGTATCGCCGATCAATCCCGGTCATGCCGGCAAGCAGATCCTTGGACAGACGGTCTATGCCAGCCTGGCCGACCTGCCGCATCCGGTCGACATGATCGACATTTTTCGCGGCTCGGCCGCTGTCCCTGGCATCGTCGAGCAGGTACTGAAGCTCGATCCGCTGCCGAAGGTCGTTTGGATGCAGCTAGGTGTTCGCCATGACGAGGCCGCCGCGCGCGCCGAGGCAGCCGGCATCAAGGTGGTCATGAACCGCTGTCCCAAGATCGAATATGGCAAGCTGTCGGGCGAGATCGGCTGGACCGGCGTCAACTCCGGCGTGCTATCGTCGAAGAAGCCATTGATGCGCAAGGGTTTCCAGAGTTTTGGCGTGCGCCAGAAATAGGCGGACAACCAGGCGCGCAAAATTATTCCGGGAAGAAATGGATTTTCCCGGGCGTTCGCCGCAGATCGCACGCCGAAAGGTATTTTGTTCTTTGCATTCACGACCGCGCTTGGCCAAGAATGCCCGCGATTTTCGCAAGTTTGAGAGGGAGGCTTCGATGACCCGTACGCCCGGTTTCAACACGCTCGCCGTCCATGCCGGCGCCAAGCCGGACCCGGCGACCGGCGCGCGCGCCACGCCGATCTATCAGACCACCTCCTATGTCTTCGATGACGCCGACCACGCCGCCTCGCTGTTCGGGCTGAAGGCCTTCGGCAACATCTATACCCGCATCATGAACCCGACGCAGGCGGTTCTCGAGGAGCGTCTCGCCGCGCTCGAAGGTGGCACTGCCGCGCTGGCCGTCGCCTCCGGCCACGCCGCCCAGGTCATCGTCTTCCACAATCTGATGCGGCCGGGTGACAATTTCGTATCTGCCACAAAGCTTTATGGCGGCTCCATCAACCAATTCGGCCACGCCTTCAAGAATTATGGCTGGGAGGTCCGCTGGGCCGATACCAACGATCCATCGACCTTTGAGAGCCAAATCGACGACAACACCAGGGCGATCTTCATCGAAAGCCTCGCCAATCCGGGCGGCATCTTCGTCGACATCGAGAAGATCGGCGACATCGCTCGCAGGCACGGCCTGCCGCTGATCGTCGACAACACGCTGGCCTCGCCCTATCTCGTGCGGCCGATCGAGCATGGCGCCGACATCGTGGTGCATTCGCTGACCAAGTTCATCGGCGGCCACGGCAATTCGATCGGCGGCGCCATCGTCGACGGCGGCACCTTCGATTGGTCGAAGTCGGGCAAATACCCGATGCTGTCGGAGCCTCGCCCTGAATATGGCGGCCTCGTCCTGCACGAGACTTTCGGCAACTTCGCCTTTGCCATTGCCGCGCGCGTGCTCGGCCTGCGCGACCTCGGCCCGGCGATCTCGCCCTTCAACGCCTTCCTGATCCTGACCGGCCTGGAAACCTTGCCGCTCAGGATGCAGCGTCATTGCGACAACGCCGCGAGCGTCGCCGCCTGGCTTTCCAACCATCCAAAAGTCGCCTGGGTGAACTATCCCGGACTGTCGAGCGACAAGAACAATGCGCTGCAGAAGAAATACTCGCCGCAGGGTGCCGGCGCCGTTTTCACCTTTGGCCTCAAGGCCGGCTACGAGGCCGGCGTCAAGTTCGTCGAGGCGCTGGAACTGTTCTCGCACCTCGCCAATGTTGGCGACACCAAGTCGCTGGTCATTCACCCGGCCTCGACCACACACCGGCAACTGTCCGACGAGCAGAAGGTAAAGGCCGGTGCCGGCCCGGACACGGTCCGCCTGTCGATCGGCATCGAGGACGTCAACGACATCGTCGCCGACCTCGAACAGGCGCTGAGCAAGGTCTGAGCGCGATGTCCGCCTTTCTCGCGGTTGATCCCGAAACTGTCGAGCCGGAGGCCGGCGCGCCGGCCCCGGAACGCTTGATCTCCGGCGATCCGAAATTCCGCACCTGGAATGTCGAGGAGCGGGACGGCAGCCTTTATGCCGGCATCTGGGAAGCGACGCCGGGCAAGTGGCGCATCGTCTATGACGAATGGGAATTCTGCCACATCCTGTCCGGCGTCTCGGTGATCGCCGAAGACGGCGGCGACGCGCGCACGGTCAAGGCCGGCGACAGTTTTGTGCTGCGGCCGGGTTTCAAAGGGACCTGGGAAGTGGTGGAGACGACTCGCAAGGAATATGTGATCAAGCTGTGAAGCGCGCTTGCCGGGCTGTTAGAGCAGCCGGTCGACATCCGCTTCGGAGAAACCGAATCCGGCCATCAGGTCGCGGTGCCACCGGCTTCCAAGCAGGTCGCCCAGACAATCATCCACACGCCGCCTCAACGCGTCGTTGCCTTTGGCGACCGCAAACGCGCCGGCGGCGGGCAGCCGTTCGGACGCGGGAACGTCAATGACATCGGCCAGAGTAGCCGGTCGCCGCGCGATGTAGCCGCGATGCGCCATGGCGACGCTGGCATAGGCCTGCACCATGCCGGTAGCCACCGCCTCCGCCGCTTGGGCCTGCGTGGTGAACACACTGATCCGCTCCGGCGGCACGCCATTCTGCAGGGCCGTCCGATGCTGGATCTGGTTCGATATCACGCCAAGCCTCGCGGAGGGGTGGCCTGCAAGAGAGCGATAGCCTTCAAGGTCGAGCGGGTTGCCCTTGGCGACCATCAAGCCGTCCGGCAGCGACCAGATCGGGCGACTGAAGTCCACCAGCTTGCTGCGCTCTTCCGAGATGAACAGGCCGGTGGTCATGTCCCAGCGACCGTCGGCCAGTCCCGGCAGCAACTCGGCGAATTCAGTCTCGACGGGCGTGAAAGCCGTCGTTTCGGACATCGCGAAGATCTTCTCGGCCAGCATAGCGTCGCAGCCGCCGACTTTCCCGGATGCATCGGTGAAGCAGAAGGGAGGTTCCTGCAGAAAGGCGAATCTCATTTTCCAGGCCTTCGGATTTTTGCGGCTCAGAAGCGCACCGAGAGCGCTTCCAATCCATGAAAATGATAGGTGTCGCGGAAGCGCGGCTCTTCCGTCAGGCCTAGATCCGGCAGCCGGTCGAACAGCGTCTTCAGCGACACCTGCAACTCCAGCCTGGCCAGCGGCGCGCCGATGCAGAAGTGGATGCCGGCGCCGAACGACACGTTCTTCTGGTCCGTCCGCGCCGGGTTGAATGTGGCCGGTCCGGCGAAAGCCAGCGGGTCGTGATTGGCCATGCCGAGCAGCAGCGCCACCGTCTCTCCGGGCTTGAGCAAAATGCCCGGAGCAGCTTCCATCTCTTCATAGGCATAGCGCAGGAACATGTGCAGCGGCGCATCGTAGCGCAGGCATTCCTCGACCGTGGCGGCATTGGCCTCCGGTGTTGCAAAGAAGCGGCGCCCATCGCCGCCCTGCGCGAGGATCGTTCTCACGGCATTTCCGGTCTGGTGCACAGTCGCTTCGTGCCCTGCGTTGAGCAGAAGGATAGCTGAGGAAACCAGCTCCTCCTCCGAGAGCTTCTGGCCGTTGTCCTGGGCCTCGATCAGCAGCGAAAGCAGATCGTCGTCGAGTCTCTTGCGCCGCTCGGCGACATAGCCGCGCAGGAAAGCCGCGAAATCGTGCGCGGCGCGGTTGGCCGTCTCCTCGGTCTCGCGCGTGCGGCCGTGCATGTACATGGCGACCATCTGATGCGACCAGTCGAGCAGTTGCGGCCCCATCTCGATCGGAACGCCGAGCATCTCGGCGATGATGGTGATCGGCAAGGGCGAGGCGTAAGCGGGCAGAAGATCGACGGAGCCCGGCTCGAAGCGGTCGATCAGCTCATTGGCCAGAGCCTCGATGCGCGGCCGCAGCCGCTCGACCTGGCGCGAGACGAAGGCCCGATTGACCAGTGTCCGCAACCTCGTGTGCACCGGCGGCTCGAGCTCAAGCATCGAATTGGCTTCGATGGCGTCGAAGGCGGTCAGGTGCGAACGGTCGCCGCCAACCCCGCGGCTGTCGGGAATGCCGGCCGGGTTCTGGCGGCCGAAGCGACGATCGCGAAGCAGGCGGTTGACGTCGTCGAAGCCGCCGAAACACCAAAAACCGTAATTCTCCCAGAAGAAGGCGTTCGAAGCGCCGTGCAAGAAGGCGTAGCCCTCATACGGGTTCTGCACAAAGGCCGGTTCATGCGGGTCGAGGCGCAGGCGGCGGCTGACGGGGTCGAACGTGAGATAGGGTGGCATCATCTTCGACCAATAGCGCGCCTTGCCGGCCCGATGCCAGACCGCATCGCCGAGCCGGTCGTGCCGATATATTGAGCCAGGCTGGCCGCTGGAGAGGAAGAGCGGGTGGCGCGCCCATGACTCCGGCGCAGCGCTTCAGCTCCCCGTTTTCAGGATACCGGCCACCTTGGTGGCGATCGCGGCATCGAGCACCTGCCAGTTCCCGAGCAACTCGCGCGGGAAGCGGTAGGTGAGGCTGAGATCGTCGCCGACCTGGATGTCGCGCTCGCAGGGGGCCAGTGATTCCTCGGCACTTGGGACGCTCAGGCAGCGGGCGACGAACGGGTCTTTGCCGGGGCGGTCGGCGACCGCCAGGACCTCGTTGAGATAGCCCGATTTCTCGGCGAAGCCGTAGAGCGTCGTCCCGCCCGGGCCGGGTGTGCCCGGCTTGACGATCAGGGCGCTGTAGATCGGCGCGAAACGGCCGCTCATGTCGCGCGACATCATCCGCGGCTCGAATGACAGGAAGATGATCTTCCTGGTCGTGGTGTGGTTGAAGTCGCCGCGCGCGGCGGTGCTGTAGCCGTCCATTTCAGGATAGCGCAGATAAAGGTCGAGGCGCGAGGCGTTTCCGTCGCGCCTGGCCTGGTCGAAGCGGATGAAGTTGGCCGGCACACTGATCACATTGTTGCCCATGACGACCTGGCGCACGGTCGTGTCGTCGGTGTAGCCGGCCATGGCGATCGACCGGCCGAGCCATTTGCCGCCGAGACTGATAGCCACCGAAAGCAGGGCGAGCGCCGCGAAGACATAGAAGACCCGCTTCATCAAGGTCGAGTCGACAACCTCGAATTCCTCCGCGGCGGCTGCCTCTCTCATCCCAATTCCCCGATCCGCTCACCTGTCCTCAGGTGGCACAATTGGCGCGGCATGGCTCTTGCAGCGCGTCGGCACGACTGTGCGGTCTCATGGTAAACGGTTGGTAAAGATGGATCTCATGCTGCTCCCTCTCTACGCTTTTGCGGTCGGCCTGACGGCTTGCGGCCTCGCCGGCTCGGCGATGGAAATCGTCTGCGGTGGCCGGCTGGCCTTCGCCGAACCCTATGTCACGCCTGCCCATATTGTGCGCTCGCTCGCGGTGACCGCCTGCGCCGGCCCGTTCATGCTCACCAATGATGCTCTGGCTGCGCGGCGCGAGGGACGCATCGGCACGCTGGCGCTGCTTTCCTGGGCTGCACGGCGATTGCCTGGGCACTGGCGCTCGGCATCGTGCTGATCACCATTGCTTCCTGGGCAACGGGTCTCCTAAGCTCCGCCGAATTCTCGGCTTGAGACGAATCGGAGAAAAGATGCCGATCTATGCGATCGACGGGAAGGCGCCCCGGTTCGAGGACGCCGAAACCAATTGGGTGGCGCCCGACGCCACGCTGATCGGCGATATCGCGATAGGCCGCAATGCCGGCTTCTGGTTCGGCGTCGTCATCCGCGGCGACGGTGAAACGATCACCATCGGCGCCGACACCAATGTGCAGGAACATACGGTCATGCACACCGATCCGGGCTATCCGCTCACCATCGGGCAGGGCTGCACGATCGGTCATCGCGCCCTGCTGCATGGCTGCACGGTCGGCGACAGCAGCCTGATCGGCATGGGCGCCATCGTGCTCAACGGCGCGAGGATCGGCAAGAATTCGCTGGTCGGCGCCGGCGCTTTGGTGACGGAAAACAAGGTTTTCCCGGACAATTCGCTGATCGTCGGCTCGCCCGCCAAGGCGATAAGGGTGCTGGATGACGCGGCAATCGAGAGGCTGCGGGTCTCGGCCGCGCACTATGTCGCCAACGGCAGGCGCTTCAAGACCGGATTGAAGGAGCTGTGACAGCGGTTCAGTCCGCCGCTTCGCCCGCGACCTTATTCACTGCGTCGGGACATTGCCTGACGCAGCAGCGACGCCCCCGCTTCGAAACCGGCGCGGTCTGCACCTTCCAGGGCGGTTTCACAATCATCGATGCGCGTCCTGAGCGACGGATCCGCGCCCGACGCCAGCAGCAGGCGGATTGCCTCGGCGTCGCGCTGCGCCACGGCGTAATGCAGAGGCGTCCAGTCGTTGACCCCGCGCATGTTCGGGTCGGCGCCCTGCTCGAGCAGGATCTGGATAAGCTGCAGCCTGTCCGACCGCTCGGTGGATAGCGCGGCGATGATCGACGGGAAGCCGGCGGGATCCTCGTAATTCGGATTCGAGCCTGCATCAAGCAACGTGGCGATGAAGCCGGTCGGGCTCCAATAGATCGCGTATTCCAACGGATGGCCGAGGCCGAGCTCGAACGGCATCCTCTCGTCGTACCATCGCGCGGAGCCGCCGAGCGCCTTGCCAAGCCCATCGAAATCGCCGGCCTTGAAGGCGTCGTCTATCGCCTGGAACAGCTTGGCGCGCTCGCAGCGGTCGTCCGGGATTTCCAGCATCGCCGTCCATCCAAAAATAAACGGCCATAGTGCTCCGGTCTGCCGTTACGAGAAAGGCCCGCAGGCGGCGGCAAAAAAAGCGGAGCCGGCCCGGGGACAGGGCCGGCTCCTAAAACCCGGTCGTTGGGGACGGGGAGGGTGGGGACTCGACCGGGCTTTTTCCAGGCACGCCGTATGAATGCGGCGTGCTTAATCTCTTCGTGTGTGCCGTTGCCCCAAAAGCCCTGCGCATCTTGGGGCAGCATGCATTGGGATCCTAGCGGACGCTGGCGACCGCGTCCTCGCGGCCGTCGTTGATCGAAACCCAAACGCCTGAATTCTCTGTCGATTGACGTTTGAGGTAGGTGTAGACCGTGTCGTTCCAGGCGAGCACTTTCGGCTCGAGATTGTCGAGGATGAACTCGCCGAGGCTGGTGCGCACCGTCAGCACCGCGTGGCCGTCGCCGTTCGGCTGGCGCACGACCGTCATCAAAAGGTCGCCGGCGGGGACACCGGCGGCCATTAATTCGCGGCGCTTCTCCAACGCGTAGTCCTCGCAGTCGCCGAAACCGTTGTCGGGATAGGCCCAGTATTCCTCGACCCCGTAGATCTCCATATCGGTACGTGGCTTGACGCGGGTGTTGACCGAATTGTTGACCTTGATCATCGTCGCCCACAGCTTGCGGGTCAGCTCGACAGGAGACCCATTCGGCGTCCTCTCATTGCATTCGATGGGGATACGCTGGCAGAGTTCATAATGGCCGACGGGCTGGGTGGTGCGGCCACCCGTATGCATGAACAGCGGTCCCGCGCTTGCCGTGCCCCAGGCGGAAAGCTGCATCGCCATTGCCAAGAGCAACAGCTTGCCCCTCGTCATTTTCATTATGGTAGTCTCCCCGTTTGAGAGAGACTGTGCCACGTTGGGATTTATTTGACGCAAAAACCGGAAGTAGAGATTGAGTAAAACGCCCGTAGATTAAATATAAAATTTGAACTATTTCGACTGCGGATTGTTGAGAATCTAAACCGGCCGCCGCACCCGGATCACGTGGCGTCTCGACATGCCGCCCGGCTGCTAGAAGGTCCTGATCCGGCCAACAAAAAACCGGCCGCTGGAGGCCGGTTGGATGCATGTCCGCGTTCTAAGCGGTCAGGACCGCGGCGCGTTGAATTCCGAATCCAAGGTTTCCGGCCGCTGGATGACGGCAAACTCGATGGCGACGCCGTCCTCGAAGTGACGCACGACCTGGCCGCGCATCGTTCCCAGCATGACCTGCACGCCGATTGCTGGTTTGACGTCGATCTCGATCGCCGCGCCCGAGAGCGACAGGTCGATGATGCGGCACTGATACTGTCGCCCGTCGGTGAGCTGCAGCACGCTCATCGGATTGCGCGGCGCGACGCGCTCGTGGCGGCGGTCTTCCGGCAGGTCGAGCTCATGCTTGTTCGCAAGCCAGGTGAGCTGCGCGGCGAGCTTGTCCTTCTTGCGGTCCGAAGCGATGACGGTCATCGCGAAACCGTCCTGCGAGGTGCGCGTCACGATGCCTTCGATGCGACCGATGTGATCGATATAGGCAATGACCTTTTCCCCCGGCATGCCGACGCGATCGGTGCGCAAGGCGACATTGCCTGGCGACATGTCTATCACCTGGCACGCGTGTTCCGTGCGGTCCTCCAGCATGAAGCGTCCGTAGATTTTCACCCGGACACGCTGAAAATTGCGCCGCTCCACACGGGACGGCGCAAATTCCGCCGCTGACCTCATGACTGCCTACACCCCGTTGGCATTCCGCGCGACGTGCGAGGAATTTCACCGGAAAAAGCTACAGCAAAGCAGGTTAACAAACGGGAAAAAGCCGGCCCAAATGGGTTGGGGGCGGACGCCCACGCAAGGCAAAGGCCTGGACCAGATCGGGGCAAAATCTCGCGCTCCGCTCTACTCGTTGCGCCCGCCGTCGAAGACGACGAGATGCCGTATCCGGCGTACGCGGCCGAGCGCCGAAATGGTCTCGGGCGCGTCGAACTCCGTCGGCACGAGCGACGGAACATCGATCGCCGGCCGGTTCTTCAGGAATATCGGGTCCTTGTCGGGATCGATGACCCGGATCGCGTCGATCAGGGCGTCGGCCAGCGGGTCGGCACCAAGCCAGAACGGCCGATCCGCGGCGCTGACGATGCCGAGGCAGCGAGGGCTCTCGACGCCGCCATCGAGCGGCAGCGCCAGCAGCTCGAACTTGCTGGAACGACCGTTTCGGCTGAATCCTTCATAGGTCAGAAGCAGCACCGACTTCTGATCGAAGACGCCGTGGATAAGACGCGACATAAGGCGCTGGTCCTTCTCGCGCCAGAGCGAGGGGAAGGAAAACCCTTTGAGCTCGCGACCGTAATAGGCGCAGAGCCTGGTGCCGGCCAGCCGGAACACGGCCTCTCCGCGTGTGTCGCGCTCCAGGATGAACGTATCGGCCAGGAGCGTCTTGATGTCCGCCGGCTCCACTTCCGAGCGTTTCGGAGCCGGGCGGCCATCACGCAGCCGGTTCCAATATTGGAACAGCGCGATTGATCCGTTCTGATTCATTTCCATTCCGCTCCGGCAATCTGTCTTTCTTGTTGTCCCATCGGCGAACAGACAGGGCGCCCTCCGATGACCTTCATGCGGTGCGGAGCAGGATGCGTGCCAGCATCGTTAACGTTTGTTCACGTCTCGGGGTCGTTAAGGTTAACAAGTGGTTTACGTTGCGCGCCGACCGGGCCTGTGGCACGTCAAAAACCACTCCAAAACGGTCGTTTCAGCAGCGATCGGCAGCGCTTCAGTCAGTTTTCGGGGAGCAGGAGACTCGACCGGCCGTTCAGGGAAACCTGGACGGCTTTCTTTTGATTCGCAGCGTCGCCGATCCAGGCGCTATCCGATTTCAGCTTGGGGCGATTCGCGGTTTGTGATTCGATCCGGCGTGAACTACATGCTTCGGCCGAAATCGAGTCTCCAGCCAGCTGCAAAGAGGCCATGAGCGAACCGGTAACACCGACCGAATCCGAATTGCAACCAGACGACGAGGCGCCGGAGCCGCGCCGCGAGCCGGTGTTCAACTTGCCGCCGGTTGTGCTGGCGGTGATGGGGATCTGCGCGATCGTCTTCCTGCTGGAGCGATATGTGCTGAACGACGACCAGCAAATGATGCTGCTCTACGACGGAGCCTTCATTCCGGTGCTCTACACCGGCCGATACGGCTTCGACTGGTTCCTGTTCACGCGCCCCTTCACCTATGCTTTCATGCATGGGGGCCTCGCTCACATTGCCGTCAACATGGTCTGGCTTGCCGCTTTCGGCTCACCGCTCGCCAATCGTTTCGGCGCGGCCCGATTTGCGGTGTTCTACGCCGTGACCGGGCTGGCTTCGGTCGCGCTGTTCTGGGCCATGCACCCTTATGGCGAGATGCCGCTGGTCGGCGCTTCCGGCGCGATCTCGGGCATGATGGGAGCTGCGGCGCGCTACGGCTTCCGGATCGATCGCTCGTCAGGCCAGGCGGCCTTCGCCGGCGAGCCGTTGCCGATCGCAATCGTGCTGCGTTCGCGCGGCGTCATGACCTTCCTCGGCGTCTGGATGGTGATCAACCTCGCCACCGGCCTTCTCGGCTTTGCGCCGGGGATCGAGGGACAGATCGCCTGGGAAGCCCATATCGGCGGCTTTGTCGCCGGCTTTTTCGGCGTGCGCTTTTTCGATCGGCCCCAGCCGCCCGAGTAGCACTGCGGCGCACTTGAAATGCAACCAATCACGGCGCACCATGTTCACCGGAACGTGAATGCCGGTCAGGGCAGGAGCCGGCGGGCAAGGCACAGGAGGACGCCATGACTGTGAAGGCAATTCTTGAGCAAAAAGGCCATGACGTGTTCACACTCGGGCCTAATGAAAAGCTGAGCGAAGCCATTCGCATCCTGACCGAGCATAGGATCGGCGCGCTGGTCATCACCAATGGCGATCGCAAGATCGTCGGCATCCTTTCCGAGCGCGACATCGTGCGAGTATTGGCCAGGGAGGGCGCGGCCGCGCTCGATATTCCGGTCCGATCGGCCATGACGCCGAAGGTCAAGATCTGCAACGAGAACCACACGGTCAACGAGGTCATGGAGATCATGACGAAGGGTCGCTTCCGCCACCTGCCGGTGGAGAAGGACGGGATGCTCGACGGCATCGTGTCGATCGGCGATGTGGTCAAGCGCCGGATCGAGGATGTCGAGCGCGAGGCCGAGGAGATCCGGGCCTACATCGCCACCGCCTGATACAGGCGGGAAGGTGCCGCCAGCACAGCCCGTGGGCTTACAAGCGCAAGCTGCCTGGAGGCCTGCGCGCGGCTTTGGACTTGTCTCAAGGAACGGTTTGCACTAGCGAGTGATGCGATTTTCGCAACGCGATAAGCAAAATCGCGCCAGCCACAAATGCGACCCATAGGCCTCCATGAGCATCATCGATACCCGCACGCCCGACCCGAAACGCCTGATCTCCGGCGCCACCGGCGACTGGGAAATCATCATCGGGCTCGAAGTGCATGCGCAAGTGACGTCCGAGGCAAAGCTGTTCTCCGGCGCCTCGACCTCTTTCGGCGCGGCGCCCAACGCCAATGTCAGCCTGGTCGACGCGGCGATGCCCGGCATGCTGCCGGTGATCAACGAGGAATGCGTCAAGCAGGCGATCCGCACCGGGCTGGGCTTGAAGGCCGCGATCAACCACAAGTCGGTCTTCGATCGGAAGAACTATTTCTACCCGGACCTGCCGCAGGGCTATCAGATCTCGCAGTACAAGCAGCCGATCGTCGGCGAAGGCAAGGTGATCGTCTCGGTCGGACCGGACCGGCAGGGCGAGTTCGAGGACATCGAGGTCGGCATCGAGCGCCTGCATCTGGAGCAGGATGCCGGCAAGTCTATGCACGACCAGCATCCGACAATGTCCTATGTCGACCTCAACCGGTCCGGCGTTGCGCTGATGGAGATCGTCTCCAAGCCGGACATGCGCTCTGCCGACGAGGCCAAGGCCTATGTCAGCAAGCTGCGCACCATAATGCGCTATCTCGGTACCTGCGACGGCAACATGGACGAGGGTTCGCTGCGCGCCGACGTCAATGTCTCGGTGCGCCGCCCGGGTGGCGCGTTCGGCACGCGCTGCGAGATCAAGAACGTCAACTCGATCCGCTTCATCGGCCAGGCCATCGAGTCCGAAGCGCGCCGTCAGATCGCCATCCTCGAAGACGGCGGCGCGATCGAGCAGGAGACGCGCCTATTCGACCCCAACAAGGGCGAGACGCGCTCGATGCGCTCCAAGGAAGAGGCGCATGACTACCGCTATTTCCCCGACCCCGACCTTCTGCCGCTGGAGTTCGACCAGGCCTATGTCGATGATCTGGCACAGCATCTGCCGGAACTCCCGGACGAGAAGAAGGCGCGGCTGATCGGCTCGCTAGGCCTATCGCCCTACGACGCCTCGGTGCTGGTCTCGGAAAAGCCGATCGCCGACTATTTCGAGAAGGTGGCCTCGGGGCGCGACGGCAAGCTTGCCGCCAACTGGGTCATCAACGACCTGCTGGGCGCTCTCAACAAGGCTGGCAAAGATATTGAAAACGTTCCGCTTTCGCCTGAGCAGCTCGGTACCGTCGTCGACCTGATCAAGGAGGGCACGATCTCCGGCAAGATCGCCAAGGACCTGTTCGAGATCGTCTGGAACGAGGGCGGTGATCCGCGCCAACTGGTCGAAAGCCGCGGCATGAAGCAGGTGACAGACACCGGCGCCATCGAGAAGGCGGTCGACGAGGTCATCGCCGCCAATCCGGACAAGGCCGAGCAGGCGCGCGCCAAGCCGACCATGGCCGGCTGGTTCGTCGGCCAGGTGATGAAGGCGACCGGCGGCAAAGCGAACCCGCAGGCGGTCAACGAACTGGTCAAGGCCAAGCTCGGCATCGAATAGCGCGATGTTCGTCCGCACCGCCAGCGAGCGCGATCTTGGTGCGATCCGCGCGCTGCTGGTCGAGACGTGGCATGCGACCTATGACGCCATTTACGGCGCCGAGCATGTAACGGCGATCACCGACGACTGGCATTCTCTTGCTTCGCTCAAGGCGCAACTGGCCCGGCCGAATTCCGAATTCCTGGTCGCTGACGATGGCAAGCGGCTTGGCGGCATGGCTTTCGCGACCGCCACCACCGACCCGAAAATCGTCCTTCTGAACCAGCTCTACGTATCTCCGGATTGTCAGCGGCAAGGGATCGGCCAGGCGCTGCTCGACGAAGTCGAGGCCAGTTTTCCGGAGATGCGGACGCTGCGTCTGGAGGTCGAGCAGGCGAATGCGGCGGCGATCGCCTTCTACGAGGCGAACGGATTTCGGACGGCAGGCAGGACAGCGGATTGCGGCGGCAGTTCGGGATGGACCGCGCTCATCCTGGAGAAGCGGCTCGGCTAAAGCGCCGGCGGAGCGGCAGGGATTTCCACATTGTCGATCAGCCTGGTGGTGCCGAGCCAGGCCGCCGCGAGCAGGCGGCCGTCGCGGTCTCGTCGCCAGGGCGCGAGCGCTGCGGCCTCCCGCGCGGCGACGTAGTCGACCTTCCGAAAGCCCGCCCTGACGAGCGCTTCGGCAGCCTCACTCACCGCACGTGCCTCATCCGCGCCGGACGCGAGTTCGGCCGCGGTCTGACGCAGAACCACGTTGAATTTGCGCGCGATCTCGAGCTCGGCCGCGCCGAGATAGGCGTTGCGCGACGACATGGCGAGGCCGTGGGAATCACGCACGGTCGGCGCGCCGACGATCTCGACCGGCAGATCGAGATCACGGCACAGCTGCCTGACAACGCAAAGCTGCTGGTAGTCCTTCTCACCGAACACGGCACAGTCGGGCGCTGCCTGCAGGAAAAGCTTGGCCACGACAGTGGCGACGCCGTCGAAGAAGGCAGGCCGAAAATCCGTCTCCAGGCCGGAGGAGGGGCCTCCGACCGAGATTTTGGTGGCGAAGCCGGCCGGGTACATTTCCGCCACGCCTGGCGTGAAGGCCAGATGCACGCCTGCTTCCCGCAGTTGGTCGAGATCGCGGGCCAATTGGCGCGGATATTTGTCCAGGTCCTCGGTCGGCGCGAACTGGGTCGGATTGACGAAGACGGAGACGACGCAGCGCTCCGCCTTTTTGAGCGCGATCCTGACCAGCGAGATGTGGCCGTCATGCAGCGCGCCCATGGTCGGCACCATCGCGATCTTGAGGCCAGCCCGGCGCCAATCCCGGATCTGCGCGCGAAGGGCCGCAACGCTCTCGACGACGATTGGCCCGCTCATGCCTGGTCCTTGCCCGATGCCGCCGAAAAAACGTGGTCAGGTCCGGGAAATGCGCGGCTGCGCACCTCGTCGGCGTAACGCGCCGCCGCATCCGCAATGGTGTCGCGCAGCACTGCGTATTCCTTGACGAATTTCGGCACGCGGTCGACGGTCATGCCGATCATGTCGTCTACCACCAGGATCTGGCCGTCGCAGTCGCCGCTGGCGCCGATGCCGATGGTCGGGATCGCGATATGACGGGTGAGGTCCGAAGCCACCGCCTCGACCGTGCCCTCGATGACGACCGAGAAGGCGCCGGCCTTTTCAACCGCTTCGGCGTCGCGAAAAAGGGCGGCGATGTTTTCCCTGCTCCTGCCCTTGATCTTGTAGCCGCCGTCCTTGTCCACCGACTGCGGCTGCAGGCCGATATGGCCCATGACCGGGATGCCTTCCGCGACGATTGCCGCGATCTGCGCGGCCATGTCGACCCCGCCCTCGAGCTTGACCGCCTGGCAGGCCGTCTCGCCGATGATGCGCCTTGCCGAGGCAACGGCTTGCGCCACCGAGGCCTCGTAGCTGCCTGCCGGCATGTCGACCACCACACAGGCCTTCGCCGAGCCGCGCATCACCGCTTGTCCATGCGCGATCATCATCTCCAGCGAAGCGCCGAGCGTCGTGGCATGGCCATGCAGCACCATGGCGACGCTGTCGCCGACCAGAAGCAGGTCAACATGCGGATCGAGCATGCGGGCTATCGGATAGGTATAGGCGGTGAGACAGACGATCGGCACGCCGCCCTTGCGGCGGCGAATGTCTTCGGCGCCGATCCGATTGCCGGTGGACCGTTCTGGGGCCAATCGTCACCTCCCTCAACCGGCGCGGGCCGGCCGCCAGCTTTGCCGGGCGTGCGAGCTTTAGAAACTGCGCAAACGCTTGGCAAGCCGAGGTGGCGATATCTCCACGCGTGTATCGATTTAGCGCACGAAGCATTTACATCGCAGGCTAGGCAAAACCCTTGCCTTCGCGTTGACCTGACGCCATAAGCAGGAAACGGCGCGGCCGCTGCCGCAACGAGGATCTGGATGAAGACTTTCCTGCTGCAGTTTTTCACCTGGTGGAACAGCCAGACGCTTGGCACGCGCTTCCACACCTGGCGCTTCGGCAACAAGGTCGGCGAGGACGAGGTCGGCAACGTCTATTACGAGGGCGGCATCGATTCGGAAGGTCGCACCCGCCGCTGGGTCATCTATCGTGACTATTCCGAAGCCTCGAAGATCCCTCCGGGATGGCATGGCTGGATGCATCATCGCGTCGACACGCCTCCGTCGAGCGAAAGCTATAAGGCTCGTGATTGGCAGAAGCCGCACCGTCCCAACCTCACAGGAACGCCGGGCGCCTATCGCCCGCAAGGTTCCATTCTGACCAACCAGCATCGCCCGCAAGTCACCGGCGACTACGACGCTTGGACGCCCGGTTCGTAAACGCGTTTTCGGTCTTTTGTCGCCACAATTGGCGTTTAGCTCCTTGCTGATAGCGCAGCCCTGACTAGCCTTGGGCGATTGAGAGAATCACCCGGGCGCAACCACCGGTATCCCTGCATGAACTCTTTCGGCCGACTCTCGACGGGACTGTTCGCGGCAGCGTCCGTTCTGGCTGCCTCGACGGCAGGGTTCGCCGCCGCGCAGACACCGGCGGCGCCGGCGGTTTCCGACCGCATCACCAATCCGGTCGCCGAATTCGCCGGCATCGACAAGATCACCGGCCGCATCATCACCTTCGACGTCTATATCGACGAGACGGTGCAGTTCGGCGCCCTGCAGGTGACGCCGCGCGTCTGCTACTCTCGGCCTGAGACCGAACAGCCGAAGACCGATTCCTTCGTCGAGGTCGACGAGATCACGCTCGATCGCAAGATCCGCCGTATCTTTACCGGCTGGATGTTCGCCGAAAGCCCCGGTCTCAACGCGGTCGAGCACGCCGTCTATGACGTCTGGCTGAAGGGCTGCAAGCAAAAATCGGACGTGCCGCCGCCGACCGCCGCCAAAGCCGATACGGGCAAGCCGAAGACGAATGCCGCCAAGCCGAAGCCGCCCGTGCAGGAGCCGCCTGCCGAGGCAGCGCCTGAGCCGTCGGACGCGGCGCCCGCGCCGGATGGCGCCGACACCACAGACACGAACTGATCTCGGAACTCTCGGAACCCTCTTTTTCGCAATCCGTTGGATAAACGGTGATGGCGACGGGAGATTTCCATGGCAACGATCAGGCCGATCACTGCCAGCAAGAAAGAGCTTCTCGATATCGAGAAAGGCTTCTGGACCGGCGATTCCGCGTATTTCGCGGCCCACGCCGATGTGGATTGCCTCGTCGCCTTTCCGGAGATGGCGCAGGCGATGACCAATGCCGATCTGGCCAAGACCGCCACCAAGCCCAATCGCTGGCGCGATCTCGACATTCGGCTGAAAGGCATGGTCGAACCCGGCAGCGATATCGTCATGCTAACCTACGAGGCGCGCGCGACGCGGGAAAACGGCGAGCCCTATGCCGCTCTCGTCAGCACCGGCTATGTTCATCGCGCCGATGGCTGGAAGATGATGTTTCATTCCCAGACGCCAATTGAAACTGCGAGCGGGTGACCGCTTACCTCAGGGATAAAAGACCGCGTCGCCCTTCAGGGCCTCTGCCAGCATTTTTTCGTAGCGGCTGCGCGGCACGTCGATGGCGCCGAAGCGCTTCAGGTGCTCGGTGGTGAACTGCGTGTCGAGGAGCGCGAAGCGGCGTTCGTTCAGCCGCTCGACGAGATAATAGAGGCAGGTCTTCGAGGCGTCGGTTTCCCGGGCGAACATACTTTCGCCGAAGAAGACGCGCCCGAGTGACACCCCATAGAGACCGCCGGCCAGCCGGCCCTCGCGCCACGCCTCGACGGAATGGCAGTGGCCCAGCCGATAGAGCTCGACATAGGCTTCGCGGATCGGCGCGTTGATCCAGGTCGAGCGGCGCTCGTCGCGCCTTTCCGCGCAGCCGTCGATCGTCGCCTCGAAGTCGAAATCGTAGCGGATGTCGAAAGGGTGCCTGCGGATCGTCTTCTTCAGACTGCGCGGCGTGTGGAATCCGTCGAGCGGGATGATGCCGCGCGTCTCCGGCCGCACCCAGAACACTTCCGGGTCGGTGGCGCTCTCTGCCATCGGGAACACGCCCGAGGCATAGGCTTTCAGCAGCAGGTCGGTCGGGATGCGGTAGCCGGGCGCGTAGGGACGAGTCATTGCGCCATTATAACCGCAAGATCCTATTCCTCCTTGGCCAAATATTTCTCAAGCCAGTGGATGTCGTAATCGCCGTTGGCGATATCCGGATTTCCGACGAGGTCGCGGAACAGCGGCAGCGTCGTCTTGATGCCGTCGACGACGAATTCGTCGAGCGCCCGGCGCAGCCGCATCATGCATTCGACGCGGTTGCGCCCATGCACGATCAGCTTACCGATCAGGCTGTCGTAATAGGGCGGGATCCGGTAGCCGGAATAGACGCCGGAATCGACGCGGATGCCGAGGCCGCCCGGCGTGTGGAAATGCGTGATCGTACCGGGCGACGGCGTGAACGTGCGCGGATCCTCGGCGTTGATGCGGCACTCGATGGCGTGGCCGTTGAACTTGATGTCTTCCTGCTTGACCGACAGTCCGCCGCCGGAGGCGACACGGATCTGTTCATGCACGAGGTCGATGCCGGTGATCGCTTCGGTCACCGGATGCTCGACCTGCAGGCGTGTGTTCATCTCGATGAAATAGAATTCACCGTTCTCGTAGAGGAATTCGATCGTGCCGGCGCCGGAATAGCCAAGATCGGCGATCGCCTTGGCGCAGATGCCGCCGATGCGCGCACGTTCCTCGGCGTTGAGGGCCGGTGAGTTCGCTTCCTCCCACACCTTCTGGTGGCGGCGTTGCAGCGAGCAGTCGCGCTCGCCGAAATGCACGCCGCGTCCGGCGCCGTCGCCGAACACCTGCAATTCGATATGGCGCGGCTTTTCCAGATATTTCTCGATGTAAACGGCGTCGTCGCCGAAGGCAGCGCCGGCTTCTGATCTGGCGGTCTGCAGCGCCACTTCGAGGTCGGCTTCGGTGCGGGCGACCTTCATGCCGCGGCCGCCGCCGCCGGCCGAAGCCTTGATGATCACCGGATAGCCGATCGCGGCGGCAATGCGCTTTGCTTCCTTCTCGTCGCTGATCGCGCCGTCCGAACCAGGCACCACCGGGATGCCGAGGCGCTTTGCCGTGCGCTTGGCTTCGATCTTGTCGCCCATGATGCGGATATGGTCGCCCGAAGGGCCGATGAAGGTGATGTTATGGGCGGCGAGGATATCGGCGAACTTGGCGTTTTCTGACAGGAAGCCGTAGCCCGGGTGCACGGCATCGGCGCCGGTGATCTCGCAAGCGGCGACGATCTGGTGAATGTTGAGATAGCTTTCGCGTGACGGCGGCGGGCCGATGCAGACGCTTTCGTCGGCAAGCCGCACATGCATGGCGTCGGAATCGGCCGTCGAATGGACCACCACCGTCTGGATGCCGAGCTCCTTGCAGGCGCGCAGCACCCGAAGCGCGATTTCGCCGCGATTGGCGATGAGGATTTTTTGGAACATCTGCCCGCTGTTCCCGGCTCTACTCGATGACCACGAGCGGCATGCCGTATTCGACCGGCTGGGCGTCCTCGATCAGGATCGCCGTCACCGTGCCGGCGCGCGGCGAGGGAATCTGGTTCATCGTCTTCATCGCTTCGATGATGAGCAGCGTCTGGCCTTCCTTCACCTTCTGGCCGATCTCGATGAACGCCTTGGCGTCGGGCGAGGGCGCGAGATAGGCGGTGCCGACCATCGGCGAGGGCACGGCGTTCTTGGAAGGATCGGCTGCCGTCGCGGGCGCGGCCGCTACCGCCTGAGCCGGCCCGGCAACCGCCGCGGACGGCATAGGAAGCGGAGCAGCGACCGCGTGGACGGCCTGAGACTGACGCGACACGCGCACTTTCAGATCGCCGAGCTCGACCTCGATCTCGGTCAGGTTGGTGTCGTTCAGTATGCCCGCCAAGTCGCGGATCAGCTGCTGGTCAACACCGTTCTTCTTTATCGACATTTTCGAGCCTTCTGTTTGGGAGCCGGTCACAGGCGCGCCGCCAGTGCCTGCAGCGCAAGCGTATAGCCGAGTGGCCCGAACCCGCAGATCATGCCGACAGCGACCGGCGCGACCATGGAGACGTGGCGGAAAGGCTCCCGCGCGTGGATATTGGAAAGATGGACTTCAGCGACGGGCAGCGGCGCGATCGCGCGGATGGCGTCGTGAATGGCAATCGAGGTATGGCTGTAGGCCCCGGGATTGATGACGATGCCTGCGGCCTTTTCACCGGCTTCCTGGATCCAGTCGACGAGATCACCTTCGTGATTGGACTGACGAAAATCGATCTCGAGCCCGAGCGCCGTGCCGGCGGCCTTGCAATCCTCGGCGATGGCGGCAAGCGTCTTGCCGCCATAGATCCCCGGCTCGCGCTTGCCGAGTGCATTGAGATTGGGACCGTTCAGGACGAAAATCGTTTTCAAATATGCCGACCTCTTCGGCGCCGGCCTCAAGCCGGCGCGCCGGACCTCTATAATGGGCATATCCGCCCGCGAAAAGAGCGCAAGTACGTTCTTTCGCTGTCCACAACAGGCGGAAAACCGCCTGTTATCGCGACTCGCAATCGCTTAGAGCATGATCCCGAAAACTGTGCAGCGGTTTTCGGAAAAGACCATGCCCAAACCTAGAGCGCGCTCTTGGCCTGCTCGATCTTCTCCGCCAGAACCTGCTGTCCGAGCGCGCCGAACACCACCTCATTGCCGACCACATAGGACGGCGTGCCGGTGATCGACAGCTTGGTGGCGAGATCGTAGGTGCGCGAGAGCGCTTCGTTGATGCTCGGATCCTTCATCTTCTCGCGCAGCTTCGCCTCGTCGGCACCGAGCGAAACAGCGACCTTCATGGCGGTGGATTCGGTGGCACGGCCCTGGCTGCCGAGCAGCGCAGTGTGGAACTCGCTGTACTTCTCCGGCATCATCAGATGGAAGGCCATCGAGACCACGCTGGCCTTTTGCGAATCCGGGCTGAGGATTGGAAACTCCTTGAGCACGAAGCGCAGGTCCGGATCGGCTTTGGTCAGCGCCTTCATGTCCTCAATGGCGCGTTTGCAGAAGCCGCAATTGTAGTCGTAGAACTCGACGATGGTGACTTTGCCCTTCGGGTTGCCGACCACGCCGTCGAAGGTGGAGTTGAAGATCTCGTCCTTCGCATCCTTGATGACGCCGAGTGCGGCGAGCCGCTGCTCTTCCTTCTGCTTGGCCTCGAGCGCGTCCTGAACCTCGAGCAGGACCTCGGGGTTTTTCAGCAGATAGTCGCGGATGATGCCTTCGACCTCCTTGCGGTCGATCTTGCTGTCCGCCGAGGCCACCTGGATGGCTTGCGTCGTGTCGGCCCTAGCGGCCTGCGGGCTTCCTGCCACGAAGCCGAATGCCAGCATGCCGAGCGCCACCGCCACGCCGGCGCTGCCGAGCAGGATTGCCTTGTTCATGATCAGTTCCTTCTGCCTGTCCCGGTCCAACCTGGTCGCCGCGCGCGGCCGGGAGGTTCACTTGAGTTTGTTAGATGGCGTGTAGTTTATGATATCCTGCGCGCGAAGCCAGCGGGGCTCGCCGCGCTTCAATTTCTGTTGAGCGCGCATGGCGAAGATCTTCGCGTTCTTATAGTCGGCCGAATAGAAATGGCCCTCCGCTGTCGCAAGGTCGGCGGCCGGGATTTGCCCCAATTCGCCATAGGCTTGAGCCAGATAGCGGTAGGCTACGGCGTTTTCCTTGTCGCGCCCGATCCCGCTGTTGAGCTGCGCCACCGCTTTGTTGATTGAGTCCGGCGTGCCGACCGCCATCAGCGCCTGGCCGAGCGAGACCAGCAGCAAGCCGGACCGCGCCGCGTCGAGGCTCGCCGCTTTGGCATAGGCATCCGCGGCGTCCTTGGGCCTGTTGGCCTTCATCAGGATGTCGCCGCGCAGTTCCTGGAAATAGGGGTTCTTCGGCTGTTCCTTGATCAGGGCCGCGGTTTTCGTCAGCGCGGCGCCAGGATTGCCGTAGAGATAGGTCTGCTGCGCGTCGCCATAGCGCGAGGCCAGGCTGGTCGGGTTCTTGCGCATCAGCCGCGCCACGGCCGCCTGGCCTTGCATATAGGCCGCGATCTTGATGCGCATCATGTCATGCCGCTGCTGCAGCGCCGGCGCGTCGACCTGGCTGACATATGGGCTCGCCTTGACCAGCACCTCGAGATTGGCGATGCGCTCCCGGGGCATCGGATGGCTGATCCGGTAAGGATCGAGCTGGGTGCCCGACAGCGAAAGCGCGCTCTGGAAGCGCCCGAAGGTCTTCAGCATGCCCATGCCGGACTGGCCGGTGGCATTGAGGTAGGTGATCGCCGAGCGGTCGGCGGTGATTTCTTCGCCGCGCTGATAAGCAAGGATGCTGCGCTGCGCCATCTCGCCGCCGCCGGCGGCGACGCCCATGCCGGCGCCGGCAAGGCCGCGGCTGTTGGTGGTGGCGCCGGCCACGATCGCGCCCGCCCCGAGCAGCGTGGCGATGATGGCCATGGTCTTGGCGCGATCGAGTTGATCGCGCAGCTTCTGCTGGTGGCCGCCGGCAATATGGCCGGCCTCGTGCGCGATGACGCCGATGATCTCGTTCGGCGTCTCGGCCGTCACTAGCGCGCCGGTGTTGATGAACAGGCGGCGGCCGGTCACGAACGCATTGAAGCTCTGGTCGTTGACCAGAACGATGTCGATCCCGTCATTGGCAAGGCCCGCCGCCTTGAAGATCGGTCGGGCATAGTCGCGCACCAGCGCCTCGATCTCGGCGTCGCGCACCACCGGCACGCCTTGCGCGAAGGCGCTCAGCGAAGTGGACACCGCGACGGCGGCGGCAAGCAGGAGCGTCGCGAACCCGCGCGCGGTTCGCCCTATTGCGGTCGATCTATCGATCATCGTTCGGGTCGGCTCAACATGACAGGTCCACTGGTAGACGAGCGGGCGAAGGATGAAAAGTCGGCGCCGATAACTTCCTGCGCGCTTGTGATCCCCACACCAATCGGGCATTTGTGCGGCGCTGCCGTCGAACTCCCGGCAGTTCCAGGGCAAGCGAGCGATGGTTTGCCTGTGGATTTGCCAACCAAAGGCAGGCTGAAGAGTCAGATGGTCGTTTCGCTTTCACGCCGCGGCGAGGTCGAGCCGTTCCACGCCATGGATATTCTGGCCGAGGCCAACCGGCTGAAGGCGACCGGGATTCCCGTGGTGTCGATGGCGGTCGGCCAGCCGTCGGACCCGGCGCCGGTCGGCGTCCGCGAAGCCGCCGCTCTCGCGCTGAAGCACGGCCGCATCGGCTACACCGATGCTCTTGGCCTGGCGGAGCTGCGCAAGGCGATCGCCGCGCACTATGGCGAGCATTACGGAATCGATGTCGCGCCCGCCCGTATCGCCGTCACTACCGGCTCGTCGGCCGCCTTCAACCTGGCTTTCCTGGCGATGTTCGATCCCGGCGACCGCGTCGCCATCGCCGCGCCCGGCTATCCGGCCTACCGCAACATCATGGCCGCGCTTGGCATCGAAATCGTCGAGATCGAGCTTGGCTCGGACGCCTATCTGCATGCCGACCACCTGAAGAGCGCACATCGCGAGAAGCCGTTGAAAGGCGTGCTGTTTGCCAGTCCAGCCAATCCGACCGGCGCGGTCATTCCAGCCGACGAGCTTTCCGCGTTGGTGAAGACCGCGGACGAGCTTGGCATCGCGGTGATCTCGGACGAAATCTATCACCGGCTGGCCTATGCCGCGCCCGACGTCACTGCACTTGCCTGTGGCGCCGGCGTGACGGTGATCAACTCCTTCTCGAAATACTATTGCATGACCGGCTGGCGCATCGGCTGGATGGTGCTGCCGGACGAACTGGTGCGGCCGGTCGAGCGCATCGCGCAGAGCCTCTACATCTCGCCGCCGGAACTGTCGCAGGTCGCGGCGGTCGAGGCCTTCAATGCCACGCAAGAGCTGGAAGCGGTGAAGGCGCGCTATGCCTGGAACCGCGACCTGCTGATGAAGCGTCTGCCGGAGCTGGGCTTCCTGCTCGCGGCGCCCATGGACGGCGCGTTCTACGCCTTCTGCGATGTCACGCGGCACACCAATGACAGCATGGCCTTCGCGCGCAAGATGCTGGCCGAGGCGCATGTGGCGGCCACGCCCGGCCGTGATTTCGATCCGCTCCAGGGCCATCGCACCATGCGCTTTTCCTATGCCGGCAGCCATGACGACATGGTCGAGGCGCTGGCGCGCATCGAAAGTTGGCTGAAATAGACGCTATGCCCGAGCTTGAACAGGCGCTGGCGGAAGTGGCCGCCGAAATGACCGAGCGCAGCGATCGCGGCGATGTCGCCACCTATATCCCGCAGCTCGGCAAGGTCGATCCGAAGAAATTCGGCATTGCCGCCGTGACCAATGACGGGCGCATCATCCTTGACGGCGAAGCCGATCAGCCCTTTTCGATCCAGAGCGTCTCGAAGGTGTTCACGCTGACCCTGGCGCTGGGCAAGGTCGGCGATGCGTTGTGGCAGCGTGTCGGCCGCGAGCCGTCGGGCAATCCGTTCAACTCGATCGTCCAGCTCGAGCATGAGAGCGGCATTCCGCGCAATCCGTTCATCAACGCCGGCGCCATCGTCGTATCCGACATCCTGCTTGCCGGCCACCAGCCGCGCGAGGCGATCGGCGAGATCCTGCGCTTCGTCCAATTCCTGGCCGACGACGACACGATCATCATCGACCGCGAGGTCGCGGCCTCGGAACGCGCTACCGGCTACCGCAACTTCGCTCTGGCCAATTACATGAAGTCCTTTGGCAATCTCGACCATGAGCCGGAGCTGGCGCTGGGCGTCTACTTCCATCATTGCGCCATCGCCATGAGCTGCCGGCAGCTCGCCATGGCCGGCCGCTTCCTCGCCAATGGCGGTCGGAACCCGGCGACCGGGCTGTCGGTAGTGTCGACCGAGCGTGCGCGCCGCATCGGCGCGCTGATGCTGACCTGCGGCCACTATGACGGCTCCGGCGATTTCGCCTTCCGTGTCGGCATTCCGGGTAAGAGTGGCGTCGGTGGCGGTATTCTTGGCATCGTGCCGGGCGTCGCCTCGCTCGCCGTCTGGTCCCCCGGCCTCAACGAGAACGGCAATTCAAAGCTCGGCTCCATAGCGCTTGAGAAGCTCGCCAGGATGATGAACTGGTCGATCTTCGCGCCTTAGCAGGTGCTGGGGCGCAAGATTGGAAGGCCAGAAAACGAAAATCCCGCGCCGGGCGGCACGGGATCTTCTGTTTAACAACTAAGCCTAATGAGCTGACAGAGCTTAGAAAAAGCCCTTCCGCTGCCACCAGCCGGCACGCTTCGGCTTTTCTTCGGTCTTGGCTTCCTCGCTGACGTTGGACGAAACGACGGGGACAGCCGGCGTGTCGATCGACTGCGGTTTGCGCCGCGTCGGATGGGCATTGACCTGCGCTTCGGCCTCGGTCGGAGCAGCAGCGGCCGCTGTCAGCTCCGGTTCGGCGGCCGCAGGTTCAGCGGGAAGTTCCGCCGCCCGCTCGGGCGCTTTCTCGGAGACGGTTTCCTCGACAGCCTTCTTCGATCGCGGTGCACGGCGAGGCTTCTTCGGCTTCTCCGTTTCCGCGACATCGTCATTGGCGGGCGAGGGCGCGGCCTGCTCTTCGGCTGCAGCGACCGGCGGCGCGCCTTCGGGAGCTTCGACTTCCGCTTCTTCGCCTTCGAAACCATCGCCGGCATCGGCATCGGCAGGGATTTCGCCTTCCTCGCGGCGATTGCGCTTGCCGCCGCGCTTGCCGCGACGGCGCTTCTTGCCCTGCCCCTCTTCGGCTGCTTCCGCCCCGGCCGGTGCTTCAGCCGTTACCTCGGCTGTCGCTTCGCCAGCAATCGTGCCGGCGTCCGCAGGTGCGGGGGCCGAGACGGCATCGCCATGGCCTTGATGCTCGCGGTCGCGATCCTTGCCGCCGCGCCGCCGACGGCGTTTGCGGCGCTTGCGGCCGCCTTCGCCGTCCTCGGACCGATGCGGATGCTGTCCCTGCTGTGGATGGCGCGGCTGTTCGGCCTGAACCGATACCTCTTCTTCCTCCTCGACGACGATCTCGTCCTCGGGCTCTTCCGGCTCGACATAGGTCGGCAGGCTGCGCACCTCGACGAAGCCTTCCGGCTTCTCAGCCACCGCGCCGCGGAAGATCGCGTAGTGTTGCGCGCCCAGCGTCTCGTCGGCTTCGAGCGTGATGCTCAGGCCGAACCGGGCCTCGAGCTCGACCAGATTGGCGCGCTTGTGGTTGAGCACATAAAGCGCGGTCGCCGCCGGCGTGCGCACTGTGATGTGGCTGCGCGAATCCTTGAGCAGGAATTCCTCGATTGCCCGCACCACCATCAGCGCCACCGAGGAGTCCGATCTCACATGGCCTGTGCCGCCGCAATGCGGGCAGGGCTTCATCGTCGATTCCAGCACGCTGGCACGGATGCGCTGGCGCGACATCTCCATCAGGCCGAAATGCGAGATGCGACCGACCTGGATGCGGGCGCGATCGTTCTTGAGGTGATCCTTCAGCCGCTTCTCGACCGCGCGGTTGTTGCGGTTCTCCTCCATGTCGATGAAGTCGATGACGATCAGGCCGGCAAGGTCGCGCAGCCTGAGCTGCCGCGCGACTTCCTCGGCGGCCTCCAGATTGGTGTGGAGCGCGGTGTCTTCGATCGAATGCTCCTTGGTGGAGCGGCCGGAGTTGACGTCGATCGAGACCAGCGCCTCGGTCTGGTTGATGATGATGTAGCCGCCGCTCTTCAGCGTCACTTGCGGCTGCAGCATCCGGTCGAGCTGCGCCTCGATGCCGTTGCGCACGAAGATCGGCGTGGTGTCGCGGTAGGGCTGAACCACCTTGGCATGGCTCGGCATCAGCATCCGCATGAAGTCCTTGGCCTCGCGGTAGCCGTCCTCGCCGGAGACCAGGATCTCGTCGATATCCTTGTTGTACAGGTCGCGGACCGAGCGCTTGATCAGGCTGCCTTCCTCATAGACCAGGGCAGGGGCCGTGGACTGCAGCGTGAGATTGCGGACATTCTCCCAAAGCCGCATCAAATATTCATAGTCGCGCTTGATCTCGGCCTTGGTGCGGCTTTCGCCGGCGGTGCGCAGGATGACTCCCATGCCCTGCGGCACCTCGAGATCGGCGACGACCTCCTTCAGCCGCTTGCGGTCCTGGGCATTGGTGATCTTGCGCGATATGCCGCCGCCACGCGCGGTGTTCGGCATCAAGACCGAATAGCGGCCGGCGAGCGACAGATAGGTGGTCAGCGCCGCGCCCTTGTTGCCGCGCTCTTCCTTGACGACTTGGACCAGCAGGATCTGGCGGCGCTTGATGACTTCCTGGATCTTGTACTGGCGGCGCACCGGCTTGCGGCGGTTACGGACCTCTTCAAGCGCATCCTCGGCGCCGACCGATTCGATTTCGTGTTCGTCCGAATGTGCGGACGAAACTTCTTCGAGCATGCCGCGATCATCGTCGCTGGGAGCGGCTTCCTCGGCCGGAGCGACCTCGCTGGTCGATTCGGCCTGCACCGGTTCCGAAATCACATCCGCATCGATGCTCGCGGCGATCGAAGTGGGGCCGCTCTCGGAAGGCTGGCGATTCTCGCTGTCGGTCGCATCGGCGTCTTCGGTGTCGCTGCCGGCTTCGGGGGCCTTGTTCTCCTCTTCGCCGGCTGCCTCGGCTACGGTCTCAACGGTTTCGGAGCCTTCGGTGGCTTCGGTCGAGGTATCGGCCGCATCGCCGGGCTCATCAGCGGAAGCGCTGGAAGCTGCGACCTCATCGGCGCTTTCGCCGCCTTCGTCGGCACCGGCAGCATCGGAACCGCGCTTTTGCTCGGCCCGGTCGCGGTTCTTGCCGCCGCGCCGGCGGTTGCGGCGGCCGCCGCGATCGCGCGCCTGCTGTTCCTCGCCGGTCTCGGCCTCCTCGTCCTCTTCGTCGTCCGCCTCCTGCGCTTCGGCGCGCAGCAGGGCCTGACGGTCGGCTACCGGGATCTGGTAATAGTCGGGGTGAATTTCACTGAAGGCGAGAAAACCGTGACGGTTGCCGCCATATTCGACAAAGGCTGCCTGAAGGGAAGGTTCGACGCGGGTTACGCGGGCGAGATAGATGTTTCCTTTGAGCTGCTTCTTGTCCTGGGATTCAAAGTCGAATTCTTCGATGCGGTTACCGCGAACGACAACAACGCGTGTTTCCTCCGGGTGGGAGGCGTCTATCAGCATCTTGTTGGGCATTATTTCGTTTCCTCCCGGCAGCCATCAGCCGCAGCTGGCGAGGCAGACCCCGCCGCTGTGTGCCTGGATTTGTGTGGCTGCCGGATAATTGAATGTCCGCCGGCCGGAGCTTGAGCGCGATGGCGGTGCCGCCCGCAGCCACAATGGCGCGGTTCGATGCGGACCTTTCCATGATTGCGCTTGAAGCCATCGGCACCCAGCAGAACCTTTTGAACCAAAGCCCGGGCTTGGCCGGACCAGCTTGTTTGCTCGCACAGAGCCGGCGCGGGAGATCCCGGCCGTTTTCATCGCGCAAGCGATTCCCCCGCCACGGGAGCACGCCTGCGAAAATCGTCGCGATCACCTGAAACCCGGAAGCGCCTTGCACATCTTACCCTGGCGGGAAGCTGCAGGGCGGGCGGTTCCGGGATTGCAGTGATCCAATGTCGCTTTTATGATTTGGCGGGGTGGAAGGCAACCCCGATTTCGGATGCCGGCAAAAAGCGCTTCCGCAGGGGAAGGTCGCGCTCCACCTGCTGCATGAAAAGGCTTGGTTAACCTTCTCTGGATACCAATCGTTAATCGGGTTGGCCGCCAGACAGGCCGTTCTGCCAAACAGGCCGGCGCGAGGCGCCTAACGGGGAGCGACTGGAATAGAGATGGGACTGGCAGGCACCGCAGACAAGGAGCGTGGCGCCGCCGGGCATCTGCGGCTCATGGCAAGGGCTGTTTTCCTGCTGGTGATCCTGCTTGGCCTGACCGCCGCCTCGCGGGCCGACGGGTCGCTTGGCGCCACCGGCTACAAGATGGCCGGCAATGCCACCAAGATGCGCATCGTCGTGAGCTTCGACAGAGAACCGGACGTGAAGTGGTTCCTGCTGCGCGGTCCCAGCCGCCTTGTGGTCGACCTGCCGCGCACGCGATTCGCCCTCAACGCCAAGGACGTGAAGCCGCGCGGGCTGGTGCGCGCCGTTCGCTACGGCGATCAGGGCAAAGGCTCGCGGCTGATCCTCACCGGCAAAGGACCGTTTGCCGTCGACAAGCTCGAGGTGCTGAAGAATGACGATGGCAGCGGCTATCGCGTGGCCATCGACATGTCGGCCGCATCGGAAAGGGAATTCGACGAGGCTTTGGCCAACCAATCGCTGACGACCGGCTCGACCGTTTCCACCGACAAGGGCGGCCGTGTCGGGACCGGGCCGATTTCGGCGCCTGGGCACCGCTTCACAGTGGTCATCGATCCGGGTCATGGCGGCGTCGACGGCGGCGCGGAGAGCGCCGGCGGCACGGTCGAGAAGAACGTCACGCTCGCCTTTGCCACAGAATTGCGTGACAAGCTGGCCGCGGTCGGCAGCTATGATGTCTATATGACGCGGGACAGTGACGTATACCTGCCGCTCGACGAGCGCGTGCGCATCGCTCGCCAGCACGAAGCCGATCTGTTGATCTCCATCCATGCCGATACGATCGCAGTGAAGGGACTCCGCGGCGCCACGGTCTACACGCTCTCGGACAAGGCCTCCGATCCCGAGGCTCAGGCGCTCGCCGATCGTGAAAACCTCTCCGACCAGTTCGCCGGCCTGAAGATCGAGGACGACAATAAGGAAGTCACCGACATCCTGATCGACCTGATCCGCCGCGAGACCCACGGATTTTCGATGAGCTTTGCGCACACGCTGGTCGGCCAGTTGTCGACCAGCGTCGGTCTGATCAACAATCCGCAGCGCTCGGCCGGCTTCAAGGTGCTGAAGGCGCCCGACGTGCCCTCGGTTCTGGTCGAGCTTGGTTACCTCTCCAACAGCAAGGACGAGGCGCAATTGCTCAGCGCCGACTGGCGCGGCAAGGCGGCTCAGAGCATAACCAATGCCGTTGCCCTGTTTGCCGCAGCGAAAGCGGGAGCCAGGGCCGGGGGCTGACGGGACCCACCTGCCCACAACCTTGAGCCGTCCTACAACCGCAAGCAGCGTTGCGCGACGACAACACGTGGCGTTATTATTTGGCGGACTGAGTTCCTGAAACTTCGTGCTGCCGTATTTTGTCCACATGGTCGCGACAATGGGTTTCCATTGCGGATTGGGACCGCCCCTGAAGCTTGCGCGACTGTCGGCTTCGTTTAGGAAATCCCGAACCTCGGACTGGAGCGGGCATGATTCGTCTCATCGGCTATTTCTTCGGCATCGGCACGACGCTGGCGCTGCTGGTCGCTGCGGGCCTTGCCATCTACATCGGCCATCTGACGAAGGATCTGCCCGACTACGAGGTTCTGGCCAAATATGAGCCGCCGGTGACGACGCGCATCCATGCCTCGGATGGCTCGCTGATGGCCGAATATGCTCGCGAGCGGCGCCTTTATCTGCCGATCCAGGCGATCCCGGACCGCGTCAAGGCAGCCTTCATGTCGGCCGAGGACAAGAACTTCTATAACCATCCGGGCATCGACATCACCGGCCTCGGCCGCGCCATCATCGTCAATCTGCAGAATTTCGGCTCCGGCAGGCGTCAGGTCGGCGCCTCGACGATCACGCAGCAGGTTGCAAAGAACTTCCTGCTGACCTCCGACCAGACCTACGAGCGCAAGATCAAAGAGATGATCCTGGCCTTCCGCATCGAACAGGCCTATTCGAAGGACCGCATCCTCGAGCTCTATCTCAACGAGATCTTCTTCGGCTTCGGCGCCTATGGCGTGGCCGGCGCCGCGCTGACCTATTTCGACAAGTCGGTCAACGAACTCACCGTCGCTGAAGCCGCTTACCTTGCTTCGCTGCCCAAGGGCCCCAACAACTATCATCCCTTCAAGCATGCCGACCGGGCGATCGAGCGCCGCAATTGGGTCATCGATCAGATGGTCGAGAACGGCTACGTCACGCGCGAGGAGGGCGACAAGGCCAAGGCCGAGCCGCTCGGCGTGAAGCCGCGCCGCAACGGCTCCTACCTGTTCGCGGGCGAGTATTTCACCGAGGAGGTGCGCCGCCAGATCATCGCCCGCTACGGCGAGAATGCGCTCTATGAGGGCGGCCTGTCGGTGCGCACCACGCTCGATCCGAAAATCCAGCTCATCGCCCGCAAGGCGATGCAGAACGGATTGCTGAAATACGATACGCTGCGCGGCTATCGCGGACCGGTGACCCATATCGACGTCTCCGGCGACTGGGGCGTGCCGCTCGGCGCGGTCAAGGGGCTGGAGGACGTGCCGGAGTGGACGCTCGCCGTCGTGCTTGACAGTTCTGCCGACGGGCTGACGATCGGCATTCAGCCGGCGCGCCAGGTCTCCGGCGACCTCGTCAAGGACCGCGTCGAGGGAACAGTCAGCAAGGACGACATGGGCTTTGCCATGCGCCATTTCGTCAACGGCAAGTCCGTCCGGGCGAAATCTCCGGCGGAAGTGCTTGAACCCGGCGACGTCATCTTCGTGCAGAAGAACGAGGGATCCGACAACGCCTATAGCCTGCGCCAGGTGCCCGAGGTCGAAGGCGGTCTGGTAGCCATGGACCCGCATACCGGGCGTGTGTTGGCCATGGTCGGCGGCTTCTCCTACGCGCAGTCGGAGTTCAACCGCGCTACCCAGGCGATGCGCCAGCCGGGCTCCTCGTTCAAGCCGATCGTCTATTCGGCGGCGCTCGACAACGGCTACACGCCGGCTTCCGTGATCATGGACGGGCCGATCACCATCCAGAGCGGCAACACGACCTGGACGCCGAAGAACTATGACGGCACGGCCGCCGGCCCGGCCACCTTGCGCTCGGGCATCGAGAAGTCGCGCAACCTGATGACGGTGCGGCTGGCCAACGACATGGGCATGAAGCTGGTCGTCGAATATGCCGAGCGTTTCGGCGTTTACGATCATCTTGCGCCCTATCTGCCGATGGCTCTGGGCTCCGGCGAGACGACGGTCATGCGCATGGTGTCGGCCTATTCGATCATGGCCAATGGCGGCAAGTCGATCAAACCGTCGCTGATCGACCGCATCCAGGATCGCTACGGCAAGACCGTGTTCAAGCAGGACGAACGCGGCTGCGAGGGCTGCAACGCCGCCGAATGGAAGAACCAACCCGAGCCGGAACTGGTCGACAATTCCGAGCAGGTGCTCGATCCGATGACCGCCTACCAGATCACCTCCATGATGGAGGGCGTGGTGCAGCGCGGCACCGGCGCCACCATCGCCGAGCTCGGCCGCCATATCGCCGGCAAGACCGGAACCACCAATGACGAGAAGGACGCCTGGTTCATCGGCTTCACGCCGAACCTCGTCGTCGGCCTCTATATGGGCTACGATACGCCGCGCGGCCTGGGCAAGGGGGCCACGGGTGGTGGCCTCGCCGCGCCGATCTTCAAGGACTTCATGCGCGTCGCGCTCGACGGCACGCCCAATGTCGACTTCCAGGTTCCGGAAGGCATGAAGCTGATCGCCATCAACCGCAAGACCGGCATGCGCGCGGCCGAAGGCGACCCCAACACCATCATCGAGGCGTTCAAGCCCGGCACCGGCCCGGCCGACAGCTATTGGGTCATCGGCATGGGCGCGGACGGCTCCAATGGTGCCGGCGGCGCGCTGTCGCCGCAGGCCAATCAGGCCATCCAGGACGGTGGCGGCGGCCTTTACTGACTTCCCCAGGTTTCGAATGGGCCGGCAGCTTAACGCCGGCCCATTTCGCTTTACAGGCGTCGGTGCCGTGCCTATGTATCGCGCCGATTCCGAAAAGAACGACAAGAACAGGACAGAACGAAGAGCCATGCGCGCGGAAACGCAGAACATTGTCGACGAGATCAGGCAGGCGATAACCCTGCTGAGGAGGCATCTTTGACTGGGATCCGGCCCTCAAGCGGCTTGAATATCTGAACTCGCGCGCGGAGGATTCCAGCCTCTGGAACGACCCTGCGGAAGCGCAGAAGCTGATGCGGGAGCGCCAGAGCCTCGATGAGGGGATCGCGGCGGTCAAAGGCCTGACCCAGGCGCTCGAGGACAATATCGGCCTGATCGAACTCGGCGAGGAAGAGGGCGACGAGGGCGTCGTCGCCGAAGCCGAAGCGGCGCTGCGTTCGATGCAGGGCGAGGCCAAGGCCCGTCAGGTGGAGACCCTGTTGTCGGGCGAGGCGGACGCCAACGACACCTATCTTGAAATCCATGCCGGCGCCGGCGGCACCGAGAGCCAGGACTGGGCCTCGATGCTCTTGCGCATGTACACGCGCTGGGCCGAGCGGCGCCGCTTCAAGGTCGAGGTGCTGGAAGTCCATGAAGGCGAAGAGGCCGGCATCAAGTCGGCCACCGTGCTCATCAAGGGGCACAACGCTTATGGCTGGCTGAAGACGGAATCCGGCGTTCACCGCCTGGTGCGCATCTCGCCCTACGACAGCAATGCGCGCCGCCACACCTCCTTCGCCAGCGTCTGGGTCTATCCCGTCATCGACGACACGATCGAGATCAACGTTTCGGAATCCGACGTGCGCATCGACACCTATCGTTCGTCCGGCTCGGGCGGGCAGCACGTCAACACCACCGACTCGGCGGTCCGCATCACCCATCTCGCGACCGGCATCGCAGTTGCTTGCCAAGCCGAACGCTCGCAGCACAAGAACCGGGCCAAGGCCTGGGAGATGCTGCGCTCGCGGCTCTACGAGGAAGAGCTGAAAAAGCGCGAGGCCGTGGCGAACGCCACCGAGGCGTCGAAGAGCGATATCGGCTGGGGCCACCAGATCCGTTCTTACGTCCTCCAACCCTATCAGCTGGTGAAGGATCTGCGCACCGGCGTCGAAAACACCAGCCCGTCAAGCGTGCTCGACGGCGATCTCGACGAATTCATGGAGGCCTCGCTGTCGCATCGCATCGAGGGCGGTGCAGGTGAGGCGAAGGCGGACCTCGACTAGGTATTCCGAGAACTTTCCGCCGGGTGGCGGCTGGCAGGGGGTGAGACCTTGGCAAATCCGGAAAAGGCAGGTGCTCGTACGCTTGCCGGGCAATGCTTCTGCGGCACCGTCCGCTACGAGGTGACCGATGAATTCGCCTACGCGGTGAATTGCCATTGCTCGAACTGCCGCCGTACCACAGGGTCGGCTTTCAAGCCCATTGCCGGCATCGCGCGCGACAAGTTTCATCTCATCGCGGGCGACGACAGGCTGCTGATCTATGGCGATGCCGGCGGCCACGACGCGCATTGCGGGCAGTGCGGCTCCTTGCTCTACTCCTTGGTGCGGGAGGGTGCCTACGTCCATGTTGCCATGGGAACCCTGACGGGCGATCCGAGCATTCGCCCAAGTGCACATATCTTCGTCGGTTCCAAGGCGCCATGGTTCACGATTACGGACGACCTGCCGCAATATCGTGAACATGTCACCGGCTGACGGTCGGAACTTCCGTCGGCAGAATTTCGTTCTTAGGCACCCCTGGTCGCAGGCTTGTCGTAGTTATTGTTAACCAAGTCGGCGCACCCTTTTCTGCGGCCGCTGCTGAACCCCGGTGCGATTCCGAGGGCACGCCCAGTTCTTGCGCCGGCCAAGGAATCAGCCCAGCATTCGGGCTGGGTATAGAAGCATGTATGGCCGGACGCGGCATATCTGCGACTGACGATCCGGCCACTGGGAAGACACGTTCCGGGAACGGGCAAGCGACAAAACGCTTGATGCTCGAAAGGAACGCTTCGATGTCTGCTGCCAAGTCAAGATCGGCCCGAGCCGTTCGCCCGGCCGGCCGGCTCCTGTTTTCCCTGTTCGCCACCTTCGGGACCATGATGCTGACCGCTACTGCCGTCGCGCACGACGCCAAACCTACGGCGGTGCTTCCGCAAGCCTGGAGCTATCCCTTTGCCTGCTGCGCCAACTACGACTGCAAGGAGGTGCCACAGACATCGATCGGCGAGCGGCCGGAAGGCTATGTGATAAAAGGCACGGGCGAGGTGGTCGCCTACAGCGACAAGCGGGTCAAGGATTCGCCTGATGGCGAATATCACTGGTGCGCGCACCAGGCCGGATTGGACGCCGGCAAGACCATCTGCCTGTTCGTGCCGCCGCCCTCTTACTAGGATTGCCGCGGCCAGGCAGTGCCATGTGAGCTCTCGACCGGGCGCTGCCGCGCCTGCTGACGAACGGTTGTCAGGACGACGTCTTTATGTTGCCTTGCTGCCACAGAAGTTCCGCCGCGTCTTCCGCACGGAACTGTGCGGGGCGGGCGGCGGACAACGGAGAGATCCATGATCATCAAGGGAAGCTGCCACTGCAAGGCCACGACTTTCGAAGTCTCCGAGGCGCCGCAGACGGTGACGCAATGCACGTGCTCATTCTGCTCCAAGCGCGGGTCGCTCTGGGCCTATTACGTCCCGTCGCAATTCAAGCTCACCAGCCCGCCTGAGAACGTCTCCTTCTACCGCTGGGGCTCGAAAACCATAAAGCATGGTTTCTGCTCGACCTGCGGCTGCCCCACCTTCACCGAAACGCCGGACTGGTCGACGGGCCAGCCCGACTTCGACAACCCGAGGATCAGCGTCAACTCTCGCCTGTTCGACGACTTCGACCTGGACAGGGTCGAAGTGGTGGTGATCGACGGCAAGAACCTCTGGTAGCTTTGCCGTTCCGCTTTTTGCCGCAATTCATGGTACAACGCGTGCGGAAGGGCTGATTTGGCGCGGCTGCAACGGCCGCGATTTGGAGAGGGACAATCTTATGAAGAAGACCGTGCTCGTCGTCGTGGCGACGGCTGTGCTCGTGAGCGCCTGCACCACCACCGATCCGTATACCGGCGACCAGAAGATCTCCAACACCGCGGCCGGCGCCGGCCTCGGCGCGTTGGCGGGTGCCAGCCTTGGTCTGCTGGCCGGCGGCAACGACCGCCGCAACGCGCTGATCGGTGCGGGCATCGGCGCCCTTGCTGGCGGCGCGATCGGCGCGACGATGGACCAGAACGAGGCCGAGCTTCGCCGTCAGCTGCAGGGCACCGGCGTCAGCGTCACCCGCAGCGGCGACCAGATCATTCTCAACATGCCGTCCGACATCACCTTCAACGTCGACCAGGACGCGGTGAAGCCGGGCTTTTATCCGGTGCTGAACTCGGTGGCGCTGGTGCTGAACAAGTTCCGCCAGACGACCGTCGACGTCTTCGGCCACACCGACTCGACCGGCGGCGACGAGCACAATTTCGACCTGTCGCAGCGCCGTGCGCTGGCCGTCGCCAACTACCTGTCGGGCCAGGGCGTCGATTCCCGCCGCTTCGCCGTCACCGGCTTCGGCAAGACACGTCCGGTTGCTTCCAACGCGACGGCTGCCGGTCGCGCCCAGAACCGTCGCGTCGAGATCCAGCTGTCGCCGCTGACCTGATAGAAGCTGCTGCCAGGAGAACTACTCTACTATGCAAAACGGCCCCGCGAGGGCCGTTTTGTTTTTGACCTCGAGATGGGAAAAGCCGTCGGGGCCTTAGCTAGTTCTAATTGATGCCTTTCCATCGCCTTGGAAAGGACTAGCATCGACGCTGTCCAGCGGGGATGAGGCGGTACAACCGGCCGCGCAATCAGCATTTTTCCGCCTCGGTCTTGCACGGCCAGTTCAAGAATCTGGGAGGAATGCATGACAAGAACGACTCGTCTT
The DNA here is from genome assembly GCF_029625845.1 of Mesorhizobium sp. WSM4898. NCBI lineage: Bacteria > Pseudomonadati > Pseudomonadota > Alphaproteobacteria > Hyphomicrobiales > Phyllobacteriaceae > Mesorhizobium > Mesorhizobium sp. WSM4898. The sequence goes on along the minus strand of NZ_JARTVQ010000003.1, from coordinate 625,249 downwards.
GGGCGCTGCGGCGTCCTCGTTTTGACTGGCCTCTTGGGCGCATGGGTTGGAGCCGCCACGGCCCGGGCCGAAGACGCCAACAAGGCCGACATCGAAGCTCTGAAAAAATCGCTGGCCAAATATGAGGACTACACGGCCGCCGTTCGCGACCTCTATCTGTCGACCGTCGGCTGCGTCTATTACTCGGGCGAGAAGATTCCGGGCACGATGGAATATCCGAAGGGCGCCATGGGCATCCATTTCGTCAACGTTCCGAGCGTCGGCCAGAAGCTCGACCCGATGAAGCCCAACGTGCTCATTTACGAACCGACCAAGAAAGGCTTGAAGCTGGTCGCCGTAGAATGGCTGGTGCCCTTGACCCCGGATGTCAAGGAACCACCGAGCCTATTTGGCCAGAAATTCATGGGCCCGATGGAGGGGCATTATCCGCTCATCCCGAAGGAGTTCGTCCATTACGATCTTCACGCCTGGCTGTTCAGGGACAATCCGAACGGCATGTTCAGCCCGACGAATCCGAAGGTGAAATGCAGCGACGCCGAGTTTCCGATGCTGGAGAAGCCGACCAAGATGATGCCCGGGCCGATGTAGGCGGCAGCAGGACAATCCCGGCAAAGCGCTTGTATCCTTCGAGCGAAGCGGCAGTAGAGGAACGGCCCCATTCGGGGCCGCCTCGTTGTTGCCGACGCGGTATTGAGGTCAGACCTTCGCGACGATGCGCATGAAGGCGGGCACGTCATCGCCGAAGCCGACGGTCGCGTCGTCCTCTTCATGGCGGTGGCGGCCAGGGCGGCTGTGGTCGCGCTGAGGACGGGAAGCCCCGCGCTGCTCGTTGCGGTTGTCGAAACCCTTGCGGTCGTTCTCGGAACGGATCGCATCCTTGCGGGCGCGGCGCTCGGCAATGTCGGCAATCTCGGCCACCGGCTGCTCTTCGCGTGGTGTCTCCGGCGTCTCGTCGTCGCTGTGCCTGGCGTGGCGGTCCGCGCTTTTCTTGCGCTCGCCACGGCTCTTGCGGTCCTCATCCTTGCGACCGGCGCGCCGCGGCCACGGCGAGGCGCTTCTTCGCCTTCGCTCTCGGCGACCGTTGACAGGTCGCCGTCATGCCATTCGATCTTGGTGCCAATCAGCTTTTCGATGGCGTCGACATATTTGGTGTCGGAGCGCGTCGCGATGGTGAAGGATTTTCCGGAGCGGCCGGCCCGGCCGGTGCGCCCGATACGGTGGACATAATCCTCTGCATGGATCGGCACGTCGTAGTTGAAGACGTGGCTGACGTCTGGAATATCGAGGCCGCGGGCGGCGACGTCCGAGGCGACGAGGTAACGCAGCTTGCCATCGCGGAAATTGGCAAGCATCTGCATGCGGGCGCGCTGATCCATGTCGCCATGCAGCGCGCCGGCGTCGAAATCATGCTTCAGCAGCGAGCGGAAAAGCTCCGACACTTCGACCTTGCGGTTGCAGAAGATGATGGCGTTCTTCAGATCGGACTCTTCGGCCCGCATGAGATTGCGAAGCGTCTCGCGCTTGTCCCACGGCTTGGAGCCTGACTTCACCAGGCGCTGCGTGATGCTGGTCGCGGTGGAAGCGGCTCTGGATACCTCGACGCGCACCGGCGCATGCAGGAATTTCTCGGTGAGCTTGGTGATTTCCGGCGGCATGGTCGCCGAGAAGAACAAGGTCTGGCGCGTGAACGGGATCATCTCGCAGATGCGCTCGATATCCGGGATGAAGCCCATATCGAGCATACGGTCGGCCTCGTCGATGACGAGGATCTCGACGCCGTTGAGCAAGAGCTTGCCGCGCTCGCGGTGGTCGAGCAGCCGGCCGGGCGTGGCGATCAGCACATCGGCGCCGCGCTCCAGCTTCTTGTCCTGCTCCTCGAAGGAGACGCCGCCGATCAGCAGCGCGATGTTGAGCTTGTGGTTCTTGCCGTATTTGACGAAGTTTTCCTCAACCTGGGCGGCGAGCTCGCGTGTCGGCTCGAGGATCAGCGTGCGCGGCATCCGGGCACGCGCACGGCCCTTTTCCAGCCGGGTCAGCATCGGCAGCACGAAGGAAGCGGTCTTGCCGGTGCCTGTCTGCGCAATGCCCAACACATCCTTCCCGAGCAGCGCATGCGGAATGGCGCCGGACTGGATCGGGGTAGGCTTGGTGTAGCCGGCATCGGTGACTGCGGAGAGGACCTTCGGCGACAGGCCGAGGTCTGTGAACGTCAACGCTTCTTGAGCGGTCTGAGTGTCTGCGGACAAGTTGTGGCTGTCTTTGGCTGGTTCGGGAAAAATCGCAACACGCGTTGCGGCGGGCGCCGCGCGCCTGCAAGATCGGGTTGCAGTTAGGCGCAAGTCCGCGATTTGTCAACAGAAACGGCCGGGAATCCGGCGGATTGTGAACACGTAACCTTAATTGCGATGCTTAATCGGGGTTATTGTCTTCTACCGGCTCAATAGCGGAATTGCTCGGCAAGAATACGCTCGTTCCATGAATGATTGGGATCGAACAGCAACGTCGCCGTCGCGGTCGGCGATTCCCGCACCGTGACAGAGGCGATCGCCTTGACCTCGGTGTGGTCGGCGGCGGCGTTCACCGGGCGCTTTTCCGACTCCAATATGTCGAAGCGCACGATCGCTTTGTTGGAGAGCAGCGCGCCGCGCCAGCGCCGGGGCCGGAAGGGGCTGACCGGCGTCAGCGCCAAAAGCGGCGCGTCGAGCGGTAGGATCGGCCCGTGCGCCGACAGATTGTAGGCTGTCGAACCAGCGGGTGTCGCGATCATGACGCCGTCGCAGTTCAATTCCTCCAGCCGCACCTGCTCGTCGACGGTGATGCGTATTTTCGCGGTCTGATAGGATTGGCGCCAAAGCGCCACTTCGTTGATCGCCAGCGCCGAGATCGTTTCGCCCTCGTGAGTCACCGCCTGCATTTCCAGTGGGCGGATCGTCTCGGATACCGCTTTCGAAATGCGTTCATCGAGACCGCCGGCGCGATATTCGTTCATCAGGAAGCCGATGGTGCCACGGTTCATCCCGTAGACCTTCTTGCCCGTGCTCATCGTGTCGCGCAGCGTCTGCAGCAGGAAGCCGTCACCGCCGAGCGCGATGATGATCTCCGCCTCGGCGACAGGTATTTGCCCATAGCGCGCCGACAAGGTTTCCAGCGCCGCGCGGGCGTCGTCGGTGTCGGAAGAGACGAAGGCGAAACGGCTGGTTTCTTTGCTCATGGATCCCGAACGGCGACCGCTACCGCCTGCCGGTCGCGCAGGCGACGGCGTAGCATGCGCCGACCGCATCTGCAAAGGGCGGTGCGCGCCGCCAGGCGGATAGGCGTTGGCGCTCGCGCTTCGTGACAGCCATGCAACGAATGTGATGGCTGCAAATGGTTAAGACCAGGCTTAAACACTCGTAAAGCCGGATCGATCATGTTAGCCGGCAGTGGATGGGTTGGCGGGGGCTGGCCAGTCGAGAGACCTGTCTATTGCCGGTGACGCGTCTGATAATAGTCTTCCTGATGATGGGAAGTTTCGCCCTCATGTTCGCCGAGCTTGTGCGCCACTCGGAGGAGATGAGCCAGCGGCCGCATCCGACGGCCTCCCGCTGCGGCGACGCCGCCGGGATGCCCTGTCCGCAAAGGGCGCTTTAAAGCGCTAGCGGTTCTGCAGCAGGTGACAGCCCGCCTGCCGCTTCTGCGCGAGATACTCGTCGATCACCTGGCGGTAGCGCACCTTGCCGAAGCTCGGGAAATGGCCGCCATGCACGACCGAGACGTCGAGGTCGCGCATGGCAAGCAGCGTCTCGACATAGTCGCCGATATCGGAGTGGTAGACGCCGTCGATCAGCGGCCCGTCATAGACGATGTCGCCGGACAAGAGGATGCGGGTCTTTCGCTCGTAGAGCGCGATGCCGCCGGGTGAGTGGCCAGGCGTGTGGATGACCTCGAAGGCACGATCGCCGAGATCGACAACGTCGCCCTGCTCAAGCAGCCGGTTGGCCGGCGCAGGCGGGATGCGGTAGCTGGCCGTATCCCATCCGTCGGGCATGCCGTCGAACATCTCGTCTGTCGCGTAGCGGTCGGCGACCGTCCACTCGTTGCGCGGATCCGCGAGGATTTTGGCTTCAGCCGAATGCACGCAGCGATCCGGAAATTCGTGGTGGCAGCCGATGTGGTCGAAATGCGTGTGGCTGGCGACGCAGACAAGCTTGCGTTCGGTGACCAGCGGCACATGGCGCCGCAGGCTGACATGGCCGAGGCCGGTATCGAACAAAAGATCGCGGTCGCGGCCGCGCACATGCCAGATGTTGCAGCGGAAGAACGGCTTTATCCATGGCTCATGGATGAGCGTGACGTCGTCGCCCATGCGGATGGCCTCGTACCAGTCCGGAGCCTCGATGACCGGAAGCATGCTCATTGGATCAGTCCGCCAGCAGGATGATGTCTTGAGCATTGCATGAAACCGCGACCGTGTCGCCGGCCTGGACGGTCGCGGGAGCTGGTGCCTTGGCGATGAACTGCAATGTAGGATCCTGCGCCGAGGTGGCGAGCACCCGCTTGAAGCTCCCTTGGAAAACGACGTCGCTCACTTTGGCGGTGCCGAGCGCGACGTCGCCTTTCGCTCCCGCAAGGATGAGGTGCTCGGGCCGGATGGCAAGCGCCACAGCCGCGCCAGCCGGCGCAGTGCCGGGCAGCGAGATCGGCCCGAGCCTGGTCGCGACTTCGACGCGTCCATCCTGCGTTTCGCCGGCTTTGCCTGCGAGAATCGTGCTTTCGCCCATGAAGGTCGCCGAGAAGCGAGTCTTCGGCCGCGCATAGACCCGCTCGGGCGCGCCTTCGTCCTCGATGCGCCCATCATTCATCACCACGCAATGGTCGGCCAGCGCCATCGCTTCTTCCTGGTCGTGCGTGACATGGACGAAAGCGGTGCCGACCCGCTTCTGGATCGCTTTCAACTCGTCCTGCATCTGCCGGCGCAGCTTAAGATCCAGCGCGCCGAGCGGCTCGTCGAGCAACAGCACCGCCGGCTCGATGACCAGCGCGCGCGCCAGCGCGACGCGCTGGCGCTGGCCACCGGAGAGCTGGTGCGGCTTCTTGTCGGAGGAGTCTGCAAGCCCGACGAGGGCGAGCGCTTCGCGTGCCTTTGCCGTCCGCGTCGCGCCATCGACGCCCTGCATGCGCAGCCCGAAGCCGACATTCTTACCGACGCTCATATGCGGGAACAGCGCGTAGTCCTGGAAGACGGTCGTCGTCGGGCGCTTGGCCGGCGGCACGGCGGTGCAATCCGCGCCGCGAATGAACACCTCGCCTTCGCTGGGGGTGACGAAGCCGCCAAGGATCGAAAGCAGCGTCGTCTTGCCGGAGCCGGACGGGCCGAGGAGGATCGTGTAGCTGCCGGGCTCGATCGCGAGCGAGACGTTCTTCAAAACGGCGAGGAGGCCGAAACGATGCGAGACGTTGCGGATGTCGACCAATGGGGCGCTCATGCCGGCTTTCTCCGCAGCAGGGTCAATTCGAACAGCACCACGAGCACAATCGAGACCGCAAAGACCAGCGAGCCGACGGCATTGGTCTTGGGATTGAGGCCGGAGCGCAAGAGGTTCCAGATCTCGACCGGGAGCGTCGTCTCGAATCGGGTGAGCAGGAAGGAGATGACGAACTCGTCCCAGGAGAAGGTCATCGACAGGAAGAAGCCGGCGAAGATCGCCGGCGCCATGAGCGGCACGGTGATCATCAGCAGCACCTTCCATTCGGGAGCGCCGAGGTCGCGCGCGGCGCGCTCGATGTTGATCTGGTGGTCGCCCATCTGGCTGTAGATGATGGCGAAGCAGAGCGGCAGGTTGATCACCACATGACCGATGCCGGCGGCGATGAGCGATTTCGGCACGCCGGCCCAGTTGAACAGCACCAGCAGCCCCATGCCGATGATCAGATAGCTGACGGTGAGCGGCAGCGTGATCAGCCCGCGCAGCAGGGCCGAGCCCGGCAGCACGAAGCGCGCGAAACCCCAGGCGGAAAGGAAGCCGAGCGTGACGGATGCGAGCGAGGACAGCACCGCCACCAGCAGCGAATTGACCAGCGCGGAGGTGAGGCGTGCATCGGACAGCACCGCCTGGTACCAGCGCAGCGACGGGCCGGTGAAAGGCGGGATGGGGAAAGAGGTCGCCTGCAGCGAGAACAGTATCAGCACGACCACCGGCAGGAAGATGAAGCCGTAGACGGCGATCGCGTAGAGCCAGGCAGCGAGGCGGACGGCAGCACGCATGGTCAAGCCCGCTCGATCTTCAGCCAGCGGGCGCAGGCGAGATAGGCGACGGTGACGACGGCCATCAGGATGATCGAAAGCGCCGAGGCCAGCGGAAAATCGCCGCGCCGGCCGATCTGCATCATGACCAGTTGCGGCATGAGCAGCTCGTTGTTGCCGCCGAGGATCTGCGGCGTGATGTAGTCGCCGATGCAGAGTACGAAGGTGAGGAAAGCCCCGACCATGATACCGGGCAGGGTCAGCGGCAGCACGACATGCAGGAAGGTCCGCACCGGCCCGGCACCGAGGTCGGCGGCCGCCTTGCGATAGCTCGGGCTGAGTTGTTTCAGATTGGCGAAGATGGTGAGCGTCAGCAGCATGACGAAGAAGTGGACGAAGCCGGTGACGGTAGCGAACCGAGTGTTCGCAAGCTGCAGCGGCTCCGCGACCAAGCCGATGCCGGTGAGCGCCCGATTGATGACGCCGTTCTGCGCCAGCACGAGCAGCCAGGAATAGGAGCGCACGACGTAAGACGTCCAGAACGGCAGCACGGCGAGCATCAGTGCCAATCGCTGCCAGCGCTCCGGTACTTGTTCGGCGAGGATCCAGGCGAATGGGTAGGCGAGCACGATCGAAATCACGGTGACGATTGCGGTCACCTGCAGCGAGTTCACCATCGCCCGCCAGTAGGATGGATCGGTGAAGAACTGGCTGTAATTGGCCAAAGTGAAGCCGCCGCCTTCATGCGCCGTCAGGCTCGACAATCCCATGGCGACGAAGGGCAGCACGAAGAACAGAAGCGTCCAAGCCAGCGCCGGCGTGACCAGCGCCCAGGGCAGGGCACGCGGGCTACCTCCGGAACCGCTCATCGGCCGATTACTGTGCCTGCAGCATTTCGGTCCACATGTCCTGCATCTTCTTGTCGAGATCGGCGTTCGGCGCCGGATAGGCCTGGGCGCGGGCGAGAAAGCCGGGCTGCTCGTCGAAGCGCAGGATCTTCTTCTGCTCGTCGGTGAGCGCTGCCTTCTTGTTGGACGGCATGCCCCAGTAGCAGGAGGAGGTGGCAAGGCGCGCCTGGCCTTCCGGGCTCAGGATGTACTGAATGAATTTTAGCGCCATGTCCTTGTTCTTGGATTCCTTGAACATGGCAAGCGATTGCGACCACAGCACCGCGCCTTCCTTGGGGATCGAGAAGTCGAGCGCCGGGTTTTCCTTGGCGAGCCCCGCAGTTACCCACTCGCCGCCGCCGACAAGGACGTCCACCTCGCCGGTCGCAAGCGCGGTCTGGCTGGCGGTGACTTCCCCGACCAGCTTGGCGTTGGCCTTCATCTTGAGCAGCTCGGCCTTGAGAGCGGGCAGGTCTGCCTCGGTGAGGTCGGCCGTCTTCTTGCCGATCGCCAGAGCCGCCATGCCGATGACCGGCAGGTAATAGTCGTAGATCGCGATCTTGCCCTTGTATTTGTCGCTGGTCAGCGAAGCCAGCGACTGCATGTCGGCCGGATCGACCTTGGTCTTGTTGAAGCCGATCGTGTTGTAGCCGAACTTTTCGGTGATGCCGTAGCGCTTGCCGTCGACCACGGTGGACTTGTCCATCTTCACTTCCGGAAAGAGGTCGGCGAAAGGCAGCTTGTCCTCCGGCAGCGGCTCGAACAGGCCTTTCTCGACACCGCGCGGTACGTCGATGGAATCGATCACCATCACGTCCCAATCGCCCGGCTGCGACTGATCGACGATCGCGAGCCCTGCGCCTGTGCCCTCGAATTCCTTGACGTTGACCTTGACGTTGTTGGCCTCCTCGAAGGGCTGCAGCAGCGCCGGATCGGAGTGGTCGCACCAGATCAGCGCGTTGAGATCGGCGGCCTGAGCGCCGCCAGCGGCGAGCAGTGCCACAGCAGCGCAGGCGGCTCCGAGACGGGACTTCAGGCTGGAAAGCGGATTCCGGACAGTCATCGAGTGTTCTCCCTGCCTTGCTGGCTTGTTGAGGAAAAGTTGAACCAATTCTAAAATTGAGTCAATTATGATTTTGTGGCAGAGAGGCCGATATGAGCGGATTGCGCGCACGGCAGAAGGCGGACAGGCACCGCCGCATCATCGATGCGGCGACGGAGCTTTTCCGTGAGGCCGGCTATGAAGGCGCCAAGATCGAGGCCATAGCTGCGCAGGCAGAGGTCTCGATCGGCACGATCTACAATTACTACCAGAATAAGGGTGACATCCTCGGCGCCATCGTCGCTATGGAGGTCAACGAGGTGCTGAATGCCGGGCAAGGCGTGGTCGGCAGCCCGCCGGCCGATGTCGGCGACGCGCTCGACAGGCTGATCGGCATCTATATCGAGCACTCGCTCAATTACCTGAGCAAGGAGATGTGGCGGCAGGCGATGGCAATCTCGACCCAATTGCCCGACAGCCCTTTCGGCCAGGCCTATACCGCGCTCGACCGCGCCTTGACCGAACAGATCCGGGCGCTGATCGCCCGCCTGCAGGAGATCGGCCTGGTGCGGTCAGACATCGACGGCCCAGCGGTGGGCGAGTTGATCTTCAACAACATGAACATGATGTTCATCGAGTTCGTGAAGCGCGACGAGGCGAAAATCCCGGAGCTGCGCGCGGCGATAAAGCGGCAGAACCGGATCTTGGTGGCTGCGATCGGCGTATAGAAGATCAAGAGCGAGCGGGTAGAGGGCTTTCAGCAAAGCGCTGCGGCCGAACTACTCAGTGACGGTTGATCAGCCACAGAATGGTCGAGAGAAAGACACTGATCAGAATTCCCGTGGTGATGGGGAAGTAGAGCCTGAAATTCTCGCGCTCGATCACGATATCACCGGGCAACCTGCCGAGGCCGATCCTGGTCACCCATGGCCACAGCAGGCCAGCGGCAACTATGCTGAGGCCAATGACGATCAGAGTTCGCGACATGGCAGCACCTGCCGGAAATAGCGCATTGCCAGAATATAGTGATGCTTCGAAAGCTGGCAGAGCGAAGGATGGTGCCCCCGGCAGGGATCGAACCCGCGACCTTCGGTTTACAAAACCGCTGCTCTACCAGCTGAGCTACAAGGGCACGGCGCTCCGGTAGCACATTTCGTGCGCCAGTAAAGACAAAACTCCGTTTTGGGTTGCTAATGGACCGCTTGGCTTAGTCGGCATGCTGAAAAGAGGCGCGCCGCTTCCTACATCTCTGTCGGGTGCAATCGCGTCGAACGGGGTGTCGCATGATCAGATTCGTCATCATCCTACCGCTCATCGTCGTGACCTGGCTTCTCCTGATGAAGGCCGTCAGCGATCTGAAGAAGGCCAACATCGACTGGACGGGCGTCACCACGATCATCGGCTTCATCGTGCTGGCCTTCTGGCTGCGGCACGTGACGGGAATGGGGTGAAGGGGAGTGAATGGTTAATGGTGAAAGGCGGCGTTTTCTCGACCATTCACTCATTCACCCATCCATCGAACCTTTTGCCGCCGCTCCGCCACAACTGATCACCAGAGGCGAATGGTCGCCTCGATCAGAGATAGGAGCAGTCCCGAAAGATTTGAGCCGCTTCCGGGCACTCAAAAAAATCAGAAAAAAACTTCGAACCTTTTCCGCGCTGCAACGACAGATGATCAAGAGGCGGATGGATCGCCTCGGTCAGGAACCAAGGAGATCATCATGTTCAAGCGCACGCTCGTTTCGACCCTTATCGCCACCTCTGTCGCCGCCGGCACGCTGGCCGGCACCGTCCAGCCTTCGGCCGCTCACGACCATCATCACCGCCGCGAGCTCGGCATCGGCATCGCCGCCGGCGTTGGCGGCTTCGTCCTGGGCAACCTGCTCGCTCAGCAGCCGCGGACGGTCTATGTCGAGGATGGCTACCACGGTTCCTGGCATGTTCGCCGCTGCATGGCCCGCTATGCCAGCTACGATCCGGGCTCGAACACCTACATCGGCTACGACGGCTATCCGCATTACTGCCGCCTCTGAGAGCAATTCCAGGAAAAGCGCATAGCGGTTTTCCGTCCGGAATTGCGTAAAACAGAGGAGAGCCACCGTCCGGAAAGGGGGCTTCGCGGCCCCTTTTTCGTTTGGTGCTACGAAGTCTTGGCCTCGATCGCCAATCCCGCGCTGCGGCAAACGCCGGCAACGGCAAGCCCGGCATTAGACGTTTCACCGCTCATCGCGACAAGTTCGAAGCTGTTTCCGGCATCCGGGTTGACCTTGGCAATGAAGGCTTTGCCGTCGCTGGAGCCGCCGGCCGAGCGCTTGTCGTCGACAAAGCCGCAAACCACGATCTCATGGCGGCCGTTCAACGTCCGCTCACCGGCAAGCATCGTCCCGAACTTCGCCGAGACTGGACCCTTCAAGTGCTGGCGGACGCCGGCGGTAATGATCTCCTCGAGGGCAAGCGAGATCGGTATGGAATCGACGCGCTGCCCGTTCGAGTCCGGCACCGGTGTCGTGGCAGCGCATCCGCAAAGTGAAGCGGCGAGCAATAGTTGAACCGTTTTCCGCATCCACGCCCTTTCGCATGCATTCGAACGCCTCGGCAAGACGGCAGGGCCTATGCAGCCGAGGGTGTACAGCGATACGTTTAGTCCGGCCGTCCCGAGATGGTGGCCAAGAGCGCGCTGCCCGGCGCATGACGCCGGGGTCATGCGCAAACAAAAGCTGTCGCAGTCAGTAGACTTTCACGCCGCCGATCATCTTCGTCACCTCGGCCGCGGCCTCGCGCACCAGCGGACCGATCTCGGCCAGGCGCTCGGGCGTCACCCGCACCGTCGGGCCGGACACGGAAACGCCGCCGATCGGCTCGCCGAACTCGTTGAAGATGGCAGCGGCGACGCAGCGCATGCCGGGATGGCGTTCCTCGTCGTCGACCGACCAGCCGCGATGCTTGATGGTCGCCAGATCATGAGCCAGCGCCGAGATGTCGGAGAGCGTCTTGTCGGTGAAGCGCTGCAGGCCGGCCTTGCGCAGGATGGCGGCGACCCGCTCCGGCTCGAGATGCGCCAGCACCGCCTTGCCGATGCCTGATGCATGGAAGGAACTGCGCGTGCCCGGCCGGAAGAAGGCCCGGATCGCCTGATGCGTCTCGACCTGACTGACGAAAACCACGCAATCGTCCTCGGCGACGCCCAGATTGGCGGTCTCGCCGGTCTTTTCCATCAGTTCCTGCATGACGATGCGGGCGCGGTCGACTAGCTTGCGGCGGCGCAGGAAGGCGGCGCCCATGCGGTAGGTCTCGACGCCGATCGACCAGAGCTGGTCGGTCGAGTCGAACTCGACCATGCCGTGGTTCTCCAGCGTCGTCAGCATGCGGTAGGCCGTTGAGGCGGCGATGCCGCTGTGCGCCGCGATCTCGCTCAAGGACAAGCCGCTGGCGTCCGCGACGATCGCCAGGATGCGCAGCGCGCGGTCGAGCGACTGCACCGAAGCCGCTTCCTGCGGGCCGTTGAAGGCACGCGGCCGGCCGCGTTGGCGTTTTTCCGTGGTTTCCATGCACGCATTCTCCGCAATTTCGCGCGGAGCGCAATGAAAAAGTTTTTCACTAGCCCGTCGTGGCGATTTTCTGGAAAAGGAAAAGATCAGTGAATTCAGCCAGGTACAACAGTTTCCCAGAAATGAAAAAATATTCTGAAAAAATTGAAAAATCGGGAACGCGCTGGCATTCTGAAGCCAATCAACGAAGTGGAGGCTGAACATGGCCAGGATGCGCGCTGTCGACGCGGCGGTTCTCGTTCTAGAAAAGGAAGGCATCACCAATGCCTTCGGCGTGCCGGGCGCGGCGATCAACCCGCTCTATTCGGCGCTGAAGGCGCGCGGCACCATCCGCCACGTTCTCGCGCGCCATGTCGAGGGCGCCTCGCACATGGCTGAAGGTTTTACCCGCGCCAAGGCCGGCAATATCGGGCTCTGCATCGGCACCTCAGGTCCGGCCGGCACCGATATGATCACCGGGCTCTATTCCGCCTCGGCGGATTCCATTCCCATCCTCTGCATTACCGGGCAGGCGCCGCGCGCTCGCCTCAACAAGGAGGATTTCCAGGCCGTCGACATCGCTTCGATCGCAGCACCCGTCGCCAAATGGGCCGTCACCGTCATGGAACCCTATCTGGTTCCGATGGCGCTGCAGAAGGCGTTCCACCTGATGCGCACCTCGCGACCTGGCCCGGTGCTGATCGACCTGCCGCTCGATGTGCAGCTTGCCGAGATCGAATTCGACATCGAGGCCTATGAGCCGCTGGTTCCCTTCAGGCCGGCAATGACGCGCGCCCAGGCCGAAAAGGCTTTGGCAATGCTCAACCAGGCGCAAAAGCCGCTGATCGTCGCCGGCGGCGGCATCATCAACGCCGATGCTTCCGATTTGCTGATCGAGTTCGCCGAAGTCACCGGCGTGCCGGTCATTCCGACGTTGATGGGCTGGGGCGCGATCCCCGACGATCACCGGCTGATGGCCGGCATGTGCGGCCTGCAGACGTCGCACCGTTACGGCAACGCGACAATGCTTGAAGCCGACTTCGTCTTTGGCATCGGCAACCGCTGGGCCAATCGCCACACCGGGTCGGTCGACGTCTACACCAAGGGCAAGAAATTCATCCATGTCGACATCGAGCCCACTCAGATCGGCCGCGTCTTCGCGCCGGATCTCGGCATCGTCTCGGATGCGGGCGCGGCGCTGAAGATGCTGCTCGACGTCGCCACCGAGTGGCGTACGGCCGGCAAGCTGCGCGACTGGTCGGGCTGGGCGAAGGAATGCCAGCAGCGCAAGAAAACCATGAAGCGCAAGACGCATTTCGAGCAGGTGCCGCTGAAGCCGCAGCGCGTCTATGAGGAGATGAACAAGGCTTTTGCCCGCGACACCACCTATGTCACCACGATCGGCCTGTCGCAGATCGCCGGCGCGCAATTCCTGCATGTCTACAAGCCGCGCAACTGGATCAACTGCGGCCAGGCCGGCCCGCTCGGCTGGACGCTGCCGGCCGCGCTCGGCGTGCGCGCCGCGGATCCCGATCGCGCCATCGTCGCGCTCTCCGGCGACTACGACTTCCAGTTCATGATCGAGGAGCTGGCGGTCGGCGCGCAGCACAACCTGCCTTACATCCACGTCGTCGTGAACAACGCCTATCTCGGGCTGATCCGCCAGGCGCAGCGCGGCTTCTCGATGGACTACGAGGTGAGCCTCGCCTTCGAGAACGTCAACCGGGCAAACGATCCCGAGGCCGGCTACGGCGTCGACCATGTCGCGGTCGCCGAGGCGATGGGCTGCAAGGCGGTTCGCGTGCGCAAGCCGGAAGAGTTCGCCGGCGCCTTCAAAGAGGCTGAGCGGCTGATGAAGGACCACCAGGTCCCGGTCGTTCTCGAATTCATCCTTGAACGTGTCACCAACATTTCCATGGGCACCGAAATCGACAAGATCACCGAATTCGAGGAGCTTGCCGAAAGCCACGAGGATGCGCCGACGGCGATCGTGATGCTCGATTGAAGTCCGGCGGAAAGAAGGAGCAAAAGAATGCCGCGTTTTTCAGCCAATCTTTCGATGCTCTTCGGGGAGCACGATTTCCTAGACCGTTTCGATGCCGCTGCCCGCGCCGGCTTCAAGGGCGTCGAATATATCGGGCCGTACGACCATGCGCCGGACGTTGTTGCCGCTCGCCTCAAGAAGAACGGCCTGACGCAGGTTCTCTTCAACCTGCCGGCCGGCGACTGGGCAAAGGGCGAGCGCGGCATTGCCGTGCTGCCCGACCGCGTGCCTGAATTTCGCCAGGGCGTCGCCAAGGCGATCACTTATGCGCACGCGCTTGGCTGCGAGCAGGTCAACTGCCTCGCCGGCATCGCGCCGCAGGGTGCCGATCGCACTACTTTGGAAAACGTCTTTGCCGAAAATCTCGCTTTCGCGGCCGAAAAGCTGGAGCAGGCCAGCATCAAGCTGCTGATCGAGCCGATCAACACTCGCGACATTCCGGGCTTCTTCCTGAATTACACCGATCAGGCGCTGGCGCTCATCGACCGCATCGGCTCGAAGAACCTGTTCCTGCAATACGACATTTATCACATGCAGATCATGGAGGGGGATCTCGCCCGTACCATCGAGGCAAACCTTGGCCGCATCGCGCATATCCAGCTTGCGGACAATCCCGGCCGTCACGAGCCGGGGACGGGCGAGATCAATTATCCCTTCCTCTACGACCATATCGACCGGCTCGGCTATTCCGGCTGGATCGGCGCCGAATACAAACCGAAGGCCGGCACGGAGGTGGGACTCGGCTGGTTCCGGCAGTTCGCCGGGCAGGGGAGTGCGGCGGCTTAGGCGCTTCTCAACCAGCCTCGGCGCTGCCCCTCACCCTTACCCCCTCCCCGTGAAAAACGGGGGAGAGGGGGGTCGCCAGCGCTGGAGCGTGTCCCTTCTCCCCATCCTTCACGGGGAGAAGGTGCCGGCAGGCGGATGAGGGGCGGCGCCAGCCTTCGATCCATTCGGACAAAGACCTTCAGGAGACCGCAAAATGGAAACCATCGGCTTCATTGGCCTCGGCATCATGGGCGCGCCGATGGCGGGGCATCTGCTCGACGCCGGCTACCCGGTCATCGCCAGCGACCATCGCTCGAAGCCGCCGGCCGCTCTCGCGGCCAAGGGGCTGAAGACCGTCACCGGCCACGACGCGGTGGCCAGCGCCGCCGACATCATCATCACCATGGTGCCCGACACGCCGCAGGTGGCGGATGTGCTGTTCGGCGAAAACGGCGTCGCTTCAGCTCTGTCGAAAGGCAAGCTCGTCATCGACATGAGCTCGATCTCGCCGATCGCCACCAAGGACTTCGCCAAGAAGATCAACGATCTCGGCTGCGACTATCTCGACGCGCCGGTATCCGGCGGCGAGGTCGGCGCCAAGGCAGCCTCGCTTACCATCATGGTCGGCGGCGAGGACAAGGCGTTCGAGCGCGCCAGGCCGGTGTTCGAGAAGATGGGCAAGAACATCACGCTGGTCGGGCCGAACGGCGTCGGCCAGACCACCAAGGTCGCCAACCAGATCGTCGTGGCGCTCACCATCGAGGCGATCGGCGAAGCCCTGGTTTTCGCCTCGAAGGCCGGCGCCGATCCTGCAAAGGTTCGCCAAGCCCTGATGGGCGGTCTCGCCGCCTCGCGCATCCTCGAAGTGCATGGCGAGCGCATGATCAAGCGCACCTTCGCGCCCGGTTTCCGCATCGAACTGCACCAGAAAGACCTCAACCTCGCGCTGGAAGGCGCCAAGGCGCTCGGCGTTGCGCTCCCCAACACCTCGACGACGCAGCAACTGTTCAATTCCTGCGCCGCCAATGGTGGGGCGAAGGAGGATCACTCGGCGCTGGTCAGGGCGCTGGAGCGGATGGCGGGCCACCAAGTGGCCTAGCGAATAGGGAGTAGCGAATAGGGATTTGCAGGCCGACGGGCCGCCGTGTCTCGGCTATTCGCTATTCGCTATTCGCTATAAATTTCCTGGCCGCATAAAGGCTCACCGCCGCGGCGTTGGAGACGTTGAGCGAGCGGATGGCGCCGGGCATGTCGAGGCGGGCAAGCGCCGTCACCGTCTCGCGCGTCTTCTGGCGCAAGCCCTTGCCCTCGGCGCCCAGAACCAGCGCAATTTTTCCTCCGGCGAAGCTCTTTTCCAGCTCCGACGGTCCCTCGGAATCGAGCCCGATCGTCTGGAAGCCGGCATCGTGCAGTTGACCCAGCGCGTCGGCGAGGTTTTTCACCTCGATCTGGTCGATGTGCTCCAGCGCGCCCGAGGCCGATTTCGCCAGCACGCCCGATTCCTGCGGGCTGTGGCGGGCCGTCGTGATCAGCGCGCCGGCGCCGAAAGCCACCGCCGAGCGCAGGATAGCGCCGACATTGTGCGGGTCGGTGACCTGGTCGAGCACCAGCACCAGCTTTGTGTCGCCGAGCGTGTCAAGGCGCTTGGGTTTAAGCGGTTCCGCCTCGATCAGCACGCCCTGGTGCACGGCGTCCGAGCCGGTGATTTTGTCGATATCTTTCGGCTCGACCAACTCGGCCTTGAAGGGCAGGGCGGCAAGATCGCCGATCGCCAGACGCTCGGCGGCGTTGCGGGTCACCAGCATTCTTTTGATCTTGCGTCGCGGATTGTCGAGTGCGGCCCGCACCGTGTGCAGGCCGTAAAGCCGCACCAGTCCGTCGGCGGGGCCTTCGCCTGGCGGCACCGGTTGGCGCGGCCGGAATGCCGGCGCGCCGCCCGCCTTCTGGTCGCGATGCGCGCGCCTCAGCTTGGCGTAGTGGGTATCCTTCGGGGTGCCCGGTTTGCTGCTTTTGCTGTCGCTCATGCCGGCCTCTATAACCGTCCCGGCCGGCTAAGGATACGGGCTGCGGCGACGAATGCCGAACATCCTCGAAAAACCCTGGCCGCGCCGGTTGACACCCACCGGCCTTGCCGCCATAAGGCGCATCGCTGATTTCGGAGAAGATCCTTACTCGGGCTCCGGGTCGGCTGAAATGCCTCGTTGCATGGCTCCGGCGGCAGACTGGAGAGGTGCCCGAGTGGTTAAAGGGGACGGACTGTAAATCCGTTGGCTTAGCCTACGTTGGTTCGAATCCAACCCTCTCCACCACTGCCGGCCCGGTAGCCCTGAAACGAAAAAGCACCGGAAGTGTGCCGCTGTTTCCGGGGCTAGCGCAGGCGGGTATAGCTCAGTGGTAGAGCAGCAGCCTTCCAAGCTGAATATGCGGGTTCGATTCCCGCTACCCGCTCCAGATTTTCTTCGTCGTAGGCCTCAAAAGAAAAACGCCGAGCACCCGTGGCGCGCGGCGTGTTCGATCTGCCTTGTGCTTAGCTGTTGAAAGCCGATGTCACCTGATGTTGCGGCGGGACTTGGCCGTTCGGCGTCAGCTTGTCGACAACGCCGGGCAGCGCCGTGGACAATTGCTGCAGCAGCTCATGCTCGTTCATACCGGTACGTTGCGCGATCTCGCGGATCACCGCCGGCCCCAGCGCCGAGCCGAGATCGTTGGCGTTGATCGGCTGGTTCTGGCCGGTGCTGACCCAGGAATCGGCAACGTTGCCGTGGCCGGAGTCTCGCAGTCTGTCGAGCAGCCCGCCCAGTCCGCCGAGCAGGCCGCCATCGGCGGAGGTTCCGGCGGGAGTTGGGGCGGGGGCCTCACCGTCGGCCGGCTGTTCCTCGCTTCTGCCGCTCAGCATCTTGCCGACCAGCAGTGCGCCGAGCGCGATCATCAGGGGTTTGGTGATGTTGCCGCCGGGAACGGCGTTGTCAAAAAGGCCCATCATGGATCTCCTATCAACCAAGTCCACCCGTCGCCAGAATGGCGCAACCGGGGGGATTTTCAAGCTGTCTTGAGCTTTTCACCATCATATGAAAATGATTGGCACCGGGGGGAATTGGAGGGAAGAAATGGGCATCATCAGCTGGATCATTCTCGGCGCGATCGCCGGCTTCATCGGCAGCAAGATCGTCAACAAGACCGGTCAGGGCTTGATCATGGACATCGTGCTCGGCATCGTCGGCGCTATCGTCGGTGGCGTGATCTTCAGCGCCTTCGGCGCATCGGGCGTCACCGGCCTCAACATCTGGAGCCTGATTGTGGCCGTCATCGGCTCGGTCGTCGTGCTCTGGGCCTATCACCAGTTCTCCGGCAGGCGCACGCTGTAGAACGGTCGAACGATCGGCGAAACCACGGCTCGATCGCCGTGGTGGGATCGTCAGCCGAGCGCTGGTCGTCGAACGCGACCGCGCTGCTTATTGGCATTGGATGGCGTGGGGCGGAACGGCGATGGCGGTCCAGATTCAAGGCCTTCCGGTCACCTATTATCCAATCCCGAAAAGCGGCACCAGCAGCGTCAAATACGCGCTGATGGCGCTCGGCGGCAAGGAAGCCGTTCTGCTTGACCCGGACAACGACGTCCACAGTCAAATTGCAACCAATTGGGCCGATCCGTTCGAGCCGGTCTATGACGGGCTCAGCGGCAAATTCACGATCGTTCGTGATCCGCTGGAGCGGCTGCTCTCGGCTTATTCCAGCAGGATATTGGACACCGATGTCCTACGGTCACGCTCGCCCAACCTCGAGTTGCTCGAGAGCTTTGGGCTGCCGACCAATCCGGATCCCGATACCTTCATCCTCAACATCGAAAAATACTGCGCATGCTCAGGGGACATCCACTTTCACGTCGCCTCGCCACGCCGGTTCATCGGTTCCAGCCTGTTCCTGTTCGAGCACGTCTTCAAATTCGAGGACATGGACAAGGTCGGCGCCTTCCTGTCCACGGTCAGCGGCAAGACAGTCTCTATGCCGCGGCTGCAGGCAGCCCGGGGCAAGGTCAGTCCCTCGGATCTTTCCCCCGCGGCGTTCAGAAAGGCGATGCGCTTCTGCCGCTACGACTACGGTTTCCTTGTCGACTATTACGATCCGGCACGATGGGGAGGCATCCCCCAAGGCGATCCCGATGAGACGTCCTCGCTGCATGTCGCCGGCGATCTGACCGCTTTTCGCAACGGCCGTCTGGTCTACCCGCGGACGCTGCGCAACCTCGTCGGATTCCTTGCCAAACGTCCGTTGAAGAAAAGGGTGGGGCTGTAGCGTTCAGCTTTTCAGTCCGGACGACCTCAGGCCACAACGCTCAAGCGCCTCCTTCGCTCGTCGAGCGACACGATGGCGAGGCCGCTGCCGATCACCAGGAGAATGCCGCAGACGGCGAGCGTGTTGGGGAGCTGCCCGAACACCAAAAGGCCGGAAATCACCGCCCAGACGGTGAAGCAATAGTAGAAGGGCGCCACCGCGCTTGTCGGTCCGACGCGATAGGCCATGAAGATGAAGAAGTGACCGAAGATCAGGAACAGGCCGGCGCCGGCAAGCAAAAGGAGATGACGGCCCTCCGGCATCACCCACTGTTCCGAGACAAGGTGTGCGACACCTGAGCCGAGCAGCACGACAACCACGGCGGAGATGGCGACGATCATGCCGGGCACCTCGGCGCCCACCTTACGTCCGGCGAGGTCGCGCGCCGCGGCCAGGGCCGCGTTGCCCAGCGCCAGCAAGGCATAGATGGAAATGCCCTGCATCGTCGGTTGCGCCACCATGACGGCGCCGACAAAGCCTAGGCTAATCAGCGCCATTCGCACGGCGCCGATCTTCTCGCCGAAAAGGAGCGAGGACCCGACCAGCACGATGAGCGGCGTGATCTGCCCGAGCGCCGTCGAATCGGCGATCGGCATGTTGGCCAACGCCACGACGTAGCAAAGGATCGCCGCCAGCTCGCAAAGGTTCCGGCGCAGCACCTTGCGTTCGAACAGCAGCGGGATCTGCCTGCCATAGCCGAGCATCAGCAGAAGCGGCATGCCCCACAGTGTGGCGGCCGCGCCACGCAGCAGCAGCACCTCATAAGGCGGCAGCCCTGCGGTCGCGAGCTTCATCATCGTGTCATTGACGAGGTAGGATCCCGTCGAGACGATCATGAACAGCGGGCCGCGGATATTTGCCGGAAGGAATTGCATTGGCTGAAGAAATCAGAGGCGGATCGGGGCGGCAATGGGCCAGTTCCGGCCGATCGGGCGTCTACCCGCGCGAAACTGTCGATGAGCTAGCCGAGGCAAGACGCGCGGATTTGAATTCGCCTGTCGCGATCCTATATCCGCGCCATACCCTGAAATCAGATCATTGGTTCGGCTCGAGCGAGAGAACGCTCAACCACAAGGCACTTGTGTTTTGCGGCCGTTGTCGCTAATCGCCCCGCATTCGACTGAACTGAAGGTCAAGGCCGCCCAAGGAAAGAGACTATGGCAAAAGGTAAATTCGAGCGCACCAAGCCGCATGTGAACATTGGCACGATCGGCCACGTCGATCATGGCAAGACG
>NZ_JARTVQ010000003.1:0-605094 GCF_029625845.1 Mesorhizobium sp. WSM4898 | reverse complement strand
GGAAGAGAAGCTGCGCTTCGCCATCCGTGAAGGCGGCCGCACCGTCGGTGCCGGCATCGTCGTCACCATCAAAGAATGATCGATCCGGCACTTGCCGGCTCGACAAGGAAAGGGCGGTCTTCGGGCCGCCCTTTTTCGTTTACTTGCACAGTGCAGCATAAATGCAGCACGGTTGCTTCGAAGCTATTGCATGCACCACTGCCGCAATTATTATCGATTGCGGCAGGGGGCGTTGCCAATCATGATTTCGGGGCATCATTTAAACTGCACATCAAGATGGTTTCGCATACTGGTTCGCCGGGCACCGGTGCTTGCTATTGTGGTGGTGGCCTTTGCAGCAAAGGCCGATGACGTCCTCATACGGGCATGGCCCGATACGTTCATTTTGAACGGCCCGTCTTCCGACGGCTTTTCGGACATGCGGTTCATCTTTGCGCGTAGCAGTGCAGTCGGCTGTAAGACCAATTGTCCGGAATGGATTTCAGCGGAAGGCGCCATCACTGCCGACACGCCGGCTCTGCTCAAGCGAGTGCTGAAAAAGCTCGGCATCCGCAAACTGCCGATCATTGTCAATTCCCCTGGCGGCGATGCCGACGCCGCACTTCAACTTGGTCGCATCATACGGAAGAACGGGCTCGACATCGCGATCGGCAAGACCGAGTTTTCCGATTGTTGGCCGGGAACGGAGGGCTGCGGGGCCAGCTTCGGCAAGGGCGTTGCCTATTTCGGCGTGGCGTCTGATGGCGGCGCCATGTGCAACTCTGCATGTCCCCTGATGTTCGCAGGTGGCGTTCGCCGCGTAGCCGGTGGCTGGGCCTATCTGGGTGTTCATCAGATCACCACCACTTGGTTCCCCTCCACAAGGCATTTTCGAACCACCTATAAAACCATTCGGGGCAAAAGATATCAGGTCACAACGGAGACCGTCACCGAAGGCCGAAGCTACAAGACCTATAAGATGAGCAAGGGGTTCGCGCGGAAAATCTCGGCCTATTTGGCAGAGATGGGCGTGGGGCAGGGTGTCCTCGACAAAATGAAAGCCACGCCGGCGAGCGACATTCAGCGGATCACCCTCCACGACATGCTAACGATGAAACTGGCCACCAGCACAGACACCGTGGAGCTGTTCACCGGAGTGATCCTGTGCATGGGTGACAAACCGGCTCCGAATTGCCGGGAAATAGCGGAGGATGCCCGGCCGGCCGCTGTAACGACGGCAAAGCCGGCACCTTCTCGACAGGCGGAAGCTCCATCTTCCAAGCCAGCCAAAGCCCCGACTGCCGTGCCGTTTCGAGGAGCGGCAGGAAATGCGGCGCCGGAGATGCGCTTCGTGGTCGTTCGCGGCAGCGATCCGCTCTGCGATCCCGACTGCCCGGAATGGATTTCGGCGGAAGGCGCGATCACCCCTCGAACCCCGCAAAAACTTCGCCAGTTGCTCGCCGCGCTCGACAACCCGCGGCTCCCCGTTGTGATCAGCTCACGAGGCGGCGACTTGTTCGGCGCCTTGGCCGCAGGGCGGCTTATCCACGAACGCAAGCTAGACGTCGTCGTCGCCCGCACCAATATCCTGGGTTGCAACCCGCCCGGGGCAGGCTGTCTGGACGACAATGGCGCCTATGTCGGGCTGATCAGCCAATTCGGAGTGGAGTGCGATTCAGCCTGCGCACTCATGCTCGCCGGCGGCGCTAGGCGGCTGGTCGACCCCAAGGCGCGGCTCAGCGTGTCCTCGATGGGACAGAAGCGGATTGTCGAAGCCTATTTGGACGAGATGGCGATCAGCCCAGGCCTGTTCGCAGCGATAGATCAGAGTTCAGTCGAGCGTCAGCTTGAACCCGATATAATGCTCAAGGTCGGGCTGGTGACCGGGCCGGACACATCGGACACGCTGACTGGCCCCGCCATTTGCAGGTCCTCGCCAAAGCCGGACAATTGCCGGCTCCCGCCCTCTGCCAACGCCCAGGCAAAGACGCCGCCAGAACTTTAGCGTAGTCGCGACGAAGGTCGAGGCAGCAGCCGTCAGGCTGGCATTGCTCGCACCCTCTTCAATTCTATTTGCAAGCATCGTCGCCGTAACTAGTATGGGTTGGACCGAGGGCTTGGCAGGCGTGATTTCCGCGTTCCTTTCAAAGGGTATTTCGTGGCCGCTAGGGCTGGTTCGGCTCGGGCTGGCCATCGCTATTGGGCTTACCGCGTTTGCCGCCGCAGCGAAGGAAACGCCGCCGGATTACGGCCCTGCCATGCGCTTCGTCGTGGTGCGCAGCAGCGCGCCAGGCTGCGAGCCGAACTGCCCGGAATGGATTTCTGCCGAAGGCAGCATCGAGGCCGGCACGCCGGCGCGGTTCAAGCGCCTCTTGAAGACGCTCGGCGGCCGGCAACTGCCGATCGTCGTCAATTCTCCTGGAGGCAATGTCGACGCCGCGCTCCAACTCGGCCGTACGATCCGTAAGAACAAGCTCGACATCGCCGTGGGCACTACGGGGTTTTCCGGCTGCTCGCCCGAAATGAAGAACTGCCGGGACAATGACAGTAAGAACACGCCGTATTCCGGCATCGCCTACGACAGCGGCGCCATGTGCAATTCCGCATGTCCCCTGATGTTTGCCGGCGGCGTCCGCCGTGTGGTCGGCGAGTGGGCTTTTCTCGGGGTTCATCAGATCACCACGACATATCACAGGGAAAAGCTGCTCTACCGCACCACCTACAGAATTGTGAACGGCAAGAAGAAGGTCCTCAGCACCAAGGTCGTCAGCCGCAAGAATGCCGGCAGCTACAAGACCTACGAGATGAGCAAGGCGGTCGAGAAACGGCTGTCCGGTTATCTGAAAGAAATGGGTATTGGGCAGGGCGTGCTGGACGTGATGAAGGCGACGCCGGCAAGCGACATAAGGCAGATCGAGCCCGACGATATGCTGGAGATGAAGCTCGTCACCAGCCTCGATTCTCTCGACCTGATGACCGAAGCAGCCATATGCCGGCGCGATCCGGTGCCAACGAGCTGCCGCGAGATACCGGCCAATGGCAAGGCCAAGCCGGCCGAGGTGGCGGCGGTCGCGGCCAAACCGGCCTACAGCCAGCCGGCGGAGGCAGCATCACCGCCAAAGCCGCAGCAGGAAATGCGTTTCGTCCTCGTTCGCGGCAGCAATCCGCTCTGCAACCCCGACTGTCCGGAATGGATTTCGGCGGAGGGAACGATCGTTGCCGGCACGCCCGACAGGCTGCGCGAGCTGCTGGACAAGGTCGGCGGGCGCAGGATGCCCATCGTCCTCAACTCACAGGGCGGCGATGTCCAGGGCGCGCTCGCCGCCGGCCGGCTGATCCGCGAGCGCAGATTGGATGTTGCGGTCGCCCGGACGGATTTTCTCGATTGCGATCCCGGCACGGCAGGGTGCGTCTCCAAGGACAACCTTCATAATGGTCTCACTGTTGAAGCCGGCGCCGAATGCGATGCAGCCTGCGTGCTGATGATCGCCGGCGGCACCAGGCGCTTGGTAGGCACCGATACGCGTTTCCTGGTGCATTCCATGGGCATGGAAGACAAGGTCCGGTCGTATCTTGAGGAGATGGCGATCGGCTCGGGCTTGTTCGTCGCGATGCAGTCGGCCCAATCCGCCAAGCACAGGGAGCTCAGCCAGGACGAATTGGCGGGGTTCGGGCTCACCACCAGCCGCCAGTCGGTAGACGCTCTGACGGGCGCCACTATCTGCAAATCTTCGCCAAAACCCGATAACTGCCGGGTTCTGCCGTCCGCCAACGCCGAAGCGGAATCGCCGGCCAAGCTTTAGCAGCATTCGGCGCCATGCCAGCACTGGCCATGGAGGCGGGTTGAGCCGGCTCCGAGCTTCCCGCTATCCTTCTAGGCTCAAACGTAGGAGGACCGGAGATGAGCGAGGGCGTCCCGACTTTGTTCGAATGGGCCGGCGGCAGCGAGGCGCTCAACCGGCTGACGCAGATCTTTTACAACAGAGTGACCTTGGACCCGATCGTCGGTCCGGTGTTCAGGCACATGTCGCCGGACCATCCGGCGCATGTCGCCGCCTTCATCGGCGAGGTTTTCGGCGGGCCGAAGACCTACAGCGAACGGCATGGTGGCCACCGCGAGATGGTCAGGCATCATCTCGGCAAGCATCTGACCGAGGAGCAGCGCCGGCGCTGGATCAACCTTCTGGCGGACGCGGCGGACGAAGCCGGCCTGCCGGACGATCCCGAGTTCCGTTCCGCCTTGATGGGCTATGTCGAGTGGGGGTCGCGGCTGGCCAAGATTAATTCCAATCTCGGCGAGACTTGCGACCCTGAGACCGAGCCAATGCCAAGCTGGGGCTGGGGCGTGCCGGGCGGGCCTTACAAGCCGCCGGCCGGGAAATCGTAGCCGAAGATGCTGGGTTTCTGCAAAATTCCGAAAAGATGACGCCGCAAAGACACCGCAGGGTCGTTGCATCAATGTGAGACGACCTTGCATGCTGATTGCCCATCTCCCATCGGGCTATATTCTGGGAAGGCTCGCGCGAAGACGGCGACGGGAGGCATCCGATGTGGTGGCTGCCGCAATGCTCGGCAGCGTGTCATCCCGGACATCGACATGCTCTATTTTTACCTGATCGATGGCGGTCGCACGCACCATCATGCCTACATCACGCATTGGCCGTTGTTCTGGGCCACGATCGGGACGGTGAGCGTGTCGGTCGGTCGGTTGTTGGGGTCGCGGCGTCTGCCGTCGATCGCCATCTTCTTAGCCGGAGCCATGGTGCATATGGCGCTCGACACGGTGGCATCGCCGATCATGTGGTTGGCGCCGTTCAGTCATCGCCCGTTTGAGCTCGTGGCGGTTCCGGCCAGCCATGGGAACTGGGTCCTGAACTTCGTTCTGCATTGGACTTTCGCGCTTGAACTCGTGATCTGCGCATGGGCCCTGGGGCTTGGATGGCTGCGATCGGCGCTTCCGGCCGACGCGTCTCAAAAGGGCTCTTGAGTTCTCATCGGCTTTGTGAAATAGCAGCGCCCGTATACGGGCATAGCTCAGTTGGTAGAGCGGCGGTCTCCAAAACCGCAGGTCGTAGGTTCGAGCCCTGCTGCCCGTGCCACCTCCCATGGCAGACTGAAGGTGGGTGCGCTCCGCCGTTGAAAACCGGGGGCGGCTTGCCATATAGCGAAAACTGGGGCATAAGGCCCCGCATAGCCGGGACGGAACGACTGGATGGTTCCGAGGCGGCGCTAAAACATAAAGCGGAACACTTGCCACTTGCGTGGACCAAGAATCGGTTTTATGTAGACTGAACAGACACGCGACGCGTGGAGCTGGGAAGCCGGCTTTACGCGTCTGATTTGCGTGGGCGAAATGGTGGTGCTGATTCGGCGCCGGCACGAAGTCCAGGCGGCACGTCCCGGCCAGCGGGATCATCCAGGAGACCCGGCCAACGGGTCTTGAAGACAGGCGGCAGATGGCTTCGAAAACCACAAACCCTTTCACCTTTCTCCAGCAGGTTCGCGCGGAGACGGCCAAGGTGACATGGCCCTCGCGCCGCGAGACTATGATCTCGACGGTAATGGTCCTGGTTTTTGCGCTCATCGCCATGATCTTCTTCTTCACCGCCGACATAGCCATGGGCTATGCGATCGAGTGGATTCTGGGCCTCGGACATTAAGTTCGGCGATTACGGAGAGGTCGTGAAATGACGCGGTGGTACATCGTCCACGCTTATTCGAACTTCGAGAAGAAGGTCGCCGAGGACATCGAGAACAAGGCCAAGCAGAAGGGCCTGTCGGGCGAGATCGAGCAGATCGTGGTGCCGACGGAGAAGGTCGTCGAGATACGCCGCGGCCGCAAGGTCGATGCGGAACGCAAGTTCTTCCCCGGTTATGTGCTCTTGAAGGCCAACCTGACGGACGCCGTATTCTCGCTGGTCAAGAACACCCCGAAGGTCACCGGCTTCCTCGGTGACTCCAAGCCCGTGCCGATCACTGAAGCCGAGGCGCAACGCATCCTGAACCAGGTTCAGGAAGGCGTCGAGCGTCCGAAGCCGTCGGTCACCTTCGAGATCGGCGAGGCGATCCGCGTCTCGGACGGTCCGTTCGCGTCGTTCAACGGCTTCGTCCAGGAAGTGGACGAGGAGCGGGCGCGCCTCAAGGTGGAAGTTTCGATCTTCGGGCGCGCGGTGCCCGTCGATCTCGAATTCGGACAGGTCGAAAAGGGCTGATCCGAAGGTCCCCGTCCGAGAGGCGAAGGGATCGGCGGCGCGAAGGAATGGCGCTGCCATGAGCGGGTGGGAGGCGAATGCGGCTTAGCCGGCCGCTGGAACCGCACCACCAGACTGCAACCGCCGGTTATCCCGGCATGAGAAAAGGCAGGAATAGAGATGGCTAAGAAAGTTGCAGGCCAGCTCAAGCTCCAGGTTGCCGCGGGCTCGGCCACGCCGTCGCCCCCGATCGGCCCGGCGCTTGGTCAGCGCGGCATCAACATCATGGAGTTCTGCAAGGCGTTCAACGCGCAGACCCAGGAACTGGAAAAGGGCTCGCCCATCCCGGTCGTCATCACCTACTACCAGGACAAGTCGTTCACCTTCGTCATGAAGACGCCGCCGGTGAGCTACTTCCTGAAGAAGGCCGCCAACCTGAAGTCTGGTTCGAAAGAGCCGGGCAAGGTCAAGGCCGGCACGATCTCGCGCGACAAGGTGCGCCAGATCGCCGAGCAGAAGATGAAGGACCTCAACGCAAACGACGTCGAAGCGGCCATGCGCATGGTCGAGGGCTCCGCCCGCTCGATGGGCCTGGAAGTGGTGGGCTAAGATCATGGCAAAGATTGCAAAGCGTGTTGCCAAGAGCCGTGAAGGCATCGACCCGAACAAGGCCTATGCGCTCTCTGAGGCGCTGCAGCTGCTGAAGGACCGGTCCACGGTGAAGTTCGACGAGACGGTCGAGGTCGCGATGAATCTCGGCGTCGATCCGCGCCATGCCGACCAGATGGTCCGCGGCGTTGTCAACCTGCCGAACGGCACTGGCCGGTCGGTGCGCGTCGCCGTGTTCGCGCGCGGCGACAAGGCCGAAGAAGCCAAGGCCGCCGGCGCCGATATCGTTGGTGCCGAGGACCTCGTCGATATCGTCCAGAAGGGCACGATCGATTTCGATCGCTGCATCGCTACTCCGGACATGATGCCGCTGGTCGGCCGTCTGGGTAAGGTGCTCGGCCCGCGCGGCATGATGCCGAACCCGAAGGTCGGCACCGTGACCCCCGATGTCGCGGCCGCCGTCAAGGCCTCGAAGGGCGGCGCCGTCGAGTTCCGCGTCGAGAAGGCCGGCATCGTCCAGGCCGGCGTCGGCAAGGTCTCGTTCGACGTCAAGGCGCTGGAAGAGAATGTGCGGGCCTTCGCCGATGCGGTGAACAAGGCCAAGCCCGCCGGCGCCAAGGGCAACTACGTCAAGAAGGTGTCGGTCACCTCGACGATGGGTCCCGGCCTCAAGCTCGACATCGCGACGCTCGCCGCGTCGTAAGCGTCGTCTGGCCGGCTTCAGGCCGGTCGCTAGAGCATGATCCCGAAAAGTGGATTTCGGAAAAGATCATGCTCCAACAAAGAAGAATTCCGGACCGCCGATCCGTCGGCGGCCCGGTACCCCGGAAGCCGAAAGGTTTCCGGATATCCTGTCCGAGATTGCAGGCGGCCCAAAAGCCTTAATTCACTTGGGCCTGCATGAGACGGGTGAAGACCCGACAAAGGAGCGACAAGCTCCAATGAAAGGTTCGAACCGTGTTTGCCTTTTGTCAGCACATCGCCGGCTTGCCGTCGGTGGGCGAAAAGGGGGCAGGATCCTCGAGCGCCGTTCGGGAGATCCACGATTAGGATGGCCCGGCCGGCAAAAGGCAACCCGACTTCTGACCTCGAGAATGAGGCAGGGGTCAACTGGAGATAGGCAGTGGACAGAGCGGAAAAGCGCGAACTCGTCACGGGCCTGAACGAAGCGTTCTCGAGCGCGGGTTCAGTCGTCGTGGCCCACTACGCCGGTATCACCGTGGCGCAAATGAACGACCTCCGGTCGAAGATGCGCGCCGCCGGCGGCACCGTCAAAGTCGCGAAGAACCGTCTCGCCAAGATCGCTCTTCAGGGCACGGACTCCGCATCGATCGTCGATCTGTTCAAGGGACAGACGCTATTCGCTTATTCGGAGGATCCGGTTGCGGCGCCGAAGGTCACGTCCGATTTCGCCAAGGGGAATGACAAGCTGATCATTCTCGGCGGCGCGATGGGCTCGACCTCGCTCAACGCCGATGGTGTCAAGGCGCTCGCCACGATGCCGTCGCTCGACGAGCTGCGCGCCAAGCTGGTTGGCATGATCGCCACGCCGGCTACCCGGATCGCCCAGATCGTCAATGCGCCCGCGGCTTCGGTCGCGCGCGTCATCGGCGCTTACGCCCGGAAGGACGAGGCGGCATGAGGCCGTTCCTCGCTGTCAACAACACACGTTCGAACCAACCAAAGGAATATCAAAATGGCTGATCTCGCGAAGATCGTAGACGACCTTTCGAAGCTGACCGTCCTCGAGGCGGCCGAGCTGTCGAAGCTCCTGGAAGAGAAGTGGGGCGTTTCGGCTGCTGCTCCGGTGGCGGTTGCCGCTGCTGGCGGTGGCGCTGCCGCTGCTGCTGCTCCGGCTGAAGAGAAGACGGAATTCGACGTCGTTCTCGCCGACGCCGGCGCCCAGAAGATCAACGTCATTAAGGAAGTCCGCGCCATCACCGGCCTTGGCCTCAAGGAAGCCAAGGACCTGGTCGAGGCCGCTCCGAAGCCGGTCAAGGAAGGCGTTTCCAAGGCCGATGCCGACAAGTTCAAGGCTCAGCTGGAAGCAGCTGGCGCCAAGGTCGAGCTGAAGTAAGCCTTATGGTTGAGGGCGGACGGCCTCGCGCCGGCCGCCCCCTCCCTTGATGAAAGGGAGGCTTCGTTGCGCGAGACGTTTGAAAACCTCTTTCCTGAGGGCCGGAAGCGGCCTTCAGGAAACGGGTTTTCTCCCGTTTTTACCGGCAGCCGCCAAGCAATTGGAACGGCGGCCGGAAAACAGACAGGGGCGGCCGGCGAGCGGCCCGTTGGTGCAAGGCGAACCGCGGCGAGGTTCGCCCCGAGTTTTGAGCTAAGGAGCGACGATGGCCCAGACCCAGACTTTCAATGGCCGCAGACGCGTACGCAAGTTCTTCGGGAAGATCCCGGAAGTTGCGGAGATGCCGAACCTGATCGAGGTTCAGAAGGCATCCTATGACCAGTTCCTGATGGTGGACGAGCCCAAGGGCGGGCGTCCGGACGAGGGGCTGCAGGCTGTTTTCAAGTCGGTCTTCCCGATCTCCGATTTTTCCGGCTCCTCGATGCTGGAATTCGTGAAGTATGAGTTCGAAGGACCGAAATTCGACGTCGACGAATGCCGTCAGCGCGACCTGACCTATGCTGCGCCGCTGAAGGTGACGCTGCGCCTCATCGTGTTCGATATCGACGAGGATACCGGCGCGAAGTCGATCAAGGATATCAAGGAGCAGGACGTATATATGGGCGATATGCCGCTCATGACGTCGAACGGCACCTTCATCGTCAACGGCACCGAGCGCGTCATCGTCTCGCAGATGCACCGTTCGCCGGGCGTCTTCTTCGACCACGACAAGGGCAAGTCGCACTCCTCGGGCAAGCTTCTGTTTGCCGCGCGCGTCATCCCTTATCGCGGCTCGTGGCTCGACATCGAGTTCGACTCCAAGGACGTCGTCCACGCCCGCATCGACCGCCGCCGCAAGATCCCGGTGACGTCGCTGCTGATGGCGCTCGGCATGGACGGCGAAGAGATCCTGTCGACCTTCTACAACAAGATCACCTACAAGCGCGCCGGCGACCACTGGCGCATCCCGTTCAACGTCGAGCGTTTCCGCGGCCTCAAGGCTGTCGGCGACCTGGTCGACGCCGACACGGGCGAGATCGTCGTCGAGGCCGGCAAGAAGATCACCGCCCGCCAGGCCCGCCAGCTCGGCGAAAAGGGTCTCAAGGCGATCAAGGCGACCGACGAGGACCTGCTCGGCAACTACCTGGCCGAGGACATCGTCAACTACGCCACCGGCGAGATCTTCCTCGAGGCCGGCGACGAGATCGACGAGAAGACGCTGAAGGTGCTGCTCGGCACCGGCGAGGACGAGATCCAGATCCTCGACATCGACCACGTCAATGTCGGCGCCTACATCCGCAACACGCTCGCCGTCGACAAGAACGAGAGCCGCCAGGACGCGCTGTTCGACATCTACCGCGTCATGCGTCCGGGCGAGCCGCCGACGCTCGAGACCGCCGAAGCCATGTTCAACTCGCTGTTCTTCGACAGCGAGCGCTATGACCTGTCGGCTGTCGGCCGCGTCAAGATGAACATGCGCCTCGAGCTCAAGGCCGAGGACACCGTGCGCGTGCTGCGCAAGGAAGACATCCTGGCCGTGGTCAAGACGCTGGTCGAGCTGCGCGACGGCAAGGGCGAGATCGACGACATCGACAATCTCGGCAACCGCCGCGTCCGCTCGGTCGGCGAGCTGATGGAGAACCAGTACCGCGTCGGCCTGCTGCGCATGGAGCGCGCGATCAAGGAGCGTATGTCCTCGATCGAGATCGACACGGTCATGCCGCAGGACCTGATCAACGCCAAGCCGGCGGCCGCCGCCGTGCGCGAGTTCTTCGGCTCCTCGCAGCTGTCGCAGTTCATGGACCAGACCAACCCGCTGTCGGAGATCACCCACAAGCGTCGCCTGTCGGCGCTTGGACCGGGCGGTCTGACCCGCGAGCGCGCCGGCTTCGAGGTGCGCGACGTGCATCCGACGCATTACGGCCGCATCTGCCCGATCGAGACGCCGGAAGGCCCGAATATCGGTCTGATCAACTCGCTCGCCACCTTCGCGCGCGTCAACAAGTACGGCTTCATCGAGAGCCCGTACCGCAAGATCGTCAACGGCAAGCTGACCAATGAAGTCGTCTATCTGTCGGCGATGGAGGAGGCCAAGCACCACGTCGCGCAGGCCAACGCCGAGCTCGACAAGAACGGCAGCTTCGTCGACGAGTTCGTCATCTGCCGCAACGCCGGCGAGGTGATGATGGCGCCGCGCGAGAACGTCGACCTGATGGACGTGTCGCCGAAGCAGATGGTGTCGGTGGCCGCGGCCCTCATCCCGTTCCTCGAGAACGACGACGCCAACCGCGCGCTGATGGGCTCGAACATGCAGCGTCAGGCCGTGCCGCTGGTGCGCGCCGAGGCGCCGTTCGTCGGCACCGGCATGGAGCCAGTCGTCGCCCGTGACTCAGGCGCCGCCATCGGCGCCCGCCGCGGCGGCGTGGTCGACCAGGTGGACGCCACCCGTATCGTTATCCGCGCCACCGAAGATCTCGACCCGGGCAAGTCCGGCGTCGACATCTACCGGCTGATGAAGTTCCAGCGTTCGAACCAGAACACCTGCATCAACCAGCGTCCGCTGGTGCGTGTCGGCGACCGGGTGAACAAGGGCGACATCATCGCCGACGGTCCCTCGACCGAGCTCGGCGATCTGGCGCTCGGCCGCAACGTGCTGGTCGCGTTCATGCCGTGGAACGGCTACAACTACGAGGACTCGATCCTGCTCTCCGAGCGCATCGTGGCCGACGACGTCTTCACCTCGATCCACATCGAGGAGTTCGAGGTCATGGCCCGCGACACCAAGCTCGGACCGGAGGAGATCACGCGCGACATTCCGAACGTCTCGGAGGAAGCGCTGAAGAACCTCGACGAGGCCGGCATCGTCTATATCGGCGCGGAAGTGCAGCCGGGCGACATCCTGGTCGGCAAGATCACGCCGAAGGGCGAAAGCCCGATGACGCCGGAAGAGAAGCTCCTGCGCGCCATCTTCGGCGAAAAGGCCTCGGACGTTCGCGACACCTCAATGCGCATGCCTCCGGGTACCTTCGGCACGGTCGTCGAAGTGCGCGTCTTCAACCGCCACGGCGTGGAGAAGGACGAGCGCGCCATGGCGATCGAGCGCGAGGAGATCGAGCGTCTAGCCAAGGACCGCGACGATGAGCAGGCGATCCTCGACCGCAACGTCTATTCGCGCCTGTCGGACATGCTGGTCGGCAAGCAAGCGATTGCCGGGCCGAAGGGCTTCAAGAAGGGCTCGAAGCTGTCGAAGGACACGCTCGACGAGTATCCGCGCTCGCAGTGGTGGCAGTTCGCCGTGGAGAACGAAAAGCTGCAGAGCGAGCTGGAAGCCCTGCGCGGCCAGTACGACGACTCCAAGAAGGCGCTCGAGCAGCGCTTCATGGACAAGGTCGAGAAGGTGCAGCGCGGCGACGAGATGCCTCCGGGCGTCATGAAGATGGTCAAGGTCTTCGTGGCGGTGAAGCGCAAGATGCAGCCGGGCGACAAGATGGCCGGCCGTCACGGCAACAAGGGCGTGGTGTCGCGCATCGTTCCGGTCGAGGACATGCCTTTCCTCGAGGACGGCACGCATGCCGATATCGTGCTCAACCCGCTGGGTGTGCCGAGCCGCATGAATGTCGGCCAGATCCTGGAAACGCATCTGGGCTGGGCCTGCGCCGGCATGGGCAGGAAGATCGGCGAGCTGATCGACGCCTACAAGGCTGGCGGCGACATCAAGCCGCTGCGCAAGACGCTGGAAAGCTTCATGCCTTCCAACGACCGCAACGAGCCGGTCCGCGACTATGACGACGAGAGCATCATTCGCCTGAGCGAACAGATGCGCCGCGGCGTCTCCATCGCGACTCCGGTGTTCGACGGCGCGCACGAAGCCGACATCAACACCATGCTGCAGCAGGCGGGCCTGCACACCAGCGGTCAGTCGCAGCTTTATGACGGCCGCACCGGCGAGCCGTTCGATCGCAAGGTGACGATGGGCTACATCTATATGCTCAAGCTTCACCACCTGGTGGACGACAAGATCCACGCGCGCTCGATCGGCCCGTACTCGCTCGTCACCCAGCAGCCGCTGGGCGGCAAGGCGCAGTTCGGCGGCCAGCGCTTCGGCGAAATGGAGGTCTGGGCGCTGGAAGCCTACGGCGCCGCTTATACGCTGCAGGAGATGCTGACGGTGAAGTCGGATGACGTTGCCGGACGCACCAAGGTCTACGAGGCAATCGTGCGCGGCGACGATACGTTCGAAGCCGGCATTCCCGAGAGCTTCAACGTTCTCGTCAAGGAGATGCGCTCCCTCGGCCTCAATGTCGAACTGGAGAACACCAAGTTCGAAGACGCTGCCGTGCGGCTGCCCGATGCTGCCGAATAACGGCGCGGCCGAATAAGGGTAATGGCGCGCCGCGAAACGACGCGGCGCGCCCAACAAATTCTCGGCCGGTCAGGCCGGTCAGTCTGCGGGCATTCGGCCCGCGCTCGATGCAAGGGGTTTTCGAGGACCCCGAAAAGGAGAACGGCATGAACCAAGAGGTCATGAATCTCTTCAACCCCCAGGCGCCTGCGCAGGTGTTCGATTCCATCCGGATCTCGCTCGCCAGCCCTGAGAAGATTCTGTCCTGGTCGTTCGGTGAGATCAAAAAGCCGGAGACCATCAACTACCGCACCTTCAAGCCGGAGCGTGACGGTCTGTTCTGCGCGCGCATTTTTGGTCCGATCAAGGACTACGAGTGCCTGTGCGGCAAGTACAAGCGCATGAAGTACAAGGGCGTCATCTGCGAGAAGTGCGGCGTCGAAGTCACGCTGTCGCGCGTCCGCCGCGAGCGCATGGGCCATATCGAGCTCGCCGCCCCCGTCGCCCATATCTGGTTCCTGAAGTCGCTGCCTTCGCGCATCGGCACGCTGCTCGACATGACGCTGAAGGATATCGAGCGCGTCCTCTACTTCGAGAACTACATCGTCACCGAGCCTGGCCTCACCGCGCTGAAGGAGCACCAACTGCTCAGCGAGGAAGAGTACATGCTGGCCGTCGACGAGTATGGCGAAGACTCTTTCACCGCCATGATCGGCGCCGAGGCCATCCATGACCTGTTGGCCGGCATGGATCTGGAGAAGATCGCCGGCGACCTGCGCTCGGAGCTGGCTTCGACCTCGTCCGAGCTCAAGCAGAAGAAGCTTCTGAAGCGGCTCAAGGTCGTCGAGAACTTCATGGAATCCGGCAACCGTCCGGAATGGATGATCATGAAGGTCGTTCCGGTGATCCCGCCGGACCTGCGCCCGCTGGTCCCGCTGGACGGCGGCCGCTTCGCCACGTCCGACCTCAACGACCTCTATCGCCGCGTCATCAACCGCAACAATCGCTTGAAGCGGCTGATCGAGC
The DNA here is from genome assembly GCF_029625845.1 of Mesorhizobium sp. WSM4898. Lineage (NCBI taxonomy): Bacteria > Pseudomonadati > Pseudomonadota > Alphaproteobacteria > Hyphomicrobiales > Phyllobacteriaceae > Mesorhizobium > Mesorhizobium sp. WSM4898. Next base: position 590,831 of record NZ_JARTVQ010000003.1, on the reverse strand, counting down.
TGCGCGCGCCCGGCATCATCGTGCGCAATGAAAAGCGCATGCTGCAGGAGGCCGTCGACGCGCTGTTCGACAACGGCCGCCGCGGGCGCGTCATCACCGGCGCCAACAAGCGTCCGCTGAAGTCGCTATCCGACATGCTCAAGGGCAAGCAGGGCCGGTTCCGCCAGAACCTGCTCGGCAAGCGTGTCGACTATTCCGGCCGCTCGGTCATCGTGACCGGTCCGGAACTCAAGCTGCATCAGTGCGGCCTGCCGAAGAAGATGGCGCTGGAGCTGTTCAAGCCTTTCATCTACGCCCGCCTCGACGCCAAGGGTTTCTCCTCGACCGTCAAGCAGGCGAAGAAGCTGGTCGAGAAGGAGCGTCCGGAGGTCTGGGATATCCTCGACGAGGTTATCCGCGAGCATCCGGTGCTCTTGAACCGCGCGCCGACGCTGCACCGCCTCGGCATCCAGGCGTTCGAGCCGATCCTGATCGAAGGCAAGGCGATCCAGCTGCATCCGCTGGTCTGCACGGCCTTCAATGCCGACTTCGACGGCGACCAGATGGCGGTCCATGTGCCGCTGTCCCTGGAAGCGCAGCTCGAAGCGCGCGTGCTGATGATGTCGACCAACAACATCCTGCACCCGGCCTCCGGCGCGCCGATCATCGTGCCGTCGCAGGACATGGTTCTCGGTCTCTACTATCTGTCGATCGTCAACCAGAACGAGCCGGGCGAAGGCATGGTGTTCGCCGACATGGGCGAGCTCCAGCATGCGCTGGAGACCAAGGCGGTGACCCTGCACGCCAAGATCAAGGGCCGCTTCCGCACCGTCGATGCCGAAGGCAAGACGGTGTCGAAGATCTATGAAACCACGCCCGGCCGCATGATCATCGGCGAGCTTCTGCCGAAGAACGTCAACGTACCGTACGACATCGCCAACCAGGAGATGACCAAGAAGAACATCTCCAAGATGATCGACACCGTCTACCGCCACTGCGGGCAGAAGGAGACGGTCATCTTCTGCGACCGCATCATGGCTCTCGGCTTTGCGCATGCCTGCCGCGCCGGCATTTCGTTCGGCAAGGACGACATGGTGATTCCGGACACCAAGCTGAAGCTGGTCTCCGATACCGAGGCTTTGGCCAAGGAGTACGAGCAGCAGTACAATGACGGCCTGATCACGCAGGGCGAGAAGTACAACAAGGTGGTCGACGCCTGGGCCAAGTGCTCGGAGAAGGTCGCCGACGAGATGATGGCCCGCATCAAGGCGGTCGAGTTCGAGGAAAACGGCCGTCAGAAGCCGATGAACTCGATCTATATGATGTCGCATTCGGGTGCGCGCGGCTCGCCCACCCAGATGCGCCAGCTCGCCGGCATGCGCGGCCTGATGGCCAAGCCTTCGGGCGAGATCATCGAGACGCCGATCATCTCGAACTTCAAGGAAGGCCTCACCGTGCTCGAGTACTTCAACTCGACCCACGGCGCCCGCAAGGGTCTGGCCGACACCGCCTTGAAGACGGCGAACTCGGGGTACCTGACCCGCCGTCTGGTCGACGTGGCGCAGGACTGCATCGTCAATTCGCTGGATTGCGGCACCGACAAGGGCCTCACCATGCAGCCGATCGTCGATGCCGGCCAGATCGTCGCCTCGGTCGGTCAGCGCGTGCTCGGCCGCACGGCGCTCGACGACATCAACCACCCGGTCTCCGGCGAAGTCCTGGTCAAGGCCGGCAAGCTGATGGACGAGCGTGACGTGGAGCAGATCGAGAAGGCCGGCGTCCAGTCGGTCCGCATCCGCTCGGCGCTGACCTGCGAGGTCAGGACCGGCGTCTGCGCGGTCTGCTACGGTCGCGATCTTGCCCGCGGCACGCCCGTCAACCAGGGCGAGGCCGTCGGCGTCATCGCGGCGCAGTCGATCGGCGAGCCGGGCACCCAGCTCACCATGCGCACCTTCCACATGGGCGGCACCGCGCAGGTGGTGGATTCTTCGTTCCTTGAAGCCTCCTATGAGGGCAAGGTCGAGATCCGCAACCGCAACGTGGTGCGCAACTCCGAAGGCCAGCAGATGGTGATGGGCCGCAACATGGCGGTTCTGATCCTCGACGAGGCCGGCAAGGAACGCGCCACGCACCGCGTCGCCTACGGCTCGCGCATCTTCGTGGATGACGGCGACAAGGTGAAGCGCGGGCAGCGCATCGCCGAGTGGGATCCTTACACCCGCCCGATCCTCACCGAAATCGAGGGCAAGGTGGCGTTCGAGGATCTGGTCGACGGCATCTCCGTTCAGGAGACGGCCGACGAGTCGACCGGCATCACCAAGCGTGAGGTCATCGACTGGCGTTCGACGCCGCGCGGCAGCGACCTGAAGCCGGCGATTGTCGTGCAGGACGCCAAGGGCAAGGTGGGCAAGCTGTCGAAGGGCGGCGATGCTCGCTTCCTGCTCTCGGTCGAGGCCATTCTCTCGGTCGAGCCGGGCGCGCATGTCCGTCCGGGCGACGTGCTTGCGCGTATCCCGATGGAAAGCGCCAAGACCAAGGACATCACCGGCGGTCTGCCGCGGGTGGCCGAACTGTTCGAGGCTCGCCGTCCGAAGGATCACGCCATCATCGCCGAGATCGATGGCACGGTCCGCTTCGGCCGCGACTACAAGAACAAGCGCCGCATCATCATCGAGCCGCACGACTCGACGCTGGAGCCGGTCGAGTACCTGATCCCGAAGGGCAAGCCGTTCCATCTGCAGGACGGCGACGTCATCGAGAAGGGCGACTACATCCTCGACGGCAACCCGGCGCCGCACGACATCCTGGCGATCAAGGGCGTGGAGGCGCTTGCGTCCTACCTCGTCAACGAGATCCAGGAGGTCTACCGCCTGCAGGGCGTGTCGATCAACGACAAGCACATCGAGGTGATCGTTCGCCAGATGCTGCAGAAGGTCGAGATCACCACGCAGGGCGACTCGACCTACATTCCGGGCGACCACGTCGACGTGATCGAGCTGGAAGAGGTCAACGAGCGGCTGATCGAGGACGGCAAGAAGCCGGCCGAAGGCCAGCCGGTGCTGCTCGGCATCACCAAGGCCTCGCTGCAGACGCCGTCCTTCATCTCGGCCGCCTCCTTCCAGGAGACGACCAGGGTGCTGACGGAAGCCGCGGTCGCCGGTAAGACCGACATGCTGCAGGGTCTGAAGGAGAACGTCATCGTCGGCCGCCTGATCCCGGCCGGCACGGGCGGCACGATGAGCCAAATAAGGCGCATCGCCACCTCGCGCGACGAGCTCATCATCGACGAGCGCCGCAAGGCTTCGGGTGTCGAGGTCGCCGAGCCGATGCTGACCAACATGGTCAACGCCGCGCAGTAAGCGTGGATGCAATGAGAGAAAGAAAAGGGGCCCGCGTGGCCCCTTTTTTCATTCGGGTTATGAACGAGGAAAAACCATGAGCGCCAGGACCTGGACGGCTGTCGACAACTACATCGTCTCCTCTCTTTTCGATGCGGATCCCACGCTTGACGCGGTGCTTGCGGCCAACCGCGAGCAGGGCCTGCCGGCGATCGACGTCTCGGCCGCGCAGGGCAAATTGCTTTCGCTTCTGGTGCGGATTCGCGGCGCAAGGAAGGTGCTCGAGATCGGCACGCTCGGTGGTTACTCGACCATCTGGATGGCAAGGGGCCTGCCTGCCGATGGCAGAGTAGTGACGCTGGAGCTTGAGCCGCACCATGCCAAGGTCGCGCGTTCGAACTTCGAGCGGGCAGGGGTTTCCGACAAGGTGGATCTGCGGCTCGGGCCAGCTCTTCAATCGCTTGCAGCCTTGGTCAGCGAAAATGCCGGTCCGTTCGACCTGATCTTCATCGACGCCGACAAGCCGAACAACCCGAATTATCTCAGCTGGGCCATGCGGCTGTCGCGCTCCGGAACGGTGATAGTCTGCGACAACGTCATCCGCGACGGCGCCGTGCTGAAGGACGACGGCCGCGACGAAAACGTCGTCGGCGCCCGCGCGGCGCTCTCATTCATCGGGCAGGAGCAGCGGCTGGACGGCACCGCCATCCAGACCGTCGGCGCCAAGGGCTATGACGGCTTTGCGATAGCGATCGTCGATTGAGCATGTGGGCGGCCAGCGCATTGCAATTTGATACGAGAAACCGCTAAGCTTTTTTTGGTCCGACTGGAATTGGTCATGGTCACTTTCCAAAGCCATCAAGAGTTGTGGCCATTGCGCTCTGAGTCAAATGGCAAGACCGGATACATCGATCGCAATGGCGATTGGGCCATCAAGCCAACATTTGATAAGGCTACCTGTTTCCACAGCTGCAGAGCCGGCGCACTTCTGGGCGATCGCTGGGGAGTTCTGAACAAGCAAGGCGATTGGTTGGCTGCTCCGAGGGCAACAAACGCGCTGAACACGTACGGGGAAGGCCCGGTGCGTGCGCAGGTGGCTGGAAAATGGGGCCTTATCGACGATGCGGGAAACTGGATCATCAAGCCGCAGTTCTCGTCCATGTCATGGTTTTCGTCAGGCCTCTGCAGCGTCATTCTTGAGGGAAGGTACGGCTGCGTAAATTTTGCCGGGAATTGGGTCATTCCGCCCGTCTACGGGATGATCGGCGCGTTCTATGGCGGCGAGGCAATCGCAAAACTCTCAAACGGCCTCTTTGGCTGCCTCGACGCCAGCGGTAGCTGGAATGTTCCGCCGGCCTTCAGAAGCCTTTCAGTACGTGATCCTGTGAGCGGGCTTGCCGCTGCCGGCGTCATGACTGATACCCGGGGATATCTTGAGGGCTATATCGACCAAGATGCGAAATGGGCTATCGAGCCAAAGTTTCATCGCGCGGGGCGCTTCTCCGACGGATTTGCGTGTGCACAACGGGGCGACCCCGGCGATGACATCATTCTCGAACACGAACGATGGGGTTTTATTGACAGTACGGGCGCGTGGATCATAGAGCCGGGTTTCCAAGGCGCGCTCCAGTGCTCCGCAGGCGTGGCTCCCGTCGAGTACCACGATCGATTTGGCTTCCTGGATATGCAAGGCGTGTGGGTGTTTGAGCCGGTTCTCGACGTCGCCTGGCCGCTATTCAATGGTCTTGCCCAGGCCAAGCTCAATGGGAAGTATGGTTTCCTCGATCGTTCGATGAACTGGATCATCAAACCAATTTACGACAAGGCTGAAGACTTCGGAAACCTGATTCGTGTCGAACTCGGCGGCCATGAAATGTACATCGATCGACTTGGCAGCAACCTGAATGGCTCCGCAGCCTGACGCCCGATCGTTACTGGTTCAATCGAAGAAAGGCTCGACCACATTGCGCTTGCCGAGCATGAAGGCGTCGGCGACGTGCTGGAGCGGGGCCAGGTCGACGTCGCAGATGCCGGCGCGGACAATCTCGGCGAAACGCTTGTAGAGCATCGGATATTCGGCTTCCGGCTCGTCATGGATGATCTTGCCGTCGACGGCGAGCTTTGCGCCGCCGCCCGAAAGCACCACCTTCCCCTTGTCGGTCTCGGCCAGGATGTCCCAGCTCTGCGGACCGCTCTGCAGCCAATCGAGCTCCATCGTCACCGGGAGCCCGTTCGAGGTGCGGAAGGTGACATGCGCCGCGACCGGCGAGGCGCGATTCTCGGGGAAGTCGAGCACGGCCGAGGTGATGAACATCGGCGGCAGGATGTGGGTGGCGATCGATAGCGCGTTGATGCCGGGATCGAACACGCCGAAACCGCCCGGCGCCCAGATCCATTCCTGGTTCGGGTGCCAGCGGCGCACGTCTTCCTTCCAGTTGATCGCCGCCGAGTCGATTCTGGCCGAAGCCAGGAAGGCGCGCGCGGCCTCGACCGCCGGCGCGTAGCGCGAATGCCAGCTGGCGAAAAGCGAAACGCCTTTCTTCGCGGCAATCGCCTTCAGGTGCTCGACCTCGCTGACGGTGGCGCCCGGCGGCTTCTCCATGAAGACGTGCTTTCCGGCCTCGAGCGCGGTGCGCGCGGCGTCATAGCGGAACTGCGGCGGCATGCAGAGCGAGACGGCTTCCAGGCCCGGCTCGGCCTCGAGCATCGCCTCGATCGTCGGATAGTTCGGGATGCCGTCCACCTTGCCATGGCGGCTGGCGGCGGCCGCAAGCCGATAACTGCTGTCCTTGGCCAGTGCCGGAAGATGCTGGTCGCGGACGATCTTTCCCACGCCGACGATACCGATCCTGATGGGGTTGCTGGTCATTGGGACTCCGAGGGATGGAAGAAGTAGGTGTTCTTAGGCAGGACAACGGTGCCCGGCAAGCCTGGAACGTAACGGATCGCGAGATTGCGATTTCGGGATCAGCTCGGCTCGTCGAAGGTAACGATCGAGACTTCGCCCTCCAGTGCGCCCTGATAGGCGGACAGATGCGGCTCTTCGTCGGGGGTGCCTTCCATGTCGCCGATCTGGTCGAGCTCGGCTTCGGCGAATCCTTCGGCGGCGAGCGATTCGAGCGCGCGGCGCACGGCAGAATCATCGTCGGGCGCGACCAGCATCACATGCACGCCTTCCGGCTTGCCGCCCTTTCGCCGCCACACCCGGCCGGTGATGATGGTGACCGGGCGCTCCTCGTTGTCGTTCACGGGCTGATTCCTCCGGAAGCGTGGAGTTTTGCCATTCATACCGCCTTACTTGCACGAAGCCGGCCGAGATGACAGGCGAAAGCCGGTCACTTTCTTTCCTTGCTCTTGAAAAAAGACGCAAGAAAATTACATGCTTTTTCCGCATGGCTGCCAAGCTCCGGATCGGGCGCAATATTTGCCGTTCCGGGGTTGACGGATAGGGGGCTTGCGAGTAGAAGCCGCCACGTCAGAACCGATGTGAGACTTGCTTTTCCGAGGCGACGCGCCTTGGAGTTTGCCTCAAACAGGGTTCGTTTTACGAGCGAAAAGACATCTCCGGCGCGCATGAAGCGGCTTCCGCTTCCTCTGTAATTTGTTCGGGCAGGACCGCGAGGCGCGGTGTGTTGCCCGAATTCGCGTATGGAAATGACGCTTTGAGCGGCCCTGACAGGGCAAGACACGGAATTGAGAGACAAGAGGGTTTAATGCCTACCGTCAACCAGCTGATCCGCAAGCCGCGCCTGGCGCCGGTGAAGCGCAACAAGGTCCCGGCCATGCAGCAGAACCCGCAGAAGCGGGGCGTCTGCACGCGCGTCTACACGACGACGCCGAAGAAGCCGAACTCGGCGCTGCGCAAGGTGGCCAAGATCCGTCTGACCAATGGTTTCGAAGTGATCGGCTACATCCCGGGCGAAGGCCATAACCTTCAGGAGCACTCGGTGGTCATGATCCGTGGCGGCCGCGTCAAGGATCTGCCGGGCGTCCGCTATCACATCATCCGCGGCGTGCTCGACACGCAGGGTGTGAAGAACCGCAAGCAGCGCCGTTCGAAATACGGTGCCAAGCGTCCGAAGTAAGGGTTTCCGGCTTCGGCGCTTTTTTTGACTGCGCCGTGCCACGAGATTGAGAGACAAGAGCCATGTCCCGTCGTCACAGTGCAGAAAAGCGTGAGATCAATCCGGACCCCAAGTTCGGCGATCTGGTCGTCACCAAGTTCATGAACGCCGTCATGTATGACGGCAAGAAGTCGGTTGCCGAGACCATCGTCTACGGCGCGCTGGACCAGGTCCAGGCCAAGACCAAGCAGGAGCCGGTCGCTGTCTTCCACCAGGCGCTCGACAATGTCGCGCCGCATGTGGAAGTGCGTTCGCGTCGCGTCGGCGGCGCCACCTACCAGGTTCCGGTGGACGTGCGCCCCGAGCGCCGCCAGGCGCTGGCCATCCGCTGGCTGATTGCCGCCGCACGCAACCGCAACGAGACCACGATGGTCGACCGCCTCTCGGGCGAGCTGATGGACGCGGCCAACAACCGCGGCACGGCCGTCAAGAAGCGTGAAGACACCCACAAGATGGCGGAAGCCAACCGCGCCTTCGCGCACTACCGCTGGTAAAGCGCGAACGAGACTGAGAGGCACCTCCCATGGCCCGCGAATACAAAATCGAAGACTACCGCAATTTCGGTATCATGGCGCATATCGACGCCGGCAAGACGACGACGACCGAGCGCGTCCTGTACTACACGGGCAAGTCGCACAAGATCGGCGAAGTCCATGACGGCGCTGCCACCATGGACTGGATGGAGCAGGAGCAGGAACGCGGCATCACCATCACCTCTGCCGCGACCACGACCTTCTGGAAGGGTCGTGACGGCAAGATGCGCCGCTTCAACATCATCGACACTCCCGGACACGTCGACTTCACCATCGAGGTCGAGCGTTCGCTGCGCGTGCTCGACGGCGCCATCGCGCTGCTCGATGCCAACGCCGGCGTCGAGCCGCAGACCGAGACCGTGTGGCGCCAGGCCGACAAGTACCACGTGCCGCGCATGATCTTCTGCAACAAGATGGACAAGATCGGCGCCGATTTCTACCGCTCGGTGGAAATGATCGGCTCGCGCCTCGGCGCGCAGGCCGTCGTCATGCAACTGCCGATCGGCGCCGAGACCGAGTTCAAGGGCGTCGTCGACCTCGTCGAAATGAACGCGCTTGTCTGGCGCGACGAGACGCTGGGCGCTGCCTGGGACGTCGTCGAGATCCCGGCCGACCTCAAGGACAAGGCCGCTCAGTATCGCGAGAAGATGATCGAGGCCGCCGTCGAGATGGACGAGACCGCGCTCGAGAATTACCTCGAAGGCAACATGCCGTCGAACGACGAGATCCGCGCGCTGATCCGCAAGGGCACCATCGCGGTCAAGTTCTTCCCGATGTTCTGCGGCTCGGCCTTCAAGAACAAGGGCGTGCAGCCGCTGCTGGACGCCGTTGTCGAATACCTGCCGTCGCCGATCGACGTGCCGGCCATCAAGGGTGTCGACGCCAAGACCGACGCCGAGATCGAGCGTCATGCCGACGACAACGAGCCGCTGTCGATGCTGGCGTTCAAGATCATGAACGACCCGTTCGTCGGCTCGCTGACCTTCGCTCGTATTTATTCGGGCAAGCTCACCAAGGGCACCTCGCTCGACAACACCGTGAAGGGCAAGAAGGAGCGCATCGGCCGCATGCTGCAGATGCATGCGAATTCGCGTGCCGATATCGAGGAAGCCTATGCCGGCGACATCGTCGCGCTGGCCGGCCTCAAGGACACGACGACCGGCGACACGCTCTGCGATCCGCTGCATCCGGTCATCCTCGAGCGCATGGAATTCCCCGATCCGGTCATCCAGATCGCCATCGAGCCGAAGACCAAGAACGACCAGGAAAAGATGGGCCTCGCGCTGCATCGCTTGGCTGCCGAGGATCCGTCCTTCCGCGTCAAGACCGACGAGGAAAGCGGCCAAACCATCATCGCCGGCATGGGCGAGCTGCATCTCGACATTATCGTCGACCGCATGCGCCGCGAATTCAAGGTGGAAGCCAATGTCGGCGCTCCGCAGGTGGCCTATCGCGAGACGATCACCCGCACCCACGAGCAGGACTACACGCACAAGAAGCAGACGGGCGGCACCGGCCAGTTCGCTCGCGTCAAGATCCTGTTCGAGCCGAACACTGAGAGCGAAGAGTTCCTGTTCGAGTCCAAGATCGTCGGCGGCGCGGTGCCGAAGGAATACATCCCCGGCGTCGAGAAGGGTATCCAGAGCGTCATGGGTTCCGGCCCGTTTGCCGGCTTCCCGATGATCGGCGTCAAGGCAACGCTGATCGACGGCGCCTTCCACGACGTCGACTCCTCGGTGCTGGCGTTCGAAATCGCCTCCCGCGCCTGCTTCAAGGAAGCCGCACCTCGGCTTGGTGTGCAACTCCTGGAGCCGATCATGAAGGTCGAGGTCGTGACGCCGGAAGACTATGTCGGCGGCGTTATCGGCGACCTCAACGGCCGTCGCGGCCAGATCCAGGGCCAGGAAGCGCGCGGCGTGGCCGTCGTCATTAACGCGATGGTGCCTTTGGCCAACATGTTCAAGTACGTCGACAATCTGCGTTCGATGTCGCAGGGCCGCGCCCAGTACACGATGCAGTTCGACCATTACGAACCGGTCCCTACGGCGGTGGCCCAGGAAGTCCAGAAAAAGTACGCGTGAGAATGCCTGTGCCACCGGAACCGCGGCTCTTACGCGTTTCCGGTTCGGCTGGAGCGAATATCAATTTCCCCGAGCGGGATGAGTAAAGACGGAGAAATACAGTGGCAAAAGGTAAATTCGAGCGCACCAAGCCGCATGTGAACATTGGCACGATCGGCCACGTCGATCATGGCAAGACGTCGCTGACGGCGGCGATCACGAAGTATTTTGGCGAATACAAGCGCTATGACCAGATCGACGCGGCGCCGGAAGAGAAGGCGCGCGGCATCACCATCTCGACGGCGCATGTCGAGTACGAGACGGCCAACCGTCACTACGCCCATGTCGACTGCCCCGGCCATGCCGACTATGTGAAGAACATGATCACCGGCGCCGCGCAGATGGACGGCGCGATCCTGGTGGTTTCGGCCGCCGACGGCCCGATGCCGCAGACCCGCGAGCACATCCTTTTGGCCCGCCAGGTCGGCGTGCCCTCGATCGTGGTGTTCCTGAACAAGGTCGACCAGGTCGACGACGCCGAGCTGCTCGAGCTGGTCGAGCTCGAGGTTCGCGAGCTGTTGACCAAGAACGAGTTCCCCGGCGACGACATTCCGATCGTCAAGGGTTCGGCGCTGGCAGCACTTGAGGATTCGAACAAGACCATCGGCGAGGACGCCATCCGCGAGCTGATGGCGCAGGTCGACGCCTATATCCCGACGCCGGTCCGTCCGCTGGACAAGCCGTTCCTGATGCCGATCGAGGACGTGTTCTCGATCTCGGGCCGCGGCACGGTCGTGACCGGCCGCGTCGAGCGCGGCGTGGTCAAGGTCGGCGAGGAATTGGAGATCGTCGGCATCCGTCCGACGGCCAAGACCACCTGCACGGGCGTGGAGATGTTCCGCAAGCTGCTCGACCAGGGCCAGGCCGGCGACAACATCGGCGCGCTGTTGCGCGGCATCGACCGCGAGGGTGTCGAGCGCGGCCAGGTTCTGGCCAAGCCGGGTTCGGTGAAGCCGCACAAGAAGTTCGTGGCCGAAGCCTACATCCTGACCAAGGACGAGGGCGGCCGTCACACGCCGTTCTTCACCAACTACCGGCCGCAGTTCTACTTCCGCACCACCGACGTGACCGGCATCGTGACGCTGCCGGCCGGCACCGAGATGGTGATGCCCGGCGACAACATCACCGTCGATGTCGAGCTGATCGTGCCGATCGCGATGGAAGAGAAGCTGCGCTTCGCCATCCGTGAAGGCGGCCGCACCGTCGGTGCCGGCATCGTCGTCACCATCAAAGAATAATTGGACGAAACGGATCTGTCGCGGGCGCGGGGCTGCCCGCGCCGCGCCAGAACAAGGAATTGACGCATGAACGGACAGAATATCCGCATCCGCCTTAAGGCGTTTGACCACCGGGTGCTCGACGCCTCGACGCGCGAAATCGTGTCGACCGCCAAGCGCACCGGCGCCAACGTCCGCGGCCCCATTCCGCTGCCGACGCGGATCGAAAAGTTCACGGTCAACCGGTCGCCTCACGTCGACAAGAAGAGCCGCGAGCAGTTCGAGATGCGCACCCACAAGCGGCTGCTCGACATCGTCGACCCGACCCCGCAGACGGTTGATGCTCTGATGAAGCTCGATCTGGCCGCCGGTGTCGACGTCGAGATCAAGCTCTAAGGAACAAGAGGGCGGGGCGACCCGGAACTCTGAAGGAAGCAAGAGGCGTGGAGGGGCGTCAGCCCCGACAGGGAACTCTAAAGGAATTGAACCGATGCGTTCAGGTGTGATTGCAAAGAAGGTGGGAATGACCCGCATCTATAACGATGCCGGGGAACACGTTCCCGTCACCGTTCTCCAGATGGAGAACTGCCAGGTCGTGGCGCAGCGCACGCAGGAGAAGAACGGCTACACCGCCGTCCAGCTCGGCGTTGGCCTTGCCAAGGTGAAGAACACGTCGAAGGCGATGCGCGGCCATTTCGCTGCCGCCTCCGTCGAGCCAAAGGCGAAGCTCGCCGAGTTCCGCGTCTCCGCCGACAACATGATCGACGTCGGCGCCGAGCTCACCGTCGAGCACTTCGTCGCCGGCCAGAAGGTCGACGTGACGGGCACCTCGACCGGCAAGGGTTTCCAGGGCGTGATCAAGCGGCACAACATGGGTGGCGGCCGCGCCACGCACGGTAACTCGGTCTCGCACCGCACGCACGGCTCGACCGGTCAGCGCCAGGACCCCGGTAAGGTGTTCAAAGGCAAGAAGATGGCCGGCCACATGGGCGACGTCCGCGTCACCACCCAGAATGTCGAGGTCGTCTCGACCGATGCCGACCGCGGCCTGATCCTGATCCGCGGCGCCGTCCCGGGAGTGAAGGGCGCCTGGATCCTGGTCCGTGACGCGGCCAAGGTTGCACTGCCGGCCAACGCGCCGAAGCCAGCTGCGATCCGTGCCGCTGCCGCCAAGAACGATGCCCCGGCCAATGAGGGAGCGGAATAATGGACCTCAAGATCACAACCCTCGGCGGCAAGGACGCTGGCAAGGTAAAGCTCTCCGAGGAGATCTTCGGCCTTGACCCGCGTGAGGACATCCTGCAGCGCGTCGTGCGCTGGCAGCTGGCCAAGAAGCAGCAGGGCACGCACAAGGCCAAGGGCCGCGCCGAGATCGCGCGCACCGGCGCCAAGATGTACAAGCAGAAGGGTACGGGCCGCGCCCGTCACCATTCGGCTCGGGCTCCGCAGTTCCGCGGCGGTGGCAAGGCGCACGGCCCGGTCGTGCGCAGCCATGAGCACGAGCTTCCGAAGAAGGTGCGCGCGCTGGGCTTGAAGCACGCTCTCTCGGCCAAGGCCAAGAGCGCTTCGCTGATCATCGTCGACGAGCTGAAGCTCGCCGAAGCCAAGACCAAGGCGCTGGTAGCGAGCCTCGAGACGCTCGGGCTCACCAATGCCCTGGTGATCGGCGGCGCCGAGCTTGACCAGAACTTCAAGCTGGCGGCGACCAACATCCCCAACATCGACGTGCTGCCGATCCAGGGCATCAACGTCTACGACATTCTGCGCCGCGGCACGCTGGTCCTTTCGAGGGCCGCCGTCGAGGCTCTCGAGGAGCGCTTCAAATGACCGACTTCCGTCACTACGACGTGATCGTCTCGCCGGCGATCACCGAAAAGTCGACCATGGCTTCCGAGCAGAACCAGGTCGTCTTCAATGTCGCCAAGAAGGCGTCGAAGCCGGAAATCAAGGCCGCCGTGGAAGCTCTCTTCGGGGTCAAGGTTACGGCCGTGAACACGCTCGTCCGTAAGGGCAAGATCAAGCGCTTCCGCGGCACGGTTGGCCGCCAGGGCGACGTCAAGAAGGCGGTTGTGACGCTGGCCGACGGCCAGTCGATCGACGTCGCGACGGGTCTCTGAGCAAGGCCGCGAGGACAGGACAATGGCACTCAAGAAATTCAACCCGGTAACGCCGAGCACCCGTCAGCTGGTCATCGTCGACCGCTCGGGCCTCTACAAGGGCAAGCCCGTCAAGGGCCTGACCGAAGGCCTGACCAAGTCGGGCGGCCGCAATAATTACGGCCGCATCACGGCCCGCTTCATCGGCGGCGGTCACAAGCGTTCGTACCGCATCATCGACTTCAAGCGTAAGAAGTACGACGTCGTCGGCACGGTCGAGCGCATCGAATACGATCCGAACCGCACCGCCTTCATCGCGCTGATCAAGTATGACGACGGCGAGCTGTCCTACATCCTGGCGCCGCAGCGTCTGGCTGCCGGCGACAAGATCGTGGCCGGCGAAGCGGTCGACGTGAAGCCGGGCAACGCGATGCCGCTGGCCTCGATGCCGGTCGGCACGATCGTCCACAATATTGAGCTGAAGCCGGGCAAGGGCGGCCAAGTCGCCCGCTCGGCGGGCGGTTACGCCCAGCTCGTCGGCCGCGACCAGGGCATGGCGATCCTGCGCCTCAACTCGGGCGAGCAGCGCGTCGTGCACGGCTCGTGCATGGCCACCGTCGGCGCCGTGTCGAACCCCGATCACGGCAACATCAACGACGGCAAGGCCGGCCGCACGGTGTGGCGTGGCAAGCGCCCGCACAATCGCGGCGTGGCCATGAACCCGGTCGATCATCCGCACGGTGGTGGCGAAGGCCGCACCTCGGGTGGCCGTCACCCGGTTTCGCCCTGGGGCAAGCCGACCAAGGGCAAGAAGACGCGGTCCAACAAGGCGACCGACAAGTTCATCGTGCGCTCGCGCCATCAGCGCAAGAGCTAAGAAGAGGTAACGCCAAGTGACTCGTTCGATTTGGAAAGGCCCCTTCATCGACGGCTACCTTCTCAAGAAGGTGGACAAGGTTCGTGAAGGCGGTCGCAATGAGGTGATCAAGATGTGGAGCCGTCGCTCCACCATCCTGCCGCAGTTCGTCGGCTTCACCTTCGGTGTCTACAACGGCCAGAAGCACGTTCCCGTCTCGGTGAACGAGGACATGGTCGGCCACAAGTTCGGTGAATTCGCTCCGACCCGGACCTATTACGGTCATGGCGCGGATAAGAAGGCGAAGAGGAAATAATCATGGGCAAGGCCAAAGCTCCGCGCAGGCTTGCTGACAACGAGGCGCGCGCCGTTCTGCGCACCATCCGTATCAGCCCGCAGAAGCTGAACCTGGTTGCCGCGCTGATCCGCGGCAAGAAGGTCGCGACAGCGCTTTCCGACCTCGAATTCTCGGCCAAGCGGATTTCCGGCACGGTCAAGAAGACGCTGGAGTCGGCGATCGCCAACGCGGAAAACAACCACGACCTTGATGTCGACGCACTGATCGTATCGGAAGCCTATGTCGGCAAGTCGATCGTCATGAAGCGTTTCCACGCGCGTGGCCGTGGTCGCGCCAGCCGTATCGAAAAGCCGTTCTCGCACCTCACGATCGTCGTTCGTGAAGTCGAGGAAAAAGGGGAGGCCGCATAATGGGCCAGAAAGTCAATCCGATCGGGCTGCGTCTCGGCATCAACCGCACCTGGGATTCGCGCTGGTTTGCGAACACCGGCGAATACGGTCAGCTGCTGCATGAAGACATCAAGATCCGTAAGTATCTTGAGAAGGAACTCAAGCAGGCCGCGATCTCCAAGGTCGTGATCGAGCGTCCGCACAAGAAGTGCCGCGTCACCATCCATGCCGCGCGTCCGGGCCTGATCATCGGCAAGAAGGGCGCCGACATCGAGAAGCTCCGCAGGAAGCTGATGGAGATGACGAAGTCCGAGACGCACCTCAACATCGTTGAAGTGCGCAAGCCCGAAATCGACGCCACGCTGATCGCCCAGTCGATCGCCCAGCAACTCGAGCGCCGCATCGCGTTCCGTCGCGCCATGAAGCGCGCCGTTCAGTCGGCCATGCGTCTCGGCGCCGAAGGCATCCGCATCAACTGCTCCGGCCGTCTCGGCGGCGCCGAAATCGCGCGCATGGAGTGGTACCGAGAAGGCCGCGTGCCGCTCCACACGCTGCGCGCCGATGTCGACTACGGCACGGCCGAGGCGAACACGGCGTACGGCATCTGCGGCGTCAAGGTGTGGGTGTTCAAGGGCGAGATCCTCGAGCACGACCCGATGGCGTCGGAGCGTCGCGCCACGGAAGGCGATCACGGCGGTCAGACCGGCGAGCGTGAGCGCGGTCGCCGTCGCGAGAACGCCTGAGAAATTTGAGAATTTGGAGTTAGAACGATGCTGCAGCCAAAGCGCACAAAGTTCCGCAAGCAGTTCAAGGGCCGTATCCACGGTACCGCCAAGGGCGGCACCAATCTGGATTTCGGCGGTTTCGGGCTGAAGGCGCTTGAGCCGAACCGCGTCACCGCGCGCGAGATCGAGGCGGCCCGCCGCGCGATCACCCGCGAGATGAAGCGCGCCGGCCGCGTCTGGATCCGGGTGTTCCCGGATCTGCCGGTCACCTCGAAGCCGACCGAAGTGCGCATGGGTAAGGGCAAGGGCGCCGTCGACTACTGGGCGGCGCGCGTCAAGCCTGGCCGCATCATGTTCGAGATCGACGGCGTCAGCGAAGAAACTGCGCGTGAGGCGCTGCGTCTCGGCGCCGCCAAGCTCTCGGTCAAGACGCGCTTCGTGCAGCGCATCGCAGAATAAGGACAGGCGATCATGAAAGCCGAAGATATCCGGACCAAGACCCAGGATCAGCTGGCCGACGACCTGGCCGCCCTCAAGAAGGAGCAGTTCAATCTGCGCTTCCAGAAGGCCACCGGCCAGCTCGAGAAGACCGCACGCGTGAAGCAGGTCCGCAGGGACATCGCGCGCATCAAGACCATCGCCGCGCAAAAAGCCGCGGCCAAGAAGGCTTAAGGACGAGAACCATGCCAAAGCGCATCCTGCAGGGCACCGTCGTCAGCGACAAGAACGAGAAGACGGTCGTCGTCAAGGTCGAGCGGCGCTTCACGCATCCCGTGATGAAGAAGACCGTGCGCCTGACCAAGAAGTACAAGGCGCATGACGAGAACAACGCCCACAAGGTCGGCGACCAGGTGTTCATCCAGGAATCGAAGCCGATCTCCAAGGACAAGCGCTGGGTCGTCATCACCGCGGATCAGGCTTGATCCGGGCGAACGAAACGAATTTTGGACAGACCGGGGAGGGGTGAAAGCCCGTCCCGTTAGAAAAGAAGAAGGCGGCCAGTCATGATTCAGATGCAAACAAACCTCGACGTCGCGGACAATTCCGGCGCCCGTCGTGTCATGTGCATCAAGGTGCTGGGCGGTTCGAAGCGGAAGTATGCCTCCGTCGGCGACATCATCGTGGTGTCGATCAAGGAAGCCATCCCGCGCGGCCGCGTTAAGAAGGGCGATGTGATGAAGGCGGTCGTGGTTCGCACGGCCAAGGACATCCGCCGTCCGGACGGCAGCGTGATCCGTTTCGACAAGAACGCGGCCGTTCTCGTCGACAACAAGAAAGAGCCGATCGGCACACGTATCTTCGGGCCGGTTCCGCGCGAGCTTCGCGCCAAGAACCACATGAAGATCATCTCGCTCGCGCCTGAAGTGCTGTAAGGAGCCGGACCCATGCAAAAGATCAGAAAAGGCGACAAGGTCGTCGTGCTTGCCGGCAAGGACAAGGGCCGTTCGGGCGAAGTCCTATCGGTGCAGCCGAAGGAAGACACCGCGCTGGTCCGCGGCGTGAACCTCATTCGCCGTCACCAGAAGCAGACCCAGTCCCAAGAGGGCGGGATCATCACCAAGGAAGCGCCGATCCACCTGTCGAACATCGCGCTGGCCGACCCCAAGGACGGCAAGCCGACCCGCGTCGGCTTCGCCATCCAGAAGGACGGCAAGAAGGTGCGCGTCGCCAAGCGTTCGGGAGAAGTCATCAATGGCTAAGGCTGAAACCAAGCAGGCAGCTGCCAAGAACGAGCCGCGCCTCAAGAAGGTCTATCAGGAGACCATCCGCAAGGCGCTGCAGGAGCAGTTCGGCTACGACAACGAGATGCAGGTTCCGCGCATCGACAAGATCGTGCTGAACATGGGTGTCGGCGAAGCGACCGGCGATTCCAAGAAGCCCTCGGTCGCGGCCGAGGACCTCGCGCTGATCGCCGGCCAGAAGGCTGTCGTCACCCGCGCCCGCAACTCGATCGCGGGCTTCAAGGTGCGCGAGAACATGCCGATCGGCGCCAAGGTCACGCTGCGCAAGGAACGCATGTACGAGTTCCTCGACCGCCTCGTGAACATCGCGCTGCCGCGCGTTCGCGACTTCCGCGGACTGAACCCGAAGAGCTTTGACGGCCGTGGCAACTACGCCATGGGCATCAAGGAGCACATCGTGTTCCCGGAGATCAACTACGACAAGGTTGATCAGGTCTGGGGCATGGACGTCATCGTTTGTACGACGGCGAAGACGGATGACGAGGCCAGAGCGCTGCTCAAGGCCTTCAACTTCCCCTTCCGCCAGTAACGGCAGCGAAAAAGGAAAAATCTGAAATGGCAAAGACCAGCTCAGTCGAGAAGAACAACCGGCGCCGCAAGCTTGCCGGTCAGTACGCCGCCAAGCGCAAGGCGCTCAAGGACATCGTCATGGACCAGTCCAAGCCGATGGAAGAGCGTTTCCGCGCCCAGTTGAAGCTTTCGGCGCTGCCGCGCAACTCGGCCAAGATCCGCATCCGCAACCGCTGCGAAGTGACGGGGCGTCCGCGCGCCTACTATCGCAAGCTCAAGCTTTCGCGTATCGCGCTTCGCGATCTGGGCAACAACGGCCAGATCCCGGGCCTGGTCAAGTCGAGCTGGTAAGGAGACACTGAGATGTCATTGAGCGATCCTCTCGGCGATATGCTGACCCGCATCCGCAACGCCTATGGCCGCAAGAAGTCGAGCGTCTCGACCCCGGCCTCGCGTCTGCGCGCCCGCGTCCTCGAAGTGCTGAAGTCGGAAGGCTATATCCGCGACTACAGCCAGACTGACTTCGAGAACGGCAAGTCGGAAATCGAGATCGAGCTGAAGTATTTCAACGGCGCTCCGGTCGTGCGCGAAATCGAGCGCGTCTCGAAGCCCGGCCGCCGCGTCTATGTCTCGGCCAAGTCGATCCCGCATGTCGCCAACGGCCTCGGCATCGCCATCCTTTCGACGCCGAAGGGCGTCATGGCCGATCACGAAGCGCGCGAGCAGAATGTCGGCGGCGAGATCCTCTGCCAGATTTTCTAAGGGTGAATGGTCAATGGTGAATAGTGAATGGTGAGACTGCACGGGACTTTTGACCGCGCCGTTCGCCATTTCACCATTCACCATTCACAGCAGTAAAGGAAGAGGAGACAACAATGTCTCGTATCGGAAAGAAACCCGTTTCGCTGCCGCAGGGCGTCTCCGCGACCGTCAACGGCCAGACCGTGACGGCCAAGGGCCCCAAGGGCGAGCTGAAGTTCGTGGTCAACGACGAAGTGCTGGTCAAGATGGAAGGCGCCGAGATTTCGGTCGAGCCGCGCGACCAGACCAAGACCGCCCGCGCCAAGTGGGGCATGTCGCGCACGCAGATCGTCAACATCCTGCAGGGCGTCAAGGACGGCTTCGAGAAGAAGCTCGAGATCACCGGCGTCGGCTATCGCGCCGCCATGCAGGGCAAGAACCTGCAGCTGGCGCTCGGCTTCAGCCACGACGTGGTCTATGAGACGCCGCAGGGCATCACGATCTCCGTGCCGAAGCCGACCGAAATCACGGTCTCCGGCATCGACAAGCAGCAGGTCGGCCAGGTCGCGGCCGAGATCCGCGAGTATCGCGGTCCCGAACCCTACAAGGGCAAGGGCGTGCGCTATGCCGACGAGCGGATTGTCCGCAAGGAAGGCAAGAAGAAGTAAGACTTTTGATCGCCGCGGGGCGCGACCGCGGGAGGCTTGGCCTACCGCACACGGTTGCCCCCGTTTTCTGAAGGCAAGGAACAGAATCATGGCTAGCCCTAAAGAAACCACCCAGCGCCGCGCGCAGCGCGTGCGCCGCCAGCTCAAGAAGGTCGCCGGCGAGCGGCCGCGGCTTTCGGTGCATCGCACCTCGAAGCACATCTACGTCCAGGTCATCGACGACGCCAAGGGCCACACGCTGGCCGCCGCCTCGACCCTGGAGAAGGAGCTGAAGGGCTCGCTCAAGACCGGCGCCGACAGCGCCGCTGCTGCCGCGGTCGGCAAGCTGATCGCCGAGCGCGCGTCGAAGGCCGGCGTCAAGGAAGTCGTCTTCGATCGTGGCCCGTACATCTATCACGGCCGCGTCAAGGCGCTGGCCGAGGCTGCCCGCGAAGGCGGTCTGAGCTTCTAATGCATGATCCCGAAAAGTTGCAGACTTTTCGGACAGGATCATGCAAAGGAGAAATTCACCGCCGGTGGGCCGCTAGAGGCGCCGGCAAACAGCAACCCGTGCTTCCGGAAAAGAACAAGGACTAGGATATGGCACAGGAACGTAGGGAAGGCGGCCGCGGCCGCGAGCGTGAACGCGAAGAGCGGGACGACGGCATGGTGGACAAGCTTGTCCACATCAACCGCGTCGCCAAGGTGGTGAAGGGCGGCCGTCGCTTCGGCTTTGCCGCACTTGTCGTCGTCGGCGACCAGAAGGGCCGCGTCGGCTTCGGCCACGGCAAGGCGCGCGAAGTGCCGGAGGCGATCCGCAAGGCGACCGAATCGGCCAAGCGCGACATGATCTTCGTGCCGCTGCGTTCGGGCCGCACGCTGCATCACGACGTCGAGGGCCGCTGGGGCGCCGGACGCGTTCTGCTGCGCGCCGCCAAGCAGGGTACCGGCATCATCGCTGGCGGCCCGATGCGCGCCGTCTTCGAGACACTCGGCATGCACGACGTGGTCGCCAAGTCGATGGGTTCGTCGAACCCATACAACATGGTTCGCGCCACCTTCGACGCGCTGAAGAGCCAGATGCATCCGAAGGATGTGGCCGCTGCGCGCGGCATCAAGTACTCGACCCTTCAGGCCCGCCGCGGCACCGCCGTCGCGGCCGAAGAATAGTCGACGCTGACCAGGGATTTCGACCATGGCCAAGAAAGCTACCAAGACCATCACCGTCGAGCAGATCGGTTCGCCGATCCGCCGGCCGAAGGAGCAGCGCGCGACGCTGGTCGGCCTCGGCCTCAACAAGATGCACAAGCGGCGTACGCTGGAAGACACCCCTTCGGTGCGCGGCATGATCGCCGCCATCCAGCACCTCGTCCGCGTTGTGGACGAGGCCTGAACGGAAGCGCAGGAGACAGAAACATGAAACTCAACGATCTGCGTGACAAGGACGGCGCCACGCACTCCAGGAAGCGCCTCGGTCGCGGCATCGGCTCCGGCTCTGGCAAGACCGCCGGTCGCGGCGTTAAGGGCCAGAAGGCACGCTCGGGCGTTGCCATCAACGGCTTCGAGGGCGGCCAGATGCCGCTTTACCGGCGCCTGCCGAAGCGCGGCTTCAACAACCTGTTCGCCAAGAGCTTCACCGTCGTGTCGCTTGCTCGCATCCAGGCTGCCGTCGATGCCAAGAAGCTCGACGCGAAGGAGACCGTGACGGCTGAGACCCTGATCACTGCCGGCGTCATCCGCCGCGCCAAGGACGGCGTGCGCGTGCTCTCCGACGGCGAGCTCAAGGCCAAGCTCAGCTTCGACGTCGCCGGCGCCTCCAAAGCTGCGATCGAGAAGATCGAGAAGGCCGGCGGTTCGGTGAAGCTGCCGGAAGCGGCCGCCGCCGAGTAACGGCGATTTGAAGCGCGGCCGGCGGGTATGATTTCATTTTTGCCGCCCGTCCGCGCTTTGACCTGATCAATTAGGCGGCCGCGTCAACGCGGCCGCTTGCATGTTGACGGTCCGGAGCTTATCTCGTGAGCTTCGGTGACACGCGCCGCCTGAGCTGCGGGCATCGAGCGCGACATAGAAATCAATGAAGTAGAGCATAATCAATGAAGTAGAGGATGATGTCTTCCGTTCCGAAAACCGCTTCACACTTTTCGGCATCATGCTCTAGCGGAGAAAATCAGGCATGGCTTCGGCTGCTGAACAACTAGCCTCCAATCTGAATTTTGCGGCCTTCGCCAAGGCCGAGGATCTGAAGAAGCGCATCTGGTTCACCGTCGGCGCGCTGCTCGTCTACCGCCTCGGCACCTACATCCCGCTTCCCGGGATCAATCCCGACGCTTTCGCGCAGGCCTTCTCCTCGCAGAGCAAGGGCGTGCTCGGCATGTTCAACATGTTTGCCGGCGGCGCCGTGCAGCGCATGGCGATCTTCGCGCTCGGCATCATGCCCTACATCTCCGCTTCCATCATCATGCAGCTGATGACCTCGGTCATCCCGTCGCTGGAAGCGCTGAAGAAGGAAGGCGAGCAGGGCCGCAAGATCATCAACCAGTACACGCGCTACGGCACCGTGCTGCTGGCCTTGGTGCAGGCCTACGGCATTTCGGTCGGGCTGGAGGGCGGCAACGGTATCGTCACCGATCCCGGCATGTTCTTCCGCATCTCGACCGTCGTCACGCTTGTCGGCGGGACCATGTTCCTGATGTGGCTCGGCGAGCAGATCACCGCGCGCGGCATCGGCAACGGCATTTCGCTGATCATCTTCTCGGGCATCGTCGCCGGTCTGCCGCACGCCATTTCAGGCACGCTGGAACTCGGCCGCACCGGTGCGCTGTCCACTAGCCTGATTCTCGCGATCATCGTGCTCGCCGTCGTCGTCATCGGCGTCATCGTCTTCTTCGAGCGCGCCCAGCGCCGCCTGCTCATCCAGTATCCGAAGCGGCAGGTCGGCAACCGCATGTTCCAAGGCGACACCTCGCATCTGCCGCTGAAGCTCAACACCTCGGGCGTCATCCCGCCGATCTTCGCCTCCTCGCTGCTGCTTCTCCCGGCAACGGTTGCCGGCTTCTCGCAGACCACCAACCTGCCTGCCTGGGCGAGCACGGTTCTTGCGGCGCTGGGCCACGGCCAGCCGCTCTATATGGCGTTCTATGCGGCGATGATCATTTTCTTCGCCTTCTTCTACACGGCGATCGTCTTCAACCCGAAGGACACGGCCGACCAGCTCAAGAAGCATTCCGGCTTCATCCCGGGCTATCGTCCGGGCGAGCGCACCGCCGAATATATCGACTATGTTCTGACGCGTATCACCGTCATCGGCGCCATCTACCTGGTGCTGGTGTGTCTGCTGCCTGAGTTCCTGATTTCAGCGACTGGCGTACCTTTCTATCTCGGTGGCACATCGCTTCTGATCGTGGTCAGTGTCACGCTCGACACGGTGGCGCAGATTCAGGGTCACCTGATCGCGCACCAGTATGAGGGCCTGATCAAGAAGTCGAAGTTGCGCGGGGGTAAGAGGAGCAGATGAGGCTGATATTGCTTGGGCCGCCAGGAGCGGGCAAGGGGACGCAAGCACAGAGACTGGTAGAAAAACACGGCATACCCCAGCTTTCGACGGGAGACATGCTGCGTGCCGCCGTCCAGGCCGGAACCGAAGTCGGCAGGCGGGCCAAGGCGGTGATGGATGCCGGCGAGCTGGTGTCGGACGCGATCGTCAATGCGATCGTCGCCGAGCGGATCGACCAGCCCGACTGCGCCAGGGGCTTCATCCTCGACGGTTATCCGCGCACGCTGGTGCAGGCCGATGCCGTCGAAGCCATGCTCGCCGAGCGCAACATCGCGCTCAACAGCGTCATCGAGCTCGTCGTCGACGACAAGGCGCTGGTCGGGCGCATCGTCAAGCGGGCCGAGGATGCCAAGGCGGCCGGCCAGCCGGTGCGCAAGGACGACAATCCGGCGGTGTTCGAGGAGCGCCTGCGCGAATATTACAAGAAGACGGCGCCGCTGACCGGCTACTACTATGCCAAAGGCAGGCTGAAGAGCGTTGACGGCATGGCCGGCATCGACGCGGTGACCGCGGAGATCGAGCGGGTGCTCACGGCGGCGGTGAGCTAGGCCGCTCCGGCAAGCAAAGATTGCGCTTGACTGGAAGAAGCCATTGGGGTATGGCGGCCCGTCTTCCTATCAGGCATGGACTTTGCTTGCCCGCAAAGGGCAGGGCATCCGTTTTGAACCAGGAAACTCCCGCAAGGGCCGGCCTCCACCGGACGCGGGGCAACTTAGATAGCGCCGGGCCTGCCTTTTTGAAGGATGGCCGGCCCAAATGGAGATGAAAGAACATGGCTCGTATAGCCGGCGTCAACATTCCGACCAACAAGCGCGTCGTCATTGCGCTTCAGTACATTCACGGCATCGGCAAGAGGTTTGCCCAGGAGATCGTCGACAAGGTCGGCATCCCGGCGGACCGCCGCGTCAACCAGCTGACCGACGCGGAAGTGCTGCAGATCCGCGAGACGATCGACCGCGACTACCAGGTCGAAGGCGACCTGCGCCGCGAGGTTTCGATGAACATCAAGCGGCTGATGGACCTCGGCTGCTACCGCGGCCTGCGTCACCGCCGCTCGCTGCCGGTCCGCGGCCAGCGCACGCATACCAATGCGCGCACCCGCAAGGGCCCGGCCAAGGCGATCGCCGGCAAGAAGAAGTAATTGGTGAATGGTTGGTGGTGAATGGTGAATGGCGCTTTGACCATTCACCATTTCACTATTCACCATTCACTGCAAAGGTGGAGCCGCTGGCGTTACGGCGGTGTAGAGATCAACTGAAAGGACTACCATGGCCAAGGAAGCCGCTCGTGTTCGCCGTCGCGAACGCAAGAACATCTCGTCGGGCGTTGCCCACGTCAATTCGACCTTCAACAACACGATGATCACCATCACCGACGCGCAGGGCAATTCGATCGCCTGGTCGTCCGCCGGCGCCCAGGGCTTCAAGGGTTCGCGCAAGTCGACCCCGTTCGCCGCCCAGATGGCCGCCGAGGACGTCGCCAAGAAGGCCCAGGAACACGGCATGCGCATGCTCGAGGTCGAGGTCTGCGGACCCGGCTCCGGCCGTGAATCGGCGCTGCGCGCCCTGCAGGCGGCCGGCTTCACCATCACCTCGATTCGCGATGTGACGCCGATCCCGCACAATGGCTGCCGTCCGCGCAAGAAGCGCCGCGTCTAATATTTTTGAACGCCGCGTGAGCGCCAAGGCGCTCCTCCGCGGCAATTCCAGGCTGCCCGCCACGATTGGATGGTGGCGGGTCAAAGGAAGGAAGACACCATGATCCAGAAAAACTGGCAGGAACTGATCAAGCCGAACAAGATCGAGTTCTCGTCGAAGAAGAAGACGCTGACCACGCTCGTGGCCGAGCCGCTCGAGCGCGGCTTCGGCCTCACGCTCGGCAACGCGCTGCGGCGCGTGCTTCTGTCTTCGCTGCGCGGCGCGGCCGTCACCGCCGTGCAGATCGACGGCGTGCTGCATGAGTTCTCGTCCATCGCCGGCGTGCGCGAGGACGTGACCGACATCGTGCTCAACATCAAGGAAATCGCCATCCGCATGGAAGGCGATGGTCCCAAGCGCATGGTCGTGCGCAAGCAGGGCCCGGGCGCCGTGCTTGCCGGTGACATCCAGACCGTCGGCGACGTCGAGATCCTCAACCCCGACCACGTGATCTGCACGCTGGACGAGGGCGCGGAGATCCGCATGGAATTCACCGTCGACACCGGCAAGGGTTATGTGCCGGCTGAGCGCAACCGCGCCGAGGACGCGCCGATCGGCTTGATCCCGGTCGACAGCCTCTACTCGCCGGTCAAGAAGGTCTCCTACAAGGTCGAGAACACCCGCGAAGGCCAGGTTCTCGACTATGACAAGCTGACCATGACCATCGAGACCGACGGTTCGATCTCGGGCGAGGACGCCGTGGCTTTCGCGGCCCGCATCCTGCAGGACCAGCTCAGCCTGTTCGTCAACTTCGACGAGCCGCAGAAGGAAGTCGCCACCGAGGCCGTCACCGAGCTGGCCTTCAACCCGGCGCTGCTCAAGAAGGTCGACGAGCTCGAGCTTTCGGTGCGTTCGGCCAACTGCCTGAAGAACGACAACATCGTCTATATCGGCGACCTGATCCAGAAGACCGAAGCCGAGATGCTGCGCACTCCGAATTTCGGCCGGAAGTCGCTGAACGAGATCAAGGAAGTGCTGGCGGCGATGGGTCTGCACCTCGGCATGGAAGTGCCGGACTGGCCGCCGGAAAACATCGAAGACCTCGCCAAGCGTTACGAGGATCAGTATTGAGCATGAATTCCAAGGATCGGCGGCGCGAGCCGCTCGATCCGACGGTCATGCGGAAAACCATCAGAGGCCGTGGCCTCTTGAACAACTAAAGAAGGAAAAGAGCTATGCGCCACGGTTTCAAAGGCCGTCGCTTCGCCCGCAGCGTAAGCCACCGCAAGTCGATGTTCGCCAACCTCGCCGTGTCGCTGATCGAGCACGAGCAGATCGTCACCACCCTGCCGAAGGCGAAGGACCTGCG
The DNA here is from genome assembly GCF_029625845.1 of Mesorhizobium sp. WSM4898. Classification (NCBI taxonomy): domain Bacteria; kingdom Pseudomonadati; phylum Pseudomonadota; class Alphaproteobacteria; order Hyphomicrobiales; family Phyllobacteriaceae; genus Mesorhizobium; species Mesorhizobium sp. WSM4898. The sequence goes on along the minus strand of NZ_JARTVQ010000003.1, from coordinate 564,957 downwards.
TCCGATCGTCGAGAAGCTGGTGACGCTCGGCAAACGCGGCGACCTGCACGCCCGCCGCCAGGTGATCGCGCAGATCGGCAATGAAGGCGTCGTCAAGCGCCTGTTCGAAACCATCGCACCGCGCTACGCCAGCCGCAACGGCGGCTACCTGCGCATCATGAAGGCGGGCTTCCGCCACGGCGACAATGCCGCCATGGCGGTCATCGAGTTCGTCGACCGCGACACCTCGGCCAAGGGCGCCGCCGACCGCGCGCGTCTCGAGGCCGAAGGCGGCGAAGAGGAAGCCGCGGCCGCATAAGGCCAGGTTTTCAGCGAATGAATTCAAGGGGCCTTCGGGGCCCCTTTTTCGTTCTGAAACCAGCGAGCAGGGCGAGCGGATTTTCGTTCTCGTTCTCACTCTTTTGCGCGACAAGCATCGTATTTCCGTGCATTAGCCTTTCATTCTGCACAATCGTCGGGACAATGGCGCCTGATCTGGAGGATTCGGAATGCACCTCAAACGGCTGTTTCTTATTGCGGTTTGCACGCTTGCCGCTTTCGCCGCGGCTCCTAGCGTCAGACAGGCATTCGCAGAAGATGCCGCCAAGCCGGCCGACCCTGGCCTTTCCGACGTGCTGACCGATCTCTTGCATGGCGTCGAGGGCGAGAACTCCACTTCCGGGCCCGACAAGCGCGTGCCGTTCGGCCGCGAGGAGGTGCAGCTTTCGTTTGCGCCGCTAGTCAAGCAGACGGCGCCGGCCGTGGTCAACGTCTATGCCTCGCAGACCGCAAAGGTGACCTCGCCGTTCGAGGGCGATCCCTTCTTCGAGGAGTTCTTCGGCCGCGCGCAGCCGCGCGCGCAGTCTTCGCTCGGTTCCGGCGTGCTGGTCGATCCGAGCGGCGTGATCGTCACCAACTACCATGTCATCAAGGATGCCGACGAGGTGAAGGTCGCGACGGCCGACGGGCGCGAGTTCACATCCAAGGTGATGCTGAAGGACGAGACACTGGATCTTGCCGTGCTCAAAATCTCCGCCGACAAGCCGTTCCCGGTGATCGCCATCGGCGATTCCGACGCGCTCGAGGTCGGCGACCTGGTGCTCGCCATCGGCAATCCCTTCGGCGTCGGCCAGACGACCACCAGCGGCATCGTTTCGGCGCTTGCCCGCAGCCATATCGGCGTTTCCGACTCCGGCTATTTCATCCAGACCGATGCCGCCATCAATCCCGGCAATTCCGGCGGCGCGCTGATCAACATGGGCGGCCAGCTGGTCGGCATCAACACGGCTATCTATAGCCGCAGCGGCGGCTCGATCGGTATCGGTTTCGCCATTCCGTCGAACATGGTCAGGGCTTTCGCCGACGCCGCCAAGGCCGGCCTGGATTTCTTCGAGCGGCCCTATATCGGCGCCGAGTTTGAAGCCGTGACACCCCAGATCGCGGAATCGCTTGGCATGGAAAAGCCGACCGGCGCGCTGGTCTCGTCGGTCGATGGGGCCGGACCGGCCGGCAAGGCGGGGCTCAAGCCCGGCGACGTCGTGCTGTCGCTCAACAACACCCCGGTCGAAAGCATCGAGGCGCTGGATTACCGCATGGCGACGCTGTCGATCGGCACCAAGGCGACCTTCGCCGTGCTGAGCAAGGGCCAGCAGGCAACGCTTGAGATTGCGCTGGAGCGCGCGCCCGAAGGCGCGAAGCCGAGCGAGGTCACGCTGCATGGCCGCAGCCCCTTCGCCGGGGCCAAGGTGGCAGAGCTTTCGCCGCGCCTTGCCCAGCGTCTCGGGCTGCGCACCGACATGAAGGGGGTCACCGTGGTCGACATCAACCGCGATTCACCGGCCGCCGATTTCGGCTTCCAACCGGGCGACATCGTGCGCGAAGTGAACGGCACGAGCATCGATAAGGCGGCGACGCTGGCACAGATTGCGCAGCAGGACACGCGGTGGTGGCGGTTTACCGTCGAGCGCGGTGGGCAGATACTGCGCCAAGTGTTGCGTTACTGAGCAGGCTCTGGAAAAGGGGCCGCGTTCCAACCAAATAAAAGCGCATGGCCGATCTGTTCAGCGTCGATGAACCGGAGAAGGCGCCGCCCGGCCGGCCGCTGGCTGACCGGTTGCGCCCGAAGACCCTTGGCGAGGTTGTCGGCCAGGAGCACTTGACCGGCCCGGATGGCGCGCTGACGCGGCTGATCAAGTGCGGCACGCTCGGCTCGATGATTTTCTGGGGCCCGCCCGGCACCGGCAAGACGACGGTGGCGCGGTTGCTCGCCGGCGAAACCCACCTTGCCTTCGAGCAGATATCGGCGGTGTTTTCCGGCGTCGCCGACCTGAAGAAAGTATTCGAGGCAGCAAAACTGCGCCGGACCAATGGCCGCCAGACGCTGCTCTTCGTCGACGAGATCCATCGCTTTAATCGTGCCCAGCAGGACGGTTTCTTGCCGGTCATGGAAGACGGCACGGTGGTGCTGGTCGGCGCCACGACGGAGAACCCGTCCTTCGAGCTGAACGCGGCGCTTCTGTCCCGCGCGCGGGTGCTCGTCTTCCGCTCGCTGGACGAGGAGAGCATCGCCAAGCTGCTGGAGCGGGCCGAGGCGACCGAGGGCAGGGCGCTGCCGCTCGACGACGAGGCGCGGGCCATGCTCATCCGCATGAGCGATGGCGACGGTCGTGCCTCGCTGACGCTCGCCGAGGAAGTCTGGCGCGCCGCCAGGCCGGGCGAGGTGTTTGGGCCCGAAGGCCTGCAGCGCGTCATCCAGCGTCGCGCGCCGATCTACGACAAGGGCCAGGACGGCCATTACAACCTGATCTCGGCGCTGCATAAATCGGTGCGCGGCTCGGATCCGGACGCTGCGCTGTATTACCTCGCCCGCATGTTCGATGCCGGTGAGGATCCGCTCTATCTCGGCCGCCGGCTGGTGCGCATGGCGGTGGAAGATATCGGGCTTGCCGATCCGCAGGCCCTGGTCGTCGCCAATGCCGCAAAGGACGCCTACGATTATCTCGGCTCGCCCGAGGGCGAACTCGCCTTCGCCGAGGCCACCGTCTATCTCGCCACCGCGCCCAAGTCGAATGCCGTCTACACCGCCTTCAAGGCGGCGACACAAGCGGCCAAGGAATTCGGCTCGCTGCTGCCGCCCAAGCACATCCTCAACGCGCCGACCAAGCTGATGAAGGAAGAGGATTACGGCGCCGGCTACCGCTACGACCACGACGAGCCGGATGCCTTTTCCGGCCAGGACTATTTCCCGGAAAAGATGGGCCGCCGCACTTTCTACGATCCGCCCGAGCGCGGCTTCGAGCGCGAGGTCAAGAAGCGGTTGGAATACTGGGCAAAGCTGCGCAAAGAGCGGGAATAGCCGCTTCCGCGACTCGGCGGGCTCGGGTGCTTCGCGGCGAAGCTTCGTCGGCATGACAGCAAAGTCGAGATGCTGGCGCGATCGTGAGCGGGCAAACCTGTTCCAGATTGTGCCGCGTCATGAAAAATCCTATGAAGGCGCACGGCTGGCGGGGGTCGCCGTGATTTGGCTCATGCGAACAGGATCGCGCTCCCAAGCGAAAGACTATGACAAAGCAAACCCGTAAGACTCTTCGTCAGGCTGCTATCGCAGTCCCGCTTCTCGCGCTTGGCTTTTATTTTATCCCGATCCTGACCACGATCTGGATCGTCTGCGGTCTGATCGACGTGATGCGCAATGCAAACAAGGATCTGTCGTTGTTCCGCGGCTATTTCCTGGGCAACGGCATCTTCACCTGGCTGCTGTCGCCATTCAACCTTTTGGTCGACCTGCTTTGCTATCGGAACCCGGGCGTATGGAAGCTGGAGCAGTTCCCTGCAGACTATCAGCGCGAGGTCAACGAGGTTCTCGACGTCTTCAAGGCTCGCAAGGACGAGATCATCGCCGATATCGACGCCAATTTCGGCACCGGTCGGCGCGGCATGTATGTCTATCAGTGGTATGGCAAGCACAAGATCGACAACGTCGCGGAATTCAACAAGGACTTCAAATACATCAAGACCATCGCCGTCTCAGTCTTCAGAGGCAAGGAATCGACTTCCTGGCATTTCGGGCCGCTGCGGCTCAGCCTGCGCATCCTCTACAACCTGTTGCCGGTCAAGGCTGAGATTTTCGTCGAGTGCAACGGCGCCAGGAACTACTGGCACGACAACCCGCTTTACATTTTCGACGACACGCTGCTGCACCGTTCAGTGAACGAATATGACGGACGCCGCTACTGCGTGTTCATGGATATCATCCGTCCATCGCCATTCCCCGGCCTGATCGCCAACCTTCTCGCCATCGTCTCGGTCAGCGTCGAGCGCGTCAATTCCATGTTCTACAAGAACTGGAAGATGATCGGCTCGTCCAAGGCCAAGAAGGCGGCCGCAAACTGAGGCGTCCGCGCCCGCGGCTGCGCAACACTCTTTGGCGCGATCTTTGTCCGTTGTTGGGTCTTTGGCTCGCAACCTCTCTGCCTTAGTGCTATGGCGCCGCTTTCAACCGGAAAAGCGTAACCATGGCAGGTGTCGAACAAATCACGGTGGAGGCCGGCGAAGCGGGCATGCGGCTCGACCGCTGGTTCAAGGTCCATTATCCGGGCCTTGGCTTCGGTCACCTGCAAAAGCTCTTGCGCTCGGGCCAGGTCCGCGTTGATGGCGGCCGCGTCAAGGCCGACACGCGCGTCGAGCCCGGGCAGACCGTGCGCATTCCGCCGCTCGAAGTCGACAAGAAGGGCGACGCCGCGCTCACCGGCCATTCGATCCGCAACCAGGGCGATGCCGATGTGCTGGCCAAGATGCTGCTGCACGAGGGCCCGAAAGTCTTCGTCTTCAACAAGCCGGCCGGGCTTGCCGTGCAGGGCGGCTCCGGCGTCACGCGCAATGTCGACGACATGCTCGAGGCCTGGCGCAACCAGAAGGGCGAGAAGCCGCGCCTCGTCCATCGCCTCGACCGCGACACTTCCGGCGTGCTGGTCGTTGCCCGCACCCGCCTTGCCGCGATGAAGCTGTCGGAAGCGTTCCGGGCGCGCGAGACGAAGAAAACCTATTGGGCCTTGGTCAAGGGCGTGCCGCCGAAGCGCGAGGACAAGATCTCGACCTGGCTTGTCAAGGAGGCGACGCCGGACGGCGACCGCGTGCGCATCGCCAAGCATGGCGAGAAGGGCGCCGACCATGCCGTTTCCTATTACCGCGTCGTCGAGCAGGCGGCGCAGTCGCTGTCCTGGCTGGAAATGGAACCTTATACCGGCCGCACCCACCAGCTTCGCGTCCATGCCGCCCATATCGGCTGCCCGATCATCGGCGATCCCAAATATTTCGAGGCCGACACGAATTGGGAGTTTCCCGGCGGCATCCAGAACCGCCTTCATCTTCACGCGCGCCGCATCGTTATCCCGCATCCAGACCAGGGCGTCATCGATGTTACCGCGCCGATGCCGCCGCATATGCGCCAAAGCTGGAACCTGCTCGGCTTCGATGAGCAGAGCGCGGAGGACGACAATTGAGCGGTGCTGCCGATACATTCGGCCGACGCGACGCGGTCGACATGACCGCGGCCGCCATGATGGTCGGGCTGACATTGTCCTGGGGCCTGAACTACGTCGCCGCCAAGGTCTCCTATGCCGGCTACGATCCGGTCTTCGTATCGATCGCGCGCTCGATCATCGGCGGGCTGTGCGTTCTCGGCTGGTGCCGGTTGCGCGGCATCAAGCTGTTTGAAGCGGATGGGACGCTCAGCGCCGGTATTGTCGTCGGCGTGCTCTTCGGCGTCGAGTTCCTGTTTCTCTATATCGGGCTGGAATACACGACCGTCGCTCGCAACACGCTCCTGGTCAACACCATGCCGTTCTGGGTCCTGATCGGCGGCCATTTTTTACTCGGCGAGCGCATCAACGCGCGCAAGCTTGGGGGCCTCGTGCTTGCCTTCTGCGGCCTTCTGGCCGTGTTCTCAGACGGCATCTTCGCCGGCAATGACGCGACGCTGACGGGCGATCTCCTCAGTCTTGGCTCGGGCATCCTGTGGGCGTTGACCAGCATCGTCATCAAGCGATCGAAGCTGGTCGAAACCAGCGCCGAGAAGCTTCTGCTCTATCAACTCGCGGGCGCCGCCGTCGTCGGTGCCCTTGTGATGCCGTTCGCCGGCCCGCCGATCCGCGAAATCGCTGCATTGCCGACACTGGCATTGATGTTCCAGTCTTTCTATATCGTCGCTTTCACCTATGTTTTGTGGTTCTGGCTGCTCACGCGCTATCCGGCGGCAGGCCTGTCCAGCTTCGCCTTCCTGTCGCCGGTGTTCGGTGTTCTGTGCGGCGCCGTGCTTTTGGGCGAGCCGCTGACGATCAGGATCTTCCTGGCACTGGGCCTGATCGCGGCCGGGCTGATCATCGTCAATCGGCCGTCGCGCAAGCAGGTCCCAGCGTAAGGAGTTCGAGATGCGCGACATCCTCAACGACCTCGAAGCGGGAAAGCAGCTTTCAGATCCCGATCCGGTGCGCCGCGCCCAGATCCAGATGAAGACGCCGCTGCCGAAGCGCTTCTACAAGGCGGTTTCGGTAGTGCCGGTCGAAGGCGGTTTTGCCGTCCATCTGGACGGCAGGCCGGTCCGCACGCCGGGAAAGGCGCTGCTGGTGTTGCCGACTGAAGGAGCCGCGACGCTGGTTGCTGACGAATTTTCCGCCCAGCGCGAGATCATCGACCCTGTGACCATGCCGGTGATGCGCCTTGCCAACACTGCACTCGACGGTGTGGCCAGCGACCCGCAAGCGGTGCTGGAGGATGTCCTGCGCTTCGCTTCGTCGGACCTGCTTTGCTACCGAGCCGATGGCCCGCAGGGGCTGGTAGACCGTCAGAACAGGCTCTGGGATCCGGTTCTCGATTGGGCAAGAAGCAACCTCGGCGTGCGCTTCAACCTCGCCGAAGGTGTCATCCATGTCGAGCAGCCGCGCGAGACGATCGCCGTCCTTGGCGCTCATCTTGCCCAGCGCGCCGAGCCGCTGCGTCTGGCCGCGATCCACGTCATGACCTCGCTGACCGGCTCAGCGCTGCTGGCGCTTGCCGTCGACTTCGGCGAGCTCGACGGCGAGGAGGCCTGGGCCGCCGGCCATGTCGACGAAGACTGGCAGATCGAGCACTGGGGCCAGGATGCCGAAGCCGTCGCGCGCCGCTCCGCCCGCAAGCGCGACATGATGGCGGCAGTCAGCCTGCTTGAGTCGCTCAAAGCCTGAGCGCCGCTTCGCATTGCATCTAATACCAAAGTCATAATCCCATCGTCGCGGTGCCTTTCCGGGGCGCTTTCTGCCATTTTTTCCTTCGTTGGCCGCGTTTTTGAGTCCGCGTTCGGAGGAATTGCGGACGGTGGCGCGCAGCCATCGAGGACAGACGGGATCCACGGGAGGATATATCAATGGCAATGGCATCGACCGCCGGCGGAAAAAGCCGCGGCATGACGCGGGAGGAAAAGAAGGTCATCTTCGCCTCCTCGCTCGGTACCGTTTTCGAATGGTACGATTTCTATCTTTACGGTTCGCTGGCCGCCTTCATCGGCGCGACCTTCTTCAGCCCGACCATCCCCGAGGCGACGCGCAACATCTTCGCGCTGCTGGCTTTCGCCGCCGGCTTCCTCGTCCGTCCCTTCGGCGCGCTTGTGTTCGGCCGCATCGGCGACCTCGTCGGCCGCAAATACACCTTCCTCGTCACCATGACGATCATGGGCCTGTCGACCTTCCTGGTCGGCCTGCTGCCCGGCTATGCCAGCTGGGGCATCGCGGCGCCGGTGATACTGATCGGGCTGCGCATGCTGCAGGGGCTGGCGCTTGGCGGCGAATATGGCGGTGCCGCAACCTATGTCGCAGAGCACGCGCCGGACGATCGCCGCGGCTTCTACACCTCCTGGATCCAGACGACGGCAACGCTCGGCCTATTCCTGTCGCTGATCGTCATCCTCATCGTCCAGGGTTCGCTCAGCAAGGAAACCTACGCTGCCTGGGGCTGGCGCATTCCCTTCATCGTCTCCTTCCTGCTGCTTGCCATTTCGATCTGGATCCGGCTGTCGCTTTCGGAGTCGCCGACCTTCCAGCGCATGAAGGAGGAGGGCAAGGGCTCCAAGGCGCCGCTGTCAGAAGCCTTCGGCCAGTGGAAGAATGCCAAGATCGCGCTTCTGGCGCTGCTCGGCCTCACCGCAGGCCAGGCCGTGATCTGGTACAACGGCCAGTTCTACGCGCTGTTCTTCCTGCAGAACGTGCTGAAGGTCGACGCGTGGTCGGTCAACGTTATGATCGCGATCGCGCTTGCCGTCGGCTCGATCTTCTTCGTCGTGTTCGGCTGGCTGTCCGACAAGATCGGCCGCAAGCCGATCATCATGGCCGGCCTTGCTTTGGGAATCGTCTGCACCTTCCCGCTGTTCAAGGCGCTGACCTGGGCCGCCAATCCGGCGCTGGCCACCGCACAGCAGAACACGCGCGCAACGGTGACCGCGGCCCCCGGCGACTGCAGGTTCCAGTTCAATCCGGTCGGCACGGCGAAGTTCACGACATCCTGCGATATCGCGACCTCGTTCCTGACCAAGAACTCGGTGCCTTACGACGTCGTTTCGACCGCGGCACCCGGCACGGCCGCCACGGTCAAGATCGGCAACGAGACGGTGCAGTCCTATGACGCCGTCGCCGCCGGCGATCAGGCCAAGGCCAAGGAGGCCGCCTTCCAAAAGGCCGTCAACATGTCCCTGCAGGATGGCGGCTATCCGCTGAAGCGGGCCGCGGCCAAGGTGCCGGACCAGAAGCTCGACGCCTTCGTCGCAGCCAATCCGGAACTGAAGCTCGATGCCGCGGCGATCCGCGGCGGCGAGAAAACGACCGTTCCGACCGACAAGGCGGTGGCCGACAAGCTGCTGACCAAGGAGGAAGCGGCCGGCGCCCCCGAGGTCACCGTCTACAACATCCCGGGCGGTGGTGCCTTTGCCATGGTCGCCGATCCGGAGGCGGTGAATTGGCCGGTGACGATCGGCATCCTGTTCATCCTGGTCGTGTTCGTGACCATGGTCTACGGGCCGATCGCCGCAATCCTGGTCGAGATGTTCCCGACCCGCATCCGCTATACCGGCATGTCGCTGCCTTACCATATCGGCAATGGCTGGTTCGGCGGCCTGCTGCCGGCAACGGTGTTCGCACTCAGCGCCTACAAGGGCGACATCTATTACGGCCTCTGGTACCCGGTGGTGATCGCCGCGATGTCGCTTATCATCGGCATGATCTTCGTCAGGGATACGCTTGGCACCGATCTGGACGCCAAGCAGTAGCCGATCCTCGGCAAATGAAGAGCCCGGCGCGAGCGATCGCGCCGGGCTTTTTCTCGTCTCGAGCTGGAAAGAATTGGTCAGCTCTTGCGCTGCTTGTGTTCTTCCTCGATTGCCGCCTGATGGTACCAGCCGTCGAAATCTGCGTGCGTATTGCGCAACGAGGCAAGCTCTGCCGCGAATTTCGCCTTTGCGCCTAAATTTGAGGCAGACGCCCGGCCTGCAAGCGGGAACATCAGGATCTTTGCCGAAGGACGGGACGTGGTGACATCCATTGGCGGCCTCGTACCTCTTCAGGAGCAAGTCGATTCAAATCTGTTCCCAAGATAGGTTCTGCGATTCATTTAGGCAATATGCTCACAAAAAGATCAGTCGCTGCACAATATTTATGCAGAAAGCGCGCCTGAACGATCGCCGCGCATTGCTGCGCAGGCTCAGCAAAATCAACGCTTTGCGATGACCATTTTGCCGCACCCTGGACGAGGAGAGTGGCATACGAATTGCATTTTAGCGCACGGCAGGCCGGCTCGGTCCGGCCATGCGTTGATGCCGCCCCGGCGTCCAAGCAACGAGAGGCACTGGAATGACCAAATACAAACTCGAGTATATTTGGCTCGACGGCTACACCCCGACCCCCAATCTGCGCGGCAAGACCCAGATCAAGGAGTTTGCCGAGTTCCCGACGCTCGAGCAGCTGCCACTGTGGGGCTTCGACGGCTCTTCCACGAACCAGGCCGAAGGCCGCAGCTCCGACTGCGTGCTGAAGCCGGTCGCGCTCTATCCGGATCCGGCGCGCACCAACGGCGTTCTCGTCATGTGCGAAGTCATGATGCCCGATGGCGTCACCCCGCATGCTTCGAACAGCCGCGCGACCATCCTGGACGACGAGGACGCCTGGTTCGGCTTTGAGCAGGAATATTTCTTCTACAAGGATGGCCGCCCGCTCGGCTTCCCCGAGAGCGGCTATCCGGCGCCGCAGGGACCTTATTACACCGGCGTCGGCTACAAGAATGTCGGCGATGTCGCGCGCCAGATCGTCGAGGAGCATCTCGACCTCTGTCTCGCAGCCGGCATCAATCATGAAGGCATCAACGCCGAAGTGGCCAAGGGCCAGTGGGAGTTCCAGATCTTCGGCAAGGGCTCCAAGAAGGCCGCCGACCAGATCTGGATGGCGCGCTACCTGCTGCTGCGCCTTACCGAAAAGTACGGCATCGACATCGAGTTCCACTGCAAGCCGCTTGGCGATACCGACTGGAACGGCTCGGGCATGCACTGCAACTTCTCGACCAAGTACATGCGCGAAGTCGGCGGCAAGGCCTATTTCGAGGCGCTGATGGCCCAGTTCGAAAAGAACCTGATGGATCACATCGCCGTCTATGGTCCGGACAACGACAAGCGCCTGACTGGCAAGCATGAGACTGCGCCGTGGAACAAGTTCTCCTATGGCGTTGCCGACCGCGGCGCCTCGATCCGCGTGCCGCACTCCTTCATCAAGAACGACTACAAGGGCTATCTGGAAGACCGCCGCCCGAACTCCCAGGGCGACCCCTACCAGATCGCCTCGCAGGTCCTGAAGACGATCTCGGAGGTCGCGACCGACGCAAAGGTCTCGGCTGCGGCGTGATGCTTCTACGGCGTGGGCGGCAGTCCGCGCCAGGCCAGCGAACATCAAAAAAGCCCCGGCGAAATGCCGGGGCTTTTTTACGCCTGGCTTGCTTGGCGGCGATGAGATCCGCGCTCTCGCGACAGTGCTGGCCTGCTGTTCTGACGAGGCCCGTCCTGCGGCCTTTCCGCCCTCTGGCGAGCTGTTCACGAAAAAACCCCGGCTTTCGCCGGGGTTGTTTTCTGTCGGGAATGCAGTCGCTTACACCGAATAGTACATGTCGTACTCGACCGGGTGCGGGGTCATTTCGAAGCGCATCACCTCGGCCATCTTGAGCTCGATATAAGAGTCGATCTGGTCGTCGTCGAACACGCCGCCTGCCTTCAGGAAGCCGCGGTCCTTGTCGAGGTTCTGCAACGCTTCGCGCAGGGAGCCGCAGACCGTCGGGATCTTCTTCAATTCCTTCGGCGGCAGGTCGTAGAGATCCTTATCCATCGGCTGTCCGGGATGAATCTTGTTCTTGATGCCGTCGAGACCCGCCATCAGCATGGCGGCAAAGCCGAGATAGGGGTTCGCGCCCGGATCGGGGAAGCGGACCTCGACGCGCTTCGACTTCGGCGAGGAGCCGAACGGAATGCGGCAGGAGGCCGAACGGTTGCGCGCCGAATAGGCGAGCAGCACCGGCGCTTCGTAACCCGGCACCAGACGCTTATAGGAGTTGGTGAGCGGGTTGGTGAAGGCGTTGATCGCCTTGGCGTGCCTGATGATGCCGCCGATGTAGAAGAGGCAGGTTTCCGACAAGCCGGCGTATTCGTTGCCGGCGAAGGTCGGCTTGCCGCCCTTCCAGATCGACTGGTGCACGTGCATGCCCGAGCCGTTGTCGCCGAACACCGGCTTCGGCATGAAAGTGGCCGTCTTGCCATAGGCATTGGCGACCTGGTGCACGACATACTTATAGATCAGCATCTTGTCGGCGTTGCGCACCAGCGTGTCGAACTTGATGCCGAGTTCGTGCTGGGCGGCCGCGACCTCGTGGTGATGCTTTTCGACGCGCACGCCCATTTCAGCGAGCACCGTCAGCATCTCGGAACGCATGTCCTGGCAGGAGTCGATCGGCGGCACAGGGAAGTAGCCGCCCTTGATGCGCGGCCGATGGCCGAGATTGCCGGTCTCATAGTCGGTGTCGTCGTTGGACGGCAGCTCGGTCGAGTCCAGGCGGAACCCGGTGTTATAGGGATCGGCCTTGTACTTGACGTCATCGAACACGAAGAACTCGGCTTCCGGGCCGACATAGATGGTGTCGCCGATGCCTTCCGACTTCATGTAGGCTTCGGCTTTCTTGGCGGTGCCGCGCGGGTCGCGATTGTAGGCCTCGCCCGAGATCGGATCGAGGATGTCGCACAGGATCACCATGGTCGACTGGGCGAAGAACGGATCCATGTGGACCGTATCCGTGTCCGGCATCAGCACCATGTCGGACTCGTTGATCGCCTTCCAGCCCGCGATCGAGGAGCCGTCGAACATGACGCCGTCGGCGAACGTGTCCTCCTCGACCTCGACGACGTCCATCGTCACATGCTGCAGCTTGCCCCTCGGATCGGTGAAGCGCAGGTCGACGAATTTTACATCGTTGTCCTTGATCTGCTTCATGATGTCTTTGGCTGTCGTCATGTCATGTATCCCTGTGTGCTGACGTTTTTTGATGATGACGGTTCAGGAAGACGGGTGGAGTCAGACCGCGTCCATGCCGGTCTCGCCGGTGCGGATGCGGACGACTTCCTCGATGTTGGAAACGAAGATCTTGCCGTCGCCGATGCGGCCGGTCTGCGCCGCCTTGCGTATGGCTTCGATGGCGCCTTCGACGGCGTCGTCGCCGAGCACGACCTCGATCTTCACCTTGGGCAGGAAGTCGACGACATACTCGGCGCCCCGATAAAGCTCGGTATGGCCCTTCTGCCGACCGAAACCCTTGGCCTCGGTGACGGTGATGCCTTGCAGCCCGGCCTCCTGAAGCGCTTCCTTCACTTCGTCCAGCTTGAATGGCTTGATGATCGCTTCGATCTTTTTCATGTAGAAAGTGGCCTCCACTGCCAAAGAGACGGGTTGCGCGCCCCGCTTGCGCCTTCATCAAGCACGAAGCGTGCCAATTACCAGAGGTTGAGGGCGGTATCGGGCGATTTCCATGCCTTGCCGCACCCGAATGCAAATCCGCGTCATCCGCTGCATCGGATGCGTCATCGACGCCCAAAGCCTATACATCGCTCCTCCATCCGTCTGCGCAAAACTTGAGCAGATAGCGCAATTTGCAGGCAGATTCCCCTCCGGGCGCCCACCGCTCTGGGATGCATACGCCCGCCGCTGTTTGCTTCGAGCCGCAAATCGGACAATGCTTGATCGGATGGAGATCGGCAATCCCATGCGCAATGAACTTCTTTCCCCGTCCGAAATGGCCGAAGCCGACCGGCTGGCGATCGCACAAGGTCCGCTCGACGGCTACGGATTGATGCGCCGGGCCGGCGAGGCCGTGGCGGCCGTGCTCATGGCGCGCTATCCGGCGGCGGCACGGGTGCACGTGCTTTGCGGACCCGGCAACAACGGCGGCGACGGCTATGTCGTGGCGAGCCTGCTCCGGAAGAGCGGTGTCGACGTTGCGTTGTGGCAATCGGGCGAACCGCGCGCGGGCAGCGATGCCGCGCTGGCTGCAGCCGATTGCCCGTTGGAGCCACGACCGCTATCTGCCTTCGCGGCCGAACCGGGATCGCTGGTGGTCGACGCGCTGTACGGAGCGGGGCTCTCGAAAGCACTGTCGGGCGATGCCGGCCGGGCCGTCCAGGTCGTTGCGGATCTCGGCTTGCCGGTCGTCGCCGTGGACCTGCCCTCGGGCGTTTCCGGCGAAAGCGGCGCCATCCTCGGCAGCGCATTTCGGGCGGTCGTTACCGTGACGTTCGCGCGAAAGAAGCCGGGGCATCTGCTGCTGCCGGGGCGGGAAATGAGCGGCGAGATCGTGCTCGCCGATATCGGCATCGGTGACGACATCATCGCTCGAGTCGCGCCGCGCAGTTTCGAGAATGCGCCGGCGCCCTGGCTGCCTGTCTTTCCGGTTCCGGCCGTCGATGCGCACAAATACAAGCGCGGTCATGTCAGTGTCTTTTCGGGCGGTCCTGCGGCCACCGGTGCCGCGCGCCTGTCGGCGCTCGCAGCCGCAAGAAGCGGGGCAGGGGCGGTGACGGTGCTGTCGCCGGCGAATGCCATGCAGGTCAATGCCGCGCATCTGACATCGATCATGCTGCGCAAGGTCGACGCAGTTGCCGATCTCGGTGCGTTCCTTGCCGACCGCCGCCCCTCGTCCTTTGTGCTCGGCCCGGGGTTTGGCATCGGCGAAAAGGCGCGCGATTTTGTCCTGGCGCTGCTCGGCGCCGGGCACGCGCAGGAGACCTGCGTTGAAGGGCTGGTGCTCGACGCCGACGGCATCACCTCGTTTCGCGACGTGGCTGAGACGCTTTTCCAGGCTGCCCGAAAGTCCGGCGCCCCGGCGCTGGTGATGACGCCGCATGAAGGCGAGTTCGGCAGGCTGTTGCCCAAGGTCGCGGGCGACAAGGCTCTTTCCAAACTCGGCAAGGCCCGCGCGGCGGCGGCGCGAGCCAACGCCGTCATCGTCTACAAAGGCGCCGACACGGTGATCGCAGCACCAGACGGCCGCGCCGCGATCAACGGCAATGGCGCGCCGTGGCTTGCCACCGCGGGTTCGGGCGACGTGCTGGCGGGCATCATCGCCGGGCTCCTGGCACAAGGCATGCCGGCGTTCGAAGCGGCCTGCGCGGCTGTCTGGATACACGCCGAAGCCGGCAGCCGGTTCGGACCCGGCCTGATCGCCGAGGATTTGCCTTTGGCGATGGTGCCTGTGCTGCACGCGTTGGTCGAGAATGGGATGGCTGCCCGATGATGAGGCTGGCGATCCTTGTCGCGGTCGCTGCCATCGCTGTTCTTGGCGTGCGGGCGGCTGATGCTGCCGGTCGTCCGGTCACGGTCGTGGACGATCCGCAGGTGCTCGCCAAGCTCGACGCCGATGGCTTCGGATTCGCCGGTATTTTTGGCATCAGCGGCAAGGATGATCTGAAAACGCTCTATGACGCGGCGCCGGCCTACCACGCCATCGTCGACACCGTAGCGGCCGATGTCGCAGCACTGCGCGCCGACCTGAAAGCAGGCGGCCGGCCGCTCTATGAGGTGACCGACGGCAATGTCGGCCGCATCATCGACATGCGCTGGCTGAAGACCGACGCTGCGCGTTTCCGGCTGGTCGGCGTCGTCAACCGGCTCGACCGGCGTGACTTCGCAAAGCTCGGTGGGGAAGCGGGCTGCGGCGAGGTGCGCTTCATCTACCGCCTTGCCTATAGTTTCAGGAAGAACGGCAAGGTGTTGGCCTCGAGGCTGCCGTTCAATTTCAGTGCCATCTACCGCGCAGCTCCCGACGCCGACGGCGGCTGTACCGGCGTCGCCGGGCGCTGGACGCCGCAGATCGACGAAGCGGCGGATGCCGGGTGGCTGTCCGGCGGACCGCTGGATAAAGCGAGCCTCTCCTTCAAGCAGCTCGAACTCAACGCTCAGGTGGTGCGCTTTCCATCCGGCCAGGAGACCGAATTTGGCGGTCAGGCCGCCTATCTCATGCGCATCTTCGGTATCGACGGCACCACAATCAGCCAGAAACCGCTCGAAAATACGCCGGACACCATCCGCCTTGCGCAAGACGCGCGGTTGAAGGCGAGGCTTACGGACTATGTCCGCGCCAATGCCGGTGCAATCGATCTCGGCGTTTACGAAATCCCGGATGAATTCCTAGCGAAGAAGGTCATCTCCTGGTCGACCTTCGGCAGTGCCAGGCAGGCCAATCATCCATTCACGCCACTGTTCGAACCGGAGGCGCTTGCCGGGGTCGACTATTCGAAACTGACATTAGCGCGCACGGCTGAAGCCCTGATCGAGCGGCTCGACAACGGCGCCTGCCATGGCTGCCATCAGGCGGGCTCGACCGCAGGATTCCATTTCATCGGCCTCGACGATAGCACGACTTCGCCGCTCAACCGCATCGAAGTCGGCATCTCGCCGCATCTCCATGCCGAGATTCCGCGCCGCGAGGCGTGGCTGCAGGCGACTGTGGAAGGCAGAGAAGCGAACGGGTTTCGCCCGTTGTCCTTCGCACCACCCGCCGCGTGGAAAGACACCGGCGAGATCGCCTATACGCCGGCCGAGACGACCATGCCGTGCCTGGTGCCGGAAGACGCCGCCCGCTTCGGCAGCAGCTGGCAATGCGGAGCCGGCACGGTCTGCACACCGATCGCGACCGCTACAGGGGTTAGGACGAAACTGGCGCAATGCCTGCTGCCGAAGGAGAGCCGGAACATCTTTTCCGGCCATCCCTGCTTGACCGGAACGATTGCCAGCGACACCGCGCAGCCCTTCAACGACCGTTACAACGTCACCGGCCAGTTCGCGGCGTTCGCGCCCGCCATTTCACGCACCGCCTATACCTGCCGGCCGCCCAAGATCGGTGTGCCAGGCGGCTTCGCCTATCGCGGCTGCGACGCGAAGGATCTGGCCTTCTCCGCTTTCAAGGCTGGCAAGCCGATGCCGAGCGAAATCTGCGGCCTGGTCGGCGGCAAGAAGTTCGATATTTGCGTGGCGACCAACAATTTCGACCAATGCCTCGGCGGCGCAGTTAATCGCGGTAACCGTCCGGCTTGCTCGGCCGATCGTTTCTGCCGCGAGGATTATATGTGCCAGTCGCTGCCGTCCGACACGCCGGGTGCTGGCAGGGTCAAGGGCATCGGCTTCTGCTCGCCGACCTATTTCCTGTTCCAGATGCGCATCGACAATCATGCGACGCCGTGGACGAACACCGCCCGCGCGAGCATGAGCGCGGGCTTTGGCGCCACCGAGGAGTAAGCGGTCATACCGGTTGGGGTGCGTATTTTCCGACGCTTGCCGCCAGCGCTTCGAGCACACGCTGCTCACTGATACCGCGCGTGTTCAGGACCCAGCTCGGTATCGAGATCGGAGGCTCGATGAAGGTTACCTGCTCGTTCAAGGGTCCATGCACGTAGGATCGGTTCGAGCCGAAGATGAGCACGCTTGGAATGCCCAAGGCGCCGGCTGCATGGGACACACCGCCATCGACACCGAGAAAGACGGTGGAGGCCGCGATCTGGTGCATGGCCTCTGCAATGTCGGGCGTCGAGGTGAAGTCGATCGCCTCAGGCAACAAGGCGCGAATCTGGGCGGCAGCCTGGCGTTCGCGCGGACCGCCGACAAGCCAGACGGACCAACCCCGTTCGATATGCTTTCGTGCGACCGAGACGAAGCGCTCGGGCGGCCATGAGCGCATGTTCTCGAAATCGGAAGTATAGAGGGAAAGCACCGGCCTTGCCGGATCGATGCCGTTGCGCCGGCGCCACTTGGCAACGTCTTCGGACGAAATCGCCAGCCGCGGGGCCGGCAGCTGTTTTTCCTCGGCGGGCTGCTTGCCGAGGAGCGCGATCGCACAGACCTGTTCGACGAGCCTTGTCTTGCGCGGGCCGAAGGCCACGAAGGTTTTCAGCCATCCCGCCGGCAGCCGGTTGACGATGCCGAACTGGAGCTCGCGCGGATATCCAATGCGCTCGGGAATGCCCGCCAGCCACGGCACCAGGGCCGCCTTGGTGCTGCTGGTGAGCAGATAGGCTGCCTGATAATTCTCCTGGCGGAGTTCGCGCGCCAGCCGCACCCGCTCCTTGAGACCGGGGTTCCAATGCCTCTCGACGGTCCAGGCCTTCCGGACATGCGGCATCAAGCGCGCCAGGGGCGCGGCGAGCGGCGAGGTGATGACGTCTATCGGCTGTCCGGGAAACGTCGCTGCTATGATTTGAATTGCCGAATGGCAGCGGATGAAGTCGCCGATTGCCGGCAAGCAGAACACGAGAATGGGGCGCAACGCGCGATACCTTTTCGATCCGACGCAGTCGCCGCGAACGGCGAGCATGCCGGTTCCTTGTCACGGAAGCGCTTCGCCATCAAGGATGCGGGCATAGAGTTCCAGATAGGCCTTCGCGGTTTTCGCGATCGGAAATCTGTCCGCGGCAGATTCACGGCATTTGCGCATGCACAGGTCGGCGACCTCGGCAAGACCTTCAGCAAACTCCTCGTCGCTCTCGAAGAACCGGCCCGTATCCGTGTCCACCGTCTCCGGCAGGGCGCCGCGCGCTGTGGTCAAAACGGGCGTGCCGCACAGCATCGCCTCGACCGGCGCATTGCCGAAAGGCTCTTCCCAGGCGATCGGATTGAGGAAGGCCTTCGATGCGCCCAGCAGGCGCAGCTTGTCGTCGCCGTCGACGACGCCGTTGAAGCGATAGCGGCGGGAAAGACTCTTGAAAAAGACGCCCTCGCGGCGGGTCCGACTTCGGCCGAGCAATTTCCACCGCGAGCCGCCGGCGATATCGAGGGGAAAGTCGAATTTCCTGGCGAGCTCGACTGCCCGGTTCAAGCCCTTTCCGGCGCGTGCGATGGCCGCCATGAAGAGGAGGCGATCGCTCTTCGATTCGGCCAGCCGATAGTCATCCACCGGAAAGCCGTTGTAGACGAAGGTCTTGCGGCCGTGCAGCTGGGCGTGCCGTGCGCTGATGAAGCTCCAGTTCGGTTGCGGCCGCGGATAATCCGGTAAATGGCCCCGCTCGGTGTTGAGGGTCGGGAAGTCAACCTCGACCTTCCACGCATGAAGGTGGACGATTTGGGTGTCCTTGGGGATCGCCGCGCGGCACTCGGCATCGCTCACAGCATGCCGGACTTCGCACAGTGGATGTGACGATCCAGGGCCCGCCACGAGGACGACACGGTGGCCCTGCCTGACCAGTTCAGTGGCCAGCCAGTCGACCTGACGTTCTATCCCGCCGTAGCCTTTGCACGGAACGACGCCCTTTGTTGCAAGGGTTATTAGCATTCATTACCGCCATCACATTGATGTGATTTCAATGTGATTAGAGGTTGCCAGTTGTCAACCTCCGACGACGGATTGCGTAAGCCAGAGTTCCAGCCGCCGGCCGGCTTTCGAGGTTCCACCGATTGAGATGGTCGGCGACTCCCCGTCGCGAGGCCAAGCGGAAGGAGAGGGGCTAAGCAACGAGAATAACGGCGGACCTGCCGAAATGCTTGCCAGCTACAAGGACCAGTCGCGACACCACCGCCTCACAGCGGAATGTTGTCGTGCTTCTTCCAGGGGTTCTGCATATCCTTGTTGCGCAGCATGCGCAGCGCCCGCGCGATCCGGCGGCGCGTCGAATGCGGCATGATCACCTCGTCGATATAGCCGCGTTCGGCCGCTACGAAGGGCGACAGGAACCGATCCTCGTATGCTTTGGTGTGGGCGGCGATCTTCTCCGCGTTGCCGATGTCCTTGCGGTAGATGATCTCGACCGCGCCCCTTGCGCCCATCACCGCGATCTGCGCCGTCGGCCAGGCATAGTTCATGTCGCCGCGCAGGTGCTTCGACGCCATCACGTCATAGGCGCCGCCATAGGCCTTACGGGTGATCACGGTGATCTTCGGCACGGTGGCTTCGGCATAGGCGAACAGCAGTTTTGCGCCATGCTTGATCAGCCCGCCATATTCCTGCGCGGTGCCTGGCAGAAAGCCTGGAACGTCGACCAAGGTAACGATCGGGATCGAGAAGCAGTCGCAGAAGCGCACGAAGCGCGCCGCCTTGCGGCTGGCGTCGGAGTCGAGCACGCCGGCCAGAACCATCGGCTGGTTGGCGACGAAGCCGACGGTTCGCCCCTCCACACGGCCGAAGCCGGTAACGATGTTCCTGGCGAAGCTCGCCTGGATCTCGAAGAAGTCGCCTTCGTCGGCAACCTTCAGGATCAGTTCCTTGATGTCGTAGGGCTTGTTGGCGTTGTCCGGAATCAGCCGGTCGAGCGACATGTCATGGTCCGTCACCGACTGGTAGCATTTGATCTCGGGAATCTCTGCGGTATTGGACGCCGGCAACAGGTCAATCAGCCGGCGCATCTGCAGCAGCGCCTCGACGTCGTTGTCATAGGCGCCGTCGGCGATGGAGGATCGGGTCGTGTGTACCGTGGCGCCGCCGAGGCTTTCGGCCGTCACCGTCTCATTGGTCACCGTCTTCACCACGTCCGGCCCGGTGACGAACATGTAGGAGGTGTCGCGCACCATGAAGATGAAGTCGGTCATGGCCGGCGAATAGACATCGCCGCCGGCGCACGGGCCCATGATTAGCGAAATCTGCGGGATGACGCCGGAGGCGAGCACGTTGCGCTGAAAAATCTCGGCATAGCCGCCGAGCGCGGCCACGCCTTCCTGGATGCGTGCGCCGCCCGCGTCGTAGAGGCCGATGATCGGCGCGCGATTGCGCAGCGCCATCTCCTGCACCTTGACCACCTTCTCGGCATGCGCCTCAGACAGCGAGCCGCCGAAGACGGTGAAATCCTTGGCAAAAAGGTAGACTGGACGGCCGTTGACGGTGCCCCAGCCTGTGACGACGCCGTCGCCCGCGATCTTGGTTTTCTCCATGCCGAAGTCGGTTGAGCGGTGCTCGACATACATGTCGAACTCCTCGAACGAACCCTCGTCGAGGAAGACGTCGATGCGCTCGCGGGCGGTGAGCTTGCCCTTCTTGTGCTGGGCCTCGATCCGTTGCTTGCCGCCGCCCATCCGGGCGATCTCGCGGCGGCGCTCGAGTTCCTTCAGCACGTCCTTCATCGCTGCCCCCACAATAGAAAGGTGGTTTGTGGTAATCGTGAGGGCAGCGCAGCGCAAGCGTCGCTTTTCGATCGGCGTTTTGTTGCGCTGCAACATCCACCCTTGCATTTTGCGGCGGACTCGGCCATATGCGGTCGCATAGGCGCTTGGGCCGAACTTCGGCTTTCTCCACCAATTGAGACTGGTTGCGTCTGTTTTCCCTCTTTCCGGTGGGCCCTCCCGTCGATCGGCAAGCTGGCGAAAGAGCCCCGGGGCATGACGCCTGCGGGCACGACAGCGCAGCCGCGCGGACGCTCCCCGTCCGCCGCCTTGTCGTTTCCTGACAATTTTTCGACGGCAGGTTGCGCTCCTGCCGCCATGATGTTTGCGGCCACAGGGCCGCGTGAAAGAAGACTATTTTGACCAATGAAAATCAGGCGGACCAGAACGGTTTCGCTACTCTTGGAATCACCGGCGCGCTGCTCAAGGCCGCCAATGCCGCGGGCTTCACGGATCCGAAGCCGATCCAGGTGCAGGCGATCCCGCCGCAGCTCGAAGGCCGCGACATATTCGGCATTGCTCAGACCGGTTCGGGCAAGACGGCGGCTTTCGCGCTGCCGATCCTGTCGAAGATCATCGGGCTCGGCACGAAGCGCCGGCCAAAGACGGCGCGCGCGCTGATCCTGGCGCCGACACGCGAGCTAGCGGTACAGATCGAGGACACCATCAAGCTGCTCGCCAAGGGCGCGCACATCTCGACCGCGCTCGTGCTCGGCGGCGTCTCCCGCTACAGCCAGGTGAAGAAGATCGCACCCGGCGTCGATATCCTGATCGCCACGCCCGGCCGGCTGACCGACCTGGTGCGGGAAGGCGACCTCATCCTTGCCGATACCAAATGGCTGGTGCTCGATGAGGGCGACCGCATGCTCGACATGGGCTTCATCAACGACGTCAAGCGCATCGCCAAGGCGACCGCGCCGAACCGCCAGACCGCGCTGTTCTCGGCCACCATGCCGAACGAGATCGCGGAACTCGCCAAGGGCTTGCTGAAGGACGCCGTCCGCATCGAAGTCTCCCCGCAGAGCACGACGGCGGCCGAGATCGTGCAAAGCGTGGTGCTTGCCCGCACCAAGCAGAAGCGCCAAGTGCTGTCCAAGATGCTGGCCGACGAGGCGATGCGCTCGGTCATCGTGTTCTCGCGCACCAAGCATGGCGCCGACCGCGTCACCAAGGACCTTGCCCGCGACGGCTTCGACGCCGCAGTGATCCACGGCAACAAGTCGCAGAACGCGCGTCAGAAGGCGCTCAACGATTTCCGCGTCGGCTCGGTGCGTATTTTGGTGGCGACCGATATCGCCGCGCGCGGCATCGACGTCCCAGGCATCAGCCATGTCGTGAATTTCGACTTGCCGGACGAAGCGGAGAGCTATGTCCACCGTATCGGCCGTACCGGCCGCAACGGCAGGGACGGCATCGCGATCACGCTTTGCGATCCATCGGAGAACGGCAAGCTGCGGCAGGTCGAGCGCATCATCCGCATGAAGCTCCCGGTCATTGCCGATCATCTCGGCAGTCCCGACCCGCAGCGCGATCCGAAGGAAAGGACCGAGCGTCATTTCGAGCCGGCCAATGACCGCGAGCACCATGGCGGCCGTCGTGATGGCAGCCGTCCCGGCAGCGGCAACAACGGCAAGAAGCGCTTCGGCGGCAAGCCCGGTGGCGAGCGCCAATTCGCGCCCAAGCCGCAAGGCGAACGTCCTGCGGGCGCCAAGCCGAATGGCGAGCACAAGCCTGACGGCTTCAAGCGCTTCAAGGGCAACAACAAGCGCCGCTTCGGCGGCAAGCGGCCGGCGAACCGGGCCGCTTAAAGTCCCACCGAGGTTTGATTGAAATCGCATAACGGCCGGAAGCAACGCTCCGGCCGTTTCTCGTCTCACGGACTTGATTGCTGCTGCATCAGCGCCTTCACCCACACCACGATCCGCTCTGTCAGAAAGCCCGTGGTCTGCGGCGATATTGCATCGCCTGCAATGACGTGGTTGTCCGGATCGCCCGTATCGTCGACCGGCACCAGTTCGTGCGGACCGCCCCAGCGGCCGGCGACCTCGCGCGTGCGGTCCGGCCGGACCACCTTGTCGGCATCCGAGAAGATGAACAGGGCAGGGATGGTCGCCTTCTCGACCGGCGCGCGATAGGCGAGCTCGGTGAGCGCAGCCATCGGCAAGGCCGCCGCGATCGGATATTTGGTGGTCCAGAATTTTTCGTGCAGCGCATTGCGCGCCGGAAAACTGCGCTCCCTGCCGCCGACGAGTTCGGCAATCTCTCTGCCCCAAGGCAGTGTAAGGACCTCGGCGCCCGACGCCTTGACGCCGAAATTAGGCGAGATGAATGCGATTGCCGCGACGCCGTCGGAAGCACCAGGCTGGGCTGCAGCCCATGTCGCCAGTGAGGCGCCAGTCGAGGTGGCGATAACGATCACCTTCTCGCCGATCGCGCGCCCGATCGCCAGTGCCTCCTCATAGTCGTTGATCCAGGCATTCACGCTGCCTTCGGCCATGGCCGCGCCGTCCTGCCCGTGGCCGGTCAGGCGGGTGTAGAAGAGATTGGCCTCGATCTCCCCGGCGACGTCGTCCGGCAGCGGCCGGATCTCGCCCTTGGATGCCGAAAACCCGTGGATGTAGACGATCGCAAGCTTGGTCTTGGCGTGAACCAACGGATTCGCCCAGATGATCTCCTTGTCCAACCCGTCACGGATATTGGGTACGGCCGCTTCTTCGCGCGCCAGATAGGCCTGCGGATCGTCGCCGATCGCCGAAGGATCGAAACGGATCGTCGTATCGACCGCCACGCGTGGGCCGAGGTAAAAGCCTGAGAGGAGGATAACGACGAGACCCAGTACCGCAAGCAAGATCCGTCGCCCCATGACCGACTCCAAGCAACAATTCTCAACCTATGGCGGTGCTCACCGAGAGGCAATCTCTCCCGGATCAGCGGATGTCGTGCAAAAGCCTGCGAGGGTTTTGCGAAACGACTTGCATAGAAAGGCATAAAGCGCGTTGCCTGAATGCGTTTCAGCGCGAGGCGCTTTACGCCGCTTTGTCCGTTGGACTTTTTTCGCCCGGCGTCTTGCGGTCGAAATACAACGGCCGTCCCCGCCAGCTGGTGGTCAGCCCGATCACCAGTCGGCCTACGGGTCGCGGCAGCAGGCCCAGCAGCTTCAGCGGCCAGCTTATGTGATAGGGGAAGGTGACTTCGAAGCCTCCCCTCCGGATGCCGCGCGCCATGCGGCGCGATGCCCGGTGAACAGGCATCAGGCCCGGCATCGGCAGCATGTTCTTCTCGGTCAGCGGCGTGTCGACGAAGCCCGGATTCATCACCTGGATGCGGATGTTCATCTTGTCGAAGTCGTATTTCAGCGATTCCGCCAGGATGTTGATTGCCGCCTTGGTGCCGCCATAGGCGGCGGTGGTCGGCCAGCCGGAATAGGCCGTGACCGACCCGACCAGGACGACATGCCCGCGTCCTCGCGTGCGCATATAGTCGACCGCAGGCACCAGTCCGTTGACGATGCCGAAATAATTGACGGCGAAGGAACGATGAAAATCGCGCACCACGAGATGCTCACCGGGGGTGGCGATGTAGTTGCCGGCGTTGAAGACGGCGAGCACGATCGGCCCCATGTCTTTCTCGATCGCCGCGACAGTGCGTGCCATCCCTTCTTCGTCGGTCACATCGCAGGGAAAGGATTTCACGTGGCCGGCCATCTGCGCGGTCTCAACCAGCAGCGTATCGGCTGGATCGCTGGCCAGCGCCGTCACCGCGACGGCATAGCCTTGCCTCGCCAGGTCCTTGGCCAGCGCCCGGCCGAGGCCGCTGCTGCCGCCCGTGATCCAGGCGACACCGTCTTTCGGGTTGGCCCGGTAGAGTGTCATTGAAAGTCCTGCGAATTATCTGGGCTAGTGCTCTAGCGGCGAAGAAATGGGATGAAAAGAGCGCTTTGGATGACATCGTTGAAATGCTCGGGAGCATTGCAGCGTCCCGAATGCGACTGGACCAGGCAAAATCTTGCCTTGAAACCGCGGCTTCCGGTTTTTAGGGTCTCGCCGCACGCATAAAGGAATCCCCATGCCCCGTAATGTGATCGAAGCGATCGGCAACACCCCCCTGATCCGGCTCAACAAGGCTTCGGACGCAACCGGCTGCGAGATCCTGGGCAAGGCCGAATTCATGAATCCGGGACAATCGGTCAAGGACCGTGCAGGCCTCTTCATCATCAGGGACGCCGAACAGCGCGGATTGCTGAGGCCCGGTGGTGTCATCGTCGAAGGGACCGCCGGCAACACCGGCATTGGCCTCACGCTGGTCGCCAAGGCGCTCGGCTACCGGACAGTCATTGTCATCCCCGACACGCAAAGCCAGGAGAAGAAGGACACGATCAAGATCCTGGGAGCCGAGTTGATCGAAGTGCCGGCCGTGCCCTACAAGAACCCGAACAACTATGTGAAGCTTTCGGGGCGGCTCGCCGAGCAGATGGCACGGTCGGAGCCGAACGGCGCGATCTGGGCGAACCAGTTCGACAATGTCGCGAACCGCGACGGCCACATCCGCACGACTGCCGAGGAGATCTGGACCCAAACCGGCGGCAAGGTCGACGGCTTCGTGTCCGCCGTCGGCTCCGGCGGCACGCTCGCCGGCGTTGCGCTCGGGCTCAAGGCCAAGAGCAGGCAAGTCAAGATCGCACTTGCCGATCCGTTGGGTGCTGCGCTCTACAGCTTCTATACCAGCGGTGAGCTTAAAGCTGACGGCAGCTCGATCACCGAAGGCATAGGCCAGGGTCGCATCACCGCCAATCTCGACGGCTTCACGCCGGACTTCTCCTACCAGATACCGGACGAGGAGGCATTGCCGATCATCTTCGATCTGATCCAGGAAGAGGGACTGTGCGTCGGCGGCTCGACGGGCATCAACATCGCCGGCGCCATTCGGTTGGCGCGCGAGCTTGGCCCCGGCCATACCATCGTGACGATCCTCGCCGACTACGGCACGCGCTACCAGTCGAAGCTGTTCAATCCCGAGTTCCTGCGAAGCAAGAACCTGCCGGTCCCTGGCTGGATGGACGAAAAAGCCAACATCCCGGTGCCGTTCGAAAAGGTGGCCTGATGGCGCAGAGAACCGAAGCGCTGTTTCGCGACGACGCCTATCTGAGCACGGCGGAGGCGCAAGTCGTCGCCATCAATGACCGCGGCGGCATCCTTCTCGACCGCACGATCTTCTATGCCACGTCGGGCGGACAGCCAGGCGATACGGGCATGTTGGAGCGCGCCGACGGCAGCCGCATCGCGATCGCCGCCGCCATCACCGGCGAAACCAAGGACGAGATCATCCATGTGCCGGCCCCTGAACAGGCCCTGCCGGCCGTCGGTGAAAAGCTGAAGCTCGCCATCGACTGGCGGCGGCGGCATCTTCTGATGCGTATGCACTCCGCGTGTCATCTGCTCACCGTCGTCTGCCCGTTTCCGATCACCGGGGCAGCAGTCGCCGAGGACGACAGCCGCGTCGATTTCGACATTCCCGATGCCGGCTTCAGCAAGGAGGACGTGACAGCGAGGTTGATGGAGCTTGTGCGGGCCAACCATCCCGTCTTCACGCGGCTGATCACCGACGAGGAACTTTCGGCCAATCCCGGGCTTGTCAAATCGAAGAACGTGCGGCCGCCCGTCGGCACCGGCAGGATTCGCCTGGTCTGCATCGGCGAGAATGCCTCAATCGACAGTCAGCCTTGCGGCGGCACCCATGTGAAGAGCACCGGCGAAATCGGCGAGATCCATATCGGCAAGATCGAAAAGAAGGGCCGCGAGAACCGGCGCTTCCGCATCCGCTTCGGGCCGATGCCGGCGAATTGACGAGCAACACCTACCAAAGTCGCCAGGAGCGGGCAGGAGAGGAAAAATGGCCGAAGACAGCCCATTCATCGTCGACGCGGATTGGCTCGAGAAGCGGTTGGGAACGCCAGGACTGACCATCATTGACGCGTCCTGGTACCTGCCGGCGCAGAAACGCGACGCCCGCGCCGAGTATGACGACGCCCATATCCCCGGTGCTCGCTTCCTCGATCAGGACGCCGTTTCGGACCCGGATTCCAAGCTGCCGCACACATTGGCGTCGCCCCACTATTTCGCGCAATATGTCGGCTCGATGGGTGTTTCGGCCGACGACACGATCGTCATCTATGACGGTCCAGGCTATTTCTCGGCGCCGCGCGCCTGGTGGATGTTCCGCGTCATGGGCGTCTTCCAGGTCTATATCCTGAATGGCGGCTTCGACCGCTGGAAGGCGGAAGGGCGGCCGGTAACGGCGGAGCAGACCCGGATCGCACCTTGCGTCTTTTATGCCGATTTCGATGCAAGCCGGATTGTCAGCCTCGACGAAATGCGCCGGATCGTTGGAAGCGGAGAAAGCCAGATCGCCGATGCGCGCTCACCCGGGCGTTTCGCCGGCACCGATCCCGAACCGCGTCCCGGCGTCCGTTCCGGCCATATGCCGGGCGCTCGCAATGTTCCGGTTGCCGCGCTTGCCGAGAATGGCGAACTGCTACCCAAGGACCGCTTGCGCATGGTCATTGAGGAGGCCGGCATCGATCTTACAAAGCCGGTCGTCACCTCGTGCGGATCTGGCATCACCGCGGCGGCGATCACGTTGGCGCTGGAGACGCTTGGCCATACCGACAACAGGCTGTACGACGGCTCATGGACCGAATGGGGTGGGCTGAGCGACACTCCCGTGGTGACGGGCAAGGAATGACGGCGATGGAAAACGCTGGACCGAAGGATATCGATGTCACGGTCACATTCCTCGAAATGCACGCACCGCCGGCTTCATCTCCCCCGCTGCCCTACAACCGGCAGATCGCCTTGCTGAGGACCAAGGACATTCCGCTGCATTTCTACCGCTACCTGATGGATCGCGTCGGGCGCAAATGGCACTGGGTCAACGTGCTTAGACTGAGCGACGAGGAACTGGCCGCCGGCCTGCATCGTGAGGACCGCGACATCAGCGTGCTCTACCTCGACGGCTCTCCCGCCGGCTTCTTCGACCTCAAGCCGCATCTGCCCGAGGAAGTGGAACTCGCCTATTTCGGTATGATGGAACATGCTCACGGCCAGGGTATCGGCCGCTGGTTCCTGGGAGCGGCCATCTCGGCTGCATGGTCGTATGGGCCGAAGCGCATCACCGTGCAGACCTGCACGCTCGACCACCCGGCGGCGCTGCCGCTTTACCAGAAGCTTGGCTTTACGCCGGTTGCGCAGAAGAAAGAGGTCGTGCATCCGCTGACCTTCGCCGAGCGCTCCGCAAGCGTCATGCGGCCGTAGCTAAGGGGAAGCGCGGCGCAGTCGGCTGCCTCGATGCCGCTTACGCAACCGGCGGCGGCTGGCCCTCGGCAGCCACGTGTCGATGCAAGCCCAGCGGGGCGCCTTGGTCGTCCGGATCGTCGCTGCGGGCCGTATCATGCTCGGATCATCGCCCGACCTCAGCCGGCCGCGCGCCGCACCCTTCTTCTGCGATCATCATGGCGCGGAGCGCGGTCCATGGCGAGTCCGATAAGTCTAGTATCGTGATTTCGGGTTCGTAATTCGATACTGCGCTTCGAGCGACGCACGAAGCGCTTGGCAGGAATCGGGTGGGAGACGCTGTCGGCTCGTCATAGTTTCCGGCCAAGGACACCGGAGAATTTTGCCATGAGCATCCAGTTCAAAGCCCTGCCGACCGAAGCCGTGCGCGCCTTACAGCGGGGAGGGCCCGACGCTTACGGCCACACGCCAGAGCGAAGGATTTCGGACGGCGATGGCGTGCCGTGCCGGCATTGCATGAAGAACGTCGCAACCGGCGATAGCTATCTCATCCTCGCCTACCGGCCGTTCCCGGAGCTTCAGCCTTACGCGGAGACCGGACCGATCTTCCTGCATGCGGACGAATGCCAACGCGCCGCGGAGGCGGATGCACTGCCTGAGATGCTCCAAAGCAGCGACTACATAGTGCGCGGTTATGGCAAGGACGACCGCATCGTCTACGGCAGCGGCGCCGTCGTTCCGACCGGCGATATCGCGGCCCGCGCCGAGACTTTGTTCGAGCGCGACGACATAGCCTACATTCACGTCCGTTCGGCACGGAACAATTGCTACCAGTGCCGCATCGAACGAGCTTGATCGCCGGCAAAAAAATGCCCGCCGGTGGTCTGGCGGGCCGTTGGAAGTCTGTGACAGAAGCCTTCGGCCCGAGCCGCCGGCGGGGCCGGTTTTCACCGGAACCGAGGGCGACCGTAGCCATCAGGTAGCGAAATCTCTCTAGGCAGGTTTCTCGGGTCCCGAATGTGAAGCATTTCACACAAGAGGCACCGGATTCGCTCGCATGGCTGAGCGGCGGCCCGCATGCCCCCGCAAACTGTCGTACTCCCGTCGCATAACCGCGCTAGAAGGGCGGTCGTTGATCGATGGCCGACCGCGGATGGACCGGCGGCACATCGCAACATCGAGGAAGCGGGGCGCTGGCTCCGCTTTTTTGTTGCCCGGACTCTTCCCGCAAAGGACCGGTTGGAAACACGATAAAAAACGCCCGCCGGAAGAACCGGCGGGCGACAGAAGGAAGCTTTTATCGAGGGCAATTCCAGGAAAGGTCTGTAGCAGCGGTACCGTCCGGAATTACGTGACAAATAGTTTCAAGCGGCCAGCACCGCCTTCGGTTCGACCATCTCGTAACCCAGCGCTTCGGCGACGGCACGATTGGTGATCTTGCCCTTGTGGACATTGAGGCCGTTGCGCAGGTGATGGTCGTCGACCAGCGCCTTCAGGCCCTTGTCGGCGAGCTGCAGGCCGTGATGCAGGGTGGCGTTGTTCAGCGCGTGTGCCGAGGTAACCGGAACCGCGCCCGGCATGTTGGCGACGCAGTAGTGGATCACGCCGTCGACCTCATAGGTCGGGTCGGCATGGGTCGTGGCGTGCGAGGTCTCGAAGCAGCCGCCCTGGTCGATGGCGACGTCGACGAGCACCGAGCCCTTCTTCATGCCGGAGAGCATTTCTCGGGTGACCAGCTTGGGTGCGGCAGCGCCCGGGATCAGCACGGCGCCGACGACGATGTCAGCCGAGAAGCACTCGTCTTCGAGCGCCTCGACGGTCGAGTAGCGGGTATGGACACGGCCGCCAAAAATGTCGTCGAGCTGGCGCAGGCGCGGGATCGAGCGGTCGATGATGGTGACGTCGGCGCCGAGGCCGGCAGCCATCTTCGCAGCATGCAGGCCGACGACGCCGCCGCCGAGCACGGTGACCTTGCCGGGCAGCACGCCGGGAACGCCGCCGAGCAGCACGCCGCGGCCGCCATTGGCTTTCTGCAGCGCGGTCGCGCCGGCCTGGATCGACAGGCGGCCGGCGACTTCCGACATCGGTGCGAGCAGGGGAAGACCGCCACGGTCGTCGGTGACCGTCTCATAGGCGATCGCCGTGACGCCCGAAGCGAGCAGGCCCTTGGTCTGCTCCGGATCCGGGGCGAGGTGGAGGTAGGTGTAAAGGATCTGGCCGTCGCGCAGCTGCACCCATTCGTTGGGCTGCGGCTCCTTGACCTTGACGATCATGTCCGACTTGGCGAACACGTCGGCGGCCGTCTTGGCGATCGTGGCGCCGGCGGCGCGATAGGCGTTATCGTCGGCGCCTATTCCGGCGCCGGCGCCAGCCTCGACAAGCACTTCGTGGCCGTGCGCGACATATTCGCGGACAGAGCCGGGCGTCAGACCGACACGGTATTCATGGTTCTTGATTTCCTTGGGGCAGCCGACGCGCATCTTCTTCTCCTGTCCGGCCCTTGAAAGGGCGCTCTCCCTGACATTTCCGGGCATGCCGCCAATCCCAAACCGCCGCGCAGTTTTAGGGCGACATGCATGAGGCGCAGTGAAGCATGAATCGTTCCGCATGTGTTTGCGAATGCACTTGCGGCAGCGTCCGGTCTTCGATAATCGTTGCGCAAAAAGCCGGAATATTCGCAGGAATCTCGAAAAATGCCGCTCGACAGGATCGATATCGCCATTCTGGAGACTTTACAGAAGGATGGCCGGATCCCCAATGCAGCGCTTGCCGAAAAGGTTGGGCTGTCGCAGTCGGCCTGCTCCAGGCGCCTGGACAATCTGGAGAAATCCGGAACCATCCGCGGCTATCACGCGCGACTGTCGAATGCAGCGCTCGGCCATCAGATGACGGCGATCGTGCATATATCGCTGTCGGGGCAGTTCGAGAAGACGCTGTCCGATTTCGAAGCGGCGATCAAACGCTGCCCGAACGTGCTTTCCTGCCATCTGATGTCGGGCGAATACGACTATATCCTGCGTATAGCGGCCAAGGACCTTGCCGACTATGAGCGCATCCACAAGGAATGGCTGTCGGCGATGCCGCATGTGACGAAGATCAACTCGTCCTTCGCCCTGCGCGAGATCGTCGACAGGACGGCGGTGGGGTTGAGGCCCGAAATGGCTTAGCTGAAGTCAGAGCGTTGCATCGTTTCACGGGAACCCCGAACCGCTCATTTCTTTGCTTTGCGCAATTACGGACGGAAAACCGCTACACACTTTTCCTGGAACTGCATTAGGCTCCGGCCGCCTCGGTGACCACCTTGGTCATCGGGATGTCGTGCGGTTGCGGATAGATGGTGGGAATGCGCTGCAATTCGTAGCCGACGCCGATCACCAGCGGCCTGAACGGCATGGCGGCGAGCGTACGATCGTAGAAACCGCCGCCATAGCCCAGCCGGTAGTTGCTGGGATCGATGCCGACTACCGGCGAGATCACGATATCGGGCAGGACAGGATCACCCTCGGCCGGGATCGGGATGTTCCAGACGCCCTTCTCCAGCCGGTCGCCCGGCGCGTAGGCGCGGAACACCAAAGGCTGGCCCTTCTCGATGACGACGGGCAGCGCGGTGCGGCCGCCGCGCGCATTGATCGACGCCATAAAGCCGCGCAGGTCCGGCTCGCCGCGGAACGGCCAGTAGAGGCTGACCATAAGGCCGGCAACCTTGCCGACCAGCATATCGAGGCCCTCGGCAATCCGCTGTGACATTGCCGCGCGTGCATCGGCGGAAACCGCAAGCCGCGCGCCGATCAGCCGCTCACGCTCCGCCTTGCGCCAGCGCCGGACATCGGTCCAGTCGGACAGCGGCATCTGATAGGCCGGGTCGAGCTCATGCATGAAACAAGGCGGCGAAGCGTATTGCGCCGGGCCGTCGTCATCGCGATTGTCAGACATGCTCCACTCCTATCGTTCTGCTCCACGCTATACCCGGCGTTCCGGGGGCGACATGCGCGTACACGACACCGGGCGACGACTCCCGGGCACTGACATGGCCAGCGGTGGCGTTGTTGCGGTGCACAAAAATGCTTACATCTAGGCAATCGGGTTGCTTTGGGCGAGGTGGCTGAAAATGGACGAAGCCAAGCATCATGTCGTGATCGTCGGCGCCGGGTTCGGCGGTCTCGAACTTACCCGCGCGCTGGCCGGCGCACCGGTGCGCATCACCATGATCGACAAGCGCAATCACCACTTGTTCCAGCCGCTGCTCTACCAGGTGGCGACCACCGCGCTGGCGACTTCCGAGATCGCCTGGCCGATCCGTCATCTGTTACGCAGGCGCAAGGACGTGACGACGCTTCTGGGTACGGTCATCGGTGTTGACCGCGCAGGCAAACGCGTGCTGCTCGATGACGGGAGCGCAGTCGGCTACGACACGCTAGTGCTCGCCACCGGCGCGCGCCACGCCTATTTCGGCCATGACGAATGGGAGCCATTCGCGCCCGGGCTGAAGACGCTGGAAGATGCCACCACCATCCGGCGCCGCATCCTGCTCGCCTTCGAGCAAGCCGAGCGCGAGACCGATCCCGCCAGGCGCCAGGCATTGCTGACGCTGGTCATCGTTGGCGGCGGACCGACCGGCGTGGAGCTTGCCGGCACCATTGCAGAGCTTGCGCAGGACACGCTGCGCGGCGAATTCCGCAATATCGACACGCGGCAGGCGCGCGTTGTGCTGATCGAAGCCGGTGACCGTGTGCTCGCCAATTTCGCACCGGAGCTCTCGGCCTATGCTCAAAAAGCGCTGGAGCGGCTTGGCGTGACGGTCGAGCTTGGCCGTGCCGTCACGCAGTTGGATGCCGAGGGCGTCGTCTTTGGCGATACCTACCTGCCGGCAAAGACGATTTTATGGGCAGCCGGCGTCGCCGCTTCGCCTGCGGCGGAATGGCTGGGAGCGCCCGCCGACCGGGCGGGCAGGGTGCTGGTCGAGCCCGATCTCACCGTGCCGGGCAGCCCGGAGATATTTGTTATCGGCGATACGGCGCATCTGCTGCGACCGGACGGCAAGCCGGTACCGGGCGTGGCGCCGTCCGCCAAGCAGGAGGGCAGGCATGTTGCTGCAACGATCAAAGCGAGGCTCGATGGCGACGCAACGCCACGCCCTTTCCGCTACAAGCATGCTGGCGACCTGGCGACGATCGGCAAACGCGCGGCTGCCATCGATTTCGGCTGGATCAAGCTCACCGGCTGGCTCGCATGGTGGCTCTGGGGGATAGCGCACATTTATTTCCTGATCGATTTCCGCAATCGGCTCGCAGTGTCGCTCAGCTGGCTATGGATATATTTTACCGGACAGCGCAGCGCGCGCCTGATCACTCAGGGTGACGACGACAAGAGCTGATTGCTTTTCATCGACGCGTCACCTTGTCGTGATCAACAGACATCCAACAGACATGGACTCGAAATGCCTTCGGCGGCATGTTCCGATTGAGGGGCAGGGCATGTCGCGTTGTCTAAGAGGAGGAAAACAATGTCACTTTTGCCCGTCTCTCGCCGCGAATTCCTGGCCGGAGCCGCCGCCAGCGGAGCGCTGATCATGCTGCATCCGTTCTCCGTCCGGGCCGCAGCCAATCAGGCGCATCTGAGGATCATGGAGACGACCGACATCCATGTGAATTTGCTGCCTTATGATTATTACGCCGACAAAGCGAACGACACGATGGGCCTGTCGCGCACGGCCTCGCTGATCGACGGGGTGCGCAAGCAAGCCACCAATGCGATGCTGATCGACAACGGCGACCTGTTGCAGGGCAATCCGATGGGCGACTACATCGCCTATGAAAAGGGCATGAAGGACGGCGACCTGCATCCGATCATGAAGGGCATGAACCTGCTCGGCTATGAATGCTCGACCCTCGGCAACCACGAATTCAACTACGGCCTGTCCTTCATGGACAAGGTGTTGGCCGGCGCCAATTTCCCCTTCGTATGCGCCAACCTGATCCGGGGCACCACGCTCGCCACGAACCCGCGCGACGACAAGCTCTACCTCAAGCCCTATGTTATCCTCGACAAGAAGATCAAGGACGGCTCCGGCGCCGAACAGCCGATCAAGATCGGGGTCATCGGGTTCGTACCGCCGCAGATCATGGTCTGGGACCTGAAAAACCTGGAAGGCAACGTCCAGACCCGCGACATTGTCCAGGCGGCCAAGGCCTGGGTACCGCAAATCCGTGAGGAGGGCGCCGACATCGTCATTGCGCTTTCGCATTCCGGCATCGATATCAAGCAGGGCGACATGATGGAGAACGCCTCCTTCTTCGTCGCCGGCGTCGAAGGCATCGACGCGGTCTTCACCGGGCACCAGCATCTCGTCTTCCCCGGCAAGAAGGATTTCCAGGCGCTGGAAGGCGTCGACACCGAACAAGGCACTCTGCAGGGCAAGCCGGCGGTGATGGGCGGCTTCTGGGGCTCGCATATGGGCCTGATCGACCTGCTTCTTGAGCGCGATGGCTCGAAATGGCGCGTCGTCTCGGCCACCTCCGAGGCGCGGCCGATCTATGAGCGGGTCGACAGCAAGAACAAGGCTACGGTCGGCGACGACAAACGCATCATCGCGGCGCTCGAGCAGGATCACGAGGCGACGCTCGCCTATGTCCGCCGCCCCGTCGGCAAGACGTCCGCGCCGCTCTATTCCTATTTCGCTTTGGTCGCCGACGATCCCTCGGTGCAGATCGTCAATCAGGCGCAGAGCTGGTATCTCAAGGATATTCTGAAGAGCACAGAGTGGAAGGACGTGCCGCTCCTCTCTGCGGCGGCACCGTTCAAAGCAGGCGGCCGCAACGGCGCCGACTACTATACCGACGTTCCTGTCGGCGATATCGCCATCAAGAACGTCGCCGATCTCTATCTTTATCCGAACACCGTGCGCGCGGTCGAAATCACCGGCTCGCAAGTCAAGGAATGGCTGGAGATGTCGGCCGGCATCTTCAACAGGATCGAGCCCGGGAAGGCGGATCAGCCGCTGAACACCGATTTCCCCTCCTACAATTTCGACGTCATCGATGGCATCACCTACAAGATCGACCTGTCGCAGCCGCCGAAATACGATACCAAGGGCGCCGTCGCCAATGCCGGCTCCAGCCGCATCGTCGATCTTAAATTCGCCGGCAAGCCGCTCGATCCGGCAGCGAAATTCGTGGTTGCCACCAACAACTACCGCGCTGGCGGCGGCGGCAATTTCCCCGATATCAATGCTTCAAAGATCATCTACGAGGCGCCGGACACCAACCGCGACGTGATCGTGCGCTACGTCATCAGCGAGGGCACGATCAATCCGTCGGCGGACGACAACTGGTCGTTCGCGCCGCTGCCTGGAACCAGCGTTGTCTTCGAGACCGGACCCAGGGCCAAGGATTTCATCGGTCAGGTGAAGTCGCTGAAGATCGAGCCGGCGGGCGAGGGTGAGGCGGGGTTTGCCAAATACCGCATTGCCCTTTGATGTTGCGCGGCCGGGCGGGCCTGATTTGGCTAAGGCGAAGGGGTGGTCGCGGGCGTGGTGAGCGGCCCGGGGAAGGCCGGCTGGATCGACGTGCCGAGCGGATCGCTGGGCACGGTCAGCGGCGCCATTCCTCTCGGGTGGCGAATCTCCTGGATGGTCGATGTCGGCGTGTTGTTGACAAGGTCGCTGGCCCCCGGTGTCAGCGTCGGGGCAGTCAGCGCGCCCAGCGGGTCATTGGTGACCGTGGGCAAGGATACTTTTGCGTCAGCCGCACTTGCCGAGATCACGGCAAGCAGCAGCACGGCGACGGTTACGGTGCGGTTCAAGGAAGCCTCCTGTTGCGAACGACGCTCGGCGCTCGCCCGAGGATGCAGTGACGGCGCCGGACAGCCGGAAAAATGGCGGATGTCCGATCGCGGTTGCATCACGTTCGCATGAGACATTTGTGCTCGCACCGCAGCTCTCCAGGTAGGCCTGGCTGGGTCCCATGACGCCGGAAAGGTGCGTCGATTACAAAGCGGTGAATTGGAACGATTGCCGTGAAGGCGCTCTGGTTCGGTTTGAGGACATACGCTAGCTTTAGCCATGCGTTATGTGATCGTTATCGTCGCCATCACGTTCTTCCTGATCTGGGACGGCCTCTACAACCAGGGCCAATATCTCGACGCGACCGTCAGGGAGATGTCGCGCATCGTGCGTTACGTCACCGGCGCTGCCTGAGGCTCCGACGCTGCCGCTCAAACAGCGGGCGCGACATCGTTGCCGGTTGACGCGACGGCCTTGCTCCCACAAAACGCGTTCATCCGTCGATCAAGGAGGCTGGGTTTGATCCGGCACATCGTTTTCTTCAGCGTGCGGCGCAAGGAGGATGTGGAGGCCGTCCGGTCAGGTCTTCAGGAACTGGGCAAGATTCCACATTCGAAACACTTCGAGGTGACGCTCAATACCAAGGTCGATCTGTTCTCAAACGCGATCGACGTGGTCGTCTATGCCGAATTCGAGGACGAGGGAGCGCTCGCAGCATACAGGGCGCATCCGATCTATGCGGAGACGACCGGCAGGGTTAAACCGTTGCGCGAGCTGCGTTATTCGGCCGACGTCGTGGCCGCCGCCTGAGCCGCGCCGTCCGCTCGCCTTGAACGCCAGGCCTTGAACCGATTTCCGCAATGGGGCACACCGCGCCGGCATGACGAAAACTCCGCCCCATCCGCTCGACCATCTCGTTCTGCCCACGCAGAGCCTCGACATTGCAAGGCAGCGCCTCTCGTCGCTCGGCTTCGTCGTCGCACCGACCGGCGTCCATCCTTTCGGGACCGTGAACGCTTGTGTCTTCTTCGCCGACGGCACCTATCTGGAACCGCTGGCCGTCGGCGATGACAAAACGGCCGATCGGGCGATGGGCGAAGGCAACGTCTTCGTCGCGCGCGACCGCCTTTACCGCAGTAGGTTTGGCGACGAAGGCTTCTCCGCGGTCGTCTTCGGGACCGCCGATGCAGATGCCGACCACGCGCGCTATGTCGAAGCAGGGCTGTCCGCAGGCAATATGTTGAGCTTTTCGCGCGCCTTCACCGACACAACGGGCAAAAGCGACACGGCATCGTTCAAACTGGCATTCGCGGCCGATCGAAAAGCAGCGGACGCATTCCTGTTCGCCTGCCAACGCATCAACGCGCCGCAGATCGACCGCACCGCACTGCAGGCACATGCCAATGGCGTGACCGGCATCGTTGAGATCGTGGCGGTGAGCGACGAGCCTTCGAGCCAGAGGGGACTGATATCGATCGCTGCCGGCCAGGACGCGAGCGACGGCGACAGGACTGACCTGCCAAACGCGACCCTGGCCGTTCTGACGCCCGACGCTTTTGCCGCACGGTTCGGTGCTTCGGCAGGGCAGCCTTCGGACCTGCGATTTGCGGCCGTCATCTTTGCGGTTCGCAGCGTCGCCGCAGCCACCCAGCTACTTGCGGCAAACGCCATAGAGCACAACATGAGCGGCGACGACGTCGTCGTGCCGCCGGCACCCGGTCAGGGCGCGGCCTTCATCTTTCGGGAGATCCCATGAGCGAGCCCCTTGCGCCCAATGCCGCGGTAAGCGTCGGCATGGTCGTTTTCGCCAACAATGCGCCCTTGTCGCTGATCGCAGGCCCCTGTCAACTCGAGTCGCGCCAGCATGCCTTCGACATGGCCGGGGCGCTGAAGGAACTGACCACCAGGCTCGGTATCGGGCTCGTTTACAAGACGAGCTACGACAAGGCCAATCGCACCTCGCTTGGCGGCGCGCGCGGCGCCGGGCTCGAGGCGGCGATGCCGATCTTCGACGATCTGCGCAAGGAGTTCGGACTGCCGGTGCTGACCGACGTCCACACCGAGGAGCAATGCGCATCGGTCGCGCCGCATGTGGATGTGCTGCAGATACCGGCCTTTCTCAGCCGGCAGACGGATCTGCTGATTGCGGCGGCGCGCACCGGCAAGGTGGTGAACGTCAAGAAGGGTCAGTTCCTGGCGCCATGGGACATGAAGAATGTCGTCGCCAAGGTCACCGGTTCCGGCAATGCCAACGTGCTAGTCACCGAGCGCGGCGCCTCCTTCGGCTACAACACACTGGTTTCGGACATGCGAGCGCTGCCGATCATGGCCGAGATCGGCGCGCCGGTCATCTTCGACGCCACCCATTCCGTGCAGCAGCCGGGCGGGCAGGGCGGCTCGACCGGCGGCGAGCGACGCTTCGTCGAGACCCTCGCGCGCGCCGCCGTGGCGATCGGCGTTGCCGGCGTGTTCATCGAAACCCACCAGGATCCGGACAACGCCCCCTCGGACGGCCCCAACATGGTGCCCTTGAAGAATCTTCCCGCATTGCTGGAAAGGCTGATGGCGTTCGATCGGATCGCCAAGAGGCCGTAGCAGGGCAGCCGAAAATCTGGAACCTTCGCCCGCTCCCCTCATTGTCCACAACGGACAATCAAATGAGAGGAGCACAACAATGACCACTCCGTCTGGCCACACCGAAGCCATCGCCGCCTCGCGCGTCATCGGCACCTCGGTCTACAACACCGCCGGCGACAGCATCGGCAGCATTGAGGACGTGATGCTCGACAAGATGTCGAACGGGATCATGTTCGCGGTTATCGGCTTCGGCGGCTTCCTCGGCATGGGCGAGAAGTATCACGCCATTCCGTGGGCAAGCCTCGACTATGATGAAAACATGGGCGGCTACGTCGTGCCTTTCACGAAGGAACAGCTCAAGGCGGCACCGGCCTACTCGATCGAGGAATTGACCGGCGCCGATGGTGAAGCGGCCCGCGACGCATCCTTCGAATACTACCACGTGAAGCCTTACTGGCACTGATCGGCCTGAGCGGCTGCTTCCAGAATCGAGAAGGCCCCCGGGTCCGGGGGCCTTCGAGCGTTGAGGAACCTATTCAGCGGTCCGAAGGGTGGATAGCTCCGTGGAGTTCTGCTGAGGCTTCTGGGTGTCGCAGGACGTCAGGAACGCAGCCGCGATCAGGAACAAACTCACGATACCGCTCAACTGGGACATGGCGAAACTCCTCGTGTTTCGCCCCGCGCAAATACGACCATAAATCAGAAGGGCGAGTCGTGCGCATGACTAATGATGACAAAGATTTGCGCTTCGTGAATCTTGTCGCCGGCAATTATTGCGGACCGCCCAATTGCCTTTTGCCGGGCTTTGGCTAAGAGGGGCGCGACGCTTCAATCGATCAATCGGGGACATCGCAATGACCGCCATCATCGACATTGTCGGGCGTGAAATCCTGGACAGCCGTGGAAATCCGACCGTCGAGGTCGACGTGGTGCTGGAAGACGGCTCGATGGGCCGCGCCGCCGTTCCGTCGGGCGCCTCGACCGGCGCGCATGAGGCGGTCGAGCTGCGCGACGGCGGGCCGCGCTATCTCGGCAAGGGAGTCCAGGGCGCCGTCGAGGCCGTGAACGGCGAGTTATTCGAGGCGATCGGCGGCATGGAAGCCGAGAACCAGATCCATATCGACCAGACGATGATCGAGCTCGACGGCACTCCGAACAAGAGCCGGCTCGGCGCCAACGCCGTCCTCGGCGTGTCGCTGGCGGTGGCCAAGGCCGCCGCCGAGGCCGCCGGGCTGACACTCTACCGCTATGTCGGCGGCGCCAAGGCGCACATCCTGCCGGTGCCGATGATGAACATCATCAATGGCGGCGCTCATGCCGACAACCCGATCGACTTTCAGGAATTCATGATCCTGCCGGTCGGCGCGCCGACGCTGCGCGACGGCGTGCGTTGGGGCTCTGAAATCTTCCATACGCTGAGGAAGAAGCTGAAGGATGCCGGCCACAACACCAATGTCGGCGACGAGGGCGGTTTCGCCCCCAACCTGAAGAGCGCGCCGTCGGCCCTCGATTTCATCATGGAATCGATCGAGAAGGCCGGCTTCAAGCCGGGCGAGGACGTGGCGCTCGGCCTCGATTGCGCGGCGACCGAGTTCTTCAAGGACGGCAACTACGTCTATGAGGGCGAGAAGAAGACCCGCGATCCGAAGGCGCAGGCCAAATACCTCGCCAAGCTCGCTTCCGAT
The DNA here is from genome assembly GCF_029625845.1 of Mesorhizobium sp. WSM4898. NCBI lineage: Bacteria > Pseudomonadati > Pseudomonadota > Alphaproteobacteria > Hyphomicrobiales > Phyllobacteriaceae > Mesorhizobium > Mesorhizobium sp. WSM4898. Next base: position 524,972 of record NZ_JARTVQ010000003.1, on the reverse strand, counting down.
TATCCGATCGTCACCATCGAGGACGGCCTTGCCGAGGACGATTGGGAGGGCTGGAAATACCTGACCGATCTGATCGGCAAGAAGACCCAATTGGTCGGCGACGACCTGTTCGTCACCAACACGGCGCGACTGCGCGACGGTATCCGCATGGGCGTCGCCAACTCGATCCTGGTCAAGGTCAACCAGATCGGCTCGCTCACCGAAACGCTCGACGCGGTCGAGACCGCGCACAAGGCCGGCTACACCGCCGTCATGTCGCACCGCTCGGGCGAGACCGAGGATTCGACCATTGCCGACCTCGCCGTCGCCACCAACTGCGGGCAGATCAAGACCGGCTCGCTGTCGCGCTCAGACCGCATGGCCAAGTACAACCAGCTCATCCGGATCGAGGAAGAGCTCGGCCGGCAGGCGCGCTACGCCGGCAAGTCGGTGGTCAAGGGCTGATCCGGACGAACTGTCTTGTTGTTGAAAGAGGCGGAGAGGCGGGTTTCCCCGCCTCTTTTTGTTTCGGCAAGTCTCAGTCCAGCCAACCGTAACCGTCCATTAAGCACAATCGGGCGAAAAAAGACTCGAACAGCCGCTTGCGCTCGCGGCCGAAAGGGGTCGGGTCATGTGGACACGTCAGCACAAGCAGAGAAACACCGGCAAGCTGATCGTTCCGTCGCTCTGCGTGCTGTTTCTCGCCTATTTCGGCTTCCATGCCTATCACGGTGAGTTCGGCATCTACTCCAAATATCGGCTGCAGGCCCAGGCGGCCGAACTCCAGACTCAGCTCGACGCGGTCAAGGCGCGCCGGATCGACTTCGAACGTCGTGTCCAGCTCATGCATGAAGGCACGCTGGAAAAGGACATGCTTGACGAGCAGGCCCGAAAGGCGCTCAATCTGTCCCATCCGGACGAAATCACCATCATGCTGCCGGCTTCGGCAAAATAACCGAATTTCGGTTAATAAAACTTATTTGCAATGATTCCAATCGCTTAGGATGCATGTCAGCCATGCATTTTTCAGCATGGCGCATTGCATTCTTGCGTGTTAGCCTCGCTCAAATCGGTGGGGAGACGGGTCGCTCTCCCTTGAATGTCCGCGAAGAGACGCCAACAGGGAGTGATGTATGGCCACCGCCGCCAGAAAAGCGCCTGCCAAGTCCAAATCCAGATCCGACGGCAAATCGTCGGCCCTTTCCACCCCCAAGCCAGCCGACTTCACCAAAGAAGAAGAGCTCTCCGCCTACCGGCACATGCTGCTCATTCGCCGCTTCGAGGAGAAGGCGGGCCAGCTTTACGGCATGGGCTTTATCGGCGGCTTCTGCCACCTCTATATCGGCCAGGAGGCCGTCGTTACCGGCATGAAGATGGCGCTGATCGAGGGCGACCAGATGATCACCGCCTATCGCGACCATGGCCACATGCTGGCGATGGATCTGTCGCCGCGCGGCGTCATGGCCGAGCTCACCGGGCGCCGTGGCGGCCTGTCGAAAGGCAAGGGCGGCTCCATGCACATGTTCTCCAAGGAGAAGCATTTCTATGGCGGCCACGGCATCGTCGGCGCGCAGGTGTCGCTGGGCACAGGCCTGGCCTTCGCCAACCGCTACCGCGACAACAAGAATGTCTCGCTGACCTATTTCGGCGACGGCGCCGCCAACCAGGGCCAGGTCTATGAAAGCTTCAACATGGCCTCGCTGTGGAAGCTGCCGGTAATCTACATCATCGAGAACAATCGCTACGCCATGGGCACATCGGTGTCGCGCTCATCCGCCGAGACCGACTTCTCCAACCGCGGCGCTTCCTTCAAGATTCCCGGCATGCAGGTCGACGGCATGGACGTTCGCGCGGTCAAGGCAGCCGGCGACGTCGCCGCCGAATGGTGCCGCGCCGGCAACGGCCCGCTGATCCTCGAGATGCAGACCTATCGCTATCGCGGGCATTCGATGTCCGACCCGGCGAAGTATCGCTCCAAGGAAGAAGTGCAGAAGATGCGCTCGGAGCACGACCCGATCGAACAGGTCAAGGCGCGCCTGATCGATAAGAGGTGGGCGAGCGAAGACGATCTCAAGGCCATCGACAAGGAGGTCCGCGACATCGTCGCCGACGCCGCCGAATTTGCCCAGCACGACGCCGAGCCGGATCCGTCCGAGCTCTGGACCGACATCGTACTCTAAGGAGGGCAAGGACATGCCGATCGAAATTCTCATGCCCGCTCTCTCGCCGACGATGGAAGAGGGCAATCTTTCCAAGTGGTTGAAGAACGAAGGCGACAAGGTCGTCGCCGGCGACGTCATTGCCGAGATCGAGACCGACAAGGCGACGATGGAGGTCGAAGCCGTCGATGAAGGCACGCTCGCCAAGATCGTGGTTCCGGCCGGCACCGAAGGCGTCAAGGTCAACGCGCTGATCGCCGTGCTTGCGGTCGATGGCGAAGACGTCGACAAGGCCGGCGAAGGCATCGGCGAAGAAGAGCCCAAGGCTGAAGCGGCCGCGCCGGCACCGGCGCCCGCCGCGGCCAAAAGCGAAGCGGCTGCGCCAGTCGCCGCCGCGCCGAAGGCGGAAGTCGCGGCCGATCCGGACATCCCTGCCGGCACCGAAATGGTCTCGACCACGGTGCGCGAGGCGCTGCGTGACGCGATGGCCGAGGAAATGCGCCGCGACGGCGATGTCTTCGTCATGGGCGAGGAAGTTGCCGAATACCAAGGCGCCTACAAGATCACGCAAGGCCTGCTGCAGGAGTTCGGTCCGCGCCGCGTTGTCGATACCCCGATCACCGAGCATGGCTTTGCCGGCGTCGGCGTGGGCGCGGCGATGGCGGGCCTGAAGCCGATCGTCGAGTTCATGACCTTCAACTTCGCCATGCAGGCGATCGACCAGATCATCAACTCGGCCGCCAAGACGCTCTATATGTCCGGTGGCCAGATGGGCGCCCCGATCGTCTTCCGCGGCCCGAACGGCGCCGCGGCCCGTGTCGCCGCCCAGCACTCGCAGTGCTACGCCGCCTGGTACAGCCATATCCCCGGCCTGAAAGTGGTGATGCCCTACACGGCAGCCGACGCCAAGGGCCTGCTCAAGGCTGCGATCCGCGATCCGAACCCGGTCATCTTCCTCGAGAACGAAATTCTCTACGGCCAATCCTTCGACGTGCCGAAGCTCGACGATTTCGTGCTGCCGATCGGCAAGGCGCGCATCCACAAGCAGGGCAAGGACGTCACCATCGTCTCCTTTGGCATCGGCATGACCTATGCGGTCAAGGCCGAGGCCGAACTGCGCGGCATGGGCATTGATGCCGAAATCATCGATTTGAGAACCGTCCGTCCGCTCGACTTCGATACGATCATCGCTTCGGTCAAGAAGACCAACCGGCTGGTCGTGGTGGAGGAAGGCTTCCCGCAGAGCTCGGTCGGCGACCACATCGCCAGCCAAGTCTCGCAGCGCGTCTTCGACTTCCTCGATGCGCCGGTCATCACGATCGCCGGCAAGGATGTGCCGATGCCTTACGCGGCGAACCTCGAAAAGCTGGCGTTGCCCAATGTCGGCGAGGTCGTCGAGGCGGTCAAAGCCGTCACCTATCGCTGAGCCGGTCGGGAGGACAACATGCCAATCAACATCACCATGCCGGCTCTCTCGCCCACGATGGAAGAGGGCAATCTCGCCAAGTGGCTGGTCAAGGAAGGTGATCATGTTGCGCCCGGTGACGTGATCGCGGAGATCGAGACCGACAAGGCGACGATGGAAGTCGAAGCGGTCGATGAGGGCACAGTCGCTAAGCTGGTCGTCCCGGCAGGCACCGAAGGCGTCAAGGTCAATGCGGTGATCGCCATTCTGGCAGGCGAAGGCGAGGACGCCGGTGCTGCCGCAAAGAGCGATGGCGGTGCGGCGCCCAAGGCGGAGGCTCCGAAAGCGGACCCTGCGAAGGCCGAGGCGCCCAAGGAAGCGCCGAAGCCGGCGGCCGCGCCGGCGAAGGCCGAGCCTGCACCGGTCGCCAACGGCCACGCCGGCGGCGAGCGCGTGTTCGCCTCCCCGCTTGCCCGCCGCATCGCCAAGGATGCCGGTGTCGACGTGAAGGGGCTTAGTGGCTCCGGTCCGCATGGCCGCGTGGTGAAGGCCGATGTCGAGGCGGCGATCGCTTCCGGCGGCGCCAAGGCTGCGCCTGCCGCCAAGGCTCCTGCCGGTGCGCCCGCAGGCGCTCCTGCCCCCGCGCCGAAGCCGATGTCAGACGATCAGGTGCTGAAGCTGTTCGCGGAAGGCTCTTACGAACTCGTTCCGCACGACAATATGCGCAAGACCATTGCGCGCCGGCTGGTCGAGGCCAAGAGCACCATTCCGCATTTCTATCTGACGCTCGACTGCGAGCTCGATGCGCTGCTCGCGCTGCGCACGCAGCTCAACGCCGCGGCCCCAATGCGGAAAACCGAGAAGGGCGAGGTCCCGGCCTACAAGCTCTCGGTCAACGACATGGTGATCAAGGCGATGGCGATGGCGCTGATGGCGGTGCCGGACGCCAACGCCTCCTGGACCGAAAACGCCATGGTCAAGCACAAGCACGCCGATGTCGGCGTCGCCGTGTCGATACCCGGCGGCCTGATCACGCCGATCATCCGCCATGCCGACGAAAAGACGCTGTCCGTCATCTCCAACGAGATGAAGGATCTGGCAAGCCGCGCACGCGGCCGCAAACTGAAGCCCGAAGAGTACCAGGGCGGCACCACGGCCGTGTCCAATCTCGGCATGTTCGGCGTCAAGGATTTTGCCGCCGTTATCAACCCGCCGCACGCCACGATCCTTGCGGTCGGCGCCGGCGAGGAGCGCGCCATCGTGAAGAAAGGCGAGATCAAGATCGCGACCATAATGTCGGTGACGCTGTCGACCGATCACCGCGCCGTCGACGGCGCGCTCGGTGCGGAGCTGCTCGGCGCCTTCAAGCGCATGATCGAAAACCCGATGGGCATGCTGGTGTAAGGAAGGGAAAAAGGCGGTGCGGAATTTCTTCACCAGCCTTTTCGCCTTCATTCTTTCCGGTCTGGCCGGCGTACTTGTCGTTCAAGAGCTGGCGGTCATCACCGGCGCGACAGAGGAATGCATTCTGGTCTTCGCGGCCACGGTGATGATCGTCGTTGTGGTCACGGTCGCCTTCTTCCTCGTTCAATTCCGAGGCAAGCCGGTGCGGGCGCTCGATGGGATGCTGTGGCTGCTGCTTGCGCTTTTCTGTCTCGGGCTGCTGGCGCTGGTGGGCTGGACGTTTTCGGTGCCGGCCGAGAGCCGGGCGACCGCAAATGACCTTTCGATCGTTGCCGGGCTGATCCTGCCGGGCGCAGCGGCGATCATCGTGCAATGGCTGTTCGTGCGCCGGCAACTCAAGCGCTCGTCGGCAGGGTTCGGCAGGGGTGGGGCAAGCGCATGAAGACTATTCTCTGTTACGGCGACTCGCTGACCTGGGGCTACGACGCTGCCAACCTCGGGCGCCATGCGCTGGAGGACCGCTGGCCGAGCGTTCTCAAGACGGCGCTGGGCGACGGCATCGATGTCATCGCCGAAGGGCTGAACGGCCGCACCACCGCCTTTGACGATCACCTCGCCGGTGCCGACCGCAACGGCGCGAGAACGCTGCCGACGATCCTTACGACGCACGCGCCGTTCGACCTGATCATCATCATGCTGGGCGCAAACGACATGAAGCCGTGGATCCACGGCAATCCCGTAGCCGCAAAGCAGGGTATGCAGCGCCTGATCGATATCGTGCGCGGTCACGACTATCCGTTCGACTGGCCGGCTCCGCAGATCCTCATTGTCGCGCCGCCCGCGGTGACGCGCACCGAGAATGCCGAATTCAAGGAAATGTTCGCCGGCGGCGATGACGCCTCGAAGCGGCTGGCGCCGCAATATTCCTCGCTTGCCGACGAGGCCGGCTGCGGCTTCTTCGACGCCGGCACCGTGGCGACGACCACGCCGCTCGACGGTGTCCATCTCGATGCGGAAAACACGCGGCGGATCGGCCAAGCGCTGGCGCCCCTCGTGCGTGTGATGCTTTCATTCTAACCCCGAGAAAAATCAGGGAGAAACCCGTGGCTGAGAACTACGACGTCATCATCATCGGCTCAGGCCCCGGCGGCTATGTCACCGCGGTGCGTTCCGCCCAGCTCGGTTTCAAGACGGCGATCGTTGAGCGCGAGCATCTCGGCGGCATCTGCCTCAACTGGGGTTGCATCCCGACCAAGGCGCTGCTGCGCTCGGCGGAGATCATGCATTATTCGGACCATCTCAAGGATTACGGCCTGAAGCTCGACGGCAAGGTCGGCCCCGACACCGCCGCCGTCGTCGACCGCTCGCGCAAGGTTTCGCTCAGGCTGAATGGCGGCGTCGCCTTCCTGATGAAGAAGAACAAGGTCGACGTCATTTGGGGTGAGGCGAAACTCTCAAAGCCTGGTGAGGTCGTCGTCTCCAAGACCGCCAAGAAGCCGATGGAGCCGCAGCCGCCGGTGCCGAAAGGCGTCAAGGGCGAGGGAACCTATACCGCCAAGCACATTATCCTGGCGACCGGCGCCAGGCCGCGTGCGCTGCCCGGCATCGAGCCGGACGGCAAGCTGATCTGGACCTATTTCGAGGCGATGGTGCCTCAGGAGATGCCGAAATCGCTGCTGGTGATGGGCTCGGGCGCCATCGGCATAGAGTTCGCTTCCTTCTACCGCACCATGGGCGCCGAGGTGACGGTGGTAGAGCTGCTGCCGGCGGTGATGCCAGTCGAGGATGCCGAGGTCTCGAAATTCGCGCAGAAACAGTTCGAGAAACAGGGCATGAAGATCATCCTGGAAGCCAAGGTGACCAAGGTCGAGAAATCAGCCAATTCGATCACCGCGCATGTCGAGATGAAGGACGGCAAGGTCGAGAAGATCACCGCCGACCGCATGATCTCGGCCGTCGGCGTGCAGGGCAACATCGAGAACCTCGGCCTCGAGGCGCTGGGCGTCAAAACAGATCGCGGCTGCGTCGTCGTCGACGGTTACGGCAAGACCAATGTGCCGGGCATCTATGCCATCGGCGATGTCGCCGGTCCGCCCATGCTCGCCCACAAGGCCGAGCATGAAGGCGTGGTCTGCATCGAAAAGATCGCCAATGTCCCGGGCGTTCACGCCACCGACAAGCAGAAAATCCCCGGCTGCACCTATTGCAACCCGCAGGTCGCCTCGGTCGGCCTGACCGAAGCCAAGGCCAAGGCCGAAGGCAAGGATATCCGCGTCGGCCGCTTCCAGTTCGGCGCCAACGGCAAAGCCATCGCGCTCGGCGAGGACCAGGGCTTCATCAAGACCATCTTCGACAAGAAGACCGGGCAGCTGCTGGGCGCGCATATGATCGGCGCCGAGGTGACCGAGCTCATCCAGGGTTTCGTCGTGGCGATGAACCTGGAGACCACAGAGGAAGAGCTGATGCACACGATCTTCCCGCATCCGACCCTGTCGGAGATGATGAAGGAAAGCGTGCTCGACGCCTATGGCCGCGCTTTGAACGCATGATAGACTGCTCGCGCGAGACTCAGACGCGGCAGCCGGAGGATTCTGAGGGCAAAGCAGTTCGTATCCGGATGCATTTTCACCTGATCAAGGAGGAATTGGCATATGGACGTGAATGGCGTGGGCTGGATAGCAGCCATCATCATCGGAGGCTTGGCCGGATGGCTCGCCGAAATGGTCATGAAGAGCAACACCGGCATCTTCATGAACATCATTTTGGGTATCGTCGGCGCGATCGTTCTGAATGCGATCTTACAGGCTCTCAACATCCAGTCCTTCGGCGCCGGCTGGTTCGCCTATCTCATCACCGGTTTCATCGGCGCCTGCCTGCTGATCTTTGTCGGCCGGCTGGTACGGCGCTGAGCCCCAGCGAAGTCCGTTATGCGAAAATGGCCGTGGCGGCATGCGCCGGCGTGGCCTTTTTCTTTATTCCGAAAAGTCCTAGATGACGCAGACAGGCGGCCGCGACGCGGGCGGCCGCGAAGGGTTCGAAATGGTCACTGTTCTCGACACGATCGCCAATGCGCCGCGCCCGCGGCATCCCGAAAAGGCGCACAGGCCGGACCAGGAAGTGCTGCGCAAGCCGGACTGGATCCGCGTCAAGGCGCCGGTTTCGAAGGGTTACGCCGAGACACGCGAGATCGTGAAGTCGCACAAGCTGGTAACGGTGTGCGAGGAGGCCGGATGTCCGAACATCGGTGAATGCTGGGACAAGAAGCACGCCACCTTCATGATCATGGGCGAGATCTGCACGCGCGCCTGCGCCTTCTGCAATGTCGCCACCGGCATCCCGACCGCCCTCGACGCGGACGAGCCGGCGCGTGTCGCCCATGCGGTCAAGCAGATGGGCCTCAGCCACGTCGTCATCACATCGGTCGACCGCGACGACCTCGACGACGGCGGCGCGCAGCATTTCGCCGACGTCATCCACGCCATCCGCGCCGCCGCGCCTTCAACGACGATCGAGATCCTGACGCCCGACTTCCTGCGCAAGGACGGCGCGCTTGAGATCGTCGTTGCCGCCAAGCCCGACGTCTTCAACCACAATCTGGAAACTGTGCCGTCGAACTACCTGACGGTGCGGCCCGGCGCCCGCTACTTCCACTCGATCCGGCTGCTGCAGCGCGTGAAAGAACTCGATCCGTCGATCTTCACCAAGTCCGGCATCATGGTTGGCCTAGGCGAGGAGCGGAACGAAGTGCTGCAGCTCATGGATGACCTGCGTTCGGCAAATGTCGACTTCATGACCATCGGCCAATACCTGCAGCCTTCGAAGAAGCACCATCCGGTGATCCGCTTCATCACGCCGGACGAGTTCAAGTCCTTTGAGACGATCGGCAAGACGAAGGGCTTCCTGCTGGTCGCTTCGAGCCCGCTGACGCGCTCCTCGCATCATGCCGGCGAGGATTTCGCCAGGCTGCGCGCGGCGCGCGAGGCGCAGCTCAAGAAAGCCAGCTGACGCTTTCATGCCGAAATTCGAAGCCACCCGCCGCGTCGCCTACACGCCGGAACAGATGTTTGCGCTGGTGGCGGATATCGAGACCTATCCGCAATTCCTGCCGCTCTGCGAGGCGCTGACGGTGCGCTCGCGCAAGGAGCGCGACCGCCGCACCATCCTCGTCGCCGACATGAGCATCGGCTACAAGGCGATCCGCGAGACCTTTACGACCCAGGTGCTGCTCAAGCCCGATGAGAACGCCATCGACGTCAAATACATCGACGGCCCGTTCAAATATCTCAGCAACATCTGGCGCTTCGATCCTGCCGATGGCGGCTGCGAAGTGCATTTCTTCATCGACTACGAATTCAAGAGCCGCATTCTCGGCGCGCTGATGGGCACGATGTTCGATCGCGCCTTCCGCATGTTTTCCGAAGCATTCGAGAAGCGAGCGAACGTGATCTACGGCGCGGCGCAAGGCACGCCTGATCCGCGGATAGCCTAGTCCAGCGCTCGCAGGCCAAGCTGCAGCGCGTGCCGGACCGTCTCGTGGCGGATAAATTCCCGCCCCTTATGACCAAACAGCTGGCGCTCGACGACGACCGGCTGGCCGGCAAATGCTATCCCGAACCAGACGAGACCCACCGGCTTTTCCGACGAGCCGCCGCTCGGGCCGGCAATTCCGGTGACGGCAAGGGAGAGGCTCGCGCGCGAATGCGTCAGCGCGCCCGCCGCCATCTCCCTGACCGTCTCACCAGAGACCGCGCCATGCGCCTCAAGCGTCGCCGCGGAGACGCCGAGCATCTCCATCTTGGCTTCGTTGGAGTAGGTGATGAAACCGCGATCGACCACCGCGGAAGAGCCGGCAATGTCGGTCAGTGCTGCAATGATCAGACCGCCGGTGCAGCTCTCGGCCGTAGCCAGCATGATGCCGCGCTGCTGACAAGCCTGGAGCAGGGCGTTGGCTAATTCCGCGTTGCTCATGCCGGCACGTCTCCCGGATAGACGACGCTGGCGGTCGCGATCGCCGCAATGCCTTCGCCGCGCCCGACAAAGCCGAGCTTCTCGTTGGTCGTCGCTTTGATGGAAACGCGTTCCGGCGCAATGCCGAGCATCGCCGCCAGCGTCGCCGTCATCGCCTCGCGATGCGGCCCCACCCGCGGCGCCTCGCAGATCAGCGTGATATCGGCATTGGCGATGCGCCCGCCGCGCTCGCGCACCAGCGTCGCCGCATGCTCGACGAAGATTGTCGAGGCAACGCCCTTCCATTGCGGGTCCGACGGCGGGAAATGCGTGCCGATGTCGCCGGCGCCGCAGGTGGCGAGCAACGCATCGGTGAGCGCATGAAGCCCGACATCGGCGTCCGAATGGCCGGAGAGTTTCCGGTCATAGGGGATAGTGACCCCGCACAGAGTGACATGGTCGCCCGCTTCGAACGCGTGCACATCGTAGCCATTGCCGGTGCGGATGTCCGGAAAGCGCGGCAGCGCATTTGAGAGCCGCTGGTCGGCCATCGCGATATCCCTTGCCCAGGTGAGCTTGATGTTGTCCGGCGAGCCCTGGACGATCTTGACCGGAATATGCGCCCATTCGGCGATCGCCGCGTCGTCGGTGAACTCGCTTTTGCCGAGATGATGCGCCTTCTCGTGCGCCGCCAGCAACGGCCAGAACGGGAAGCCTTGCGGTGTCTGCGCCGCGTGCAGGCCGGCCCTCGACACCGTCTCGTCGATCATGCCCTCGGCCGATTCCCGCTTGAGCGTGTCGGCGACGGGCAGCGCCGGCAGGGCGCCCTGGCGCTCGCCGATGGCCTCGATGGTTCGGTCGATGAGCCCATGATCGACAAACGGGCGCACCGCATCATGCACCAGCACCTTTGCCGGCGCCTGCTCCCTCAGCGCCAAAAGTCCCAGCCGGACGGAAGCCTGGCGGGACGGACCGCCCATGACGATGAGCGTGTGCGTAGCATTAGCTCCCGCCGCGCGCTCGAACAGCTCGCGGTCGTCGGCGTGGATCGCCACCACCACTGGCCCGACGGCTGGATGGGTCAGGAATCTTTCCAGCGTATGCGCAATGACGGCGCGTCCGCCGATGCGCTGATACTGCTTCGGCCCGTCGGCCTGTCCGGCACGGGCGCCGCGGCCGGCGGCGACAATGACCACGCCGACCTTGCCGTCCGGTTTTTCACTTGTGTCAGTCATGGCGAGAGGCTTAGTCGCGGCTCGCAGGGAAGGCCAGCATTTTCCAAAATGCGCCTTAATGTGACGTCATTGCGCGTTGCACAATGGCTTGCATCTGGCTACACAATGTGCAGCAATCGAACATGCTTGGTTTTTGTGCATGCCTGAATTGACCACATTGGCTTCGCCGCTCGACGTCGGCGGCGTAAGGATACGCAACCGCATGTTCCTAGCGCCGATGTCCGGCATCACCGACGAGCCGTTCCGTCGGCGTGCGCATGCGCATGGTGCCGGGCTGGTCGTGTCGGAAATGGTGGCGAGCGGCGAACTGGCCAAGGGCAGGGCCGGCTGCGATCTGCGCATCCGCCATTCCGGGCTGCCCGTCCATATGGTGCAGCTTGCTGGCCGCGAGGCAGCGCACATGGCCGAGGGCGCGCGAATCGCGGCGGGCGAGGGCGCCGACATCATCGACATCAACATGGGCTGCCCGGCAAAGAAGGTGACGGGCGGCTATGCCGGCTCCGCGCTGATGCGCGATCTCGATCACGCGCTCTCGCTGATCGAGGCGGTGGTCGGTGCGGTCTCGGTGCCGGTGACGGTCAAGATGCGGCTCGGCTGGGACGAAAGCGCGCTCAACGCGCCGACATTGGCGCGCCGCGCCGAGCTGGCCGGCGTGCGCATGGTGACCGTCCACGGCCGCACGCGCTGCCAGTTCTATCAGGGTAAGGCCGATTGGCGTGCCATTGCGCGCGTCAAGGAAGCGGTCTCGATCCCGGTGGTGGCCAATGGCGATGTCGGCTCGCCGGAAGCGGCTGCGACGATCCTATATCAATCAGGCGCCGACGCGGTGATGATCGGCCGTGCCCATTACGGCGCGCCGTGGACCGCCGGCAGCATCGCGGCAGCCGCCGCTGGCATGTCTGCAACCGATATTCCCGAAACGCCCAAGAGGCTTGCTGACTACGTGGTTGCGCATTACGAGGACATGCTCTCGCTCTACGGCGTCGAAAGCGGGCTCCGCCAGGCGCGCAAGCATCTCGGCTGGTATCTGGACAGGCACGCGACTCGTGCTTCGGCGGAACGGCGCAAGCACATCCTCACTTCCTTCGAGCCGGCTGAAGTGATCGCCGGGCTGCGCCAAGCCTTTACCGAAAGCGCGGCATCGCCAGAATTGCGGAGCGCGGCATGAATACGAACCTCCCACAGCCGGCCGACACCGCGGATGCCGCCAATATCGTGCTGAACACCATTCGCCGCCCGGTGATCATGGTCGATGCCGACGGCTTCATCACCTTCGCCAACGCGGATGCAGAGGATTTCTTCCGCTCCAGCGCGACCATGCTGGCGCGCAACACGTTGTCCAAGCTGGTCCCGTTCGGCAGTCCGCTGCTCACCTTGGTCGACCAGGTGCGCGAGCGCCGCGCGCCGGTCAACGAATACCGCGTCGACGTCTCTTCGCCGCGCCTCGGCATCGAGAAGATGGTCGACCTCTACGTCGCCCCGGTGCCGGAGTTTCCCGGCTCGGTCGTGGTGATGTTCCAGGAACGGTCGATGGCCGACAAGATCGACCGGCAGATGACACATCGGGGTGCCGCCCGTTCTGTCACCGGCCTGGCGGCCATGCTGGCGCATGAGATAAAGAACCCGCTCTCCGGCATCCGCGGCGCGGCGCAACTGCTCGAGCTCTCGGCCTCCGACGAGGACCGTGCCCTCACCCGGTTGATAACCGACGAGACCGACCGCATCGTGTCGCTGGTCGACCGCATGGAAGTGTTTTCCGACGAGCGGCCGATCGAGCGCTTTCCCGTCAACATCCATGTCGTTCTGGATCATGTGAAAGCGATCGCCAAGAACGGCTTTGCAAAAAAAATCAAGATCTTGGAGGAATATGATCCATCGCTTCCTCCAGTCTATGCGAACCGTGACCAGCTGATCCAGGTGTTCCTCAACCTGGTCAAGAACGCCGCGGAGGCGATCGGCGCCGACCCGCAGGGCGAGATCGTGCTGTCGACGGCTTTCCGGCCCGGCATCCGCGTTTCCGTGCCGGGAACGCAAGACCGCGTCTCGCTGCCGCTGGAATTCTGCGTGCACGACAACGGCCCCGGTGTTTCCGAGGACATCCTGCCGATCCTCTTCGATCCGTTCATCACCACCAAACCGAACGGCTCGGGCCTCGGGCTGGCACTGGTCGCCAAGATTGTCGGCGAGCACGGCGGCATCATCGAATGCGATTCGACGCAGCGTGGAACCACTTTCCGCGTCTTGATGCCGGCCTGGAAGGACACTTTGCCCAACGCCGGCGACGAAGCTGAAGGAGACCGCAAATGACCGTTCGCGGCAATATCCTCGTCGCCGACGACGATGCGGCGATCCGAACCGTGCTCAACCAGGCGCTGTCGCGCGTCGGCCATGAAGTGCGCGTGACTTCGAACGCCTCGACGCTGTGGCGCTGGGTGGCTGCCGGCGAGGGCGACCTCGTCATCACCGATGTGGTGATGCCGGACGAGAACGCCTTCGACATGCTGCCGCGCATCAAGAAGACGCGACCCGAGCTGCCGGTCATCGTCATGAGCGCGCAGAACACTTTCATGACTGCCATCCGCGCCTCCGAGACCGGCGCCTACGAGTATCTGCCGAAGCCCTTCGATCTGACCGAGCTGCTCAACATCGTCAACCGCGCGCTTGCCGAGCCGAAGCGGCCGAAGCTGGATTCCCGCGCCGACGATCAGCCGGAGACGATGCCGCTGGTCGGCCGCTCGGCCGCCATGCAGGACATCTACCGCATGCTGGCCCGCATGATGCAGACCGACCTGACGGTGATGATCAGCGGCGAATCCGGCACCGGCAAGGAGCTGGTAGCGCGCGCGCTGCACGAATACGGCCGCCGCCGCGGCGGGCCTTTCGTGGCCATCAACATGGCCGCGATCCCGCGCGACCTGATCGAATCGGAACTGTTCGGCCATGAGAAGGGCGCCTTCACCGGCGCGCAGAACCGCTCCACCGGCCGCTTCGAGCAGGCCGAAGGCGGCACGCTGTTCCTCGACGAGATCGGCGACATGCCGATGGAGGCGCAGACGCGCCTGCTGCGCGTGCTACAGCAGGGCGAATACACGACCGTCGGCGGCCGCACGCCGATCAAGACCGACGTGCGCATCGTCGCCGCCACCAACAAGGATTTGCGGACCTTGATCAACCAGGGCCTGTTCCGCGAGGACCTGTTCTACCGCCTGAACGTCGTGCCGCTGCGACTTCCGGCGTTGCGAGAGCGTTCTGAAGACGTGCCTGACCTTGTCCGGCATTTCTTCAAGCAGGGCGCCAGCGAAGGCCTGCAGACCAAGCGCATTTCCGCCGGTGGCATCGAGCTGATGAAGCGCTATCCCTGGCCCGGCAATGTGCGCGAGCTGGAAAATCTGGTGCGCAGGCTCGCCGCGCTCTATTCGCAGGATGAGATTTCGGCCGAGATCATCGAGGCCGAACTGAAGACCGGCGAGCGATCTGTCGTGCCGGACGGCGGCGCGCTGATCCCCGACGACCTGTCGATCGGCCAGGCGGTCGAGCATTTCCTGCAGCGCTATTTCGCGTCCTTCGCCGGCGACCTGCCGCCCTCCGGGCTCTACCAACGCATCCTCGCCGAGGTCGAATATCCGCTGGTGCTGGCTTCGATGACCGCGACGCGCGGCAACCAGATCAAGGCGGCCGAGCTTCTGGGCCTCAACCGCAACACGCTGCGCAAGAAGATCCGCGAGCTTGGCGTCAACGTCTACAAGGCCGCCAGGCAGCCCTGACTTTGCCTTCACTTTTGGGGATTAAGTCGGGGAAAGATTTCCGTCCCGGCCACACTTGTTGCATAATCGCCACAATGCGTTGCATACATCCGACGCAATGACCGACTCTAGACGGCGATATGGCTGCTGAGGCTCCGACACTGAACCAACCGCTTTTCAGCCGGGCCGGCGTTCGCGACGGCCGCCGGCTGCTGGCGTTGCCCGGCGTGGTCGCGATCGTCGGCGCCATGATCACCGCAGCGATCTCGTTTGCAATCCTTGTCGGTGCGACCCCGATCGCGCCGAATGCAAACGCCACCTGGGCGTTGATCGCGCTCAACGCCGTCTTCGTCCTCTTCCTGATCGCTCTGATCAGCCGCGAGATCCGCCGCATCGTCATGGCCCGCAGGCACGGCCGTGCAGCATCGCGGCTGCATGTGCGCATCGTCGCCATGTTCGCGCTGGTCGCCGCGATCCCGGCGATCATGGTCGCGATCATCGCCTCGATCACGCTCGATATCGGCCTCGACCGCTGGTTCGAGATCCGCACCAAAACGATCGTCAATTCGTCGCTGTCGATCGCCGATGCCTATGTCCAGGAAAATGCCCGCAACCTGCAGGGCACGACCCTGTCGATGGCCTACGACCTCGATGCCTCGCGCACGCTCTACGGGCTCGACCGCACCGGCTTCCTCGACCTCATGAACAAGGAGGCCGTCGGCCGCGGACTGGCGCATGCGGCGCTGATCAAGCCTGACGGCTCCTTCGTCATGAGCGCCAAAACCGACGCCGACTTCGCCATGCCGGAGCCGCCCCCTGGCGCGGTCAACACGGCCGCCGACGGCAAGCCGGTGCTGATCGAGCCGCGCACCCGCAACATCATGGGCGCCATTGTCAAGTTGCGCGAGATCGAAGGTCTTTATCTCTACACGATCCGGCTCGTCGACCCGGACGTTATCAAGGCGCGGCAGATCGTTCGGTCGAACACCGACGAGTATCGCGGACTGGAAGAGAACCGTCGCACTTCGCAAGTCGCGTTCGCGCTGCCCTATCTGTCGCTGACCCTGATCGTCATCCTGTCGGCGATCTGGACCGGCATCGCCGTGGCGGATCGAATTGTCCGGCCGATCCGCCAGCTGATCGGCGCGGCCGACGAGGTGGCGACGGGCAATCTCGACGTCGCCGTCCCCGTGCGTCAATCGGACGGCGACGTCGCTTCGCTCGGCGAGACCTTCAACAACATGATCCTCGAGCTCAAATCGCAGCGCAACGAGCTGCTGTCGGCCAAAGACCTGATCGACGAGCGGCGGCGGTTCTCGGAGGCGGTGCTGGCCGGCGTGACCGCAGGGGTCATCGGCGTCGATCCCTACGGCGTCATTACCATCGCCAATCGCTCGGCCGAAACGATGCTGGCGATCTCGGCGAGTGCCGCGCTCGGACAGAACCTCTCCGCCATCCTGCCGCATGTCGGTCGCGTCTTCGAGATCGGGCGCCAATCCGGCAAGCCGGTCTATCGCGAGCAGGTGACTTTCTTCCGCGCCGGCATGGAACGGACTTTCAATGTCCAGGTCACCGTCGAGGCCGGAGACGACGGCTCGGAGGAAAAATCCTATGTCGTCACCATCGACGACATCACCGATCTCGTGCAGGCGCAGCGGTCCTCGGCCTGGGCCGATGTGGCGCGGCGCATTGCCCATGAGATCAAGAATCCACTGACGCCCATCCAGCTCTCGGCCGAGCGCATCAGGCGCCGTTACGGCAAGGTCATCACCGAGGACCGTGAAGTCTTCGATCAGTGCACCGACACCATCATCCGTCAGGTCGAGGACATCGGCCGCATGGTCGACGAATTCTCGGCCTTCGCCCGCATGCCGAAGCCGGAGATGAAGGTGATAGACCTGCGCGAGTCGCTGCGCGAAGCTTCGTTCCTGGTGGAAGTCAGCCGCTCCGACATTGCTTTCCAGCGTGATTTCGGCAACGAGCCGCTCAAGGGAACGTTCGACAGCCGCCTGATGGCGCAGGCCTTCGGCAACGTCATCAAAAACGCCGCGGAGGCCATCGACGGACTTGATGCGCAAGATCGTTCCGACGGCACAATCCGGATTCAAGCCGGGCGCCAAGATGGCGCCATAAGAATCGATGTTATCGACAACGGCAAAGGGCTGCCGCGCGAGAATCGGCAGAGACTGCTCGAGCCCTACATGACGACGCGCGAAAAAGGCACCGGCCTTGGCCTCGCTATCGTCAAGAAGATCGTGGAGGACCATGGCGGCCGGCTCGAATTGCACGACGCGCCGCCCGATTTCCACGGCGGCCGGGGCGCGATGATCTCGATCGTCCTGCCGCCGGCGGCGGTCGTCCCCGCGCCGCCACCCGGCGAAGGCCGCGACGAACACGAACGAGAAACTGAAAAGGTCGGTAATGGCGTCTGACATTCTCATCGTCGATGACGAGGAAGACATCCGCGAACTGGTCGCCGGTATCCTGAGCGACGAAGGTCACGAAACCCGCACGGCACACGATGCCGACAGCGCGCTGGCGGCGATTGCCGATCGCGCGCCACGGCTGATTTTCCTCGATATCTGGCTGCAGGGCTCGCGCCTCGACGGTCTGGCGCTGCTCGACGAGATCAAGACCATGCATCCGAACATGCCGGTGGTGATGATCTCCGGCCACGGCAACATCGAAACGGCGGTGTCGGCCATCCGGCGCGGCGCCTATGATTTCATCGAGAAGCCGTTCAAGGCCGACCGTCTCATCCTGATCGCCGAGCGCGCCCTGGAAACTTCGAAGTTGCGTCGCGAGGTCTCCGACCTCAAGCTGCGCAGCGGCGAGACCTTCGACCTGATCGGCATGTCGTCAGCGATGAGCCAACTGCGGCAGACCATCGAGCGTGTCGCGCCCACCAACAGCCGCATCATGATCATCGGTCCGTCGGGTTCCGGCAAGGAACTGACGGCGCGCGCCATCCACGCGCTGTCGGCGCGCAAGAACGGGCCGTTCGTGACGCTGAGCGCCGCCACCATCACGCCGGAACGCATGGAGATCGAGCTGTTCGGCACCGAATCGAACGGCACCGAACGCAAGGTCGGCGCGCTGGAGGAGGCGCATCGCGGCATCCTCTACATCGACGAGGTCGCCGACATGCCGCGCGAGACGCAGAACAAGATTCTGCGCGTGCTGGTCGAGCAGCAGTTCGAGCGGGTAGGGGGCACAAAGCGGGTCAAGGTCGACGTCCGCATCATCTCCTCCACAGCGCAAAACCTGGAGGCCATGATTGCCGATGGCCGCTTCCGCGAGGACCTCTATCATCGCTTGGCGGTGGTCCCCGTCACTGTGCCGGGTCTCGCCGAACGGCGAGAGGATATTCCGTATCTCGTCGACAATTTCATGAAGCAGATCGCGCGGCAGGCCGGTATCAAGCCGCGCCGCATCGGTGACGACGCGCTGGCCGTGCTGCAGGCGCACAACTGGCCGGGGAACGTGCGCCAGCTGCGCAACAATGTCGAGCGGCTGATGATCCTGGCGCGAGGCGGAGACGTCGACGCCCCGATCACCGCTGACCTTCTGCCCTCCGAGATCGGCGACGTCATGCCGCGCACACCCAACCAGTCGGACCAGCACATCATGGCGCTGCCGCTGCGCGAGGCGCGCGAGCAATTCGAGAAGGACTATCTGATCGCACAGATCAACCGCTTCGGCGGCAACATCTCGAAGACGGCCGAGTTCATCGGCATGGAGCGATCAGCCTTGCACCGCAAGCTGAAGTCGCTGGGCGTGTAAAGGCAATCCAGGAAAAGTGTGCAGCGCCGGTTGGGGTCGGCGGCTTCGCCGTACCATTCCGTCCGGAATTGCCCAAAGCCGGCTGGCCCACGCGATTGTTCATTACGGCAGCGGCGGAATCGCTTAAGAGAGCCGGACATTTCCCTGAGGTAGCCCATGCCGCGCATTGCCTATGTGAACGGGCGCTACGTCGCCCATGCCGAAGCCCGGGTCCATATCGAGGATCGCGGCTATCAGTTCGCTGACGGCGTCTATGAGGTCTGCGAGGTGGCGCGCGGCTTTATCGTCGACATGCCGCGCCATCTGGCCCGGCTTAAGCGCTCGCTCAAGGAATTGTCGATCGCATGGCCCGTCTCGGAAGGCGTCCTGCCGATGCTGCTGCGCGAGGTGGTGCGCCGCAACAACGTCGTCAACGGCCTCGTCTATCTCCAGGTCACGCGCGGCGTCGCCAGCCGTGAATTCGTCTTTCCGGCAGCCGGCACCCGTCCGTCCTTGGTTATAACCGCCCGGAAGGCCGACCCCTCTGCTGCCGCCAAGCGGGTTGAGACCGGCATCAAGGTCATCACCGTCCCGGAGAATCGCTGGGACCGCGTCGACATCAAGAGCACCGGCCTGCTTGCCAATGTGCTCGCCAAGCAGAAGGCAAAGGAAGCCGGCGCCCAGGAGGCCTGGTTCGTCGACTCCGACGGCACGGTCAAGGAGGGCGGCTCGTCCAATGCCTGGATCGTCACCCGCGACGGCGTTCTGGTGACGCGGCCGGCCGAACACGGCATCCTGCGCGGCATCACCCGCACGACACTGTTCGACGTCGCCGAAAAGCTCGGTCTGACGATCGAGGAGCGTGGGTTTTCGATCGCCGAAGCCAAGGCAGCGCGGGAGGCTTTCATCAGTTCCGCGACCACGATCGCCATGCCGGTAGTCGAAATCGACGGCGCGCCGATCGCAAACGGCCACCCCGGCTCCATGACACTTTCGTTGCGGCAGGCATTTTTTGACATTGCGGAAAAAAGTCCAGCCTGATAACCGCAAAGGTGGAATGAACCTCAACTATCTCGTTCTGCTTGTCGTTTAGGCGGCAAGAGGGGGTTTGCGCGCTTGACAGGCGCCGCGTAATTTGGCGCATTGGCCTGCAGACCGAAGGGGATCGGCGAAAGACAAAAACAATGGCGGAACGATCGCAAAACCTTCAGGACCTGTTCCTGAATTCAGTTCGCAAGAGCAAAAATCCACTTACCATCTTTCTCATCAACGGTGTGAAGCTGACCGGCGTGGTCACTTCGTTCGACAATTTCTGTGTGTTGTTGCGGCGCGACGGGCATTCCCAGCTCGTCTACAAGCACGCCATTTCCACGATCATGCCGAGCCAGCCGGTTCAGATGTTTGATGGCGAGGAAGGCCAGGGCGCCTGATTGGCACGTGAGCAGGACGCGGACCGCAGAGTTCGCGGGAAACAAGGACATCAACTTGGGCCGGAAGCCAAGGATCCGACCCGGGCCATTGTCATTGTGCCGGTGCTTGCGCGCCAGCCGCGGGGCGATGACGATTCGAGCCGCCCGCGCCTGAGCCGCTCGGCGGATGCCCGCCACGACGAGGCGGTCGGGCTTGCCAGCGCCATCGACCTGGACCCGGTCCACACCGCGGTGGTGACGGTCACCGATCCCCGCCCGGCAACGCTGCTCGGCAGCGGCAAGGTGGCGGAATTCGCCGACATCGTGAAGGAACGCAAGGCGGAATTGGTCATCGTCGACCATCCGCTCACGCCGGTACAGCAGCGCAATCTCGAGAAGGAACTGAACGCCAAGGTGCTCGACCGCACCGGGCTTATCCTTGAGATCTTCGGCGAGCGCGCCAGGACCAAGGAAGGCACCCTGCAGGTCGAGCTGGCGCATCTCAACTATCAGAAGGGTCGGCTGGTGCGCAGTTGGACCCACCTCGAACGGCAGCGCGGCGGCGCGGGTTTCCTGGGCGGTCCCGGCGAAACGCAGATCGAATCCGACCGGCGGATCCTGCAGGACAAGATCACCAAGCTCAAACATGAGCTGGAAACGGTTCGCCGCACCCGCGACCTGCACCGCGCAAAACGCAAGAAGGTGCCATTTCCGGTAGTTGCGATCGTCGGCTACACCAATGCCGGAAAGTCGACGCTGTTCAACCGGCTGACCGGGGCAGGGGTGCTGGCGGAGGACATGCTGTTCGCCACGCTCGATCCGACGCTGCGCCGCGTGCGCCTGCCGCACGGCACGCCGATCATCCTGTCGGACACGGTCGGCTTCATCTCGGACTTGCCGACTCATCTGGTCGCGGCCTTCCGGGCGACGCTGGAAGAGGTCGTCGAGGCCGATCTCGTGCTGCATCTGCGCGATATCTCTGATCCGGACACTGCAGCGCAGGCCGAGGATGTCGAGCGCATCCTTGGCGATCTCGGCGTCGATGCCGCGGACACCAGCCGCGTGATCGAGGTGTGGAACAAGATCGACCTGCTCGACGAAGGCAATCGCGAGCGCCTGCTTGCCGAGAGCGCCGGTGGCAAGGCGCCGCCGATCGCGATATCGGCAGCGACCGGCGAGGGGATCGATGCGCTCAAGGCGCTCATCGAGGCCAGAGTGTCGGGCGAGTTGGAAACGATGACGGTGACGTTGAGCCCCGCTGAGCTCGGCCAGGTCGACTGGCTCTATCGCAATGGCGATGTCGTCTCGCGGAGCGACAATGAGGACGGCAGCGTCACCATCTCACTGACGGCCACGCACAGCGCCCGCCAGGAGATCGAGACCCGGCTGAACCGCAGGAACCACGGCTAGGCCGCTGCTTATCTTGCGTTTTTGGCCTGCTGCCAGAGGGTTTCCATCTCGTCCAAAGTCGCCTGTTCCAACGACCTCCCGGAAGCCTCCAACTCCCGCTCGACATAATGGAAGCGCGAGCGGAACTTCTCGTTGGTGCCGCTCAGTGCGGCTTCGGCATCAAGTCTCAAATGGCGGCCGAGATTGACGACGGCAAACAGCATGTCGCCGAACTCATCCTTGATGGGTGCCGCGTCGCCCGTGACCAGCGCCTCGCGCAGCTCGCCGATCTCTTCCTCTATCTTGTCGAGGATGGGTGCTGCCTCGCTCCAGTCGAAGCCGACGCGCGCAGCCTTCTCCTGCAGCTTCAACGCGCGGGTCAGCGCAGGGAGCGCAACCGGCACGCTATCGAGATAGCCCTTGCCGTGATCTTCCGGGTCGAGGCCGCGCGCGATGCGGGCGTTGCGCTTGTCGGCCTTCTCCACCGCCTTGATCTTCTCCCACATGCCCTTGGCCATGCCGGCGCTGCGCGCCTTCTCGTCGCCGAAAACATGCGGGTGACGGCGGATCATCTTGGTGGTGATCGCCTCGACAACGTCGCCGAACGCGAACTCGCCAATCTCCTGCGCCATCTGCGCGTGGTAGACGACCTGCAGCAGAAGGTCGCCCAGTTCCTCTCGCAGATCGTCGAAGTCGCCGCGCGCGATCGCATCCGCCACTTCATAGGCTTCCTCGATCGTGTAGGGGGCGATGGTGGAAAAGTTCTGCTCGATGTCCCAGGGGCAGCCGGTCTTCGGCGCTCTCAGTGCCGCCATGATCTCGATCAGACGGGAGATGTCTTTGGAGGGTTTCATACAACAAACCCTAGCGCGCGCCGCGCCGGGCGACCAATCCCGCCGGCTGGCAAAAGCCGATTGTCCACAGTTGCGCCGGCGCTCAGTCGAGCACCGAAACGATCGCCTTGGCGAGCTCGTCCATGCCGTCCTCAGGCAGACCTGCCACATTGATGCGGCTGTCACCCACCATATAGACGGCGTGCTCGGTGCGCAGCCGCTCAACCTGCGTTTCGGTGAGCCCCAGGCGGGAGAACATGCCGCGATGGCTGGCGACGAAATCGAAGCGATCGGAGTTGGATTGCCGACGCAACGCCTCGGCGAAGGCGACACGCAGCCTGAGCATGCGCAGCCGCATCTCCTCGAGTTCCGTCTCCCAGACCTTCTTCAGATCGGCGTCTTCCAGCACCATGCGTACGGCCGCAGCGCCATGGTCCGGCGGCATCGAATAGAGCGCTCGCGCCGCTGCCAGCATCTGGCTCATCGCCACGTCGGCCTGTGCGCCGTCCTTGGCCATGATCATGGCGGCACCGACGCGGTCGCGATAGACGGCGAAATTTTTCGAGCAGCTCGAGGCGACGACCATCTCGGGCACCTTGCCGGCGAGCAGCCGCAGGCCGGCGGCATCGGCGTCGAGCCCTTCGCCAAAGCCCTGATAGGCGATGTCGACGAAAGGCAGCAGGCCGCGCTCAAGCAGAACGTCGGCAACGTTCGCCCATTGCGCAGCATCCAGGTTGGCACCGGTCGGGTTATGGCAGCAGCCATGCAGCAGCACGATATCCGCGCTATTGGCGGTCTTGAGCACCGCCAGCATGTCGTCGAAACGGACAGCGCCGGAAACAGCGTCGAAATAAGGATAGTCGCGCACCTGCAGGCCGGCGGCGCGCATCACCGGCAGGTGGTTCGGCCAGGTCGGATCGGAGAGCCACACCGTCGCGCCTGGGCGCGTGCGCTGCAGAAGCTCGGCCACCAGCCTGAGCGCGCCCGATCCGCCCGGCGCCTGCGCTGCGCGGATGCGCGAATGATCGGCCTTCTCGCCGAAGGCAAGCTTGATCATGGCGGCGTTGAAGCCGGTGTCGCCGGCGAGGCCGAGATAGGTCTTGGTGTCCTGGCCCGCGAGCAGCCGCTTCTCGGCCTCGCGCACGGCCGGCATCACCGGCGTCCTGCCGTCACGATCCTTGTAGACGCCGACACCGAGGTCGACTTTGCCGGGGCGCGTGTCGGCGCGGTAAAGGCCGATCAACGCGAGGATCTTGTCGGCGGGCGCGGACTGCAGGGTGTCGAACATCGATAGGGCTCCAGTGGCGGCGGAGTGATACGCAAATCGGCCGCGCTTCGCCAGCGGTTTCCTCCGTTTGCCCGCTCGGTCCTGGCTCTCCCGAGGCCGGCGCAACTCCTCGCGGGAATCGCAGACAGAAACGGCAGCCAGGGATTAAAATCCCCACATGCTCCGTAAACAGGGCATGAAACGGTCGATGGCACGCTTCGATATCGTCGGGCAGTTGGGCTCGCTGCGGCGCTACGCACGCTCGCTGACGCGCGACAGCGCCGATGCCGAGGATCTGGTCCACGACGCGCTGGTGCGCGCCTATGAGCGGCGCGGCACCTTTCGTTCGGGCGGCAACCTGCGCGCCTGGCTGCTGGCGATCCTGCACAACATCTTCATCGACCGCATGCGCTCGCGGCGGTCCGAGGCAGCGCGCATCGAGCAGGCAGGCCGTCTCGCCGAGCAAAACATGCCGGCGTCCCAGGACCATTCGGTGCGCCTTTCGCAGGTGCGCGAAGCCTTCCTGTCGCTGCCGGAAGAGCAGCGCGCCGCGCTGCATCTCGTCGCCATCGAAGAGTTGAGCTACGCGGAGGCCGCCGACGTCAGTGGCGTCCCGCTCGGAACCCTGATGTCGCGCATCGGCCGCGCTCGTGCGGCGCTGCGCGAGATGGAGGGGGGCGCTCCGGCGCGCGGCAAAAATCACCTGAAGATCGTGGGAGGTGAATCATGACCGCTATCGTCGATCCGGTGACCGATGCCGATCTCGACGCCTATGTCGACGATCAGCTCGACGTCGCCCGCCGCATCAAGGTCGAGGCGTTCCTGTCCGCTCGTCCCGAAGTGGCTGCGCGTGTGATGTCGGATCTCAGAACGCGCGACGAGTTGCGCGTGGCGCTGGCCGGGCCAGGCGCAATGGCGCGCCCGGCGACGACCGACGCGGCGCGTCGGCTGGAAAGGGTGCTTGTCAGGGACCGTGCCTTTTCCGTGCTGCGGCGCGCCGCGGCCGCCGCCGTGCTGGTGGCGGCGGGGTGGCTTGCGAACGGCGTCTTCGGGCCGATCGCTGTCAGCAAGGTGGTCGCCTCGACGCAGCCGCCCGCCTATGTCGAGGAAGCGGTGAGCGCGCACCGGACGACGCTGGTGCGTGAGACGATGCCGTCCCAGGCCGAAGCGCCAAATTACAATGCCGACGAGATCCGCGCCGCGACCGCGATCGTCATGCCGTCATTGCCCGACGACTGGCGGATCCGCGATGTTCAGATCTATCCGTCGCGGTTCGGGCCGAGCGTCGAGATGGCACTCGAAACGAAGGACCTCGGGCTGGTGTCGCTGTTTGCGATCAGGCCAGGCACGTTCGACGTCGTGAAGCCCACCGTCGCGCCCTTGGGCGATATCTCGTCCGCCTATTTCCAGATCGGCGAGGTCGCTTACGCCGTCGTCGGACAAGGCGATGCCGGCGATCTCGACCGGGCCGCCGAACAGCTCGCCCGCACTCTCTATTGAAGCAGCCAATCGAACCGACCAACCAAGGAGAAACGAAATGAACAGCCCTAATCTTGGATACCGAATGGGCACCGGCGTCCGGGCCGGTGCCGTCTATGACGAGGGCCTGCGCCGGCACATGCTGCGCGTCTACAACTATATGGGCCTCGGGCTCGTCGTCACTGGCCTCGTCGCCCTTGTTGTGGCCTCGACGCCGGCGCTCTACGTCCCGATCTTCTCCACGCCGCTGAAATGGGTGGTGATGCTGGCGCCGCTCGCCTTCGTCATGTTCTTCTCCTTCAAGATGCAGACGATGTCGGCGGCGAGCGCGCAGGCGATGTTCTGGGCCTTCTGCGCGGTCATGGGCCTGTCGCTGGCTTCCGTGTTCCTGGTGTTCACCGGCACCAGCATCGCGCGCACCTTCTTCATCGCCGCCACCATGTTCGGCGCCACCAGCCTCTACGGCTACACGACCAGGCGCGACCTGACGCAGTTCTCGTCCTTCCTGATCATGGGCCTGATCGGCGTGGTGATCGCGAGCCTCGTCAACCTGTTCCTCGGCTCGACCGCGCTGCAGTTCGCCATCTCCGTGATCGGCATTGCGGTCTTCATCGGCCTGACCGCCTGGGACACGCAGACGATCAAGGAGCAGTATGCCGAGAATTTCGACGCGGAATCGCAACAGAAGCTCGCCGTCTTCGGCGCCTTCTCGCTGTATCTGAACTTCATCAACATCTTCCAGCTTTTGCTGAATTTCACCGGCGAGCGCGAATAGTCCGGACCGTAGCAGGCAACAGCTTCGTACCGTGGCCGACGGGTAAACCGCTGGCCACGGTTTGTCTTTTGGCATCGTGTCTGGCGTGGCAACGCTGTCGGTCGTTTGCGGCGGCTGCTTGAGGGGATGCCGCACTGCCTGCTGCCCTTGAGTTCAGGCGAGGCCTTTTGCTAGCCTGCCGGCCCGACCAGCCAGTCGCGAGGACGCATGGAACAGCTGACGCTTGACGGTGACGGCATCTCGGCGACCATCGTCGGGCAGGGGGCGGAGCTGGTCTCCTTGCGCGATGCCGAAGGCACGCAACTTCTGTGGCAGGCGGGGCCTGAATGGCGGCGTCATTCGCCGGTGCTGTTTCCGATAGTCGGCCGGCTGAAAGGCGACCAGTTGCGCCATCGCGGCAAAGCCTATCCAATGACACAGCATGGCTTCGCCCGCGACAGGCGCTTTGCCTGGGCGGAGCAGGGACCTTCCTCTTGCACGCTGGTCCTGACCGATGACACCGAGACCCGCACCCGCTACCCATTCGCCTTTCGGCTGGCCATAAGCTACAGCCTCGGCCCCAGCCAGCTTGGCGTGACCTTCGAGGTCGCCAACACAGGCGACGAGGTGCTGCCGGCCTCGGTCGGTGCCCACCCGGCCTTCAACTGGCCTTTGCTGCCGGAATTGCCCAAGGAAGCCTACCGGCTGACCTTTGCCGACGATGAACCCGCTCCGATACGGCGCCTGAAGGACGGGCTCATGCTGGCGACGCCGCAGCCAACGCCCGTCGAGGGCAAGACGCTTGCCCTCTCCGAGCGGCTGTTCGATGACGACGCCGTCATTCTGGACCGGCCCGCCAGCACCAGCGTGCGCTATGCCGCCGGGCGGGGGCCGGCGATCGAAATGTCGTGGCAGGGATTCAACGAATTGGGCATCTGGTCCAAGCCCGGCGGCGCGCCGTTCCTCTGCATCGAGCCCTGGCATGGCGTTGCAAGCCCGGTCGATTTCGACGGCGAATTCGCCGACAAGCCGGGCGTGATGCTGATCCCGCCAGGCGCCAAGCGCAAGTTGACCTACCGGATCACCATCAGCCGGGATGCGTGAGGCATGGCGTTCGCGATCAAGGCCGAGGTCAAGGATCCGCTGGCCGAGACATTCTCATTCGCGGCGCAGAAAACCATGTATGGCGGCAAGCATATCGCCGAAGGCGACACGATCTTTGTGTTCGCCAGCGAAAACGAAGCCGGACAGGGGCTGGTCGCACGGGGCGTTGTCACGTCATCCGAGGCCATTCCCAAAAGATCCGACCGCGAACGGCAGACGCCGCGCGTCAGTGTTGCCATCCGCCGCACCGCATTGGCAACGCGGCGATTGGGTCGGGACGAGCTCAAGCGGTTCAAGGACTGGAGCGATGGCAGGCCTGAGACCGAGCTCAACTTCAAATTCTATCGCCAGGCGACGAACAAGATCGTCAGCCTCTCGCATGGGACGGCGGCTTTTCTCGATGGGTTTTTCTAAGACGGCAAGCCACGGATCAAATCGATCTCTATGGAATCCGGCTTTTGAGAGCCACGCAAGCGAGACGTCTCAGCCTTGGACGCCTGGGCGAGTTCGCTGCTAACGTTCCACCGCACGGCTTTGAAGGAGACGCAACATGGACCGATTCACCGGCGGCTGCCTGTGTCGCAATGTCCGACTTGTGGCGTCGGGCCGCCCATACAGGGTCTGCATCTGCCATTGTCTCGATTGCCGCAAACATCATGGCGCGCTCTTTTATGCTTCGGCGGTATTCCCTCAGGACGCGGTTACGATCGACGGTGAGACGCGCGACTATGCCGGGCGGTTTTTCTGTCCGCGCTGCGGTTCGTCCGTTTTCGCACGCACCGCGGACGAGATCGAAGTGCATCTCGGGACCCTGGACGCCCCAGACCAGCTAGCCCCGACCTACGAAAGCTGGATCATCCGTCGCGAGTCGTGGCTGCCGCCGTTTCCAGTCAGCAAGCGATACGAGCGCGATCGCGAGGCGACGAGCCGCTTCGAAGAATAGGTCGCGCCATTCCTTTCTGGCCGTCAGTCCGGAAGCCCGGCCTTGCGGAACCCGTCAACGAAATGCTCGAGCATCGCGTCGTCGCGGAACGGCTCGGTCCAGACCCAGTGGCTGGTCGTGAAATGCGGGTTGGCGATAAGGAACATCTCGACCTCCGCGCGCGCCTCTTCGAACCGGCCGAGCTGCGCAAGGCTTGCCGCCAGGAAACGGCGTGAGCTGGTCCGATAGGTCTCGTCCCGGCGCAGCGTCTCGATGGCGGCTTCATAGTCGCGGGCCGCATATTGCGCGGCGCCGAGCGTGAGATAGTACCAACTCGGCGGAAACGGGTTCAGCCGGAACGCCTTGCGAATGTGCTCAAGGCCTTCCTCGATCCGCCCGGCAAGGACCTCGATATCGGACAATGTCGCCCAGGCGTCGGCCTCGTTCGGATCGAGCTCGAACGCTCTGGCGAATTCGGCATCCGCCTCGCCGAAGCGATGCTCATAGGCAAGCAGGTTGGCAAGCACCCAGCGGCAGCCGGCGTCGTTGGGGTCGATCGTCACGGCTTTGCGGGCCAGCTCCAAGGCAATGCTCCGGTTGGGGTGGACGGGCTCGCCCCAATGCACCCATCCCATCCAATGGTTCATGGCGAGCCAGCGATAGGCCTCGGCATATTCCGGATCGAGCGAGACCGCGCGCGTCAGCATCAGATGCGCCTCCCGCGCCGTCTGAGGCGAGTCGTCGATCAGTTTTCGCGCCCGCACGCACAAATCGTAGGCCTCGAGATTCTTGGGCCGATTGCGCGGCGGCTGCGTGCGCAGCCGGCCGAGCAGCGCCTCCACGATCTTGGCCGTTACCTCGTCCTGGACGGCAAAAATATCTTCCAGACTGCGATCGAAGCGTTCCGCCCACAGATGTTCACCGCTCACCGCGTCAACAAGCTGCGCGTTGATGCGCACACGCCCCGCGGCGCGCCTTGCGCTCCCCTCAAGCAGGTAACGCACGCCAAGGTCCTCGGCGATCGCGCGCACATCCATCGACTTTCCCTTGTAGACGAAGACCGAGTTGCGCGCGATGACGAACAGTCCCGCGTTCCTGGACAGGTCAGTGATCAGGTCTTCGGTCAACCCGTCCGCGAAGGATTCCTGCTCGGGATCATTGCCGAAATTGACGAAGGGCAGCACGGCTATCGAAGGCTTGCCGGGCAGTGGCAAAGGTTTTCGTTTCGTCTCGCCAAGCTGTTCGATGACCCCCGTGAAGCGATAGCCGACGCGCGGCACCGTAGCGATCCATTCACCGCCGTCGGCGGCGGGGCCGAGCAGCTTTCTGAGCTGCGCGATCTGGACGGTGAGGTTGCCTTCCTCGACGGCCGTGCCCGGCCATGCCGCGTCCATCAGCTCGGCCTTGGCCAGGATTTCGCCGGGACGTTCCACGAGCGCGGCAAGCAGCTTCAGCCCCCGATAGCCGGCGGCCACGGGGACATCGTTCCGAAGCAACGTTCCCGCAGCTGAATCAAGCACGTACGGGCCGAAGGCAAAGCGCGATCCCTGCATGCGGCGCATCTATAGAGCAATTCCAGGAAAAGTGTGAGACGGGTAGAGCAGTTCGTCATGTCCGATGAACCGCTCAGGCCGATTTGGAAGTTTTGAGAACTATTTGGATGCGCTTAATTACGGCGCAGCCCGCATCCTGCAGAATCCAACCTCATTCAGGTGGAAGGCCCCAACTCGAAAAGCATGGGGCCGCAAACCATAGGAGGTTGCCATGAACGACACGTTTGCATCGATCCCGCAGCTGGCAACGCTGGTCGGGCAGGCATCGCGCCGGCGCTACAGCCTGCAGACCCTGCGAGGCATGATCGCAGCCCGGCGCGAGCAGATACGGTTTCGCTGGGATCTGAAGCGGATATCAGAGGCCAACCCGCATCTGATCGACGATATCGGACTGACGAAAGAGCAGGCCGAGGAAGAGATCGCCAAGCTGCCCTTCTGGCAAAGATAAACGCGGATGTGGCGTCAACGCTGATGCCGGCAGCGCAGTCCCACCGGGTAGGGAGGTCCTGCATGAGCTCGAAGCGACATCGGTCGGCCATAACGGGGAATCTCGTCGGGGCTTCAGGCCATCTGAGTTAAACCTGCCGGACGACAGTGCCGATGACATTGACGAGAAGCCGGGCTGCAGTCAGCGCCGACAGGCCGTCAAGGTCGGCAGGCGGATAGAATTCGACCAGATCAAATCCTGCGATCCTGGCCCGCTTGCCGAGGCCGGCGATCAGGTCGATCGCCTGGGTGTAGGTGAGGCCGCCTGGCGTGCGCGCCGCCACGCCCGGCATGATGCTGGGATCGAGGCCGTCGCAGTCGAAGGTCACGACGACCCGCGCGCCGTCCGGAATGTGGCTGAGAGCTGCGTCGACGCCCTGGGCATGAAGCTCGCGGGCAGTCACAAAGCGGCTGCCATAGCGTCGCGCCGCTTCGATTTCAGCCAGGCGTGCGCTGCCGACGCTGCGCAGGCCGACTTGCACGAGGCCGGCGATATGCGGCATCTCGCTCGCCCGGCGCATCGGGCTCGAATAGCCGTAGCGTTCGCCATCGACCTCGTCGCGCCAGTCGATATGCGCGTCGATCTGCAGGATCCAGACCGGCCCGTGACCGGCAAAGCCGGCGAGAAAGGGAATTACCACGGAATCGTCACCGCCGAGCAGGATCGGCACGGCCGACGCGGCCAGGACCTCGCGCGTCTTCGCTTCGATCCGCGCCCGGTTTCCCTCATTGTCGTGCATGACCGTCGAGATGTTGCCGGCATCGACGCAGCAGACCGGCTTGCCGTCGAACAATGGACCGCCGAGATCTAAATCCCAATGCTCGACCAGCGGCGCATCGTCCTGGCTCGCAGCGCGGATGGCGTTGGCGGCCAGAGCATGGCCGCTGCTGTCCTTTCGCGGATAGGTGCTGCCATGACCGGCACCGTAGATCACCATGCGAGGCACGCGGCCTCCGGCGAGGCAATCGGGAAAGCCAAGAAAGGAAGATGAAGAGGTCATTGTTCAATAGTCCGAATGTGAGCGCTCGCAGCGAGGGCACGTCGATAAGATCGCTTTATCGCCTCTACATGATCCATATCAGAAAGTCGCATAAGATAGATTATGGAACTTACGTATGTAGCACGAAGCTGGTTTTGCTACGCCTCTGAAGCGCGCACGGAAAGCCCAGGAGAACCGTCAACGCGGTCCTTGATGTGTTCGTGAATCCTTGTAGCCGCCTCCGCCGCGCTGATCGCTGTTACGTCGATCGTCAGGCTGTTCGGGTGCTTCGGGTCAAGGACAGCGACTGTCCGGCTGCGGTGGCGCGCCGCTTCCGGATCGATAGACTTGAGACGGTCACGTCGAGTTGGCGACATCACGCGACGAACCAGTTCGGCCTCTTCGCAAAGCAAGCGCACAGGCACGAAGTGAGCGCCTCGTCGATCCGGCGCATCTTTCATCTGCTGGTAGGACGCCAGGCTTCTCGCGTCTCCTTGGATGCCGGAGTTCGTGAAGATGAAGTTGGCGGCGGGAGGACAAAGTGTTGCGACGGTGTCCAAGACAGCCTGACGGACCTTGGCGGTCTGCTCCCAGACGGCATCAGGCAACGTGCGGCGACCGTCATCGGCAAGCAGTGCCAATATAGGATTGTTGATCCAGTGATTGTCGATGACCTGGCCGGAAAGTGCCGTTACGAGTTCCCGTGCGATCGTCAGCTTGCCGACGCCAGGGAAACCGAGCAGCAGAACAAACACATTCTGAACCATCGACCAGTTTCCGAAGCACCAAAGAGAATCGGATTGACGACTAAGCGCCAAAGTGAACAGGCGTCTTTATCGCACTGATTCACAAGGAATTTCGATCGTCATGCCGTCATAGGCCGGCACCACGTGGTCCGGCGTCTCGGCCATCACGGCGGCATAGTCCAGCGGCACATGCATATGCGTCAGCACCGCGTTTTTCGGCGAGAGCTTCTCGATCCAGTCCAGTGCCTCGGCAAGCGACAGATGGCTCGGATGGCTGTTGTACTGCAGCGCGTCGATAACCAGCACGTCAAGGTCTTCAAGGCGTCCCGCGGTGGCAGCTGGAAAGTCGCTGATATCGGGGCAATAGGCGATCCCGCCAATGCGGAAACCGAGCGAAATGATGTCGCCATGGATCTGCGGCAGCGGCTCAAGGGTGAGGGGACCCCCCTCGCCTTCGATCACCACCGGCCTGGCATGGTCTATGAGATGCGGCCTTACGATCGGTGGATAGGAACTGCCCGGGGGCGTCTCGAAGCAGTAGCCGAACGCCTGGCGCAGCCGCAGCATGGTCGGCTGGTCGGCATGGATATCGATACGACGGCGTTGCTCGAGCACGAAGCCGCGCAGATCATCGATGCCGTGAATGTGGTCGGCATGCGGATGGGTATAAACCACCGCGTTGATGTGCTTGACCGAAGCAAGCAGCATCTGGGCACGGAAATCCGGTCCGGTGTCGATGACGACGGTGGTGCGGCCGCCATTCCCTGCGATCCGCTCGACAAGAGCAGCCGTGCGCATGCGGCGGTTCTTCGGATTGGCCGGATCGCAATTGCCCCAGTCGCCGGTGATGCGCGGCGTACCGGGCGACGAGCCGCAGCCGAGAATGGTGAGGCGCAGCTGGTCGCCCATGTCAGGCCGCCGTCACGTCCGGTCGCGGCATCTTGGCAAACAGCCGGAAGACATTCTCGGTGGTGATGTCGGCGATCTCCGCCTCGCTGACGCCGATGGTCTCGGCCAGCACCTTCGCCGTATTCGCGACATAGGCGGGCTCATTGCGTTTTCCCCGATGCGGGATTGGCGCAAGATAAGGCGCGTCGGTCTCGACCAGCAGCCGTTCGCGCGGCACATCTGCGGCAATCGCGCGCAACTCGGTCGAGTTCTTGAAGGTCAGGATGCCTGAGAAGGAGACATAGCCGCCCAGCGCCACGCCGACTTCCGCCAGCCGACGCCCGGACGAAAAACAATGCAGGATGAAGGGGAAAGCGCCCTTCCCTGTCTCCTCCTCGAGAATCGCCGCCATGTCGCCGTCGGCGTCGCGCGAATGGATGACCAGCGGCAGGCCGGTCCGGCGCGCGGCGGCGATGTGAGTGCGGAAGCCTTGCGCCTGTGCCTCGCGCGGCGCACGGTCGTAGAAATAGTCCAGGCCGGCTTCGCCGATCGCCACCACCTTGGGATGGTCGGAAAGCCGTACCAGCTCCTCTGCGGTCACATCGAGCTCTTCCGCCGCATTGTGCGGATGAGTACCAACTGAGCAATAGACCTCTCTAAAAGCTTCAGCGATTTGAAGGAGTTGCTGAAAACGCTTCACGCGCGTTGAGATCGTCACCATGCGGCCGATCCCGGCTGCGAGAGCGCGGGCGACGATAGCCGCCCGCTCCTCGGCAAAATCCGGAAAATCGAGATGGCAGTGACTGTCGACAAGCATCAGGCTTTGGTGTCCTGCTCGACGTAGCGGGGAAACACGCCCTCAGGCACCGGCAGCGCCGTGCCGGGCACCAGCGCATGGTCTGCGTGGACATGCGCGAAATTGCGCTTATCCGCCGGCACAGCCAGCAGGTCGAGCAGCCTCGCCGCCGATCCGGGAATGAAGGGCAGGCAAAGCAAGGTCACGCGCCGGACAAGCTCGGCCGTCGTCCACAGCACCGTCTCCATGCGCTCCGGATCGGACTTGCGCAGCGCCCAGGGCTCCTGCGACGCGAAGTAGCGGTCGGCGTCGGCCACCACGCCGAAGATCGCCGCCAGCGCCAGATGGATGCCCTGCTCCGCCATCGCTCTGCGCGCCACCGCAAGCGCCTCCACCGCCTGGTCGAGGATCGCCGCGTCGGCTTCGGTGAGCTCGCCGCGCTTCGGCACCGTGCCGCCGCAGTTCTTGGCGATCATCGACAGCGAGCGCTGCGCCAGATTGCCGAGGCCGTTGGCGAGATCGGCATTGGTGCGGTTGACGATCGCTTCGTGACTGTAGCTGCCGTCCTGCCCGAACGGCACCTCGCGCAGGAAGAAATAGCGTACCTGGTCGAGCCCGTAATGCT
This sequence comes from Mesorhizobium sp. WSM4898, assembly GCF_029625845.1. Taxonomy (NCBI): domain Bacteria; kingdom Pseudomonadati; phylum Pseudomonadota; class Alphaproteobacteria; order Hyphomicrobiales; family Phyllobacteriaceae; genus Mesorhizobium; species Mesorhizobium sp. WSM4898. Next base: position 491,107 of record NZ_JARTVQ010000003.1, on the reverse strand, counting down.
CGATCATCGCGAACGGATCGACGACATTGCCGACCGATTTGGACATCTTCTCGCCGCGGTTGAACAGGAAGCCGTGGGCGAACACGCGCTTCGGCAATTCTATGCCGGCCGACATCAGGAAGGCCGGCCAGTAGACCGCGTGGAAGCGCACGATGTCCTTGCCGATGATATGCGTCGCCGGCCAGTAGTGCCATTGCTCGGATTTGGTGTCGGGATAGCCAGCGGCCGTGATGTAGTTGGTCAATGCGTCGACCCAGACATACATCACATGCTTGTCGTTGCCCGGTACAGGCACGCCCCATTTGAAAGTGGTGCGCGAGATCGACAGGTCCTTCAAGCCGGACTTGACGAAGCTGATCACTTCGTTACGGCGCTCCGCTGGACCGATGAAGTCTGGCCGGCTCTCATAAAGTGCCAGCAATTTGTCCTGATAGGCGGATAGCCGGAAGAAATAGCTTTCCTCCTCGTTCCATTCAACCGGCGAGCCAAGCGGCTCGCGGCGCACGCCGTCGTCGCCGAACGTGGTTTCGCTTTCGTCGAAATAGGCTTCCTGGCGGACCGAATACCAGCCGCTGTAGCGATCAAGATAAATGTCGCCATTGGCGGCCATCGCCTTCCAGATCGCTTGGCAGGATGCGTAGTGACGTTGTTCGGTCGTGCGGATGAATTCGTCGTTTGAGCCTCCGACTGTCTCGGTCATCGAGCGGAAGATTGCCGAATTGCGGTCGGCGAGCGTTATCGGCGCGATGCCTTCCTTCTCGGCTGTCTGCTGCATCTTGAGGCCATGCTCGTCGGTGCCCGTGAGGAAGAACACTTCCTTGCCGTCGAGACGCTGGAAGCGGGCCAGCGCGTCGCTGGCGATGACCGTATAGGCGTGGCCGATATGTGGCTTGCCATTCGGATAAAAAATCGGCGTGGTCAGGTAGGATTTTTCGCGTGACATGAATGAACCGTCATGAAGGTCTGAATCTGAGTTGTGGCGGTGGATAAACTATCGGCATGGCGATTGCCATCCCGATGCATGCCGCCCAAAAGTGGTGCCCGGTTTTGGGGCAGCGGCATGCACTAAGAAAACCGTCACATTCGCATCACAGAATTCAGGCGGTCGCTCATGGTCAGGGCGTGCTGCTTCTTGTCGAGATTGTAGGTCTCTGCATCAGATATCGTGTTCACGGCCTCGTGCCAAGCGTCGGACAGCGTTTTGGCCCTGGCGAGGTCGCCGGCTAAGGCCGCTTCGCTGGCAGCGGCCGACAGCAGATCGAGCGCGCGGCGGTTGAAGATATCGAATTGGATCGCCTGGTCGCGGCCGGCAACGGCTTCGGCAAGCCGATGGGCAGCGGCAATGTCCGGCTTTTGCGCCGCCACCAGCGCGTCGAGCGCGCCGGCGATTTCCAGCCCGCCATACTGGGTAAGCAGGATCGCATTGCGCGCGCTGCCCCCTGCCCGCTCGGCCAAAGCCGCGCGCGCCGACGGGTCGACCGGCGGCGGCGGCTCGATGCCTTCCAGCACAGCCATCAATTCGTCCGGCGCAAGCGGCGTCAGCCGCACCATCTGACACCGCGACCGGATCGTCGGCAAGAGGCTGCCCGGCGCATGGACGATGAGGATGAACAGGGTGCGCGCCGGAGGCTCTTCAAGATTCTTGAGCAAGGCATTGGCGGCATTGGTGTTCATGTCGTCGGCCGGATCGACGATGACGACGCGGTAGCTGCCGTCATGCGAGGTCATCGACAGGAAGCGGCTGACCTTGCGTATCTCGTCGACGGTTAGCACCGTCTTGAAGCTTTTGGTCTTGTCGTTGGCCGGACGGGTGAGATGCAGCACCGAAGGATGCGCGCCGGTAGCGATCTGGCGAAACAGCGACGAGGCCGGATCTGGAACGGCCAGCGCTTCGGGCGCAGCCGCAAAATTGGGATGTCTGAGAAGGTGGTGCGCCAGGTGGAAGGCGAGCGTGGCCTTGCCGATGCCGTGCGGCCCGGCGAGGATTAGCGCATGCGGCAGCTTGCCGGCGCGGTAAGCGGTGGCAAGCATGCCCGCCGTCTGCACGTGGCCGATCAGTCGCGACGTTTCCGACGGCTCGGGAACGCCGTCAAGCGTGTCGTGCTGTTCGGGGGCGATGCGTTCGAAGATCATGCCGGCGCCGTCTGCTTCCTTTGCACCGGCATCCGCTTTTCCAGCACCGCGAACACGGCCGCGGTGACGACGTTTTCCACCGTTTCGGGATCGGCCGACGCATCGATCACAATGCAGCGGTCCGGCTCCGCCTCGGCGATCGCCAGGAAAGCCTCCCGCCGGCGCTGGTGGATGGCCAAAGTCTCCTTCTCGAAGCGATCGGCGCTGTCGCCGGCGCCGCGCCGTGCCGCCGCGCGCTTCAGACCTTCGGCCGGATCGATGTCGAAGATCAGCGTCATGTCGGGGACCATGCCGTTGATGGCGACCGCCTCCAGCGCTTCCATGAAATCCGGATCGAGCCCGCCGGTGACGCCCTGATAGACGCGCGAGGAATCGATGAAACGGTCGCAAAGCACGATCGTGCCGCGCTCGACCGCCGGCCGGATCACTTGCTCGACATGGTCGGAGCGTGCGGCGGCGAAGAGGATCGCCTCCATCTTCGGGCCGAAGGGCTCGGCGGCCCCGGACAGAAGCACATGTCTCACCGCCTCGGCGCCCGGCGAGCCGCCTGGCTCGCGTGTCACCAGAACCTCGTATTTCTTGGCGCGCATGCGCCGTGCCAGCCGCTCGATCTGCGTCGACTTGCCGGCTCCTTCGCCGCCTTCGAAGGTGATGAAAAATCCGCTCGCCAATCGTGAATGCCTTCGCCCGTGCTGGCCGCTGTCATAGCTCCCGTCCGGCAAAAGGTCCACGAGCCTGCCCGATCACAAATGTTTCTGACGCAGCCAGCCGACAGCCAGTTCCTTGGCGGCGTCAAGCGCACGCCGCGGCAACGTCCCGACCTTCACCGCCTCGGCGGCGAAAAGCGGCGTTCGCTGGCTGAGCGTGTCGCCTATCCAAACGCGCAGCTCCCCGACCGGTTGCCCCTCCTCCACCGGCGCCGCCACCGGACCGTCATAGACAATTCTGGCGGTCAGCTTGTCGCGGTTGGTTATCGGCAGAAAGATGTCCACCGGGCCCTTGGCTTTCAAGGCCACGCCGGATTTGGCGCCGCCGAAGACTTCGGCTTCGCCGACGACCTCATCCTTGGCGAAGATCTCCGTCTTCTGGAAGGAGCGCGACCCCCAGTCTAGCAGCTTGCGCGCCTCCTCGGAGCGTTCCCGGTCGCTCGCCAGACCGCTCAGCGCCGCGATCACCCGAATGCCGTTGTGGCTGACCGTGCCGACAATGCCGAAGCCGGCGGACTCGCTCGCCCCGGCCACGAAGCCGTCGGCATCGATCCCCATGGCCAAAAGCGGATTGCGGTTCCGCTGGGAGATCTTGTTCCAGGTGAAGTCGGGCTGGCCGTAATAGTGGAAGAACTCGGGATAGTCGCGCCAGATGTGCAGCGCCAGCATCGTGAGTTCCCGTACTGTCGTCTGCTGGCCATCTGCCGGCAACCCGGTCGAATTGACGAAGGTCGATTTCGGGAGACCAAGCTCGCGGGCACGCTCCGTCATCTGCGCGGCGAAATTCGCCTCCGAGCCCGCCATGCCTTCGGCAAGCACAATGCAGCCGTCATTGGCGGCCTGCACGGTCACGCCCTGGATCAGATCCTCGACACGGACCGCCGATTTGAGCTTGGCAAACATCGTCGAGGTGCCCGACGGCGCGCCGCCGGTGCGCCAGGCGTTTTCGCTGACCACGAAAGTATCGTCGAGCGTGATCCGCTTCGATTTGATGGCGTTGAAGACCACCTCCATAGTCATCAGCTTGGCCATCGAAGCCGGCGGGATCGGCTTGTCGGCATCCTTGGCGAAAAGCACCGTGCCGGTATCGGCGTCGATCATGAAGGCCTGGGCCGCCTTGGTCTCGAAAAGCTGCGCGCCGGCCGGGGATGCCCAAAGCAGTATCAGCGCCAGGCCTAGTAATCCGGCGAAAGGCTGAAAGATGCGGAACTGCATGAAATATCGACCCACTTAGCCGTGCTGGCGTCGACAAGCTATCAGGGTTCTTTCCGCTGGATCAACGGCGGGGGCGAAATTGATCAGTTTCGCACAACCAATGCGTCCGGCGCGCCGTGCGACCAGGCCGCCTGCAGCAGGTCGTCGATGCTGCCATGGCCATCCGGATAGACGTTGACCGCGTACCAGTCGTTGCCGTCGAGCTCGGTGCGCTGGATTTCAGTCCTGCCAAACGGCTCGAGCGCCGCCGCCACGCGGCTTGCCTGCGCCGCATTGTCAAAAGAGCCGGCGGCCACATAATCGGAGGCCGGCGCCTGTTCCTGGCCGTTCGACTTCTTCCACGACTGGAGGATGTCGGCCGGCGACATACCGCTGCCGTCGAGGGCGGCAAAGACGTCGGCGTGATTGACGCGCTCATCCGCGTAGGACAGCGACGCCATGGCAAAAGGCGAGTTCGGCGGCAGCCTGAACTGCGGCCGCTCCGGCACGATCGGCCCGAAATCCGGCAGCACGACATCGCTGGCGCCCTGCGCTTGCCCCGACATCGCCGGTTGCGCGGCGGGCTGCTCCGACAGACCGGGCTGCGTGCCAAAAGCCTGCCCAGAACTGGTCAGCTGGCCGGGGAACGGCACGGCCGCTGGAGGTGCATCGCTCATCGACAGGCTGGGCGACGGGCCGTTCATGGCCACCATCACGCCCGTCGGCAAGCCGTCGGACGGATCGGGCCGGCTGCTGCCGGGACGGTAGGAAGCCATCAGATACTGGTCATCATTGCCGTCGAGAGGCGCCCGACCGACATATTCGACCTTCACCCTTGCCGTGCCGACCTTGCCATAGTCAAGCATTTGCGCGGCACGTTCCGAGACGTCGATGATGCGGCCCTCATGGTATGGGCCGCGGTCGTTGACGCGCACGATGATCGAACTGCCGGTCTCGAGATTGGTGACGCGGGCATAGCTCGGCAGCGGCATTGTCGGGTGCGCCGCCGTCAGTTGCATCGTGTCATAGACTTCGCCGTTGGCGGTCAGCCGGCCGTGGAAGGCATCGCCATACCAGGAAGCCAGGCCCACCTTGGCGTACTTCTTATCTTCCTTGGGATAGTACCACTTGCCGCGCACCTGGTACGGCTTGCCGAGCTGGTCGCGGCCGCCGCCGCGCCGCATGAAGGCAACGCGCGGGCTCGCCTTCACGCCATATTCGGACTCGGCGAAATACTCCTTGGAGCGCGGCCGCTTGTCGACCATGCCTTTCGGTTGCGGCGTCGACGTACAGCCGGCAAGCAGCACCGCCGAGAGGGCGCACAGCACGAAGGCAGGAGCGCGACGAAGACGCGGGCGCGCCGAAGTCTGCATGTTTTCGATTGTCCCCTACAGTCTCGCCGCCATCAATCGGAGCCAAGCGCCCCCGAATGCAGCAACACCTTGATCCCCAATCTCTTTGTGCACAGGAAATGTTTATTACGACGTTAATCGATTATGGCCGGAACCGGGCGAGATTATGGCGGGGAAAAAACTGCCGGCGAGGATGAGCCTTGCGTGGATGAGCGCCGGATGGAGGGGCAGCTTTTTGGAGGGGGACTTCCATTTCCAACCGGCGCTCACAGCGCTGGAATTGCCCGCGCCAACCAGGAGTTTAACATGGGCGTCCGCAAGGCCTGCCTAGATCGAACGGATGAACTCGGTTCATCCATATGAGCAGTGGTTTCACGGATCAGTTGGGAGACGCTTTCGCGCCTAGCCGGAGGCGTTGCCGTCGGACTGGACAAGAAGACGCCCACCACGTTTTCCGTAGCGGGCGCTAGTTCGGGAGGAAGTGAGAGACGCTTGCGGTCTGGGTCGTCCCCTTGCCCGCTAAGGACGGTACGCCTCGTTTGGCTGGATAATAAGCGCGCTAAGGTTGAGCCGCCGCATATTCTGGTTGCGTGACATTTTCGCCACAGACATAAAAGTGCCCGGCCAACCGGGCAGCTGGGCAATGCATCGTCTGTCCCGACCGCAGGAAGGTACGTCGCGGTGGTTGACGCAGCCCTGACCGCCGCACTACAGCAATGAAGCGCGAAGGTTGGAAATGCCTCGGCGCCAATTTGGCGCCGACCATTGAAAATTGACCGATAGCGACGATCGTAGGTGGTTGAAAGACCATGATGGAGGGATGGCCGAGCGGTTTAAGGCACCGGTCTTGAAAAGTGTCGGAAGCCATCCCCGGCCGTCTTTGATGGTCCCGAATAGCCCGGATTTCCGGGCTTTTTCTTTGCCGGACAAGGCGGCCTGTTATCGCTCGTCCCGCCCCTTCCCTGCCCGTCCGGTGCCAATTGCGGTGCCAAGTCTTTGCTGCAACTATCGCAAGTCCATGAGACCATGGACGCGACCGGGAGGGGTGAAAATTGCGAGTTGCTTTGGTAGGCTTGGTTGCCATCGCCGGATGCTCAGATAGCGGCCATCCTCGATACGAAGTCTCGAACGGGTCGATTGCCGTCTACATGAATCCCGGCCAATCTCAGCCGACAACGGTCTTACTCGATCGACAGACCGGGAAGAGCTGGTACCTGACCCGAACCGCGGCCGGTGAAATTGTCTGGTTTTCGATTGAAGAGCCGTTGGGCAAAAAATGAAAAGGCCCGGAGCCGAAGCGCCGGGCCACAAACGTTGGTCAACGTTGGTAAACGTTAGAACCTCTTCGCCGCCCAATAATGCGCGCGGAGGTCCATCGCGTCGGGATCGAGCAGCGGGACCGGCAACGCGAGCGACGGATTGACCTTTGAATGAGTGAGTCCGATGTCTGCTGCAGAAACCTTCTTCTGCTCTGGAAGAAGGTTTTGATCGGCGCGGGTCGCGATCTCTCCCCTCTCCTGCGCAGCGTTCTTCAGCATCTTCTCGGCTATGGCGCGGCCAGAGCTATCACCATCAAAGGGTCCGTCAGTCTCGTCGCCATTCGGCTCCCGCTCGTCGTGCTCCCGCTCGTCGTCATGCTCGCCCCAGTCCAGCGCGTCCTCGCCCTTGCGCCAGCCAGTGCCGTGCCCGACAAAGCCGAGATCGGGCTCCAAGTCCCCTTCGGTGCCATAGCAGCCCAGGGTGCCCGTCTGCGAGCCTTCCTCCGTCCAGCCGAGCGAGTGCTCGTCGTCGCTATCGTCTGCCTGCGGCTCGTCATTGATATCGCCGCCGTGCTCGTCTTCAGCCTCTCGGTCGTCGTAGGCGCTGCCACGTCCATCCATGCAGATGCTGCTGCTGGCTTGCGGCCCGCGATCGGTCCAGCCAAGCCAAGGCTCGGCGTCGGCGCCGTCCTCCAAGTCTTCGCTGTCCGCCTCCATGAGGTCGAGCGCGGTGATGAGCGCCATGGACTGGTCCAGGAGTTCGTTTACGCGCCGCTGGACGGCCATCCGCCATTCGCGAGGATCTAGGCCATCCGGGATGCCGAAGGGCTGCAGGCTTGTGATGACGGCGTTCATGGCGCCACCTGTTCGAGCAGATGGAGTATCTGAACGAACGCGCGCCGCTTCTCTGGCGAGAGCCGGCGGAAAAGCCACAGGATTTCGATCTCCTCGGCGTTGGTGATCTTGCTCATGCCGCACCGCCTTCCACCATCCGGCGGATGTCGGCCGAGATCGACGCCAACGCTTCATTCTTCGGGAAGTCGTCCAAGCCGAGCCGATCAGACGTTCGAAGCTTGACCGCGATTCCCGCCAACGTGCTGGCTGGCGTCGCCAAGATGCGCTGGCCGATCTCCCACTCATCTGCCGCGCATGCGTCGTCCTCCTCTTCCTTGGCACTAAGGCCGAGCCTTTGCGCATGGGCAAAGCGACGCTTGGAGTAGCTATCCCATGCTGCTTGAACACGGTCCCTTTCGTCTTGCCACGCGTCAAGCCATTCCCTCACTCGCACCGGGCATAGAGCGCGCCCTTCCTCCACACTGAGATGACGGGCTTTATCCAGCCAAGCGGCTTTCATTTCCCTGATATCGTCGGGCTGAGATGCGCATTTCCAGTCGCTCGGATTGATAGGCCGAGGCCCCGCCGCTTCCTCGGCCATTTCCTCGATCTGCGCCAGATCCCGCCCGATCTGGTCCGATCGCGCCTGAAGGGCATCCATTTCCGCGTCGAGCCTGAAGAGTTCGGCGTCCGGATGGACGTCAGCCGCGTTCGATATGGCCGGCGCCGCTACAGCGCCCGCTATGGTCGGAATGGAGGCGATCGCGCCGACAAGCATGGCACGTCGGGAAAATCGCCCGGTGATGATCTGCATTCCCTCGGCAGCGGGCATAGCTTCGCCGGCTGCCGGAACGATTGTGTTCGGCATTGTGTTCTCCGTTGAGATTAGCGTATCAACGTGATACCAATGGCTCAGTGCAAGCCAATAGTCAATACTTTGGGATAATTGTGATACTAATGGACAAACTGACTGGCCGACAAATTGCTGCTGCCCGCGCTCTCGTAGGCATCACCCAGGCCGACTTGGCTGCGAAGGCGAATATTTCCGTCCCCACGCTCAAGCGCATGGAAGCCAGCCAAGGTGAAGCCGCCGGGATGGCGAACAACCTTGGCGCTGTGCGGTCGGCATTGGAATCCGTCGGAGTCGAGTTCATCCCCGAGAATGGCGGCGGCGCTGGTGTGAGGCTGAGGAAGATGTGAGTGAGCGCACTGCGGCGATAGCAGCTATGGGCGTCCGCCCCGTCTATATTCGCCGGGATCGATAAAGCTCCCGGCCCACAAGTTACGTTTGGCAATGCGGGCTTCGCGCTCTTCGGCAAGGTATCGAGTGTCGGCTACCGCCAATCCGTGTTTCACCAGGTCGCGCCCGAGATCAATGGTCCCCACGAAGCAGACGCCGACATCGTTGTCATAGCGGTCCTTGCCTTCGATGATGCAGAATACATCACCCGAGGCTATGAGATGGCGAATGTGGTCACGCGCATACCTGCCGCAGGGCCAGATCTTGTCAGCGGCATCAAAACACGGCTGCGAAAGTTCGGGGGCATCGATACCGAGCAACTGAACTCGGTTCTTGTCATGCCACAGCGTGTCGCCGTCATGAGCAAACCAGTGCTCTGCTGCGGACACGGGGCCACAGGTGAGCACCAGGGCGAGGGCGAGGGTCAATCTATACACGGCCGAGCAATGTATAGAAAAGTGGTTCGTTTTGATAGCTTGGTGCAAAAGCCATACCAGTGCGCGTTCCCCGCCGCCGCTGTCCCTACACCGCTCGGCCGCTCCCTTCGGGGAGCCCGCTTGCGCGAGTCTGCGAGTTGCGCGATGCTGTATTGGGGAAACAAGGGGAGGGCTTTTACTATGCCGCATATTGAGCGAGTCGAGGTCAGGAAGCGCGGCTTCTTTGGGACGCTGTTCTGGTGGGTGTTCTTGGCCTTCAATGGCCTCATGGGGCTGTGGATGTTCGCCGGGATCAAAGGGGCAAGCGAACAATATCAGGCAACGACCGATGCGGCCTCTCACGTCGGGACGGCGATCGGGGGCACCATTGCCGTCGGCGTGCTGCTCTGGATTTGGGTATTCGGCGACATTATTCTAGGGTTGCTGGTGCTTTTGTCTCGCGGCAAGAAGGTCACGATCGAGCGCACGGTCGGCTGATCGCCATGCTGAGCGCTATTGTTCTTATAGCGTCCGGATTGAGCGTGACCGTCGATTCACTGACGATCGACCGCCGGCAGGTGGCCAAAGCCATCGTGCGCGTCGCAAACGCAGGATCGGAAGCCTACCGGTCAGTCTATGTCGATTGTGCCTTCATGGATGGCACCGGGAAGGCGGTGCAAACTGGTGGCGCCCTGATATCCAATCTGGCTCCGGGCGAAACGGCTTTCGGGAGCGCTGATGTCGACGCGTCAGGACGAGACATTGACAGTGCAGCCTGCCGGATCGGCTTGACGCAGCCCTGAAATGGCCCCGCTCTACATCGCCGCAATCGGCCTTGTGATGGTCGCCAGCGCGGTCTGGCGCAGCCGGCAGCGCGATATAATCGGAATGGCCGCAAGCATTCTGATGGCCGCACTGTGCGCGTATGCGCTGATGCATTCACAGGGCCGGTCGGAGCCGGCGCAGACGCCAATCACCTTGCACGGACTGCGTAGCCAGATCGTCCAGTGATTTTCCGGCTTCGTCTTTATGGATGTAGCCGACATATCAGCAAGGGCGTATATAGCGTCAGCCGGCGCCGTGTTCTCGTCGGAGCCCCCGCCGGTTAGGCCCGGTGGACGCTACACACACAGTCCCAGAGCTACCGGGCCGCTCCGTTGTCATGGACATGTCAAACGCCGCCTTTGGTCTGGCAAGCGCTATTTCCGCGCCGCGTCTGACTTATGCGACCTTCAGGTTAATGACGCGCATCACCGCGACCACTGTTCCATTGTTCGTAGCAGCCTCTTTCGTACTGCCCTTGCCGCAGCTCCAAACGTCGCCTTCCTTGGCCGTGAACTTCATATCGCCGGCGGTCACTTCCAGTTCGCCTTCAGTGACCGTACAGACCATGTCGTCGGCCATCACATCCCCCAGCGGGCTGGTTCCTTTCGGCTGATAAATCACGTCTTCCATGACGATTTTCTTATACCCCTTGATATGGGAGTCTCGTGTCCCCCGCTCGACTAGCCGTACGCCAGGAAAAATCTCTTTGCCCTCAGTCGGGCCATAGGTCTTGGCCGACACCGGAGTGAACTTTGCGGCCAATAGCGGGGCGGCCAACGAGGTGGCACCAAGGGCGAGAGCATTACGTCGATTCATCTTCATAACATCCTCTCTGAGTTGGTCCGCCCTGGGTTGGGCGAACCTGATATTTTACGCGCCCGACAAGCCAAATAGTCAATGATCAGCGGCGGCGCTGGTGTGAGGCTGAGGAAATGAACGAGACCTTTTTCTGGTCGGGATTTCGCGTTCGGGGGGGGGCGCGGGGTGTGCGCGCGGGCTCACGAATATTTGAGGATCCCTGACGAAGCCGACGGCATATTTTAGGGACGTTGAATGTTCAACGCCTATGCACAGACGAGCCCTACTGTCGGGGGAACAATCAAAAGCCGCACGAGCTCTGTTGAGCTGGTCGCGAGTGCGGCTCGCTGCCAGAGCGCATATTAGCGAACCAACGATCATCGAATTTGAGAACGGGTCGAAGAACCCGAATCCCCGCCATGTTGCCGCTATCCGCCACGCCCTGGAGAATGCGGGAATTGTATTTAGCCCCGAAGGGCCAATGCTACCTGGCTCCGAATGTCCAAATGATGATCGCCAGACGGACAATAGGATGTGGCGGCGGCGGCAGACGAAACGTGTGCCCTAAGAGGCGAGTTCGGTCTTTTGGCTGAATTTCCATTTATTAGCAGACGCGCATAAACTGGCTCGCCGGCACTTACCCCTGTCGGCCAAGGCCCGGTGGCCGCCCCTAAGCCACCCAAACGGCCACCGGGCCACCTTACCGCCGGAAAGGCAAGAGCCCGCCGCCTTGAGGGATGGCGAACGGGCTCCGGGGTCTGTGCAACCCAGCGACGCGGGTCTCTGACGCGCCGCGAGCCCCAACTTGCCGATTTGTGGAATGTTCCCTTGCGCCGATAATGCGACCGAAGTCGGAGGATCTGACGCTTTGGTCCCTTTGCTGAAACATAAGGCCCGTTCCTTAGTTTGATCGATGCCGGCGAGCATGAGTCCCTTCCTTGCCGGTAGCGAGAGAGTGCCCGCCATTCCCTGCCAGGAGTGACGGGCATTTCAGGTTCCGCTGATAGACATGAAAGAGCCCGCCGGGGATTGGGGGACGCGAGCGGGCTCTTCTCCGGGGGCCTTGGAGTACCCCGACCGGCGGGAGGAGGGGGAGTTTGCCCGCCGTGCCCCCAAACTTCGTCAAATGCGAGGTGTTCCGCGATGCCGGAAATTTTTCAGACCTTGGCGCGATGACGCCATATCGAGGGGATTCACATCCGACGCGTTCCGATCTAGAATCCTGGGCATGGAACACGCTTTCGATGACATCGCTGCCGCCCTCAGAGCCTCGCCAGCGCGTCTGCGGGACCGCTACGGCGCGATTGTGCTGCGGCTCGCTGAGAGCCTCGCCACCGGCGTTGCAATCGGCATCGGCTTCGCGATCGTCCACGCTTTCGCTGGCTGAAGCCGCAACGGGCCAAGAATATCCCCGCTAAACTGCCGGAAAAGAGACCGCGACCAGCGCGGCGCCAGTGGTGCCTGACGTGTCGGCCGTGACAGAAAGCGTGGTCGAAGTGCTGTCCATCAGCGCGGCGGTGGAACTGCGCTCGTTGGCAGCTCCGGCGGGATCGAAATCAGTCATCTCGGTCAGCCCTGTCCATGTTACATTGACTGTCCTGACGTTGGCGCACAGCGCAGCCAGCACGATGCCATTGGCATCGGTGTTGAGCGATACGTTGAAGCTGTCATTACTCCCGCTGGAGTCGACCAGGCTATCGCTATCGAAGATGCTGGCATCGACCCCATAGAGCGCGAACACTGCGAACTCGACAAAGATGTTGCTGGCCGAAACGGTGACATCGACACTGCCGCTGGTGCCAGATGGATCAGCGAAATAGATGGCGGCGGAACGGTCATTGGTGGTCTTCTGGCCGCTCGCGGCATCGCCGCCTATGGTCATGGCGTCCACGCTGTGCGATGCCCCGGCGCCCGTGGCGATGATGGCGATGGCGCTTCGGGCGGTGGCTGGGCCGAAATTCACGCCAGTCAGCGTGAAGGTCGCTGCGCCCATGTGGTTTTTCTGATCCACCAGCCGGATCAGCGTGTTCCGGACCGTAATGGTGAAGGACGGCAGGTCGTCGGTGTTGCCGTCGGCATCGGTGGCGCGCACCACGATGCCCGCGGAAACGCCGGTGCCGCTGGGCGTGCCCGATATCTCGCCTGTCGATGCATTGATGCTCAAGCCAGCCGGCAGTGCGCCGAAGGCGATCGAGAAGCTGTAAGGCAGGGTACCGCCCGTCGCGCTCATCTGGGCGCTATAGGCAAGGCCAACCATTGAATCCGGCACCGGCGTGCCGGCGGCCAGTAGTGGTGTCGCCTGCGGTGGATAGAGGGTAATCGAGCGGACCAGGGTATTGTCTAGAACATATGATTCATCGCCGTCATGACCGATCAGGATCGTGTCCACCGGCGAGAAGGGATCATAGCTGACCGTTTGGGTGACGAAGGCGCCACCATCGACGGAGACAGCATATTCGCGGCTGCCGTCCCCACTGTCGCGGTTGAGGGTGGCCGTGACAATGTGGGAGCCGGTCGAGGAAAGATTGCCGCCGGTAAAGAATATGTCCGAGAAATCCTCGACGTAGGCGGTCATGGAACCGGCGCCGAAGTCTACGTCGTTCGAGGCGAGATCCTGCGAGGCGGCGTCGAGCCACATCAGATATGGACCGTCCGGGACGTTCTGATGGTTGAGTTCGATGACGACAGTGCAGCCTGCGGCGAGGCCCGCGACGAGGTCGGAAAACAGCGCTCCGATCGCCTTCGGGCGGTTGCTGTTTTCATAGGCGATCAGCATGCCGCCGTCGAAGATTTGGCCGGCATCGAACCCGCCACCCAGGATGCTTGCAACATTCCGCGACTGCCCTCCGGCGTAATAATGGCCGTTGACGAAATCGAGGAATACGGTCGCAGCCTCGGGCACCCATTCGGGCCGGTAGGGCGCGATCCGCGGGCGTTGTGACAGTGTTCCGAGCATCATCGCCAGAGTTCCCTTAGGTTGCCGGCTGCTTTTTCAGCAGCACGGAAAGCGTGCCGGTGTTGAATTCGAGCTGATCGGTAACCTTGATGCCGATCGGCAAATAGGTCCGGTCTTTGTAGGTCGCCGAGAGGCCCGCCATATCGAGCGAGAAGGTGGATTGTTGTGCCAGGGTCGGGTTGAAGGTCGCCCAGAGCGGAACATCGCCCGCGAAAGGTGCCGGTAGCGGCTCGCTGATGATTTCTTGGGCTACAACTTCGCCATGCGCGATCTTGGTTGCAACAAAACTCCTGGCGCCTGGCCATTTTACATCAGGCGGAGAGCCGCTCGGCGCGATCCACCTGATGAAGGGAGAATAGAGGCCATTCACTGGAACATTGATGCCTTGAACCTTCCATGCATCCCACGTCGAGGCAGCCGGAGCGTCGGGCATGCCGGTAAGCGATACCTCCGATGACGGAACGTTTTCGAACCCACTGCCTTTGGAGACCTTCACGCTTGGCTGCGATGGATTGTATTCTGGCATCGCCTCGGTGACGAAGGCTTCCGTAAACGGATCGACAAAGGGCGACCCAGGCCCGATGCCACGCTCTCCCTGCGGTGTCGAGGTCATCTTCATGCCGAACGAGACCATCAGGAACGTGCCTGTCCAATGGACTTCGGTCACCCAGGTGAACGGGTCGAGCGGGACCGGATTGTCGATCGAGCCGTAGCCAGTCATCAGATTTGACCAATCTGATTGATCACGTCACGAAACATCGCTTCCGAGCGCTCATGGAATTCGCGAGCCGCCTCAAGGCCAAGCAGCAGCGTTTTCAATTGGCCGCGACGCTCGACGTCGGCAACGATCTGTTTCCGCTCCTCCGCCGTCGCTGCGACCCACGCTTCCGCCTGGGCAGTCAGATGGCCGAGCTTGTCCACCTCGGTGACCAGAGCGGCGCGGAGTTTGGCGAGGTCTTCCAGATCCTGCTTCATGTCTCGACTCTCCTAATGCAGCAGCAGCGCGCCGACGACGGCGAGCGAGGCGATGAAGGCGAGGACGGGCATTAGGCTTTGCCCTCTTTGATCTCGATGGCGGCCAGCTGGCGCTTTCCCATCTCCTCGATCGTGCCCATTATCTCGGTGAGGAACTGCTGCGCCATGGTGTCGGGCAGCGCAAACCGATGAATCGAGCCGTCGGGTCGATGGAACTGGAAAGCGAGGTACTTCCCGTCCATCGACGTGCCGATCCAGTAGCTATCGAACTCGACAGCTTCGAAGCTGCCGAACTGGGCCTTGAATTTGAGCCGGTTCTGCTCTGTCCGGCCCTCATGTTCCGGCGGCGGGCGCCACCATGCCTCTGGTTTCTCGGTCATCTACGTCCAGGCCTCCTTCCAGCGCTTGTGAGACTTTCGCCAATGGCGAACCGGTAGAGTTTATCAACAGCCGAATCCTCGGCAATCATTTGCGCCACCTCGTTGCGGGTCGGCCCATATTGAAGATCGACGCGGACAAGCTTGCTGATGCTGCCGCCAAAGGGCGAGGCAGGCGCCAGATTGTCCAGCACAGGCCCGCCAGCGGCGAAGCGAGGCATAGACAGCGAGCGGTTCATGTTGTCGACAATGCCGCCGATGCTGAACCCTTTCAGTCGGTCCAGAGAGGGCAGGAAGCCGTTATTTAGGGCATGGAAGAAATCGGCCCCGAGCGCCTTCACGACCTTCGCCCTGATGACGAACTCGCCGACGGAAAGCCGTGCCAGGATCGAGTCGCTGGTCGAGGTGCCTGGGCCGTGGGCGAGGTAACCGCCGCGGGCGAAACCCTGGGTCGATCCGCCGCTATCGCCGCCGCCAAGGCCGACGAGTTGCTTGGCGAGATCAATCGCCTTTTGAACTTTAGAGACAATGCTATCGACCAGCGACGAGATTCGATTGAGGACGCTGCTGGCGATGCTTACCAAGCTGTTAAAGACGTTGGTAACGCGCGCTGGCAAGGAGCCGAACCAGCCGGCTATCCGGTCGACGATCTGCTGAGCGATCGCGCCGAGCCGTTCGATCAAGCCGTTCCATGCGTTGGTGATCGCGTCGACAATGCCGTTGAAGGTATCGACGGCAGACTGCCGGCCCGTTTCGAACGCGCCGACGATCGCCTCCCATAGGCCCGTGACGCCGTCGGTGACGGTCTGCCAGGCGCTTGCGGCGCCATCGGTGATGAACTCCCAGGCTGCGGCCGCTCCCGCTTGGATGTCCTCCCAGAAGATGCCTATGGCCACGCCGGCAGCCACGGCCGCGGCAGCGATCGCCAGTGGAATGCCCAAGACAAGACCGGCCAGGAAGCCGATGCCTGCCAACACAGCGGCAATCGTGCTGCCGAGCAGGCTGAAGGCGCCCACAAGGGACAAGACTGCGGCGCCTATCGCAAGCTCGCCTGCGGTGATGTCGGTGCCGAATATCTTGTTGATCTGCTCGGCGACGAACTGTGCGCCTTCCCGCAGAGCCTTCAGGGCTGGCAGGACGAGGCCATTGAAGACGCCCGACACGTCCGAGCCGAATTGGACGATTGCGGCTGACCATTCTTTCACCCAAGGGTTCTTGATGTTCTCGGTGTTACCGCTGAGAAGGTGCAGAAGATCGCCGACGACGCTTAGGACGTTCCGGTTGATTGTGTCGGCGAATTCGATCAGCGCCTGGCGGTTCTCGTTGATGATCTCGGCGAAACCGTTGGCCAGCGCAGTGATGCCTGGAGCGAACAGAAGGCCGAGCTGCAGGCGCGTGCCAGCAATCGCCTTCTTCACGCTGTCCAGGCTGTCGCCGAGCGCGTCGCCAATTGCCGCCTGATCCTTTGTCAGGACAATGCCGAGTTGTTCCGCTTGCTTGCCGAGATCGAGGATGCCGGCCTTAGCCTGGTTCAGGAACGGAAGCAGTTCGGCGCCGGCTTTGCCGAAGAGCTCGATTGCCAGAGCCGATTTGAGCGCGGAGTCGGGCATCTTGGCGAAGGCGTCGGCGACGTCGAGCAGGATTGCCTCGTTTGACCGAAGGTTGCCGTTCGCGTCTCTGATTTTGACACCGAGCCGATCAAACACCGTGCCGGCCTGTTTAGTGGCGTCGGCTGCCTTCTGTGCCGCTCCGCCGAAGCGGGTGACCTGGACCCCGGTCGCGTCGAGCACGCCTCCGGCCTTGGTCGTGCCCTTGGCCGCCTCGGCTATGGCTTTGTTGAGCTTCGACATGCCGCCGATGAACTGCTCGGTGCTGACATTGGCCATGTTGGCTGCGAATTCGAGCTTGCCATACGCCTCGACCTGAAGGCCGGTCTTTTCCGCATTCTTCCCGGCATTGTCGGCAGCTTCACCGGATGATTTCGCCAAACCGAATACAGCCGCCCCGGCTGCGGTAGCGCCTGCCGCAAGGCCGGTGCCGAGCAGCGCGAAGTTCTTGGCGACGTTTGCGAGGTCCGACCGGACCTTAGAAAGGCTGGCGCTGAACTTCTGGAAATCCGCCTTGTTGGCCGCGGCCTGTATGGCCTTGAAAGCTGCCTCGCCCTGCTTTCCGAGCGCAAGGAGCTGATCCTTGATGGTGTCGCCGCCTTCAAGCGCAATGCGTTGCGTGATGGTGTTCTTTGCCATGGGCTAGAGTCCCAATCTCGCGTTGGTCTTTGCGATGGCCTTGTCCCAATAACTGCGCGGCTTGGCCTGCGGCATGGTATCGACCAGCTCGCTGATCGCGGCCGCTTCGGCTTGTAGCTGCTGGACGGTCGGTGACTTATTCCCGGTGGAGCAGGAGCCGATGAATCGCGGCGATGTGCCGGTCTTCCTGTCCTTGGCGTGCAAGTCCAACGTCGCTCGCAGGGACTCGTCCGGATAGCGGTTGCGCAGTGCGATGACGCTTTCCTTGTGCTGATCCGAAAGGCTCAGGAAACAGCCACGATTGGAGGTAGCGGCAAAGAACGCGATTGCGTCGGCCTCGTCGCGGAAGCTGATCGCGTCGATGTCCTTGGCATCGAGTGCTCGGTGCCAGTGGTCGGCGAATATGCTGGGAATGGTCATGTTCAAGTTTCCTCAATTTTTCAGGGTGGAAACGCCGCGAAGGTCGCGTCCGACACCTGTTCGTAGAATTCTGCCCCGTCGGGGAGGCCGTGATCTTCGTCGGTCCAAATGCCCGAGCCGACGATCTCCTCCTCGCCCCACTTCGAAAGGAATTGCTGGGCATCCTCGTCAGCGAAGGATGGCCAGTTTTCCGGCTCAAGAAATCGGCGGTAATCGGATCTTGCGTCGTCGTGCAGCGCCACGGCCAAGAATTGCGTCAGTTCCGACAGGACGAGTAGTGCGCGTACCTGGTCGATCTCGGCGGCGCCTAGAACCGTCATGCCGCGGCGCATCAACGCCAGCCATGCCCGGTTCATGAAGTTCAGGACTGCCCGGCTCTCTGGGGCGTAGCCGGTCTGGTTTTTCCGCTGCCACAAGCCCTCTCGACGGATCGCTCGATCGGCCCGCCCACCATGGCAGCGCGCGATGT
Source organism: Mesorhizobium sp. WSM4898 (assembly GCF_029625845.1). Taxonomy (NCBI): domain Bacteria; kingdom Pseudomonadati; phylum Pseudomonadota; class Alphaproteobacteria; order Hyphomicrobiales; family Phyllobacteriaceae; genus Mesorhizobium; species Mesorhizobium sp. WSM4898. The sequence goes on along the minus strand of NZ_JARTVQ010000003.1, from coordinate 472,906 downwards.
TGCCGTTTTCCCGTCTGGCTTTGTCGGCGGCGTCACGGTCGATCAGGCGCCGGCCATCTGCTAGTTCCACGACTGGGATGGTGCCTTTCTTCACGCCTCGGGAGATCGTTGAGGGGTTGAGGCCAACGCAGGCGGCATATTCAGCGATGGACATCAACGATGCGGACATGCGGCTGCCTCCTTTACTTCGAACATGCGCGGGAATGGCGAGCGCCCATTGGGTTGGAGGTCGTGCGCGTGGTCATGCGCAAGATTTGAAAGTCTGTGCCTAGAGTTGAAAAGGGCTGCGCCGACCCGCATTAGGCGAGCGGTTTTCCAAGGACCCAATCTCTGGCTGGAAATGCCGGTGCAGCCGAGACGGGCTCTGTACCGCCCCGGCTGCGACGCATAGCTGCCACCAGCAGCCGCGCCTTTCGTCGATGAATAAAGGGGCTCGACGTCAGGAAAGGAAGACCAAGGGCAAGCCAACGGAGTTGTGAAGGAGCGGGCCCGACTCCCGCTGTCCAGGCTGAGCCGGGCCCTATGCCTATGCCGGACTGACAGGAACGGCGAGGCAATTGGTGTTGGATGCTTCACGACCACGTTCGCAGCCTCACAGACCATGAGGCCAGCGACCGTCACGCGTTGATGGGGAGAAGCCATGATGGGAAGGCGAGACACCCTCTGCACCTTTCGGAAGTCTGAGGGACGGATGCGAAGGTTCGGCATCGACTCGAGTGTGACCGGCCACCGTCGCCGGATGGGCTTCCTCTTGCTGAGCGACAGCCGATATCCTACCTCGCGACGAGTTACGCGCGGCCTGCCTGTATGTCTCGCCTCCGCTGCTCTGTTCAGCTTCGAGGTCGTCAGCTTCGGCGGCCTTTGGATCTGCGTACTCCGTCATTACGTCGGCCGCGTTGATCGCAGGCGCTGGGCGGGCCTCGGCGAGGCGTGCAAGGGTGGCAAGCACTGTGCGGGCATCCGTATAGGCTGGTCCGTCCCAGAAAGCGGGATCACCGACCTTGAGACCTGGCAGCGCAACTGCCGTTAGGCGCGAGGGCAGTACGTTGGTGCTTCGAGGGATATAGCTTCTGCGAATGAGGCGACGCCGAGTGACGCTGATCATGCCACCCGCACTGCCGGACGAGATGACTCCCTGGTCCGAGCCGCGATATTTTGCGTTCAGCTCGTCCTGCATCTCCTGCGGAAGAACTGAGTTGTCGCGCGCGGCCGAATAGCACCATACGTCGACTGGCTCTTCGCTGATTGTTTTCTCTGGCTCGCCGAGCTTGGCGCGCACCTCCACTTCAGGATCCTGCAGAGGTGCCGCACCGTCGGGAAGGTTGCGATTAACTTCCTCAACAGCTAGCGAGGCCTCGGCCAGCACCTTTAGCAGAGAGGCGAAGCGTTTCCCGATCTCGGGATATGCCTTCCGCAATTCCTTGGCTGCAGCGTCGGCCTGAGCCTTGGCGGCATCGTATCGGGCAAACTTGACTTGCTCCGCCTCTGCATTGCGGGCCTGTTCGATCCGGCGCTCAAGTTCGGACCTGGCGGCATAGGCTCGTTCTATCTCGCGGTTTGCCACCTCGATCTTGCGCTCGACCGCTTCGACATCTTTGTCGGTGCCATCCAACAACGCCCGGCGCCGATCGTCCTCCAGCTTCTCGGCATCGGCTTCAAGGCCGGGGATATCGATCTGGGCAAGTGCGCGCTCCAGATCGGCAACGCTCTTTGCCTGGCCGCGAATGGTCTTGAGAATGTTTTGGATCACGGCGCTCTCGCCTTATTGGGTTTCGATGCCGCGAAGATGAGCTTCGAAACGTCCATCCCCAACTGGCCGAAACGTCCAAAACGTTCAAAACGTGCATGCTACTCGAAGCCCAGCGTTGCCCTCATGCCAGGGACCGAAACGTACCAGCGGCCGACGACCTTCCACGACAATCGGTCGTCATCCCGGCATAACCTTCGCACCTTCGATTTCGAGATGTTGAATCGGCTCGCCGCTTCTCCTGCCTCGATCCAATCCCTGCCGATCAGATTAGGGCGTCGATCAGGCTCCGGGAATCGTCCCGACGGTTCCTCTTGTTGAACGATGGTGACCGGGTCGCGCCCGATGTACCGACGGAGGTCCGCCAGCGCGGCTTCTGCCGCGGCGACATAGGCTTCGAGTTGTGGGTCAGGGCTGGAGGTCATCGGATGCCTCCCGCCGCAGCCGGAACAAACGTCAGATGGGGACGTTGGCTGACATGATGATTTTCGAACCCTTGGACATGCGCGGCCGAAAGCGCGCCGATCTGCATCGAGCCGCGCGCCTTGCTCTGCTGCGCGGCCGGATCCTGAAGCGCATTGGCAAGGTCGACAACGCGGCGGGCAGTGTCGAACAGGCGACGGCTCCTTTCGCTGAAGCCGCTCGTCAGACTGCCACCGGCTTGTCGGAATGTTAGGGGCAATGTTAGGGCTTGCCCCTGACGACTTCCTGCCATTCCCTGCCAAAATGGGGAATTAAAGAAAACCCCCCCTAACATCCCTAACAACCCTAACATTTAGCAGGCTCCGTTAGCAATGTTAGCGATGTTAGGGGCCTTCCTACTGTGGGCACCCGATATAGGCCGCGTTCCAGCTTTTCGAGCTCTCCGGCACTAGCCATTTGCGTCAGAAGATACCGAACATTGTTGGCCTTCATGTTGGTGGCATCGGCGATCTCTTTTGGGCCGGCCTCACCAAGCCGCTCGACAGCCTCCAGGATACGGTTCCGCTCTTTGCTGCGCCGAACATCGTCGGCATCGCCGAGCAGCGTCCAGCGCCCGCTATTGTCCAGTTTCACCGCGCTCTCGAAGTCGTCCAAGTCGCGTCCGCGTCCCGTCAGCACGGTGCCTTGGCCGTCCCTGGTCAGCACCATGACGCTGTCGACGCCACCGGTGAGGCCGGTCGTGCCGGAAACCATGTCCAACGGGTCGTCGGCCTCGGCTTTGCGGGTGTGGTGCACGATGATGATTGCCACGCCCATTTCGGCCGCGAGGCTCAGGAACGGCGCCACTGCCTGGTAGTCAGATTCGTATGGATTATCGGTGCGTTTGCCTGGAGGGCGCACCTTGGCGAGGGTATCGATGACGACCAGGCGGGGATTTGGCGAAGCCTGCGCCCATGCCCGGATTTCGTCGATCAGACCGTCGTCAAGTCGCTTCATTGTGGTGCGTAGCGTCAACCGGTCTGGCCAAGCCTGGCGATCGGGGATGACCTGGCGCATGCGGCGCTGAAGTCGGCGCTGATTGTCTTCGAGGGCGGCATATAGAACGTCGCCCTGTTCGCATTTGATCGAGCCGAGGGCATAGCCGCCGATCGCGACGGAGATGCACCAATCGAGCACAAGCCACGACTTGCCGAGCTTGGGCTTGCCTGCGAACAGTGTCGCGCCCTCCGCCAGATAGCCTGGGATGACGTAGCGTAGCGGCTCGAACTCCATGTGCTGGAGATCTGCTGCCGTGAAGGTGTGATGATCGATGAGGGGGATAACGTCAGCCATGGCGCCGCACCCTCGAAATCAGTTCATCGTTGAGATCAGAGCCGGTTTCGGGCTGGACGACGGCGACGCGCCGCCACGCTTTCTGCCAACGCTGGCCGCAGATCCTCACCGCCTGTTCGCTTGCCTTTCCAGCTTCGCCCAGGATCAAGAGACGTTTGACGCCGCTGATCACCGGAAAGAAGGAAATCGCGCCGACAGAGCCGAGCGCCCATGCCGGGCTATAGCCAAGCTGGCGTGCCGCCATGGCGGTTTCGATGCCTTCGCCGATTGCAAGGTCTGTTCCGACCGGATCGAGCTTGACCGCTGCACGGTGCACAGCGCCAAGCATACGGCGCCCGAGCTTGTTGCCATCGGGCCGCAAGGGGATTCGGTGAATGGCTGTGACCTGATCGTCATCGATGGAGCGGAACGCCGCGATGAGAGCCGGGAGCAAGACAGTCTTGCCGCTGTTTTCGTCCCGCCAAGGGCAGCGAGGATGAAAGCGCAGCACTTTGCCGGCGAGGTCGTCGCCGAGTTCAAGGCAGCGCCCGCGCAGATAGGTTTCAACCAAGGTTCCGCGTGGGTCGAGGCTTTCATCCCAGAGATCCCGCGCGCGACGAATACGGATCAAATCGTCTTCGGTTCGGCGGAGATCGTTCGTTTCGTGGTCGACCGAGGCAGCATCGAACGCGCGCAGATGTTCTGCCGGAACACGTCGGTCCTGGCCGTCCCCCGGTTCCCATTTCGGGAAACCCAGACGCTCGCGGATATAATCCTTACAGGTCTGCCAATCATCGCCGGCAAAGCTATGGACAGTGAAGGCCGAGCCATCGAACGTGACACTTAGAGACCGGTCGTTTCGGCTATGGCCGGGACCGGGGCATACAACCCTGTTGCGGCCAGCAACATCACCGCCGAGCGCGTGGGCAAGAGTGCGGATGTCGGTCATTCGGCACCGCCTTCCTGCCGCAGCCGGCGATGTTCAGCAAGATGATGCCGCCGACAGCGGGCCAACGGGTTTCTTGCCGGCGCTTGCGGAGAGTTGTCAGAGAGGCTAGATTTACTGGGTGAAACGTTATCCTTGCCGCCGTTCCCGATTGCCGTCGGGGCGGCGGTTTTTCTTTCAGGAGCTGCGCCGCGCATGTGCCGCCTCCATCACTTTCCTGACGATCTCTAGGGCGAGACTGCGATCGATGTTGAAGCGCTCGGCGATCACCAGGTCGGCGGCGCGAGCGTCGGCGGCGTAGGACAAGAACCATTTGGCCTTGGCCACGAGTTCAGGATTGATGTGTCGGACCTTCTGCATCAGCGCGCCCTCGCCAGTCGGAGCGCATTTGCAAGGCGGATGGCCTCGATCGCCTGAAGGGCTGTCAGGCCGAACCTGGAGCGAAGATCAGGCACGGTGGCGCGGCCGGTCTTGCCGGCGCTGGCGAGCCATTCGGCGGCGTGCTGGACTTGGATATCGGGTTCGAGATCGGTCTGCATTTAGGCCGCCTCCACCTTCGCCAGCATGCGCTCGAACGCCACTTTCGGCACCTTGAGCAGCTTGCCTATGCGGATCGTCGGGATCTCTCCCCGAGCCGCGGCTTCATAGGCGGCATTCCTACCTAAGCCGAGCTTCGCGCCGGCTTCCGGGACAGTCATGACCAGGACTTCATGGGTGGTGCTCATTGGTTTGATCTCCATTGGTTGGTGAACATCCAATTAAGTAACCCGATGTCCTTGCAGATGCCATGGCGTTGTGATACATCACGTTGCGTTTGTTAAGACAAATAAGGAGCATTCACCATGGCGAAGGCAACTCGGGCACCAGGCGGAGGCCGGAAACCAAAAGGAGAGTTTGCGGGAAAATCGGCGGCTTTCTCGACGCGCATCACACAGGAGCTTCGGGCTGCTCTCGATAAGGAGTCGGAGGCCACAGGAAAGTCGATCTCTCAGATCGTCGAGCGTAGGCTTCGCGAGAGCTATGACAAACCGAAGATCCAGCGTGAACTGGCTGACAAGCGCATAAAGGCAATGGCGCTGATGACCGCCCGTCTCGCAACTTCCGTTGAGTCGGCCACCGGCAAAAAATGGAATGAGGATCGATTCACCTGCGAGGCCCTGATGAGCGCGCTCGCCACGGCGCTGTCGCGCATCATGCCAGCGGGCGAAATTGCCGTTCCCGACCTCGTTCGCGAGAGAATGCAGAGCCTTGAAGCTCGGTTGAAAAAACCGGGTGCGCTCGAATTGATGCTCAGCCCGGAGGGCTTGGGCGCCAGCTACGGAAACACCTTGTTCGAAATGCTCCTAGCCTGGAGGGCCGCACCGCCACTCGCCGACGAGGCCGACGACATCTACCATCTGGTGCCGTTCATCCGTCAGGCTCTTAAGGTCGAAGTCGAGGGGATGGAATCATGAGAGGCAATGTCACTCGCCGCGGCAAATCCTCATGGCGTCTCAAGTTCGACCTTGGCACCGATCCGGCCACCGGCAAGCGCCAGACGCAATTCGTCACAGTGCGCGGCACGAAGAAGGAGGCTGAGGCCGAACTAAGCCGGCGCCTCAACCAGGTCGAGGAAGGCAGCTACGTCGAGAAAACCGCAGCGACAGTAGACGAATATTGCCAACACTGGCTCAAGACGATCGCGCCCGCGAAGGCGTCGGCCAAGACCTTGGAGCGCTATCGGGAGATCGTCGACCAGCATATCAAGCCTCGCATCGGCGCCACCGCCCTGCAGAAGCTCGACGGGCCGAAGATCGACACGCTTTATGGAACGTTACGCACCGCCGGCAGGCGCGACGGCAAAGGCGGCCTGTCCCCTCAGACAGTGCTGCATATCCACCGCCTGCTGTCTCAAATCCTCGCCTCGGCCGTTAAGGCCCGGAAGCTTCGCTCGTCGCCAATGGAAGCCGTCCAGACCACGCCAAAGGTCCGCAAGGAGGAAATCCAGGTTCTGGACGATAAGGAGCTTGCCGGCCTTCTGAAGCACCTGAAAGGCCGATCAATCTATATGCCCGTCCTGATGGCAGCCGCCACCGGCATGAGACGCGGCGAGGTTCTGGCGCTCCGCTGGAAGGACATCGACCTCAATAGGGCTACTCTGCAGGTTGTGCAGGTCGTCGAGGAGACAAAGGCCGGGATCGCGATCAAGGAACCAAAGACCGACCGCAGCCGCCGTACGATCGCCCTCCCCGCCAAGCTGGTCGCCGAACTGCGCCGGCATCGGAAGGAATTGGCAGAGCATCGGCTAAAGCTCGGAATGGGCAAAGATGAGCAGGATCTGGCGTTCCCGACTTGGGATGGCCGGATCAGGACGCCCCGCCCCTTCTCCAAGGAGTTCGCCCGCGAAGCCGAGAACGCTGGCGTGCCCCACGTCACATTCCATGGTTTGAGGCACACGCACATCACACATTTGTTACGAAGCGGCGTTCCGGTGCACGTCGTCTCGGCCCGCGCCGGCCACGCCAACCCGTCGGTCACCCTGAATATTTATGCGCATCTTCTGCCAGGACAGCAGGAAGGTGCCGCAGCAGTGGTTGACGCGGCACTCACCGCCGCACTACAGGAATGAAGCGCGAACCGGTCGGGAACGCCTTCGGTGCCAATTGGGTGCCAAGTCTACTCAAAAAGACCATCGCGCGTATCCTAAGTGATTGAAAAATCACGATGGAGGGATGGCCGAGCGGTTTAAGGCACCGGTCTTGAAAACCGGCGTGGGCGCAAGCTCACCGTGGGTTCGAATCCCACTCCCTCCGCCACATTCCCAACCCCGTCGGCATATCATCTCCTGCGCGGCGACCGTTTCGCTGTGGACGGCCATCTGCGCCAATCCCTGCTTTGCGTTATTGGTCCGGCGAGCCTTGGGTGCGTCCCGTGCCCCATCCGATTGTCCTGCAAGATCCTGCCGAAGGAACGAGATGCCTGTTTTCGCGTTGTGCGCCATGTCTCTCGAAGACCACATCAGCATGGCGCAGCGTCATGTTCGACATGGCGAGCGGCACATCGCGCGCCAGCACGAGCGGATTGCCCGCTTGAGAACCAACAGGCTGCCGACAGTGGATGCGTTGAGGTTCCTGAGCCTGTTGGAAGAGGTTCACGCTTTGCAGCGGGAGCACCTGTCCCGACTGCTGTCGAAATCGGCCGGATCCAAAGTAGTCTCGGAGCTTTCGGCGCAGACGCAGGTGGCAAAGGGCGGGAGAGACGCGATTTCCATTCCGGACCCCATCGTCCGGCTCGCGCTGGAGCTCGAACAAGAGCTTAACAGCGTCAAATTGAAGTGGCTGACCGCCAAGCCTCCGAGGGGCAAGCTTCACTAGCTGGCTCCGGCAGGTTGGCGGCTCTGCCGCGTCCTTTCGTGCGCTGAGGCCCCTTTAGGCTACTACGCCATCAACTTCTTGATATGTACCGGCCACATCAGCACAAGCGTATGTTTATCGGCAGCCGGTGCTGTGTCTCGCCCCCGAGCCCACCGGTCAGGCCCGGCGTTTGCTGGCCTACCCCGCCAGCCTGCCGGGCCGCCGGCGTCAGGCACATGGCGTCAAGGTTTCTTGTCCAGTGGAGAACACCGATCTCAGGAGCGCACCAGACTCATGACCTCACGGTCGGCGGCTTGCGCCCCTCAGCCGCACGTTGCCGGGCGGGCGGCGGACACACCGCTGGAGGACAGCCGACACAAAGCGGCGGCACGCCGGCAAAATTCTATTAGCTTTAACTAATTGTAGACCCGCGCTGTCCTATTCTGGGACAGCGCGGGTAGCGCCCACTCCCGCGCCGGCGGCTCCGGCAGGCCCAGCACCCCCCGCCCTCTGTCGGGGCCGCCACCTGACTTTGCTTTATACCAGCGATGGTTGAATCAACCGTTACCACACGTGCCTACCAACGAGCTTTCGTGATCGTTAAATTTTGATGGATCGGAGGATTCCCATCTCACCAGAACTGATCTAGTCTTGCAGGTCGAAGAAATCGCGGGTGGCAACCTATGGAAGCGATGTTCGATGACCTTGCGGCTGCTGTCAGGCAGCCCCGAACAGATATTTATACGGCTGTGCGCGCGTTCGCCCTGGACTTCGCCAGCAAGCTCTTTTTAGGGGTCGCCGTGGGGGTTGGCATCGGTATCGGACTAGCTATCGCTCGCTAAGTCACCAGGAAAGTGCCGGCGGCTGCGCAAAGTCCGCGTAGCTCGCCCTGCTATCCGCTTGCTGTAGCATACCGCGATCGGTGTAGGGTTACCCACTATATTAGCAATAGCCTCCAATCTGACACGAACTTACCATTGGACGTTTTCGGGCGCCGTGGGGAGTTCCAATGCGCATGATTCTTGCTCTGGCCGCACTCACGGCCTGTTTCTCCGTATGGGATCATCTTGCAAACCACGGAACCTATAGCGCTACCCTGCAGCGAAACATTTTTGGTAAAGTGCTTTCCGGCTAACGGCCTTCCCACCGGGGCCGGTTTCCATCGTCAGGCAGGTCGACACAGTTTTTATGTTCGCTTGCTCAGTTAAATGCTCTGCGCCCTTTTGCGTTAATCCAAGCAGCAGTCGGCCCGACAATTCCGCCGGAAGGTCGAAAAATACATCATAGACCATCCATTGGTCACACGGATCCGATAAGCAGGTAAACCTCATCACTGACGGTTCTTCGTTTTAGTATTCCAACGCAAATCTGTTCGGCGGCTGAGCCTGCGAAACCGGGCAGGATTGTGCTCCAGCACTTTGAAAGCACAATACTGCCGCCCGACGAGGAGAAAAAGAGGCTCTACAGTCCCTGCTCTATACGACCCAAGTCTGACAGGTTCTTGACAGTTCTTCGGCAGCGGAGATCGTTTCATCGCGGACCCCGGAACAATGGCAATAGCCCAGTCGCCGAAGCCCGAGATTGGCTTGTGCCGCATGGCTGGCCTGGCCGAGCCGGCATCCATGTCACAAGCGCGTGCGTTTGGTTGATTTCTCAGACAGAATATGCTGCTTGTCGCGCCCATGAAAAAGCTCTGCCTGATGGTTCTGGCGCCTCTGGCGCTGGCCTGGCCGGCCAAGGCGATGGACAACGCACTTCGTGCCGGCCTGCTGAAACTCGATCCGCAGACTCGTCTCGAACAGCGTTGCGACGCCGAGGTGCTCGACCGGATCAGCCACGACGATCGCAAATTCAAGGCCGACCGTGTGGTGGCCTATGCCTTCGCCACGCCCCAGATGAGCGCCGACGCGATCAGGAGCCCCGGCGCCGCCTTTCGCAGCAAGGGTCAATGGTTCCGGCTGAAGTTCAAGTGCCAGACTGCGCCCGACCACATGCAGGTGCTGCAGTTGCTCTACAAGATCGGTGACGAGATCCCGGAAACCGACTGGGCAAAATACAATCTTTACGATTGACCGACTGCCGCGGTCGGTTGCGCGCAAATCGGCCTTTCGAGTGCAAACTCATTTGAACCCAATGGAACCAGACGAGCGGCAACCGCTTGTTTCGTGAGTTCTCTTGACGTGCAGGAACCATGCACGTAGAGCAATTCCAGGAAAGGCGCGCAGCCGTTTTTCCCGCCGGAATTGCGTGAAAACAAAGACTTAGAACGCGATCGCATCAATCGGTGAATCGCTCCGGCGTTAGAACACTCGAAGATCGACATTTCGCAAACAGGAAGGCTCCAGACGATGGATATTTTCAGCGCCGCAAGCCTGACTGCCCTTGTCCAGGTCATCGCGATCGACCTGGTGCTTGCGGGCGACAATGCCATCGTCATTGGACTGGCGGCCGCCGGCCTGCCGACGGAGCAGCGCAAAAAGGCCATTCTGATCGGCGTGGTGGCAGCGACGGTGCTGCGCATCCTGTTCGCGGCGGTTACCGTCAAGCTGCTTGCAATCGTCGGACTGTTGCTCGCCGGCGGCATCCTGCTGTTATGGGTATGCTGGAAGATGTATCGCGAGCTGCGCACCTCCCATGCCGACGAGCACGAGGCGACGGAGGCGCTCGCCAATTCCGATCTCGACAGCGACAAGGCGGTTGCCGGCAAGGCGCCGCGCAAGACGCTTGGCCAGGCGGCGCTGCAGATCGTCGTCGCAGACGTGTCGATGTCGCTGGACAACGTGCTGGCCGTCGCCGGCGCCGCACGTGATCATTTCTGGGTGCTGATCGTCGGCCTCGTGCTGTCGATCGGCTTGATGGGCCTTGCCGCCAGCTTCATTGCGCGGCTGCTGCACCGTTACCGTTGGATTGCCTATATCGGCCTGCTGATCATCCTCTATGTCGCGCTAGACATGGTCTACAGGGGCACGATGGAAATCTGGCCGCATGTCAACAACGCGGTGAGCTGACTGCCGCCACCTGACGCGGGCTTTGGCCGGCCACTGATCTGGCCTCGCATTCCGTTTTGCCGCAACAAGGACCAGCCCATACCAATGCCGCAATTAGTGTGGTATGGCGCCGCCGATCCCGAAAAACCTGGAAAAGCTTATGTCTGCCCCTCGTGTCAGTTTCGTCAGCCTTGGATGCCCGAAGGCGCTCGTCGATTCCGAGCGCATCATCACGCGGCTCCGCGCTGAAGGCTACGAGATCGCCCGCAAGCATGATGGCGCCGACCTCGTTGTCGTCAACACATGCGGCTTTCTCGACTCCGCGCGCGACGAGTCGCTCGACGCCATCGGCTCCGCCCTTTCCGAAAACGGTCGCGTCATCGTCACCGGCTGCCTCGGCGCCGAGCCGGAAGTCATTCGCGAGAAGCATCCCAATGTGCTGGCGATCACCGGCCCGCAGGCCTATGAGAGCGTGATGGCGGCGGTGCATGAGGCGGCTCCCCCCAGCCATGATCCCTACATCGATCTTCTGCCGCCCCACGGCGTGAAGCTGACGCCGCGGCATTACGCCTATCTGAAGATTTCCGAAGGCTGCAACAATCGCTGCACCTTCTGCATCATCCCGGCGCTGCGCGGCGATCTCGTCTCGCGGCCGGCGGCCGACGTGTTGCGCGAGGCCGAAAAGCTCGCCAAGGCCGGCGTCAAGGAGATCCTCGTCATCTCGCAGGACACCAGCGCCTATGGCATCGACATCAAATACCAGACGAGCATGTTCGGCGACCGCGAGGTGCGAGCGAAGTTCCTCGACCTTGCAGAGGAGCTCGGCAAGCTCGGCATCTGGGTTCGCATGCACTATGTGTACCCCTACCCGCATGTTGCCGACGTCATTCCGCTGATGGCCGAGGGAAAGATCCTTCCCTATCTGGACATCCCCTTCCAGCACGCCTCGCCGCAGGTGCTGAAGAACATGCGCCGTCCCGCTCATGGCGAAAAGACGCTGGAGCGGATCCGCGGTTGGCGCGAGGTCTGCCCGGATCTCGCCATCCGCTCAACCTTCATCGTCGGTTTCCCCGGCGAGACGGAAGACGACTTCCAGATGCTGCTCGACTGGTTGGACGAGGCGAAGATCGATCGTGCCGGCTGCTTCAAATATGAGCCGGTCAAGGGCGCGCGCTCCAACGACCTCGGCCTGGAACAAGTGCCGCAGGAGATCAAGGAAGCCCGCTGGCACCGCTTCATGCAGCGCCAGCAGAAGATCTCGGCGACGCAGCTGGCCAGGAAGGTCGGCAAGCGGCTGCCGGTGCTGATCGACGAGGCGCATGGCACCTCGGCCAAGGGCCGCACCAAATATGACGCCCCCGAGATCGACGGCTCCGTGCATATCCAGTCGCGTCGGCCGCTGCGCGCCGGTGAGATCGTCACGGTCAAGGTCGAGCGCGCCGACGCCTACGATCTCTACGGCTCGGCCGTTTGACAAGCGGGATTGGCTGAAAATGAAAGGGCGCCGGTGGGGCGCCCTTTTTGTTTTGATGCCAGGCTGCTGTTTACTGCGGCAGCTTGTCGTCGATGCCCTTGACGTAGAAATTCATGCCGAGCAGCGTGGCGTCGTCGGCGACCTCGCCGTCCTTCAGCCAAGGCGAGCCGTCCTGCTTCGCCACCGGGCCGGTGAAGGGGTTCCAGCCATCGGCGATCTTCTTGGTGGTCGCCTCCGCCATTGCCTTCACGTCGTCAGGCATGTTGGTGAAGGGCGCGAGCTTGACGGCGCCATCCTTGATGCCAAGCCACACATTGTCCGGCTTCCAGGTGCCGTCGAGGGCAGCCTGCACGCGGCTGATGTAATACGGGCCCCACTCGTCGGTGAGCGAGGTCAGCTGCGCGTTCGGCGCGAATTTGATCATGTCCGACGACTGGCCGAACCCATGCAGCTTCCGCTCCTCGGCGACCTGCAGGGGGGCGGTCGAGTCGGTGTGCTGGACGATGATGTCGGCGCCTTGGTCGAACAGCGCCTTGGCGGCGTCGGCTTCCTTGCCCGGATCGAACCAGGTATTGACCCACACGATCTTCACCTTGAAGTCCGGATTGATCGACTGGGCGCCGAGCATGAAGGAGTTGATGCCCATCACCACTTCCGGGATCGGGAAGGAGACGATGTAGCCGGCAAGACCCTTCTTCGATTCCTTGGCCGCGATCTGGCCGAGCACATAGCGGCCTTCATAGAAGCGCGCGTTGTAAATGCCGAGATTGTTGCCCGTCTTGTAGCCGGTGGCGTGCTCGAACATCACCTTCGGGAACTTCTTGGCGACCTTAACCTCGGCGTCCATGAAGCCGAACGATGTGCCGAAGATGATCTTGCATTTCTCGCGCGCCAGGCGCTCAAAGGCGCGGTCGGCGTCCGGGCCTTCCGAGACGTTCTCGAGATATGCGGTCTCGACCTTGTCGCCGAGCGCTTTCTCCACCTCGAGGCGACCCTGGTCGTGCTGATAGGAATAGCCGAAGTCGCCGATCGGCCCCGTGTAAACCCAGCATGCCTTCAGCTTGTCGGCCGCCTCGGCGGTTGCCGCCAGCGACAGGGCCGCGGCCGTGGTCATCAGCGCAATAAGCAGTTTCTTCATCGTGTTACCTCTCTGAGTTAAGCCTTGGAGCTTCCCGTCTTTTTGTTGTCGTCAACGATCCGGAACAAATGGCTGCCCCAACGAAGCCGGCGTGTTCATCATCGTCAGCCGCTTGTTCCGCGAGATTAGAACGAGAACCACGATGGTTGCCAGATAGGGCAGCGAAGAAAGAAACTGGGACGGTACAGGAATGCCGAAAGCCTGTGCATGAAGCTGGCCGATCCACACCGCGCCGAAGATGTAAGCGCCGGCCAGCACCCGCCACGGACGCCAGGACGCAAAGACCACCAGCGCCAGCGCGATCCAGCCGCGTCCCGCGCTCATGTTCTCGACCCATTGCGGCGTGTAGACGAGCGACAGGTGGCCGCCGGCAAGCCCGGCGCAAGCGCCGCCGAAGATCACGGCGAGGTAACGGTAGCGGATGACCTTGATGCCGAGCGCATGGGCCGACGCGTGGCTGTCGCCGATCGAGCGCAGCGTGAGGCCAGTGCGCGTCCTGAACAGAAACCACATCACGGCGGCGGTGAGCCCGATCGAGACGTAGAACAACGGGTCCTGGCCGAAGATCAGCTTGCCGACGACCGGTATCGAGGTCAGGCCGGGGATGTCGAGGTTCGGCAGCCTGACGCCAGGCTGGCCGACGAAGCTGGTGCCAATCATGCCGGAGAGGCCAAGCCCGAGCAGCGTAAGCGACAGGCCGGTCGCCACCTGGTTGGTCGCCAGGGAAAGCGTCATAACGGCGAAGAGCAGCGAAAACAGCGCGCCGACGACGATTGCGGCAAGCAGCCCGATCCAGGGAGATCCGGTAAGATAGCCCGCGCCGAAGCCGCCGACGGCGCCCATGATCATCATGCCCTCGACGCCGAGATTGAGCACGCCGGAGCGTTCCACCACCAGCTCGCCGATCGCCGCAATCAAGAGCGGCGTCGCCGCGGTCGCGATGGTCAAAAGGATGTTGACGGTGATGTCCATCAGCGTGCCTCCTCCAGCTTGGGCGCGGCCTCGAGTTGTGGCGCGGCAAAGCCGATCAGACGAATGCGATAATGAATGAGCGTGTCGCAGCCGAGCACGAAGAACAAAAGCATGCCCTGGAACACGCGCGCCACCTTGTCGGAGATGCCGAGCGCGCTCTGCACCGCCTCTCCGCCGAGATAGGTCAGCGCCAGCACCAGGCCTGCCGCGACGATGCCGAGCGGATTGAGCCGCCCGAGGAAGGCGACGATGATGGCGGTGAAGCCATAGCCGGGCGAGATCACCGGCTGTAGCTGGCCGATGGCGCCCGAGACTTCCGAGATACCGGCAAGGCCAGCCAATGCGCCGGACAGCAGGAAAGTAAAGAAGACCATCTTGCTGAAGCCGAAGCCGGCGAAGCGCCCTGCCCTCGGGCTCGAGCCCAGCACGCGGACCTCGAAACCTTTCAGCATGCGGCTCATCATCAGCCAGACCGTGACAGCGGCGACCAGCGCGAAGACGAAGCCCCAATTGGCGCGGCCGGCATCCGGCATCAATTCCGGCAGGACGGCCGAGTCGCCGAACTGGATGGTCTGCGGGAAGCCGTGGCCCTGCGGGTCGCGCCACGGTCCGCGCACCAGCCAGTCGAGGAAGAGCTGCGCCACATAGACCAGCATCAGGCTGGTCAGGATCTCGTTGGTGCTGAAGCGGGTTTTCAGCAGCGCCGGGATGGCCGCATAGAGGGCGCCGCCGACCATGCCCAGCAAGAGCATCAGCGGCAGCACCAGCGGACCTTCGAATTCGGGGAACAGCACCGGGATGATCGAGCCGAAGATGCCGCCCAGAATGAATTGGCCTTCGGCGCCGATGTTCCAGATGTTGGCCTTGTAGCAAACCGACAAGCCGACGGCGATCAGGATCAGCGGCGCCGCCTTGATGGCCAGTTCATGCAGCTGCCAGACCTCGCTGATCGGCTGAACAAAGTAGACATTGAAGGCATTGAGCGGATTGACGCCGAGCAACGCGAACATGATGGCGCCGGCAATCATCGTCATCGCGAAGGCGATGAAGGGCGAGAGCACCGAAAACAGCGCCGAGCGCTGCGGGCGTTTGACCAGTTCGAGGCGCATCAGGCCGTCTCCATGCTGTGTTCGGCGTGGCCTGGCTCGGCGCCGCCCATCAACAGGCCAATCCTCTCGAAGGTGGCTTCGGCGATCGGCAGCGGCGCGGACAATTCGCCGTTGTGCATGACCGCGATCGCGTCCGACAGCTCGAACAATTCGTCGAGGTCCTGGCTGATGACCAGAACCGCCGAGCCGCTGCGGGCAAGCTCGATCAGCGCCTGGCGGATATGGGCGGCGGCACCGGCGTCGACGCCCCAGGTCGGCTGGTTGACGACCATCACGCTCGGCTTGCGGTCGAGCTCGCGGCCGACGATGAACTTCTGCAGATTGCCGCCGGACAGCGCCGCGGCCTCCGGATCGGGAGCGCTCTTGCGCACGTCCATCGCGGCAATGATGCGCTGGGCGGCACTGTAGACGGAAGCGTTCCTGACCATGCCGCCGGAGCCGACGAAGGACTTGCCGTCGGTGGCATGGCGCGACAGCAAAAGGTTCTCCGAAAGCTTCATCCGCGGCGCCGCGCCGTGACCGAGCCGTTCCTCCGGCACGAAGGCGGCGCCCATCAGCCGCCGGCCGGTGATCGACACGCCGCCCGCATCCTTGCCGCGGATGCGCACGGAACCGGGATCCTGCTGCAGCACCTCGCCGGAGACGGATTCGAAAAACTCGCCCTGGCCGTTGCCGGCGACACCGGCGATGCCGATCACCTCGCCGGCGCGCACCGAAAGATTGATGTTCTTGAGCGGAATGGCGAACGGCGTCGCCGGCTTGCGGGTAAGCCCGCGGATCTCCAGCAACGCCGGCGCGGTCTCGATGCCCTCGGCCGGCGCGCGCACCACTGCCTTGACCTCATTGCCGACCATCATGCGGGCGAGCGACGCGGCCGTCTCCTGGCGCGGGTTGCAGTGGCCGACCACCTTGCCGTGGCGCAGCACCGTGGCGCGATCGCAGATGCGTTTGACCTCTTCCAGCCGGTGCGAGATGTAAAGGATCGACTTGCCTTCGGCGCGAAGCCGCTCCAGCGTTTCGAACAGCTTGTCGGCTTCCTGAGGCGTCAGCACCGAAGTCGGCTCGTCGAGGATGATGAGTTGGGGCGTCTGCAAGAGGCAACGGATGATCTCGATGCGCTGGCGCTCGCCGACGGAAAGATCGCCGACCAGCGATTCCGGATCGAGCGGCAGGCCGTAGCTGTAGGAGAGCGCCCGCGCCTTCGCGGCAATCGCGCTGATCGGCGAGCCGTCGTTCAGCGAAAGCGCGATGTTCTCGGCAGCCGTCAGCGCTTCGAACAGCGAGAAATGCTGGAAGACCATGCCGATGCCGAGCTTCTTGGCGAGGCCGGGGCTGGTGATCCTGACGGCCTGGCTGTTCCAGAAAATTTCGCCCGAATTCGGTTCCAGCGAGCCGAACAGCATCTTCACCAGCGTCGACTTGCCGGCGCCGTTCTCGCCGAGCAGGGCGTGGATCTCGCCCTTCGCGATGTTGAGGTCGATATGGTTGCACGCCGTCAGCGTGCCGAAAATCTTCGTAAGGCCACGAACCTCCAGCAGGTTCGCCCTGTCATGATTTGCACTCACAGTGCCTCCCATCCAGTTACCCGGATATGTTCTGTGTTCCCGCTGGTATCGTATGCGCGGCCGGCTTCGGTCGGAAAGCGGCACGCAACTTGAAAGAGCTTCAAGAATTCCAGCGGAAACTCAAGGGGTAAGATAGGCCTGTTCAGGGCAAGAGGGAAACCAGTAAGCTTTTCGGGGAACCATTGCCTCGAGGCGCGGCAAGGCGCTGAAAAACAAGGCAGCCGGCTTAGGGGATGAGGATGGTGGTGCCCGTCGTCTTGCGGCCCTCGAGATCGGACTGCGCTTGTGCCGCGTCCTTCAGCGCGTAGCGCTGGTTGATCTTGATCTCGACGGCGCCGCTCAGCACTACCTCGAACAGCGCTTGCGCCGAGGCCACAAGGTCCTCGCGTTTGGCGTTGTAGACGAAGATTGTCGGGCGGGTCGCATAGAGCGAGCCTTTCTGCGCCAGAAGCGACATCGGGAAAGGCGGGATCGGCCCGGACGACTGGCCGAAGCTGACAAACATGCCAAGCGGCCTCAGGCAGTCGAGCGAAGCGGGAAAAGTGTCGTTGCCGACGGAATCATAGACGACGTCGCACTTTTTGCCGCCGGTGATGGCGGCGACGCCGGCGACGAAATCCTGCTCCTTGTAATTGATGACATGGTCGAAGCCATGTGCCTTGGCGAGCTCGACCTTGTCGACGGAGCTCGCCGTGCCGATCATCGTCGCGCCGAGATGCTTTGCCCATTGGCCCAGGATCAGGCCGACACCGCCGGCCGCGGCATGGTAGAGGATCGTGTCGCCCGCCTTCACCTTAAAGGTGCGGCGCAGCAGATATTCGGCCGTCATGCCTTTCAGCATCATGGCCGCCGCCTGCTCGTCGCTGATGCCGTTCGGCACCTTTACCACGCGGTCGGCGGCGATCACGCGTTCTTCCGAATAGCCGCCGACATTGACTGCATAGGCGATGCGATCGCCGGGCTGCAGCCAGTCGACGCCGGCGCCAACGGCCAGCACCACGCCCGCCGCCTCGCCGCCCGGGACCAGCGGAAAGCCGCCGGGCGGCGGGTAGAGGCCCGAGCGATGGTAGATGTCGATGAAGTTGAGCCCGATCGCGGTATGCCTGATCAGAATCTGCCCGGCGCCTGGCTGGCCGGGATCTGCTTCCTCATAGGTCAGGACCTCGGGGCCGCCATGGGCGTGAATGCGGATCGCTTTGGACATTGCTCAACTTTCTCGGAAAAGGACGGAAGGTGGATATCGAGTCAGGATTTCCTGGCGCCAAGATTGGGGAACATCTGCATGATGCCCCCGATGCAGGCGAGATAGAGCCCGGTAACCGTAATGCCGGCCTTGGTGAAGATGCTGACCTGCTCGCTCAGAACCCCGATCTTGTCATAGAACGAGGCAAGTGCGGCCTGTGCCAATGCAAGCGCGCCGAAGGCGCACCATAACAGCGTCATGCCGAGATTGATCGGCCTGAGCCGCACCACCCGTACCGGATGGATGAAGTTGATCGGCAGGAAGGTGAGAATACCGGCGACCACGACCACGGCGAAGGAAACCCACTGCCCCGGCTCGATGACAAAGAGCGTGAACACCACCATGTTCCAGACGACCGGGAACCCCTTGAAGAAGTTCTCCTTCGTCTTCATGCCGGTGTCGGCGTAGTAGATCGCGCTGGAGACGACGATGATCGCCGCCGACAGGAACGACAGGTTCTCGCCCATCAAGCCTCGCTGGTAGAGCGCGAAGGCCGGAATAAGCACGTAGGTCACGTAGTCGATGATGTTGTCGAGGAGCTCGCCCGACCATGTCGGCAGGATCTCCTTGACTTCGAGCTTCCTGGCGATCGGGCCGTCGATGCCGTCGACGAAGAGCGCCAGCCCGAGCCACCAGAACATTGCCGTCCAACGTCCCTCGCTCGCCGCCACCAGCGACAGGAAGGCGAGGAACGAGCCGGACGCAGTCAGCAGGTGCACGGAAAAAGCCCGCGCCTGCGGCCACGTCACTTTCTTCTTCGGCCGCGGAATCCGCTCCGCGATTTTCTTGGCCGCATTCCGGGCCGCTGTGTTCTTGCTCAAGGGCCTCGCCAATCCAGCTTGCATATCTCGGCCGAACGGCCGGCGAAATTCCAATTGCGACCGAAGGCGCGCATCTTGCTCTTGTCCGACTTCGCCACGATGATTTCCGGTGCGATCCAGTATTCGGAATTGGTAATGACGGTGTCTTTGTCGCGGTCCTTGCCGGGTATCGGCGTCACCGCGCCGTCGATAATCCGCGGTATCAGGAAAACGCGCGTCCTATCACGCGTCTCATAGGTGATCGGCACCTGTTCCACGCCAAGGAAGTTTCCAACAAGAATCGACAGTAGCGAAGTGGTCCCGCCCGCCTTGCCGGTGAAGATTTTTGTCAGGGCCTTCACGGCATAGATGGAGGCGCGCTTGTCGATGAACAGGCCGGCGCTCCAGTTGCCGCGGCTCATATAGCCCGGGATTTCCACGACCAGACCAAGATTAAGGCCGGAAAGATCGACCTCGCCGAAATGGCCGGCGTCGATGCGGAACCCGGCCCACGTCTGGCAATAGCCTTCGGTCGGCGGATGGCTGCCGAGCGACAGAACGCAGGGGCAGAAAACCGTGCAATTGCAGGAGAGTACCAGCTCTCCCTTCATCGCCCAGCTCTGATCGGCCATCGAAATCTCCCTCACGCGGAAACTAATAGCAGGGCGGCGGCCCACACAAGCAGTATCGCACCGGAAACCTGGCTGGCCACCCTGCCCGCGGTCTGTTTTTCGATCAGAGCGAACAGGCCGATCAGCGCCATCCAGAAGATGTTCATCGCGCCCACGGCGAACATGACCAGCATCAGCGCCCAGCAACAGCCGAGACACCAGACGCCCTGCTCCACCCCCATGCGAAAGACACGCCCCGGCTTCGCGCTCCAGTTGGCGAACAGGATCGAGAACGGGTTGCGGCACCTCTTGAGGCACGCCTGCTTCAAGCCGCTGAACTGATAGAGGCCGGCAATCGCCAAGGCGGCGGCCCCGGCAACCCCGACGACAGGATCGAGCACCTGTCCCGCGGCGACAAAGCCATAGATTATGAGCGTCAGCGCGGCGAACGCCACTGAGGCGGCAAGCCAAGTCGCGAGAAATCCCATCACCAGAACCAGCGGATGGGCGACGGGCTCTCCCTTGATCCGAGCGGTATCGGCAATCTCGCAATAGGTGCGGATCATCGGCGCCGCCGAGGGCAGCATCGTCGCCACCGCCATTACGAACCACATCAGGACGAGCGCCGACGCCGCCAACGAGCCTGAAAGCGGCGCCGGCGCAAGGCACAAAGCGAAGAACCGGTCGAGGAAATCCGGCAGCGGCAATGGCGGCAGGTTCTTCAGCAGCGCATCGCCCGGAGCGCCGCCGGCAACGCGGCTTTCGGCGCCGCGAATAGCCATGGCAGCGAGGATCCACCAGGCAAGCACGACGCCCGCACCGATAGTGAGCATCACGGCAAGGCGGGGGCTGCGCGCCAGTCCCGCCGTGGCGCGGCCGGCGCGGTC
Organism: Mesorhizobium sp. WSM4898; assembly: GCF_029625845.1. NCBI lineage: Bacteria > Pseudomonadati > Pseudomonadota > Alphaproteobacteria > Hyphomicrobiales > Phyllobacteriaceae > Mesorhizobium > Mesorhizobium sp. WSM4898. The sequence continues at coordinate 452,361 of NZ_JARTVQ010000003.1, read as the reverse complement.
GAGATGGCGGAAATCGTGCTCCTGGGCGCTCATGCCAATCGAATGGGCCGAATCGCCGCGTTGATCAAGCCCGCCGATCTGCCCTATACCGCATGCAGGCCGACGGGCCGCCATCAACATGGAAGCCTGGCGTGGAGCAGAGTGACAAAGTTCGCATATTGATCGCCGGCAGCGGCCCGGCCGGCCTGATCGCGACACTCGGCTTTGCCGAGGCAGGCTTTGCCGTAACGTTGGCTGGCCCCGAGGCCGCCGGCGGCGATGGCCGCACCACCGCCCTTATGAACCCTGCTCTCAAGGTGCTCGACCGGCTGGGTGTGCAGGACGAACTCAGACCGCAGGCGGCGCCGCTGAAAATGATGCGCATCGTCGACGCAACGCGCCGGCTGATCCGCAGCCCGACCGTCACCTTCCGCGCCAGCGAAATCGGCGAGGAGCAGTTCGGGCTCAACCTGCCGAACAAAATCCTGATCCCGGTGCTTGCCAAGAAGGTCGCCGCAAATCCCGGCATTGAGTGGCGAAAGTCGATGGTCGATGCCTGGCGGCTCGACGCCGACCACGCACATGCGAGCCTCGCCGATGGCAGTGAGGTCTCGGCATCGCTGGCGGTTGCCGCCGACGGGCGCCTGTCGCCGGCGCGCGAGGCCGCCGGCATCAGGGCCTCCGCCCGACCCTATCCTCAGTCGGCGCTCGTTCTCAATTTCAGCCATCGCAGCGAGCATGGCTTCATCTCAACTGAATTCCATACCGAGACCGGGCCGTTCACGCAGGTGCCGCTGCCGGGCAAGCGCTCCAGTCTCGTCTGGGTGGTGAAGCCGGAAACGGCACAGGAACTGGCCGCGCTCGACGATGCCATGCTGTCTGTTCGGGTCGAAGAGCAAATGCAGTCCATGCTCGGCCGGGTCTCGGTCGAGCCCGGCCGCCAAGTCTACCCGCTTTCGGCGGCCTCGCCTGGTCGGTTCGCGCAAAACCGTGTGGCGCTTGTCGGCGAGGCTGCTCATGTCTTCCCGCCGATCGGGGCACAAGGCCTCAATCTCGGCATCAGGGATATCGACGATCTAATTGGAATCGCCAGCGAAAATCGCGACGATCCCGGGTCGAGGCTGAGCCTTGCCGCCTACGACACGCGGCGCCGTCCGGACATCCTGGCGCGCAGCAGTGCGGTGAACTTGCTCAACATGTCACTGCTGTCCGACATGCTCCCGGCGCAGCTTGCGCGCAGCGCCGGCCTCAACGTGCTGGGCAGCTTCGCGCCGCTGCGCGCCTTCTTCATGCGCGAAGGCCTGCGGCCGGGAAGCGGTTTTCGGGCGCTCGCCGGCGGCTTCAGGAAACAGGCCGCGCGCTGAGGCACATTTGCAAACTACCGCTTTCGGCCGAGCATTGCGCCTGCCGATAGGTAGCTTGGTGGCCAGGGCGTCGGTAAAGCATTGCATTGGAGCAACGTCTGCGCCAAATCGTACCAAGCCGAAAGTCGGGGTCGATTTTTGAGCGCGTGACGTGTAGATTCAAGACCTTAGGCGCCCTGTGCGCGCAAGCCGCTGCGGCGCCTCGGGACCGAAGTGGTGAGTGCGATGAAGACGGCCAAATTCGCGATCGGACAAGTTGTTCGCCACCGGCTGTTTCCGTTCCGTGGCGTGATCTTCGACGTCGATCCGCAATTCGCCAACACCGAAGAATGGTATGAAGCGATCCCGGCGGACATGCGTCCAAGCAAGGACCAGCCTTTCTATCACCTTCTCGCCGAGAACTCCGAGACAGAGTACATCGCTTATGTATCCGAGCAGAACCTGCTCGAGGACCGGTCGGGCGAGCCGGTGCGGCACCCGCAGATCGGCGAGATGTTCGACAAGCTGCCCGACGGGCGCTACGAGCCGAAAGGTCACTCGAAACACTGAGGGCTGAACAAGCGACAATAAAAAAGCGGGGCGCCTGCCCCGCTCGCTTTTTAGCATGCTGGAGAAACGCTCCAACAATCAGTTGGCGGTCTTCGCCTTGTCCTGCTCTTCCTTAAGCTTCTTGGCGAAGTCCTGGTTGTTCTTGGCGACGAAGTCCTGCAGCTTCTTTTGGCGGTCCTCGATGTCCGACTGCTGCAGCGGCGGGCCGTCATAGGCGCCGCTGAAGCCCGTCAGCGCAACCTTGATCGGGTTCGGCTGGTTCTGGAAATTGACCGAGGTGAGCGTGATCTGCTGGCCCTTCTTGAAGGACGCGACAAGCTGGTCGGTCAGCGGCACTTCGGCCACGCAGCGATCCGGGAAGCAGATCACATAGTCGAGCTTCTGCGCCTTGCCGGAATCGATCTGCAGGCCGATGCCCGGAGGAACGAGACGGCCGGTCGGCACCGTCACCTGGAACACCTTACGGTTCACTTTGCCCTTGAGCTCGATCAGGCTGACGCCGGTGACGAGCTGGCCATTGCCGGCTGTGACGATGTTCTGCACGTTGCAGATATCGACGTCTTCCTGCTTGGTGCAGGCCTTGAACCAGCCCTGCGGAATCTGCGGCGGCTGCTGCGCGGAAGCGGTGAAAAGCCCGGCGCCCAGAACGCCGACCACGCCTGCGGCCAGCACCGAAAGGCGATACGCGTTGCTCGTCATATGGTGCACTTTCCTCTCAAAATGATCCCGGGGACCGGCTTCTTCCTGCCGTGTGGTCCCCGCTACCTGTTGCCCAAATGAGGCAACAGCATGACTTCGGAGCGCGTGTTACACTGCCAGCGGCGCCGAATCCAGCCCGGTTTCCGCGTTTTCTTGCCGCGTTCTCCTGCCCTGGACGAGCCTCATCGGCGATGCGTCGACTGAACCCAAGCGACCGGCGCGCGCCGATTCAATCGGGGAGCGAAATGCTCTAGGGTGCATGTCGAATCACCAAGCTGCCCGGCAAGGAGACGGTCATGGACCGCGTTCTCGTTCGGCTGATCGCCGCGACCTCGTTTCTGGCCCTCTCGCTGCTTCCGGCTTTGTCGGAACCGAAGCACGGCATCGCCATGCAGGGCGAGCCGGCGCTGCCTGCGGACTATACACATTTCGACTACGTCAATCCCGACGCGCCGAAGGGCGGCAGCGTCACCTATTGCGTCGTCGGCAGTTTCGACAATCTCAACCCCTTCATCCTGAAGAGCCTGCGCACCACCGCGCGCGGCATGATCGACACGGTCTACGGCAACCTGGTCTTCGAGCCGTTGATGCAGCGCAACTACAACGAGCCCTTCAGCCTCTACGGCCTGCTCGCCGACAGCGCCGACATGGACCCGGATCGCAAGAGCATCGAGTTCCACCTCGATCCCAATGCCAAATGGTCGGACGGCCAGCCGGTGACGCCGGAGGACGTGCTGTTCACCTACGATGTGTTCAAAGACAAGGGCCGCCCGCCTTACAGCGATCGCATGAGCATGATCGCCAGGCTGGAGAAGACCGGCGACCACAGCGTGAAGTTCACCTTCAACGAAAAGGCCAATCGCGAATTTCCGCTGATCGTCGCGCTGACTCCGATCATCCCCAAGCACGCCTTCGACAAGGAGACCTTCGACAAGACCTCGCTGAAGCCGCTGATCGGCAGCGGCCCCTATACCGTGGACAAGGTGCAGCCTGGACAGCGCATCGTGTTCAAGCGCAATCCCAATTATTGGGGCAAGGACATCCCATCTAAGCGCGGCTTCGACAATTTCGACCAGATCACCATCGAGTATTTCCTCAACGCCAACGCCAAGACGGAAGCGTTCAAGAAAGGCATCTGCGCCCTCGACGACGAGACCGATCCGGTCAAGCGCGACCGCGATATCGACTTCCCGGCCTTTCGCAAGGGTGATGTGAAGCAGGAATATTTCAACACCGGTATTCCGCCCGTGGTGACGGGCTTCCTGTTCAACACCAGGCTGCCGAAGTTTTCCAATCCGGTCGTGCGGCGCGCCCTCGGCATGCTCTACGACTTCGAATGGGCCAACAAAAACCTGTTTGCCGGCAAGTTCAATCGCACCATGAGCTTCTGGCAGAACTCCGAGCTGTCCGCGCTCGGCCATCCCGCCGACGACCGGGAGAAGGCGCTGCTTGCTCCCTACCCCGGCCGCGTCCCTGCCGAGGTGATGGACGGCACCTGGCGGCCGCCGGTCACCGACGGCTCCGGCCAGGACCGCAAGGTGCTGCGAGCGGCTTTCGAGCTCCTGAAAAGCGCTGGCTATCACGTAGAGGACGGCCGGATGGTCGACCCTGAAGGCAATCCCTTCGGCTTCGAGATCATGACGTCATCGCAGGACGAGGAGCGGCTTGCGGCTCTCTATCAGCGCACGCTGGAGAAGATCGGCATCGATGTAACCATCCGCGGCCTCGACGGCGATCAAATCCAGTCGCGCAAGCAGCGCTTCGACTTCGAGGTGCTGATCGGCACAAGCGGTTTCAACAATTCGCTCTCGCCCGGCAGCGAGCAGGTGGGGCGCTGGGGATCCGTCGCCGCCAAGCAGGAGGGTTCATTCAACCTGGCCGGCGTCGCCGATCCCGCGGTCGACGCGGCGATCAACGCGATGCTGAATGCCCGCACGAAGGAAGACTATGTCGCTGCGGTGCGCGTTCTCGATCGGCTGCTGATATCGGGCAACTACATGGTGCCCATGCAATACAACACGCAGCAGTGGCTGGCTTACTGGAGCTACCTGGAACATCCGCAAAAGACGCCCATATTCGGCTATCAGCTGCCGACATGGTGGCGAAAGCCCAACTGACGCGATCCCCCGCCTGACACCGACCAAGCAAGGAGACGAGCATGAGCGCGGAGAACTCGATCACAATCGATGTGGTGTCGGATGTCGTCTGTCCCTGGTGCTTCATCGGCCAGAAGCGGCTGGACAGGGCGATCGCCGCTGCCGCCGATATCGACGTGCACGTGCGCTGGCGGCCGTTCCAGCTCGATCCGACCATTCCGCAAGGCGGCATGGGTCGCCGCGAATACATGCTGGGCAAATTCGGCAGCGAGGAACGCATCCATCAGATCCATGCGCGCATTGAGCCGCTCGGCGAGGCGGAAGGCATCCATTTCGCCTTCGGCGCCATCAAGGTCGCTCCCAACACGCTGGACGCCCACCGCGTTATCCGTTGGGCGGGGCCTGCCGGCGAGGACGTGCAGAACCGGCTGGTGCGACGCCTCTTCCAGCTGAATTTCGAGGAAGGCGCCAATCTCGGCGACCATGCCGTCCTAACCGAAGCCGCCCGCGAAGCCGGCATGGACGGCTCCGTGGTCCAGACGCTGCTGCCGACGGATGCCGATGTCGAGGCGGTGCGCAACGAAATCGCCACCGCCTCGCGCATGGGCATCACCGGCGTGCCCTGTTTCCTGCTCGAAGCCAAATATGCCGTTATGGGCGCGCAGGACGCCGACACGCTGGCCGATGCTATCCGCCAGGTCGCTGCGGCCAAGGCGCGCGGTGAGCTCGAAACGGCGGGCTAGACCAAGTTCGCATCACCCCTCCGCCCAGCCGACGCGGAAGCCCGTGATGACTGCTGAGAGAGATTCCCGCGGTCTACGGCGGTTGATTCGAGGTAACCCCAGGTCTCCTGAAGGGACTTTTCGAGCCCTTCAACCATGGACCGGCCGCGCATCGGGCTGAATATTCCTTCACAAAACCGTGTTTTTGGCTTCCCCTGGGGAAAGTCCTTTCCAGCCGAAACTCTGTTCCCAACCGGCTGAACCAAAACACGAATTCCGCTCCGATAGATATCAGCCGGCAAAGCTTTTCTGTTGCCTTCATGCCACGGCCGGTAACCCTGTTCCCATTCGGAGGAAGAAAATTAATGGAAAATGATCAATTGGTGTTACCATGTGTAACAAAACAGGAAAGGTTCGGGCGGGATCGTGATTCGGGTCGGTAGACCGCGACGTACAGTACCGGAGCAAACATCCAGCGAGGCGGCAAGGCCCTCGCCCCTGACGCCGGTATCGTCGATGCGCACATTCTGGGGGCTGATGCGAGCCTACTGGTTCTCCGACCGGTGGAAGGAAGCCTGGACCCTCACCCTCGTCATCGCGCTGCTGACAGCGCTCTCCAGCAAGGCTGGCGTGTGGTTTGCCATGGCATCGGGCGAGCTGGTGAATTCGATCGCCTTCTTCCACGACGCCGCCAATATCAATCCGCTCCAGACGCTTCTTACCAATGCCGGCATATTGGTGCTGTTGGTCGTGCTCAAGGACGCCGGCTTCACCGGAGTGCGAAATCTCGTTTCCGCAACCTTGCATCGCAAATGGCGGGGCTGGCTGAACAGCCAATTCAACCGGGCGCTGCTCGACGGCAACCATACCCATTTCCATGCCCAGCATGGCTCGGTTGCCGGCGGTATCGTCGCTCCCGACAACATCGACCAGCGCATCCAGGAATCGATCAAGGACATGACGGGCGGCGCCATCGGCCTCGCCATGGGCGTGCTGGGCGTGGCGACCTCGCTTTACTTCGTCGGCGAGAATTTGATCGGGGCCTCGGTGGAGGTCAAAGGGCTGGAGTTCCTCGGCAGCTACGGCAGTGCCGTGCTGGCCTTTCTGGCGGTCGCGACCTACGTGCCGCTCAACACCTGGATTGCGGTGAAGCTCGGCGGCCTGCTCGAACGTCTCAACATCCGCATGCAACAGGCCGAAGGCAGTTATCGCAGCGAATTGACGACCTTCCTGCGCCGCAGCTTCCACGTCGCCGCCTCACACGGCGAGGATGTGCAGAAGACGATGCACGACAAGCTCTATGTCGACATCGACAAGACCTGGGGGCGGCTGAACGTCGTCAACACCAGCTACATGTCGTTCGAGCTGATCTACAATTTCATCGGCGCCCGCATCGTTTCCTACGGACCCGGTCTCGTGCCGTTCATTCACAACGGCTTCGATCTCAAGGGCTACATAACCGGCTCTGAAATGGTCGCGCAGCTGATCAGCCAGTGTTCGTGGTTCATCCATGTCATGCCCGCGATCGCCACGCTTAGGGCCAACAGCCAGCGTGTGACCGAGCTCGCCAGCGCCATCGAGAACGTCCAGCAGCCGCAGGAGTTCTATCGCCAGACCGGCCGCTCGGACTTCAGCTATGCCACGCAAAATCCCGTCTTCGGCCTGACCATCCAGAAGCTGGAGCTGGCGCATCAGGGCGAGGACGCAACGCCCTTCCTGAGCGCCGCCAACCTGCGCTTCCGCCGCGCCGAGTGGACATTCCTCAAGGGTGAGTCCGGCTGCGGCAAGACCTCGCTGATCAAGGCAATCAATGGTCTGTGGCCCTATGGCCGCGGCACCATCGTGTTCCCGGAAGGGGTAACGAGCTTCTATGCCGCCCAGGAGGTCAAGCTGCAGCAGGTCTCGCTGAAGCAGCTCGTCTGTCTGCCGGGTTCGGAAAACGATCACACCGACGTGCTGGTAGCGGCCGCCCTGCACAAGGCCGGCCTCGGCGAATTCATTGGGCACCTGGCCGATGAGAGCCGCGAAGGCAAGCTCTGGGATCAGGTTCTGTCAGGCGGGCAGAAGCAGAAGCTGGTGGTAGCCCGCATCATCCTGCAGCAGCCGGGACTGCTCTTCCTCGACGAAGCGACCGGCGCTCTCGACCCCGAAGGCAAGATCGCCTTCCACGAAGCGATCAAGGTCAATTGCCCGGATGTAACCGTGATCAGCGTGATGCACGAGGCCGTTCCGCCGCGGTCGCTTTCCGGAGAGGAATTCTATCATAGCGTCGTGGCGATCTCCGATGGCGTCGCGACCAAGAAGCCGCTCGCTCCCGCTCTGCCGCGCGAGCTCACGACGATCCTCGCGCAGCCCCGGCCGGCCGAGGACAAATGGTTGCGCTTCCGGCGGCTCAAGCAGAAATAGCAATCAGTCCAGCCCTGGTCCGTCGCCTCGGCAGCGGCCACTGTCGATCACAGTCTCGCGATCCGGCAATGCTTCGCTCATTTTCAGCGCTCGTCGCGATTGACTCGGCAAAACGCGCTCCTATGTTGCGCCCGCTCGCAGATTTGAAACCTACAGCGCCACGCGCCCTTCGGACGCGTAAGGGACGCTGTAGAATCTTAGAATTGCGCATGATCCTTTCGAAAATCGGAGCCGATTTTTCGGGGAGTCATGCGCTACCCCGCGAGCAGAAAGGTCAAACCCGCCATGCCTGGCGACAGTCACAGTCGAACGCAACCGCCGTCCGCCTTGACGTGACCTGACGGCTCACGTCCTGCCGGACGGCAAGGAGTGAGCCATGAATGAATTCGCATCCGTATTGGACGACGAAGCGGTCGCCGTCGCCCGTGTTCTTGCCAACGACCACGTCGCGGACGTCGTCGAAGCCCTCAACCGCGAACCTCGCGAGACGGCCATCGAGCTGCTCTGCGCGGTGCCGTTCGAGCGGTTGGTCGAAATCTTCGACCAGCCGGAGCTCGAAAGCGCGCCGGAACTCGCCGCAGCCCTGCCGCGCGCGAAAGCAGGCAAGCTGCTCACCGCCATGTCGGTCGACCGCGCAGCCGACATCCTGCGCGAGCTCGATGAGCCTGCGCGCTCGGAACTGCTTGGCGCGCTTGCCCCACCGCTGCGCGCGACGCTGCTTTCGATTCTCGGTTATCCCGAGGGCAGCGCCGCCTCGATCATGACGACCGAGTTCGTCAGCGTGCCTTCGGACTGGACCGTCGGCCGCACGCTCGACTATATCCGCAAAGTCGAGCGCACGCGCGAGACCGTCTATGCGATCTACATCACCGACAAGGCCACGCAGCTCCTGCTGCGGGCGACGGGCTTGCGCCGGCTGATCACCGGCGAGCCTCAGGACTCGATCCTGTCGGTGGCGCCGGATCGCATGCCGGTCACGGTCACGCCGCTGACCGATCGCGAAACGCTGGCGCAGACGATCTCCAAATACGATCTGCTCGCCCTGCCGGTCGTGGATCACGGCAAGATCCTCGGCATCGTCACCGTTGACGACATCATCGACACCATGGTCGAGGAAACGACCGAAGACGCTCATCGTTTCGGCGGCATGGAGGCGCTGGACGAGCCCTATATGAAGATGGGCTTTCTCGCCATGATCCAGAAGCGGGCCGGCTGGCTCTGCGCGCTGTTCCTCAGCGAGATGCTCACGGCGAACGCCATGCAGAGCTACGAGGGCGAGTTGGAGAAGGCGATCGTGCTCACCCTCTTCATCCCGCTCATTATGAGCTCGGGCGGCAATTCCGGCTCGCAGGCGACCTCGCTCGTCATCCGCGCGCTGGCGCTGCGCGAGATCGGCCTTCGCGACTGGTGGCGTGTCGCCTTGCGCGAGCTGCCGACCGGTTTGGTGCTCGGCTCGATCCTCGGCATAGTCGGCATCTGCCGCATCGCGCTCTGGCAGTATTTCGGCTTCTACGACTATGGCCCGCATTGGATGCTGATCGCGGCAACGGTGGGCGCGGCGCTGGTCGGCATCGTGACCTTCGGCTCGCTGTCGGGATCGATGCTGCCTTTCGCGCTGAAGCGCATCGGCTTCGATCCGGCAAGCGCCTCGGCACCGTTCGTCGCCACGCTGGTCGATGTCACCGGGCTGGTGATCTATTTCTCAGTGGCTCTGGTGATCCTGCGCGGCACGCTCCTCTAGCCAAGAAGCTTCGCGCCGCCGGCATGGCCGGCGGCGCCTTCCCGGCTTGGCTTCAAACGCGCTCGCCGTTCTTCACGCGATAGGTCGGCTTGTACATGGTGACCAGCTCCTCCGCCGCTGTCGGGTGAACGGCCATGGTGCGGTCGAAATCGTCCTTGCTCAGCCCCGCTTTCAGCGGAATGCCGAGCAGCTGCGCCATCTCGCCGGCGTCAGGTCCCAGGATATGGGCGCCGAGCACTTTCCGCGACGCGCCGTCGACCACCAGCTTCATCAGCATCTTTTCGTCGCGGCCCGACAGCGTGTGCCGCATGGGACGGAAAGACGCGCGATAGATCTCGATGTCCGGGAAGCGCTTGACCGCCTCGTCCTCGGACAAGCCGACGGTGCCGATCTCGGGCTGCGAAAACACGGCCGTCGGAATGGTATCATGGTCTGGCGCTGTCGGATTGCCTTTGAAGGCTGTCTCGATGAAACACATCGCTTCGTGGATGGCGACCGGCGTCAGTTGCACGCGGTGGGTGACGTCGCCGATCGCCCAGATATTGTCGATGCTGGTGCGGGAAAATTCATCGACGATGATCGCGCCGGTCTTGCCGAGCTCAACGCCGACGCCTTCGAGGCCCATATTCTCCGTGTTCGGGATGCGGCCGATCGCCAGCATGACCTGGTCGACGGTCAGCGTCTGACCACTGGAGAGCAGCACGTCCAGTCTGCCTTCAGCGGTCTTGCGCACCCATTCCGAGATCGAACGGCAGAGGATCCTGATCCCCTTCTTCTCCATTGTCTCGTGCAGCGAGCGGCGAAGGTCCATATCGAAGCGCGAAAGAATTTCTTGGCCACGGTAGACCAGCGTGGTGTCGACGCCCAGTCCATGAAAGATGTTGGCGAATTCGACGGCGATATAGCCGCCGCCCTCGATCATGATCGCCTTCGGCAATTCCTTGAGATCGAAGGCTTCGTTGGAGAAGATGCAATATTCGTGGCCGGAAAGCGCCGGGTGCGGAGCCGGACGGCCGCCCGTGGCGATCAGGATCTGGTCGGCGCTGACGGTGCGGTCTTCGGCAGTGAGATAGACGGAATGTGGATCGACCAGCACGGCGCGCGAGTGGAAGGCCTCGCCGCCCGCACCTTCGACATTCCTCTTGTAGATCGCCTCCAGCCTGGCGATCTCCTTGTCCTTGTTGGCGACCAGCGTCGGCCAGTCGAAGCTTGCCTCGGGCACCATCCAGCCATAGCCGGCGGCATCGGCGAAATGTTCGGGGAATTGCGAGGCATAGACATAAAGTTTCTTCGGCACGCAGCCGCGGATGACGCAAGTACCGCCATAGCGATACTCCTCGGCAATGGCGACGCGCTTGCCGAGCGAGGCGGCCACACGGGCCGCCCTCACCCCGCCGGAGCCGCCGCCGATGACGAAGAGATCATAGTCGTAACCGGCCATCGAAAGGACTCCTGCGCAATGGAAGTGTGTCACAGGTAGGCGGACAGCAGGCAAAAGAAAAGCCCGGAAATCCGGGCTCTTCTGGTCAAGTCGGCCGTCGGCCGCTTGAAACGGATCAGTTCTGCGAATTGTCGGCAGGAGCCGAGTTGTCGGCAGGAGCCTGGTCGTCTGCAGGCGCCGAATTATCGGCAGGAGCGGAGCCGTCGGCAGGAGCGGCCGCATCCTTCGCAGGCTTGGCAGGAGCCGCGGCCTTTGCGGCGGCGGCGAGCGTTTCGCCGACCTGCTGGGCGAGGTCGCGGGCGACCCCGTTCTGCCAAATGTCTGCCGCCTTCACCAGGTCGCGCGTGACCGCCGGGCCGCTGTCGAGCAGCTTCTTGCCGGCTTCCGAGCTGTAGAAAGTGGCGATATCGTTGAGGTCCTTTTCGGAAAACACCTTGGCGTAGGCGAGCGCCGCCTCCTTCTCCAGGTCGGCGCGGCGCGCCGCCAAGCCCATGGCCTTTTCGGTGACCGTCTTGCCGATCAGTTCCTGCATGTCGGGGTTCTTCTGGATCAGCTGGTTCTCAAGCGCGGCCGCCGCCTGCGGCAGGATATTGTCGAACGGGTCGGTAGCGTGGATAGCCGCAACTGCGGCCCGTGCGGCCTTCAGATGCGATTCGCTGATATCCTGCGAAAACGCCGGCGAGGACAGCGCAAGCACCGCTGAGGCCGCCAGAATGGTCGAAAGGCGGCGAACCCGTTTATGCAACATCATGGTCGATAGAACTCCCTGGTTTTCGGGCGGCATGGACGGTTTGGATGCCGTCGCCGCCGGCGATGACGGCGGTTGACGCCAGCCCGATGAATAGACCGTGCTCGACAACGCCTGGAATGGCGAAGAGAGCATTCGAAAGCGCTCTTGTATCCGGAATGCGGCCAAAAGATGCATCGAGGATAAAGTGGCCGCCGTCTGTAACAAATGGCTGCCCCCCCGTCATCCTCAATGTCACCGGGCCGGCAAGGCCGAGGCTTGCCGCCGCCGCGCCGACCGCGATCTCGGTGGCGCGCAGGCCGAACTTGTTGACCTCGATCGGCAGCGGGAAACGGCCGAGCGTCTCGACCATCTTGGACCGGTCGGCAATCACGATCATGCGCTGCGACGCCGCCGCGACGATCTTTTCGCGCAGCAGCGCCCCGCCGCCGCCCTTGATCAACGTTAGCGCGGGATCGATCTCGTCGGCGCCGTCAATGGTGAGGTCGAGCTCCGGCGTTTCCTCGAGCGTCGACAGCGGCACGCCAAGCTCGCGGCAGAGTGCCGCGGTGCGCTCGGATGTGGGCACGCCGATGACGCTGAGGCCGGTCGCGACCTTTTCGGCGAGCAGCCGGACGAACTCGTCGGCGGTCGTGCCCGTGCCGATGCCGAGCCGCATGCCGCTGCTGACATGGGCGAGCGCCGCACGCGCGGCCTCGACCTTCAACTGCCTTGCGTCCATGCCGCTCCTGTCCCCGGTTTCCATGGTTTGGCGCGCCTCCTAGCATTTTTGCCTTTCCCGTCAAAGGCTCTGCCTGTGGACCGACGGAGGCGGCTTGCTTGACCACCGCGCAGCTTGTATCGGCTGCGGAACCTCAATCATTCAGGACTGGCCATGACCCGACCGATCATCGTGTTCGACCTCGACGGGACGCTCATCGACACCGCGCCGGATCTGCTCGACAGCCTCAACCACAGCCTGGCGGCCGCGGAGCTTGCCGCGGTCGACCAAGCCGGCTTCAAACGCTACGTCGGCCATGGCGGCCGCGTCATGATCGAACGCGCGCATGCGGCGCAAAACAAGGCGCTGATGGCGGAAGAGCACGACCGGCTGCTGAAGCTTTTCCTCGACCACTACACGATCAACATCCCTGGCAAGTCCTGCCCGTATCCCGGCGTCGTCGCAGCCCTCGATCGCTTCCAGGCCGCCGGTTATCTGATGGCGGTTTGCACCAACAAGTATGAAGCGAATTCGGCGACGCTGATCGGCGCGCTCGGTCTCGACAAATACTTTGCCGCGATCTGCGGCCAGGACACTTTTGCCTTCCGCAAACCCGACCCGCGCCATCTGACCGAAACCATCAAACTGGCTGGCGGCGATCCGCACAACGCCCTGATGGTCGGCGATTCGCAGACCGACATCGACACCGCCAAGGCGGCCGGTATTCCGGTGGTGGCGGTCGATTTCGGCTATACGGATCGTCATGTGCGCGAGTTCGAACCGACGCTGGTGATCTCGCATTTCGACACGCTGACGCCGGAATTGGCCCAGCGTCTGATCGCTGCGGCGCGCTGAGCGCCTGCCCAGATCGAGCCGGCAGGAACCTGAAATCGATCCGCAGGATAACGACGGCACATTGCCTTGACTTCGCGCACCCGCCTCCCTTATATCGCGGCTCGCTTCAGCCTTCGGGCAACGAGCGGGCGATTAGCTCAGCGGGAGAGCACACCCTTCACACGGGTGGGGTCGCAGGTTCAATCCCTGCATCGCCCACCATCCAACTTCCTGACGTTGGATGATCCGGCCGCGATGAACCTCTTCAATTTCGTGAAGCGGGACAGCTCGCGTCCGGGAGGACGCTTAGATCAGGCCTCGGCGCACATTCAAATGCGTTACTCCCGTCACCAGAATGGCGCCAGTCATGAAGTAGAGCGTGGCTATGATGTTGCCCTGATGGAAATGCAGCCCGGCAAACAGCAGGGCCATAACCACGGCAAGAAATGCGATTACACGCGAGAAGTTATCGGGCATGGGGCAGCGAACCTATGCAAATAGGATGATGGCCGCCCTCAATCAGCCGCGCGCTCCATAGATCGGTTTTCGATTTTCCGCAATTGCCTTTTGAAGCACTGCCGCAATATGGTGCCTGCTGCGGCGGGTGCCGACAACCGGGCCGCTGCCCTTGTCGCCGACATTTCGTTCGAAGGCGCTGAGTTCGTCGGTCGGGGTCGTCGGACTGGTCCATGCAGGGCGGCGGCAAGCCGCTGCTGGACAGGCGACGCTTCTGTGATCGCCTTCACATACGCCGCGGAGGCGTCGCGCACAGATATCGCACCGGGTGGCACTGATGCATGGGCTCCAACGGCCTCCGGGCCTGAAAGCTCGGCAGGGAGTTTCGATCACCTAGCCATTTTCAGATTTGCTGTTCGCGCGCGTCGGTCACCTCCCGCCACGCGCGCGAACGGCGTTTCGTGGTTCGGTTCGCGTCCGCCAGCGCGCTCCGGTTTCCCGCTGCAAGGGACAGTTGCCGGCCAATTTGAGTGCCGGCAGCGCACGACTGGCGCCCGATCTACAAAGGCCGTCGTGTGTTGCCGCAATCGCACGAAAGGAGACAGGCCTTGATCGAGCATGCACTTGTCATACAATTTCCGCTCAACGAGAGGCGGAACCGCATCATGTCCACAGCCAGCGCAGACGACAGGAGCACCCTGCCGCGTCTGGCGCGGATCGATCCGCGCCAGTTCGATCTGCTGTTCGGCGGCTGCAAGGTCGAACGTTATGCCGCCGGTCAGCACCTGTTCGTCCAGGAGGACGCATCCGACCGCATCTACGGCGTGATGAGCGGCACGGTCGAGATTTCGCTCTATTCACCGGGCGGGCAGAAGCTGGTGGCCAATATCGAGCTGTCGCGCAGCCTGATCGGCGAGATCGGCGCGCTCGACGGACGCCCGCGCACGGCAACCGCCATTTGCCTCACCGCATGCGAGCTGGTTTCTCTCAGTCGCACGCAACTCTTTGATCGCATTGAAAAAAATCCACCGCTAGCGCGCGCCATGATCGAGCTGCTGTGCACGCGGCTGCGCTGGGTCAGCGGCGAGCTTGGCGACCAGGCCTTCTTCGGCATCGAGGCCCGGCTGGCGAAACGGCTGGTGTTCCTCAGCGGCGTCATGGCCGACCCCGCCGGCTGGATCCCGATTTCGCAATCGGAACTCGGCGAATTCCTCGGCGCGACGCGCGAGTCGGTCAACAAGACGCTCAACGACTGGCGCAACCGGCACATGATCGACATCAAACGCGGCGGGCTGCGCATCACAAATGCCGCCGCGCTGAACCACATCGCCGCTTCGCAGGACGACGACTGAACGATTCTGACCCGAATCAGAGCCGCGAAATCAGGTAGCGCAGCGCGGACCGGCTCGGCATGAAGAAGTAGCCGCCGCCTTTCGTGGTGACGAATT
This sequence comes from Mesorhizobium sp. WSM4898, assembly GCF_029625845.1. Lineage (NCBI taxonomy): Bacteria > Pseudomonadati > Pseudomonadota > Alphaproteobacteria > Hyphomicrobiales > Phyllobacteriaceae > Mesorhizobium > Mesorhizobium sp. WSM4898. The sequence goes on along the minus strand of NZ_JARTVQ010000003.1, from coordinate 437,178 downwards.
GCGGCATGTCCCTGAGCACCGTCACCTTTTCCCAGGACGGAATCGAGAATCGGCCGCCGCCGTCGCGCGCGCCGATCGTCGGATCCTTTTCGCCGACAAGGCCTTGGAACGAGCTCGACGAGACCCAGGTCTGCTGAATGAACTCGTATTGGCGTTCGATGTCGGCGTTGAGGCACATGAAGAGAAGCCCCTTCTCGACCTTCCCGCTGCGGTCCTTCTTCTCATAGGTGCGGCCGACGCGCAGGATGCGGTGGCGCTTGCCGATCCTGATCTGCGTCTCGCGATCCTCGCCAAGCGAGTCGCGCGGATTGGAACGGCGTATGTGCGAGCCGAGCGGACAGCGATGCCCCTGCGGGTCCTCGGCGCCGAGCGCGAAGTCGTTGTCGACGCCACGACCCGGGCGGCCATCGGGGTTGCGCACCAGCGAACTGCCGTCCTGCCAGCGGCCGAGCATCTTGGCCGCGACCCAGCGCGGCGTGATGGCGTTGTCGCCGGTCTCGCGCGCAGCCCGCGCGGCGGCATGCTTGCAATAGTCATCGAATAACTCGACATGCTGCTCGAACTGGCGCACGACCAGGAACGAGCCGTTGCGGCCGAAATCGCGCGGCGGCGGGGGCTGACCGGGGATCTGCCGGTTGCGCCGCACCTGAGACAGGATGCCGGTCCGATCCTGTGCTGCCCGGACGGAGGGCGAGGCTGGATAGAACCCATGCTCGTCGCGATAGCCGAACAGGAACTCGCCCGGCGCGACCAGGTGCATCGGCGCGGCACCCTTGCTGGCGCGCGACGTACCCCTGACGATCGGCTGCGAGACGCCGTCGGCAAAGCCGAAATGCTCGTAGGCGCGGGCGCGCTCCGGCTTGCCGTCGTTGCCGGCATGTTGCGTTGTCCCACCGTCCTTCTTTGGCTCGCGGTTCACGACAAGCGGCAATTCGGCAACGATCTTCATCCCCGCGCCTGTCGTCTTTCGCTTCGCGGCCGCAACCTCCCCCTTCAGTACCGCCGGCTCCGCGGCGTAGCAGATGACGACTGCGTCGACCGGCGCCGTGGCCGAACCCCACTGCCATTTGTCAGGCGCATCGGGGCCGGTGTCGTCGAGGATGCGGCTGCGCTCTGGATTGCCCATGCCGTGGCGAAAGGCAGCTGGGAATGTGTCCAGCGGATCGTCGTCGACGCCGCCCTTCAGCCCAAGACGGCGCAAACCGTCGGGACCGAAGGCCACCGTCATGGCGCGTCCGGCCGGCACGCCGTCGCCGAAACTGGTCTTGTCGATGACGAAGTCCAGCCACGCTCTGCGTTGCATGGCCGGCAGTTCTTCCGGCACGCGGATCGCCAGCATATGCGCGTGGCCAAGCGCGCCGAACGGGCCGAAGAAAATGGATTGGATCTCGCCGGCTTCCAGTTCTTCCACGGGCGAAGGCGCCGGTTCACGGCCGACGGTTGCAGCCGGCCTTGCCTGCGGCCGCTGCAGCGAGCCGAACAGGCTCACCCAGTTGCGGGCCTCGCTGCCGGTGGCGGAAGCAATGCCGCGCCGGATCTTCGAGTTGATACGGATGCGCGCGGTGTTGAGATGCGGATAGGCAGAGTACCAGAACAGCGTCGGCACCTGCTGACGCCGCGCCCAGCGCTTGAAGCGGTCCCCGTCGCGCGCGCCGTCGAGGAAGAGCCAACGCGTGCGCGGGTAGCCTTCCGTGTTGCTCCATACGCCGGTCAGGCCCTCTGAGGCCTTGGCGATGAAGTCCTCGAGATAGCTTTCCCAGCTGCCGCCATAGTTGGAGAAGAACATCAGCTTGTCGGTGCCCGGCAGCAGCACCCAGCGGGCGAAGTGAATGGTGTTTATGGTGGCGAGGAACCCCGGCTTGAACACCTTCTGCGCCGATATCGAGATCAGGTAGAAGGAAAGCCTCAGCGCCAGCCGCCGCAAGGTGCCGGCCTTCATCGTCGATATCGCGGTGAGATGGTTTTGCGCGCAGTGGTCCTCATTGGCGAGTATCCTGTCCAGCGCGCCGAGATCGATCGGCGTGTTCTGCGGCCGGTCCTTGTCCTCGAGGCGCCGCAGGCTGAGGAAGCACAAGCCGATGAACAGCAGGGCTATCGCGAGCAGCCCCAGCACCGCCAGCAGAAGCGCGGTGCCGGCAATTGCGACGTTGGTGAAGGTGACACCGTGCGGATTGCCGAACACGAGCACATAGGTCATGCGCCAGCAGGCAAGGATGACGATCGCGACGGTGGCGAGCACGGCCGGCGCAAGCAGTGTCGTCGTCAAGGCCCGCCACCAGCGGCCCGGGGGCCGCTCCAGCAGGCTCTCAGCCGGCTCGAAGGCCCAGCCGAATTGCCCTAGCGACTGGGCATGCCGGCGCGCCTCGGTGAGCACAGCAAGGGCGTTGCCTGTACCCGCGCGCGGCTTTTCGACGATCTCGCGCACGCTGTCGGCGAGCTCTGCCTCGGCAAGGATGCGGCGCACCGAATGGCCAGGCGTTCCGGAAAAAACCAGCCCTGCCGTGCTGCCGAAGGACGGCGAGATCTCGATGTGATGCTTCTTCAGGAAGTCCTGCAGCGAAGCGTCGTCGGGCAGACCGCACACGGCCCTTAAGATCGGCCGCAGCCGGTGGCCTATGGCCTGCGTGATGGCACCGATGACATCGTCGGTGCTGCCGTCGCCGGAGATTTCGAGGACAACCGCGCCCGTCTCGAGGTCCGATTTCTCGTCCCTGCCGGTGGCGGCGACAGCCAGACTGGCGAAATGGACCGTGCCGACATTGTCGAGCGCATCGCCCACCTCGTCTATCGCCGGGTTGCCAAGTGCGCCGACCTTGTCGCGCACGGCATCCAGCGGCACCGCACGCCTGATCGGGCAAACCACGGTTACCATCGACTGGTCGACCGTGCGGCAAAGCGGCGAGCGCTCGAAATCGACCTTGAGGCTGGCCGGATAGGCGCCGACATTGACCATCTTGCCGGCTCTGCCATGCGCGCGGCGGAGCTTGGGCTTGCTGAACAGGGCGCGAACGCATTCGCCGATCTGAATGCGGGCGATCTCGGCCCCGATGCACAGATGAATGCCGTGGCCGAACACCATGTAATCGCGATAAGGCCGCGAGGTGTCGAATTCGTTTGGCCTTTGCACGATTTCCGGATCGAACATGGCGGAAAGCGTCGCCGGCATGACGACCGTTCCGGCCTTCACAAGGCGCTCTCGCCGCGTGCCTTGGCCGATGACCGCGTCACGGGCGGTGTAGCGCCACGGACCGACCCAGATCGGCTTGAAGCGCATGGCTTCCAGGATCGCCCGATCGAGTTTGCCGGTACCGCCCGCTGCAATGGCTGCGTCGACAGCCTGCCTTGCATCTGACCGCGACAGGATGACGTCCAGGCAATTGCCGCCGGCAAGCACATTGGTCGGAACGAAGCCGGCAATCATGCCGAGCATGATCGAATGGATGTCGGGCTGCGATAGGCGCCCTTGATCCATGAGCGCGACGAGGCGCGCCAGCGGCCGTTCGTCCTTCCCTCCCCTGTCCCTGATCGCGGCAATCGAGCGGTCGATGACCTTGATCAGACGATCGCCGCCGACGATCGCGAGCTGACGTGTCGTTGGGCTCGCTGTCGGATCGGAAAAGAACAGCGCGCTGAGCGCGATCGACCAGTCGGCGAATTCGGTTTCATCGTCGATCTCGAGGCCGAAATAGTCGCGACAGATGCGTACCGGAACGATCTTCATCAGCCCGCCGATGGCGTCGAAGCCGGGGCTGGCCCGGGTCATGATGTCGCGCGAATGACGCTCGGCGATCGGCCTGACGGCGGCTTCGACTTCCGCCGGCGGAAAGGCGCTCAGCACGGCCGATTTCATTTGCCGGTAGGCGGCCCCGTCCTGCATGCCGAGGATGAAGTTCGATCCCCTGGCCAGTTCCGCCATTTCCGGTCCGTACGGCGTCTCGAACTCGTCGCCGCGCTCCAAAATGTCGCGCACATCGACGCCTTTGGTGACAAGCAGGAAATTGCCGAAGGCCAGGTTCGGCCAGAAGCGGCGCAGCAGCGCCAGCAGCCAGCGCGGGTCGTTGAAAAGGAAGCCGGCGATACGGGACGCAAGCCCCTTGGCGCGGAGCCGGTCGATATCGAAGGGCGGCATTTCGGCGACAGGGCGCTGGCTCTTCTGGGCAGCGCGGACAGCAGCGAAATACTTCAACTTGATCATGCGCGTTCGAGCCCCCCGGCTGTCCACGTCACTGCGATGCCGGCTATTGTCTGGCCTAGGTTTGGTTCGGTCCGGCGTATGTGATTTTTTTCACAATCATCGGTGTTCGGTTCCAGCAATCATGCGATGGACTTGGCCTGGCCGAAATTCGCGATCAGGAAGTTGTTCTTCGCAGGATCGACGAACGGTATCCAGCGAATCCGCTGCTCAGAAAAATCGGGATGCCTGGTTGCCAGAATGGCGCGTTCGCGTTCGGCCTCCTCAAGACGGCCGCTCCGCATCAAGGCGCCGATTTTGAGGAACCTGGCGTAGAAATAGCCCGGCGAAAGGTTGAGCGAGCGATCGGCAACCGCAATTGCGGCCGGCCAGTCCTCGACCAAACAGTATGCGGCAGCCAGCTCGCCCAGATTGTGAAAGCGGTAGAGGTCGAACGGGCTCAGCCGCTCGGTATCCAGGAAGAACGGGATCGCGCCGGCGGCATCGCCAAGCAGCAGCCGCGCGCTGCCCATTGCCGAGCGGGCGAAGGCAAAGCTCGGATTGATGTGGATCGCCTCGGCCAGATGCTCCGCCGCCGATGCCGGCTGGCCGCGCATGATGTCGGCCGCCCCGAGATAGGCGTGCGGCCGCGCGTCGAGGCTGTCCATCAAGAGCGACTTGCGCGCAAATTCTTCGACCTTGGCCAGGTCGTCGCTGTCGCCGAAGCGCAGCCATGCCCGCCAGAAATACCACCATGCCAGCTCGTTCAGCACGGCGCTGGAATTCGGATCTTCTTGGTAAGCCTTCTCGAAGAATTCGAGCGCGATCTCGGTGTCTTTGCGCGTGCGCCTGTTCATGTGCCAGCGGCCTCGCCGCACCAGCTGCCAGGTCTCGAGGCTTTCCCACGGCACCTGGAAGGTGCGCACCTGCTCGGCTCGGTCGACCTCCTTGTCGAGGATCGAAACGATCTCGCTGCCGATCTGGTCGCGCAGCCTGAAGATGTCGATGAGGTCGCGGTCGAAGCGCTGCGACCAGACCAGGCGCCCGTTCGACGTGTCGGTCAGCGAGGCGTTGAGGCGTATCTGCCCGCTGTGGCGCGCCAGCGTGCCGCCGACGATGTAGCGCGCGCCAAGCGCATTGCCGATGAGCCTGGTTCCGAGCTGGTCGTCGCGAAACTGGAAGCTGGAGCCCTTCGCGATCACCGAGAGCCAGCGGGTGTTGGACAGGCCGTAGATGATGTCTTCCGCAATGCCGTCGGCCATGTAGCCGACGTCAGGCTCGCCTCCATTGCTGCCGTGAAACGGCAGCACCGCGATTGCCGGCGGGCCCTTCGATGCGAGTCTGTCATGGACGGGAGCGGTAGGGATGGCGGCCAGGGGCGCAGCAATCGCCGCGCCGTTGCCGCCGCGTCCGGCGATCAGCACACGTACAGGCAGGGCGATGTTCTTGAGCATGAACTCGCCAAGGTCGGTGAAAACCGCGGCCGTCTTGTCCTTCACGTGGTGCCAGGTCGTCTCTGAGATGGCTAGACCGTCATGTGGAGCGAATTCCTGCAGGCGCGCGGCAATGTTGACGTCGTCGCCATAGAGGCGGCCCTCGCGGACGATGACGTCTCCGGTGTTGATCCCGGCCCGGAACGGCATGCGCATCTCATCCGCGGCCGAGGCATTGAGCGCCATGATCCGGTCCTGGAAATCGAACGCCGCGCGCAAGGCTTCGATTGGATTGCCGAATTCGGCCATGATGCTGTCGCCGGCAACGCCAAACGTGCGGCCGCCAAAGGCGCCGCAACTGTCGGTGATGATATCGCGCCTTTCCTCGAAGGCCGCGACGGCGCGCTCGTCGTCGATGCCCATCAGCCGCGAAAAACCAACGGCGTCGATAGAAATGATTGTCGCAAGCTGACGGGTATAGTTCCGTTCAGCCATGGTTGAGCCCCCGGTCCCTGTTTTCGGTTCAGAACAGGCGACTTCCGCTCCAAAAAAACTTCGCCGTTTGCCGATGGAAGATCCCCGGCAGGCTCGGCGCGCCGTTGCCACCCTGTTGGTCCGGGACTCTAACAGGGTCTGGCCAAAAGCTCTACCACGAACAGCTAATGGAAGGCGGTTTCGGCGCAAGCCATGGTTAGTCGTTCGTTACCTGAAGTCCGATGTTGCAGAAGCCTCCTTACTTGTTGGATTCACGCCGTTTTACTTATTTAAGCTTTCGCGAATAGAAGTCGCGCCGGCCGTGACGGACCAACTGTGGAGCAAGGCGTTGCGGTCCGTTGGCGGAACCAACGGGCCCGGATTCGAGTTGTCAGCGCGTTCATGCCACCACGAGAGATTGAGGGCAGTCATGCGCGGTGTTCTTTTGGCAAGCGGTATCGCGTTTTTCCTTGTCGGCGGGTCGGCTTTCGCGGCCGAAGCGCAAGCGCTGCCGCCGCAAAATGCCAAGAAGCTCTCGGAAATCCTGACCAAGGTCGAGAAGCGGAGCGACTTCCAATATATCAAGGAGGTCGGCTGGAGCAGCGACGGCTATACCGTTACCTATTACACGACCGACAAGGCCAAGGTCGAAATCACCTACGATCCGGTCACCGGCGAACCGAAGTAACGCCTGATACGGCCGCCCGCAGCTGGGCCGGCGCCTCCCTATCCGAGACTTGCGTCGATGCACGTTTGATGGCTGACTGCGCGCCATGATTGCGGGCACGGGGGTGCATGGGAATGGTTGGCTACGTTCTAAAGCGCATCCTGATGGTGCTCGCCGGCTATCTGATCGCGGTGCTCGTCGGATTGGTCGCGTTGGTCGCGATCTATGCAGCGCTGAGCTCGCTGCCCAACGCCCCAAGCTATTTCGAGCTGATGCAGTTCACGCCCGTCGCCGTGCTGGTCGTGCCGCCGCTTGGCATGTTCGTCTATTTCCTGACGATCGTGGCGACCGGCATGCAGACTCTGATCTTTGCGCTTATTGCCGAGGTCTTCTCGTTGCGGAGCTTCTGGCTGCATATGCTGTTCGGCGGCGTGGTTGCGGCCGCCGGTTTCATGCTGCTCTCGCCGGGCGCGCCGCACGATCCGGAACGCTGGGCCGACCTTGGCATCATCGTCGCGGCCGGGCTGGTGGCCGGTTTCGTTTATTGGCTCATTGCCGGACGTGATGCCGGTTTCAGGCGGCCGCTCATCGAGCGCTTAGGTTGACGGTGCGCGCACCGCTTCGGTCGCATCCAGCGCCTGCATCAGCTTCGAATCGCGATCGTAGACGTCGTCGAAATATTCGACCTTGCCGGACATGTCCGGCCAAGCGGTGAAATAGGCGACATAGACCGGGATGACGCGCGTGACATTCTCGGTCGAATGACCATGCTTCAGCTTCTCGGCGATGTCGTCGACCGACGTGCCGAGCACAGCGGCCGCCATGCCGCGCGGATCCTGCAGGCGTATGCAGCCATGGCTCAGCGCGCGCATGTCGCGCCCGAAGAACGACTTCTGCGGCGTGTCGTGCATGTAGATGGCGTGCTTGTTGGGGAAGAGGATCTTCAACTCGCCAAGCGCATTGGCCTCGCTCGGCTGCTGGCGCACGCTGAACGGGATTTTGGCACCGTAGGCGCCCCAGTCCACCGCCGCAGAGGGAACTCGCCTGCCGCTGGAATCCGTCACCTCATAGCCGGCGCGGTCCAGATAGCCCGGATCGCTGCGCAGCCTCGGCAGCATCTCGTTGACGATGATCGACTGCGGCACGCCCCAATAGGGGTGGAAGTCGACCTGCTTGATCTGGTTGTAGAAAAATGCGGTCTGGTTGGTGACCTTGCCGATGACCACGCGGGTCTTCAGCTTCTCCTCGCCGTTGTCGATGTAGCTTGCGGTGAAGGCCGGCTGGTTGATGAAGACGCGCGGGCTGCCAAGATCGGAGGGGAGCCAGCGCAGCTCTTCAAGCGCCGCCATGACCTTCTCGACCTTGTCGGCCTTGGACGTTCCGGCGAGCGAGGCGACGGTACGCGGGCCGATGACGCCGTCGCCCTTCATGCCGGCCCGCTTCTGCACCGCCTTGATCACTGGCACCAGTTCAGGATCGTAAACCTCGCTCTTGCCGAGCCGGGCGAGGGTCTCGCCAAAGTCACCGCCCATCTCGTCATCGAGGTTGCGCGCGATCAAAGTCAAAAGCTTGGGCAGTTCCGGGCTGCTTTCACCGGGCTTCAGGAGCAGCTTCGGATCGACGACGATCTCGTTCTCCTCGCTTGCCTGGAGCGACTCCAACTCGACGCGCAGCGCCTGATATTCAGGGTTCTGCGGGTGCCGCGATTCGAGATAGGTGCGCACCTCTCGCGTGTGCGCCAGCGTCTTCAGCACGCCTTCGAGATCGAGCGGCTTGCCCGGAAAATCGTAATAGCCGGTCATGCGGTTCGGATCGACTCGGCCGCTCTGGGCGTCATGGGCGTAGCGCAGCACGCGCGCCGATAGCGCCATCTCGAAGCGAACCAGTTCCTTGGTCCGCGCTTCGGGCAAGGCGGCATTCGTGGCCGCCGCAGGAACATCGACGGAATAATCGGCAGGCGTCAGGCCATAGCTCGCCGCTCCGCCAAGCACCCGCACGGCATCCTGCGCCCTGCTGTTGGGTGCATCCCCTGTCACCCAGATGAAATCCGGATTGGCCGAATAGTAGGCGATGAGCGCCTTGGCAATATCGGGCTCGGCAAAGAGTTCATAATCGCTCAGGCCCGCCAGCGCGTCGCGGAACGCGCTTCCGGTTACGGAGGGCACAAAGGCAGCATCTTGCGCGGTCGCGGGCGGCGGAGCGGGCAGCAGCGACTTGAAGTCGACGCGCACAAGCTTGTCGGCCCTGTAGGTGTTGTAGGTCGGGCTGCTGATCCTGACGCTACCGCCTGTGCCAGGCTGCACCTTGCGCGGCTTCGGCGGCGGCGGAAATTCTCCTTGGGAATTGTGCCGGATGCCGCCGCCGAACAGCATGTCGAACAGCCCCTGCGCGCTCGCCGGCTGCTGGCCGAAGGCAAGCGCCGTCGCGATCGCGATCGGCATGACGGCAATTTTGTTCCCGAGGATTTTCATGCTTCACCCGCACCGGTTGAAACCGGTTTCCCGTTCCGCGCCGCTAGACGGTCCCGCCCTCCGCATGGCGGATGTAATGCGCGACTGTACCGATTCATACTGATTCCGTTAAGCTTCCATAAATTTTCGCGACCGTGTTGCAGAACAGTTTCACATCCGTGTGAGACACAATGCGGCAGGGCGGCTCCCGGTTTCAGACGCCTCGGTAACAATCAGGCGTTGGCGCTGTGCGGCCTTGGCGACCATGGCCGACCTTCCCTCCTGACAAACATCGGCCCGTGACAAACAGCAGTCTTTGTGATCGAAATTCCGGCGGGCGCGAGCCATGGCCTGGAGGATGCGCAGTGAAGAAGGGATATCGCGAACTTCTCGACGAAGCGAATGCCGAGATCGAGGTGGTTTCGCCTGAGGAAGCTGCCGGGCTGCTGGAGGATGACGGCACCATCTTCGTCGACCTACGTGACCCCCGCGAGGTCGAGCGCGACGGCAAGATTCCCGGCGCCAAGCATGTGACGCGCGGTATGCTCGAATTCTGGATCGACCCCGAAAGCCCTTACCACAAGCCGTTCTTCGCCTCCGGCAAGACCTTCGTCTTCTTCTGCGCCGGCGGCTGGCGGTCGGCGCTGGCGACCAAGACGGCGCAGGACATGGGTCTCGCCCCGGTCAAACACATCCTTGGCGGCTACACAGCCTGGAAGGCTGCCGGCCTGCCGGTCGAGCCAGGGCAGAAGAAGAAGGCCGACTGAGCCATTCGCAACTACGGACGGAAGACGCCAGCAGGCGTCTCCCGCAGTCATTTTCAATGCAGCGCCGGTTGCCGTTCCTCGGCGACGAAGCCCACGGCGCGCGCGGCGACATCCTTGTCGGCAAGGATGCGGCGGTGGCCAAGCCCTTCGGCCCAATGCAAGCTCACATGATCGCCGGCTCCCGCATATCGTTTTGCGTGATCGGCATGGACTTCGCGGTCGTCCGGCGCATGGATGATCAGCGTCGGCACCGGAGCCTCAGCGAGCTGGCGGTCGCCCGTGAAATCGCTGAGCGGCCGTCCCGACAAATGCTTCACCCGATCCGCCATGGCGACCCGGGAGCGCGGCCCGACATTGAGCCGGTGGCTGAAATCGTCGAAGATCGCCGGCAGCGAGCTCGGCGCCGCGATTAGAACCAGTTTCTCGGCCGCAAGCGGCGGCATGCCTTTCACCGAAGCGGCAACCGCATTGGCGGCGACGGCGCCGCCGAAGGAATGGCCGACGGCAGCGGCAAACGGGCCGAACCATTCGCCTGCGACTCGCACGGCGTCGACCGCGGTCACCATATTGAGATGTCGCCCGAGCGAATGGCCGTGGCCCGGCAGGTCAAGCGAGACCACCTTGTAGCCGGCGTCGCGAAACCCATCGATCAGAGTTCGCATATATTCGGTGCGCGAGCGCCAGCCATGGATGACAAGCACGGTGCCGCGGGAGCCCCTGCCCGGCCCCGGCCGGAACTCATGCACCGCAACGCAATCCGCCTTCGTCTTCAGCCGGTGATGGCGCGCCTCGGCCATGAAACCCGCAGCGCGCTCGACTGCGCGGCGCTCGCCATCGCTCAAGGCCTTGACGTTTGCCGTGCGGCAGAACAATTCGAACGCGGCGCGGCCACTGAGACGCGGCGCGACATGCTCGGCCGCGCCGAAGACGCCTCGGATGACCTTCAATCCAAATGATGCCATAGTGTCGGTCCAACCATTCGTTCAAGCATGAACATAATAGTTCAAACATGAACATTAAGCAAGAGCTGCCCTGGGACAATCCGCGCTTCCGCAACTGGGTTGCGGTGGCGCGCGCCTGCCATGTGCTGGAGCGCACGCTGGCGGTGAAGCTGGCGCCGCTCGACCTCAAACCGGCGCAGCTCGACGTGCTGATGAACCTCTACCGTCATCCCGGGATGTCGCAGCACGACCTTGCTCGCAAGCTCTTGGTCGGCCGCTCCAACATCACGATGCTATTGCCGCAACTGGAAGCCCGCGGCCTGCTGCGTCGAGAGGGTGACGAAAAGGACAAACGCGTGCTGCGGTTGAACCTCACCGAAGCCGGCGAGGCCCTGCTGATGCGGGCGCTGAAAGTACATATGGCGCTCATCGAGAAGGCGATGAGCCAGTCGACGCCGGAGCAGTGCGACATGATCGGCGAGCAGATGCGCAAGATCGCCGATGTCCTGAAGGAGGCCTGACCGGGCGCTCTCGAGGCCGCTACCACATGGTCTGCTTTGCCCGCTCCGGCCATTCCTTGTCATATGCGGCGCCATTGATATTTCTGCGGCTGGTGATCTCGAGGATCTGGCCGGGCGTCGGCAGCGACTTCGGGTCGACATGCTTTGCCGGGTTCCAGAGCTCCGAGCGCACGATGGCGCGTGCGCACTGGAAATAGACCGCGTCGACGGCGACAACGGTGACCGACCCAGCCGGCTTGCCATCGACCATGAAGGACGCGCAAAGCTCGGCATCGGCTGTGATATGGGCGCGGCCGTTGACGCGCAGCGTCGTGCCGGAGCCCGGCACAAGGAAGAGCAGCCCGACGCGCGGATCGCGAATGATGTTCTTTAGCGAATCGGCGCGGTTGTTGCCGCGCCTGTCGGGCATCATCAGCGTTTTTTCGTCCAGGAGGCGCACGAAGCCGGCGAGATCGCCGCGCGGCGAGCAGTCCAGCCCCTCCGGCCCGCAGGTCGCCAGCGCCACGAAAGGCGAGGCTTCAATGAAGGCTGCATATTCGGGGATCACATGGTCAAGCTCCTTGACGACCGAGGCCTCGCCAGGCAGGCCGTAGAGGGCTTCGAGCTGTTCGACCGATGTGATGAGCGACATCTTTTCAGCCTCCTGACCTTTTGCCGGCGCTACTCTATGTCCATGACGCTTTGACGACACCCAGTCAAACGTCTTGGCGCCAGGCTAGCGGTCGCGGCTGAGCCCCTTCTCGGCCAGCTCGGCGAGGTAGGCGTTCCAGCGCTCGTCCTTTTCATGCCCGAGCGTGTGAAGATAGTTCCAGGTGAAGATGCCGGTGTCGTGGAAATCGTCGAAGGTGATGCGCACCGCGTAATTGCCGACCGGCTCGATCTTAAGAATCGCGACATTGCGCTTGCCGGGCACAGTCACGCGCTGATCCGGCGAATGGCCCTGCACCTCGGCAGAAGGCGAGGCCACGCGCAAGAACTCCGCCGGCAGTTCGAACGGCTGATGCCCGGCAAAGGTGACGGTGAGCAGCTTGCGGTCCTTCGAGACCCTGAGTTCCTTCGGCGCCGTCATGTTTCTTCCTATATGCGTTGCGCCCTTCCCTACGCCGGTTCGCGCAGTGCGAAAAGGTGATAGAAGGCAGCCGACAGAGAATGTCGGTCGGGGAATGTTACCAAAGATCGAGAGCTTCTATCTTGAATGCGCGGTTGGATCGTATCACATAGCCGTATATAACGACGCTGCTCAGGCCACGGAAGCGCTTGCAATGGACATGACCGACCCTTTCGGTCGCACGATCAGCTATCTGCGCGTGTCGGTTACCGACCGCTGCGATTTCCGTTGCACCTATTGCATGGCCGAGGACATGACCTTTTTGCCCAAGAAGGATCTGCTCTCGCTCGAGGAGCTCGACCGGCTCTGCAGCGTCTTCATCGAAAAGGGCGTCAGGAAACTCAGGCTCACCGGCGGCGAGCCGCTGGTGCGCAAGAACATCATGCATCTGGTTCGCCAGCTGTCGCGGCATCTTGAGAGCGGCGCTCTGGAAGAGCTGACGCTCACCACCAACGGCTCGCAGCTGTCGCGCTTTGCCGCCGAGCTCGCCGACTGCGGCGTGAAGCGCATCAACGTCTCGCTTGACACGCTCGACGCCGAAAAATTCCGCCAGATCACCCGCTGGGGCAATCTCGGCAAGGTCATGGAAGGCATCGACGCCGCGCAAGCGGCGGGCCTGAAGGTCAAGCTCAATGCCGTGGCGCTGCGCGACTTCAACGACGCTGAAATACCGGAGATGCTGCGCTGGGCGCATGGTCGCGGCATGGATCTGACGGTCATCGAGACCATGCCGATGGGCGAGATCGACGCCGACCGCACGGACCAGTATCTGCCGCTGTCGCTGCTGCGCGCCTCGCTTGAGCGCCAGTTCACGCTGACCGACATTCCTTATAAGACCGGCGGTCCTGCCCGCTATGTCCAGGTCGCCGAGACCGGCGGTCGGCTCGGTTTCATCACCCCGATGACGCATAATTTCTGCGAAAGCTGCAACCGCGTCCGGCTGACTTGCACCGGCACGCTCTATATGTGCCTCGGCCAGGAGGACGCCGCCGACCTGAGAGCGCCGCTGCGCGCCTCCGAAGGCAATGAGCTGGTCGGCGAGGCCATAGACGAGGCGATCGGGCGCAAGCCGAAGGGCCATGATTTCGTCATCGACCGCCGCACCAGCCGACCCTCGGTATCGCGCCATATGAGCGTCACCGGCGGCTGATTTTTTCTCCGATTTGGTGCAGGATCACCCTCGGTCACGGACCTTGGGGCATCATGAAGTGTGTTCATCTCGTCCAGGGCGCGCCTTTGGTGATCGCCTTCTCGTTGCTGACGACAGCGGCAATCGCAAAGCCGTTCACCTACGTCAATGCGCGCTTCGGCACGTCCTGCACCTTTCCCGACGAGATTTTCAGCGACCGCTTGCCCGAGCCAGAAAACGGCGATGGGCAGCAATGGAGCGCGCCCGACGGCGCCAGCCTGACCTGCTCGGGCATTTATAACATCGACAACGACACTCCGAAGGGCTTCGTCGCCGACGAAAAGGCAAACACCGGGCCGGGCTACAAGATCACTTACAGCAAGTCCGGGAAGAATTGGGCGGTGGTTTCTGGCGTCAAGGGCGACAAGGTCTTCTACGAACGGCGCCTGTTCGGAAAGGATGGTGTCATCCGCACCGTCTGGATCGAGTATCCTTCCTCGCTTAAGGCGAAATACGATCCGCTGACCGGGGCGATCGCCGCCAGCCTGCGCGGCCCTTGAGCTGCGCTCGGCGCACTGGAAATAAACCATCCGCGCCGACTTCCACCCGATTTACCGCCGACTTGTTCCGGCCTAGCCTCATGAAGCGATTTTCGCATTCAGGGGGAATTCTCATGCGCAAATTCTTGGCTTCGCTTGCAATGCTCGGGATTGCCTTGGTGCCTGCGGCCGCTCAGTCGATCGGTGGCACCTACACTGTCGCCGGCACCAATTTCGACGGATCGAAATATGGCGGCGAGGCAACCATCACACTGACCAGCGACACAACCTGCACGATCCATTGGGAAACCGGCGGCTCGTCCTCCGACGGCATTTGCATGCGCAACGATGATGCCTTTTCCGCCGGCTATGTGATGGGCAAGGAAATCGGCCTCGTCGTCTACAAGGTGGAGAAGGACGGCTCGTTGCACGGGCTGTGGACCATCGCCGGCCAGAACGGCAACGGCACCGAGACGCTGACACCGAAATAATCGCTCCGGGATTGCAGCCGATATTGAGGGCCGCAGGAACCTCCTGTGGCCCATTTCTTTGACGTTGCTGTCTTGCCGCTGGCTGTTAGACGCTTGCGAGAGAACATAACCCGGAAGCGCCCTTGCCTCTTTCGCCAAATCTTCGCGGCGCACTGTTCATGGTCGTGGCCATGATCGGCTTCACCTTGAACGACGCGATCACCAAATTCTCATCCGAATCGATGAACATGGCGCAGGTAATGCTGGTGCGTGGCGCCTTCGCCTCGCTCTTCGTCGGTCTGCTCGCCTGGCGGCGCGGCGCGCTTGCTGATCCGCGCGCCATGCTGCAGCCGATGGTCGCGTTGCGCGTCGCCGGCGAAGCCGGCGCGACCGTGTCGTTCCTGATCGCCCTTGCCCATTTGCCGATCGCCAACGTCTCCGCCGTTCTGCAGGCGCTGCCGCTGGCGGTGACGATGGGCGCCGCACTGTTCTTCGGCGAGGGCGTCGGCTGGCGCCGCTGGCTCGCCATTGCCGTCGGCTTTGCCGGCGTACTGATCATCGTGCGGCCGGGCTTCGAGGGTTTCAGCGCCTATTCGTTGCTGGCGCTGGCGAGCGTCGCCTGCTGCGCTGTGCGCGATCTCGCCACCAAGCGCATCCCGCAAGCGATCCCGACCATGCTGGTATCGACCGCGACTGCGCTGGCCATGACGATCCTGGGTGCGCTGCTGCTCCCGTCGATGGGCGGCTGGACGCCAATGACCGCCGAGGCGACGGCGCTGCTGGCGCTGGCCGCCGTGCTCGTGCTCATCGGCTATCAGTTCATCATCATGGCGATGCGCTCGGGCGACATCTCCTTCATCGCGCCCTTCCGCTATACGGCGCTGCTGTGGTCGATAGTGCTCGGCCTCGCCATCTTCGGCGATATCCCCGACCTGCCGATGATCGTCGGCGCCGCGCGTCTCACACTGCAGGTGGCCACGCTGGTGCTCAACGCCAACGGCGATCCGGCACGGTTTGCCGGCACCAACCTTCCGGTGCTTGCCGATACGATAGAGGACCATGCCGGCCCGCTCGCCGGCATCCTCACCGGCCTTGAATGGGCGGCAGCGGACACGGGCTACCGGTCGCTGGTCAGCGCGGCCGGCGACACGCCGTTCTTCCCTGGCGATCTCGTCGAGCGATTGGCCGTTGCCGCTCGGGCACGGCCGGGCGCGATCGCGGTCGCCAGTTCCGACGGCAGGTGGCACCCGACCTTCGCACTCTGGCCGCTCGGCCTGCGCGATGCGCTGCGCCATTTCCTGGTTGAGGAGGACAATCGACGGGTCTCGGCCTTCATGGAGCGGCATGGTTTTGTCGAGGTGGAGTTTCCGATGCTCGAAGCCGGAGGCGAGCGGATCGACCCGTTCTTCAACATCAACACGCCCGACGATCTTGCGGAGGCCGAGCGTCTGTTGCAAAGCCTTGAGCCATGAGACGCGTGTTCGGCATCACCGGCTGGAAGAACTCCGGCAAGACGACGCTGACCGAAAAGCTGGTCGCCGAACTGGTTCGGCGCGGCTGGACGGTCTCGACGGTCAAGCATGCCCATCATGACTTCGACATCGACAAGCCCGGCACAGACAGTTTCCGCCACCGCCAGGCCGGCGCGATGGAGGTCGCGATCGTCTCCGGCCGGCGCTGGGCATTGATGCACGAACTGCGCAACGAGGACGAGCCAACGCTGGACGACATCCTGGCGCGGCTGGCGCCCTCGGACATCGTGCTGGTCGAAGGCTACAAGCGCGAAGCACACCAAAAGATCGAAGCGAGACGGCTGGAGGCCAAGGACCGGACGCCGCTTTCGATCAACGACCCGAACATCGTGGCTGTCGCCGCCGACTTTCCGGTCGAAGGCGAAAAGCTGCCCGTCTTCAACCTCGACGACACGAAATCGATAGCCGATTTTATCGAGCGCGCGACCGGTCTCGTCAGTCCAGCCAAGTAACGCAGCGGCACACGGCGATTGCCGTTTGCTGTTGTTTTTGCAGTTGCTTTTTTCTTGCAAAGAGTGGGAGTATCCCGCGCAGCGGGCGGTCAAAAAGGCTCCGCCCACAAGAGCCGCACGGGACAGCGGCCATGACAATATGAGAGGATTATCATGCGTATTGCACTGCGTATCGCGCTTGCCGCTTCGGCCGCGCTGCTGACACTTGGCGTCGCCCAGGCTCAGGAAAAGACCCTGAGGATCGGCACCGAAGGCGCGTACCCGCCCTTCAACAACCTGACCTCGGACGGCCAGCTGGTCGGCTTCGACATCGACATCGCCAAGGCCCTCTGCGACGAAATGAAGGTGAAGTGCACCTTCGTCGCGCAGGATTGGGACGGCATCATCCCGGCGCTCCAGGCCGGCAAGTTCGACGCCATCGTCGCTTCCATGTCGATCACGCCAGAGCGCCAGGAAAAGGTCGACTTCACCCACAAATATTACAACACTCCGTCGGCGATCGCCGTGCCGAAGGACTCGCCGCTCAAGGGCGTGACCAAGGAAGACCTCGCCGGCAAGACGATCGGCGTCGCCACCACGACGACCCACTTCAACTATGCCTCGAAGACCTACACCGACAGCACGATCAAGGGCTATCCGAGCAGCCCCGAGGAACAGGCCGACCTTGCCAATGGCCGTCTCGACGCCATCGAGGACGACATAGTCGTGCTGCAGCAGTGGCTGGATTCGCCCGACGGCGCCTGCTGCAAGATCCTCGGCCAACCCTCGCCGCAGCCGGTCGAGATCTTCGGACCGGGCGCCGGCATTGCCGTGCGCAAGGGCGAAACCGACCTGGTCAACAAGCTGAATTCCGCGATCGACGCTATCCGCAAGAACGGAAAGTACAAGGAAATCAACGACAAGTACTTCAAGTTCGACGTCTACGGCGCCGAGTCCTGATCATTTGCGCCCAGGGCGGTGAGGATCACCTCGCCGCCCTGCCTCCATTCCGGGATCGCCACGGAGACACGCCCCGCCAATGCCAGCCCAAAGCATTTGGACACTTCTCAGTTGGGGACCGGATGGCTGGAGTGACGACATTGCGTCTGGTGTGCTGGTCACGGTCGCGCTGGCGCTTGCGACATTGCCGATAGGCCTGGCGATCGGGTTCTTCGTCGCCTTCGCCAAGCAGCACGAAGAGCCCGCGCTCCGGCTCGCAGCCAACATCTACACCACTGTTTTTCGCGGCCTGCCCGAGCTGGTGACGCTGTTCCTGTTCTTCTTCGGCATGCCGCTGCTGCT
This sequence comes from Mesorhizobium sp. WSM4898, assembly GCF_029625845.1. Taxonomy (NCBI): domain Bacteria; kingdom Pseudomonadati; phylum Pseudomonadota; class Alphaproteobacteria; order Hyphomicrobiales; family Phyllobacteriaceae; genus Mesorhizobium; species Mesorhizobium sp. WSM4898. The sequence continues at coordinate 419,243 of NZ_JARTVQ010000003.1, read as the reverse complement.
GCAATATGTCGTCCGCCTGTTCGAGCCCGAGGCGACAATCGACGTGAACAGCTTCATTGCCGGCATGATCGTGCTGGCGCTGATCTTCTCCTCCTACGCCAGCGAAGTCTTTCTCTCCGCCTTTCGCGCCATTCCCAAGGGCCAGTATGAGGGCGGCTACGCCATTGGCCTTTCGAAATGGCAGACGATGCGCCTGGTGATCCTGCCGCAACTGCTGCGCATCGCCTTCCCCGGTCTGGAGAATTGCTGGCTCAGCCTGCTCAAGGACACCTCGCTGGTGTCGGTCGTCAACCTAGCGGAAACCTTGCGCAATGCCGGTGTCGCGGCGCGCGTCACCAAGCATTCCTTCCTCTTCTACAGTGTCGCGGCGCTGGTCTTCCTTGTGCTGGCCATCCTGTCCTCGGTCGCCACCGGCTATATCCAGCGCTCGCTCGGGCGGAGGGAGGCTCGATGAGCGTCAGCCAGGCTATTGCGGTTGACAGGCCACCGCCCCGGGCTCGCGGCTGGCCGCGCGTGCGCATCATAGGCTACGCGCTGGTCGGCCTCTGGAGCCTTTTCGGCATCGGCATCGTGGCCTATCTGGTCCACGCCTGGAACGCCGATTTCTTCGCCAGATACGCGCCGGCCTATCTGCAGGGGCTCGCAACCACCCTGTCGCTGGTCTCCGTTTCGATGGTGGCGGGCGCTATTCTCTCGTTGCCGGTTGCCTACGGCCGGATGTCCAAGAACCGCATCCTTTCCGGATTGGCTTATTGCTACGTCTACTTCTTCCGCGGCACCCCGCTGCTCGTGCAGACCTACCTCGTCTATTACGGCATCGGCTCGTTCCGCCCCGAGCTGCAAACCGTCGGACTATGGTGGTTCTTCCGCGAGGCGTTCTACTGCGGCGTCTTTGCCTTTTCGCTCAACACCGCCGCCTACCAGGCCGAGATCCTGCGCGGCGCCATCGAAAGCGTTCCGCGGGGCCAGTGGGAAGGCGCGGCGTCGCTTGGCCTGCACAAGCTGCAGACGCTGCGCAAGGTGATCATGCCGCAGGCGATCATCGTGGCGCTGCGGCCTTACGGCAACGAGCTCATCCTGATGATCAAGGCTTCCGCGATCGTCGCCATCATCACCGTCTACGACCTGATGGGCAACGCGAAGCTCGCCTACGCAAAATCTTTCGACATCCAGGCCTATATCTGGGTGGCGATCGTCTACCTGGTGCTGGTCGAGATCCTGCGTCACGGCGTCGAATGGATCGAACGCCGGATCACCATTCACCTCAAACGATAGAGCGTCGTCAGCGGACGGGCCTGCACCAGTCGATGCGGCTTTGCGCGCCTTGACGAATTTTTCGCATAGCCTAGACCTTCCGCCACTGAAACCTCTGTTTTGTTGGAAGGCAGGCTTATGGCATCGGTTGCATTTCTCGGTCTTGGCGTCATGGGCTATCCGATGGCCGGGCACCTCAGGAACAAGGGCGGCCACGACATCACCGTCTATAACCGCACGACCGCCAAGGCCGAACAATGGGTCGCCCAGCATGGCGGCAGACTGGCGCTGACACCGGCCGAGGCGGCCGAAGGCAAGGATTTCGTCTTCTCCTGCGTCGGCAATGACGACGACCTGCGCTCGGTGACGACCGGCGCCAGCGGCGCCTTTGCCGCGATGAAGGCGGATTCGGTCTTCATCGACAACACGACAGCCTCGGCCGAAGTCGCGCGCGAATTGGCCGAAGCCGCCGACAAGGCCGGCTTTTCCTTCCTCGATGCGCCGGTGTCGGGCGGCCAGGCGGGCGCCGAGAATGGCGTGCTGACCGTCATGGTCGGCGGCGAGCAGGCCGCCTTCGACAAGGCCAGACCGGTCATCGATGCCTATGCCCGCATGGTCGGGCTGATGGGACCCGCGGGCGCCGGGCAGCTCACCAAGATGATCAACCAGATTGCCATTGCCGGCCTCGTCCAAGGGCTGGCCGAAGGCATCCATTTCGGCAAGAAGGCCGGGCTCGACATTGAGAAGGTCATCGAGGTGATCTCCAAGGGCGCTGCCGGCTCCTGGCAGATGGAGAACCGCCACAAGACGATGAACGCCGGAAAATATGATTTCGGCTTCGCCGTCGACTGGATGCGCAAGGATCTCGGCATCTGCCTCGCCGAGGCCAACCGCAACGGCGCCAAGCTGCCGGTGACCGCGCTGGTCGACCAGTTCTACAAGGACGTGCAGGACATGGGCGGCAGGCGCTGGGACACATCCTCGCTGCTCGCCCGCCTGGAAAAATAGACGGCGATGGTCCTGCCCGATCCGAGCTGGAGCGCCGACGAGATCGTCGCCCATCTGCGTTCGATCGGCAGCGAGAAAAACCGCGCCGGCATGGCGCGATTCGGCATCAACACGAGAACCGCGCTGGGCGTCGGCAATTCCGATCTGCGGCCGCTGGCGCGCAAGCTGAAGAAGAACCAGGAACGGTCGCTGCTCTTGTGGGACACCGACATTCGCGAAGCGCGATTGATGGCCGCTTTCACCGGCGAGCCGAAGAAGCTCGACATCGGTCAATGCCGGCGCTGGGCCGCCGATTTCGACAGTTGGGAGATTGTCGATACCGTTGCCGACCTGTTCGCCCAAACACCGTTCTGGCGTGAGCTGGTCGAGGAATTCGCCAAGGACGAGCGCGAGTTTGTCCGCCGCACCGCCTTTGCCATGCTGGCCTGGGCGGCGGTGCATCTGAAGAAGGAGCCGGACGCGAGCTTCCTCGCTGCTCTGCCGCTGATCGAGAGGCATGCGGGCGATCCGCGCAACTTCGTGCGCAAGGCGGTGAACTGGGCACTGCGGCAGATCGGCAAGCGGTCGAGGGCGCTGCACGCCCCTGCCCTTGCGCTGGCCGAGAAACTGGCGGCGTCGTCCGACAAGACGGCACGCTGGATCGGCAAGGACGCGGTGAAGGAGCTTTCCGATGTCAAACAGCTCGAACGGCTCGCGACCACACGACTGTGATCTCAGCGAAGTAAGCTCACGACGCTTTTACTCGCTTCCGAAATGGGACTGGCGGAGGATGACCACCATGAGCAGGCGTTTCAGATCAAGCGCGACGCTGGCGATCGTGCTTATGCTCGCCACCGCGAGAGCCGACGCCGCGGCCGACGTCGCGCATATCTTCTGGAAAGACTTGCGCCCGGCGACGCAGGCGGTCGCCGAGGACGCCAACCTGCCGATGATCGCGGCAAAACTGCCCGATCACGGTGAGACACTGTCGCTCAATCTGCAGGACAAGACCGTTCAATTGTCCGGCTACGCCTTGCCGGTCGATCGCGAGGGCGACCTCGTCTACCAGTTCCTGCTGGTGCCTTGGACCGGCGCCTGCAGCCACATGCCGACGCCGCCGCCGAACCAGATCGTGCTGGTAACGCCGGCGCATCCTTACAGGATGGCGGAGGCATACCAGCCGGTCTCCGTCACCGGCGTGCTGAAGCCCGGCATGGAGAAGAGCCAACTCTTCATCCTGGACGGCGTCTTGATCGTGCAGTCCGGCTATACCGTGCGCAAGGCCGAGGTGGCTGATGTCGACAGCGTGCCGGACGCCGTCACGCTCCCGGTCAACTCGCCGTGGAATTTCCTCAACAAAAAGAAGAACTAGGTCTCGCAACTTCGCGCATAGCGGGAAGCGCGAGCGCCGTGCTCAGGCCGCGTTGGCCCCCGACTCCTTGTCCAGGATCATGTAGTCGAGCGGGATCTCGGTCGTGTACTTGATCTGCTCCATGGCAAACGAGGACGACACGTCGCGGATCTCGATCTTGGCGATCAGCCGCTTGTAGAAGGCGTCGTAGGCGGCAATGTCGGGCACCACGACGCGCAAGAGGTAATCGACGTCGCCGCTCATGCGGTAGAACTCGACCACCTCCGGAAATTCCTGGATGACCTCGGAGAAGCGCCGCAGCCATTCATGGCTGTGCGAATTGGTGCGGATCGAAACGAAGACGGTGACGCGCACATTGACCTTCTCATGGTCGAGAATGGCCACGCGCCGCTTGATGACGCCCTCTTCCTCGAGCTTCTGGATGCGCCGCCAGCACGGCGTGGTCGACAGGCCGACTTTCTTGGCGACATCGGCGACCGCAAGCGTCGCGTCCTCCTGCAGGAGGCGAAGAATTTTTCTGTCTAGGCGGTCCATGGGAAGGCTCCAGCGGAATAGTTTGGCTATAATCCTTTTTATCAGGCCCTTTCACAAGAAAGAAATTCTGCCAATGCCGGCAAAAGCGAGTGATTTCTTGCAAGATGCCTAATTGAGGCGATAGCGGATTTCCGAGCGCAGGAATGGCAGCAAATCCATTTCAAACCACGGATTCTTCTTCAGCCAGCCGGTGTTTCGCCATGACGGATGCGGCAGCGGCAGCACTTTCGGCCCGGCTGCAGCATCCCAGACAGCGCGCCAGTTTCTGACCGTTTCCGTCAGCGACGGCCCACGCGCCGTGCCCATGTGCCAGGACTGCGCATAACCGCCGATCGTCAGCACCAGATCGATCTGCGGCATCAGCGCCATCAGATCGGCGCGCCAGGCGGTGGCGCATTCGCGCCGCGGCGGCAGGTCGGCGCCCTTGGTGTCCTGGCCCGGAAAGCAGAAACCCATCGGCACGATGGCGAATTTTTCCGTGTCGTAGAACTCGTCGGGGGTGACGCCGAGCCAGTTCCTCAAGCGATCCCCGGAAGCGTCGGTGAACGGCATGCCCGAGATGTGGACTTTCGTGCCCGGCGCCTGGCCGGCAAGCAGGATGCGGGCCTTCGACGAAGGCACAAGCACCGGGCGCGGCTGATGCGGCAGGGGCCGGCCGCGCGGCTGCTCGACACAGATGCGGCAAGCCCGCACCTTGGCGGCAAGGCTCTCCAGCGCTTCGCTCATGTCCGGCGGGTTCTCCAAAAACAAGCCTCAAGCAGCAGCGCTTGGCCGGCTGGAGAGCGCTGCGTGCCAGCGCAGCACATTCCCGCATTCCTCAGGCACCTTGATGCGTGCCGGCTTCATGAAATCGATGGCGATCAGCCCGGTGATGTCGGCGACCGAATAGGTGTCGCCGGCGGCAAATTCCCTATCCGCCAACTCCCGGTCGAGGAGATGCAGGAACTCGATGGCCTTCGGCTTGTTGGCCTCGCCCCATTCCGGGATCTGCGGCACCTCCCATTCCTTCATTGCCGGATGGATGTGCCGGAACGCGGCGGCCACGCAGCTCATCAGGTTTAGCTCCAGACGCCTTTGCCACATCTCCACCATGGCCTTGCCGAGCGCGCCTGTTCCGAACAGGGCGGGCTCGGGATGCAACTCCTCGAAATAACGGCAAATGGCGATGGATTCGGTGATGATGGTCCCGTCGTCGAGTTCGAGCACGGGCAGCCGCCGCAGCGCATTGCGCGACGCCACCGGCTCCTTGCGATGCTCCAGCGCGCCCATGTCCACGGGCACCAAAGGGACGGCTAGCCCCTTTTCAGCCAGGAAAACCCGAACCCGCCTGGGGTTGGGCGCCCGGCCGCCATCGAACAGCTTCATTCCAGTCTCCGATCTTCATGCCAATCTTAGGGCGCGCTGCAATGCATGTCGCCCAAAACTGCATAGCGGTTTGGCAAGACCACATGTTGGCAAACAGAGCATCCCCCGAAGCGGGCATCACCAGAAACGAACAAGCTCACGCAACGCATCGCCGAGCGAAGCCAGTGCGCCGTGCTTCCTTTCGACGGGTTGATTGTGATGGCTGTCGCGCCAGTCCTGCGGCTGATCGAAGGAGCCAGCCCAGATGCCCACCTTGGCAGCCCGCGCGACGGCCTCCTCGGTTTCGAAGTCGCCGAAGGCGACGGCCCATCCGGACTGTACCTGCGCGCGGTTGAGGTCCGTGTCGCCCGCCTTGCAGTCGCCGAGCAACCGGCCGTAGCGGTCGCGCTGCCAGCCGCTGCAGGAGACCGGCCTGTCGGCGATCAGCCGCACCAGCGACTGCCGCGCAAGCCTGCCGCAGGCATAATCGGCCCCGTCCTTGCGGCACGTCTGTGTGTATTCCGGCGCGTCGATGCCGCGCATGCGGATGCGCTCGGCGCCAAGCGTGATCGAATCACCGTCCTTGACGATGGCCGTGCCTTGCTCCTGTCGCATCTCGAACCGGTCGAGCCGCGCCGCCACCAGGATGGACAGGCCAAGCAGGACCACGGCCAGCCCGTAATCCAGAAGCCTGCGCAAAAGGCTTCGCGGAGGCCGCGGAACATAGCGCCGGCGCGGTCTTCGCGACCAGGAACGGCTCATATGGCAAACAGTCTCTTAATCATTCGAACGTAGCTTAACGAACTGAAAATCGCTGCGCGCAGAAATTGAACTTGCATGCCTTTGCTACGCTCGGACACAGCGGACAAATTCATTGTGGACCGCAGGAAACCGCATCGCAACAGCGATGTGGCTCGCGCGGTGCGCAGGACGCGTGACCGTCTTTCGCAGCAGGCCGGCAGCCTCGATTTCGACCGCGAACTGCTCAAGCTGCATGCACGCGCCATGGTGGTCAGTGCGGCGGCGATTCCTCTGCTTGTGCTTGTAGTAGCGGCCATCGGCCGCTTCGCGGGCCTGGGCAACCAGGTCGCCGTCTGGGCTCTCTTCATGCTGCTTTGCTACGCTATCGTCACTTTCATGGCGCGGCGCGTCGAGCGCGCGGAAGCGGCCGAACTCGACCCTGTGCAGACGCGCCGCGATTTCCTGATCGGCCATTCGCTTTGCGGCCTCGGCTGGGCCTGGTTCGCCTGGCTGGGCTGCTCCACATGCCAGGTCGACCAGTTCCATGTCGTCAAGGCCATGGTGCTCCTGGTCGCCATGGCGACGACTGCTGTGATGGCATCGTCCCTCGGCGGCGCGCTATTGGCGACCTTCGCCGTTCCCGTCGCGGTCTATGTCTATGCCGTCCTGCGCCTGTGGATGCCGATCGAAGGGATCATGGCGGCGCTTCTGGTCGCTGCCCTGCCCTTCTTCGGCTACGTCGCGCGCCATCTCAACCAGTCATCCTGGATGCTGCTCTCCTTCCGCTCCGAGAAGGACGCGCTGATCGCCGAGGTGGAGACTGCCAAATCCATGTCCGACGAGGCCAGGCGGCGCGCCGAGGACGCCAATCTGGCGAAGTCGCGCTTCCTCGCCTCGATGAGCCATGAGCTCCGGACGCCGCTCAACGCCATCCTCGGTTTCTCCGAAGTGATGGCCAATGAAGTGCTCGGGCCGATGAACAACCCGACCTATCGCGATTATGCGCATGATGTGCACGAATCCGGCCAGCATCTGCTCGATCTGATCAATGAGATCCTCGACCTGTCGCGCATCGAGGCCGGCCGCTACCAGCTCAACGAGGAGCCGGTGGCGCTGGTGACGATCGTTGAGGATTGCTGCCATATGATGGAACTGAGAGCCCGCAACAAGGACATCCGCGTCATCCAGGAGTTCGAGACCGCGCTGCCGCGCCTGTTCGGCGACGAGCGTGCCATCCGGCAGATCGCGCTCAATCTGCTGTCCAACGCCATCAAGTTCACGCCGTCGGGCGGCGAAGTGCGTGTGCGCGTCGGCTGGACGGCGGGCGGCGGTCAGTACATCTCGGTCAAGGACAACGGCCCCGGCATACCGGAAGAGGAAATCCCAGTGGTGCTTTCCGCCTTCGGCCAGGGCTCGATCGCCATCAAGAGCGCCGAACAGGGAACGGGCCTCGGATTGCCGATCGTGCAGGGTCTGCTCGACATGCATGGCGGCGAGTTCGAGTTGCACTCCAAGCTGCGCGAAGGCACCGAGGCCATCGCCATCTTCCCGCTGAGCCGAGTGATGGAGGAATTGCCCGCGCTGCCGACCAAGGCTGTCGCCGCCCGGCGGCGTTAGCTCCGGGGCGCCGGTTGGACCCGAACCGCCGCCGCCATACCGGAGCTCGTGAGCGCCGCGGCCTTGACGAGACCGGCGGCAAGTCCAGCCCCAACTCCTTCGCCGTGACTGACAGCAAAATCGAGCATTGGCTCGAGCCCAAGCCGTTCGGCGACTTTGGCTTGGCCCGGCTCCGGCGACAGGCTGGCGAGCAGGCAGTGGTCGATCGCGGAAGGATAGGCTTTGTGCAGAACCGCGGCAGCAGCCGTCGCGACGAACCCGTCGAGCAGCACAGGAATCTTCTGCATGCGGGCTGCGAGAATGGCGCCGCAGATTGCCGCGAACTCGCGCCCGCCGACGCGGCGCAAGGCTTCGAGCGGATCGCCGAGACCGGCGCCGTGGAAAGCAAGCGCCCGGTCGACCGCTTCGGCCTTGCGCGCCATCATCGCCGTGTCCGCCCCCGATCCAGGTCCAACCCAGTCGGACCCCTTGCCGCCGAAGAGGGCAGCGCTGAGCGCGGCCGCGATGGTTGAATTGCCGACGCCCAGATCGCCAAGGCAAAGAAGATCGGCGCCGCCCGCGACCGCTTCCATGCCGAAGGCCATGGTGGCGGCGCAGCCGCGCTCATCGAGGGCCGCTTCTTCCGTGATGTCCCCGGTCGGAATATCCAGCGCCAGGTCGAAGACCTTCAGGCCGAGATCGTTGGCGATGCAGATCTGATTGATCGCTGCACCTCCGGCGGCGCAGAGTTCGACGGCATTGGCGGTCGCCGAAACCGGCCGCGGCGAAATGCCATGCCGAACGGCACCGTGGTTGCCGGCAAAGATCGCCACAAGCGGACGATTGACGGCCGGCGGCGCACGCCCGCTCCAAGCGGCGAGCCATGCCGCGACATCTTCAATCCGGCCAAGCGAAGCTTTCGGCTTGTCGGCCTTGGCAAACAGGGTGCGAACGCGGGTTTCGGCGGCGGCGTCCGCCGGCGGCAGCGTTGCCAGCAGAGTGCGGAAATCGTCGAAAGGCTTTGCGGTCATATCGAATGCGGTCTCTTTGCAGGAACAGCCAGCGGCATAGCCGCCTTCACCGCCTGGCACAACCGCCCGGCAATGCCGCGAAGCGCCGGTCGACGGCGCATCGCGAAGGGCTTGCATTGGCGTTGCGGTTGCACCATGTGGAGTGAAGGCAAGAGAACAGCATGACCGCCATCGAGTCTCCCTGCATACTCGTCTGTTCCATCGACATGAAAACCGGCTTCTGTTTCGGTTGCGGCCGCACGCGCGATGAGATCGCCGGGTGGATCGCGATGACGCCGGAAGTTCGGCGTGCAGTCATGGCCGAGTTGCCGGCGCGGCTGGAGACGGTCGAACGCCGGCCCCGCCGCGAGACGCGGCGCGCCCGCATGGCGCGCGAGCGCGGCGTGCTGTGAAAGAGCTGGCTGTAAGGAAGGGCTGGCCATGAATCGTCTGTTCTGGGTCGTCATGCTGGTGATCGGCGCCGGCTTGATCCTGCTGATGATGAATGATTCCGCCGGCCGCACCTTCGGCATCAAGAACAACGATTTCAGCAGGCTGATCTGGGTTGGAGTCCTGGTGGCGGTAATCGGCGCCAGCCTTATTCGCTCTGGCCGGCCGCTCGGTGACATGGCGCGCAACTTCGGCGTCTGGGCGGCAATCGTGCTGGCGCTGATCGCCGGCTACCAGTACCGCTACGAGCTGCAGGATGTTGTCAGCCGCGTCACCGCCGGCCTTGTTCCGGGAAGCCCCTTGGCGCTTGGCGTCGATAGTGGCCGTGCCACCGTGACGCTCGACAAGGCCGGCAATGGCCATTTCGAGGCGCGAATCCTCGTCAACGGCAGGCCGGTGCGCACGGTGGTCGACACCGGCGCGACCAGCACGGTGCTGACGGCGGAGGACGCCCAGGCGGCCGGCTTCAACCCAGCGGCGCTCAGCTACACCGTGGACGTCTCGACTGCCAACGGCATGGCGCGTGCGGCAACGGTCAGGACCGACGAGATGGCGATCGGCGGCATCGTGCGCAAGGATATGCCGGTGATGGTCGCGGCGCCCGGCATGCTCGAGCAAAGCCTGCTCGGCATGAACTTCATCGGCTCGCTGTCGGGCTTCGAGGTGCGCGGTGACCGGATGATCCTGCGCGACTAGATTTCCCGATTGCGTCCAAAACAAACAGATGGAGCGGTTCGCCGGTGAAACGCTCTAGCCGCCCGATCCGCCTCAAGCGGCTTCGGTTTCCGCCGCCACGAAATCTATTGCCGCGAACGCCGTCTTCAGCACCTCTGGCCCGGCGCCGGGTCTGCTGGCGTCGGTGGACAAAATCTGCCGGTAGCGGCGCGCGCCCGGGAGACCGTGGAACAGCCCGACCATATGGCGCGTGACATGGCCGAGCCGTCCGCCCTTCTCGATGTGGCGCGCGGCGTAAGCGGCCATGGCGTCCATCAGGGCCGCATAGTCGAAAGCGACCGGCGCCTCGCCGTAAAATGTGGCATCGATCCCGGTGAGGATGCCGGGCGTATGATAGGCCGAGCGGCCGAGCATGGCGCCGTCGACATAAGCGAGGTGCGCCTCTGCCTGGTCAAGGGATTGAATGCCGCCGTTGATGCCGATGAATTGGTTGGCCATCCTGGCCTTGAGCCGATAGACGCGCGGATAGTCGAGCGGCGGGATCTCGCGGTTTTCCTTGGGACTAAGCCCCTCCAGCCACGCCTTGCGGGCGTGCACCCAGAGCGCATCGGTGCCGGCCGTCAGCACGCCGTCTGCGAGCGTGTCGAGAGCGGGTTCGGGGTCCTGGTCATCGACGCCGATGCGGCATTTGACCGTGACGGGGATTGTCACCGCCGCCTTCATCGCCGCGATGCATTCGGCGACCAGCACCGGCGTCTTCATCAGGCAGGCGCCGAAAGTGCCCGACTGGACGCGGTCGGACGGACAGCCGACATTAAGATTGATTTCGTCGTAGCCGAACGCCTCGCCGATCACCGCCGCTTCGGCAAGCTTTCGCGGATCCGAACCGCCAAGCTGAAGCGCAACCGGATGCTCGGCACCGTCGAAGCCGAGCAGGCGCTCGCGTGCGCCATGGATGACGGCGTCCGCCACCACCATTTCCGTGTAGAGCAACGTGCGACGCGTCAGCTGACGGTGAAAGAACCGGCAATGTCGGTCCGTCCAGTCCATCATTGGTGCTATGGCTATTCTGAAATCTTGATACTTCGACATTTTTTTGTTGTTTCAAAAATGTTGGGCCACGTCGTGTGTGGTCTTTTCCCCCACGGGACGGGCCGTTTTTCCGGTTTCCGATGCGTCCGTGCACACGGGGCGCAGACGAATTGGACACCTTCCCTAAACTAAAATCCGGCTCTTGGAGAGCCCAGGTTCGTCACGGGGCATCTCACGAAAGATTTTTGCGCCGCAGGAACGCCGAGATCGGCGCACGATGCAGCGCCGCTCTTTCGCGATCCGGTGGGCGCTCCATCCGCCGGGCCTGAAAAAGATGGCCATCAAAATCCTCGATCCAAGGACTTCTGTCGGTACCCGGTTAGATTTCAACCGAACGTTGCGCGCCTTTTTTGGCGAGGAGCAGCGCCATTTCTTCCGCAATTAGCGCCTGCTTATGGAACTTTCTGGCCGGTGTTCCATTGCAATCGCATGCAAGAATCTGTCCAGCGGATCCGGACGCGAGCACCGTCCCTACGCTACTCATTAGTGCTGCCGATATACAATGAGGAGGAGGTGTTGCCCCGGCTGGTCGAGCGGATCAGCGCACTGACCGCAAAACTGGACGGAGACACCGAAGTCATCTTCGTCGACGACGGAAGCAGCGATCGAAGCGTGAGCTATTTGCGCGGCATGGTCGCCGCCGAACCGAGCTTCCGCCTGATCGAGCTCTCCCGCAACTTCGGCCACCAGATCGCCATCAGCGCCGGCATGGAAGCGGCCTCCGGCGAGGCCGTCATCGTCATGGACGCTGACCTGCAGGATCCGCCCGAGGTCGTTCTCGACCTGGTGGCGAAGTGGAAGGACGGCTTCGAAGTCGTCTACGCAAGGCGCGTCAGCCGCAAGGGCGAAACCTGGTTCAAGCGCTTTACCGCCAGCCTGTTCTATCGGCTACTGGAGAGGATGACACCGGTCGAGATCCCGCGCGATGTCGGCGACTTCCGCCTCGTCGGCCGGAAGGCGCTGGACACGTTCAAGCGCATGCCGGAGCACGACCGCTTCGTCAGGGGCATGTTCGGCTGGATGGGTTTCAAGCAGGCGGCGGTGCCGTTCGAGCGCCCGGCGCGGACGCTTGGCGAAACCAAATACCCGTTCTGGAAGATGATGCGGCTTGCCATCCATGGCATCATCGGCTTTTCGGAGCGGCCTCTGCAACTGGTGCTGTTGACCGGGTTGGCCATCTCCGCTCTCGCCCTGGCGTTCGGCGCTTACGCCATCGCGGCCTGGATCCTCGAAACCGGCGTGATTGCCGGCTGGACATCCACGGTGGTGATCGTGTCGCTGCTAATCGGCATCAATCTTTTCATGACCGGCGTGATGGGCCTTTACGTCGGCAGCATCCATGCCGAGGTCAAACGGCGCCCGCTCTACGTTATCGAAAGGCTGAGTGGCTTCGACCGGCCGATGCGCGTCGCCTCCCGCGACAAGCGCGCTTCGTTTCGCAAGTCCAGGAACGGGGTCACGGCGGATGTCCGAACTCTTCGACAGCTATAGGTCCAGCTACAGTGAGGCAGTCGAGGGCTCGATCCGGTTCTCCGGGCTGCGCCATGATTTCTTCCTGCGTGCCAAGGCCGAGCTTCTGCGACGACTGGTCCTCGAGCAGGACCTCCGGCGGGGCGGCGCAGGCGTGCGCGCGCTCGATGTCGGTTGCGGCGTGGGCTCGCTTCATCCGCATCTCGCCGATGTCTTCGATCGACTCGACGGCTGCGACGTGTCGAAGGAATCACTCGCGCGTGCCAGCGCTGAGAACCCGCACGTCGCGTACAGCGTGTGCAACACCTCACGCCTGCCTTACGCGGATGGCATGTTCGACCTGGCCTTCGCCAGTTGCGTCGTCCACCACGTGCCGCCTGCGTCGTGGCTGGATTTCTTCCGCGAGATGCGGCGCGTCGTTCGGCGAGGCGGACTTGGCTGCATCATCGAGCACAATCCCTACAACCCGCTGACCCGTATGGCGGTGTTGAGATGTCCGTTCGACAAGGACGCCGTCCTGCTTCGCGCTGGCAAGGCGGCATCGCTGCTTGAGCAGGCGGGCTTCCGCGACGTGCACTGCGAGCATTTTCTGCTCCTGCCGTCGGCCAAGCCGCTTGCCCGGAAACTGGAAGGCGCGCTCGCTTGGCTGCCGCTCGGAGCGCAGTATGCCTGTGTCGCCCGCGCCTGAGAATCGTCGCGTCGCCGGCACGAAGCTCCTAGGGCGCTTCGCTTCGGTCGGCCTTGTCGCCACAATCCTCTATGCCGTCCTGACTACAATCTTTGCCCGATCGAACTGGCTCGGGCTCGCGCCCGTCGAAGCCTCGCTCGCCGCTTACGCGGCCGCCGCCCTGTTTTCCTACCTGGCGCACAAATCCTTCACCTTCATGTCGGCCGGCTCGCACCGGTCGCAGGCGCCGCGTTTCGTGTTGCTGACCATTGCTGGCCTCGCTATGGCTTACGCGGCACCGTACCTGCTGACGGTGACATTCGGCCTGCCGCTTGCCGTTCCCGTTCTCCTCACTTCCTTGGCCATCCCAGCGCTTAACCTTCTTGTGCTCGATCGCTGGGTCTTTGCAGAGCGCCGCCTGCGCGATGACGGGCCCTCCTGAGGATCAAAGCGTGTCCAACCGAAAAGATCTCAGCTTGATGGCGCGGTTGTAAATGTTGCTCGCATCGGCGCTTTGCGGAATGCCGTCGGGATACTCGATGGCCATGTCCAGTGTCGCCTTGCCAGCCAGCACGGCGTGCGGAATGACGAAGGACACAGTTGTCGCCACATCGCCCGACAGCGTCCCCCGATACACCTCGGTCCCATTGGCCGACACGACGATCCTCTGCCAGGTCTGCGGCGGGCGAATAACGGCGGCCATTTCCAGCGTTGCCCGAAGCCCGTCGCGAAGCGGCGGCAGGGTAAGGCGCAGGCGAGAGCTCTCGCCCAGCGAATGGGTGCCGTCCGCTACTGGCCCCGACCAGCCGCAGACCATCATGGTGGTTGCTTCCCGGGCGCCGTCGGAGCGGAACGATACGGTCCGGCCTGGCGTGTAGCGCCCCACGGCGTCCCGGTTGAGGCATGTGGTGGTCTTGTCGATGTAATAGGCGCGGTAATCGTCGCTGACATTCGGGCTGAGGGCAAGCGCCAGGATGGCGATCTCGGCTGCCGCAAGTGCGCCCGCCAGCGCGTAGCCGGCACCCAGGATTACCGGCCTGGTCGATTCCGTCAGCTCAGACCAGCGCAAGATAGCCTCCAAGCCAGGCCACGGTCATGAAGTAGCAGGTGAAGAGGAAGACAATCAGCGCAGCGACCAATGTCGCCTTCGAGCCCGACAACAGCACCGCCGTCAGCATCGTCAGCGGCGCGAGGCCGACGACATAGCGGACCATCGAAGCCAGATTCGAGGTCAAAGGCAGGATGATGGCCATGGCACAGAACAGGGCCGCGCCAATTTGCCTGCGCGCCGCGAGCACCGCCGCCAGCGCCAGTCCCACGATTGCCGTCGACGCGCTCCATTGCGGCGCACTGGGCCACCAACCGGCCCCGGGGTGATAGGACAGCCCCGCCCAGAGGAACAGCAGCGGGTTGCCGGCCACGCGCCCGAACGCGCGCTGGACATGCACGAAGGCAAAGCCGTCCCCGACCGTGACGTAAAGGTAGAGCATGTAGGCGAACAGGCCGGCGGGCGAGATGAGTATGGCGATGATGAGATCCGGCCGGCCGAGCAGCCAGCGTGGGAAGCCGATGGCCGACCCGCCCTTGGCGCGATGCTCCTCAAACATGCGAATGACGATCGCGAACACGGCCAGCACGCCGACGACCCGCGTTGCCGAGAGCAGCGCGCAAGACAACCCCGCGGCGAGATGGTTCGAGCGTTTGAGCGCCAGGAAGAGGCAGGACGTCAAAAGCACGAAGAGCGGCTCGGTGAGGAAGGTGGCAAAATAAAACGAGAACGGGCCGCTCAGCAGGAAGGCGCAATAAAGCACATAGGCCCGCATGTTCCTGTCCATGAGCGACCATGCCACCAGGCACGAGACATAGCCGCACGCCAGCGATGCCGCCGTCGCAATCGCGATCGTGGAGAGGGGCAGAATCGTGCGGACCGCCGCCACCAGCATCGGATAAAGCGGAAAGAACCCCCAGCGCCCGACATTGCTGCGGCCAGGAATGGGAAAGCGCTCATAGCCCTGTTCGGAAATGCCGACATACCAGGAGCAATCCCATTTGCAGAAGGCGCGGGCATAGGCCGCTAGGCTCGGATCCGGCGACACCGATGCGAATGCGGCGTAGCGGATGACAAGACCGCTCAACAAAAACAGCAGCGGCACTGCCGCCACCGCGATCACCGTGAGGCGAATGCCGCTCTTCGCATGCGCCACATCTTCAACTGCCAAATCCGCCTCCAACCGTCCGGATGGCATCCGCGTCGGGGCCGGCGTCCCTGGCCAACACGCCTCGCCGTTCGACACTGCATACCTAAAGGGGCGGTGGGATTTTTAGTTCCGCTGCACGATATTCCGGCCGTCATGCATCCGGTGGACAATCTGCCGGTAGCGGCGCGCCGGCGATAGGCCATGGAAACAGTCCGAACATGTATATGGCGTGTGGCACAACCAGCGCCCACCATTCACGATCCGAACGCGCTGCGTAGCGGCCATCGCGTCCAGCACTGCCGCGTACTTAGCCGACGCCGAGGTTTGACTTCCGTCGCAACCGAACGCGTTGTGATCACCGTCGCTGCGACAAGCTTTCGCGGCTCCGAGCTTTATTGCTGCGCAACGGGATGCTCGGAATCCTCGAATCCAAGCAGGCCCGCCTCGCCCTGGATGACGCCGTCGCGACCACACTCGGTGTAGAGCGGCGCGCGGCGCGTCAGCTGACGGTGAAAGGACCGCGCGACCGCCCCCCGTCGCAAGCATTGGTTGCAAAGCCATTTTCAGATGTTTCCGCTCTACCTTCATCCAGATTCGGTAGATGCTGGCGACAACATTCTTCAAATAGTTGAAAAGAGCAGGGACAAAGGTCCCACACTCGGTTGGACCATTTTTGCTTCACAATTTTTCCAAAAAAGCAACAGTACGAGTTTAAGTTTCCACAAATAAGAGTAAACTTTTCGTGCTCATGTTCTGAGCGGGAGGCGTTACAGGCAGTCAATAGCCTGTTGAAGAGGGGCGGGTTGAGTATGCCCTTATCATCGATCCTTGGTGCCCGCTGTTGGTGGGTTACCGATGCGCATAGGACGCATCCGCCCAGAATTGCCTGACGGGGCAAGGAGCGGGGAAGCGGCGGTCCCCTCAACACCCTCTACCCCGGGTTAAGCCGATAACTCCAGTTTCGTTCAACGATGACGCGCGGCACCGGCTCCGCTGGTGGATGCGCGCCTATGCGGCCGGCTGCCAGCGTTGGGGCTGATTTCGCGCCTGTCGCATTGAAACCAGGGAGAGCTTCAATGGCACTCGACATCACTGCTCAAGACATCATCATCGACGAGACCACGGGTCTTCAGGGTGACGACATTAATCCCATCGGCAACAATGACCCCACTTTGGCCTATCTCCTAAGTCGCGACAGTTCGGGCGGACTGACCTCACCGGAGGTCGCCTTCCAATCCAACTTCGTGGTAGCCACGGCGAACGCAGGGGAAACCATCACCTCGGTCGTTCTTACCCAGAATTCCTCAGGAACGCCGTTTTCCACCACCGTTGGCGTCAACAGCGGCATTAGAACGGTGGATGGCAACTATGTTTGGCTGTTCCAGGACCCGACGCATTCAAACGTCGTGATCGGCGTCATCGGCACTTCCAGTGCGGCCACTATGCCCGCCGCGACCGGGGATCTCGCCTTCTCGTTTGGACTGGTCAGCACCAGCCCAACAAACGCAGATTTGTACCTAGTCCAGTATGTGCCGTTGCTCCATCCGGACGCGAACGACCCGAACGACCAGATCGATCTGCTCAACAAGGTGTACGCATCGGTCACCGGCACCACCGTGCTCAATTTCAGCCAGCTCGGCGACGCCCCTCCCGGACACAACAATTGGTATATCCTCGACGCCGACACGGCGAGCACACAGAAAATTCTGGTCACGGCTCACGACGGCACTACGCAGGCTGAAGTCAATGTCAGCACGCAAGGTCTGGGTGTCTCTTCTCAGGACGTGCGCTTCGGCCGTGAACTTCAGATCGACCTGATCAGTGGCGGCACCCAAAGTGCAGGCAAGAACTTTACCAACTCGCCGCTGGCTCCCAACTACACAGGCCACATCGAGAACGTCTCCGGCGCCGGTTTCTCGATTTCGCAGTCCACGCCTACTAACACAGTAGCTGACATCGAGGTCCACGCCTACAACAACGACGACAACGCAAAAGGCGCCGCGTTGCCGGGTGACGACAACGATACCGAGATCAATATCACCGGAGTAACGTTCAAGTTGAATGGCGTCGCCACGACGGCCTCTGCCCTTGGCATCACAGTTGATCTCAACGGCACCGGAATGATCCTCCACAACGTCGGCGAAGGCGTTACGGTTGATTTTACTACGGCGGGCGGCTCGGGCGGAACTTTTGACCGATTCACCATCAAGAATATCGACGGTGAGAAAGATTATTTCGACGTCAAAGAGGTGCATTTCGCTGGGAACGTTGCTAATGCCCACAACGAACAAGTCGGCTCCTTCATCAACTTCAACGACGACGGTCCAAGTATTTCAACGACAGGCACCGAACCGACACTGACTGTCGACGAGACGGTTCTTGGCACCAACGACACCAAGAGCTTCGCGGCGAACTTCAGCTCGGCCTTCGGTGCTGACGGGGCCGGCACGGTGACCTACGCACTCGGCTTTACTGCCGGTTCGACCGGACTTGTCGACACCGCGACCGGGCAAGCGGTCGTCCTCTCGCTGAATGGCGGCGTCATCCAAGGTCGAACCGCCACGAGCAACGACCTCGTGTTCACGGTCTCTGTCGATGCCTCGGGCAACGTCACCCTCGATCAGATCCGCGCGGTGGTCCATCCTACCAGCGACCCGGACGAGAGCACGACTCTGGCCGCCGACAATTTGATCAAACTGACCGCGACGGTTACCGACAAGGACGGCGACCACGCACCGGCCACCCTCGACATCGGCCAGAACCTCAACTTCAAGGACGACGGCCCGAGCATCTCGACGACCGGCACCGAGCCTACGCTCACTGTCGACGACACGGTTCTTACGACTAACGACACGAAGAGCTTTGCGGCGAACTTCAGCACGGCCTTCGGTGCCGACGGCGCAGGCACGGTCACCTACGCACTCGGCTTTACTGCTGGTTCGACCGGCCTTACCGACACCTTAACCGGTCAGGCCGTCGTCCTCTCGCTCAATGGCACTGTGATCGAAGGTCGCACCGCCACGAGCAATGACCTTGTCTTCACGGTCTCTGTTAGCGGCACCGGCAGCGTCACCCTGGATCAACTCCGGGCAGTGGTCCATCCGACCAGCGACCCGGACGAAAGCAAGACACTGGACGCGGATAACCTAGTTACGCTCACCGCGACCATCACCGACAAGGACGGTGATCATACATCGACCACACTCAACATCGGCCAAAACCTCACCTTCAAGGACGACGGCCCGACGATCACGGTGCCGTTCGACGGTGACGCATCCGGGGGTGGAAGCAATGGTACTCACGAGACCTTGGGCAACGCAGTCGGTCAAACGGCATCTGGTGCTTTTGGCTACGACATCGGTTCGGACGGCCGCCCGGCTTCCTATTACGACGCCACGCACTCGGACTTCGTCGACCAGGATGGCGTGCTTCGCGGCATCCAGCTCAGCCTTGATGGCAATCTCACCGGTCTTGTCCCTGGCACGCCGACCCCATTCATCAGCTCGTTCGCGACGCTACAGTCGGAAAGCGCCACCGAAGCTTCGTTCAATTGGCAAATCTCCTACGATAGCGACCCGAACACGGCCGGCAATCAGATGGCCACGGCGGGCGGTACCCTTGTCTTCAACAAGGACAGTGACACCTACACCATCACCTTGATCGACGCGGTGGAGGGCTTCACCAGGGACATCCTGCACACCAGTGAGCTTCTCTCCAAGCAGCCCACGAGCAATACCGGTCACCCGTTGATCGTGGTGGAGAAGCTCTTCGAGGCGGACAGCACACCCGAAACGACCGATCGGGACTTCTTCGTGCAGTTCACGGCGAACTCGGCAACTTCGAGCATCCCCTTAGGTCTCGGCGATGACGACGGCGCGCCGGTTGCTGGTGACAAGGTGTGGAACCCCGGCCAGTTCGTCACCAACAACAACGAAGACTGGGTTTCTGCAACCCAGACCACGAACGGGGTCGCTGGCGACACTATCCAGAAGGGCGAGGCACTGACGCTTCGGTTCTTCGACACCTCACCGGGTATCTCGACCGACAACGGTGCCAATCACGTCCCGACCCAGACGGCTAACGACATGGCCATCAAGTTTGACGGTATCGGCAACGAGGACCTGATGGTCATCGTTAATCTCGTGTCTACTGCCAACCCGGCGCTTACGACGACAAAGGCGATCTACATCTCGAACGCCGACATCTACAAGACGGGTCAGGTACCTTCCGCATACGCCGCCGACTTCCAGCTTGATAACAACGACGGCCTAGTGATCATAGAGCGAAACGACTACAACGGTGCCGGTGAGAACTGGGTGCTCCAAGGCGTCCAGATCATGCAGTCCGGCAACGGTCTGGTCGGGGCCGGTAGTGCGCCGGCCGGTACCAACGCCGCTCTCGGCGGTGCTACCGCGATCGACCTGAATAGCGCGGTCGGCGCGAATGGTGGCAGCCTTTCCGCCCCGTTGGTGATTTGGGACAACGACGTGGCCAAGGTGAACGGTGTGGATACAGCCGTCGCCGACAACGACGTCATCAAAATCGTGGACATCGGCTTCACCACGACGCAGACCACGACGCCGGACGCGCACCTCGACTTCGGCGTCCAAATCGCGGACGCGGACGGCGATATGACCACCGTCCAGCACATACTCGTCGACATCGCCTGACACAGAAGCAGCGGGGGCGGCCAAGTGCTGCCCCCGTTGGAACTCGGCAGTAAGGCATCGAAGGGGGTTCCGTGATGCAGCCAAGGCCGCAATTCCAGGAAGTGATGCGTCTGGCGCGCCGCCAGGCGCCGGCCCTTTTCCTCTTCAGCTTGCTAACCAATCTTCTTCTGCTTGCCAGCACCATCTACATGCTGCAGATCTATGACAGGGTGCTGTCGAGCGGCTCGATCGACACGCTGCTGTGGCTCACCCTTGCCGTCATCGGCGCCATTGCCGTCTATGGCCTCTTGGAACATGCCCGCCGGATGATGCTGGGGCATATCAGCCAATGGCTGGACGACCAGCTCAGCGTCCCGGTGATCGAACGCGCCATGGCGGCGCGCCTGGCCGGCAGCAACGTCGAAGCCGGCCTGAAGGACGTTAGCGATCTTCGCAGCTTCATTGCCGGCGACGGCATTCTGACCTTTCTCGACGCGCCATGGACGCCGGTATTCATGGCGTTCATGTGGTTTCTGCATCCGGCATTGGGGGTGCTCGGCCTTGCCGGCGCGGTGCTTCTGTTCTGCTGCGCTCTAGCCAACGATTTCCTCACTCGCCGCAAAAACCAGGAAGCAGCCGCAGGGTTGCGCCGCAGCCAGGCCGCCGTCGGTCAATTTGTCGATGGCGCCGAAACATTGCGCTCGCTCGGCATGTCCGAGCCGGCGCTGTTGCGCTGGGAGCAAAACCAGCAAGCTCTCACAGCTCTGCAGTCCCGCATTTTCCAGCGCACCACCGTCATCGGCAGCCTGTCGCGCTCCCTGCGCCTCGCCCTCCAGGTGGCCGTGCTGGGGCTCGGCGCCTATTTCGTCCTGCACCGCGAACTCACGGGCGGGTCGATGATTGCGGCTTCCATCCTGCTCAGCCGCGCGCTGGCGCCGATCGAACGCTCCATCGGCGCCTGGCGCAGCCTGGTCAACGCTCGGGCCGCGCGCCAGAACCTGATCAAGCTCTTTGCCGCCACCGGGTCGTCGCAGAACGTCGGCGTCACCTTGCCGCGCCCGCAAGGCCGGCTGAAGTTAGAGAACCTGCACTATTACGCGCCGGGAACCCCGCAGGCCCTGCTGAACGCGATAAGCTTCGGTGTCGAGCCCGGCCAGACCTGCGGCGTGATCGGCTCGTCCGGCTCCGGCAAGACCACGCTCTGCCGTCTCATCGTCGGCACGATGCGACCCTCGCTGGGCCATGTCAGGCTGGATGGTGCGGAGGTCTGGAATTGGCCGTCGAACGAGCTCGGCCAGCATATCGGCTACCTGCCGCAACAGGTCCAATTGTTCCCGGGAACAATCGCCGAGAACATCGCGCGCCTGCGCGACGTCGACAGCGAAGCCGTCATCGCCGCGGCCCAGCTCGCCGGCATTCACGAGATGATCTTGCGGCTGCCGAACGGCTATCGGACCGAGGTCGGACCGCACGGCGTTCGGATCTCGCGCGGTCAGCGGCAGCGCATCGCGCTGGCTCGGGCACTGTTCGGCGACCCGCCGCTGATCGTACTCGATGAGCCGAACACCGGCCTCGACGGCGAAGGAGAGGCGGCGCTGTTCAACGTGCTTCAGCAGTTGAAGGAGCGCGGCCGCACGGTCGTTATCGTCAGCCATCAGACCAGTCTTCTGCGCACGGCTGACAACATCGTCCTCCTCCGCGACGGATCGGTCATGATGCTCGGCACGCGCGACGAGGTGCTCGGCGCGCTGGCAGGCCAGCCCAGGCGCATTCCGATGCCGGGGGCCATGCGGGACAAGATTGCCGCCTTCGCGCCGGCAAACCTGAAAGCGGTGGAGTGAGCCATGGACTTCTCGACGCTTCTGAACGGGCTGGCGGACAGCCTGCGTGAGCTGACCGGCACGCTGAGCATCTTGGCCGGGGATCTGACCGCCGCGGCCTCGATTTGGTATGACGGATTGGGTTGGCCGACGCGTATCGCTCTGACTGTGGCCGCCGGCGCGCTCGTCCTGCTCCTGATTTCCCGATTCTTCCGGCGGCGGTCACATGCATTCCAGGCAATCAGTGGCGACCTCAATCAACGGACCCGGCCGGCGCGTATGCTGGGCTATGTTTCATCGATTGTCTTCGTCGGCGGCGTCGCCGTGTGGTCCAGCGTCGCGCTTCTGGCAAGTGCCGTCGTCGCCGATGGCGTCGTCAGCCCCGAAGGCTATCGCAAGACGGTCCAGCACCTTGAAGGCGGCATTATCGGCGCGATTCATGTCAAGGAGGGCGATAAGGTCGGCGTCGGAGAGGTCCTCATCAGCTTGAAGACTACGGAGGCGCAGGGCCGCTACGACGAGTTGCAGGGGCGCTATATCCGCCTGCTGGCAACCGAGGCGCGCCTTGTCGCGGAGCTTGCCGGCCAGAATCGGGTCGCCTTCCCCAAGGAGCTGACCTCGATCGACAGCGAGCTGGGGCGAAACGTGGTCGCCGAAGAGCAGGCGCTGCTCGACAGCCGCCTCGCGACCCGCGACGGGCGCACGCAGATCCTCAACAAGCGCATCGCGCAGATTGAGGAGCAAAGTGCGGGATCAAGAGACGTGATCGCCGCAGAGACCGAGCAACTCAGGCTGATCGACCAGGAGATCGCTTCCGCCCAAGAGCTTTACAAAAAGGGGCTGGAGCGCTTGCCGCGGATATTGGCGCTGCTGCGCTCCCAGGCCGATATCCGCGCCAACCAAGCGTCAAACCGGGCTCAAGTGGCCCGCAACGATCAGGAGATCGGCGAAACCCAGTTCCAACTCCTCAACCTGCGCCAGCAGGACAGTGAGAGCGCCAACGAGGATCTCGCCAAGGTGCGCACCGACCTGGCCGAATTGCGCAGCCAATTGCCCTCGCGCCAGGATGTGCTGGCCAGGACCGACATCGTCGCGCCGATTGCGGGAACGGTGATGAATTTTCGCGTAACGACCGAATCCGGCGTGATCGCCAGCGGCCAGCCGCTTCTCGATATCGTGCCCAACGAGCCCAATCTGGTCATCGATTCACGCATCAAGACCACGGATATCGATGTGGTGCATCCAGACATGCCCGCCCGCGTGGTGTTGACGGCCTATCCGAGCAGGCATCTGCCGCAGATCCACGGTCTGCTCACCTCGGTGTCGGCCGATCGGCTGACGGATGAGAAGACCGGCGAGCCCTATTTCCTCGCCAAGGTCAAGGTCGACGCGGCCGATCTCGAAGAACTGCACGACGTCCGTCTATCGCCCGGCATGCCGGCGGAAGTGATGATTCTGACCGGGGAGCACACTTTGCTCGACTACATGCTGGCCCCGGTGGAAGCCTCCCTCACACGCTCTTTCAGGGAGAATTGAAACGAAGCAACTCGTGCCAGTAAGCACACAACACCACCGAGACGTCGGCCTCAGGCCGACGTCTCATGCTGCCGAAGGATTCGAACGTGCTAGCGCCTTAGAGCGTAGACATTGTCCATCGAAACGCCACCCAGAGGCAGCGCCATCTCGTCGTCGAGAATCCGAGTGATGCGGGCAAAGCCGACAAAAGCCTTTCTCGCCTCCTCAGCCGACATCTTGCCAGCCGTAGCTGCCGAGCAGCAATTCACGGCGCATTGATAAACGGGGCCGCGCCTCCCCGTTGGCCACTTCCGCAGGAACACCATCGCTTCGGAGACGCTGTCGACTTCCTCCAAGGGGTATCCCTGCCCACGCGCGATCCGCACTGGGGTAAAGAAATGCAAGCGATCCATCACTATCCTCCCGGTCGACCGCAAAGCGGCCGAACCCGCATAAACGCATGTCCAGGGATTTGGTTCCACACAATTTTGGTTGCTGGTCGAAAAAGTTCGGAACCGGACAGGGCGCGATTGGCAAGCCGACTCAAGTAAAGGCGATTCCTGTTTTGGCGCGACGAGAAGCGCGATTCTCATTGAATGACTTTAAGGCCAAAGCCGGCAAATGGATTGCTTGTAGGTTCCCCAGCGTCAGGCTTACCCTCACCAGTTAACGCGGGGACGCCGCGTTTTGCAAAAGGGGACAGTTGCAATGACTATACAAGGCGCTTCGCCGGACCTCTACAACGAGGATCTGGCTCCGGCAACAGTCAGGAACTGGGGGCCGTTTTCAATCTTCAACGTCTGGACTTCCGACGTCCACAGCCTCTGGGGCTATTATCTCGCCGCGAGCCTTTTTCTGTTCTGCGGCGGCTTCGTCAACTTCATCATCGCCATCGGCATCGGCTCGCTGATCATCTACTTCCTGATGAACCTTGTCGGCTATGCCGGCGTGAAGACTGGCGTTCCCTACCCCGTGCTTGCGCGCGCCTCCTTCGGCATCTGGGGTGCCAACATTCCGGCGCTGGTGCGCGCCGTCGTCGCCTGCTTCTGGTATGGCGCCCAGACGGCCGCCGCGTCGGGCGCAATCGTCGCGCTGCTGACGCGGCTGCAGTGGTTCGACGAATTCAACCGGACCTCGCATCTGCTCGGCCATTCCACCCTGGAGGTGATCTGCTTCGTCGTCATATGGGCGCTGCAGCTTTTGATCATCCAGAAGGGTATGGAAACGGTGCGGCGCTTCCAGGACTGGGCCGGACCCGCCGTTTGGGTGATGATGCTGATCCTGGCGATCTATCTCTGCGTCAAGTCGGGCACCTTCGCCTTCACCAGCGATATTCCGATGGACGTGCTGCTCGACAAGACCAAGGATGCCGGCGTGCCAGGCGAGCCGGGTTCGTGGACCGCGCTGTTCGCGGTGGCGGCAATCTGGGTAACCTACTTTTCGGCGCTCTACCTCAACTTCTGCGACTTCGCCCGCTACGCGCCCAACAACGCGGCGCTGCGCAAGGGCAACATCTGGGGCCTGCCGGTCAACCTGATCCTGTTCTCGCTGGTCGCCGGCGTCACCACGATCGCCGCCTACGACGTCTATCACGAGGTGCTGCTCCACCCCGACCAGATCTCGGCCAAATTCGACAGCTGGTTCCTGGCGGCGCTTGCCGCGCTGACCTTCGCGGTGGCGACCCTGGGCATCAACGTCGTGGCGAACTTCGTCTCGCCGGCCTTCGACTTCTCCAACGTCTTCCCGCGTCAGATCGACTTCAAGAAGGGCGGCTATATCGCGGCGCTGATCGCGCTGGTGCTCTATCCGTTTGCGCCGTGGGAAGGCAGCGCTGCCTCCTTCGTCAACATCATCGGCGCGACGATGGGGCCGATCTTCGGCGTGATGATGGTCGACTATTATCTGATCCGTAAGGGCGAGGTCGACGTCAACGCGCTCTACCGCGAAGATGGCGAGTTTCGCTTCCAGGGCGGCTGGCACGTCAACGCCTTCATCGCCGCCGGCATCGGCGCGATCTTCTCCTCGATCCTGCCCAACTTCACCAACTGGCTGCCGTCCTGGTGGGGCGTCTATGGCTGGTTCTTCGGGGTCGCGATCGCGGGCGCCGTCTACTATGTGCTGCGCACAATGGCGCTCGGCGCCGGCGCACGCATGGCCAAGGCTTAACACAGTCGGGGCGGCGAAAGCCGCCCCATTTGCTTCGTCTCACTTGCCTACCATCTCGGGCCAGCCAATGCGGGGTCCTTGCGCTCGAAAAAGTTGCGTCAGGGCAGTTCGACCTCGGGCTCAATGATGTAATGGTAGGATCCATTTCTTCAGGAGAGACAGCGACCACGTCCTTGCCTGTTGAGTCTACATAGCTGTCCGTAACAGCAAAGCCCGCCAGAAGCTGGTCGTCCGTGAAAGGATATCAGGAACCGAATTCGTGGGAGTAAGACGCGATAGCCAACCTTGCCAAATCCGCGTTGTCATATAGACCGACCTCGTAGTCCCCAGTGCGGGCCAAACAGTCCATCAACATCGGAAGAGTAAAACACTTTGTCCTCGAGCACGCATTGAAGGAGCGCGACCCTGCGATCAGGAACTTAGCTTTTGGTCAGTTGAAACACCGGATCCTGCGATCCGCCCGCTGCCCGCCGAACACCGGCAAAGGCGACGAGAAACGGCAGGGTTGAGCTTGCGAGCACGTGCCTTCGTGTCACCGGAACGGTGGAAGTCTCCGATACTTTCGGAAGATTCCCGCTTTTCGCTTCGGACCAATATTTTCGAAGTCGAACATCGCCATTCTCCAAGCCGCGGAGCACCATTTTGCTGGCACTAACGCCGGCCAGGCGAGTTCTGCCAAAGCGCTCCACGCCCAGCGACAAACCTTGGCTCCGGACCTTATCTTATCGTATCTTTGCCTCGGAACGGAGCTTACGCGGAGGGCGCAGGTTGGAGAGGCGAGTTCCCGTCCGGGTTGAAAATGTTCGTTTATACGAACTTGCGCTCGCAAATCAACGCCGGCGGTGTGCACTCCCCAAGAGCTCCAAAACGCCCTGCGCTCGACTTTTCGATCCTTGACTGCTCACCATGATGTTCGTTCGACCTTTTTCTAAATGTGGAGAATGGCAATGGAAGAGAATGGGTTTCGTCTGATCGTCCGCTGCATCGGTTCCGTCGCCCTGTTTGCTTTTTCCTCCCAATATGCATTCGCAGCCGATAGCGCGCGATGCGTTGCGAACATCGAAAAAGTGATTGCCGATGGGTCGGTTCCGGCCAAGGCAACGCCGCTGCCCTCGAAGCTCAGCGCGAAGCTTGACGCTGCGGTTCGATCCGCGCTGCCCAAGACGGCGGCACCGGGTGTCATCGTCGGCGTGGTGACACCTTCCGGAATATGGAAGGCGGCGTATGGCAAGGCCGACCCTTCCGCCGGCACACCCATGGCTGTGGGGATGCACACGCGCATCGGTTCAGTTACCAAGACATTCACCGGCACAGCGATCATGCAGCTGGCCGAAGCTGGGAAGCTGTCGCTTGACGACAAGATCCAGAAATACGTACCCGGCATCCCCAATGGCGATCGGATCACGCTCCGCCAGCTCGCCGATATGACCAGCGGCATTGCGAGCTATACCCAAAGTGCAAAATTCCAAGATGTCTTGTTCTCCAAGCCTCAAACGATCTTCACGCCCAAGGAGCTGGTGGCCATCGGCGTGGCTGAATCGCCTCTCTTCGAGCCCGGAGCCTCGTTCAACTATTCGAACACCAACACTATCCTGCTCGGCATGGTCATGGAGCAGGTTACTGGAAAGACCGTCGGCGAGGTTTTCAAGGAGCAGATCTTTGATCCGCTGAAGCTCAAGAACACGTCCTGGCCGGGTGACTCGGTGGATATGCCGGTGCCCTATGCTCAGGGCTTTACCCTGCAGGGGGATTTTGCCAAGCCGGATGCACCAAGCAACGCGACGAACTGGAACCCATCCTGGGGATGGACTGCAGGGGAACTGATTTCCAATATCGACGATTTGCTGGTTTATGCTCGGGCACTGGGCACCGGGAACGGCTTGCTGGGGGCAGCTGCGCAGAAGGAGCGGCTGACCTTCCCGGGCGCGGCCGGCTACGGGATCGGCGTCGGTTGCATCGGCGGCTGGGTGGGCCATACGGGCGAACTGCCAGGCTACAACACGACCTTGTTTTACAAGGCAGGTGCGGACATAGCCGCCGTGGTCCAGACCAACAGCGACATTGCTTCCGGCGATTGCAAGGCGGAGCCGACGCTGACCGACGATCCACGCGACACGGTCTGCTCTTCGCCTGCAACGCGTGTATTTGTTGCGGTTTCAGAGGCTCTTGGCCAGCCGTATACGCCGCCCAACCCCCACTGAATGCCCGATAAGAGCCGAGACGGCTCGACAACTTTGCAGCGGCTCACCCGTTGTGAGCCGCTCCGTCTCCTCGTTTGAAGCACGGCGGAACTCTGTGTCGGGCTTTCCCGGCATCGCTCTAATATGAACCGATGAGTTGCAACAGGAATCGCGTGCCGGTATGGCCAGCTCTTGGCTGTCTTGGAACGGTATTGCGATTATCGCCCCCGCATTGAGGTGCTGTCCGAAAGAAGCTTGCCATCCCTACCCCGGCCGAGCCCAGTTCTTCTTCGGTGTAATCCACGCCCGTGTCGTGCTAGGCACTTGTAAGCGTGGCTGAGATTTACTTACAAACTCACGATGCCCCCTGACATGTAGACTTGAGCAAACCTTATCAAATCTCCCGTTTTGCGCCAGCTTCTCGAAACGAGAATCATCTCCAGATTGCGTGCAGGTGTTTCTCAGCGGCCTTTCATCGGAACGGTCGCCTGCCTCAGATTTCGGTGAACGATCGAGGAATCGGATTCGCCCTGCTCCGGCGCGGAGGGTTGAGACTTGAGTAGTCGGGGCGGCGAAAGCCACCCTTATTTCAACCTATTTGGCGACCATCTCGGACAGTCTGCGCACCGTGTTCCAGTTGCGCGATGTGCCGATCCCCATGCGCTTGTGGTTTGCTGCGGCGAGCAGCCGCGAGCTTGGCCGCTCGCGCGAAAAGACGACCCAAATATCGCCGTCGACCGTCAGCACCTTCTCGTCCGCGGCGGCATAGGCTGTAAGAGCCGCTGCGGCTTCTTCCGGCGCCGGCCGGCGCATCACCCGCACCGCGACCTGATCGCCGGCTTTTGCCGATTCGTCCGGGAACGGATTGGCGGCAGCAAGCTTCAGCCAGTCTTCTGCGCCGCGCACGATGATATCGACATGGCGGCCGAAAGTCTCTTCGAAGGCCTTTTCCAGCCGCCGTTCGAGACCGGAAACGCTGGCCGTCCGCGCCTCGAAGACCAGATTACCCGTGGCGACCAGCGTGCGGACGTTTTTCAGCCCGATGGCTTCGGCCATCGCCTTGAGCTCGGACATGACAACGCGCCGCCCCTCGCCCAGGATGATGCTGTAGAGCAGCGCGACGTAAGTTCGCATGGTCGCCGGCCGATCGTTCAGACCAGCCGCGACTGCTCCACCGCCGCTTCGATGAAGCTTGCAAACAGCGGGTGCGGCTCGAGCGGGCGGCTCTTCAGTTCAGGGTGGTACTGCACGCCGATGAACCAGGGATGGTCGGGATATTCCACCGTCTCCGGCAGCACCCCGTCTGGCGACATGCCGGCAAAGACCAGGCCACAATCCTCAAGCCGCTGCTTGTAGTCGATGTTCACCTCGTAGCGGTGCCGGTGGCGCTCGGAGATCTGCGTGTCGCCGTAGATCTCGGCGATCTTCGACCCCTTGGCGAGGTCGGCTTGATAAGCGCCGAGGCGCATGGTGCCGCCGAGATCGCCGGTAGCCCTGCGCTTCTCCAGCATGTTGCCCTTCAGCCATTCCGTCATCAGGCCGACGACCGGCTCCTCGGTCGGGCCGAATTCGGTGGAAGAGGCATGCTCGACGCCGGCGAGCGACCGCGCAGCCTCGATGCAGGCCATCTGCATGCCGAAGCAGATGCCGAAGTAAGGCACCTTGCGCTCGCGCGCGAACTTCGCGGCCAGGATCTTGCCCTCGGAGCCGCGCTCGCCGAAACCGCCGGGAACGAGAATGCCGTGCACCTTCTCCAACCACGGCGTCGGGTCTTCCTTCTCGAAGATCTCGCTCTCGATCCAGTCAAGCTTGACCTTGACGCGGTTGGCAAGCCCGCCATGCGACAGCGCCTCGATCAGCGATTTGTAGGCGTCCTTGAGGCCGGTGTATTTGCCGACGACGGCAATCGTCACCTCGCCTTCCGGATTGTGGATGCGGCTGGAGAGCGCCTGCCACGGCTCCATCCGCGGCTTCGGCGCCGGATCGATGCCGAAGGCTGCAAGCACCTCGGAATCCAGCCCTTCCTTGTGATACGCCATCGGCACGTCGTAGATGTGCGGCACGTCGAGCGCCTGGATGACGGCGCTCTCGCGCACATTGCAGAACAGCGAAAGCTTGCGGCGCTCTTCCTTGGGGATCGGCCGGTCGGCGCGCACCAGAAGGATGTCGGGCGCGATGCCGATGCCGCGCAATTCCTTGACAGAATGCTGCGTCGGCTTGGTCTTCAATTCGCCGGCGGTAGGGATGTACGGCATCAGGGTGAGATGCACATAGACCGCGTTGTTGCGCGGCAGGTCGTTGCCGAGCTGGCGAATCGCCTCTAGGAACGGCATCGCCTCGATGTCGCCGACAGTGCCGCCGATCTCGCACAGCACAAAGTCGTAATCGTCATTGCCTTCAAGGACGAAATGCTTGATCTCGTCGGTGACGTGCGGGATCACCTGCACGGTCGCGCCGAGATAGTCGCCACGCCGCTCGCGCTCGATGATGTTCTTGTAGATGCGGCCGGTGGTGATGTTGTCCTGCTGGTTGGCCGAGCGGCCGGTAAAACGCTCATAGTGGCCGAGATCGAGATCGGTCTCAGCGCCGTCGTCGGTCACGAACACTTCGCCATGCTGATACGGCGACATCGTTCCGGGGTCGACATTGAGGTAGGGATCGAGCTTCTTGATCCGCGCCCGATAGCCACGCGCCTGCAGAAGAGCCCCAAGAGCTGCTGCAGCGATGCCTTTTCCGAGTGAGGAAACCACGCCGCCTGTGATGAATACATATCGCGCCATGGGAGTCATCGCTTAACGCGGCCTGATTGATTCCGCCAGAGAAAAAACCGCCGCGAAGGCTTTTTCCCAGATGGCGCTGTGTCCGGATGGGCATTTCTCTGAAGCATGCCGCCCAAAACTGTGCAGTGGTTTTGGGAGAATGGCAGGCATCAGAACAGAAACTCGAAAGCGCGGCACCAGCGTCTTTTAACGCGACGCGCTTTGATCAAAGAAAAAGGGCCGGTGGTGCCGGCCCTTTCGGCAGTTTGCTTCAACGCGTTAGATAATAACGACCTTGGTGCCGATCTTGACGCGGCTGTAGAGATCCATGACGTGCTCGTTGATCATGCGGAAGCAGCCGTTGGAAGCGCTGGTTCCGATCGACTGCGGTGCAATGGTGCCGTGGATGCGCAGATGCGTGTCCTTCTTGCCGTCATAGAGGTAGATGGCGCGCGCGCCGAGCGGGTTTTCGCCGCCACCGGGCATGCCGTCCTTGTACTGGCCATAGTGCTTCGGCTCGCGCTTCTGCATGTCGAGCGTCGGGATCCAGCGTGGCCATTCCTGCTTGTCGCCGACGGCCACCGTCCCCTTGAACTGCAGGCCTTCACGGCCGACTGCGATGGCGTAGCGGCGCGCGGTGGAAAACGATTCGACGAGGTAGAGGCGGCGAGCAGTCGTGTCGATGACGATCGTCCCGGGCTCATAGCCGGTGAAGGCGACGTCCTGCGGCACGAACTCCGGCTTCACCTTGAACGGCCTCTTGGCATCCTTCTTGGCGAGCGCCGAATCAAGCGCGCGGGTCTCCGGCAGATAGTTGATCGAGGTCACCGAGGAACCGCCGAACAGGCCGGCGAACAGGCCGCCGCTGCTCGCCCGCTTCTGGCCGGGTTGTTCGCTTCGCAACTCACCGTTGTTGCCGGTGGCCGTGATGTTCATCGCCTCGGCCGGGATCGGCTCCTCGGCCTGGAGCGAGGCGATCGGCGCCACGGGCGTGAGCGGTTCGATGATCTTGACGGTCTTCTTCCCGGGCATCGCATCAGCCACTTCGGCCGGCGCGGCCGAACCCTTCTTGGAGAGCCATTCCTGACGCGCCGCATCTGCCTTGGCCTTGGCCGCCTCACGCATCGCCAGCTTGCGGGCTTCGAGCGCCTTTTGCTTGGCCGCTTCCTTGTCGGCAGCGATCTTGGCCTCGAGCTTTTCGATCTGCGCGAGGTCGTCCGGAGTCGGGTTTTTCTTCTTCTTGAGAAGCCTCAGCTGCGATGCGTCGCTCTTGGCGGCGACGGGAATTGCGTCGGTCTTCTCTACCGACGGCGAAGCGGCCAGATTTGCCGGTGAGGCAAAGGCCGCGGAGCCCATGCCGAATACGGCACAGAATCCCAAAAGGATGAAGCTGCGAAGCTGCATGGCGAAGATCCGATTTTCTATGCTAGTTGCCCAACGGCGTCGCCCGGCGCCCCCCAAGGACGCCGAAAAGTGCCGCGCGCAATCTATAATCGATTAGCCAGCGCGCCCTCAAGCTGAGCGACGCGTTACATTTGGTTGAATCTTCGTGATCGAGCGGCATTTGCCGCGACTGTGTTCAAAGAACAACAGATCGCGGCAGCAATGCTTGTCCGGCTACTGGTTCGGAACCTGCGGGGTGACCGGCAAGGTAACGCCGTTCGCGGCCGGCGGCGTGGTCGGATTCGCGGGCGCCGGTGTTGCGGGAGCAGTGGCCGGGGCCGTGGTGGTGCCGCCATTCGACAGCGGCGTCGTGGTTGTCGTTCCGCCCGACGGGGCGGCCGGCGCGGTGCCGCCAGCCGGCGCCGCCGGCTGCGAGCTGCCCACCGGACCGGTGGCGCCCGGCAATTGGTTGAGCACACCCTTGCCGGCATTGCCCGAGGTCGAAGCCGGTGCCCTGTCGAGGATGTCGATCGGCTTCTCGCCGTAGCGGGCAAGGATGGAGAGCGCGAGCGAGGTCACGAAGAAAGCCGCGGCCAGGATCGCAGTCGCGCGGGTAAGCGCGTTGGCTGCGCCCCGCGCCGTCATGAAACCGGAACCGCCACCAATGCCGAGACCGCCGCCTTCGGAGCGCTGCAGCAGCACCACGCCGACAAGGGCGAGCACGACCATAAGATGAACGACGATCAGTACCGTTTCCATAATTTATCCTGGCGAGGCCTTGCGCGGCCGCGCATACGACCGGTGATTTGGAGGCGGCTCCTTACAATGCTTTGGCGGCATTTCCAAGCCCGTGGCCGGGAATATGGGGAGCAATGCGGCCATTGCAACGATTTGGGCCGCGCCCCTGCCGCCGTCTGCGGCTATGACATGTGCATATAGGCTTCGGCAATGGCGAGGAAGTAGGCCGCCTTCAGGCTTGCGCCGCCGACCAGCGCGCCATCGACATTCTCGACGCCGAGCAGCTCCACAGCATTGGACGGCTTGACCGAACCGCCATAGAGAATGCGCATTCTGGCCGCGGCATCGCCGAGCAGCGCCGTCAGCTTGCCACGGATATGGGCATGCGCCTCGGCGACGTCGGCCGCGGTCGGCGTCAGGCCGGTGCCGATGGCCCAGACGGGCTCGTAAGCGATGATGGTGTTGGCGGCGGTGGCGCTCGCCGGCACGGAACCGTCGAGCTGCCGCGACAGGACATCGAGCGTCGCGCCGGCTTCACGCTCGGCGCGCGTCTCGCCGATGCAGATGATGGCCACCAGCCCTGCCCGCCAGGCGGCCGAAGCCTTGGCATTGACGATCGCATCGTCGTCGCCGCATTGCTCGCGCCGCTCGGAGTGGCCGACGATGACATGGCTTGCGCCGGCATCCTTCAGCATCTCGGCCGAAATCTCACCCGTATAGGCGCCGCTCTCCTTGGGGTGGCAATCCTCGCCGCCGGCGCGAACCGGTGTCCGCGAAAGGATCTCTGCGGCCTGGTGAAGCAAGGTGGCCGGAACGCAGACCAGGGCTTCCGTCTCCGCATCGAGGCCGCTCATGAAGCCGTTGCCGATCATCCTCAACTCGTTGAGCGAGGCGCTGGTGCCGTTCATTTTCCAGTTGCCGGCAACGAGCGGACGGATTCCAGGGGTCATGGCGTCGAGTTCTCCAGGCAACATAAGGCAGCGCCCTCACTACCAAAATCGGGCCACAAAGCAATCGACAGTGGGCCGGAAGGACGCTATTGCGCTTGTTTCAGAGTCGGCGCATGCGAAAATGCGCAAAGATCGGAAGTGGGCATGCTTGGTATTTTGAGAAGCGCGGCGGGCACCTGGGTCGCGAAAGCTTTGCTGTCCTTGCTGGTGGTGAGCTTTGCCGTCTGGGGTATTTCCGGGCGCCTGTCGGGAAGCTTGGCTGGCCATCATTCGGTGATTACCGCCGGCGGCACCACGGTTTCGATCAACGAATACCGCCTCGCCTACGATCGCCAGATCAACCTGCTGTCGCAGCAATATGGCCAGCGCATCACGCATGAACAGGCTAAGCTGCTCGGCCTCGACAACCAGGTCCTGGCGCAGCTCGTCTCCGGCGCCGTTCTCGACGAGCTGGCTCGCAAGCTCGGGCTTGGCCTTTCCAAGGACCGGCTGGCCGAGCTGACGCGCGAGGATCCGGCCTTCAAGGGTCCAGGCGGCCAGTTCGACCGCAGGACCTTCGAATATCTGCTGAGCCAGATCGGCATGCGACCCGAGGACTATCTGAAGAACCGCTCGCAGGTGGCGGTCCGCCAGCAGATCGTCGAGGCGATTTCCGACGGCCTCAAGGCGCCGCAGACCTTCCTGAAGGCGGTCGCACTCTATCGCGGAGAGGACCGCACGATCGACTATCTCGTCCTGCCGAAGACACTCGTCCAGCCGATCGAGGCGCCGTCCGACAGCGCGCTGAAAACCTATTTCGAAGCCAACAAGAAGAACTACGCCGCGCCGGAATACCGCAAATTCTCCTATATCCGGCTTGAGCCGCAGGACATCATGGACCCGACGGCGGTCACCGATCAGCAGGTCGCTGACGACTACAACAAGAACAAGGCGCGCTATACGACGCCCGAAATGCGCACCATCGAACAGCTGGTGTTCAAGACGCCGGACGCGGCCAAGGCGGCATTTGACTCCCTGAAGGCCGGCGCCACCTTCGACAAGATCGTCACCGCAGAGGGCAAGACGCAGGCCGACACCGTGCTCGGCACGCTGGCAAAGGACAAGATCGCCGACAAGGCGGTGGCCGACGCAGCCTTCTCGCTCAACGTCAACGAGGTCAGCCCGGTGGTTCAGGGCGCCTTCGGCCCGGTGCTCTTGCGCGTCACCGAGATCAAGCCGCAGGTGGTGAAGCCGCTTTCGGAAGTGTCCGACCAGATCCGCAAGGATCTTGCGCTCGGCGAGGCAAGCCGCGTCCTGCTCGACGTCCACGACAGCTACGAGGACACCCGCGCTTCCGGTGCCTCGCTTGCCCAGGCGGCCGACAAGCTAAAGCTCAAGGTCGTCACCATCGACGCCATCGACCGCACCGGCCAGCGGCCGGACGGCACGATCGTCAACGACCTGCCGCAATCGGCGGACCTCATCAAGGCCGTCTTCGAGGCCGAGCCGAACACCGAGAATGAAGGCCTGACCACTGCCGCCAACGGCTTCGTTTTCTATGAAGTCCAGTCGATCACGCCGGCGCGCGACCGAACGCTGGACGAGGTTCGCCAGAAGGTGGTGGCCGACTGGACCGCGGCCGAGACCGACAAGCGGCTCACCGCCAAGGCCGGGGAGTTGGAAAAGCGCCTCAAGGCCGGTGCGACGCTCGACGTGATCGCGGGCGAGCTTAAGCTCGAGAAGCAGACCAAGCGCGGCCTGAAGCGCGAAGCCGACGATGCCGATTTCGGCAACGAGGGCGCGGCGGCCATGTTCGGCGTCGGCGAAGGCAGCACGGGCCTGATCCCCTCGCCCACCGGCGACGGCCAGATCCTGTTCAAGGTTGCCGAAGTCTTCGAACCTGCCGGTGCCGATGGCAG
The DNA here is from genome assembly GCF_029625845.1 of Mesorhizobium sp. WSM4898. NCBI lineage: Bacteria > Pseudomonadati > Pseudomonadota > Alphaproteobacteria > Hyphomicrobiales > Phyllobacteriaceae > Mesorhizobium > Mesorhizobium sp. WSM4898. The sequence goes on along the minus strand of NZ_JARTVQ010000003.1, from coordinate 383,795 downwards.
CTCTGTCCCGGAAGACGCGCAGAAATCTTTCAGCGCCGGCATATCCGACGACCTGCTCGATCAGCTGGTGGCGCAGCTGCAGTCGCAATATGACGTTCGTATCGATCCGGCCGCCGTTTCCCAAGCACAGACACGATGAGCGCGCTTAAGACATATATCGCCAAGGTCGCGACCGGCACCGCGCTCTCCTTTGAGGAAGCGCGCGAGGCCTTCGACATCATCATGTCGGGCGACGCGACGCCGGGGCAGATCGGTGGCTTCCTGATGGCGTTGCGCGTGCGCGGCGAAGCCGTGAGCGAGATCTCCGGCGCGGTCGCCACGATGCGCGCCAAGATGCTCCGCGTCGAAGCCCCGCGCGGCGCCATCGACATCGTCGGCACCGGCGGCGACAATTCGCACTCGGTGAACATTTCGACCGGATCGGCATTCGTCATCGCCGCCGCGGGTGTTCCGGTGGCCAAGCACGGCAATCGCGGCCTGTCCTCGCTGACCGGCGCGGCGGATGTGCTGATGGCCCTCGGCGTCAAGGTCGACATCGCACCGGAGACGATCGGCCGCTGCATCCAGGAGGCCGGCGTCGGCTTCATGTTCGCGCCAGCGCATCATCCGGCGATGAAGCATGTCGGTCCTGTCCGGGGCGAGCTCGGCACGCGCACCATCTTCAATCTGCTCGGGCCGCTGTCGAATCCAGCCGGCGTCGGCCGGCAGATGGTTGGCGTCTTCCTGCCCGAATGGATCATGCCGGTGGCTGAGACGCTGAAGGCGCTGGGTACCGATCATGCCTGGATCGTGCACGGCGACGGTTATGACGAGATCACCACCACGGGCGAGACGCAGGTCGCAGAGCTCGCCGGCGGCGAGATCCGCACCTTTACCCTCACTCCGGAAGCGGTCGGACTGAAGCGGCATAACAAAGAGGATCTGCGCGGCGGCGAAGCGGCCTACAATGCCAAGGCATTGCGCGATATGCTGGGCGGCGCTGCCGGCGCTTATCGCGACACCGTGCTGATGAATGCCGGCGCCGGGCTGGTGGTGGCCGGCAAGGCGACGACGCTCGGCGATGGCACCGAGGCAGCAGCGCAGGCCATCGACAGCGGCCGGGCGCTCGCGGTGCTCGACAAGCTCATCGAGATTTCGAACGGTTAGAATTTTGTCCGATATCCTGCGCAAGATAGAAGCCTACAAGCGCGATGAGATCGCCGCCGCAAAGCTCAGCGCGCCGCTTGCCGAGGTCAAGGCGAAGGCCAAGGATGCGGAACCCCCGCGCAGCTTCCTTGCGGCGCTTGAGGCCAAGCGGAAGGCCGGCGGCTTCGCGCTGATTGCGGAGATCAAGAAGGCCAGCCCTTCCAGGGGCTTGATCCGCGCCGACTTCGACCCGCCGGCGCTCGCGAGGGCCTATCAACAAGGCGGTGCTGCCTGTCTTTCGGTGCTGACCGACGCACCGTCCTTCCAGGGCGCGCCCGGCTTTCTGACCGCAGCGCGCGCCGCCGTTAGCCTGCCCGCCCTGCGCAAGGATTTCCTCTTCGACCCGTATCAGGTTCATGAAGCCCGCGCCTGGGGCGCGGACGCGATCCTCATCATCATGGCGAGCGTCGACGACGCCTTGGCCAGTGAATTGGAAGCCACGGCCTTCGATCTCGGCATGGACGCGCTGGTCGAGGTGCATGACGAACAGGAGATGGAACGCGCGCTTCGCCTCTCGTCGCGGCTGATCGGCATCAACAACCGCGATTTGAGAACCTTCGAAACCAGCCTCGACGTTTCCGAGCGGCTTGCCGCCATGGTCCCGGACGACCGGCTGCTGGTCAGCGAGAGCGGCATCTTCACCCATCAGGACTGCCGGCGGCTGGAAAAGAACAAGATCGGCACCTTCCTCGTTGGCGAAAGCCTGATGCGGCAGGCCGACGTGGCCGCCGCGACCGCCCTTCTGCTGACGGGCAAGGCGCCGGCCGAGGCCGTTTGAGGATGCCCGCGCTTACGCATCTCGGCGCCAAGGGCGAAGCCAACATGGTCGATGTCGGCGGCAAGGCCGAGACGACGCGCACGGCCATCGCCGAAGGGTATGTCACCATGCAGCCGGAAACGCTGGAGATGATCCTGGCCGGCGACGCCAAGAAAGGCGACGTGCTGGGCACGGCGCGCATCGCCGGCATCATGGCGGCCAAGAAGACGCATGAGCTCATCCCGCTTTGCCATCCCCTCCTTCTCACCAAGGTTGCCGTCGAGATCGAGCCCGATCGCGCGCTTCCCGGCCTGAGGGTCACCGCGCTTGCCAGGGTTACCGGCAAGACCGGGGTCGAAATGGAGGCGCTGACCGCGGCGTCGGTTGCCTGCCTCACCATCTACGACATGGCCAAGGCAGCGGACCGCGCCATGGCGATTTCCGGCATCAGGCTGGTCGAGAAAGCCGGCGGCAAGTCGGGCGACTACAAGGTAGGTCCTTAGCATGGCTTTGCTTCCGGTCGCCGAGGCGCTCCAACGCCTGTTGGACGGCGCGACCGCGCTGCCAGGCGAAAGCGTGCCGCTGGCCGACGCGTCCGGCCGGGTGCTGGCCGACCCCGTGGTGGCTCTGCGCACCCAGCCGCCCTTCAATGCGTCGGCGATGGACGGCTATGCCGTGCGGGCCGCCGACGTAGCCTCGGCGCCGGCGCGGCTCTCCGTGATCGGCATGGCGCCCGCCGGGCGTGGCTTCACCGGCTCTGTCGGCAAGGGCGAGGCCGTGCGCATCTTCACCGGCGCGCCGCTCCCCGAAGGCGCCGATACCATCGTTATCCAGGAGAATGTCCGCGATCTCGGCGGCGGCGGCATCGAAGTGACCGAGCCGACCGTGGAGGGACGAAACGTCCGTCGCCGCGGCCTCGACTTCTGCGAGGGCGACCTGCTCCTCGAAAAAGGCCGCCAGCTCGATCCGGCGGCGCTTTCGCTGGCGGCATCGGCCAACCATCCGAGTCTCAACGTGGTGCGGCAGCCGCTGCTCGCCATCATCGCCACCGGCGATGAATTGCTGCCGCCGGGCAGCGCGCTCGGCCCCGACCAGATCATCTCGTCGAATGCCTGTGGCGTCACAGCTACGGCCCAGTCGGTCGGCGCGCGCGCGCTCGACCTCGGCATTGCCGCCGACCGCAAGGACGCGATCGCGGCCCTGGTCAAGAAGGCGGTCAAGGCCGGCGCCGACGTCATCGTCACGCTTGGCGGCGCCTCCGTCGGCGACCACGACTTGATCCATGACGTGCTGACCGGCGAAGGCATGCAGCTCGACTTCTGGAAGATCGCCATGCGTCCCGGCAAGCCGCTGATGTTTGGCCGGCTCGGCGACATTCGCTGCATCGGCCTGCCCGGCAATCCGGTCGCAAGCCTGGTCTGCTCGCAGCTGTTCCTGAAGCCGCTTCTGGCGCGGCTGGGCGGCCGGTCCTGCCGTCAGGAAATCCGCACGGCCCGGTTAGGCGTCGCAATGCACGCCAACGATCTCAGGCAGGACTATGTGCGCGCCGTGGTCCGCGAAGATGCGGGGGGGTTGATCGCAACACCGTTCGGCATCCAGGATTCCTCGATGTTGAGGATGCTCGCCGATGCCAATGGCCTGATCGTGCGCCAACCCTTCGCACCGGCGGCTGAAGCCGGCGAGGAATGCAGCGTTCTGATGTTACGCTGAACAAAACGTCAACACATTCACTAAACTTTAAACGGTTGCGGAACACAACTGGAACAGATAGTGTTTGTTCTGGGTTTGTTTTTCTGATTCTGGTTTCAGAACCCATGGGGGCCGCCATGCTGACGCGCAAACAACATGAACTGCTGATGTTCATCCATGAACGGCTCAAGGAAAGCGGCATTCCGCCGTCTTTCGATGAGATGAAGGAAGCGCTCGACCTTGCCTCGAAATCGGGCATCCACCGCCTGATCACGGCGCTGGAGGAGCGCGGTTTCATTCGCCGGCTTCCGAACCGGGCGCGTGCCCTTGAAGTGCTGCGCCTACCTGACTCGATCGCGCCCGGCCTCAATGCGGCGAAGAAGTTCTCGCCGAGCGTCATCCAGGGCGGCCAAGGCAATCTCGGCCGCCAGATCAAACCCGCGGCGCCCGCCCGCACGCCGACGCCCAGCAATGACGACGACGCCGTTTCAGCCGTCTCCATCCCGGTGATGGGTCGCATTGCCGCCGGCGTGCCGATCGACGCCATCCAGCACCAGACGCATTCGATCACAGTGCCGCCGGACATGATCGCGGGCGGCGAGCACTACGCGCTCGAGGTCAAAGGCGATTCGATGATCGAGGCCGGCATCTTCGACGGCGACACGGTCATCATCCGCAACGCCAGCACTGCGAGCCCCGGGGAGATCGTCGTGGCGCTGGTCGATGACGAGGAGGCGACGCTGAAGCGCTTCCGCCGCAAGGGCGCCTCCATCGCGCTCGAGGCTGCCAATCCGGCCTATGAGACGCGCATCTTCGGTCCCGATCGCGTGAAGGTTCAGGGCAAGCTCGTCGGGCTCATCCGCCGCTACTGAGGGGCTGCGGCTTGGCTTCCGGCTTCTCGGGCTTCTTGTAAGGCGCCAACCCCCTCGCCTCACGCGAGTATCGCCGCTGTTCGTGCCAAGGGCGGTACGGTTTTTCGACGGCGTATTGAATGGTTGCTCGCGCCGTCGCCGATTGCGGATCGAAGAAGACAGCGCCGCTGCCGTCGCGCGCGAGCTGCCGCTTGGTGACGACGAGAATACGTGGATCGCGGCAGGGATTGTAGGCCGTGGCGTCGTTGATGACGATGAGGTCTGCGAAGTCGCAGGCAGGCCGGGCTGCTTCGCGGTTCTCGGCGAGCGCGACGATCGCGCCCGATGGATGCCGGCCAATGCAGAGGTCGCCCGTGCAGTAAAAGGGCGATCCAGGCGGCAGGTCGACGGGATCGGCCAAGTCCAGTGTGCCCTTGGCGAATGTCTCCGGCGGCACGATCGTTTCGGCCTTGAGCGCGCGTTTCCAGTTATCGGTGGTGAACTCGTTCGAGCGGGCACGATTGATGGCGAGTTCGCCGCCGCCGATCGGCATCGCCACCAGATGCGCGTCCTCCGAGATCAGCAGGTCCGGCGTGCGCACCTGCGGGATGATCATGACGGCCGCGGCAGCGAAAGGAATTGCGGCCAGCCTGAGCCACGTAGTCGCCATCGTGGCGATGACGAGCGCGATCGTCGCCAGCAGCACCGAATGGATCGAGATCAGGCCCACGGCATCGACCGGCGACCACTCCGAAATCCACGCCGAGATCGCGATCATCGCCGCTAGGCCCTTGCCCATCAAATAGAGGAAGGGCCCGTCGAAGCCGAACGGCATCATGACCGCGCTGGCGACGGCGAGAAACATCACGATCGTGACGATCGGCATGATCGCGAGATTGGCCAGCAGGCTGAGCGGCGAGACGCGCTGGAAATGCCAGATGGCAAACAGCGCCGTGGCACTTCCGGCAATGATCGACGTCATTGCGGCGCCACCTGCTCCGACTGCCAGTTTGTGCGACATGAACCGCAGGAACGAACGCTTTTCCGGCGGCGCTCTCACCTTGCCGGCGCGGTAGTCGGACCAGCCGGCATAGGCGCCGACAAGGGCGGCGGTTGCCGCGAACGACATCTGAAAGCTCGGGCCAACCACTTCATGCGGCGACACCAGGATGACGGCGATGGCCGAGATCGCCAAGTTGCGCATCGTCAGCGCGGCGCGGTCGAAAAGCACGGCGATCAGCATGACGGCCAGCATGATGAAGCTTCGCTCGGCGGCGACCACCACGCCGGAGATGACGAGATAGGCGGCGATCGACATAAGCGCGATTGCCGCGGCATATTTCTTCACCGGCCGGCGTGACGAAAAATCCGGGAACAGCGCAAAGGCGCCGCGCAGCAGAAGCATGACCGTGCCGGCGACCAGCGCCATGTGCAGGCCCGAAATCGAGATGATGTGATAGATGCCGGTCCGCCGCATCGCCTCGTTGATGTCCTCCGGAATGCCGGCGCGCACGCCGACGATCAGTGCGGCGGCAATTTCGCCTTCGGGTCCGCCGACGGTGCTTCTGATGTGGTCGGCAATGTTTTCGCGCGTGTTCTCGATGGCCGAGGCGATGCTCGTCTGAGCGATCGGGTCGGTTGGCGGAATGAGTTTCGGGTCGCCGAGGAAAAATCCGCTGCCGCCGATGCCGGAAAAATAGCTGTCGAAGGAAAAATCATAGCTTTCGGGACGGACCGGCCCGGTCGGCGGCAGGAGCCGCGCGTAACCCGTCACCAGCGATCCGGCCTTCATGCCGGCCGGGATCCTGCGTGCCGAGAGCCTGACGCGATCCGGTGCGTAGCGCAGCTTTGGATGCGCGGTCGAGAGGAGATCGATGGTCAGCCTGACGCGGCCATTGGCCATTTCCTCGGCGATGACGACGCGGCCTGTCAGCCGCGTCTGGATTTCGGAGCCGAGCATCGGTGTAGCGGCGCGCCAGGTCTCGACCTTCGCGGCGACGAAGCCCAGCGCGCAAAACAGCGCCGCCATAAAGACCAGGTGTGTCTTCAGCCAGGGACGCGAAACCGCCGCGCATAGAGCCATCAGCGCCACCGCCGCCAGCGGTCTGTAAAGATCCGGCTCGGCGCTCAAGGAATAATAGAGTATCACGCCGGCGGCCAGGAACACCGGCACCAGGAGGAAGCCGATGCCGCGGTCGAGCTCGGTGGAGGCTGCCTCGGCCACACCCCGGCGAATCGCGGAAAACGAGGCACGGCGGAACCGCCTGCGGATCAAGTCGATCGCTGCCGGCGGAGGCGGCTTCACGACGGCGTCGCCGTCCGAAATCTCGGTGGCCGGACGCGGCACGGGAACCCAAACCGGTACTGCCTCAGCAGGCACGGTGTCGGCAAACAGCAGGCGCTCGCTCACGCCAGCCGTCGTCTTCTCGCCATCCTCCGCACCCCGGCCACGTCCAGCCATCGGGTCTGCCCCTTGCGCCCCAGACCTCCTATGCTACATGAACGCCCACCGCGCGAAAGTCCGCGCAATCATGCCCGCTTCAGAGCTTCTTCCGAGAGTTCCATGTCCGACAAGGTCGTCACCCGCTTTGCCCCCTCGCCCACCGGCTATCTGCACATCGGCGGGGCGCGCACGGCGCTGTTCAACTGGCTCTACGCCAGGCACACGGGCGGCACGATGCTGCTGCGCATCGAGGACACTGACCGCGAGCGCTCCACCGAAGCGGCGACAGCCGCTATCCTGGACGGGCTGACCTGGCTCGGCCTCTCATGGGACGGCGAGGCCGTGTCGCAGTTCGAGCGAGCGCCGCGCCACCGTGAGGTGGCAGAGGAGCTCGTACGGCTGGGCAAGGCCTATTACAGCTATGAGACGCCTGCCGAGCTGGAGGCGATGCGCGAGGCGGCGCGGGCCAACGGGCTGCCGCCGCGCTACAATGGCCAGTGGCGCGACCGCGACCCCTCCGAGGCGCCTCCCGGCGTCAAGGGCGCCATCCGCATCAAGGCGCCGACCGAAGGAGAGACCGTCGTGCACGACCGCGTACAGGGCGAGGTGCGATTCCCGAACAAGGACCTCGACGACTTCATCATCCTGCGCTCGGACGGCAACCCGACCTACATGCATGCCGTCGTCGTCGACGATCACGATATGGGCGTCACCCACATCATCCGCGGCGACGATCACCTGACCAACGCCGCGCGCCAGACCGTAATCTACAACGCCATGGGCTGGACCGTGCCGTCGATGTCGCACATCCCGCTGATCCATGGTGCCGACGGCGCCAAGCTGTCGAAGCGCCACGGCGCGCTCGGCGTCGAGGCTTATCGCGCCATGGGCTATCTGCCGGAGGCCCTGCTCAACTATCTGGCCAGGCTCGGCTGGAGCCACGGCGACGACGAGGTGATGTCGATCAAGGATATGATCTCCTGGTTCGACATCGCCGACGTCAACAAGGGCGCCGCCCGGTTCGACTTCGCCAAGCTCGAGGCGCTGAACGGCGTCCATATGCGCAAGATGGACGACAAGGCGCTATTTGATATTCTCGTAGCCACCCTGCCCTATCTCGAGGGTGGCCCGGCGCTTGCGGCCAAGCTCGACGACAGGCGCCAGGCACAGCTGCTTGCTGCCATGCCGGGCCTCAAGGAGCGGGCAAAGACGTTGGTCGAGCTCGTCGATGGAGCCGGCTTCCTGTTCGCCGAGCGGCCCTTGCAGCTCGACGAAAGGGCTGCGGGGTTGCTTGGCAGCGACGCCCGCGCCATTTTGCGCGGTACCCATGCCGCGCTCGCCGCGATCTCCAGCGAATGGAGCGCCGCAACCGCGGAAGCCGCTATTCGCGACTTTGCGCAGGCCGGCGGCCATAAGCTCGGCGCCGTGGCCCAACCGCTGAGAGCCGCGCTCACCGGCCGCAGCACCTCGCCCGGCGTGTTCGATGTACTCGCCGTGCTCGGCCGTGAGGAGAGCCTGGCGCGGGTTGCGGATCAAATCGATTAGGAGCGAACTGGCCCAAGAAGATTGGCATTGAAAGGTGTGTTTCGCAGTGCAACATTAGGCCTTGGCCCAATCTGGCACGCACCTCCTAAAATGCGGTGGCAAGTTCGCGCATTCCGGTGATTTCGACGTGTCGTTTGCAGGAATTGCCTTGCCGGCATGAGAAAACATAAAGGAGTTTGCAATGAGCGAAGCTGCGACAAAACTGGAATCGGGCGGCAAGGCGCGTGAGTCGACCGCAAGGCTCGAGTTCGCCGGCAAGACGCATGAATTCAAGGTGCGAAGCGGCTCGACCGGGCCCGACGTGATCGACATCGGCGCGCTGTACAGCACCACCGGGGCCTTCACCTACGATCCCGGTTTCACCTCGACGGCAAGCTGCGAGTCGGCGATCACCTTCATCGACGGCGACGCCGGCATCCTGCTGCATCGCGGCTACCCGATCGACCAGCTCGCCGAGCACGGCGACTTCCTCGAGGTCTGCTATCTACTGCTCTACGGCGAATTGCCGACCAAGGCGCAGAAGGACGACTTCGACTATCGCGTTACGCGCCACACCATGGTGCATGAGCAGATGTCGCGCTTCTTCACCGGCTTCCGCCGCGACGCCCATCCGATGGCCGTCATGTGCGGCGTGGTCGGCGCGCTGTCGGCCTTCTACCACGACTCTACCGACATCTCGGACCCATACCAGCGCATGGTCGCCTCCATGCGGCTGATCGCCAAGATGCCGACGATCGCGGCGATGGCCTATAAATACCACATCGGCCAGCCCTTCATTTACCCGAAGAACGAGCTGAATTTCGCCGCCAACTTCCTGCACATGTGCTTTGCCGTGCCGTGTGAGGAGTACAAGATCAATCCGGTGCTGGCGCGCGCCATGGAGCGCATCTTCATCCTGCACGCCGATCACGAGCAGAACGCGTCGACTTCGACGGTTCGTCTCGCCGGCTCTTCGGGCGCCAATCCGTTCGCCTGCATCGCGGCCGGCATTGCTTGCCTCTGGGGCCCCGCGCATGGCGGCGCCAACGAGGCGGCCCTCAACATGCTGGGCGAGATCGGCCATGTCGATCACATCCCGGAATTCATCGCCCGCGCCAAGGACAAGAACGACCCGTTCCGCCTGATGGGCTTCGGCCATCGCGTCTACAAGAACTACGATCCGCGCGCCAAGATCATGCAGAAGACGGCGCATGAGGTGCTGGGCGAGCTCGGCATCAAGGATGATCCGCTGCTCGACATCGCGATGGAGCTGGAGAAGATCGCGCTGACCGACGAGTATTTCATCGAGAAGAAGCTCTATCCGAACGTCGACTTCTATTCGGGCATCACGCTGAAGGCGCTGGGCTTCCCCACCACCATGTTCACCGTGCTGTTCGCGGTCGCCCGCACCGTCGGCTGGATCGCGCAGTGGAAGGAAATGATCGAAGACCCGCACCAGAAGATCGGCCGCCCGCGCCAGCTCTACACCGGCGCTACGGAGCGCGATTACGTGCCGATTGCGAAGCGGTGATTGAGCGAATAGCGAAATAGCGAGTAGCGAATAGGGAAAGAACTGGCGGCACTGAGTGGCGCCAGCGTACTCGCTATTCGCTATTCGCTACTCCCTATTCGCTTTCTTGATGCACCCCAGCACCACCTCGGCAGCAATCTCGCCCGACGGTCTGTCGGTCGCCATGCGCCTGGCGATTTCCGCGAAACCTGCCCGCTGCCACGCGCGCATGCCGGTGTCGGCAAACAGGGCTTCCAGCTGACGCGCCAGGTTCTCCGGCCTGACATACTGATCGTAGAACTCCGGCACCAGCGCGCGATCGGCGATCAAATTGGGCAGCAGCGCCGACCAGGTCGTCACCAGATGCTGCAGCAGCTGCCTCGCGATCGGATCGAGCTTGTAGCTGGAGACCATTGGAACACCGCAAAGCGCAAGCTCGAGCGAAACTGTTCCGGAGGCGATCAGAGCCGCATCGGCCTTGCCGAAAGCCAACCATTTGCGCTCCGGATCGGTGACGATCTCTGGCTTCTCGTCCCACCGCGTGACGGACGCCTTTACCAGGTCGGCGACATGCGGCACCGTCGGCAGCATCAGCCGCAAGCGGTGACCGCGCTGATGCAAGACCGAGATCGCCTTGCCGAACGGCTCGATCAGCCGGCGCACCTCGCCGCGGCGCGAGCCGGGCAGCACGAGCAGCGTCTTCACGCGATCCTCCGACAGGTCCCGCGGCAAGCTCTGCGCCTTGGCGGCGCCAAGCACGCCGGGATCCTGGGTCAGCCGGTGGCCGACATAGGTGCCGGGCGGCCCACCAAGTCGGGTGAGCGCCTTCACTTCGAAGGGCAGGATGCAGAGGATGTGATCGACATAGGGCTTCATCGCCGCCGCCCTGCCCGGCCGCCATGCCCACACGCTCGGGCAGACATAATGGACGATCGGGATGGCGGGCGCGGCGGCGCGGACCCTTTTGGCGACCCGCAGCGAAAAATCAGGGCTGTCGATGGTGATCAGGCAATCCGGCCGCTCCGCCGCGATGGTGCCGGCTGTTCGGCTGATCCGGCGCATCAGCCGCGGCAGGTCGCGCAAGACGGCGCTGAAGCCCATCAGCGCGATCTCGCTGCCGTCGAAGAGCGGTGTCAGCCCCAGTTCCTGCAGATGCCGGCCGCCGATGCCGACGAGCCGGATCTTACGGCCGGTGGTCTTCTCGAGCGCACGCACGATGTCGGCGCCGAGCAAGTCCCCCGATTCCTCGCCCGCGACGATGGCGATCTTGAGCGGCCTCTCAGTGGCCATCGGTCGGCTCCGTCGCGGGAAATCCGACGATGAACAAGCCAAGCGCATTGGCCCGCGCGAGAGTCGCCGGGCCTTCGAGAATGAGCGAGCGGCCGGCTTCGACGGCGATGCCGGCAAGGCCGGCCGCGTGTGCGGCCTCGACCGTCTGCGGGCCTATCGAGGGCAAGTCGGCGCGCAGCTCCTGCCCTGGCTTGGCGCATTTGACCAGGACGCCGCGCGTCTTGCCGGCGAGCCTGCCGTGCCCGCGCAATTCGCGCGTCCTCTCGAGCAGGCCCTTAGTGCCTTCGATGCCTTCCAACGCGATAACCCGCCCTCCGACCGCAATCGCTGCCTGGCCGACGTCAAGCTCGCCGATTACCTTGGCCGCCGCGCGGCCCGCCTCGATATCGCGCCAGTCCGATTGCTTTGGTCCTGCCTTGGTCAGCGTGCCCTCGCCGGCAGCGAGATCTGGAACGATCTCATGCGCTCCGACCACCGTGATACCGCGCCTTTCCAGCCCGCGCGTCAGAACCTTCAGAAGCCCGTCGTCGCCGCGGGCCAGCGCCATCGCCACGGAGGGGATTATCGTCAGCAGACTGAGCGTTGGACGTACCTTCGCAAGCCGCGGCCTGCGCTTGATCTCGCCGGCAAGAACCAGGTGGCTAATGCCTTCGCGCTTCAGCAAGGGAAGCAGGAAGCCGATGTCTTCGAGCGCAAGCGTCGCCTGCTCGTAGGCGGCAAAGTCCGCTTCGCGATCCACCTCGCCCTCGGCCAGGATGATGAAAGGCGAATGTCCCTGTCTGACCAGACCTTCCGCCACTTCGACCGGCAGGCTGCCGCCACCGGCGATGATGCCGACCCTGGAGCCCGGCGCGAGTACAAGCGCTGACCCGGCGGGCTCAGCCCTCGTCATCGCCATCGTCATCGCCGCCACCGCCCTTAAGCGGCGGGACGGCATAATGCCGCTTGCCGCGACTGGTGATGAAGTCGATCATCTTCATGGCCGTCGGCGACGAGGCGAATTCCGCCTTGGCGATCTCGACATTCTCCCCGACCGTGCGGGAGTGGTCGAAAATCGCCCTGTAAGCCCTGCGCAGCATGTAGATTTCGGCGCGCGGCAGGCCGGAGCGCTTCAGGCCGATGACGTTGAGCCCGCGCAGCTTGGCGCGATTGCCGACCGCGATCGCAAAGGGAATGACATCGCCGACGACCGCCGAGCAGCCGCCGATAAAGGCGTTGTCGCCGACGCGGACAAACTGATGCACGGCGGTCAGGCCGCCGATATAGACATTGTCGCCGATCTCGCAGTGCCCGCCTAGCGTTGCTCCGTTGGCGAAGGTGGCATTCTTGCCGACGACGCAGTCATGGGCAATGTGGGCATAGGCCAGAAAATTGCCATTATCGCCGACCGTCGTCTCGCCGCGGCTGGAATCGGTGCCGACATGCATGGTGACGCCTTCGCGGATGGTGCAATTTTCGCCGATGACCAGCGTCGTGCGCCCGCCCTTGTGCTTGGTGTTTTGCGGCGGCGCCCCGAGCGTCGACATTGGATAGACCTTGGTCGAGCCGCCGACGGTGGTCGCGCCCATCACCGAGACATGGCTGACCAGCTCGACGCGATCGCCGATGACAGCATCGGCGCCGACATGGCAGAAGGGTCCGATACGCACACCTTCGCCGAGCTGGGCACCTTCTTCGACGACCGAGGAAGGGTGGATTGATGTCTGAACTTTCATGAGCATTAGAAACCGTCAGCCGGTGACCATCATAGCCGAAACTTCGGCTTCGGCGGCCTTTGCGCCATCCACCATCGCCTCGCAGGCAAATTTCAGCAGGTTGCCGCGCTTCTTGATCTTCTTGACGTGGATCCTGAGCTGATCGCCTGGGACGACCGGCTTGCGGAACTTCGCGTTGTCGATGGTCATGAAATAAACCAGCGACGGCTTTTCCGCATTGAGGCTGCGAATGCAGATCGCGCCGGCGGTCTGGGCCATCGCCTCGATGATGAGCACGCCCGGCATCACCGGCTGCTGCGGGAAATGGCCCTGAAAATGCGGTTCGTTGATGGTCACGTTCTTGATGCCGACCGCGGAGTCGTCGCCGTCGATTTCGACGATGCGGTCGATCAGCAGAAACGGATAACGGTGCGGCAGGAGCTTCATCAGCCCCATTATGTCGACCGCCTCAAGTGTCATCGCAACCGTGTCAGCCATTTCCGTCGCCCTGCTTGCGCGTCCTGGCCAGCCTGCGCAGCATCGCGATCTCACGCATGGCTTCCGCCATTGGCTGCGCCGGATAGCCTCCCCAGACCTCGCCCGCCGGCACGTTGCTCATGAATCCACTTCTCGCAGCAAGCTTGGCCCCGGGACCGATGGTCAAATGATCGGCGAGGCCGACGCCGCCACCCATGGTGACGTTGTCGCCGACGACGACGGAACCGGAAATACCCGAAAGCCCGGCTATAATGCAATTGCGGCCGATACGAACATTGTGGGCGATCTGCACCAGATTGTCGATCTTGGTACCTTGTCCGATGATCGTGTCGGACATCGCACCGCGATCGAGGGTCGAGTTGGAGCCGATCTCGACGTCGTCCTGGATGATGACGCGGCCGATCTGCGGCACGCGCTCAGGTCCCTTGGCGCCGGCCACGAAGCCGAACCCGTCCTGACCGATCCTTGCACCGCCATGAATGATGACGCGGTTGCCGATCAGCGCATATTGGATGCTGGCGCCCGGACCGACATAGCCATCACGACCTATCTTGCATGAGCGGCCAATGACGGCATGGGGCGCAATGACCGTGCCGCTCCCGATGGCAGCGCCGGGACCGATCACGGCACCTGCCTCCACGATCGCACCGGCTTCGACATGCGCGGACGGGTCGATATGCGCTTGCGGCGAAATGCCGGTTTCGCCGGTCATCGGCCCGGGCGTGGCGGCCTGCGGAAAGAGCAGCCGCCCCACCATGGCGAAGGCCTGCTGCGGGCGCGGATGCGCCAGCACCGCAATCCCCTGCGGCGCCCTGTTGGCGAAGTCGGCAGGACAGAGAACGGCAGCCGCCTTGAGCGAATGCATCAAGGCGAAATTGCGCTTGCCGTCGACAAAGACGAGCGCACCGTCGCCACCCTCATTGGCGGGCGCCAGCGCGTCGATGGCGATGTCGGCCTGCGAGGAATCAATAAGATTGGCGCCGGTCAGATTCGCGACCTCGCCAGCCGTATACCGGCGTGAAGGCGCGAAGAACACCGGATCGGTCATTCCACAAACATTATCCAGCTAGGTCGGATCAGTCGATTCCGGGCCATCACACGACCCGGAAACATCGTAACCCGCGGATTAGAAACGGGTCGCTATGCCGAAGTTGAATTCCTGCACGTCGTCGGTCGGTTCCTTTTTCACCGGGATCGCATAGTCGATTCGGATCGGACCGAACGGTGACGCCCACATCAGCCCGACACCGACCGAAGCGCGCAGCTTCATATCGGTCGAGGACTGGGTGACGCCTGCAGTATGAATTGCGCTGCCATAGAGCGTTGCAGCATCGGCAAACACCGCGCCCCGCAAGCCAAAGCTTTCCGGAATAGCCGGCAACGGGAACTGGGCTTCGGCCGAGGCATTGAAATAGGTCGTGCCACCGAGATGGTCACCCGTATTGGTATCTACAGGGCCGATGCCGCCATATTCGAAGCCACGGATCATACGATCAGTGCTTTGGAACTGGTCGAAGATGCGCAGACCATCGTTGCCATACCCGGCGATATGGCCAGCGCCACCGGAGATCAGACCGACCAGATCGAGCTGCTCGGACAGCGTTTGGTAGACGCTTGCGCGCCCGGTCAACTTCACCCACTTGGCGTCACCACCGAGACCGGCAACCTCGGTCGTACCAGTGACGTAGAGCCCTTCATGCGGGTTCTTCATGTCGTCGATGGTGTTGTAGACTAGCCCGAGGCTGACCGACGACTTAATCCATGGGCTTTGCTCTACGCCTTCCAAGATAGCCGGCGAAATGGTGCACGGGCTGCCAGGAATATAGGTCCCGTTGGTCAAGCAACTGTCGTCGACCTTATATTTCTCTTGCGAGATATTGTACGCCAGCTGCGTCGAAATACTGTCGGTGATCGGCAGCCCGAAGCGGATGGTCGCGCCCGTGGTATCACTGTCGTAGTGATTGTTATATTCCCTGGTCGACTTGTAGATGTCGAAGCCCGCCGCGATGCGCCGGCCGAGGAAATACGGCTCGGTGAAGGAGATCGCATAGTCGCGCGAGTTCTTGCCGCCGCCGGCCGACAGCTTGATGTACTGGCCGCGGCCGAGGAAGTTGCGCTCGGTGATCGAGCCTTCGACGGACGGACCCGGCGTGTCGCCGCCGGTCGAATAGCCGGCGCCGACCGAGAACTCACCGGTCGACTTCTCGACCACATCGACCACCAGGACGACTTGGTCCGGAGCGGACCCGGGGACGGTCGAGATGTCGACTTTTTGAAAATAATCCAGAGCTTCCAGGCGCTTCTTCGCGCGCTGGATAAGCACCTGGTTGAAGGCGTCGCCTTCGCTGACATCGAATTCGCGCCGGATGACGTAGTCGCGCGTGCGGTCGTTGCCGCGGATTTCGATACGCTCGATATAAGCCTTGGTGCCCTGGTCGATGGTGTAGACGACCGAGATCGTATGATTCTCGAAATTGCGGTCGCCGCGCGGCGTCACCTGGGCAAACGCATAGCCTGAGCCGGCGACCTTTTCGGTGAGCGCAACAATCGTGTCCTCGACGTCCTTGGCGTTGTAGACATCGCCCTTGTGCGTCTGGACCACCGATTCCAGCGACTTTGAGTCGACCTCGGGAATCGTGCTCTCGACGCTGATGTCGCCGAAGTTGTAGCGCTCGCCCTCCTGCACGGTGATCGTGACCGTGTATTTGTTGGTGGCTTCATCCAACTCGCCGACGGCCGAAACGACCTGGAAGTCGGCGTAGCCGTGATTGTAGTAGAAGCGGCGCAGCAACTCCTGGTCGGCGCGCAGCTTGTCCTCGTCATAGACGTCGTCGCGCAGCACGAATGAAAGCCAGGACGAACGCTTGGTGTTGATGACGTCCGACAGGCGACGGCTGGAAAAAGCGCTGTTGCCGACGAAATTGACCGCCGCGATCTGCGTGCGCGCGCCTTCGTTAATGTTGAAGACCACGTTCACGCGATTGTCGCCGAGGTCCATGATCTGAGTGGTCACGGCGGCGTCGTCGCGGCCGATACGCCGATAGGCAGCCTTGACCGCCTCGACGTCGGCGTCGAGCGCCTGCTGCGAGAAGGTCGCGCGCGGCTTCAGCTGGACAGCGGCCTGGAGCGCGTTGTCCTTGAGCTTCTTGTTGCCCTGGAACAGGACCTGGTTGACGACCTTGTATTCGGAAACCTTGACGACCAGGGTCGAGCCGACCTGATTGATCTGGACGTCCGAGAACAGCCCGGTGCCGAACAGCGCCTTCACGGCGCTATCGATATCGGCACTTGAAAACGCCTTGCCGGGCTTGATCGCGATGTAATTGCGGATGGTTTCGGCATCGACACGCTGGTTGCCGCTGACCTCGACCCTGCTGACCACTGCTGCTTCGGCTACCGATGTGGCAACGAACTGCACTGCGAGCGCGCCTGGCAAAACCAGGGCGGCGGACAAAGCCGCCGCGGACGCGGCGCTCAGAAACTTGGATGCTGCCTTCATCGGGCTTTTGTACCTTTTTCTCGTAGTCCCCACGGCGAGAAAACCGGACGTGCGGTATTTTCCCTTACCGTATTAACCGGATTTCCCCTACACGCAAGGCTCCCGGTTAATTTGTATTTACTTAACCCTGTTGCGTGGCTTTCGTGTCACGCATATCCCCACGCATGGTAAACGGCGTCTCAATATGGATGGGGCCGAAGCCAAATTCCTTCATGATTTCAGCACCCAAACAGATCATTCCAAAAAACGAAGCCCATAAATCCGAGCACCAGAAGGAGACCGGTCCGGTAGGCCATCTCCATCATCCGCTCCGACACGGGCCGCCTTATGACGGCCTCCACGCCGTAGAACAAGAGGTGGCCGCCGTCGAGAGGGGGAATCGGTAGCAGATTGAGAATCCCTATCCCGACTGACAGGAATGCAACAAGCTGCACCAGCCATTCGAAACCGAGTTTGGCCGCCTGACCCGACATTTTCGCGATCTTGATCGGGCCGCCGAGTTGGCATTTGTCCTCGCGCCCGACGACGAAACGTTGCAGAAATTGCCCGGTGCGCTCGATCACATGCCCGGTTTCCTCGACAGCCGCCGCCAGCGCGCCCGCGGGCGTGTAGGAGACCAGTCGCGGCTGCCCGAGCTCCGCATTGTTGGCCACGCCGATGATCGCGACCTTGACCTTGTTGCCCAGCGCATCCTGCTGCTCCATCGGTTCCGGCGTCGCGGTGACGGTGATTTCCTTGCCGTCGCGCAACATGGTGAAGGTGATGGCGTCGCCGGCGCGGCCCGAAACCAGGCGTTGAACGTCGGCGAAGGTCTCCACCTTGTTGCCGTCGACTCTGACGAATCGATCGCCGGGCTGAATGCCCGCCCGCGCCGCCGGGCTGCCGGCGCTGACGTCGGCCACCATCGGCTCCATCACCGGGCGGCCATAGAGCGAAAACAGCACCGCGAACACGGCGATCGTCAGCAGGAAATTGAACAGCGGCCCGGCGACGACGGTCGCCGCGCGTTTCCAGATCGGCTGGGTGTGGAAGGCGACCTCGCGCTCGGCCTCGCTCAGCGATTCGAGGTCCTCGGTGCTCGGCTGGCTCGATGTCGCGTTCATGTCGCCGACGAATTTCACGTAGCCGCCAAGCGGAATGGCGCAAAGCTTCCAGCGGGTTCCGTGGCGGTCGTTGAAACCGAAGAGCTCCGGGCCGAAGCCGATGGCAAAAGCCTTGACGCCGATGCCGCACCAGCGGCCGATGAGGTAGTGGCCCATCTCATGCACGAACACCACGACGGTGAGCACGAACAGGAACGGCACAAGGGTGCCGAGGACAAAGCCTTGCGTGCTGAAGAGCGCGTGAAGAATCTCGTTCAAGTCATGCCCTCAAAATTCGCCCAGCGCGACAGTCCGCCGCGACTGTGGCATCAATCCGGGCGAATCCGTGGCACGCGTCGTTTTCGCCCATTGGCGACGCCAGTCAGTTCGGAAACAGCCCCATTGCCGGATGGTCGGCGCCCGCCGCAATCCAACCGATGACGTACAGGGCGAACGCAGCCGCGACAAGCCCGTCCACCCTGTCCATGACGCCGCCATGGCCGGGAATGAGATTGCTCGAATCCTTGCAGCCGTGCCGGCGCTTGACCCAGGATTCGAACAGATCGCCGATCTGCGAGACGATCGAGAGCGCCAAGGCGACGAGGCCAAGCATAGTGAGATTGCCGGCCCCGGCCGCGATTGCCAGCACCAATCCGGCAGCGATGCCGCCGACAGCGCCGCCAAGCGCGCCGCTCTGCGTCTTGCCGGGCGAGATTGATGGGGCAAGCTTCGGGCCGCCGACCCTGCGGCCGACGAAATAGGCCGCTATGTCGGTCGCCCAGACGACCGCGAACAGGAAGAGGATGGCGATCAATCCTGAGTGGCTGTCCCCGCGCAGATAGGCGAGCGACAAGCCGGACAACGACGCGTATGCCAGCCCCGAGGCCTCCCACTGCGCTGCTCCCCGCAGTCGCGCGGCGACAGCGACGACAGCAGTGACGGATGCGACCAGAAGCAGCAGCCACAGTGCCGGCAGACCGGCGATCAGCGCACCAATGAAGACGAGAATCAGCACTTCCGGCAGAAAGCCGAGCGTCGCACCGTTCTCAGCGCGCGACATGCGCGTCCATTCGTAGAAGATCAACGCCGCGATCGCCGCACAGAACAGGCGGAACGGCAGCCCGCCGAGCCAGGTGAGCGCAAGTGTGGCGGCTGCCATCACGATGGCCGAGATGACACGCTGCTGGAGATTGCTCATCGATGCCGCGCTACAAGGCGACGTCGCGGGCGGCGAGCCCGCCGAAACGGCGTTCGCGGCCGGCAAAGTCGCGCAGGGCGTCGGCCAGGTGCTCCCGGCTGAAGTCCGGCCAGTAGCAAGGCAGGAAGACGAGCTCGCTATAGGCGGCCTGCCACAAGAGGAAGTTCGACAGCCTGAGCTCGCCGCTGGTGCGGATCACGAGGTCTGGATCGGGAATGCCCTCAGTGTCGAGCGAGCCGGCAAAGCTCTCCATCGTGATGGCATCGCTTGTCATTTCGCCGCGAGCCACGGCATCGGCGAGCTTGCGCGCGGCGCGCACGATCTCGTCGCGCCCGCCATAGTTGAAGGCGATGACCAGCGTCAGCGCCTCATTGCCCGCGGTCAGCGATTCGGCCTCCTGCAGCAGGCCTCTGATGTCCGGCGTCAGCCCTTCCCTGTCGCCGATCACCCTCACCCGCACGCCGTTTTGGTGCAGCTCGGCGAGATCCCGGCGGATGAAGAGCTTCAGGAGGCCCATCAGGTCGCTGACCTCGGACTTCGGCCGCGACCAGTTTTCAGAGGAGAAGGCGTAGACCGTCAGATAGGAGATGCCGAGCTCTGGCGCGGCGCGCACCGTCTTGCGCAAGGCTTCGACGCCGGCGCGGTGGCCGGCGAGCCTCGGCATGCCGCGCGCCTTTGCCCAGCGTCCGTTTCCGTCCATGATGATCGCGACATGCGCGGGGGTTGTCATGGTCTCGCTTTCGAGCCGGTGAGAAACCGACCCTAAACCTGCATGATTTCAGCTTCCTTATCGGCAAGCAGGTGATCGATGGTGCTGATCATCTCATCGGTCAGCTTCTGAACCTGGTCGGAGCGCTTGCGCTGATCGTCTTCGCTGATCGTGCCGTCCTTTTCCGCCTTTTTGAGGAAATCCATGCCGTCGCGACGGACATGGCGAACCGCGACGCGGGCGTTCTCGGCATAGCCGTGCGAGATCTTGACCAGTTCCTTGCGGCGCTGCTCGTTGAGTTCGGGCAAAGGAATCCTCAGATTGGTGCCGTCGACGATCGGATTGAAGCCAAGATTGGCCTCGCGGATAGCGCGGTCGACGGCGCTCACCATCGATTTGTCCCAGACCGATACCGAAATCATCCGCGGCTCCGGAACCGTGACGTTGGCCACCTGGTTGATAGGCATCGTCGTGCCATAAGCATGGACCTGCACGGCGTCGAGCAGGTTGCTGGAAGCGCGGCCGGTGCGCAGCGAAGCGAGATCGTGCTTGAAGGCCGCGATCGCCCCGTCCATGCGCCGCTTGAGATCGTCGTACTCGCCACTCATGATCATCTCCTCGACCCGTTCGCCGGGTTCAATGCTTGTCTTCTAGTCTCGACCGGACCGGCGATCATTCAGCCGTCTTCGGCCCCAGTCAATTGTCCGCGACGATCGTGCAACGGCCGCCGCCTCTTAGAATTTCGCCGAAACCACCTTTTTCGTGGATCGAATAGACGATTATCGGAATGTTGTTTTCACGCGCAAGTGCAATCGCGGCCGTATCCATGATCGTAAGCCCGCGTTTGATGACTTCGGCATGACTTATGCGGTCGAAGCGCACCGCATCCGGATCCTTCTTCGGGTCGGCCGAATAGACGCCGTCGACCTGCGTGCCCTTGAACAGCGCGTCGGCGCCGATCTCGGCGGCGCGCAGCGCTGCGGCCGAATCGGTGGTGAAGAACGGATTGCCGGTGCCGCCGGCAAAGATCACCACCTTGCCTTGATTCATATAGGCGGTCGCCTGGCGCTGTGAAAAACTTTCGCAGAGTTCCGGCATGGCAATGGCCGAAAGCACCACGGCGTCGACGCCGATTTTGTTCAGCGAGGTGCGCAGCGCCAGCGAGTTGATGACGGTGGCGAGCATGCCCATGTGATCGCCGGTGACGCGGTCGCCGCCCTTGGAGGCGACGGCCACGCCGCGGAAGATGTTGCCGCCGCCGATCACGACTCCGACTTCGACGCCAAGCGCCCGCGCCTCGGCAATGTCGGCTGCGATACGGTCGACGACCGAGACGTCGATGCCGAAATGCTGTTCCCCCATCAAGGCTTCGCCCGAAGCTTTCAGCAAGACACGTCGATAGAGGGGCTTCACCGTCATCTGGTTCCTCGAAAAATCTCGGCGCGGGCAAATCTGGAGGCGAAGGCGCCTCGCTTCGCCTGGCGGCGCTGGCACGATGGTTCGACCCGATACACGAAGGGCGCGGCGATGTCACGCCGCGCCCTCGCGCAAAATTCCAGGCTTTTCCGATCAGTTGCTGCTGATCCCGACCAGTTCGCCTTCGATCAGGACCGGCAGCGAATAGCCGGACGGCTTGTCGCCCGTCACGACGCCGCCGGCCACCCTGACCTGAATCTCGGGTCCAAAAAAGGAATGCGGGAACGGCGCGGGCGCAAGGCTCACCGAATCGAGCCGCTTGCGGAGTTCGGCAGGGATTGAAAAGTCCAGCGCCCGGAGATTGTCCTGCAACTGGGCAAGTTTCGTCGCGCCGAGGATGACGGTGGCCACACCCGGCTGCGCCGCAACCCAGTTCAGCGCCACCTGCGCCATGCTTCGGTCGAGTTCGGAAGCCACCTTCTCGAGTTCCGTAACGATCGCCCAATTGCGTTCGCTGAATTTCTGGAAACCCGGATGCGTGGTGTTGCGGAACCCGTCGAGCCGGCCGGCATTGCCGGCTTGCGCCGGGCGGTATTTGCCGCTTAGCAGGCCGCTGGCCAGCGGGCTCCACGCCATGATGCCGGCGCCGTGACGCGAGGCGAAAGGCGCGAATTCATGTTCGATCGAGCGCTCGACGAGCGAATATTCGAGCTGCAGGGCCGAGACCGGCTCATAGCCGCGCAGTTCGGCGATCGCCTGCGCCCGCCCGGCATACCAGGCCGGCACGTCAGAAAGACCGATATGGCGTACTTTGCCGGCACGCACCAAATCGTCCAGCGTGCGCAACACCTCCTCGGCCGGCGTGAGCCTGTCCCAGACATGCATGAGGTAAAGATCGATATAGTCGGTTCCGAGCCGCTTCAGCGAAGCGTCCACCGCGCGCATGATGTTCTTTCGGCCATTGCCGCCGGCATTCGGATTGCCGGGTTCCTTGTTCATCGTGAATTTGGTGGCGATCACCGCCTTGTCGCGCAAGCCGCGCTCGGCGACGAATTCGCCGAGCCAGGTCTCTGCCGTCCCGCCGGTGTAGAGGTCGGCCGTGTCGAAGAAATTGCCGCCAGCCTCGACATAGGCGTCGAACATGGCGCGGGAGGTTTCCCTGTCAGCACCCCAGCCCCATTCGGTGCCGAAGGTCATGGTGCCCAGCGCCAGCCGGCTGACGCGCAGGCCGCTATTGCCGAGCGTGTAATAGTTCATGCTCATGACGTGTTCCGATCGTGTTTGGTATGGGCTTATTGGCCAGGCGTCGCTTTCACCCAGGGATTGCCGCGCTCATGCGTCATGCGGAACGTGAAGCCGTCCACCTTCCAGCCTTGACCCGATCGGCTCAGGCGATGCTCATAGGTGCCCCAGACCTCCCAGAGCGGATCGCCATTGCCTTCCATCCTGTTCCAGGCATAGCCGTTGGAACGGACGGTCGCCGTATCGGCCTCTATTTCGACCTGGTGGTTGGTCCGCAGGTGCAGGCTCGTCTTGCTGCCTTTGAGATTGGCAGCCCAGGCGCCGATCAGATCGTCGGAGGCGACCCTGGCCGCGGGCTGTCCGGAAAGGCTGCTGAAGTCTGCGGTAACCCGGTCGGCGAAGAAGCTGCGGGCGAGTTTCCAATCCTGCGCATCGACGGCGCGGTCAATGGCATCCGCGATGCGGATGACGGCGCGCTCGTCGGCGAGCGTTTGCCAGCCCATTGGTTCGGCTCCGCCGGCATCGACGGGCGCCAGTGCCAGTCCTGCCGCGAAGGTCACATGTCTCAAAGCATTCATGTTTTTTCTCCTTGCGCATCGGCCCCACCGCCCGTGTGTTGGCGCCAATGTGGACCAGCTTGGCGGCATCGATAAGATTGCATTGTTCGCAAGGACTATGCGATATTATTCATGAATGGATCGAGATCTGCTGACGCATCTGCCGGTGATCGTCGCCGTGGCTCGGCGCGGCGGCTTCGCGCTTGCCGCGGCCGAGCTCGGCATGAGTCCGTCGGCGGTCAGTCATGCGGTGCGGCTGGTGGAAGAGCGCATCGGCCAGCCGCTGTTTGCGCGCACCACGCGCAGCGTTTCGCTGACCGAAGCCGGCAAGGCGCTGGTGGAGACCGCGGCCCCTGCCCTGCAGGACATCTCCGAGCGCATCGACCGCATCCGCGGCGTCAAGGGCAGGCCCTCCGGCCTGCTCAGGATCAATGCGTCCAATATCGCGATCCCCCTGGCGGTCACGCCGGTGATCGCGGCCATGGCCGAACGCTATCCGGAGGTGACGGTCGAGGTCTTCGCCGACCAGGCCCTGATCGATATCGTCGGCGAGGGTTTCGATGCCGGCATCAGGCTGGGCGAGATGATCGCACAGGATATGATCACCGTGCGGCTTACGCCTCCCGTCAAGGCAGTGGTTGTCGCCTCGCCCGGCTATATCGGAAAGCACGGCCGGCCGCGCGACGTAGCCGACCTGGCGAGGCACAATTGCATCGGCTACCGGCTTGTCCGCTCCGGCGGGCTCTATCGTTGGGATCTGAACGAAAACGGCAAGGATGTCGTGGTCGAGACGCGCGGCACGGCCAT
Organism: Mesorhizobium sp. WSM4898; assembly: GCF_029625845.1. NCBI lineage: Bacteria > Pseudomonadati > Pseudomonadota > Alphaproteobacteria > Hyphomicrobiales > Phyllobacteriaceae > Mesorhizobium > Mesorhizobium sp. WSM4898. Next base: position 359,844 of record NZ_JARTVQ010000003.1, on the reverse strand, counting down.
CGTCACAGATTCGCTTGCGGCGATCGATCTTGCGCTTGCTGGCGTCGGGCTCGCCTACGTATTCGAGCCGCTGGTGCGCGCCGATCTCGCCGCGGGTCGTCTGGTTCAGATCCTGCCGAAGACGGCGATCGAGGAGCCGGGCCTGTTCCTCTATTTCCCGCGCAGGGCATCGATGGCGCCGAAGCTCAGAGCCTTTATCGATACCGCTCAAGAGATCGGCCGGGCATCCATGCGGACACCCGGCCGAGTTGCCTGAGCTCTGTAGCCTTACTTTTGCTTCGGACTATTTCTTGACCGCGGCCGCGACTTCCGCCGCGAAATCGGTCGCTTCCTTCTCGATGCCCTCGCCCAGCGCGTAACGCAGATAGGCGGTGATCTTCGCCGGAGCGCCGATCTCCTTCTCGGCATCCTTCAGCGCCTTCTCGACGGTGATGTCGGGATTGAGCACGAAGGCCTGCTTCAGGAGCACGACCTCTTCATAGAACTTACGCAGCCGGCCCTCGACCATCTTCTCGATGATCGCTTCCGGCTTGCCGGACTGGCGGGCCTGGTCGGAGAAGATCGCCTTCTCGCGCTCGATCAGGGCCGGGTCGACTTCCTCGGCAGTCAGCGCAACCGGGTTGGTCGCGGCGACATGCATGGCGACCTGGCGGCCGAAGGCGTTCGCCGCATGCTCATTGCCGGTGGTCTCGATCGCGACCAGCACGCCGAGCTTGCCGAGGCCATCCGCGACGGCATTGTGGACATAGGTCGCCACCGCGCCACGCGGGACAGTGAGCTTGGCCGAGCGGCGGAAGCCCATGTTCTCGCCGATGGTGCCGACCGCGTCCTTGATGGTGTCGGTGACTGACTTGTCGGAGCCCGGATACTTGGCCGCGGCAACTGCTTCGGTCGTGCCATAGGCGAGCGCCACCTTGGCGACGTTGGCGACGATTTCCTGGAAGGCGGAGTTGCGCGCGACGAAGTCGGTCTCGGAGTTCACCTCGACGACCGCGGCTTCGCGAACACCGGAATCGACGCCGATCAGGCCTTCCGCCGCGGTGCGGCCGGCCTTCTTGTCGGCCTTGGAGATGCCCTTCTTGCGCAGCCAGTCGACGGCCGCTTCCATGTCGCCGTTGGTTTCGTTCAACGCCGCCTTGCAGTCCATCATGCCCGCGCCGGTCAAGTCGCGGAGTTCTTTGACCTGTGCAGCCGAAATGCTCATTGTCGCCTCTTTGTTTCAAATGCGCCGACGCACCATCGAATCCCGATGATGCGCCCGGCAAAAGCGCTTTAACGCGCCAACTTATTGGAAAGATGAAGGCCGAAGCCGGCCTTCGTTTTTCAAGCTTCCGGAGCTTCAGTGGCCGGAGTGTCGAGCGCCGGCTCGACCGGAGCCTCGGCCGACGCGCCGATGTCCATGCCGAGCGCGCCCTGCTGCCGGGCGATGCCGTCGATGGCAGCCTTGGCGATCAGATCGCAATAAAGCTGGATGGCGCGGGCCGCGTCGTCATTGCCGGGGATCGGGAAGTCGATCTTGTCCGGGTCGCAGTTGGAATCGATGATGGCAACGACCGGGATGCCGAGGCGCTTGGCCTCGAGGATGGCGATCGCCTCCTTGTTGGTGTCGATGACGAACATCAGGTCCGGCGTCGAACCCATGTCCTTGATGCCGCCCAGCGCCTTGTTGAGCTTCTCGCGCTCACGGTCGAGGTTGAGGCGCTCCTTCTTGGTGAGGCCCTGGGCCTCGCCGGCCAGCGTCTCGTCGAGCTTGCGCAGGCGTTGGATCGAATTCGAGATCGTCTTCCAGTTGGTCAGCATGCCGCCCAGCCAACGCGAGTTGACATAATACTGGGCCGAACGCTGCGCGGCGTCGGCGACGATGTCCGAAGCCTGGCGCTTGGTGCCGACGAACAGCACACGGCCGCCCTTGGCGACGGTGTCGGAAACCTGCTTCAGGGCCTGGTGCAGCAGCGGCACCGTCTGCGACAGGTCGATGATGTGGATGTTGTTGCGGGCGCCATAGATGTAGGGCGCCATCTTCGGGTTCCAGCGGTGGGTCTGGTGGCCGAAGTGAACACCAGCTTCCAGAAGCTGGCGCATGCTGAAATCAGGCAGAGCCATTCCTTAGTTCCTTTCCGGTTGGCCTCCACGGACACAGGCATTTCGGACTTATGTCCTGATGCCACCGGAGGTTTCAGCCGGATTTCTCCCGGGCAGACACCAAAGTCCGTGTGTGGAATGAGCGGGCATATAGAGGGGAAGTCTCGTAAACGCAAGCGAGCTACCGGAAAACGCCCTCACCTGCGGCGATCCGCGCACTTATGCATGTCGCCCAGAAGTGTTCGGCGGTTCTGGGACAACGACATGCATCAAAACTCCGTCAGCGTCGGGTCTTGCCGTTCGGCACTCTGACGCGGCGGAAGACGGCGACAATCTCCTCGCGACTGCATTCGACCGCGCCAAGCCGCACGGCGCGGTCGCGCTCAAAGCCGGTGATATCGTAATGCGGCGCCGAAGTCTTCGGCGGCCCCTGATAGGACGAGCGCTTGAGGCCGAGCTCGGCGGCAAAGCGGTGGAGCTCGTCGGTGTCGTCGGCGAGCAGATGGCACCAGCGATGGCCGGCCCATTTCCAGATCGCCGCATCGACATAGACAGCCATCGAGCTTGCCGCACTCCAACCGACATCGGCGGCCCGCTCACAATCACCCCGGGCCGACGCGAAGTCAGCGATGATAGAAGGGATTCGGATAGGAAATGAAGCCGCCGGCGGCTTCAAGTTCGGTCACGATTCTCGACACCGCTTCCTGCATCCTTGAGCGCAGCACCGCGAGCGCCTCTTCGACCGAACCATCATATGCATGAAGCGCCAACGGCTCGGGCACGCGGATGTGAGCGCAGCGCGGCCCGGCGGGCTGCGGAATGAAGCGGTTGATCGAATCGCGCAAAGCGCCTTTGCAATAGTCGTTGCGGATGCGCTTCAGATGCTCGGCGATCTCCTCCTGGGTTATCGTCTGATTGGCGAAGGCCCAGGAGCCGACGCGCTGGACGCGCTGGATCGCTTCCGCCAGTTTTCGCACGCGTTTCTGCTCATCCGCATCAGCCTTGCCCTCGCGCAGCCAGCGGCGTGAACGCCGCAGCAACTCGGCCAAATCGAGGTCGGGTTCGGCCGCAACGGCATCGGCGAGCCGCAGGCCAAGCTCGGCCAGCACCCTTTGCTGGCGGCTGGCAAAGGAAGCGCCCGCCTCTGCGGTCAGGCCACAGGCCTGCTCGTCGAGGGACAGCAGGCCTGAATAGATGCTGTAGACGCGCTCCGGCAGGGAGCCGGCTGCAACACTTTCCATTTTCAGCTTTTTCTCGACATAGGCGCATTCCCTGGCGAGCGGCCGCTCGACATTGCCGATGAAGGCGAGCTTCCAGACAACAGGAGCCACCCAGACCTTGAAATCCTTGTTGGTTTCGCGCCCGCGCTTCAGCGCCGCCAGCCCCATCTCCACCGCGCCGGGAAGCAGCGGCGCGACATAGTTGCCGTGCCAGCCGACGCTGCCTTCCGGATGAAGCAGCACACCATGGCCTTTCAGCGCCCAATCGACCGAATGCGCTTTGGCGGCTTCGCTGTTGCCGGGAATCTGCGCGATCAGATTGTTGGCCAGCCAGAATCTCTGCATCAGCCGACCGAGCCCGTTCACCACCCCATGTGTTGCCCATGAGGCGGCAAGCGGGCTGACGCGCGAGACGATCTCCTTGTCGATCATCCAGTCGGTGAAGAATTCCGGATGGTTGGGCGTGATGAACGTCGCTTGGCCTTCGCCGCAGCAGGCCTGCAGCTTCTGCTGGTCGGCGACGGGAAAGTCGATGTGACGGATATTGGCGACGCCGCGCAGGCCGGCGAGCCGATTGAACGGCAACAGGTCGCGGAAGCCGGGAACCCCTCGCAGCATGACGATGCGGTTGACGATCGTCATCACCTTGATCAGCGCCGGATTGGGTCGCGGCGCCACGAACACGTCGATCCTGCCCAAGCTTTTCCCCCGAAATGCCTAAGGGATGCTGGAACGGGATTGCGGCGTCTTCAAGTCAGGCTCGGCGACGGATCGCCGTAGTGGTTAACCCGCCGCTATTTCGAGGCCGGACAGGGCTTGGCCTGATCGAAGAGCGACAGGTTCACCAATTTGCCGGTCATCGAGAAGTCGCCATAGTCCATAACGAGGTCGCGCGTGATGCCGTTCTCATGCAGTTTGAAGCTGATCCGGTACTCCGGCACCTCTTCGCCGCTTTTGTCGGTGTCGTCGAAATAGGCGATGTCGACCGGCCAGTATTTGTCGGTGGCTAGCTTTGCGAGCGCCGGCGCTTCCGGGTCCGCCTTGTCGGCGTCGGCTCTCTTGCCGACGACGACGGTGGTCGTCATTACCTTATTGGCATCCTCGGAGCCGTCGAACAGATTGGTCTGATAGAAGTTCTCTCCCTTCTCGGCCTTGCCGATCAGCTCCACGAGGTGCTGGGTGGGGAACTGCGTGGCGGCGAGCTCGAGCGTGTTCTTCTCGGGCTTGTCGATGTTGACTTTGAGGCCCTTCGGCTCCCTGGTCGCCATACCCTTGACTTCCTTGTCGAGGTTCTGGTCGACGAAGGACTTCGTCACGAAGGAGAAGGTCTTGCCTTCTGCGTCCTCAAACGTCGTCGTCTGCTGGTCGGTCAGCCTGGTGTTCTCGCTGGTGACGATCTGCGTGACGAAACGGAACTTCACCGTATAGCCCTCGCAGGGAGAGCCGTTGAACTCATAGACCATGCGGCCGGAGATGCCCGTGATGCCGGAGCGGTCGGACGCCTTGTTGAGGGTGAGATCATAGACGGCGCGGTGCGCCTGCAGCGCGGGCACGGCAAGGGCCGGAGCCATCGGGATGGCCGCCGACACGAGAGCGGTGGAAAGGAAAAGGCGCGTCAAGCGCATGCAGTGCTCCGATCGTCGCGGCCGATGGCAGGCCGCAGGGAAAGATGGTCCAGCTTAAAAAAAGTCGTGGCGGAAGCGAGGCAAAAATAGCAATTTCGGCCCCGCCAACGCGGCGCCTTCCAGCAATAGGGAAAACCAATGAGCGAAACAATCGAAAAGCGGCTAAGCGATCTCGGCGTTGCCATTCCGGCCGCAGCAGCGCCGGCCGCCAACTACGTGCCCTACTGCCGGACCGGCAACACCCTCTTCACCGCCGGGCAGCTGCCGCTGAAGGACGGCAAGCTGCAGGCAAGCGGGCTGCTTGGCCGCGACATCGATACCGCCGCCGGCAAGGAGGGCGCAAAATTCTGCGCCATCAACATCCTGGCGCAGGCCAAGGCAGCACTTGGCGATCTCGAAAAAATCCGCCGGCTGGTCAAGATCACGGTCTTCGTCGCCTCGGCGCCGGACTTCGTCGAGCAGCATCTGGTCGCCAACGGCGCCTCCGACTTCCTCGTCGCGGTCCTCGGCGAACGTGGCAAGCACGCTCGCTCCGCCGTCGGCACTGCGTCGCTCCCGCTCAATGCCGCGGTCGAGATCGAAGCGATCTTCGAAGTCGAGTAAAACGAGCCTGACATGACCGACCTTTCCTGGTTGATTGCCCGCCCCGTCGCGCATCGCGGCTTCCATGACATGAACAAGACACGCTGGGAGAACACGCTGTCGGCCTTCGCCGCGGCAGCCGACCGCGGTTACGCGATCGAATGCGACGTGCATGTCTCGTCCGACGGCGTTCCCGTCATCATCCACGACTGCGACCTGAAACGCCTGACAGGCGAGAATGGCTTCGTCTGGCAACGCACCGCGGCCGAGCTCACCGCGCTCAAGGTGGGCGGCACGAAAGATCATGTGGCGACGTTGCAGGAGGCGCTCGACCTGATCGACGGACGCGTGCCGCTGGTGGTCGAGCTGAAAGGTGTTCCCGGCCACGACAAAGGATTGGTCGCGAGCGTCGGCAGGCTGCTCAAGCGCTACACTGGCAAGGTGGCGATCATGTCGTTTGACCATTGGCTGATCCGCGACTTCGCCAAGGAGGCGCCGGGCATTCCCGGCGGGCTCACCGCCTACGGCAAGGACGACCAGCTGATCGAGGCGCATTTTGCCATGCTGGCGCACAACCTCGCCTTCACCTCTTACGCCGCCGGCGATCTGCCGAACCCGTTCGTCAGCTTCGTGCGCGAAAAGCTCAAGATGCCGGTCATCACCTGGACCGTGCACGACCAGCCGGCGGTCGACCTCACCTTCAAATATGCCGACCAGATGACCTTCGAGGGCTTTGAGCCGGACCTGGTCAAGGTCGCCTAGAGCTGGATGATTTCAGGTCGAACGACCTGGATCAGATCCGAGCATGATGCCGTCCGAAAACCGCTTCGCACTTTCGGCATTATGCTGTGAGGCAGTGCCTGAAACGTGACTTGTAGCTGCCCTGAGGACGCTTAAATAAGCCGGATGGATCAGGGTGACGACGACGATGGACCGACAGCGAATGCGGACTATTCGGTCCGCGTCGCGGCGACCATCGGCGCATTCACCTGCGATGAATGGAACGGCTTCGCCGCAACCACGCGCGGCGACAAAGCAAACGGCTACAACCCCCTCGTTTCATTCGGTTTTCTGAGCGCGCTTGAGGATTCTGGCTGTGCCGTGCGGCGCACCGGCTGGCAGGGTCATCACCTCAGGCTCGAGACGGCGCAAGGCAAGCTGCTGGGCGCCGTGCCTTGCTATCTCAAATCGCACAGTCAGGGCGAATATGTCTTCGACCACGGCTGGTCGGACGCGTTCGAGCGCGCAGGTGGACGCTATTATCCCAAGCTGCAATGCTCGGTGCCTTTCACGCCGGTCACCGGGCCTCGCCTGCTCGTAAGCAGGGGCGAGGACGAAGGCGCGGTGAGGGCCGGCCTCGCGGCCGGCCTGAAATTGGTGACCGACAAGCTCGGCGTGTCTTCCACGCATGTCACCTTCGCCGCCGAGCCCGACATTGCGACGCTCGAAGCAGCGGGTTTCCTGCACCGAACCGACCAGCAGTTCCATTTCTTCAACGAAGGCTTTTCGAGCTATGATGACTTCCTCGCCACGCTCGCTTCACGCAAGCGTAAGGCGATGAAAAAGGAGCGTCGCGAGGCGCTGGCCGACGGCATCAGCATCGATTGGCTGACCGGCACGGACATCACCGAACGCGCCTGGGACGATTTCTTCGCTTTCTACATGGATACCGGCGGCAGGAAATGGGGCCGCCCTTATCTCAACCGCCAGTTCTTCTCGCTGATCGGCGAGCGCATGGCCGAGGACATTCTCCTGGTCATGGCCAAGCGCAACGGCCGCTACATTGCGGGCGCCATCAACTTCATCGGGTCCGACGCGCTTTACGGCCGCAACTGGGGCTGCATCGAGGATCACCCCTTCCTGCATTTCGAGGTCTGCTACCATCAGGCGATCGACTTCGCGATCGAGCGCAAGTTGAAGGTGGTGGAGGCCGGCGCGCAAGGCGAGCACAAGTTGGCGCGCGGCTACCAGCCGGTGACCATGCATTCGGCGCACTACATCGCCCATCCCGGCCTGCGCAACGCGGTTGCCGACTACCTTCGCCGCGAGCGTCGCGAGGTGGAGCGGATGGGGGAGTATCTCGAAGAGCACACCCCGTTCCGCAAGGATCTCAAGGAATAGCTCGGGCCTTGCCATCCACAGTCATTGCGGCTTTCGGGCCGCGATCGGAACGGGGAACGAAAAGCAGGCAACCAGGAAGAAAATGCCGCCGCCAAGCGCCAGCAGATCGCCTGCGCGCCACGCGGCGGCGATGAAGAACAGCGCCGACACAATGAACAACAGCCATCCGGCGACGATCCACTTCACAGTCGCTCCATCCTGACATTGACGTATCAGACGACAACACCTGCGATCATGCAACAGCGATGGCCGACCGCGCTGCCGACAGATCGGCTCAATCGTCTTGCCGCTCGGAAGCGGCTTCGCTACACCGGACGACGACACCTAATCCGGAGTGCCCGCCATGGCCGAAGCCTACGATCCCGGCAACATCTTTGCGAAAATCCTGCGCGGCGAAATCCCCTCGCACCGCATCTATGAGGACGATGCGGTCGTAGCCTTCATGGATGTGATGCCGCAAGGAGTCGGCCACACGCTGGTGGTGCCGAAGGCGCCGTCGCGCAATATCCTCGACGCCGATCCGGCAACATTCGGTCCGCTGTTTGCCGTGGTGCAGAAGGTGGCGGTTGCCGTGAAAAAGGCCTTCAATGCCGACGGCGTCACCTTGATGCAATTCAACGAGCCGGCCTCCGGGCAGACCGTCTACCATCTCCATGTCCACGTCATTCCGCGCTTCGACGGCGTGCCGCTGAAGCCCCATTCCGGGCAGATGGAAAAGCCGGAAGTGCTGGCCGAGAACGCCGGCAAAATCCGCGCGGCACTAGGGAACTAAAGCGCGCGGTCCCGTCGCCGTTGAAGGCCGACTGACAGCCTCGCACTGACGATCCTATATCGGTTTGCCGCGACAACCCCGGCGCGTTTTCCCCGGCCGGCCGCGTGCGGCGCCCGGATGCGACCGTTTGCACTCGAATCGTTTGGTTAGGAAATATCGAACCATCTCGCTGTAGAACGCTGGGGCGTGGCGAGCTATTGGGTTTCAAACCATGGACAATTCGGTTGCGGCGTCGACCCCCCTTGCGAGGATGGCTGGCGGACGGGCTTTTCTGATCGCCCTGGCACACGCCTTTCGACGACACAGATTGCTTCACGCCTTGGCCGTCGGCGCTCTGCTTCTGGCAATAGCGATCGGCATGCGCACCGGAAACATGCCGGATTTCGGCATATTGAAGGAATACATTGAGTACCTTTTGATCGCTTTCTGGATCTGCGGTTGCGTCTTTGCACTTGGGATTTTTCTCCACCTTGCGCTGGTCAAACGGGATCCCGAACCGCTCGGCACCTTCCTGAAATCGCTGGGCAGCTTTTTCGGCGACGCCCAACGCACGGCCAACAGCCTCAACGGCCTGACCGCCAGCATCGCCTTCGTATCCGCCGTCGGCGTTCTGAAAGGAGCCATCGCAATCCTTTCCCCTTTTGCATGGGACAAGGCGCTGGCCCACGCCGATCGGATCCTGCATTTCGGTAGAGCGCCGGACGAATGGCTGTGGTTTATCGTCCAGTCGCCCTTTGCATTGAGGATGCTCAATCTCGCCTACAATTTCTGGTTCATCGTGCTCATCGCCACGGTTTTCACCGCCTGCATCACGCGCAAAGATACGAAGCTGCGTCATCAGTTCCTGATGAGCTTCATGCTGATATGGACGCTTGGCGGCTTCTTCCTGGCGATGGGGCTGTCGTCGGCGGGGCCGTGCTTTTACGAGCGACTGGGACTCGGCGGTGACTTCCGTCCCCTCATGCAGGCACTCGCCGCCGCCGATCGCGTTTATCCGATCTGGGCGCTTAGCACGCAGGACATGCTATGGAGCGGCTATACCGGCGCGACCGTCGGCAGCATCGGCATATCCGCTTTCCCGTCCATGCACGTGGCGATGGCGGTGCTTTTCTCCTTGTACGCAACGCAGCGCTCCCGGCCGGCCGGTGTCCTGATGTGGGCATTCGCTGCTGTGATAATGGTCGGCTCAGTCGCGCTTGGCTGGCACTATGCCATCGACGGCTACGCGGGTGCCCTCTTGTCGATCATGATCTGGAAGGCGTGCGGATATTTCCTGACACGCTTCGCGCCGGACGGCGTTGCTTGACTCTGCAGCCAGCAAACATTTCACGGGCGGCAATGCTCGACTTCCGGAGGGCCGCGCGCCATTCCGTATGGGTAATCTGGCCAGCCGTCACGTGCCGGTTCCTCCCAAGTCAAAAAGCCCCGTTGCCGGGGCTTTTTGACTTCAATGCATGTCGCCCAAAGGCGGGCGGCCGTTTTGGTAACAAGCACCTAGCGCGCGCCGCCTGAATCCGTTTCAGCGGGACGCGCTTCAGGTCGATCAGCCCTTGCGGGGCAGCTGCGGCACCAGGCTTCGCTTGCCGCCGTCCTTGCCCTTCGGCTCCGGCTTCTGCGCCACGGCCTTCTTGGCGGCAGGCTTCTTCGCCGCCGCCTTCCTCGGCTTCGGCGCGTCCTCCGGCTCTTCCTTCTTCGGCTTCACCGGAGCTTCATCGGCCAACGATTCGAGCTTCAGGCCGGTCTCGCCGGTTTCCTTCTTCTCGACGGTGACGCGCACCGTGCCACCCTTCTTCAGCTTGCCGAACAGCACCTCGTCGGCCAGCGGCTTCTTGATGTGCTCCTGAATGACGCGGCCGAGCGGACGCGCGCCCATGCGCTCGTCATAGCCCTTGTCGGCCAGCCAGGCGATCGCGTCCGGCGACAGGTCGAAGGTGACGCCCCGCTCGGAAAGTTGGGCCTCGAGCTGCATGACGAATTTCTGCACCACCTGATGGATCACCGGGATCGGCAGCGAGCCGAACGGAATGATCGCGTCGAGACGGTTGCGGAATTCGGGCGTGAACAGCCGGTTGATAGCCTCGACGTCGTCGCCCTCGCGCTTGGTCGAGCCGAAGCCGATCGCCGCGCGCTGAGCGTCCGATGCGCCCGCATTGGTCGTCATGATCAGGATGACGTTGCGGAAGTCGATCTGCTTGCCGTTGTGGTCGGTCAGCTTGCCGTGATCCATCACCTGCAACAGGATGTTGAACAGATCCGGATGCGCCTTCTCCACCTCGTCGAGCAACAGCACGCAATGGGGATGCTGGTCGACACCGTCGGTCAACAGTCCACCCTGGTCGAAGCCGACATAGCCGGGAGGTGCGCCGATCAGCCGCGAGACGGTGTGGCGTTCCATATATTCCGACATGTCGAAGCGGATCAGCTCGACGCCGAGCGAGGCCGCGAGTTGCTTGGCCACTTCCGTCTTGCCGACGCCGGTCGGCCCCGAGAACAGGTAGGAGCCGATCGGCTTCTCCGGCTCGCGCAGGCCCGCCCGCGCCAGCTTGATCGCCGACGTCAGCGCTGTGATTGCGGTATCCTGACCGTAGACGACGCGCTTCAGCTCGACATCGAGACCCTGCAGCACCTTCTCGTCGTCCGCCGAAACCGTCTTCGGTGGGATGCGCGCCATGGTGGCGATCGTCGCCTCGATTTCCTTGATGCCGATTGTCTTCTTGCGCTTGGCCTCAGGCACCAGCATCTGCGAGGCGCCGGTCTCGTCGATCACGTCGATCGCCTTGTCCGGCAGCTTGCGGTCGCTGATGTAGCGGGCCGACAACTCCACCGAAGCCTTGATCGCTTCGCTCGTGTAGCGGACCTTGTGGAACTCCTCGAAATAGGGCTTCAGGCCCTTCATGATCTCGATGGCGTCCTCGATGGTCGGCTCGTTGACGTCGATCTTCTGGAAGCGCCGCACCAGCGCGCGGTCCTTCTCGAAGAACTGGCGGAACTCCTTGTACGTTGTCGAGCCGATGCAGCGGATCGCGCCGGACGACAGCGCCGGCTTCAACAGGTTCGAGGCATCCATGGCGCCGCCGGACGTGGCCCCTGCCCCGATCACGGTGTGGATCTCGTCGATGAACAGCACCGCGCCCGGATAGTCCTCGAGCTCCTTGACGACCTGCTTCAGCCGCTCCTCGAAGTCGCCGCGATAGCGCGTGCCGGCCAACAGCGTGCCCATGTCGAGCGCGAAGATGGTGGCGTCCTGCAGCACCTCGGGCACGTCGCCTTCGACGATGCGCTTGGCAAGGCCCTCGGCGATCGCCGTCTTGCCGACGCCTGGGTCGCCGACATAGAGCGGGTTGTTCTTGGAGCGGCGGCACAGCACCTGGATGGTGCGATTGATCTCGCTCTCGCGACCGATCAGCGGATCGATCTTGCCGGCCTTGGCCTTGTTGTTGAGGTTGATGCAGTAAGCCGTCAGCGCGTCCTGCGGCTTCTTCTTGCCGCCGTCTTCCTGCGGCTCGGCGCCGTTCTGGCCGCCCTGCTCATCGTCGGCGCCGCGCGGCGTGCGCGACTCCGAAGCGCCGGGGCGCTTGGCGATGCCGTGCGAGATGTAGTTGACCGCGTCGTAGCGGGTCATCTGCTGTTCCTGCAGGAAATAGGCCGCATGGCTTTCGCGCTCGGCAAAGATTGCGACGAGCACATTGGCCCCGGACACCTCCTCGCGGCCGGACGACTGCACATGGATGACGGCGCGCTGGATGACGCGCTGGAACCCGGCGGTCGGTTTCGAATCCTCGTCGTAACCGGTGACGAGATTGTCGAGCTCGGTGTCGATATAGGTCAGAACGGTGTGCTTGAGCTCGTCGAGATCGACATTGCAGGCGCGCATCACCGCGGCCGCCTCGGTGTCGTCGATGAGCGCCAGCAGCAGGTGTTCGAGCGTTGCATATTCATGATGCCGCTCGTTAGCGAACGTCAGCGCCTGATGTAGCGCCTTTTCCAGGCCTTGGGAGAAAGCCGGCATGTTACCTCACTTCTTCTCCATCACGCATTGCAGCGGATGCTGATTCTGTCGGGCGAAATCCATGACCTGAGACACTTTGGTCTCGGCCACCTCGAATGTGTAGACCCCGCACTCGCCCACTCCATGATTATGAACATGCAGCATGATGCGTGTGGCGGCCTCGCGGTCCTTCTGGAAAAAACGCTCCAGGACGTGGACCACGAACTCCATGGGAGTGTAGTCGTCGTTAAGGATGAGGACCCTGTAGAGGCTGGGCTTTTTTGTCTTGGTTTTGGTGCGCGTGATGACCGCCGTGCCGCGACCGGGATCGTTGCGGTCGCCGTCACCTTGCATTCGCACCACGCCTGCCGTGGCAGTCAAACCGATCGTCACGTAGTCCTGCCTTTTCGAATCCTCATGCGAGTTCAACATGTAGGTCTTCGATGGCCGATTTTAAGCCCTTCTGTTTAGCTGACAATATGGCTAGGTACGCAAACTTCAGCGAATTTCTCAATCGTGAATGCGGCAAGGCGCGGGTGGTTGCGGCGGCGCATGAAAAAACCCGGCCGCGCTTCCGCGACCGGGTTGTTTTTGCGGGCCGGCTAGCCTGCCCGATGTGATCGGACGAAATTACTTCGCCTTGGCGACGACCGATTCGAACGGCTTGTAGGCTTCCTTGGCGAGCTCGGCATAGAGATTGCCGATCTTGCTGGCCTCGGCCACGAAGCTCTCGTAGCTCTGCTTGGCGTAGTCGGTCTGGATCTCGATGGCCTTCTCGATCGACTTGGCCGAGAACAGCTTCTCGAAGGCGGCGCTGCCGGCCTCGAAGCTCTTCTTGGTGTATTCGCCGGCTTCGGTCGCGATCGCCTGCGCGCCCTTGGTGAGCGAGGCAAAGCTCTTCAGCCCGGTGTCGGCAAACTCCTTGCCGTATTTCGCGAAGTCCTCATAGGTCTGGGTCATTTCATGCCTTCCCTTGGTTGAAACGCCCATTCAGCCCCGGGCGCCCTTGTGCAATGCACCGGAATATATTGTGCGCTGCACAAAAGTCAAGATTGCCTTGAGCCGCAAGGGCTCCGCGCGACAGCGACCGCTAAAGTTCGAATAAACAGAGGCTCAAATCGCCAGAAAATGGTGAACGCGGCGGTTACCATAAACGGATTGGTAACGCTGACCGCGATAGCTTGGCCGGAAGTGAGGCAGGCACCCCTCTGCCGCCTCCGGGGCAACGAAAATTCAGGGTAAGTAACGGTGCGTCAGGCGTTGTCGGGCTTCGTCTCCAAATCTTCATTCTCCTTCAAGGCGATCATGATTGCCGCGCTCGCGGTGACGATTGTCGCCGCCGATGTCGCCTCCGCGATGGCGGCAAAGTCTGCCGCGATTGTCGTCGACGCCAAGACCGGCGGGGTGCTTTATTCGGCCGACGCCAACGGCCGGCGCTATCCGGCTTCGCTCACCAAGATGATGACGCTCTACCTCACCTTCGAGGCCTTGGCGAAGGGCAGGATCGGCAAGAACACGCCGGTGCCGTTCTCGGCCCATGCCGCGTCCGAGCCGCCGACCAAGCTCGGCGTGCGCGCCGGCGGGTCGGTGCCGGTCGAGACCGCGATCCTGTCGATGGTAACGAAGTCGGCGAACGACTCGGCGACCGCGCTGGGCGAGTTGCTCGGCGGCAGCGAAGACAATTTTGCCCGCATGATGACGGCCAAGGCACGCCAGCTTGGCATGAACGGCACTGTCTTCCGCAACGCCAATGGCCTGCCCGACCCGGGCCAGTTCACCACGGCGCACGACATGGCGATGCTCGGCATCGCGCTCCGCGAGCACTTCCCGCAATATTACGGCTATTTCTCGCAGCGCTCGTTCCTCTATGGCCGCCAGCGCATCAACGGCCATAATCGCCTGCTCGGCCGCATCAAGGGTGTCGACGGCATCAAAACCGGCTACACGCGCGCTTCCGGCTACAACTTGGTCTCCTCAGTCGCCGATGGCGATCGCCGCCTCGTCGCAGTGGTGATGGGCGGCGCTTCCGGCCGCAGCCGCGACAACCAGATGGCTTCACTGATCAACACCTATCTGCCGCGCGCCTCGACCCGCGGCGGCGGCAACCTGATCGCCAAGTCGGGCGGCGGCAATCCGATCAAGGCTCTGGCCAAGGTCCTCCTGCCCAAGCATGACGCGCCGACTCCGGACGAAAAACCGGCTGTCGACGACACCGAAGTCGCGTCAGCCGATGACAGCGCGTCGGTCGCTGAGGAAACCAAGCCGGTGATCCAGGTCAGGAAGGTGAAGACGGTTGCGGTGGCCGCCATGGCTCCGGCAGCCGCACCCCAAGAAACCACCTCAGAGACCGAAACCGCATCACAGCCCGAAGCCACGTCCCAGACGGTTGCCGCTTACGCCGAGCCGGCCGCAGCCGCCGCCCCGGCCATCGATCCGGTCAAGACGGCCTCGCTGCCGTCGGGATGGGTGGTGCAGGTCGCGTCCTCGCCGACGCAATCGGGGGCTCAGGCGCTTCTCGACAAGACGACCAAGCAGGCGCCGAAGGTGCTGGCCGACGCATCGGGCTTCACGGTCGCGTTCGACAAGGGCGGCGTCACCTACTACCGCGCCCGCTTCGGCGGTTTCGGCTCGAAGGACGCAGCCTGGAAAGCTTGCGACGCCCTGAAGCGAAAGAAGATCGAGTGCTACGCCGTCCAGCAATAGGCGGCTTTTGAACCTCCCGGGAAGTTCCGCGTCGAAGGAGACTAGTCGTGATTGGAGAGCAAGACGTCCTTGGCTTCATTGATCCGCGCCGCCAGGACAGACGTGCCGCCGACATCGGCGTTCAGGCGCTGCATCAGGCGGCGGTGCGCCTTGCGGATATCCGCCGCGGCAGCCCCCGCTTCAAGACCAAGGATCTTGTAGGCCTCCTCCTTAGTCATGGCGCCCGCACCTGGCGCAACACCCAGCCCTTCGCCACTGTCCGGCTGCGCGTCCTTGCGCCAGACGGGAAAACGGCCGTCAAGATACGTCTCTAGCAGCTGGCGGCTCTCCGGGTCCGGCCGCAGCTCGACATGGAGTTGCTGCAGCTCCTCGATCCCCATGGCGCTCAGCATTCTCCCCTCGTAATGGCCGGCGAGAACAAGGCCTTCGAGCTTGCCGCTGTCGTGGTCGAGCTCCATTTCGAGAGCCGCGGTGCGCACGGTTGAGCGTTTGGCCGCGACAAGTTTCGGTGGCGGTCGCCTCGCCCGCATCCAGGCATACCAGCCTGCAGCCGCAATCATCAGCAGGCCGCCAAAGCTGCTGCGGCCGACCACGAGCATCGTCGCGCCGATCAGGCCCAACAGCGCGGGCCCAAGCGTTCTGAGACTGTCCGCCATCCTCGCTGCGTCGGCACGCACAAAGATTGTCGCGGCGCCGAAAAGCACCAGGAGCACGGCTGCCAATGCGATGATCACGCCCATCAGTTTGCACCGCCATCCAAATGATTGTGCATCGAAATCAAGATGTGGCGCAGGGGCGGTGCTTGCAAGCCCCACACCGGGCCGCTCGAAGGGCCAGCAAGCGGAAGATGAGGACTTGCAGTCTTACAGCAGGCCGAGATCCGCAAGCTCCAGGCGCAGTTTCGGCGGCATCTCGGCCAATGCGGCCCTGCCCTTGCCGAGATCGGCCGGCGCATCGGAGGGCTTAAGATAACGCCAGCCCTGGAAGGCGCGGCGCGGCTGCCAGTCGGTGCGCACCACTTCGGGATCAAGCACGAGATGGCAGCGGCCGATGCCTTCGCCGTCGACGAAAGGCCGGATCTCCGTGATCAGCTGCCGGCATTGGACGTTGCCCTTGATCACCCAGTAGAGCGAGCCGCCATCGGTGATCTCCCCACCGCGCGTCGGCACCATGCGCGTGGTGTGCCAGTGCTCGGCCGGCTCGCCGGCGCGGCACCGCTCGTCGAGACGGAAGGCGATCCACTCTTCCAGGTCCTCGACGCTGTCGCAGCCGACGCAGAGTTTGACGAGATTGAGAGACATGCCCGCAATCTAGCGACAGCGCCGGAGGCATTCAACGCCAAGCGGGATTATGCACAGGCCGACTGCTGCCAGCTCATGAGGCCAGCGTGGCCGTTTCGATCGCTTCGGCAACCCAAACCCGCCGGTGGAAAGGGCAGGGTCAGCACTCGACCACGTTGACAGCCAGTCCGCCGAGGCTGGTTTCCTTATATTTCTCGTTCATGTCGAGACCGGTCTGGCGCATGGTCTCGATCGCAGCATCCAGCGGCACGAAATGCGTCCCGTCGCCCTTGATCGCGAGCGAGGCGGCTGTCACCGCCTTGACCGCGCCCAGCGCATTGCGCTCGATGCAGGGCACCTGCACCAGGCCGCCGACCGGATCGCAGGTCATGCCGAGGTGGTGCTCGAGTGCGATTTCCGCGGCGTTCTCGACCTGCTCCGGAGTGCCCCCCATGACGGCGCAAAGCCCGGCCGCCGCCATTGCCGAAGCGGATCCCACTTCGCCCTGGCAGCCGACCTCGGCGCCCGAGATCGAAGCGTTTGACTTGATGATGCCGCCGACGGCGGCGGCCGTCAGCAAGAAGTCGCGGATGCTCGGCTGGTCAGCTTCGGGATGGAAATGCAGCCAGTAGCGCAGCACTGCCGGCAGCGTGCCGGCGGCACCGTTGGTCGGCGCAGTCACCACGCGCCCGCCGGCGGCGTTCTCCTCGTTCACCGCCATGGCATAGATCGACAGCCAGTCATTGGCGAGCAAGGGGTTGGGCCGGTTCTGCTGCCACTGTTCCTGCAGCTTGTCATGCAATTGGCGTGCGCGGCGCCGCACCTTCAGTCCGCCCGGCATGATGCCGTCCTGCGACAGCCCGCGGTCGATGCAGCCTTTCATGGCGCTCCAGATCGCGTCGAGGCCGGCGTCCAACTCCTCGCGCGACATATGCGTTTCCTCGTTGGACCGCTTCATCTCGGCGATCGAAAGCCCGCTCCTGGCCGCCATCGCCAGCATCTCGACGGCGTTCTTGAACGGATAAGGCACCTTCTTGCCTTCCGTCGTCACCGAGCCCTTGGCCTTCATGCGCTGCAACTCTTCCTCGGAGACGACGAAGCCGCCGCCGATTGAATAATAGATGCGCTTGAGCAGCAGCCGGTCGGACGCATCGTAGGCATAGAAGGCCATGCCGTTGGCGTGGCCGGTCAGCGGCGTCTTGCGGTCGAGCACCAGATCCTTGGCCGGGTCGAAGCGGTAGGCCGGATGCCCAGGCGGTGAAATCCGTTTCTCCGTTCCGATGCGGGCAACGATGCTATCCGCCTCATCCGGATCGACCGTCTGCGGCGTCTCGCCGGCCAAGCCGAGGATGACGGCGCGGTCCGAGCCATGGCCGATGCCGGTATAAGCGAGCGAGCCGTGCAGGCTGGCGCCGATCCGATCGACCTTAACGCCGGCCGGGCGCGGCCAGTCGTCGGCGAGGATTTCGTCAAGGAAACGCCGCGCAGCCGTCATCGGTCCCATCGTATGCGAGCTCGATGGACCGATGCCGATCTTGAACAGGTCGAAAACCGAAAGGAACACGCGCCGCTGTCTCCTGGAGGCCGCTCAAAACTTACATATAGGAATTCTCGCGATGTTTCCGCTGTTTTGCATGTCGCGGCGCGGCGTCAGCCGACCTTGTTTGCTCCGGCAGCGACATGTACCGCTTGCTTCCGCCGTCGAAGCGCCGGCCTGTGGTAAAAGAACGTATGGGCGATTCCCTTCATCTTTCGGCGACAGACCTGGCCGCTCTGGCCTTTTTCCTGGTCGTCTGGGTGCTGCATACGCTGGCCTCCGACGGCAAGCTCGTTAGCCGCGTGTCGCTGACCACGGCCATGAACGCTCAGCGCGAAGCCTGGATGCGCAACATGGCCGAGCGCGAGGTGCGCATAGTCGACACCGCCATCATGTCCGGGCTGCAGCAAGGCACCGCCTTCTTTGCCTCGAGCTCGCTGATCGCGCTCGGCGGCTGCTTTGCCCTTCTCGGCGCTTCCGACCGGGTTCTGACCATAATGACTGACTTGCCGTTGGCCTCCGCATCCTCCCGCGAAGCCTTCCAGACCAAAATGTTCGGCCTGGTGCTGATCCTCGCCTTCGCTTTCTTCAAATTCGGCTGGGCCTACCGGCTGTTCAACTACTGCTCGATCCTGATCGGTGCCGTGCCGGTCCCGCATGGCGAGGCCTCGCGCAATCCGGTCAGCGGGACGGCGGTGTGGCGGGCCACCCGCATGAACGTGCTAGCCGGCAAGCATTTCAATTCCGGCCTGCGCGCCGTCTTCTTCTCGATCGGCTATCTCGGCTCGTTCGTCGGCCCGACGGTGTTCGTGCTGTCGACGCTGGTGCTGCTTGCCGTGCTTGTGCGCCGTCAGTTCTTCTCGGCCGCGCGCCAGGCAGTGCTTGGTCAGCCGCCCGGCGCCGGGAAAGGTTGATCGATGCGGCCCGACAGCCAATAGGCGGAGAGCCCGATCCATTCGCGGATCGCCATGGTGGTCGCCTGCAGCGAATCGGCCGGATTGTCGCGGAACAGACCGATGCCTTCCTTGCCTGAGGTCCGGTAATCGACCGGCCAAGGGACGGTTGGAAAACCGGCCTTGTCGAACAGCGCCTTGGCGCGCGGCATATGGAAGGCAGACGTCACCAGCAGCCATGTCTCGCCCGGTTTCGGCTCGACCAGCCTGCGGGTGAAGACTGCATTTTCGTACGTGTTGCGGGACTTGTTCTCAAGAATCAGGCGATCGGGCGCGACCCCCAGCGCGCCAAGCAGGCGCGGCGCGGTGTCGGCATCGCCCTCGCCGTCCAGGAAAAGCTCGCCATTGCCGCCGGAGACGACCACTTTCGCTTGCGGAAAACGCCTGGCGAGGATCGCGGTCTCGACCATGCGATCGCCGCCGCTGTTCAGCTCATAGCCGCCGCGCGCCAGATTGATCGCGCCCTCGAAACCGCCGCCGAGCACGACGATGCCGTCGACCTTGGCCGGCAGCGGCGGCTTGGGAAAGCGTTCCTCCAGCGGATTGAGCATCATTGCGCCAAGCGAGGTCCAGGCCGAAAGCGCGAGGATCAGGAAGGCGAGCACGCTGCCGGTGCCGGCCAGCCGAGGGCGGCGGAAGAGCGCCGCCAGCAGACCGGCGAGCAGCAGGAAGATCGCCAGATTGAGCGGCTGGACGAGAAACCAGAGGATCTTGGAAAGATAATAGAACATCCCTCACCCCATTACGGCGCCGCGCGTCCGTTTGGACGCGCAAAGGACGCCACAACGCTAATGGACTAGATGAGGGACAACGCTACCACCACTTGTCCGGCTGGAACCTGCCCGCGGCCTGTTCGATGACGTGGGCGGTCTGGAACAGCGTTTCCTCGTCGAACGGCCTGCCGATGAGCTGCAGGCCGAGCGGCAGGCCTTTGCGGTCAAGGCCGGCGGGCACCGATATCCCCGGCAACCCGGCCATGTTCACCGTCACGGTGAAGATGTCGTTGAGATACATTTTCACCGGATCGGCGTTCATGTCCTCGTCGGCGACGCCGAAGGCAGCCGACGGTGTGGCCGGGGTCAGGATGACGTCGACACCGGCAGCAAAGACGGTCTCGAAATCGCGCTTGATCAGCGTGCGCACTTTCTGCGCCTGCAGGTAGTAGGCGTCGTAGTAACCCGCGGAAAGCACATAGGTGCCGATCATGATGCGGCGCTTGACCTCGCGGCCGAAGCCGGCGGCGCGGGTCTTCTCATACATGTCGACGATGTCCTTGCCGGGCACGCGCAACCCGTAGCGCACGCCGTCATAGCGGGCGAGGTTGGACGAGGCCTCGGCCGGCGCCACGATGTAGTAGGCCGGCAGCGCGTATTTGGTGTGCGGCAGCGAGATATCGACGATCTCCGCGCCGGCATCCTTCAGCCAGGCAATGCCTTTCTGCCAGAGCGCCTCGATATCCTCGGGCATGCCGTCGACGCGGTACTCCTTCGGAATGCCGACCTTCATGCCCTTGATCGGCTTGCCGATCACCGCCTCGTAGTCCGGCACCGGCCGGTCGACCGACGTCGTGTCCTTCGGGTCCGAGGAGGCCATCGACTTCAATAGGATCGCGGCGTCGCGCACATCGCGCGCGATCGGACCGGCCTGGTCGAGCGAGGACGCGAAAGCGACCACGCCCCAGCGCGAGCAGCGGCCATAGGTCGGCTTGATGCCGACGGTGCCGGTGAAGGCTGCCGGCTGGCGGATCGAGCCGCCGGTATCGGTCGCGGTGGCGCCGGCGCAGAGGAAGGCGGCGACCGCGGAAGCCGATCCGCCGGAGGAGCCGCCCGGCACCAGCTGGGCGTTATCCAACGTCCGCGCGGTCTTCGCGCCGCCGGCCGAGACAAACCCGCCGTCGCCCTGATGCGTCGTCGGCGTCACCACCGTGTCGAGGCGCGAGCGCCGCCAAGGATTGATGACCGGGCCGTAATAGGAGGTCTCGTTGGAGGAGCCCATGGCGAACTCGTCCATGTTGAGCTTGCCGAGCATAACGGCGCCGTCGGCCCACAGATTGGATGTGACGGTCGATTCGTAGCGCGGTTGGAAACCGTCGAGCACATGGCTGCAGGCCTGGGTGTGGACGCCTTCGGTGGCGAACAGATCCTTGATGCCGAGCGGAATTCCTTCGAGCGCCCCGCCCTCGCCCTTGCCGAGCTTCGCGTCGGAAGCCTTGGCCATCTCGCGCGCCTTGTCGCCGGTCACCGTGACATAGGCATTAAGCACCGGATTGGCGCGCTCGATCGCCGAGAGATAGGCTTCGGTGATCTCGGCAGCCGAAATCTCCTTGCCGCGCAGCTTGGCGCGGGCCTCGGAAATGGTGAGATGTGTGAGGTCGCTCATCAGGCAAGGCTCTTTTCGTAAAACACCGACCATTCCGAGTCGGGATAATCCAGCACCGGGCCGCAACGCGAAAACCCGGCGCGTTCGTAGACGGCCCAGGCGGCAGGGTGGCGATCGCCGGTCTCCAGAACCAGGCGCTTCAGGCCTTCCTGCCGCGCCAGACCCTCGATCCGCGCAACGATTTGGGCACCGATCTTCTGGCCGCGATGCGTGGGCCGCGTGTACATGCGCTTGACCTCGCCGACCGCGTCGGCATGACGCTTCAGCGCGCCGCAGCCAACCGCAAGGCCAGCGTCGCGGGCGACGAACACGGTCGTGTCGTGGCCAGCCATCTGCTCGACGGTGAGGTGATAGCAATGTTCCGGCGGCGTCAGTTCGAGCAGCGCGGTGTTGAGTTCTGCGACCAGCGCGCGCACGTCGTCCTGCAAGGGCGTCTCGACGCCGATTTCGACGGCCATCCTGCCCTTACTCCACAACCTTGGGAACGAGGAAGAAATTCTCTTCCGTGGCCGGCGCGTTGGCGACGATGTCGACCGCCTTGTTGCCGTCGGTGATCATATCCTGCCGCTTCTTCATCTCCATCGGCGTGACCGACGTCATCGGTTCGACGCCGGAGACGTCCACCTCGTTCAACTGCTCGACGAAGCCAAGGATGGCGTTCAGCTCGCCTGTCATGCGCTCGGCATCCTGCTCGCTCACCGCAATACGGGCAAGGTGCGCGACGCGCTTCACGGTCTGAAGATCAACGGACATGTCTATTTGCCTCGGGAAAACCAGTGCGGGCTATAGCGGCGCCGCGCTTGCGGCGCAACATAGATCATGCCGCCGACCGGGATGCGGTGCTTCGGGCGCCGCTCTAGGTAGTGTACCCTACTACATAGGGCGAACGCCTAGATCGTGATCGCCTTGCCGATCTCGGGCAGCGCCACCTTGACGCCGGATCCCTCCATGCCGGCGACGAATTTGTCGGCGGTCTGATCGATCATCGGGAAGGTGCCGAAATGGCAGGGAACGACCGTATCGAAGCGGAAAAAGCGGCGGCAGGCTAGGGCAGCCACCGCGCCGCCCATGGTGAAGCGATCGCCGACCGGCACGATGCCGATCTTCGGTTCATGCAATTCGTTGATCAGCCCCATATCGGAAAAAATGTCGGTGTCGCCCATGTGGTAGAGCGTCTTGTCCTGCGGGAAATGCAGCACGAGCCCCCCCGGATTGCCGAGATAGGTGTTGGTGCCGTCTTGTCCGCCGAACGAAGAGGAGTGCAAAGCCTGGACGAAAGTGGTGGTGAAGGGACCGCAATCGACGGTACCGCCGATATTGCCGGGATTTATCTTCTTATCGCTGACGCCCTGGCCGACGAGATACATGCAGATCTCGAAATTGGCGACAAGCATGGCGCCGCTCTTCTTCAGCACCTCGGCGGCGCCGCTGATATGATCGCTGTGGCCATGGGTCAGAAGAACATGCGTCACCCCTTCGGCTGGATTTTCCCAGCCGCCCGTCCATGACGGATTGCCGACCAGATACGGGTCGATGAGGATCTTGGCGTCGTTGGTCTCGATGCGGAATGCCGAATGTCCATACCAGGTCAGTTTCATGAAGGGATTCCTCGATTTTCTCGTTGCCAAAGGATAGAACGCCGAAAGCAAATTGAAAGTCCCGCGGCCGATCAAAAAGCCGCGCGGCGACTAACCAGGACGAGCGGTTGGGCATCATAAGCATCGAGGAATTGCCGGCAGTTCTCGCGGGCGGCCGCACGCTCGCCGGGCTTGATCTGGGCGACAAGACGATCGGCGTGGCGGTGTCGGACCGAAGCCTGTCCTTCGCCCATCCGCGCCCGGTCATCCTGCGCAAGAAGTTTTCGCTCGATGCCGCCCAGTTGCTGGCTCAGCTCGAGAAGGACAATGTCGGCGCGATCGTGCTCGGCCTTCCCGTCAACATGGACGGATCGGAAGGTCCGCGCGCCCAGAAGTCCCGCGCCTTCGCGCGCAACATGGCCGCCTTGTCCGACCTGCCCTTCGTGCTGTGGGACGAGCGGCTGTCGACGGTCGCGGCGGAACGGACGCTGATCGAGATGGATTTCTCGCGCAAGAAGCGCGCCGGCAAGATCGATTCGGCGGCGGCGGCCTTTATTCTGCAGGGAGCGTTGGACCGACTCCAGTCGCTCGGCCAAGCTGATCAGGGCTGACAGGGCCTTCCCGGCGCCGCCTGATCCATTCGGCGATTTGGCGCCGGCGGCGGAATGCCACCAGCCCGAGCAGCAGGAAACTGTCGAACACACAGGCCCGCGCCACCATACCGGGGATGATTCCCGGATCGACGCCGAGCATCTGGCCGTAAAGCTGGAAGACCAGGTCGTGCAATTGGCGGCTGAGCATCACGTAGCCGAAATTGATGTCGTTGAGAGACAGGAAGAACCAGCCCCAGAACAGGACCAGCGGAGCCGCCCAGAATGCGAACAAGGCGCGCATCAGCGGCGACCTCCGGGTCTGGTTTCCGGCCGGCTGGAGATGCGGGACAGGAGCGAGCTGTGCGCGACGCCCGCTGCCATGCGATGGGAAACCAGGGGGGCTTCGCCTTCATGCAAGGTCATCGCGGCGAGAGCCGAGCGTCGCTCGGCGAGCACCGCGACATAAGAGGCGAGCAGCGCCGTCATCTGGATGGCGACGACCATGAACAGCCCGTTGATGCCTTGCGCGGCGCCGCCGACGAGAATCACCGAAAGCAGGAAGGAGGCGCAGATGAAGGCTATCCGCACCACCGTATCGCCCGCATCCGGCCTTGTCGCGATGTTGAGCAGCGTCTCGACGAAGGCCCAGCAGAACAGCAGCGCGACGATCAGCAGAGCGACCGCGAGCGGCGCCACGACGAGAGCATGATCGAGATCCGGGAAACGGCTGCTTTGCAGCGAGACGCCAAGCACGCCGAGCGCCGACGCGATGCCGCGATTGCCATCCATGCAGATGTAGGCCAGCAGGGCGAAGACAACCGCCCAATGCAAGGCCAGAAATGATGTCAAAACGTGCCGCATGCGCTTCCTGCCTGGGAGCACGGGATCGTCATGGTTAACATTTCCCTACTCCGGTGGACAGAGTGGGCTCCGCGAAGCCTCCCCGCAACGGAAACCATTCGTTAAGGTTAACGGCAATCCACAGGCCGGCGATCGAACGCCTTTCAGGCCGCTCAATTCAGCGGCGGGTAAAGCGTGTCGATGATCATGCGCGCGTCATGGCGCGAATCGAGCATGCCGTAGGTGGTGCGCCATTGGCCGCCGAGTCTTGTTTCGACGAAGGCGTCGGCGATCCGCCCTGCCCCCAGCCGGCGCAGCTCCGCCGCCGCCGCCGAAAGCGCCAGCTGTTCGGTCAGCAGGCGAGCAGAGCCCTGGTCGGTCGAAGCCACCTGCATGGCCGCATTGAGCACGCTGATGGTGCCCCGCCCGCCGGCGCCGAGGTCGCGGTCGATGCCGGCCAGCACCTCCTCGAACAGGCCTGGCGCGCGGCCAAGCACACGCAGCACGTCGAGCGCCATGACGTTGCCGGAGCCTTCCCAGATCGCGTTGACCGGAGCCTCACGGTAATAGCGAGCAAGCGGCGCTTCCTCCACATAGCCGTTGCCGCCGAGGCACTCCATCGCCTCGTAAAGCAAGGCCGGTGCGATCTTGCATACCCAGTATTTGACCACCGGCGTCATGGCGCGTGCAAAGGCCGCCTCGCCGCGATCGCTCGCCGCCTCGTCGAAGGAACGCGCCAGCCGGAACGACAGCGCCGTCGCGGCGGCAACGTCGAGCGCCATGTCGGCAAGGACCCGCTGCATCAGCGGTTGATCGACCAGACTGGTGCCGAACACCTGGCGATGGCGCACGTGGTGGACGGCTTCGGCCAGCCCGGCGCGCATGAGCGCTGACGAAGCGACGGCGCAGTCGAGCCTGGTCAGCGTGACCATGTCCATGATCGTCTTGATCCCGGCGCCCGGCTCGCCGACCATCTCGCCGATGGCATTGGCGAACTCGACCTCCGACGAGGCGTTGGAGCGGTTGCCGAGCTTGTCCTTCAGGCGCTGGAAACGGAAGCCATTGCCCGAGCCGTCGCCCAGAATGCGCGGAACCAGGAAGCATGAAAGCCCTTCCGGCACCTGGCCGAGCACGAGAAAGGCGTCGGACATCGGCGCCGACATGAACCATTTATGCCCGGTCAGCCGATAGAAGCCGTTTCCCGCGCGCTCGGCCTTTGTGACATTGGCGCGCACGTCGGTGCCGCCCTGTTTCTCGGTCATACCCATGCCGAGGGTAAGCCCGGTCTTTTGCACCGGCGGCTTCTGGCTCTGGTCGTATTTGCGCGTTGTCACGCGCGGCGCCCATTCGCGGAACAGCTTTGGGCTCGCCATCAGCGCCGCCAGCGAAGCGCTGGTCATGGTGATGGGGCAAAGATGTCCGGTCTCGAGCTCCGCGGTCAGGTAGAAGCGCGCCGCCCTCACCTGATGCCGGCGGCCGATCTCGGCATCGCCGTTTTCCCAAACCGAGGAATGCAGGCCGCCGGCAACCGAGCGTCGCATGAGCGCGTGATAAGCGGGATGAAACTCGACCAGATCGACGCGTCGGCCCTGGCGGTCATGCGTCCTGAGCTTCGGTGTGTCGGTGTTGGCGAGCCGGGCAAGTTCCTGTGCTTCCTGCGTCATGACGAACCTGCCGAGCCCGTCCAGATCCTTGCGGACGGAATCGGAAAAACGCTCGGCAAGCTGGATGAGCAACGGATCGCCCCGCCATGCGTTGCCGCCCGTCAGTGGCGGCGGCTGGTTGATCACCTCGTCGGTCACGCCCAATCCTTCAGTTGGCAGAGAGGTCCTTACCATCTCAAGGCCGCGGTCGCGAATCCGAAGCCATCGGGCCTTATAGCCAAGCAATGCAAGGCGCGCGACGAAAATACCGGGGAGAACGCGCGCAATCCAAAGCTGGCGCTTGCGGCTGGCCGGACCGCACCCTATAGCAGCGCCTTGAGATGACCGACGCTTCGTCCCTGCCGCTGTTCCCTCACCGCCATCTTCTAGGCATCCGCGATCTTTCCCCCGCTGATATCGAGCTGTTGCTCGATCGCGCCGACCGGGCCGTCTCGATCTCGCGGCAATCTGAAAAGAAGACCTCGACGCTGCGCGGCCGGACACAAATCAACCTCTTCTACGAGGCCTCGACCCGCACGCAATCGTCCTTCGAGCTCGCCGGAAAACGGCTCGGGGCCGACGTCATGAACATGTCGGTGGCGAGCTCTTCGGTGAAGAAGGGCGAGACCCTGATCGACACCGCCATGACGCTCAACGCCATGCGTCCGGATATCCTGATCATCCGCCATCAGTCGGCGGGCGCGGCAGCGCTTCTGGCGCAAAAGGTCGGCTGCTCGGTGGTCAACGCCGGCGACGGCGCGCATGAGCACCCGACGCAGGCGCTGCTCGACGCGCTGACCATACGCCGCGCCAAGGGACCGCTGTCGAAGCTGATCGTGGCGATCTGCGGCGACATTCTGCATTCGCGCGTCGCCCGCTCCAACATCATGCTCTTGAACGCGCTCGGCGCGCAGGTGCGGGTGGTCGCACCCTCCACGCTGCTGCCCGCGGGCATCGACAGGATGGGCGTGATCGTGTCGCGCTCGATGGCGGAAGGACTGAAGGACGCCGACGTCGTGATGATGCTGCGCCTGCAGCGCGAGCGCATGGAAGGCGCCTTCGTGCCGTCGATCCGCGAATATTTCCGCTATTTCGGCCTCGACGCCGAGAAGCTGAAAGCGGCCAAGGAGGATGCGCTGGTCATGCATCCCGGGCCGATGAACCGCGGCGTCGAGATCGCCTCGGAGATCGCCGACGGGCCGCAGAGCGTCATCCAGGAACAGGTCGAGATGGGCGTAGCCGTGCGCATGGCGGTTATGCAAGCGCTGTTAGACCCGCGCCGCAACCAGGAGGGACGCGGCGCATGAGCGTGACGGTCTTCGACAAGGCCCGCATCGTCGACCCCTCGCGCGGTGTCGACGAGATCGGCGCCGTCATCGTCGACGGCCGCCGCATCGTCGCTGCCGGCAAGGCGGCGCTGAACCAGGGCGCCCCTGAAGGCGCTGTCGTCATCGACTGCGCCGGCAAGACGATTATTCCGGGTCTCATCGATGCCCGCGTCTTCATCGGCGAACCCGGCGGTGAGCACCGCGAGACCATCGCCTCGGCAAGCGTCGCTGCGGCAGCCGGCGGCGTCACCTCCATCGTCATGATGCCTGACACCAATCCGGTGATCGACAATGTGGCGCTGGTCGAATTCGTGCTGCGCACGGCAAGGGACACCGCAAGCGTCAACATCTTCCCAGCGGCGGCAATCACCAAGGGTCTCGACGGCCGCGAGATGACCGAGTTCGGCCTGCTGCGCGAAGCCGGCGCCGTGGCCTTCACCGATGGTCGACACACGATCGCCAACGCCTTGGTCATGCGCCGCGCGCTGACTTATGCCCGCGATTTCGGTAGCGTGATCGCGCATGAAACCCAGGATGCCGACCTTGCCTCGGCCGGCGTGATGAACGAGGGCCTTTATGCGAGCTGGCTCGGCCTTTCCGGCATCCCGCGCGAGGCCGAGCTCATCCCGCTGGAGCGGGACCTGGCGCTGGCGCGGCTGACCGGCGGCGCCTATCACGCCGCCAAGATCTCGACTGCGATGGCGGTTGGCGCTGTGAGCCGGGCAAAGGCCGACGGCGCCAATGTCACGGCAGGCGTCGCCATCCACAATCTGTCGCTCAATGAGAACGATGTCGGCGAATACCGCACCTTTTTCCGGCTCACCCCGCCCTTGCGCGCCGAGGACGACCGGATGGCGATGGTCGAGGCGATCAAGGACGGCACGATCGATCTCATCGTCTCCTCGCACGACCCGCAGGATGTCGATACCAAGCGACTGCCTTTCGCGGATGCCGCCGCCGGGGCGATCGGGCTCGAGACGCTGCTTGGTGCAGCACTTCGGCTCTACCACAATGGCGATGTGCCGCTGCTCCGGCTGGTTGAGACCCTGTCCACCGCGCCGGCAAGACTGTTCGGCCTGCCCGGCGGCACGCTGAAGCCGGGTGCCGCGGCCGATCTTGCGCTGGTCGATCTTGACGAGCCCTGGATCGTCAGCGAGAGCGGCCTGCACTCGCGGTCGAAGAACACCTGTTTCGAAGGCGCGCGCCTTCAGGGCAAAGTCTTGCAAACCATGGTAGCGGGCCGCACAGTGTTTTCGGCCTGAACATCAATCGACCAAAGCCGGAAGCAGCTGGATCGGCTGAAATAGGTGGGGGACAATGGGTTACGGGCTCGCACTGATCTTCGGATACCTGCTCGGCTCGATCCCGTTCGGGCTTTTGATTACCCGCGCGGCCGGTCTCGGCGATGTCCGCCAGATCGGTTCAGGCAACATCGGCGCGACCAATGTGCTGCGCACCGGCAACAAGGGGCTCGCCGCTGCGACGCTGCTGCTCGATGCGCTGAAGGGCACCGCGGCAGTGCTGATCGCCGGACATTTCTCGCCGGACTTCGGACTGCTCGCCGGCTTCGGCGCTTTCCTCGGCCATCTCTTTCCGGTCTGGCTAGGATTCAAGGGCGGCAAGGGCGTCGCCACCTACCTCGGCGTGCTGCTCGGGCTTGCCTGGCAGGGCATGGTTGTCTTCGCCGTTGTCTGGCTCGCCATGGCCTTCCTGTTCCGCTACTCCTCGCTCGCGGCGCTCGCGGCGACGGTGGTCGTGCCGATCGCGCTTTACTTCATCAGCACGCCTCAGATCGCCGGCCTGTTCGCGCTGATGAGCCTGATCGTCTTCGTCAAGCACCGCGCCAACATCTCGCGGCTGCTCGCCGGCACCGAGGGCAAGATCGGGGCGAAGGGGTGAGTGCTCCGGTCACCGGCCCGCGCCTTAGCGAGCGGCAACGGCTTGCCTGGCTTCGCCTGATCCGCACGCCGAACGTCGGCCCTGCCTCTTTTCGCGAACTGATCAATCGCTTCGGCTCGGCCGAAGCCGCGCTCGAAATGCTGCCCGAGCTGATGATCTCGGGCGGCGCCAACCGCATCGCTCGCATTCCCTCCGCCGGCGAAGCCGAGGCGGAGTTGGAAGCGGCCCGGCGCGCCGGCGCCCGGTTCGTCGGCATCGGCGAAGCAGACTATCCCGCTTTGCTGAAGACCCTGGACAACCCGCCGCCGCTGTTGGCGGTGAAGGGTGAAGGCGCGGTGTTCCGTCTCCCTGCGGTGGCGATCGTCGGCGCCCGCAACGCCTCGCTCGCCGGCATCAAGATGGCGAGAATGCTGGCGAGCGACCTCGGTCGCGAGGGCTACGCCATCGTCTCCGGCCTCGCACGCGGCATCGACACCGCGGCGCATCAGGGGAGCCTTTCGACCGGCACGGTCGGAGTGCTGGCCGGCGGCCTCGATGTGCCCTACCCGCCGGAAAATGCCGGTCTGTGCGACGACATCGCCGAGCGCGGCGGCGCCATCGTTTCGGAAATGCCCTTCGGCTGGCAGCCGCGAGCGCAGGATTTCCCGCGCCGCAACCGCCTCGTCGCCGGCATTGCGCTCGGGCTCGTCGTGGTCGAAGCCGCACAGCGCTCGGGTTCGCTGATCAGCGCCAGGCTGGCCGGCGAGATGGGCCGACTGGTCTTCGCGGTTCCGGGCTCGCCGCTCGACCCGCGTGCCGCCGGCAGCAATGCGCTGCTCAAGGACGGCGCCACGCTCGTCACCGAAGCGGCCGACATTCTGGGCGCGCTGGCACCGCTGGCTGGCACTCGCCCGCCAAGGACCATGCCGCTCGCCGAGGCGCCCGACTTGTCGGCAATGCCGCCGCCCGGCGACGACGAACGCGCCGACGTGCTGGAAGCGCTCGGCCCGACGCCGATCGCGGTCGACGAGATCATCCGCCACACAGGCTTGAGCGCCGCGCAGATCGCCATGGTGCTGTTGGAGCTCGACCTCGCCGGACGCCTCGAGCGCCATGCCGGCGGGAACGTGTCGCTGGTGGCGTGAACCCGGCTGCTGCTCCGACCTGCGGCTTCAGCGTTAGCGGAACAAATATTTGGACACTTCAGGATTGCCTCGGCGCCACATCACGTTGTCCAGAAAATAGTGGTGCACGTTGATGAAGATCAGCACGATGAAGAAGAACAGCGAGGACCCGAGGACTTGCTTGTCGTAGGGGATCAAGGCAGTCATCGCCATCGGCATAAGCCAGAAGCCGAGATATCCGAGCGCACCACCCCCGACGATGAATCCCAGAACCCTAAGCCTGTAGAGAGGTCCGAGAAAGGACAGTACCTTCGGTTGCGGATTTTGTGCGGCATCCGCGACGTCGCGCTCGACGTTCGTCTGGTAGCGCCAGACCACGGCCAGATACTGCAGCGAGTGGAGCGCCGGCACCACTAGCAGCCAGAGCGGGTTTATCCTCGCAATCAGGATCCACAGATAGAGCGACGCGACATAGGCTACGATGCCGTTATACGGCAGCGCATGACCATTTCTGTGCCAGCGGTTGATCAGCATCAGAACCGTGGCCGCCGTCGAGGCGACGGCCGCCAGCAGGGCAATGTTGGTTATCCAGGAAGGGACCGCGAATGTGTAATATTCCAGGCCGTAATATTTCCCCTGGGTCACCGCCGTGTTCGTCTGGAGCCATGCCAGGATCCACACGACATAGCTGTTGACCAGCAGCACCTTCTTGTCACGATCGTCGAAGAATTTACGCTTCAGCACGGCGTCGACCATCAGCATGCCGTAGCCTTGCTTGACGTAGTGCCAACCGACGAAGAAGAACATGGCGTTGGCTGCGTATCCCAGCAGCCGAGTGTCCGCCCTTGCCGCGCCATATGCAAAGAACGCGGCCATGATCAGGGGGACGACGATGCCCGCGAAAATATAGCGAAGCTGCAGGCTCTTCTCGTATCCGTTGCCCCTCACCTTGCGCCCGAAATTGCGATAGAAAATCTGGTACGAGTGGGCGAAGTGGGGGTAGTTGACCAGATATGCCACGACGACCATGGTTGCAGCGACGAGGCCTTCATATTCGAGCGGCACCAGGAACAGGATGGGCAGGATCAGAAACGCGCTGCCGCCGAGCATGAGGAAATCGGCGACCGGGCCAAACAGATATTTGCCAGGCAGCGTCGCCGCTTTAGCGGCTGAAGCATCCACCGAAAGGTCAAGTGCCATGGTCGAGCTCTCCTTCGGGAAGGATCGAGCTTAGCCGCCACCCCGCCTGGCGACAAGGTTGGGGTGCCGCTCCAGCCTTTGCCGACGTCTCGATCCCCAGTTAGATGGAAAACTGAACGCGTTTCGGCGACTGCAGCTCGCGCCCCATCTTTGCCGCCTGAAAGATCGTCAGCAAGACCAGGATCGGCTCACCGTCTGTCGGATTGACGGTCAGGGCCACGCGGCCGAGTTCGTCACTCATGGCGCAAGTCCAGTCTTTGACGGCAATCACCTTCTTCTCGGGCAATTTATCCTCCCCTTGGGCCGCCATCCTGACGCTACCTGCCAGGTTGCACGGAACCAGGCATGGCGCGGCCGGCCCACACCGGATCGATCCTACTCGCCGGGCAACCATGGCCCCGGCGAATTCGAACACAAGCATTCGCGAATGTAAAAGCAACCGATCAGCCGGCAGTATTAGAGGGCATCGTCAAGTTGCATGATCCAGCAGCCTGGTTGCGACGGTTTCACGGCGATGCTCTGAATTGGCGCGATCGATGCCGTCTACGGTGATCGCGAACATCCCGTTTTCGATCCTTGCTATCCAGCTCTTTGCCTTCAGATACCAAAGATGAAATTCCAGATGTTCTCGCGGGCAGCCCGACAAGCGTTCGAGCTCTTCATCGCCGATGCCAGGATTGTTGACGTCCTGTCGACGTTTTACATAGAGAAGCGACAGCAGCTTGGCCTGGATGACAACGTCCCGTTCAAGCCCTTTGGCATCGCTGGCTTCTTCGGCGAGCTCGCGGCGAACGCTCAGATGGTCTCTATACTGGACATCGTATTGGGCGCGTTTGACTGGATCCTTGAGCGTATTATGGGCTTCTACGATTTCGCTGAAGCGTGACTCATTGCCGGTATCCCGATTGTCGGGATGGTAGCGCATGGCAAAGTAACGAAATATCCGCTCGATCGTTTCCGAATTCGCGTTCGGGCTGATCTCGAGCAGCTCATAGTAGTCAACGAACATAGTGGTGATTCCACAGAATCGATATTGCGACACCACTCCCCAACGGCAGCATCGCGCAACCGTCCTGCCCGCGCAAGCCGCATACCGAGCATGAGGGACTCGCCGCAAGCGATCTTGCGGAACCTGGCAGTCAGAATTCACGGAAGGCTGTTGAGCCTAGGCGGAAGGCAGCAGCGGCGCCGACAGGGTCGCTTTGGGAAGAACTCGCCGGGCGAGGCCCCCAACAACGGCCTTCAAGCCCGACGAGCTGCCGGGGATCAAACCGGCCATGTCTGCGGTGCAAAGCCGATGCCAAGCATTCCCGTCCTGAAACGAGACAGGAAGACCAAATGCCACCTGGTCGGGTCGTTTCGGCTGCCGGGCTTTCTCGGTGCCAATCACGAATCTGGCAGCCACAGGTAAAGCGGGGCGTGAGAAGCGGTCTGCCGTCTCGAAGTCGAAACCTTATCTCGTTGAAATGGGTTGGAAATTTGGTGAGCGCGATGGGATTCGAACCCATGACCTACTGATTAAAAGTCAGTTGCTCTACCGGCTGAGCTACGCGCTCCCGCGGGCTCAAAACACCGCCCTCGAAATTGCGCGGAACATAGGGAGAGTGCCGCGACCGGTCAACCGGAAAAACACCAGCTTCCAAGGCGGATTTTGAACGGATTCCAAAGGAGCGGTTAAGATGCCCGGGAGAAGCTTTCGGTGCCTCCGCCAATCACCCGGACCCGGGCTGCTTCAGAAAGCCCTCCGATAACAACAGGTTGATGGGGAAGCGGGAACCATTGCAACCCAGACCCGTTTCGCAACACAGGGACGATTACCAAACCCTTGAGGAGTACATCGATGAAAAGGATCGCATCAGGCCTGATGGCAGCCGCCCTCTCGGCGTCGTTCATCGCGGCGGAGGTGGTGCCGGTCAACGCTCAGCCAGCTTATGTGCCACAATCCCAGGGCCTCTGGTCGGATGTCCAGACCGTGCAGTATCGGGATTGGAGACGACACCGCAGCTTCAACCGCGATTTCTCGCGTCGCGACGGCGTCGTCTACTGGAATGGCCATCGCGGCTACCGTGAATATCGCCGCGGCTATCGCCGGCATGGCGATTATTGGTTCCCGCTCGCTGCCTTCGCCACCGGCGCGCTGATTACCGGCGCCATCATCAACAGCCAGAACCGCGTCTATCGTGGCGGCGATGCGCATGTGCAGTGGTGCTATGACCGTTATCGGTCTTATCGCGCCTCGGACAACACTTTCCAGCCCTACAACGGCCCGCGTCAGCAGTGCGTTTCGCCCTACTGACAGCCTCCAGTCAGTATCCAGGGTCGTTGACCGAGCCCGTGCAGCAAGGCACGGGCTCTCTGTTCGTTCAGCTGGCCCAGTTGACGCTTTTCAATATCAGGTACAGGCCCCCGCCTTCCCCTCGGGGTGAGCGATAGGCTCCGAGCGCGTTGCAAATCCGAACCATGGCACCGGTCAGTCCCCAACCAAGCGCTTCGAGGTCATCGGCCACGTCGAGCACATAAGCCTGCGCCAGTTCGTCTATGCCCTTCTCCTCGCCGAATGACCGAACCAGTTTGGCGTCGCTGAGAAGATCGCCCGGCAAATTTGAATTTGCCCAAGCCCATAGCCAGTTGTCCGCCTTGGCGCTTGTAGAGCCGGCAATCTGTATGTGAGCGACCACCTTGACGACACCATCTGCCGAAAAAAGCAGTTTTCCGGTGGTTAAGTCATAGTCGTAGCGCTGCCAGCTGCCGAGGCGGAATTCATCCTCCAAACGATGGTTCTTGGCGTTCAGTTGGTCGAAAGCCTCGTCACGCCATGCGGGGTACCAGTCCGGATGCTTCATGCCCCCTCGCCTTGCCGTGTCTCCCGCGCCCCTCATTGCACACTCAGCGTCCTGCGCACTGCGTCGCGCCAGCCACTCAGCTTGGCGGAACGGGTGGCGGCGTCCATATCCGGCTTGAAGCGCTTATCGAGAGCCCAGGTCTTGGCAAACTCCTTCGCCTTCGGCCACACGCCGGCTTTGGATCCGGCAAGCCAGGCGGCACCCAGCGCGGTCGTTTCCAGGATGGTCGGCCGATCGACCGGCGCGTCGAGGATGTCGGCCAACCTCTGCATGGTCCAATCCGATGCGACCATGCCGCCGTCGACCCGCAGCACGGTCTTGGCGGAAGCGCCCTTCCAATCCTTGCGCATGGCGTCGAGCAGGTCGCGCGTCTGGAAGGCGACGGATTCGAGCGCCGCGCGCGCGAACTCGGCCGGGCCTGAATTGCGCGTCAGGCCGAAGATCGCGCCGCGGGCATCCGCGTCCCAGTGCGGCGCGCCCAGGCCGACAAAGGCCGGCACCAGATAGACTTGTTGCGCCGGATCGGCGGTCGCCGCCAGCGCGCCGCTCTGCTCGGCCTTGCCGATCACCTTGATGCCGTCGCGCAGCCATTGCACGGCGGCACCCGCAATGAAGATCGAGCCCTCCAGCGCATAGGTGGTCTTGCCGTTCAACCGATAGGCGATGGTGGTCAAGAGCCGGTTCTTCGAGCGCACCAGATCGGCGCCGGTGTTCAGCAGCGCGAAGCAGCCGGTGCCGTAGGTGGACTTCATCATGCCCGGCTTGAAACAGGCCTGGCCGATGGTCGCTGCGTGCTGGTCGCCGGCGACCCCGAGAATCCTCATCTCGGCGCCGAAAAGGCTCTTTTCTGTGACACCGAAATCATCGGCGCAGTCCTTCACCTGCGGCAGGACCGCGGCCGGTATGTTCAGGATGGACAGCAGCTCGTCGTCCCAGACATTCTTCTCGATGTTGTAGACCAGCGTGCGCGAGGCGTTGGTGGCATCGGTGGCGTGTACCTTGCCGCCGGTCAGGCGCCAGATGAGAAAACTGTCGATCGTGCCGGCGAGCAATTCGCCTTTCTCGGCGCGCTTTCTCGCGCCCTTCACCTTGTCCAGCATCCAGGCGATCTTGGTGCCGGAGAAATAGGGATCGAGCAGCAACCCGGTCTTTTTCGTGAACGTCTTCTCCAGCCCTTGCTTCTTGAGCTTCTGGCAAAGCGGCGCGGTTCGTCTGTCCTGCCACACAATCGCGTTGTGGATCGGTTTTCCCGTCGCCTTGTCCCAGATGACCACCGTCTCGCGCTGGTTGGTGATGCCGATCGCGGCCATATCCGATGCTGCGCAACCGGCAGCCTTCAGCGCCGCCTTCACTGTCGCGAGCACGCTTGCCCAAATGTCTTCCGGATCATGCTCGACCCAGCCGGAAGCCGGATAATGCTGCGTGAATTCCTGCTGGCCCGTGCCGGCGACTTTCATTTCGCTGTCGAAGACGATCGCCCTGGTCGAGGTCGTTCCCTGGTCGATGGCCAGCACAAAACCGCTCATTCCGTCCCTCCACTTCTCATGCAACAGGGGAGACGGCCAAGCCGCCTCCCCTGCATTTCCTACACAGGCTCGCGGGCCTGCGTCATGCAGTTACTGCTGCTGCCAGCTCTTCACCAGCTCGTCGTAGTTGATGGTGATCGGCTTTTCCTTTTCGTTCTCGATCTTCAACTGCGGCGCAAGGTTGCCCTTCGAGACCGCGTCCTTGTTCCAGTATTCGAGATCATGCTCTTCGGCCATCTTCGGGCCGATATCGCCCTGGACGCCCGACTTTTCGATGCGGCTCATGACCTTTTCCTGCTCGGCGCAAAGCGAGTCCATCGCTTCCTGCGCGGTTTTGGCGCCCGACGACGCATCGCCGATCGCCTGCCACCAGAGCTGAGCGAGCTTCGGATAGTCAGGCACGTTGGTGCCGGTCGGCGACCACTGGACGCGGGCCGGCGAGCGGTAGAACTCGATCAGGCCGCCGAGCTTCGGAGCGCGCTCGGTGAAGCTCTTGTCGTGGATCGTGCTCTCGCGGATGAAGGTCAAGCCGACATGGCTCTTCTTCACGTCGACGGTCTTCGAGGTGACGAACTGGGCGTAAAGCCAGGCGGCCTT
The DNA here is from genome assembly GCF_029625845.1 of Mesorhizobium sp. WSM4898. Taxonomy (NCBI): domain Bacteria; kingdom Pseudomonadati; phylum Pseudomonadota; class Alphaproteobacteria; order Hyphomicrobiales; family Phyllobacteriaceae; genus Mesorhizobium; species Mesorhizobium sp. WSM4898. The sequence continues at coordinate 323,453 of NZ_JARTVQ010000003.1, read as the reverse complement.
GGCGCGGTCGGTCGGCGTCGACTTCATCAACGTCCAGGAACCCACGTCCTGGTAGCCGAGCTTCATGCCGTCCTTCCAGTAGACACCATGCGGCGACGGCGCCATGCGCCACTTCGGCGTGCCGTCGTCGTTCAGCACCGCCTTGGCGCTGGCGTCGACCATCGAGGCGGTGAAAGCGGTGTACCAGAAGATCTGCTGGGCCACCCCACCCTGCGCCGGAACCGGGCCGGATTCGGAGAAGGTCATGCCCTGCGCTTCGGCCGGAGCGTAGGCCTTCAGCCAGTCGAGGTATTTCTGGATCGAGTAGACGGCAGCCGGACCATTCGTGTCGCCGCCGCGCGCGGTGCAGGAGCCCACGGGCCGCGAATTCTCGTCGACCTTGATGCCCCATTCGTCGACCGGCAGGCCGTTCGGAATGCCCTTGTCGCCGTTGCCGGCCATGGACAGCCAGGCGTCGGTGAACCGCCAGCCGAGCGACGGGTCCTTCTTGCCGTAGTCCATGTGGCCGTAGACCTTCTTGCCATCGATTTCGCGGCCGGTGAAGAACGCGGCGATGTCCTCATAGGCCGACCAGTTGACGGGAACGCCGAGGTCGTAGCCGTACTTGGCCTTGAAGTCGGCCTTGTTCTTCTCGTCGTTGAACCAGTCGTAGCGGAACCAGTAGAGGTTCGCGAACTGCTGGTCCGGCAGTTGATAGAGCTTCTTGTCGGGCGCCGTCGTGAACGAGGTGCCGATGAAGTCCTCCAGGTCGAGATTCGGATTGGTGACGTCCTTGCCGTCGCCTTCCATCCAGTCGGTCAGGTTGCGCACCTGCTGGTAGCGCCAGTGCGTGCCGATCAGGTCGGAGTCGTTGACCCAGCCGTCATAGAGGTTCTGACCGGTCTGCATCTGGGTCTGGATCTTCTCGACGACGTCACCTTCCTGGATCGTGTCGTGGGTGACCTTGATGCCAGTGATGGCCGAGAAGGCCGGCGCCAGCACCTGCGATTCATAGGAATGGGTGGCGATGGTTTCCGACACGACCTTGATGTCCATGCCGGCAAACGGCTTGGCTGCGTCGATGAACCACTGCATTTCCTTTTCCTGATCGGCGCGCGAAAGCGTCGACAGATCACCTATCTCCTTGTCGAGAAAGGCTTTTGCCTCGTCCATACCGGCATAGGCGTTACCTACGCCCAGCAATAGTGCAATGGCTGTCGTTGATGTAAAAATTTGCCGTCGCATGTGTTTCCTCCAGTCTTAGGTTGCAAGTGCGATCTGGAGCGGCCGCAGGCACGCGGCCGCTCCAACTATTTCCCCCTCTATACGTATCGGAATACGCCGATCGCGTAGACCACGGAGAGAGCGAGAGCCCACCACAGGTTGGGTCCAACGAGACCCAGCCAAGCGAGATGGATAAAGGCGCTGCCGAGCAGCGACAGGAAGAGGCGGTCGCCGCGCGTCGTTTCGAAGCGCAGGATACCGACGCGCGGATTGCCGCCCGGCGAGGCATATTCCCAGGCCGCCATGCCGACCAACAGCAGCAATACGGTTCCGAAGAAAGCCGCCGTCGGCAACGTCCACGCCATCCAGGAGAAGTCGAGGTTCATCGATCACACCCTCCCCAGGGCAAAGCCCTTGGCGATATAGTTGCGCACAAACCAGATCACCAGCGCGCCGGGGATCAGCGTCAGCACGCCGGCTGCGGCGAGCAGCCCCCAGTCCATGCCGGCGGCCGAGACGGTGCGGGTCATGGTGGCCGCGATCGGCTTGGCGTCGGTCGTCGTCAGCGTGCGGGCGATCAAAAGCTCCACCCAAGAGAACATGAAGCAGAAGAAGCAGGCGACACCGATGCCGCTCGCGATCAGCGGCATGAATATCTTTACGAAGAAGCGCGGGAAGGAATAGCCGTCGATATAGGCGGTCTCGTCGATCTCCTTCGGCACCCCGGACATGAAGCCTTCCAGGATCCACACCGCCAGCGGCACGTTGAACAGACAGTGCGCCAGCGCCACCGCGATATGCGTGTCGATCAGGCCGAAGGCCGAATAGAGCTGGAAGAACGGCAGGGCGAACACCGCCGGCGGCGCCATGCGGTTCGTCAACAGCCAGAAGAACAGGTGCTTGTCGCCGAGGAAGCGGTAGCGCGAGAAGGCGTACGCCGCGGGCAGCGCCACGGCCACCGAGATCACCATGTTCATCACCACATAGGTGATCGAATTGATGTAGCCCGAATACCAGGACGCATCGGTGAAGATGGTGCGGTAGTTTGCCAGCGTCGGATTGTGCGGGAACAACGTCAGCGACGAGACGATCTCCGCATTGGTCTTGAAGCTCATGTTGATGAGCCAGTAGATCGGCAGCAGCAGCACGACGATGTAGAGTGTCGGCACAATCCACCACCAGCGCGATTCCTCGCCCCGGCGCCGCATCAGCTTCGCCACCTCGTCCTGCGAAAGGGTGCTGCCTACCTCGGTGACCGCCGCTTCGCTTACGCGTGTCGTCTCGTTTGCGCTCGCCATCTCAGCGCTCCGCGTCGTAGTTGGTCATCACGGTGTAGAACACCCACGACAACAACAGGATGATCAGGAAATAGACCAGCGACATGGCCGCCGCCGGACCGAGATCGAACTGACCGAGCGCCATCTTGACGAGGTCGATCGACAGGAACGTGGTCGAATTGCCGGGACCGCCGCCGGTGACGACGAAGGGCTCGGTATAGATCATGAAGGAGTCCATGAAGCGCAGCAGCACCGCGATCAGCAGCACGCGCTGCATCTTCGGCAACTGGATGTAGCGGAACACCGCCCAGCGCGAGGCACCGTCGATCTTGGCCGCCTGGTAGAAGGCGTCCGGGATCGAAACCAGGCCGGCATAGCAGAGCAGCACGACCAGGCTCGTCCAGTGCCACACGTCCATGATGATGACGGTGACCCACGCGTCGATCGGATCCTGGACATAGTTGTAGTCGATGCCGAATGCGTTGACGTAGTAGCCGAGCAGGCCAATGTCGTTGCGGCCGAACACCTGCCAGATCGTGCCGACAACGTTCCATGGGATGAGCAGCGGCAGCGCCATCAGCACCAGGCAGACCGGCACGCCCCATCCCTTCTTCGGCATGTTGAGCGCGATGAAGATGCCGAGCGGCACCTCGATCGCCAGGATGATGAAGGAGAAGATCAGGTTGCGCGCCATCGCTTCCCAGAAGCGGTCGGACGCCAGCAACTCCTCGAACCACTCGGTGCCGGCCCAGAAGAAGACATTGTTGCCGAACGTGTCCTGCACCGAATAGTTGACGACGGTCATCAGCGGAATGACGGCCGAGAAGGCCACCAGCACCAACACCGGCAGGACGAGGAACCAGGCTTTGTTGTTCCAGGTCTTTTCCATCTACGCCCCCATCTCGACGCGCCATGAATCGGCATAGATGTTGATGCCGGCCGGATCGAAGCGGACCCTGGGTTCGGTCGGCACCTCATCGTCCTCGCCGATGACGGCGGCGATCTCTTTGCCCTCGAGATTGGCGCGAACCACCTTGTGGCGGCCAACATCCTCGACCTTGCTGACGGAAACCGCCATGCCTTCGCGGCCGAGCCGGACATATTCGGGACGGATGCCGAGCTCGACGGGACCGGCTTCGGCCTTGGGTGCGCCCGGCAGTTCGATGCGCTGCGAGCCGAGCAACGCCGTCCTGCCTTCGAGCGCAACCGGAAGCACATTCATGCCCGGCGAACCGATGAAATAGCCGACGAAGGTGTGGCGCGGCCGCTCGAACAGCTCGGCCGGCGTGCCGATCTGCACGATCTCGCCGTCATACATGACCACGACGCGGTCGGCGAAAGTCAGCGCTTCGGTCTGGTCGTGCGTGACATAGACCATGGTGTAACCAAACCGGCGATGCAGCTGCTTCAGCTGCGAACGCAGCACCCATTTCATATGCGGATCGATGACGGTGAGCGGCTCGTCGAACAGGATGGCGTTGACGTCCGAGCGCACTAGTCCTCGACCGAGCGAGATCTTCTGCTTCTGGTCGGCGGTCAGCCGGCGCGCCTTCCGGTTCGCCATCGAGGCGAGATCGATCATGTCGAGCGTCTCGCGCACCTTGCGGTCGACATCGGCCTCCGGCACGCGGCGGTTGCGCAGCGGAAAGGCCAGATTGTCGTAGACGGTCATGGTGTCGTAGATGACCGGGAATTGGAACACCTGGGCGATATTGCGCTCCTGCGTCGACAGATTGGTCACGTTCCGGCCGTTGAACAGGAGCTGGCCGTGCGAGGGATGGAGCAGCCCCGAGATGATGTTGAGCAAGGTGGTCTTGCCGCAGCCGGACGGCCCGAGCAGCGCATAGGCGCCGCCGTCCTCGAAGGTGTGATGCACTTCCTTCAGCGCGAAATCCGAATCCTTCTTTGGATTGGTTAGGTAGGAGTGGCGGATGTGGTTGACGTCGATGCGTGCCATCGCTTCCTCCTCAGGCCGCCAGCTTCGACGCAGTCACCGCGCGGCCGTTCTGGTCGAAGACCATGATGTGGCGCGGGTCGATGAACACCTCGACCTCGTCGTCGGTCTCGAAATCGAGGATGCCGTGCGCGAGCATCACCCAGCGCGCGTCGGCGAAGTCGAGATGGACGAAGCTTTCCGAGCCGGTGATCTCGGTGATGGTGACCTTGGCCCGCACCGGCACGGCGCCGGCGTTGGGACGCTCCAGCGACAAATGGTGCGGCTGGAAGCCGATCGTGTAGCTGGCATCCGGAATGCCGAGCAGTTCCGGCGGCACCGGCAGCTTCACGCCGCCTTCGAGAAGGAAGTCCGATCCATTCTTGGCGAGAACAATGGTGTTGAGCGGAGGGTCGGCGAAGGTACGCGCCGTCACCAGGTCGACCGGCTTGCGGAACACCTCGACGGTTGGGCCGAACTGCGTGACGCGGCCTTCCGAAAGCGTTGCGGTGTTGCCGCCGAGCAAAAGCGCCTCGTGCGGCTCGGTCGTGGCATAGACGAAGATGGTGCCCGCCGCGGCGAAAATCTTCGGCAGTTCGGCGCGCAATTCCTCGCGCAGCTTGTAGTCGAGATTGGCGAGCGGCTCGTCGAGCAGCACCAGGCTGGCGTTCTTGACGATGGCGCGGGCAAGCGCCGTGCGCTGCTGCTGGCCGCCCGAGAGGTTGAGCGGCGTGCGGTCGAGATAGGGCGTGAGCTTGAGAAGTGCCGCAGCGTTGCGCACCTCCTTGTCGATCCTGGCCTGTTCGACGCCGGCAACCCGAAGCGGCGAGGCGATGTTCTCGTACACCGTCATCGCCGGGTAGTTGATGAATTGCTGGTAGACCATGGCAACGTTGCGCTTCTGCACCGGCTGTCCGGTGACGTCCTTGCCGTCGAACCAGACGGAGCCCGAAGTTGGCGCATCGAGCCCGGCCATCAGCCGCATCAGGCTGGTCTTGCCGGAAAGCGTCGGCCCGAGCAGGACATTCAGCGAGCCGTGCTGAAGCGTCAGCGACACGTCGCGAATATGCTCCTGCGCGCCGACCGCCTTCGTCACGTTCCTCAGTTCCAGCATCACGCCTCCTCCCAGGCCTTGCGCATCAGCGCTCGATCCTCATTCCGCCGCGGCGACATGGCGGCTGCTCAACCCGCGCATGAATTCTTCCAATGCCGCCGTCTGCTCGCGGCTGAAATGCAGGCCGCGTTTGGTCCTGCGCCACAGCACGTCCTCGGCGGTGATCGCCCACTCGTTCTCGACCAGGTAGCGCACCTCGGCTTCGTAGAGGTCGGCACCGAAATTGCGGCCGAGATCGGCATTCGACTTGGCGAGACCAAGCAGCTTCTCCGCGCGCGTGCCGTAAAGCCGGGTCAACCTGCGTGCCAGCCGTTGGTCGAGGAACGGAAAGGCGTTCTTGAGCCTCGATACCTGCTCGTCGAACCCGGTCGCCGGAAAATCGCCGCCGGGCAGCGGCGCGTTGGCGGTCCATGGCTTGCCGCGCTTGCCGAGAAAGCCTTCGATCTTCTCCAGCATCGATTCCGCCAGCCGGCGGAACGTGGTGATCTTGCCGCCGAAGGCGTTGAGCAAGGGGGCAGCACCCTCCCCGCCATCGGCCTTCAGCACATAGTCGCGCGTCGCCTCCTGCGCCTTCGAGGCGCCGTCGTCATAAAGCGGGCGCACCGCCGAATAGGTCCAGACGATGTCCGAACGCTTGACCGGCTGGGCGAAATATTCGCTCGCGGCGGCGCAAAGATAGTCGATCTCGGTATCGCTGATCTTCGCCTCATGCGGATCGCCGGGAAAGTCGCGGTCGGTGGTGCCGATCAGCGTGAACTCTTCTTCGTAAGGAATGGCGAAGATGATGCGTCCGTCCTTGTTCTGAAAGAAATAGGCGCGCGGATCGTCGAACTTCTTGCCGATGACGATGTGGCTGCCCTGCACCAGCCGAACATTGTGCACATCGTTCTGGCCGACGGTTTTTGCCAATACCTGATCGACCCACGGCCCGGCGGCGTTGACGAGAAGACGCGCGCGCACTTCCTCGATCTCGCCGGTCAGCACGTTCTGGATCTTGATCGTCCACAGTCCGCTCTCGCGGCGCGCGCTGACCACCTTGGTGCGAGTGCGGATGACGGCGCCGCGGTCGGCCGCGTCGCGGGCATTGAGCGCCACGAGGCGGGCATCGTTGACCCAGCCGTCCGAATATTCGAACGCCTTGCGGAACAGCGGCTTCAGCGGCTTGCCGGCCGGATCGGTGGCCATGTCCAGCGTCTTGGTCGCCGGCAGCAGCTTGCGCCCGCCGATATGGTCGTAAAGGAAAAGGCCGAGCCGGATCAGCCAGGCCGGACGCAGGCCCTTGGCGTAGGGCAGCACGAAGCGCATCGGCCAGATGATATGCGGCGCGTTCTTCCACAGAACCTCGCGCTCCATCAGCGCTTCGCGCACCAGCCGGAATTCGTAGAACTCGAGATAGCGCAACCCACCATGGATCAGTTTGGTCGAGCCGGAGGAAGTCCCGCTGGCGAGATCGTTCATCTCGGCGAGGTATACGGAAAATCCGCGGCCAACGGCGTCGCGGGCGATGCCGCAGCCATTGATGCCGCCGCCTATGACAAAAATGTCATGGATCGGAGATGCGTCCACAGGGTTCCTCCACGATTTCGCATTGCACCATTTTTGTGTTTCGCGAAACCGTGGCGGGATTATTTCGAACTCGATCCGAATGTCAAACGAAATATCACAGGTGCGTGAGATGTCCGTGAAGAGACGTTATCCGAGCGCTGTCTCGATCAAACGAACCTCCGTTTCCTCGCAAATCCGGCGCACCGAAGGGATGTCGCAACGGTCGGTGATGAAGGTGTTCACCTGCGACAGGTGACCAATGCGAACGGGCGCCGTGCGCTCGAATTTTGTCCGGTCGGAGACGAGAATCACATGACGCGCATTGGCGATGATGGCCTGCGCCACTTTCACTTCGCGAAAGTCGAAGTCGAGCAGCGCGCCGTCATGGTCGATGGCCGAGGCGCCGATGACGGCGTAGTCGACTTTGAATTGGCGAATGAAATCCACCGCGGCCTCACCCACGACGCCGCCGTCTGAGCCGCGCACAACGCCGCCGGCGATCACCACCTCGATCGAAGGATAGATCCGCATCCTATTGGCAACGTTGATGTTATTGGTGATGACCATAAGCCCGTTATGGTCGAGAAGCGCCTTTGAGACAGCTTCCGTCGTAGTGCCTATATTGATGAACAGCGAGGCGTTATCGGGAATGAGCCTGGCCGCTGCACGGCCGATCGCTTCCTTCTCATCGGCAGCGATTTTGCGCCGCGCCTCGTATTCCATGTTCTCGATGCCGGACGGAAACAGCGCCCCGCCATGGATGCGCGTCAGCAGCCGCTGGTCACAGAGGTCGTTGAGGTCCTTGCGGATGGTCTGCGGCGTCACGCTGAAATGTGTCGCCAGGTCGTCGACCAGCACCCGGCCGTTGTCCTTCGCCATCTGGATGATCTCGGCGTGGCGTGGCGAAAGGAACATCCGCTATCCTTCATTTTCGTTTTTTCCGTCTATATCGGAAAACGAAAGTGATGGAAAGGGACAAGCCGGCTAACGAAATTCACCTTCTCGCAAAGACAAACCGGTCCGCAATCAGTTTGCCGCCTCAAGGGTAAGCCGGCGCGCAATCTCTGTGACGACATCGAAGGCCGCATCAATATCGCCGGCCGTGGTCTCGAACTGTCCCGCCTGAAAGCGGATCGCCACCCGGCCATCGACGCGCGTCTGCGTTAGATAGATGCGTCCGTCCGTGTTGATGGCATCGACGAGACGCAAATTGTGCTCGTCTGGATCGGCACCCTGAGGGGCGCGATGGCGGAACGAGAACAGCGACAGCATGGGCTCGGTGACGAGCTCGAAATCCGCTTCCCCGGCCAGCCGTGCGGCAAGTCCCTCGCTCCAGGCTACATGGTTTCGGATCATCTTGCGCAATCCTTCCAGTCCGTGGGCGCGCAGCAGGAACCAGAGTTTCAGCGCACGGAATCGGCGGCCAAGCGACACCGACCATTCCGAATAGTTGATGATGCCGTCATGACCTCTGGTCTTGAGATAGTCCGGCTTGATGGCCAGCGTGCGCACAAGGTCTTCCGGTTGGCTGACGAACTGGATCGAGCAGTCGAATTGCGCGCCGAGCCATTTGTGCGGATTGAAGACGATGGAATCGGCGCTCTCGACACCGGCCCAGAAATGCCGGTACTCCGGGCAGATCATCGCCGACCCGGCCCAGGCCGCATCGACGTGCAGGTAAAGGCCGTGCCGCTTCGCCACGGCCGCTACGGCAGCGATGTCGTCGGTGCCGCCGGTGCTGGTGCCGCCGACGCAGGCGACAATGCCCGCCGGCAGCAGGCCGGCCTCGCGATCGGCGATAATTGCCGCCTCGAGCGCCGCCGTATCCATCGCGCGAAAACGACCGGTTACCGGGATACGGATGAGATTCTCCTCGCCGATGCCGGCGACCCAGATCGCTCGGTCGATCGAGGTGTGAACCTGGTTGGAGCAATAGACACGCAGCTTCGCCTGGCCGGCGAGACCTTGTCTGTTTCCCTGCCAGTCAAGCGCCCGCTCGCGCATGGTGAGCACCGCGGCAAGCGTCGCCGACGAAGCCGAATCCTGAATGACACCGGAGAATCCTTCGGGCAGGCCCAGCGCCTGGCGCATCCAGTCGACGATACGCGTCTCGAGCTCTGTCGCCGCCGGCGAGGTCTGCCACAGCATGCACTGCGCGGCCATCGCCGAGACGAGATACTCGGCCACCACCGAGACCGGCGCCGCGTTGGCCGGGAAATAGGCGAAGAAGCGCGGATGCTGCCAATGCGTCATCCCGGGCACGATCTTCGTTTCGAAATCGGCGAAGATTTTTTCCATCGGCTCGGCCGTCTCGGGCGGCGACTCTTCGATGCTCCTGAATATGTCGCCGGGCGCGATCGCCGGCCGCACCGGACGATCGCGCAGGCTGGACCGGTAGTCCACGCCCCAATCCGCGGCTCGCCTCGACCAATCGCGGAATTCTTTCTTGTCCATGTATCCTCTCAGCAGCCGCCGGACCTTGATCGGCCCGCCACTTCGACCTTTAATTAACATGTTAAATATAATGCGCCTCGTAGGCGAACGCCCTAGCCGGGAAAATCGGGCAGGCTGGCGAAGGCCGCCCTTAGCGCGTTGGACCAGCCATCCGATATGGTTCGGTAATATTGGTCGTCATGACCGATCCGCTTCTTCAGGCCGACCTTGAAAGCATCCAGTTCCAGGAAGAGCAGGTCGAGCGGCAGGCCGACCGACAGGTTCGACTTCAGCGTCGAGTCGAAGGAGACCAACAGCAGCTTCACCGTCTCGGCCAGGCTCATCGTACGGTCATAGGCACGGATGATGATCGGCTTGCCGTATTTGGTCTCGCCGATCTGGAAGAATGGCGTGTCGTCGGTCGACTCGATGAAATTGCCCTCGGGATAGATCATGAACAGCCGGGGTTGGCTGCCCTTGATTTGGCCGCCGAGGATGAAGGAGGCGTTGAAATAGGAATCCGCCTGATCGCCGGCGGGCGAAGAGTGTGCGATCACCTCTTTCACCGTCTCGCCGACCAGCCGCACCGTCTGGTACATTGACGGGGTCTCGAGCAGCTTCTCGTGACGGTCGCCGGCCGCCTTGTTGCGCTCGTCCAGCAGGCTGACCACGGCTTGCGTCGTGGCAAGATTGCCTGCAGACATCAGCACGATGACGCGCTCGCCAGGCTCTTCCCAGACATGCATTTTCCTGAAGGTCGAAATCGAATCCATGCCGGCATTGGTGCGCGTGTCCGACATGAACACGAGTCCACGATCGATCTTGAGGCCGACGCAATAGGTCATGGTCGCTCTTCTGGTGAATCTTGGCAGAGACTACTGCTCTACCGTGACGGTGACGGCAAGCTTCTCTTCCGCTTGCCCCAGCAGTATTCCCGACACAGGCGAGGCATCGCGATAGTCCCGACCCGTCGCCACTCTTACATAGCGTTCGTCGGGAGAGATACCGTTGGCGGGATCAAAGGCAACCCACCCCAGGCTCGGCACATGCGCTTCGGCCCAAGCATGGCTTGCCGCCTGCTCGACCGAGGCATCCATCATCAGATAGCCGCTGATATAGCGCGCGGGGAAGCCCATCACGCGCGCCACGGCGGTGAAGATGTGGCTGTGATCCTGGCAGACACCGGCCTTGAGCGTCAGCGCTTCTTCCGCCGGCGTCACGGCGCTGGTCGTCCCGGGCTTATAGGCGACGCGCTCCCGGATCGCGCTCATCAGCTTGTGCAGCCTGTCGATATCCGTCCCCTCGCCGACCGACGCGGCCAGGTCGCGAATGCCGTCGCCGACGGTCGTAAGCGGCGTTTGCTGGCTGAACAGCCAGAGCGGCGCGAAACCATGATGCGCACCGGACACACCGGCGGTGTCGCGCGTCGTCACCTCGCCCGCCGCCTCGACTATGATGGTGTGCTGGCCGCCCTCGGCGCTCACCAGCCGCGTGTCATTGCCGAAATGGTCCGTGAAGCGAACCTCCTCTCGCGCGCCGTCGATCTTGATCACCCAGGACGCAACCGTCTGAGTCGATCCGCTGACCGGCATCAGGCGCAGTCGCTGCAACAGGTACTGCACCGGTGCATCGTAGCGGTACTCGGTCCGGTGTGTGATCTTGAGCCGCATGGCGCCTGTCTCTCCAGCGCTCAGTAGAACCGGTAGTCCAGGGCGATCTCATCCCCCAGCCTAGTGTTGTCACGAATGAATTCCGCCAGGAACTCATGCAGGCCGTGGTCGAAAATATCCTTGATCGACCCCTTCTTCAGCATCGTCTGAATTTTCTCGGCGGTGGCGTGGCAGGCATGGCGCTCGCCATAGTCGTCGGCGAGGAATCTCAAATGCTCGCCGAGGAAGCGATAGCAGAAGGTCAGCGAGCGCGGCATACGGACATTGAGGATCAGATAGTCGGCGATGTTGGTCGGCTTGTAGTCCGCGTCATACACCCACCGGTAGGAGCGGTGCGCCGACACCGAGCGCAAGATCGATTCCCATTGATAATTGTCGAGTGTCGAGCCCACCCAGGAGATCGACGGCAAGAGCACATAATATTTCACGTCGAGGATGCGGGCCGTGTTGTCGGCGCGCTCCACATAGGTGCCGAGCTGCGAGAAGTCGAAGATCTCGTTGCGCAGCATCGTGCCGTAGAACGAGCCGCGGATCAGCGCCGTTTCGCGCTTGATCGCGTCGAGCACCGTCGGCAAATCGCGCTCGTCGATCGGCCGTGCCAGCATCCGCTTCAGCGACATCCAGGCCTCGTTGATGCTCTCCCAGGTCTCGCGCGTCAGCGCTGTGCGCACCATGCGCGCATTGTTGCGCGCCGTCTCGATCGAGGCCATCGTGCTCGACGGATTCGAAGTATCGCGCAGCAGGAAATCCGAGACGTTGGCGACGGTGTAGTCCTGGTATTTCTGCGAGAAGGCCAGGTCGGAACCGGCGCTGAGCAGCACGGAGTTCCATTCCTCCGACGCGTTCTGCGTGCGCGTCAGCGCCATGCGCAGGCCGGCATCGACCAGGCGCGCCATGTTTTCGGCCCGCTCTATGTAGCGGTTCATCCAGTAGAGACCGTTGGCGGTGCGGCCGAGAAGCATGTCAGCTTGCTCCGGTGTCGAGCGAATAGCGAATAGTGAGTAGCGAGTAGCGAAAAAAAGATTTCATGATCTCTGTTGAAGGCTCCTGATCATCGATCGCAGCATTTTTCCGATTTCGTCAGTTTGGCCACCTTCCAAACAATTAGGTCTCTATAAGAATTGATTGCGTCGGATCCCCCTCTTTCCCTATTCGCTATTCGCTATTCGCTATTTGCTACTCTCTATTCGCCCTTTAATCATCCAACACCCACGTGTCCTTCGTCCCACCGCCTTGCGAGGAGTTGACCACAAGCGACCCCTCCTTGAGCGCGACGCGAGTCAGGCCGCCCGGGACGATCTGGATACGATCCGAAACCAGCACATAAGGCCTGAGATCGACATGGCGCGGCGACAGCCCCTTCTCGGTCAGGATCGGGCATGTCGACAGCGCGAGCGTCGGCTGGGCGATGTAGTTGCCGGGTTTGGCCTGCAGCTTCTTGGCGAACGCCTCGCATTCCTTCTTGGTCGCCGCGGGGCCGACCAGCATGCCGTAGCCGCCGGAGCCGTGCACTTCCTTGATGACAAGCTCGCCGATGTGCTCCAGCACATATTTCAGGCTGTCGGGTTCCGAGCAGCGCCAGGTCGGGATGTTGCCGAGGATCGCCTTGCGGCCTGTGTAGAACTCGACGATCTCGGGCATGTAGGAATAGATCGCCTTGTCGTCGGCGATGCCGGTGCCCGGCGCGTTAGCGATGGTGATGTTGCCGGCCCGATAGACATCCATGATGCCCGGCACGCCGAGCGCGGAATCCGGCCGGAAGGTCAGCGGATCGAGGAAGGCGTCGTCCACGCGCCGGTAAAGCACGTCGATCTGCTTGTAGCCCTCGGTGGTGCGCATCGTGACATGGCCGTCGACCACGCGCAGATCCTGTCCTTCGACCAGTTGCACGCCCATCTGGTCGGCGAGGAAGGCGTGCTCGAAATAGGCGGAGTTGTAGCTGCCCGGCGTCAGCACCGCGATGGTCGGCGCGCCCTTTGCGCTCTGCGGCCGCACCGCCGCCAGCGACTGGCGCAGCAGTTGCGGATAGTTCTCCACCGGCCGCACCTTGATCTGCTGGAACAGCTCCGGGAAGAGCTGCATCATCGTCTCGCGGTTCTCCAGCATGTAGGAGACGCCCGACGGCGTGCGGGCATTGTCCTCGAGCACGTAGAATTCATTCTCGCTGATGCGCACGATGTCGACGCCGATGATGTGGGTGTAGACGCCGGCCGGCGGTCTCACACCGATCATCTCCGGCAGGAACGCTTCATTCTTCGCCACCAGCTCCTTGGGAACGCGCCCGGCGCGCAGGATTTCCTGGCGGTGGTAGATATCGTCGAGAAAGGCGTTGAGCGCCTGCACGCGCTGCTCGATGCCCTGCGTCAGCCGGCGCCATTCCTGGCCGGAAATGATGCGCGGGACGATGTCGAAGGGGATCAGCCGTTCGGAAGCTTCCTGCTCGCCATAGACGGCGAAGGTGATGCCGGTCTTGCGGAAGACGCGTTCGGCGTCCTCCATTTTCTGGGTGAGCCTAGCCGGGTCCTGTTCCTTCAGCCAGCGATCATAAGCCTGGTATGGTCTTCTCAATCCGGAGACTTCCGGAAGCATTTCGTCGAACGCTGCCAATCGCGTACTCCCCTCTGAAGCCATTTCACTGGCCCGGCTGGAGAAAATCAAGCGCAATCGATGATTTGGGCGGCGCTGGCGGCCGTCCTATGCAAATTGCCTACGATTAGGGCAGCGGGAGCGACGCCGGGTCAGTTCATGCCCGGTGAGCGGGCATCAAACGGCAAATCAGAACGCCCGGAAAGTGACGATGGTGAAGGTGTCCTTGATTCCAGGCAGGATCTGCACCCGTTCATTGATGAAGTGGCCGATGTCTTCCTCGTCGTCGACATAGAATTTTGCGAGCAGGTCGTAATTGCCGGCGGTCGAATAGATTTCGGAGGCGATCTCGGCATCGGCGAGCGCGCTGGCGACCTCATAGGCTTTGCCCAGATCGCACTTTATCTGCACGAAAAATGCCTTCATTTCCCGGTCCTGCCAGTCTTCGCGAATGAGCGGCCCTTGTGGCAGACTGGCGACGGGCTTTCAAGCATCAGGCTGCACGCGCCTTGGCGGCCGCTTGCCGCAATTCCGCGATCGGCATGCCACACCGGCCCGGGGACGCCACCAAGGACAGTTCGGGAACACCTCAGGTCAGGTCCTAGCGGAGGCATCCATGCAGGCAAGAAATCTGCGAAACGGTGAAACCACGGCACGCCGGCCAGCGTATGATAGTTGTTCCACGCGAATTCTGGAGACAGGCCATGCGCCGCGTATTGTTCGCACTCGCTCTCGTTCCGATGGTTCTTGCATCCATGGCCTTCGCCGGTGACGCCGAGATCAAAGCGGCGCAAACAGTCATCGACAGCCAGCTCAAGGCCTTTCTCGCCGATGACGGCGCCACCGCCTACAGCTTCGCCGCGCCAAATGTGAAGCGGATCTTCCCGACCGTCGACACCTTCATGAACATGGTGACCAACGGCTATGCGCCGGTGCGCAGGCCGCAGAACTATTCCTTCGGCAAGGTGGAGCAGACCGGGCCGGCCTCGATCGTCCAGCAGGTGCTGATCGTCGGGCCCGACGGCAAGGACTATGAGGCGGTGTACACGCTCGAACAGCAGCCCGACGGCAGCTTTAAGATCACCGGCTGCAGCCTGCGCGCCGCGACTTCGGTGAGCACATAAAAGCGCTCATAGCGCCGGCAGATCGGCCCTCGCCCAGCATTCCGAAATCTCGGCAGCGCGCGTCTCGAAGGCTTTTGCCTCGATCGCGGCGCGGATGTCCTGCATCAGTTTCTGGTAGTAGGACAGGTTGTTCCAGGTGAGCAGCATTGCGCCGAGCGACTCCTGCGAGCGAACGAGATGATGGAGATAGGCGCGCGAATAGTCGCGCGCGGCCGGGCAGTCGCTTTCCTCGTCCAGCGGACGCGGATCGTCGGCATGGCGGGCGTTGCGCAGGTTGATCTTGCCGCGGCGCGTATAGGCCAGACCATGGCGGCCGGCGCGCGTCGGCATCACGCAGTCGAACATGTCGATGCCGCGTGCCACGGATTTCAAGATGTCGTCCGGGGTACCCACACCCATCAGGTAGCGCGGCCTGTCGGCCGGCAGTTCCGGGCAGGTTATGTCCAGCATCTCCAGCATCACCGCCTGCGGCTCGCCGACCGCCAGCCCACCGACGGCATAGCCTTTGAGGTCCATCGCCGCCAGCGCCTGCGCCGAACGCACGCGCATCACAGCACTGTCGCCGCCCTGCACGATGCCGAACATCGCCTTGCCCGGCTGATCGCCGAACGCCGCCTTGCAGCGTTCGGCCCAGCGCAGCGACAGTTCCATGGCGCGCTCGATTTCCTTCGGCTTGGCGGGAAGCGCCGTACACTCGTCGAGCTGCATCTGGATATCGGAATTGAGCAGCCCCTGGATTTCGATCGACCGCTCCGGCGACATCTCGTAGCGCGCACCGTCGATATGCGAGCGGAAGGTGACGCCCGTTTCGCTAAGCTTCCTCAGCTTCGACAGCGACATTACCTGGAAGCCGCCGCTATCGGTCAGGATCGGGTGCGGCCAGCGCGCGAATTCATGCAGGCCGCCGAGCTTCGCCACGCGCTCGGCGCCTGGCCTGAGCATCAAATGATAGGTGTTGCCGAGGATGATGTCGGCGCCGACGCCGCGCACCTGATCCATATACATGGCCTTGACGGTGCCGCCGGTGCCGACCGGCATGAAGGCCGGCGTGCGGATCTCGCCGCGCGGCATGCTGATGAGGCCGCGCCGCGCATTACCGTCGGTGGCGAGCAGCTTGAAAGAGAAAGTCTCAGCCATCGAATTCCTTGTCGTGCACCGGGGCGCCGGGTGCCTGCTCGTCGAGCGACTGCCGGTAGCGGATGCAGCCGCGCATGAATTTCGGCCACGGCGGCACGGCGATCGCCGGCTCGGTCTTCTCCGGCAGCAGGTCCCAGAGGTCGGGATGATGCCAGCAGAGATCATGGCCGGTCGCATCGCGATGCGCGCGGATACCGGCGCGCAGCTTTGTCACTTCCGCGATGAGCGCCTCGCGGTCCATTCTCTCTAGATCATCGTCCATCGCTCGTCTCCGCTCGATAAAGCAGGCTGGAGTCCCCGTAGGAGTAGAACCTGTAGCGGCTCTCGATGGCATGCGCATAGGCCGAACGCATCGCGTCCAGTCCGCTGAAGGCCGAGACCAGCATGAACAGCGTCGAGCGCGGCAGATGGAAATTGGTCATCAACATGTCAGCTGTCTTGAAGCGGTAGCCGGGGGTGATGAAGATATCGGTCGGCCCGGACCAGGCCTCGATCCTGCCATCCTCAAGCGCAGCACTTTCCAGAAGGCGCAGCGAGGTCGTGCCGACGGCGACAAGCCGCCCTCCCCGCGCCCTTGCAGCGTTGAGCGCGTCTGCCGTTTCTTGGCTCACCAAGCCCGTTTCCGCGTGCATCTTATGGTCGGCGGTGTCGTCGGTCTTAACCGGCAAAAAAGTGCCGGCGCCGACATGCAGCGTGACGAAGCGCCGCTCGATGCCCTTGGCTTCCAGCGCTGCAAACAGCTCCGGCGTGAAATGCAGGCCGGCGGTGGGGGCCGCGACCGCGCCCTCTTCCCTGGCATAGATGGTCTGGTAGTCGCTGCGGTCGCGCTCGTCGTCATCTCGCCTCGAGGCGATGTATGGCGGCAATGGGATGTGGCCTACGGCGTGCATTGCCTCGTCGAGAAAGACGCCCGAGAGGTCGAAGCCGAGCAACACCTCGCCCGCCTCGCCTTTCTCGATCACCGTCGCGTCGAGCTGGCCGAGAAAGCAGGAATTCTGGTCGTGGCCGAAATGAATGCGGTCGCCGACGGCGATGCGCTTGCCGGGCCGCATGAAGGCCCGCCAGCGGTCCGGCGCAAGCCGCATATGCAGCGTGGCCTCGACCTGCGCCATCGCTTCGCCGCGCTTGCGGATGCCTTTCAGCTGGGCCGGAATGACCTTGGTATCGTTGAATACCAGCACGTCGCCTTCTCTCAGCAGCGACGGCAGATCGCTGACGGTGCGGTCGCGCAGCGTTTCGCCCGGTTTGACCACCAATAGCTTGGCGCTGTCGCGCGGCTCCGCCGGGCGCAGCGCAATGCACTCCTCCGGCAGGTCGAAGTCGAAAAGATCGACGCGCATTAGTAGAGCCGGATGAGCAGCGCTCCTACGAGCAGCAGCACGGCGCCGGCCACGCGGCCAAGCGAGACCTCGCGCACGGCAACACCAAGGAAGCCGGCACGGTCGACCAGCATGCCGGCGATCAGTTGGCCGGCGACCAGGAAGGCCATCAGCGCCGCCGCGCCGATGCGCGGCGTGAGAATGGTGGAGAGCGTGACGTAGAATCCGCCGAGCATGCCGCCGGCGACGAACAGCCAGGGTGCCGGCGCCTTCCAGTCGAGCGAGAGGCCCTGCAGCTTCACCACGGCGACCGCGATGATACCGAGAACGACGGCGCCCGACAGGAACGAGAAAGCGGCGGCCGCGACCGGAAGGCCGAGGCCGCGCGCCAGTTGCGAGTTGATCGGCGCCTGGATGGCGATGAAGGCGCCGGACAGGATGCCGAGCAGGGACCAGACTGCGCCCATCATCGTTCTATGCCTTACTTGACGTCGGCCGCGACCTTCAGCGACACGATCTTGTCGGGATCCTGCACCGGCTCGCCGCGCTTGATCTTGTCGACATTCTCCATGCCTTCGATAACCTGGCCCCAGACCGTGTACTGGCGATTGAGGAAGGAGGCATCGTCGAAGCAGATGAAGAACTGCGAGTTCGCCGAGTTCGGGTTCTGCGCCCGCGCCATCGAGCAGGTGCCGCGGCCGTGATTGGCGTTGGAGAATTCGGCCTTGAGGTCCGGCTTGTCGGAGCCGCCCATGCCGGCGCGCGACGGAGCGAAGGTCGGCTTCGAGGAGTTGCCGAACTTGACGTCGCCGGTCTGCGCCATGAAGCCGTCGATGACACGGTGGAACACCACGCCGTCATAGGCGCCCTCGCGAGCCAGTTCCTTGATACGCGCGACGTGACCGGGCGCAAGGTCCGGATACATTTCGATGACGACCTCGCCCTTGGTCGTTTCCATGATGAGCGCGTTCTCGCGGTCCTTGATCTCAGCCATGTCAGAAAATCCTTTTGAAAATCGAGTAGTTACTTGTTGTCGGCAGCGATGCGAACTTTGATCATGCGGTCCGGGTCCTTGACCGTGCCGTTGTCCGCCTCATCGCCCTTCTTGATCTTGTCCACCAGATCCATGCCGCTCTCCACCTTGCCGACAATGGTGTACTGCCCGTCGAGGTTCGGCGCGGGCGCGAACATGATGAAGAACTGGGAATTGGCCGAGTTCGGGTCCTGTGAGCGGGCCATGCCGACCACGCCACGGGTGAATTGCTCGGTCTGCGAGAACTCGGCAGGCAGATCGGGAAGGTCGGATCCGCCCGTGCCGACAGCCTCGGGATTAAAACCCTTCTTCATGTTGCCGAACTTGACGTCGCCGGTCTGGGCCATGAAGCCGTCGATGACGCGGTGGAAGGCGACATTGTCATAGGCGCCCTCGCGCACCAGCTTCTTGATCTGCGCCACATGCTTCGGCGCGAGATCGGGACGCAGCGCGACGGTCACGTCACCCTCCTTCAGCGTGATGATCATGGTGTTTTCCTTGTCGGCTGCCGAGGCCGGCAAGGACGCCGCCAAAACGCCGGCAAGCACGACAAGTAACGAAGCGAGCTTTTTCAGCTGCATGAGGTTCTCCGAAAGTCTTTGTTTGGGTGCATGTCGTTGCCCCAAAACCGGGATCCACTTTTGGGCGACATGCACTATTTCGCGAATTTGGCAGTGAGGGCGCCTGCGACGGCCGCCGGCACGAACGGGCGGATGTCGCCGCCCATCGACGCAATCTGGCGGACAAGTGTGGCGGTAATGGTGCGCACTGACGGGCTGGCCGGCAGGAAAACCGTCTGCAGCTCCGGCGCCATGGTCTCGTTCATGCCCGCCATCTGCATCTCATAGTCGAGATCGGTGCCGTCGCGCAGGCCGCGGATGATGATCGAGGCGCCATGCTTCCTGGCGGCGTCGATGACCAGCCCATCGAAGGAGACGACCTTGATGCGGTCGCTGTCGCGGCCGAATTCCGCCTTGGTCGCGGCCTCGATCAGCTTCACGCGTTCCTCGAAGGAAAACAGCGGCGTCTTGCCGGGATGAATGCCGATTGCAGCGTAGACGGTGTCGGCCACGGCAAGCGAAGCCTTCAACACGTCGAGGTGACCATTGGTCAGCGGGTCGAAGGAGCCGGCGTAAAGGGCGGTGCGTTCGGTCATGGCAGGCTTCTAGCGAGCCTCTCCGACAAAGGCAAATCCCATTGCTACGCCCGGTCGTGAACCTTTTCACGGACGTCAACGACAGACGAATGCGACAATCACGAACGCTTCACACAGCATTCACCAGCTTGCCGCTTCAGGAGATGAAACCAAAGCACCATCTTTATCGTTGTGATCGCAGGAGAACACGCAAATGCTGATCTACATGCTTGCCACTGCAATGACCATCGTGATGCTGATCGCCACCGCATTCGGGTTGCACCAGGAAGCGGCGCGGGTGCGCATCAAGACCAACACCAAGCGGCTCGATGGCTTCGTAGGCCGCAACCTGTACCACCGCCGCTGACTTCCAGCCATGATCGCACCGGCCAAGGGCCGGTGGCGCGCAGTAAGGCTATTCGGGATTTCCCTCGCCCGAATCTTCTGCGGTGTCGGCTTCACCCGAAGGCGCTTCCTCGGCTTCCTCGTCCGACTGCGGCTCCGAAATCCGCTCGACCGACACCACCTTCTCACCTTCGGCGGTGTTGAAGATGGTCACGCCCTTGGTGGCGCGGCTGGCGAAGCGGATGCCATCGACCGGGACCCGGATGACGGTGCCGCCATCCGATACCAGCATGATCTGATCGTCGTTGCCGACCGGGAAGGTCGCGACCAGCCGGCCGATCTCGGCCACTTTCGAGACATCCGTGGCGCGGATGCCCTTGCCGCCGCGACCCGTCAGGCGGAAATCATAGGACGAGGAACGCTTGCCGTAGCCGTATTCGGTCACCGTCAGCACAAGCTGCTCGTGCATCTTGAGGAATTCGTAGCGCTCGTCGGAAAGCTCGGCTTCCTCGCCGATCTCCTCATTGGTCAGCGCGATCTCTTCCTCCTCGGCTGCACCGCCGGCGGCAAGCCGACGCTCGGATGCCGCACGCTTGAGATAGGCCGCGCGCTCAGCCGGTGAAGCATCTACATGTTCGATCACCGACATCGAGATCACGCGGTCGGTTTCGGCCATGGCGATGCCGCGCACGCCGACGGAATTGCGGCTCTGGAAGACGCGCACATCGGAGACCGAGAAGCGGATGCACTGGCCGGAATTCGCCGTCAGCAGCACGTCGTCATTGTCCGTGCAGGTCTCGACGCCGAGGATTTCGTCGCCTTCTTCCTCCAGCTTCATGGCGATCTTGCCGTTGCGGTTGACCTGGACGAAGTCGGACAGCTTGTTGCGTCGCACGGTGCCGCGCGTGGTTGCGAACATCACGTCGAGCTCGCCCCAGCTCGTCTCGTCCTCCGGCAGCGGCATGATGGTGGTGATGCGCTCGCCCTGCTCGAGCGGCAGCATGTTGATCAGCGCCTTGCCGCGCGACTGTGGGTTGCCGACCGGCAGGCGCCAGACCTTTTCCTTGTAGACGATGCCGCGCGAGGAGAAGAACAGCACCGGCGTATGCGTGTTGGCGACGAATAGCCGGGTGACGAAATCTTCTTCCTTGGTCGACATGCCGGAGCGGCCCTTGCCGCCGCGACGCTGCGCCCGGTAGAGCGACAGCGGCACGCGCTTGATGTAGCCGGAATGGCTGACCGTGACGACCATGTCCTCGCGCTGGATCAGGTCTTCGTCTTCCATGTCCGCCCCGCCCTCGGCGAGTTCCGTGCGGCGCGGCGTGCCGAACTCGTCGCGGACGGCGATCAGCTCGTCCTTGACGATCTGCTGGATGCGCGCGCGAGAAGACAAGATGTCAAGGTAATCAAGGATTTCAGCGCCGATCTTGTTCAACTCGTCGGCGATCTCGTCGCGGCCGAGCGCGGTCAGGCGCTGCAGGCGCAAGTCGAGGATGGCGCGGGCCTGCTCTTCGGATAGATTGTAGGTGCCGTCCTCGTTGATGCGGTGGCGCGGATCATCGATCAGCTGGATCAGCGGAGCGACGTCGTGCGATGGCCAGCGCCGTTCCATCAACTGCTCGCGCGCGGTCTGCGGATCTGGCGCGGTGCGGATCAGCTTGATCACCTCATCGATGTTGGCGACGGCGATAGCGAGACCGACCAGCACATGGGCGCGCTCGCGCGCCTTGCGCAGAAGATATTTCGTGCGCCGGCTGATAACCTCCTCGCGGAAGCCGACAAAGGCCTTCAGCATGTCGATCAGCGTCAGCACTTCCGGCTTGCCGCCGTTCAGCGCGACCATATTGGCGCCGAACGAGGTCTGCAGCGGCGTGAAGCGGTAAAGCTGATTCAAAATGACGTCGGCGACCGCCTCGCGCTTGAGCTCGACGACGACACGGTAGCCCTGGCGGTCGCTCTCGTCGCGGATGTCGGAGATGCCCTCGATGCGCTTCTCGCGCACGAGTTCGGCCATCTTCTCGATCATCGCCGCCTTGTTCACCTGATAGGGAATCTCGGTGATGATGATCGATTCACGGTCGTTGCCGCGCGCCTCGATGTTGACGCGGCCGCGCATGACGATCGAGCCGCGGCCCGTCGAATAGGCATTGTAGATGCCGGAGCGGCCAAGCACGATGCCGCCGGTCGGGAAATCCGGACCGGGCACGATCTCCATCAGCGCAGGCAGGTCGATCGCCGGATTGTCGATGATGGCGATGGCGCCGTTGCAGACTTCGGCCAGATTGTGCGGCGGGATGTTGGTGGCCATGCCGACGGCGATGCCGCCCGAGCCGTTGACGAGCAGGTTCGGGAAGCGGGCCGGCAGCACCTTGGGCTCGGTGGCGGAGGCGTCGTAGGTGTCCTGGAAATCGACGGTTTCCTTGTCGATGTCCTCCAGCAGCTCATGCGCAACCTTGGTCAGCCGGGACTCGGTGTAGCGCATCGCCGCCGGCGGGTCGCCGTCGATCGAGCCGAAATTGCCCTGACCGTCGATCAGCGGCACGCGCAGCGACCAATCCTGGGCCATGCGCACCAGCGCGTCATAGATCGAGGCGTCGCCATGCGGATGGTATTTACCCATCACGTCGGCGACCGGGCGCGCCGACTTCACATATTTGCGGTTCCAGTGATAGCCGCTCTCATGCGAGGCATAGAGGATGCGGCGGTGCACCGGCTTCAGGCCGTCGCGCACGTCGGGCAGCGCCCGACTGACGATCACACTCATGGCGTAATCGAGATAGGAGCGCTGCATCTCCTCGATGATCGAAATCGGCTCGATGCCGGTGGGGCCGCCCTCCGGCCCGCGCGGTGTCTTCTGGTCGGTCAAATCAGGTCACAATCCAGTCGGGAATCACTCGCCGCTTATATAGGAAGCCGGGCTGAAACTCCAATGGCTACGGCACTTTTCCAAAGACAATTTCGGCGGCAATTTCAAATGGATACCGCTGATTGCGACGATATGGCCAAAGCCACACTTTGAGCTCGCAGGCCAAGTCGATCTCGAACGGCCTTGGCTAATGCCCGCGTCTGCCCGCCCGTTTGCAGCGGTAGGCGCCGGGCGCTTCTCCCATCTCGCGCCGGAACCTCCGGTTGAAGGTCGAAAGGTCGTTGAAGCCGGCATCGAACGCAATCGTCGAGATCGCTTCGTTCGACGCGCACAGCCGCACCGCGGCCCGATGCAGCCTGGTCCTCAGCAGGAACTGATAGGGCGTCATGCCGGCGACATGACGGAACGTGCGCAGGAAATGATACGGGCTGGTCGCCGTGCCGTCGGCGAGTTCGGTCAGCGATAGCCGGCGATCGGCGTTGAGCTCGATCAAACGCACCGCCTCGGCTACGCGTTTCTGGTCGCGGGCGCTGGGTGTCCGGGCAACCTCGGACGAATTGGCCGCAGCCCCGACCACCGCGCAGGCAATGCGCAGACCGAGTTCCTCGAACGCCTCGCCGTCGCCCGTTTGCTGCGCCGCCTCCGCTAGCAACGGCGCCAGCCCCGGCAAGGGCGGCAGGCGTGGGTCGGCAAAGCCGAGCCGGCTTGCGCCCGGCACATCGGCGACGACGCGCTCCATATAGGCCGGCGAAAAATGGAAGGAGAGGCAGCGGTCGCCGGCGCCGTGCTCGTGGCCGCACTCGTAGCAGGCGCCCGGATTGCCGAGCAGGATGGCGCCTGGAGCAAGCATTGCGGTGCCTTGGCGCGTCCGGTAGCGGAACGTGCCTCTGGTCACGGCGGCGAGGCAGAAACCGCGATGCTGTTCTTCAAACGGGCGGTCGCCGGCGCGAGCCGTGCAGATCACGTCGGATACCTGCCAGCCATGCCCTGAGGCCAGGTTTTTCTCAGTCGTCGCCATCGCGAAAAAATAGCAATTTTTCCCAAGCCCAGAACCCCGCCATGCCCCTATTGCTCGCCTCTCCTGACAAACGAGGCAGCAACCATGACCGATCCCTTTGCCGAAGCCCTGCACAGCGACGCTCCCAATCCGGATCTCGCCGAGAAGCTCAAACTCTACGGCCGCTTCATCGGCGCCTGGACCTTCGACGCCACGCGCACGCTGGAGGACGGCACCAGGCTCACTGGGCGCGGCGAGGTGCATTTCGGCTGGGTTCTGGAGGGCAAGGCGGTCCAGGACGTCTGGATCCTGCCCGCGCGGAATGCCGGGGTGCAAGCCTCTCTCGGGCCATGGACCTTCTACGGCTCGACGCTGCGCGTCTACGACCCCGGCGCGGACGCCTGGCATATCTTCTGGAGCGATCCGCGCAACCAGTATTACAGCCGCCAGCTCGGCCGCGCCGAAGGCGACACGATCGTTCAGATCGGCGCCGACGGCACCGGCTCCTCGGTGCGCTGGAGCTTTTCGCACATCACCGAGAACGCCTTCCGCTGGCTTGGCGAGCGTTCGCATGACGGCGGCAAAACCTGGCGCACCGAGGTCGAGTTCCTGGCGCGGCGCTCGACTCCAGCCTGACCGATTAACCACCTGTATTTATGGAGAAAACGATGCTTGACCATATCTCGATCGGCGTCCGCGACAGCGGCGCCTCGAAGCGCTTCTACGACGCCGCTTTGGAGCCCCTCGGCTACTCGTGCCTCAGCCAGTCACCCGGCTCGCTCGGCTACGGCGCCAGGACCGTAAAACTCTGGGTCAATGAGGCCGGCCGGTCCCGGCCGACGCGGACTCCGGCCTGCACTTCTGCTTTGCCGCACCGACACGCGCCGGCGTCGACGCTTTCCATGCGGCCTCCTTGCTTGCGGGTGGCAAGGACAATGGCCGGCCCGGCCCGCGCGCCGCCTATGGCGACAACTACTACGCCGCCTTCGTAATCGACCCTGACGGCTACCGGCTCGAGGCTTATTGCAACAAAGCTGAATAGCCGGCTGAAATCCTCCCGTGCTGTTCCCACCGCTCCCGCTTTGCTCTACGAATGCAGGGCTTGGGCTTCGCCAGGCGGGAGGGGACCAGCGATGCCGAGCTTCGACACCCTGTTCAACGCCTTCGTCACCATCCTGGTGACCATCGATCCACCCGGGCTGGCACCGCTCTTCCTCGCCGTCACGCGTGGCATGAACCGGGACGAGCGCCAGCAGGTCTCGGTGCGAGCTTCGGTGATCGGCTTTCTGGTGATGGCGTTGTTCGCCGTCGCCGGCGCGTCGATCCTGTCGGTGTTCGGCATCACGCTGCCGGCCTTCCGCGTCGCCGGCGGCTTCCTGCTTTTCTTCATCGCCTTCGAAATGGTGTTCGAGCGCCGTCAGGACCGCAAGGAGAAGATCGGCGACGTCGCCATCACCAAGGACATGATCCACAACATCGCCGCCTTTCCGCTGGCGATCCCGCTGATCGCCGGTCCCGGCGCGATATCGGCGACAGTGCTGCTGTCAGGACACTTCGAGGGCTTTGCCGCGCAAGCGGCGCTGGTCGGCATCATCGCGATCTGTCTTGTGCTCACCTTTCTGGTGTTCGTGCTGGCAGAGCGCATCGACCGCATCCTCGGCCAGACCGGCCGCTCGATCCTGACGAGGCTGCTCGGCGTCATCCTGGCGGCGCTTGCGGTGCAGTTCGTCGCCGACGGCGTAAGGGCGCTGATGGCTGCCTGAGCAGCATCCCTACTGCCTTATTTCACTGCTGTATCGACCACCTCGAAATCATGCGTGACGGCCGCCGTCTTGGCCATCATGGCGGTGGCCGAGCAGTATTTCTCGATCGACAGATCGATCGCCCTTTTCACCTTGTCGCGCGACAGCGCGCGACCCTTGACGATGAAATGCATGTGGATGCGGGTGAAGACGCGCGGTTCCGTCTCGGCACGATCCGCGTCCAGCTCGACCACGCAGTCCTCGACCGCCTCGCGACCTTTTTCGAGGATATGGACCACGTCGTAGGCCGAGCAGCCGCCGGTGCCGATCAGCACCAGCTCCATTGGGCTCGGCCCTGGCGTCCGGCCTTCCGGCCCATGCGCCGTGCCCAGCACGACTTTGTGACCGCTGCCGGACTCGCCGACAAAGGTGCGTTCCTCAACCCATTTGACGCGTGCTTTCACGATGATCTTCCTTAGACGCTGCTTTGCAAGCGGACTATCGCCGCAACTATCAACTATAGGCAATTCCGGACGGAAAACCGCGACGCACTTTCGCTCGAAATTGTTTATTGGCCGAATACGACCGTGTGCATGATGCGGCCGGGCAGCAACGTGAAGATGCCGGCGCCGATCAGCGCAAATAGGTAGAGGTTGATCATGGCGCTGCGATGCGCGGCCACTTTATGGGTGTGCGCATACCAGACCGCCAGCGGGGCGGTGACAACCACCAGGATCGACAGGATGTGGATCGGGCTGAACGGCCCGATCAGGCGTATCTGCTGGATCCAGAAGCTCGAGACGGCGACGACCAGCATCAGCGCTGCCCAGGCATAGCCCAAGACGCGGTGGCGTGTCGTGCCTTTCGGCAATGCCAGTTGCGCCCCGCCTATCGCCAGCGCGGCGAAGGCGGCGAACGCGTGCCATGGAATGGGAGGAGGCGCTGTCAGCAACGGTCCGAGCGACATCGCGCCTTCCCCTCAAACGACGATTGCGAGACCTTCAGAACGGAATCTCGTCATCCAGCTCGCGCGACGAACCACCGCCACCGCCCCTGGAACCGCCACCGCCGCCACGGCTGAAGCCTTCGTTCGGACCCGACTGGCCGAAATCGGAACCCCGGCTGTTGCCGCCGCCGGCATAACTGCCGACCTGGCCGCCGCCTTCGCCGCGCGCGTCGAGCATCTGCAGCTCGCCACGGAATTTCTGCAGTACGACCTCAGTCGTGTAGCGATCGTTGCCGGTCTGGTCCTGCCATTTGCGCGTCTGCAGCTGGCCCTCGACATAGACCTTCATGCCCTTCTTCAAATACTGCTCCGCCACCTTGGCGAGCTGGTCGTTGAAGATGACGACATTGTGCCACTCCGTCTTTTCCTTGCGCTCCCCGGAATTCTTGTCGCGCCAGCTTTCCGACGTGGCGATGCGGATGTTGACGACCGGGTCGCCCGAATTCAGGCGGCGGATTTCAGGGTCCGCCCCGAGATTGCCGACCAGAATGACCTTGTTGACGCTACCCGCCATCGTACTTCTCCGCGCTCATCCGAAACAAATTTTAAGTCGCTCACCTTACAGCCTGCGGTTCGCCCATGCCCGCGAAGGCTGGCTTTTCCCACAAGGTTTTTGTTCTCTCTTCGTTCTAGTCTTGACCGCTGTTTCTGTCAAGGAATGTCAGCAACAGGTAGTATTCCTGGGCAGGAAAAAGGGGATATCGGAATGAACGTTGTTTCGCATGAGGATCAGCCGCGCGAAACGTGGCGCGCCGGAGTCGAAACCCGCATGCATGTTGCCGCCGCCAATGGCGCGGCGGGCCTTTGCATATTCGAGCAGTGGGTCGGACCGGGTAGCGGCGCACCAACGCATGCGCACAAAGTCGAGGAAGTACTGACGGTGATTGCCGGCGAAGCCGAAATGTGGGTCGACGACCGCCGGGCCGTGCTTGCCGCCGGGCAGTCCCTGATCATTCCCGCGCACCGCAAGCATGGCTTTCGAAACGTAGCTTCCGGCACGCTTCACATCCATGCCGTGCTCGCATCGCCAATCTTCGAGGCAAGCTTCGACGGAGCCGCGGAGCCGGTGAGACGCTGGACGGCCTAAAACGGCGCTTGCCAAACCAATAAGTATCGACTTATGCTTTGTGCATGATCGAAGCAGAGATTTTCCGGGCCCTGGCCGATCCGACACGCCGGGCCGTCTACGAGCGGCTCGCGGCCGGCGAATTGACGGTGTCCGAGCTGCGCGCCGGCGTGAGCGTGTCGCAGCCGGCCGTCTCGCAGCATCTTGCCGTGCTGCGCGGCGCCGGACTGGTGATCGAGCGGCGCGCGGGCCGCAACGCCTATTACCGCGCCGAACCTCAAGGGCTCGATCCCTTGCTCGGCTGGATCGAACGCTACCGCGCCTTCTGGCCGGAGCGCATCGAGCGTTTGAAGCGGGTTCTGAAGGAAATGGACCAATGACGATTACCAAACACCCGGCAGCGGCCAACGCGCCGCTCAGCTTCAAATGCGAGCTTCCCGATCCGCCGGAAAAAGTCTGGCGGGCGCTCACCGAGCCGGAACTGCTCGCCGCTTGGCTGATGCCCAACGACATCAAGCCGGCGATCGGCGAGCGCTTTGCCTTTGCCGGACCAAACGCGCCGATCGAGTGCGAAGTGCTCGAGGCCGAGCCCGGCAAGCTGCTGCGCTATTCCTGGCGTGAGCGACCGGGCGTGGACGCTGCCGACCGGCTACCGGCATTCGACGGCCCCATCTTCGACAGCATTGTCACCTTCACGCTCGCGCGCACGGTTTCCGGCGGCACGCATCTCAGCATCGTCCATGATGGTTTCGCGACGGTCGCGCAACCTGTCGTCGCCGTTTCCGGCGCCGGCTGCGGGATTTCGCTCCACGCGCGCAAGAGCCCAGCTGCCGCCAACGCGCCAAGCATGATGCTGCGCGCGGCTTGACCAAAGAACCGAGGAGATCTGCGATGAGCGCCTTTGCCAATCTCGTGCCGATGGTGATCGAGCAGTCGAGCCGCGGCGAACGCGCCTTCGACATTTTCTCGCGGCTGCTGCGCGAACGCATCGTTTTCATCAACGGTGAGATCAATGACGGCGTGTCGGCGCTGGTCTGCGCGCAGCTCCTGTCGCTGGAATCGGACCATCCCGACAAGGAGATATCGATCTACATCAACTCGCCGGGCGGCGTGGTGACCAGCGGCTTCGCCATCTACGACACCATGCAGTACATCTCCTGCCCGGTGTCGACGGTGTGCATGGGCTTTGCCGCCTCGATGGGCTCATTCCTGTTGATGGCGGGCTCGCCCGGTCGGCGCATCGCGCTGCCCAACACCAGGATCGTGCTGCATCAGCCGCTGGGCGGCTTCCAGGGCCAGGCCTCCGACATCCAGCGCCACGCCGAGGACATCCTGCGCACCAAGCGCCACATGACGGAGCTGTACGCCAAGCATTGCGGCCGGACCTATGACGAGGTCGAGCGCACGCTCGACCGCGACTATTTCATGACCGCCGAGGAAGCTAAGGCCTGGGGCCTCGTCGACCATGTCTACGACACGCGCAAGAAGGCGGCCTGACCGCGCGGCAAATTGATTGCGGCGCATCTGGCCTCGCCTTCGGCGCGCCTCTATAGTTCGCGCATGATCCGAGCGCGTTCCTTGACGAATCTGGGTTTTGCCGTTGTCGCAGTCGCCGGCGTGCTTGCGGTCGGCACCGCCGCTTTTGCCGACGACAATTCGACACAAAAACTGCCCGGCGTGAGCAGCGACTACCGTATCGCCAAGCCCGCGCCGCAGCCCGAGCCTGACGACTCACTGCCAGCCGGCAGCAACGGCACGTTCAAGATCGGCGACACCGATGTCAGGATTTCGGGCAGCATAACCATCGACATGGCAACGGGCGCCATCAGGCCTCCCAACCACTGAAGCTTACCCCGCATTGCGGACGCCGGCGACGGACCTTCGACTCGCAAAATGCAAGCCCCGCCACTGCTTCCGCAGGTGGACGGGGCTTTCATGGATCTGAAACCCAATTTTAGCCGGGAGTGGACTGCCGGCGTTCGGTTTCGGATGCAACGCGGCTTTCAGCCGACGATCCGACTATGGTCTCTGATTGTAGGAATCGGCAGGTCACGTTTTTCGGGAGGCGCTCACGCCTACCCTGGCTCTATGCCCGCCGCGGCTCCATCGCTTCGTGGAGCCTCAAGGGACTGTCCGGTGGCGTCATGCTCCGCTCCTGGTCCGTTGTGGCAATGTCGTCCGAAGCGCAAATCGCTGAAGCCTGCGGCGTCTCGCAGGCCACCTCTGGGTGACGAGGCCATCGACAGACGGCCGGCTTCGTTGACGCCTTTGAGACTGCCCCCATGGGTCCGAGACGTCAACCGTTGAAGAGCCGGTTACAGGAAAATGTGATCGATCGGAGGTTACGTCCAGGTAAATCGAATGCCTTCGACCGATCGGTCGCGACGGTTTTTGCAGCCGCTGTTTCCACAGCGCTTTGTCAGGAGGGTGTTCGGCCTTTGTTCTTTCCGCTTGCCCGCTCGCGCGAAAGGCGGTTAAACGCGTTGGTCGAGATTGTGGCGTCTCTCGACGCGGCGACGAGATTACCTACATAGGGGATGGCCGGGACAAACCCGCCAATCCAGCAAATTCCAGACCTGAAGGCGGCGACCGGCGATGGCCGACCAAAAATATCTTTCCATTCGCGGCGCGCGCGAACACAATCTCAAGAACGTCGATCTCGACCTGCCGCGCGACAGCCTGATCGTCATGACCGGCCTGTCGGGATCCGGCAAGTCGTCGCTCGCCTTCGACACCATCTATGCCGAGGGTCAGCGCCGCTATGTCGAAAGCCTTTCGGCCTATGCCCGCCAGTTCCTGGAGATGATGCAGAAGCCGGACGTTGACCAGATCGACGGCTTGTCTCCCGCCATCTCGATCGAGCAGAAGACGACCTCGCGCAACCCGCGCTCGACAGTCGGCACCGTCACCGAAATCTACGACTATATGCGCCTGCTCTTCGCCCGCGTCGGCATTCCCTATTCGCCGGCCACCGGCCTGCCGATCGAAAGCCAGACGGTCAGCCAGATGGTTGACCGCGTGCTGGCGCTGGACGAGGGCACGCGTCTCTACCTACTGGCGCCGATCGTGCGCGGCCGCAAGGGCGAATACCGCAAGGAACTTCTGGAGCTGCAGAAGAAAGGGTTCCAGCGCGTCAAGGTCGACGGCGTCTTCTACGAGATCGCCGAGGTGCCGGCGCTGGACAAGAAATACAAGCACGACATCGACGTGGTCGTCGACCGCATCGTCGTTCGCGGCGATCTGGCGACGCGGCTTGCGGATTCGATGGAGACGGCGCTGAAGCTCGCCGACGGGCTTGCGGTGGCCGAGTTCGCCGACAAGCCGCTCGACGCCAGCCGGACGGGCGAGGACTCGGTCAACAAGTCGAAGAACGAGACGCATGAGCGCATCATGTTCTCGGAAAAATTCGCCTGCCCGGTGTCCGGCTTCACCATTCCCGAGATCGAGCCCAGGCTGTTCTCCTTCAACAATCCGTTCGGCGCCTGCCCGACCTGCGACGGCCTCGGCAGCCAGCGCGCCATCGACGCCAACCTCATTGTGCCGGACGAGAATGTCTCGCTGCGCGACGGCGCCATCAGCCCGTGGGCGAAATCGACCTCGCCCTATTACGCGCAGACGCTTGAGGCCTTGGGCAAGGCCTATGGCTTCAAGCTCGGCGACAAGTTCAAGGATCTGAGCGCCGAGGCGCAGCAGGCCGTGCTGCACGGCACGGGCGAGCGCGAGATCACCTTCCAGTATGACGACGGCCTGCGGTCCTACAAAACGACCAAGACCTTCGAGGGCGTCATCCCCAACCTCGACCGGCGCTGGAAAGAAACGGAATCGGCCTGGATGCGCGAGGAGATCGAGCGCTTCATGTCGGCCACCCCCTGCCCCGCCTGCAACGGCTACCGGCTGAAGCCGGAAGCGCTCTCAGTCAAGATCGCCGGCAGGCACATCGGCGAGGTCACGGAGCTGTCGATCCGCAAGGCCGACCGGTGGTTCACCGATCTGCCGGCGCAGCTCAACGAAAAGCAGAATGAGATCGCCGTCCGGGTGCTGAAGGAAATCCGCGAGCGCCTGCGTTTCTTGAACGATGTCGGCCTCGACTATCTGACGTTGTCGCGCAATTCCGGCACGCTGTCGGGCGGCGAGAGCCAGCGCATTCGTTTGGCCTCGCAGATCGGCTCAGGCTTGACGGGCGTGCTCTACGTCCTGGACGAGCCGTCTATCGGTCTGCACCAGCGCGACAATGCCCGCCTGCTCGATACGCTGAAGCACCTGCGCGACATCGGCAACACGGTGATCGTCGTCGAGCATGACGAGGACGCCATCCTGCATGCCGACTATGTCGTCGATATCGGCCCGGCCGCCGGCATCCATGGCGGTGAGATCATCGCGCAAGGCACGCCGCAGCAGATCATGGCGACGCCCGCCTCGATCACCGGCAAGTATTTGTCGGGCGAGCTCGAGGTCGCGACGCCGGCGGTGCGCCGCGAGGCGAAAAAGAACCGGCGTATCAAGGTCGTCGGCGCGCGCGGCAACAATCTGAAAAACGTCACGGCGGAGATCCCGCTCGGCACTTTCACCTGCGTCACCGGCGTCTCCGGCGGCGGCAAGTCGACCTTCCTGATCGAGACGCTGTTCAAGGCGGCCTCACGCCGCATCATGGGCTCGCGCGAGCATCCGGCCGAGCATGATCGCATCGAGGGCCTGGAGTTCCTCGACAAGGTCATCGATATCGACCAGTCGCCGATTGGCCGCACGCCGCGCTCCAACCCCGCCACTTATACCGGCGCCTTCACGCCGATCCGCGATTGGTTCGCCGGTCTGCCGGAGGCTAAGGCGCGCGGCTATCAGCCGGGCCGTTTCTCCTTCAACGTCAAGGGCGGCCGCTGCGAGGCGTGCCAGGGCGACGGCGTCATCAAGATCGAGATGCACTTCCTGCCCGACGTCTACGTCACCTGCGACGTCTGCCATGGCAAGCGCTACAACCGCGAGACGCTGGACGTGCTGTTCAAGGGCAAGTCGATCGCCGACGTGCTCGACATGACGGTCGAGGAAGGCGTCGAGTTCTTCTCGGCGGTGCCCGGCGTGCGCGACAAGCTGGAGACGCTGAAGCAGGTCGGGCTCGGCTACATCCACATCGGCCAGCAGGCGACGACGCTCTCCGGCGGCGAGGCGCAGCGCATCAAGCTGGCCAAGGAACTGTCGCGCAAGGCGACCGGTAAGACGCTCTACATCCTGGATGAGCCGACCACCGGCCTGCATTTCCACGACGTCGCCAAGCTTCTGGAAGTGCTGCATGAGCTGGTCGACCAGGGCAACACGGTGGTGGTGATCGAGCACAACCTCGAAGTCATCAAGACCGCCGACTGGGTGCTCGACCTCGGCCCCGAGGGCGGCGACGGCGGTGGCGAGCTGGTAGCCTCCGGCACGCCGGAAGCGATCGTGCGCGAAAAGCGCAGCTACACCGGCCAGTTCCTGAAGGAGCTTCTGGAGCGGCGCCCCGGGGGCAAGCGCGAAGCGGCCGAGTGAGCAAGTGGGTCGGCAAGCGTTTGGAACAGTCTCAAATGAAGATCAGGCAAGCGCTTGCAGGTGATCTCCAAGCTGTCGTCGCGATAACCACGGACGCCTACGCCCCCTATACCGCCCTGTTCGGCGCGCCGCCGATCCCGGTGACCGAGGACTATGCACCCCGCATTGCGCGCGGCGAGGTCTGGCTGCTGGAGGATGGTTCCGATCTGGCCGGGCTGCTTGTCCTCGAGCGGCACGACCATCATGCCATGATCTTCAGCGTTGCCGTTTCGCCGGCCTTCCAGGGCAGGAAGCTCGGCATCAGGCTGCTCGACTTCGCCGACGAGCAGGCGCGGTCATGGAGCGTGCCGGAGGTGCGGCTCTACACCAATTCGCGCATGGAGCGGAACATCGCGCTCTATTCGGCTTACGGCTATCGGGAGACGGGTCGCCGCGCCAACCCATACCGGCCAGGATGGATATTGGTCGACATGGCCAAGCCGGTCGACAAAGCAGCCTGAGCCGTACTCAAAACTCGGAGGAGGAAGACGATGATCCAAGGAAAGATCCGCTCCGGCATGGGCGGCTGGACCTTCGAGCCCTGGGACACCTCCTTCTATCCGGACAAGCTCGCCAAGGCCAAGCAGTTGCACTTTGCCAGCCGCCAGGTGCCGAGCATCGAGGTCAACGGCACCTATTATTCCAGCTTCAAGGAGCCGACCTTCGTCAAGTGGGCGAACGACACGCCGGAGGGCTTCGTCTTTTCGCTCAAGGGCAACCGCTTCGTCACCAACCGCCGCGTGCTTGGCGAGGCCGGGGAATCGATAATGCGCTTCCTCGGCTCGGGCATTGTCGCGCTCGGCGACAAGCTGGGACCGATCCTGTGGCAGTTCGCGCCGACGAAGAAATTCGATGCCGACGATCTCGAGGCCTTCCTGAAGCTGCTGCCCGAGAAACAGGACGGCGTGCCGCTGCGCCATGCGCTCGAAGTGCGGCATGACACCTTCATCGTGCCGGAATTTCCGGCTCTGGCGCGCAAATACAATGCCGCCATCGTCTATGCCGACCACGCCAAATATCCGGCGATCGCCGACGTCACCGGCGATTTTGTCTATGCCCGCCTGCAAACCGGCAGCGACGACAATCCCGATTGCTACACGCCGAAAGGGCTCGACGAATGGGCGGGCCGCGTCAAGACCTGGGCGGAAGGCGGGCAGCCGGCCGACCTGCCGCGCGCCGATCCCAAGACCGACGCGCCGGTTAAGCCGCGCGACGTGTTCGCCTATTTCATAAGCGAGGGCAAGGTGCGTGCGCCCTTCGGTGCCATGGCGCTGATGAAGCGGGTGGCGGCCTAAACTGGCGCGGCTCTTTGTTGGAACGCCGGAAGTTTGCCCGGCGCGGCACGCCGTCGGCAGTTGGCTTGTCGGAACCTGCCGGCCATGTTGACCGTTCTGTCCCAGCCGATCGCGAGGTCGGCGGAGGGTTATCTCGCCGAAAGATCGGTACGGCGACCTCGCGAAACGCTCGCCACATCCCGCAGCGTCGGAAAGGAGCGAGGGAAGATGGCCGTCATCCTCGGTGCGTTGCTTACCATCGCAGGCGTCGTCTACATGGCAGGCGCCACTTTGAGGCGCGGACGCCTGAGTGACCCGGCATCTACAGCGCCGGACCGTCCGGCGCCGAACCTGGCAACACCAGGCCCCACACTGGAGCCGCGGCGACGCGGACTCCGTTTCCTCGGCCTGTCTCAGAATTGGCCAGGTCTGGTGATGATGGCAGTCGGCATCATACTGCTGTTGTCGGTGTTCGTCCTCTGACCTTACGGAATGTCGGAGTCTTCACCGCTGTGAAGGGCGTCGCAGAAGAGTTGTCAGGAATCTTCGCCCGAACGATGTGGCCGCCGCATGGGCGGCGAGGAGTTCGCGCTGGTGCTGAAGCGCACCTTGCCGGAGATGGTCGAGGCGGCGGCCGAACGGATCAGAACCGCGTTCGCGGTCCGAACCTTCGAAACCGACACGGGTCGGATGAGATGCACGGTGAGTGCCGGCTTCACCTTCGGCAGCGGGAAACGCATGAGCTTCGACAAGGTGCTCAGCGCGGTCGACACGGCGCTTTTCGCGACCAAGCGCGACGGCCGCAACCGCGTGCTCGACACCCGCCGCTGCGCTTGGAACCTCAGGGCAATCTCAGGAAAAGTGCGGTTTCCGTCCGGAACGGTTAAAGTCTTGCGGCTCAGGCCGTCAATGGTGCCCGATTACTTCGTTATAGGCGTCGAGGTCGACGTAAAAAACCTTGGTTATTTCGCCGAGCAGATCATCCTCGTCGTAGCCCTGCGACATCAGGATGTTGATCGCCGTCATGATATCGACGCGCTCGGTCAGCCGCCGCTTCTGATAGTCCTCGACAAAACGTTCCATCGCCTTCCCCTGGCAAGCTTTTGTTGGACGCATCGACCGACAATCACTGCGGGGAAAGCTAGGCGAGCTTGCTTGCGCGGACCTTGCGGGCGGAGCCCGCGCCATCCCCCTTCATCTCGACTGATACGGAAAGAGCCCGACTCACCAAGGCCATGCAAAGACTAGCATGCGCTATTGGCCACACCAGAGCCGTCGAACACTTCGTCATCCTTCCGCGTAACGACGCGAACCGGAGCGAAGACCCAAGGATCCATTCCGTTACTTGGAAGCGTCATTAATGGTGCATAATCCGCAATGATCTAGGCGTCCGCACGAGGAATCTATTCTGCATCGCGAGACCGGCGACGGCGTGCGCAGCTTCGGCCGCATCACCAGCGCCCGCCCGAGTGGCGAGCTGCCGCTGGTCACCGCACAAGTCGCCGCCCGTGCCGCGAAGGCATCTGCCTCAGCACCGCAAACACCTCGAAGACATGCGAAGGAATGTTGCGGTCGCCGCGCCGAAGCGGCGCGAAGCCGGCCTTCAGATTTTCGCGCACCGTGAGCAGCGGAGAAATCTCCCTGCCCTGCGGCACGATGCGATGCCCGACCGGGCGCGGTCATACGCCGCGCTCCGGTCGAGCGCCTTCCCCTCGAAGGCAACCCTTCCGCTCGTCAACCGGTGATGGCCGACGATCGATCTCATCAAACTTGGTTGCAAGCGACGTGCCAAACGGGACGCATGCGCGGGTCAGGAAAAATAGTCATTAAATACAAAGACTTACTGCCTGCCAATCGAATAAAACGACGCCGATCAAGCACCTTGGGTTTGAGAAAACGTTGCGCAGCTCTGCCTAGATTTTGCCCAAATTATAAAATTGCCCAATGCTTAATCTCGTCTCTGTACCGGCACTCGCCGGCCAGTTGCGGGGCAGCGGCAAAATGGGGCAAGGTCGCCGCCGAAATGAGCGACCGCATGGCCTTCCCGATTCGCATTCTTCTGAGCTTGCTGCTTCTTGCGTCGGCCGTGGGCAAGACCCGCGCGGACTTCGCCGAAGGCAAGCTTCCGGACGGCGTCTATCATTGCGAGGTCTATCTGCTCGGCCTCTTCATCAATCTCGGCGACATCACCATCAAGGGCAATGTCTATAGCGGTCCAGTGACCTTCGGCACGTCGGGAACCTACAACTACCAGATGGACGCCAATGGCGAGATCAGCTGGCTCGGCCCGCTCGGCGGCTATACGAGCGGCGGCAACTCGATCTCGCTGACGCAGGCGACGCTCGACGATCCAGGCGCTCCCTCCTTCGACATCATCATGAAGCAGCAGGACGGCGCCTTTACCGCCTCCACCTGCACCAAACATTGATCGAACAAGGAACTTCGCTTCGATGCTGCGCACAACCTGCCGCTTTATCTGCGGGTCGCCGGCCGACAGCCGAGGGGCAGTTGAAGCGGAAACCGCCTAAGCAGTGACCGCGACTTCCAGTGCCAGGCGGGTCATGTCGGTGAACAGCGCCTGGCGTTCGGAATAGTCGGTCTGCTCGTCGGCGGCGACGTGGTCGACCACGGTCAGCAGCGATAGGGCGCGCGCGCCGAACTGCGCCGAGATGCGGTAGAGCGCGCTGGTTTCCATGTCGACCGCCAGCGCGCCGAGCGCCCTGGGCTCGTCGAAGCGGGCGCGGCCATCGGGATGATGGAAGATGTCGCTGCAGACGGTCAGGCCGGCGCTGCAGGCAATGCCGAGATCGGCGGCCCGCTGCAGCGCCAGCGCATGGAGCGCCTCATCGGGGCCGGCCGGCTGGTAAAGTCCGAACACCTGCCCGCTGATCGGGCCCTCGGCGCGCACGGCGCTTGAAACGACCAAGCCCCGCAGCGGAACGTCATCCGACAATGCGCCGCATGTTCCTGTGCGGATCAGCGTCTTCACGCCATGATAGTCCAGCAACTCATGGGCATAGATCAGGAAAGAAGAGACGCCGATGCCGGTTGCCTGGATGCTGACCGGCTTACCGCGGAAACGGCCGGTGAAGCCGAGGGCGCCCCGACGGAGATTGATGCAGCGCGGCGCCTCCAGAAAAGTTTGCGCCATCCACTGCGCGCGCTCGGGGTCGCCCGGCAGCAGCACCGTTTCGGCATAATCTCCCCTGCCCGCCTCGATGTGCGGCGTCACGCGCTATCACCCCCATGACAGGACCCATCCGATCGCCATCATGGCAGGCTCGCTGCAATGTGCAAGCGATAGCTGTTTAAGACATGTCGCCTAAAAGGGCGCAGCGCTTTGGGGAGAATGACCTGCGTCAAACAAAGAACTAAAGCGCGTCGCCGGATCTGCTTCAGCGATGCGCTTTAAGATTCCAGCACGTCTTTGACGATCGTCGCCAGTTGCTTGAGCGAGAAGGGTTTGGGCAGGAAGCCGAAATGCGCATCGGCCGGCAGGTTTTTGGCAAAGGCGTCCTCGGCATAGCCGGAAACGAAGACGAATTTTATGTCCGGCTGGCGCTTGCGCAGCTCGCCGAGCAGCGTCGGCCCGTCCATTTCCGGCATCACCACATCGGACACCACGATGTCGACCTTGCCGCCGAGCGCCTCGAAGACCTCCAGCGCCTCGACGCCGGAGGAAGCCTCGTGCACGGTATAGCCGCGCGAGGTCAGCGCCCTCACGCCGCCCATGCGAACGGCGTCCTCGTCCTCGACCAGAAGCACGGTCGCCGAACCTGAGAGGTCCTTCAGCGTGTCGGCCGGCTTGGCTGGAGCTGCCGCCGCAGTGTCGGCAGGCTCGCTCGCCTTCTTCACCTCCGTCACGTGGCGCGGCAGGAAGATGCGGAACACCGTGCCTTTGCCAACCTCGGAATCGCAGTAGATGAAGCCGCCGGTCTGCTTGATGATGCCATAGACCATCGAGAGGCCAAGGCCCGTTCCCTTGCCGACCTCCTTTGTGGTGAAGAACGGCTCGAATATCTTCTTCAGCACCTCCGGCGCGATGCCGCTGCCCGTGTCCTCGACCTCGACCAGCACATAATCGGCCGGGATAAGCTCGCGATACGGGAAGGATTTGCACTCCTCGGCCATGACGTTGCGGGTGCGCACGGTAAGATCGCCGCCGGTGGGCATCGCATCGCGCGCGTTGACGGCGAGATTGACTACCACCTGCTCGAATTGGCCGATGTCGACCTTGACCGGCCACAGATCGCGCCCGTGATCGATCTTCAGCCTGATATCGTTGCCCACCAGGCGGGCAAGCAGCATGCGCAGATCGGCAAGCACATCGGTCAGGTTGAGAACTTCCGGCCGCAGGGTCTGCTTGCGCGAGAAGGCCAGCAACTGCCTAACAAGCGACGCCGCCCGGTTGGCGTTCTGCTTGATGTTCATGATGTCGGGGAAGGACGGGTCCGACGGCCGGTGGTTGGTGAGCAGGAGGTCCGACGCCATGATGATGGCGGTGAGCACGTTGTTGAAGTCGTGCGCGATGCCGCCGGCAAGCTGGCCGACCGCCTGCATCTTCTGGCTCTGCGCCATCTGGCCCTCGAGCGCCTTCTGCTCGGTAGTCTCGACGGCGTAGACGATGGCCGATTCCTCCGCACCCTCGCTACCGGCGCCGTCGGCGACGGCATTCACGTAGAAGCGGATGTGGCGCTCCTCATGCCCAGGCAGCAACGAGTCGATCGGCTCGATATTGGCCTGCCGCTGCCGCGCCTTCTCGAAGGCGGCGGCGAAGGCCGGCCGGTCGCGTTCATGCACCACGCTCTCAAAACGCACACGCCGGTCGACAGCGTCCCGGTCGACGACGGACGAAAACAGCGACAGGAACGGCGCATTGGTGCGCAGGATGCGCCCGCCGGCATCGACGCCGGCTATCGCCATCGGCGTCGAGTTGAAGAAACGCGTGAAGCGCACCTCCGAGGCGCGCAGGTCGGCGGACGCGTCCTCACCCTGGGTGCGGTTGAGCACGATGGTGCGCGTCGGCCCGTTCACTCCTTCGCGGCTCGCCGAAACGCGGTGCATGAAGCGGACGGGCAGTGCCTGGCCGCTCATTGTCGTCAGATCAAGGTCGATGACGGCGTTGCGCGTGGCGCCGGGATCAGCCTTGACCGAGCGGACGAGCGCCATGCCGTCGCCGGCAACGATCTCCGGCAGCGTGACCGCGCCCGGGGTGAAGCTGGCAAGGTCGATGCCCAGCCATTCGGCAAGCGTCGCATTGATATAGGTGACGCGGCCTTCCTGGTCGGCCGAGAAGAAGCCTGCGGGCGCGTGGTCGAGATGGTCTATCGCCTTTTGCAGGTCGAGGAAGAAACGCTCCTGTTCCGCCCGCTCCTGCGAAATGTCTGCGATCTGCCAGGCAAGCAGCGGCAGCCGCTGGCCCGGCACGTTGAAGGCGCGCGCGCGGACGCGGTACCAGCGCGCGCCCGGCTCGGCCCCAGGCTTGATCGACTGCGCCAGGCGGAATTCACCGTCGCCCGCCTGGCCGTCGCGCAGGCCGGACGCCAGCCGGTAGATGGTCATCGAGGCCTCGGGGACGTCCGAAAGCAGCCCCTCGACCGTCTTGAGGTCCGCCGCCGAAGCGGCCCCCGTCATCTCGGCATAGGCCCGGTTGGCGTAGATTACGCGACCCTTGGTGTCGGTGACCAGGAGGCCTTGCGACATTGAATCGACGAACGCTTTGGACAGCTCGTCGCCGGTTGAACGCGGGGCGATCTGCACGAAGCCGATCGCCGTCGCGAACAGAAAGCCGACGCCGATCATGGCGAGCACGCCAAGCATGCCGAGCAGGAACGGATCGCCGAGGCGCTCGCGGAACAACCCGAAAACGACCGCCGCGCCGGTCAAAACGACGATGAAGATAATGAGCCTGGCGATGGCGCCCGGACGCGTGTTTTGGTCGACGATCGGTACCGGATAGAAATC
The DNA here is from genome assembly GCF_029625845.1 of Mesorhizobium sp. WSM4898. NCBI lineage: Bacteria > Pseudomonadati > Pseudomonadota > Alphaproteobacteria > Hyphomicrobiales > Phyllobacteriaceae > Mesorhizobium > Mesorhizobium sp. WSM4898. The sequence continues at coordinate 283,128 of NZ_JARTVQ010000003.1, read as the reverse complement.
GCCGCGCGTTTCCTTGGCCATGTGCCCCCTGCTCGTGATTCCGATGCCCCGACACCCGCGAAAGGCCGGTTGAATCACATTCTCCTGTAGCGGAAAAGGCCCGGACGGCAAATGTCCGATAAAATCAGCGATTCATGTTTCAAACTGTTCACGATGGGTGATGTCGCCTTGCGGAGGCTAGTCCCTAAGGTCTAGTGTCGCGTCACTTCAAAGGCGATTGGGTGCACCGATGCTGCAGTGGCTGGATAGCGTAGCGGGGCCGGGTTACGTCGCTGCAATTCTATGGACGTTCGCGGCCCTTGTTCTGCTGGTCGTGGTCCTGCTCGTCATCAAGGTAGTCCGCAACCTGACTTTCGGCACCTTCGTTGCCGGAGGCCGGAATCGCAAGACACGGCTCGCCGTCATGGACGCCACCGCTGTCGACAGCCACCGCCGGCTGGTGCTGGTGCGGCGCGACGATATCGAACACCTCATCCTGATCGGCGGCCCGACTGATGTCGTGGTCGAACGCGACATAAGGCTGGCAGCACCTCGCCGTCCGGCGCTGACCGGAGACAGCGGCCAGCAGCAGGCCGCCGCGCCGCGCCCGCGGGCGCCTCAGCCCGCACCCGCCCCGGCCAGGCAGCCGACCGCACCGGCGCCGGCTCCCGTGAGCGAGCCCGTGTCGCGCCCGCGCGCGGCGCCCCCTCCGGCAAAGCCGCCGGTACCGCCTCCCCCGGCCGCGAAAGTCATGCCGCTCCCTGCGTATGGGACGAATGGCACTGGCCGGCAGGCCCCGCCGCAGCCCTCCAACGACTCGATCGACGACACACTGATGCACGAGCTCGAGGCATCGTTGGAGGAGTCCCATTCCAAACCGGCAAGCAAGCCGGCGGCGAAGCCCTCGCTCGATGACGAGATGACCAAGCTTCTCGGCGAGCTGGCCAGCCACAAACGCTGACCCCCAAAGGATTGCCGCTCAAAAAAGAAAAGGGCCGGAAAGATCCGGCCATTTTCGCAAAACCTGCGTCTGTCCCAACCCGCGTCAGTCGTCGCGGTAGACCTTCTCGCGGCGTTCGTGGCGCTCCTGCGCCTCGATCGACAGCGTCGCGATCGGGCGGGCGTCGAGCCGCTTCAGCGCGATCGGCTCGCCGGTTTCCTCGCAATAGCCATAGGTGCCTTCGTCGATCCGCTGCAGCGCGGAGTCGATTTTCGAGATCAGCTTGCGCTGGCGATCGCGGGCGCGCAGTTCGATGGCTCGGTCGGTTTCGGAAGAGGCGCGGTCGGCTAGGTCGGGATGGTTGGCGTTTTCTTGCTGGAGGATTTCGAGTGTTTCACGCGCTTCGCGAAGGATGTCATTCTTCCATGTGATAAGCTTCTGGCGGAAGTATGATTTCTGCCGTTCGTTCATGAACGGCTCGTCTTCGGAGGGTACGTAATCGGCGGTAACGATGTCGTTCATTCGACTCACCCAACAACCCCAAATTTGGCGCCTATATATTCGCGGACAAGGGGCTGCACAAGCGGAAACAATAACAGTTTCACGCATTTGTTAGTCTTCGCAGCAGCAGGCATTCGCGGCGGCCATTTCTCAACGGTCGGGATCGAAATCATCAGCGATTCGGCGCGGTTGCGCGTCCTATGCCATTGTGCACGACACCGTTCTGGTGACTAATCGCCAAAACGCTCAGCGTATTCAACATAAAGGGGGAGCCGGTTGAGCAGACTTTATCTGTTGAGGCATGCCAAAGCCGGATGGGCGCTGCCCGGTGTTCGTGACTTCGATCGTCCGCTCGACGAATCGGGCATGGCCGACGCTGAGGCGATGGGTGACGCCATGCGGGCCCGCGACTACGTGCCGGATGTCACTCTCTGCTCCAACGCCAAGCGAGCACGGCAGACCCTGGAAGGCCTTGCGGGCCGCACCGACACCGGCCGGGTGCTGTTCTTCGACACACTCTACAGCGAGAATGCCGCCGGTTATCTCGAAATCATTCGTAAGAACAGCGGGGCCGGCTCATTGCTGGTGATCGGCCACAATCCGATGACCGAGGACCTAGCCATGGCGGTGTCGGGCGACGGCGATGAGACCGCGCGAGGCATGCTCAACCACGGCTTTCCCACTTCCGGACTTGCCGTCGTGCGTTTTCCCGGCAATCTCGGTGAAGCAGGCCAAGGCCGTGGTTATCTCGAGGCCTTTCTCAGTCCCGCCGATCTCTGACACCATTTCAAACGCCTTGCCCAAGGCCTATATCGGGCCCTGACGGGCGACCCAGAGGCAGATTTGGCATCATCGCTGACCACTTTCACCGACGAGGCGAGGATTGCGCTCGACACGTTGTCGGGCCGGGCCGCCGGGCTCTTCTCCCCATCCCTGCGACTGGGCGTCACCGGCCTCTCCCGCGCCGGCAAGACGGTGTTCATTTCCGCTCTCGTCCATAACCTTATCCATGGCGGGCGGCTGCCGCTGTTCGAAGCGCAAAAATCGGGCCGCATCGCCCGCGCCTTGCTCGAGGAGCAGCCGGACGACGCCGTCCCGCGCTTCCAGTACGAGGACCATGTCGCGGCCCTGGTCGACGACCGTGTCTGGCCGGATTCGACGCGCGCCATTTCAGAGCTGAGGCTGACCATCGAATACGAGTCGGCCTCCGGCTGGAACCGGCTGTTTTCGGCCGGAAAGCTGTCGATCGACATCGTCGATTATCCCGGCGAATGGCTGCTTGACCTGCCGCTGCTCGGTAAATCTTTCGCCGATTTTTCGCGCGAGGCGGTGGAGCTGGCCGCCCTGCCGGTCCGCTCCGACCTGTCACAGGCGTGGCAGGAGCTGGCCTCCTCGGTCGATCCGGACGCCGACGCGGACGAGATGACGGCGCGCCGTCTCGCCGAAAGCTTCGCCGCCTATCTCACGGCCTGCAAGCTCGACGAACGTGCGCTGTCGACGCTGCCGCCGGGTCGTTTCCTGATGCCGGGCGATCTCGAAGGCTCGCCGGCGCTGACCTTCGCGCCGCTGATGAAATTGTCGGAACGGCGCCGCCCCGGATCGCTGCAGGCGATGATGGAGCGCCGCTACGAAGCCTACAAGACCCATGTCGTAAAACCGTTCTTTCGCGAGCATATCACCCGTCTCGACCGCCAGATCGTGCTGATAGACGCCATGCAGGCGCTCAACGCCGGCCCGGCCGCCATGGCCGACCTCGAACGGGCCGTCACCGAAATCCTCTCCTGCTTCCGACCCGGGCGGGGCAATTTCGTCACCGACCTGTTTTCGAGGCGCATCGACCGCATCCTGGTGGCGGCGACCAAAGCCGACCAGTTGCACCACGAAAGCCATGACCGGCTGCAGGCGATCGTGCGCCGCCTGGCCGACCGGGCGGTGGCGCGGGCCAATCTCAGCGGCGCCGATGTCGATGTGGTCGCCATGGCGGCGGTGCGCTCGACCCGCGAGGGCACCGTGAAGCAAGGCCGCGAGACATTGCCGGTGATCATCGGCACGCCCTTGAAAGGCGAGAAGATCAACGGCGAGACATTCGACGGCAAAGCCGAAACAGCCATATTTCCCGGTGACTTGCCGGAAAAGGTCGATCCCGTGTTCGACGTTTCCGGGCAGCAGGCGGAAAACAATGCGATCCGTTTCGTGCGCTTTCGTCCGCCGAAGCTCGAGCGGACGGCCGAAGGCGTCACGCTGTCTTTGCCGCATATTCGCCTCGACCGCGCGCTTCAGTTCCTGATCGGAGATCGTTTGCCATGAATCCGCCCCGCAAACCGGCGGCCTTCCGCATCGAGCCCGAGCCCGCGCCAAGGCACGAGGCGCCGCAGAAGCGTGGCGCCGAACAGCCCGTGCGCAGGCCACGCGCCGCCAGGGCCGATGTCGCCGTGGTCATTCCCTCGGAGATCGACGTTTTCGACCAGCCGGATATCGAGCAGGCCCCGCCGCCACCGGCGACCGCTCCAAGGAGGCGCTCGCTGCTGGCACGCCTGTTTTTCGGAGCTTTCGGCGTGCTTGTCTCGCTCGCGGTGGGCCTGTGGACGGATCAGCTCATCCGTGATCTTTTCGCGCGCGCCGAATGGCTGGGCTGGCTGGCGGCCGGCATGGCGGCCATCGCGCTTTTGTCGCTGCTGATCGTCCTGATCCGCGAGTTCCTCGCCATCGCACGCCTCGCTGAGGTCGAGAAACTACAGCGACGGGCCGTGGATGCGGTGGCGCGCGACGACCCCAAGGCCGCGCGCGCTCTGGTCGACGAGCTTTCCGCCTTCGTCGCGGCAAAACCGGAGACCGCGGCCGGCCGCCGCTCGCTCGCCGAATTGCGAGGCGAGATCATCGATGGCGCCAATCTGGTGCGGCTCGCCGAGACCGAGATTCTGTCGCCGCTCGATGCCCGCGCCAAGATGATGATCCTGGAGGCCGCGAAGCGCGTCTCGCTAGTGACGGCGGTCAGCCCGCGCGCGTTGGTCGACGTCGCCTATGTCGTGTTCGAAGCCGGCAGGTTGATCCGGCGCCTGTCGGAACTTTATGGCGGCCGTCCCGGCACGCTGGGCTTCTTCCGCCTGGCGCGCGGTGTGCTTGCCCATCTCGCGGTGACCGGCTCGATCGCCGTCGGCGACAGTTTCGTGCAGCAGATCGTCGGCCACGGCCTTGCCGCGAAGCTCTCGGCAAAGCTTGGTGAAGGCGTCGTCAACGGCATGATGACGGCGCGCATCGGCATCGCGGCGATGGAAACGACGCGCCCGCTGCCGTTCATTGCGGTAAAGCGACCGGGGCTAGGCGATTTCCTCTCGGCATTGACCTCGTTCGCGACGCGAAAGGATGGCCGAAGCGAGCAGTAAGGTAAATGCAGAAACGGTCGCCAGTGACGAAGCATTAACCAATCTTCTTCATGGTCACTCTGGTTCCAACAGCAGACTCGTTCGTGCCGGGTGTTGTCAATGAGAAGCGTAATCTTGTCCTGCGTCATGACCGCAACGGTTGCGGCCGCCGTACCGCTCGGCCTCGTCGAAAGGGCCTTTGGAGCAGAGGCTGACAAGCAGTTTTTCCGCTCGGTCGAAGGCAAATGGGTCGGGCCTGGCGAAATCATCGCCGGCAAATACAAGGGCACGAAATTCACCTGCAATTTCAACGGTTCCAGGCCGGACGGCAAGGTCGGCATGACGCTAGACGGCGACTGCCGGGTCGGCGTCTTCACCCAGAAGATGTCGGCGACGGTCGAACGCCGGGGCCGGGATGGTTACAAAGGCACTTTCATGGGCGGCTCGACCGGCAACGGCATGGACATTGTCGGCGGCAATGTCGTCGATCCCCAAAAGGTCGTCTTCACCATTAACCGCAATCAGTTGAACGGCGTCATGCAGGCGCGCGTTCCCGACGACAATTCGATGACCGTGACGGTCGCCGTGCGCGTCGACAAGCAGCTGGTGCCGGTCATCGGCATGAGCCTAAAGCGGGTCGACACGGTCGAAGTCGGCTCGATCGCGAAGAACTGAGCAAAGGCGATCGAGGAAGACAAAAGGCGGCAGCCAATGGCCACCGCCTTCTTTCGTTTTGACTTGGCTCAACCCTTGATGGCGGCAGTCACTTCGTCATATGCCTTGCAGGCTTCGTCCAGCGTCGTGGCATTCTGATATTTCGTCGTCACGGCCTGCGCCTTGGCCGTCAGATCAGCCGCCTTGCTCGGATCCTTGGTGATTGCTTCCTGAAGCGCGGCAGCCATGTCCTGCGCCTTCTTGGCGGCGATCTCCTGTGTGCACTCCGGTCCCTTCGAACAGGCCGAAACGGCCAGCGCCGCAACGCCAACGGCAACGAGCAAAAACTTCTTCATGTCAGTCATCTCCTCAAAACAAGGCAGCGGCCCATCGCCGCTGCCCTCCAATGGCTGAAGCTCCATAGCCAAAGCCTACCGGCCTTAACCTTTGATTGTGGCGGCGCGCAACGACCGGGCTCCGTAAACTTGTGTACGAAGCTGCAGCGGGAGTTTGCCTGACGGCACACGCTCGTTTTCGGGCCGACACCCCTGCTCTTCCTGCCAGGCCCCCTGCCCTTGCCTCGCACTCCCGCTGCATGCAAGGAGTGCTGAAACGAAAGGACGGTAGTCATGGCGGCTGAAGCATCGGGCAGCGATCTCGTACAGGTAGTGGCGCTGCTCGCTGCCGGCGTGATCGCCGTGCCGATCTTCAAGCGCATCGGGCTGGGCTCCATCCTCGGCTATCTCGCTGCCGGTGTGGTCATCGGGCCGTTCGGCCTCCGCATTTTTTCCGAATCGGAAGCCATCCTTCACGTCGCCGAGCTTGGCGTCGTCATGTTCCTGTTCATCATCGGCCTGGAAATGCAGCCGTCGCGACTCTGGGGCCTGCGCCGGGAAATCTTTGGTCTCGGCGCGCTGCAGGTCGGCGTCTGCGCCGTTCTGTTGACGCTTGTCGGCCTGGCCGGAGGCTTTCCGATCGCGCAATCCTTCGTCGCCGGCGCCGGCTTCGTGCTGACCTCGACCGCGATCGTCATGCAACTGCTCGAGGAGCGCGGCGAGATCGCCGCGCCCAAAGGGCAGCGCATCGTCTCGATCCTTCTGCTCGAAGACCTGATGATCGTGCCGCTTCTGGCGCTGGTGGCGTTCCTGGCGCCGGGGGGCGCGGAGACCAGCCTGTCTGAGCGCTTGACCGAAGTGGGGATCGGGATCGCGGCGATCGTCGGCCTCGTCGTGGCCGGTCGCTATCTGCTCAACCCGCTCTTCCGCATCCTGGCCGATGCCCGCGCCCGCGAAGTGATGACGGCCGCCGCCCTGCTGGTGGTGCTTGGGTCGGCGCTAGCCATGCAGCTTTCCGGTTTGTCGATGGCGATGGGTGCGTTCCTCGCCGGCGTGCTGCTCTCCGAATCGACCTTCCGCCACCAGCTCGAAGCCGATATCGAGCCGTTTCGCGGCATCCTGCTCGGCCTGTTCTTTCTTGCCGTCGGCATGTCGCTCGACCTTGGCGTCGTCGCCCAGAACTGGCGCCTAGTCGCCATTTATGTCGTCGCCTATATGGTCATGAAGGGGCTCGGCATCTATCTGGTCGCGCGTATGCTCAAGAGCGGCCATCGCGAGGCGCTCGAGCGGGCCGTCGTCATGGCGCAGGGCGGCGAATTCGCCTTTGTGCTCTATTCCTCGGCCGCCGTCGTCGGCATCATCGACGGCCAGGCCAATTCCACGCTGACCGCAATCGTCATCATCTCCATGGTGCTGACGCCCGTGGCTATCTTGGCACTGCGCTACCTCACCCCGCGCGACGAGCAATCGCTGGAAGGCGTCGACATCGCCGACGGGCTAACCGGCAGCGTGCTGATCATCGGCTTCGGCCGCTTCGGCCAGATCGCCAGCCAGCCGCTGCTTTTGCGCGGCCTCGACGTCTCGATCATCGACAATGAGGTCGAGATGATCCAGGCGGCGGCCGATTTCGGCTTCAAGGTCTATTACGGCGACGGCACGCGGCTCGACATCCTGCGTGCGGCGGGCGCTGGCCGCGCGCGCGCCGTGCTGATCTGCGTCGACAAACCGGACGTGGCCGTGCGCATCGCGCAATTGATCAAGGCGGAATTCCCGCTGGTTACTATCTTGGCGCGCGCCTTCGACCGCGGCACCGCGCTGCAACTCATCCGCGCCGGCGTCGACTATCAGTTGCGCGAGACCTTTGAATCGGCGCTGGTCTTCGGCGGCTCGGCCCTGGAAGCGCTGGGCGTCGATCCGGAGGAGGTAGCCGAGGTGATCGAGGACGTTCGCCGCCGCGACACAGCTCGCATCGAGACACAGCTCGCCGAAGGTATCCGCGCCGGCCAGCGCTTTCTCAAAGGCAATATCGGCACGCCGATCCCGACCCCGCTCGCGCAGCCGCGCCGCGCCGGCCGGGCGCTGAACGAAGAGACGGCCGGCGTGCTGAACAAGGCAGAGACGAAGAGCTGAGGAGCAACGCATGGCAGAACTCGACCCTCGGGCGCTTGCCGTCACCAAATTCTGGCGCGATGCCGGCGAGGACGCCTGGTTCGAAAAGAACGACGCGTTCGACTCGGGTTTCCGCGACTGCTTCCTCGAGCTGCACCACGCCGCCGCCCGGCGCGAATGCGACGCCTGGAGCGAGCATGCCGAAGGATCGCTGGCGTTGATGATCCTGCTCGACCAGTTTCCGCGCAACTGCTTCCGCGGCACCGGACATATGTACGCGACCGATCCGCTGGCCAGGCATTTCGCCGACCTGGCGATCGCCGCCGGTCAGGATCTCGAGCTCGAAGAAGCGCTTCGTGTCTTCCTCTATCTCCCCTTCGAGCATTCGGAGTCGCTCGCGGATCAGGAACGCTCGCTCGAACTCACAGCGGCCAGGGCGCCGGATTATCTCAAATACGCCAAGGAGCACCTGGAGATCATCCAGCGCTTCGGGCGCTTTCCGCACCGCAACAAAATGCTCGGCCGCGAGACGACGCCCGAGGAAAAGACGTTTCTCGAGGGCGGCGGTTTCTCCGGCTGATAGCCGGACCAATTCCAGAAGTGTAGCGGTTTTCCGCCCAGAAAATTGCTTGAAAACAAACGGCTCAGCCGAGCCACCACTCGCGGCCGGACGGCAGCCGCTCGATCCCCGAAATATCGACGGCGCCGAGCCGCTCCGACACGCTTTTGTTGCCGACCACAAGATCGGGCGCGATCTCGGCCAGCGGCGCCAGCACGAAGGCCCGCTCCAGCATGCGCGGGTGGGGAACCTCAAGACCCGTCTCGTGGATCACCCGGTCACCGAACACCAGAATGTCGATGTCGATCAGGCGCGGCCCCCAACGTTCCTCGCGCACCCGCTTCAGGCGCCTCTCGACATCCAGGCAGAGATCGAGCAGGTCGCGTGGCGAGCGCGCGGTTTCGATGCCGGCCGAGGCATTAAGAAAATCCGGCTGGTCGAGCTTGCCCCACGGCGGCGTCCGGTACAGCGAGGAAACAGCGGTGACGCGCGTCTTGTCGTCGCCGTCCAGCATGCGCAGCGCCGCGGCCATGGATTTCGCCGGATCGCCGAGATTCCCGCCGAGGCTAAGGTAGACGGCGCTATTGGGGCCAGACAACTGTCACCTCGACATGATCGAGCACGCCCGGAACCGGGGCGTTCGGCTTGCGCACCGTAATTTCCGCTTTCCTGATCTGCGGAAAGCGCGCCGCCAGCGCCTTCGCCACTTCCAGCGCCAGCGCCTCGATCAGGAAACGCCGGTGCCCGGTGACGATCTTCTCGATGACCGCGAAGGCGATGCCGTAATTGACGGTATCCTCGATCGAATCGTCCTCCAGCGGCCGGCTGGGCTCGACGGTGAGTTCGGCGTCGACATAAAAACGCTGGCCGAGCGTCTCCTCCTCGTCCAGCACGCCGTGCCGGGCAAAGAAGGCGCAGTTCTTCATGCGGATGACATACATCGTCAGCGTCCGGGAGAAAGTTTTTCTCGCGTCAGCATAGCATCGGCCATCGCCAGCGCATCCACGTTGATTGCGACATCGTGGACGCGAAAAAGATCGGCTCCCTTGAGCCGCAGAATGACGCTCGTGGCCGCGGTGCCGACAGCACGCTCAGCAGGCTCGCGACCCGTGACGCCGCCGATAAAACGCTTTCGCGACGTCCCCGCCATCAGCGGAAAGCCGAGCGCCTGAAGCTCGGAGAACCGCGCCATCAGATCGAGATTTTCCTCCGTCGTTTCCTTGGCAAAGCCGAAACCGGCGTCGAGCACGATCTGGTTCTCGGCAACATTGCTGGCGCGCGCGATCTCCAGCGATTTGCTGAGGAACAGAAGCTGGTCCTCGATCACGTCCGACAGCTTCTGGCGCTCACGGCCGGTGTGCATGATGATCAGGCCGGCGCCGGTCTCGGCCGCGACTCTCGCGATGCCGGGCTCGCGCTGCAGTCCCCAGACATCGTTGACGATATGCGCCCCCGCAGCGACGGCCCGCCGCGCGGTGTCCTCGCGATAGGTGTCGACCGAAATCAGCGCCTCGCCCGATGCCGCGAGCGCCTCGATGACCGGCAGCACCCGCGTCTGCTCTTCTTCGGCGCTGATCGGGGCAAAACCGGGCCGCGTCGATTCCCCGCCGATGTCGATGATGGCCGCGCCCTCTTCCGCCATGCGGCGCGCCTGGGCTATCGCCTTCTCCGGCGCGATGAACAATCCCCCGTCGGAAAAACTATCCGGCGTGACGTTGAGGATGCCGACCACGACCGACTTGGGGCCGAGGTCGAGATGGCGTCCATGCGCGAGCTGCCACCGCCTTGTCGTCATTGTCCATCAACCATGCGTGATCCGCGCGAAATCAATTTCGTTGCGCCGGCAACGGCCGTAAAGCAAGGTGCGTGAAGAGGCAACATGATGAACCGTTCCCTGCTCTGCGCCCTGATGCTCACGCTGGCCGCCACGCCGGCCGCCGCGGCGAATCTGGTGAAGACCTACAGCTATTTCAGCGTCGGCGGCCGCACGCTGGACGACATCGAAAAACAGCTGACGAAAAACGGACCGGAAGTGAAGAGCACCGGCTCCCGGCATCCGGGCGCAACGCAGATGGCCTTCACCACCCGCGTCAGCTACGCGCAGACCGCGAATTCCTGCCGGATCGCGAACGCGCAGGTGACCGTGAAGGTCAAGGTGATCCTCCCGGAATGGCGGCGCCCGCGCAAGGCGGATCCGGAGGTCAGGCTGTTCTGGGATACGCTGTCGGCCGACATCAAGCGCCACGAAGAGCGCCATGTCGAGATCGCCAAGAACCACGCGCGCGAACTCGAGGACGCGCTGAAGGCGACTTATCCGCAAAGGACCTGCGAAGCCGCGAAGGCCCAGGCCGCCCAGATCTCGGCCGCCATCCTCGCCAAGCACGATCGCGCCCAGGTGCAGTTCGACCGCGTCGAAAGCGTCAATTTCGAGAGCCGAATGATCCGGCTCCTGCGCTACCGGATGCAGCGCACCCAAAGCGGGCGGTTGCCACCGGCTTGACCATTTGACCGGTGGTGCCGGCGAAAGCCAATACTGCCGAAACAATGGTGCCAGATTCCAAAAAACTTTCGAGCACCGGTCGAAAACGGCCTATATCGACCGACATATATCGGGTTCGCCGTCCGGCGGACTTTGGAAACCGAGATACGAATGACGGGCGCAGGACGCCCCGCACCGGCTGCTTCTTGCCGACGGCGCACCGACCTTGAAAGAGTGACGCATGGACCAGACCGTCGACAATCGCACGACGATGAGGACAATGGCCTCGCCGTCGATCAGCGAGAGCGAGAAAAACGCCATCATCGGCGGCGTGCTCTTGTCGATGCTTCTGGCGGCGCTTGACCAGACCATTGTGTCGCCTGCCTTGCCGACCATCGCGCGCGCGCTCGGCCATGCCGAATACCTGCCCTGGATCGTGACCGCCTATCTGCTGACGGCCACCGCGATGGCGCCGCTCTACGGCAAGATTTCCGACGTCTACGGTCGCCGGCCGGTCATCTACGCCGCCATCCTGATCTTTCTTTTGGGATCGCTGGTCAGCGCCCTGGCCCCCAACATGCTGGTGCTGGTCATCGGCCGGGCGATCCAGGGGGCCGGCGGCGGCGGCCTTTTCGCGCTGACGCAAACCGTCATCGGCGATCTGGTGCCGCCACGCGAGCGGGCCCGCTACGCCGCATGGATCTCCGGCACCTGGGCGGTGGCCAGCGTCGCCGGCCCGCTGCTTGGCGGTGTCTTCGCAGAGCATCTCCACTGGTCGTTGATCTTCTGGATCAACCTGCCGATCGGCGTCCTGGCGATGGCCATCATCAACAATCCGCTGAAGAAGTTGCCGATCGCGGCAAAACATCACCGCATCGACGGGCTGGGCGCAGTGCTCTTGGTGATCGCCACGGCGCTGCTGCTTCTGGCGCTCAACTGGGGTGGCAGCACCTATCCGTGGTTCTCGCCGGAAATCCTTGGGCTGGTGGCCTGCTCAGCCGCGTTCTGGGCGTTGTTCGCGCTGCGGCTGCTGAGGGCCAGTGAGCCTTTGATCTCGCTCGAGGTGCTGAGCAACCGGATCGTGCTCGCCGGCACGTTGTTGATGTTCCTGCTGCAGGCGGCAAATATCGGGGCGTCGGTTTACCTGCCGGTCTATCTGCAATCGGTCGTCGGGCTCTCGGTCAGTGAATCCGGCATCGCCATGCTGGGTCTCCTGCTCGGCACCGTTGCCGGTGCCACTTTCAGCGGCCGCATGATCCCGCGCTTCGTCCACTACAAGCGCATTGCCATGGTCGGCGTCAGTTTGGCGATCGCGTGCATCGGGGTGCTGAGTGCCATTGCGACACACGCGTCGCTGCTCGAAGTCGAAATCCTGACGACCCTCATTGGCCTCGGCAGTGGCACGACCTTCCCGGTCAGCACCGTCTCGGTACAGAATGCGGTCGATCGCGCCCATCTCGGTGTCGCGACTGGCGTCCTGACCTTCCTGCGCACACTGGGCGGCGCGCTTGGCGTCGCCCTGCTCGGCGCCGTCGCGCTCGGCTACGGCCTGCCGCTCGCCGCCGAGGGCTCGCAGACGCATATCGAGCTGACATCGGCAATGCCGTTCGTGATGATCTTCCTCACCGCCGGCATCACTCTTGTTCTTGCATTGATCGCGCTGGCGCTGATGCCGGAAAAGCCGCTGCGCGGCAAGGACGAGCACGCAGCGCCCGTGCTCGCCGAATGATCACGTCAATCGTGGACGCCGAGCTTCTTTTGCAGGCTGGTCGACGAGGTCGTGTACTGGAAGACGATGCGCTCGCCCGGGCTGACGATGCGTTTTGCGGCCTGCGCCATCAGGGCGACCTCATGGAAACCTGAGAGGATCAGCTTCAGCTTGCCCGGATACCAGTTGATGTCGCCGATGGCGAAGACGCCGGGAACCGACGTCTGGAATTTCTCGGTGTCGACCGGGATGAGGTTCTCATGCAGGTTCAGCCCCCATTCGGCGATCGGCCCGAGTTTCATGGTGAGGCCGAAGAACGGCAGCATGCGCGTACATGGCACCTCGATGTCGCCATCCGGGCCACCCTTGATGGTGGCGGACGAGAGCTGGCCGTCGGCGCCTGCGAGCCCGCTCACCTGACCGACCAGGAATTCCAGCTCTTTCATCTCCTGCATGGCGTACATCTTGTTGACGCTGTCGGGCGCAGCCCGGAATTCCGGACGCCGGTGGACAAGTGTCACGCTTTTGGCGATCGGCTGCAGGTTGAGCGTCCAGTCGAGCGCCGAATCGCCGCCTCCGACGATGACGAGATCGTGGCCGCGGAAATCTTCCATGCGCCGGACCGAATAGAACACGCTCTTGCCTTCGTAGCTCTCGATGCCCGGGATGGGCGGTCGCTTGGGCTGGAATGAGCCGCCGCCGGCGGCGATCACCACCACCTTGGCTTCGAACACCTCAGCCTCGTCCGTGGTGACGCGGAAGCTGCCGTCCTCGAGCTTTTCGAGGCTTGAGACCATCCGGTTGAAAGTGAAGTCCGGCTTGAAGGGATGGATCTGTTCGAGCAGCTTGTCGACCAGACCCTGCGCAGTGATCATCGGCCAGCCGGGAATGTCGTAGATCGGCTTTTCCGGATAGAGTTCGGCGCATTGCCCGCCGGGACGGTCGAGGATGTCGATGAGATGGCACTTCATGTCGAAGAGCCCGAGTTCGAACACGGCGAATAGGCCGACCGGCCCTGCCCCGACAATGAGTACGTCCGTCTTGATCGTGTCCGTCATCAGCTCCGCCCCATTTTGGGAATGCTGGCGACAGTGCATGAGCATTGGCCCGCTGCCAAGCAGCCACGGCAAAATTGGAAATGGAGACTTGGTTCAGCCCTGCCGTTCGGGAACGCGCACGACCAGCCCGTCGAGCGCGTCGCGCACCTTGATCTGGCAGGACAGGCGCGAGTTGGGCCGGACGTCGTAGGCGAAGTCCAGCATGTCCTCCTCCATCGCTTCCGGCTCGCCGACCTCACCCGTCCAGGCCTCGTCGACATAGACATGACAGGTCGCGCAGGCGCAGGCGCCGCCGCATTCGGCCTCGATGCCGGGCACCGCGTTGCGGATCGCGTTTTCCATGACGGTCGAGCCGTTCTCGGCCTCCACGTCGAATTGAGTACCGTCATTGGCGATGTAAGTCAGCTTGGCCATTTGTCACCTGAGGAGTCGCAGCCGAGATAATCACTCTGCCGGACAAGTCAACTGCGGCGCGAAAGCGCCACCGCATGACGTTTTTTCTGGATGTGCTCCCTGGAGGACTACCGGCTGATGGCGGCGATGAAGTCCCGCACTTCATCGATCAGCACGCCCAGTTTCCTCAGGATGCGACCATCCTCAGGCTGCTTTTCAATGGCTGCAGCGCATTCGGCGACGGCAAAGGCGCCGATGCCGCGGGCCGAGCCTTTCAGGCCGTGTGCAAGGAGCACCCGTTCCTTGGCATCGGCATCGACGATCTTGTCGCGCACCGAAAGCGCCTGCTGCACGAACAGCGCCAGCACCTCCTGTTCGAGCGCGCGATCATCCATCGTCTGCCGCGCAAGGTGGGCCATATCCACAGGTCGCGAACCTGCCGTCCCCGACACGTCCCCGCCGGGCATGGAAAACGCAATACCAATCTCGCCACGCATACGCACTGCTACTCCAAGAAAGGGCGGCCGGCGGCCCGAAAATAGGCGGATTCCCGTCGCCAACGGGTTAACGATTGCCAGGGAAAAATGTTGTCACGGAGGCAGCCAAATCACGCTCTCGTTAACCTTATATTTAAAGTTTTACGTATCGCCGGGAATGCATGTTTTCTTTACCCGTGTGTGTCATTACGATACGAACGTCCATTTTCAGCCTCCTGTCTGGGACCAGACAAGCCAGAATCAGGCCAAAATCATAAGTCCCGCGGCAGCTAGTACAGGGTAGCGAAGGCATGGCTAAGAAACCGACGACGACCAAATCTCTCGAGAGCGACGTGGCCGCGGAACTGGAAAAGGCGCTTGACCTTGACCTGAACGGCGACGAAGGCGGGCTCGACATGGCGGCGTCGATGGAAGATCTCGAGGCCCAGATTTCGGCGGCCGCGGATGAACTGGCGCGCGAAGGCCGCAGCCATAGAATCGAGCCGGCAAATGAGCCTCAGGCCGCGAAGGCGGCGCCCCAGCCGAAGCCGGCGGAACTGCGCCCGCTCGAATCGCGCGCCTCGCAACCGAACGGTTTTACGCCGGCTCCTGCCGGTTTCACGCCGGCCAATGACGATCGCCAAAAGGATTACCGGACGCTTCTGCATGGCCTCAACCGGCGCGCTTCGAGCACCGTTTACTGGGTGATCGCGTTCATTTCACTCGCCTGGATCGCGGGCGCCGGCGGCCTCGCCAACCTGCTGTTCGGGCCGAGCATCTGGCAGATCCGCACTCTCGACCAGTTCTTCGCCCGCCCCGAGCTGATCGGCCTGGCGGTCGCGGCGATCATCCCAGTCATCCTGTTCTGGGCCTTCGCCGCCATGATCCGGCGCGCGCAGGAAATGCGCATCGCCGCGCAATCCATGACCGAAGTGGCCTTCCGCCTCGCCGAGCCGGAAAACCTTGCCCAAGACCGCGTCATGATGATCGGTCAGGCCGTTCGCCGCGAGGTCGCCGCCATGGGTGAAGGCATCGAACGCACTTTGGCCCGCGCCGTCGAGCTCGAAACCCTCGTCCACAGCGAAGTCAACCAGATCGAGCGCTCCTATTCCGAGAACGAAGCGCGTATCCGCTCGCTGGTCGACGGGCTGGGCAGCGAGCGCGAAGCTGTCGTTAGCCATGCCGAGCGCGTGCGCGCTTCGATCCACGGCGCGCACGAGACGCTGCGCGACGAGATCGGTGCCGCCAGCGATATCATCCGCGATTCGATCCTCAATGCCTCGACCAAGCTGTCGATGACCATCAACAATTCGGGCGACACGCTGATCGATCGCATCAACGAGAGCTCGCTGTCGATCTTCGATTCGGTGGAAACCCGGCTCGACACGATCACTGACCGCCTGTCGACCTCGGGCGAGGCCTTCGCCAGCCTGCTCGACACCCGCATCGCCAAGCTGACCGACACCACGGACGGCCTTACCCGTTCGCTGACCGATCTTCTTGACGATCGCACCAACGGCATGGTTTCGCTGCTCGGCGGCGCCGCCCGCACACTGAACTCCGAGTTCGAAGCAAGCCTCAGCGGCATCGAGCGGACGCTGGCCGAGCGCGGCCAGGCGCTGATCAGCGAGTTCCAGACCCGCGCCGAAGCACTCGACACCGGCACCCAGAAGCTCAATGCCGCGCTCGAAGCGCGTGCCCGCCAGATCAACGAAACTCTGGTCGAACGTGCGCGCGAGATCGCCAACACCTTCGCCGAGAGCAAGGACCAGCTGTCGTCGATGATCGATCAGGGCAAGACCCAGATCGGTGCCGACATGGCCGACATCATCTCGTCGACCTCTTCCATGCTCGAAGCCCGCGCCACGGATTTCGCCGGACGCATGGAGGCGGCCCGCCATGTCGTGTCGCGCGCCTTCGACTCCGACATCCAGCGCCTCGCCGATGCTCGCGCCGGCATTGACGAAGCCATCGAAGACCACAGCCGGAAGCTCTCCGACAGCAGCAACCGTATGGCCGCCGCCATGCAGGAGGACCTCGCGAAATTCGCCGAGAGTCGCGCCGGCATCGATGAGGCCGTGGCCAGTCAGGTCCAAAAACTGGCCGAGGGCCGCAGCCTTATCTCTCGCGCGCTGGAAGAGGACCTGCGCAAGGTCAACGAGTCCCACGCGGCCATCGACGCCTCGCTCGGCGCCCATCTCGAGCAGCTCCAAGAGAGTCGCAACCGCCTCTCCCAGGCGCTGAACGAAGACTCCGGCAAACTCGTGCAAGCCCGCACCATAATTGACGAAATGGTCGCTGGACATGTCGGCAAGCTGGCCGAGGGCCGCAACATTCTGGCGCGCGCGCTGGAGGCCGATCTCGGCAAACTGGCGGACAGCCGCGCCTCGATCGACGGCCTGGTCGCCGGCCAGGTCGAGAAGATCGCCGAGGGCCGCGCCGTGCTCGCCAAGGCGCTGGAGACCGACATCGCCGGGATAAGGGACCTGATCGAGATCCATTCGGCCAAGCTCGCGGAGGACAGGGGTGAACTCAGCCGCGCGCTGGAGAGCGACCTGAGCGGAATCCGAAGCCTGATCGACAGCCACGCCGGCAGGCTTGTCGAGGACCGCAGCCTGCTGTCCCAGACGCTCGAATCCGATCTCGCCAAGTTGGCCGAGAGCCGCGCCTCGATCGACGGCCTGGTCGCCGGCCAGGTCGAGAAGCTCGCCGAAGGCCGCGATATCTTGAAGCGCGCCCTGGAAGCCGACATCAACACCATCAGGGGTGCCATTGCGGGACACTCCGAGAAGGTGCAGGAGGAACGCGCTCAGCTGTCGCAGGCCCTGGAGGCCGACCTGCAGACCGTCGGCGGCGCAATCTCCGATCACCAGAACAGGCTCGTCCAGGACCGCGCCGTGCTGTCGAAGTCGCTCGAGGACGATCTGGCCAAGCTGGCCGAGAGCCGTTCCAGCATCGATGGCTTGGTGGCCGGCCAGGTCGAGAAGCTTGCCGAGGGCCGCGATATCCTCAAACGCGCGCTGGAAGCGGACCTCAACACCATCCAGAGCGCCATCGTCGATCATTCGCAGAAGATCGCCGACCATCGCGCCGAGCTGTCGCGCGTCCTGGATGCCGATATGGCCAATGCCAGCGGCCTCATGCAGACCCACGCCGACAGGCTGGTCCAGGACCGCTCGACCCTGTCCAAGGCCTTGGAGGACGATCTCGCCAAGCTGGCCGAAAGCCGGTCCTCGATCGATGGTCTGGTCGCTGGCCAGGTGGAGAAGCTGGCCGAAGGCCGCGATATCCTCAAGCGTGCGCTCGAAGCGGACCTCGCCAAGCTCGCCGAAAGCCGCGCCTCGATCGACGGCCTCGTTGCCGCCCAGGTGGACAAGCTCGCGGAAGGCCGCGATGTCCTCACGCGCGCCCTCGAGGCCGACCTGGCCAAGCTCGCCGAGAGCCGCGCCGGCATCGACGGGCTGGTCTCCGGCCAGGTGGAAAAGCTCGCCGAAGGTCGCGACATCCTCAAGCGAGCGCTTGAATCCGATCTGCAGAAGCTGGCGGAAAGCCGCTCGGAGATCGACGGCGTCATCGCCGGTCACATCGGCAAGCTGTCCGAAGGCCGCGACATGCTGGCCCGCGCGCTGGAAGATGACCTCGTCAAGCTCGCCGAAGCGCGCAAGGACGTCGACCGTTCGGTGTCCGGCCATATCGACCAGATCGCGGCCAAGAGCAGCGACATCTCGGCGGCGATCGCTGCCGATGTCGAGAAGATCGAGCAGGCCTTCAGCCGCCAGACCGGCGTCATCGAAGAACGCGCCGGCACCATGGAGCGTGCGCTTTCGGCCGGCGTCGACAATGTCCGCGGCGTCCTCGAAAAGACCGCAGTCTTCGTTGCCGGCGCGCTGCGCGACAAGGTGATGGAAATCACCAGCACGCTGCACGAGCAGGCGGGCGCTGCCTTCAGCGACGCCGATCGCAAGATCGCCGAACGCGCCGAACAGACTTCGGCTGCGCTGCTCGCCAGGGCCGAAGAGATTGCCAACGCCTTCGAGCAGGCCGACCGCCGCCTGCACGAGCGCGCGCAGGACACCTCGAGTATGCTGATGGCCCGCGCCGATGACGCGTCCAACGCGCTCATGGCCCGTGCCGAGGAAACCGCCGACAAGCTCGCCGCCCGCGCCGGCGAGATCGCCGGCACCTTCGACGCCGCCGACCAGAAACTGGTCGCCCGCGCGGTCGAAACGGCGCAGTCGCTCGCAGCCCGCGCCGGCGACATCCTGCGCAACTTCGAGGGCGCGGACGAGCGCCTCAGCATGCGCATCACCGAATCGGCCGAAGCGCTGGCCGCCCGCGCTTCGGATCTCGGCCGCATCTTCGACGCCGCCGACCAGCATCTGATCTCGCGCATTGCCGAAGGTTCGGAGGCGCTGTCGTCGCGGGCGTCTGAAATTGCCCGCATCTTCGACGACGCCGACAACCGTTTGGTGTCGCGCATCGCCAGCAGCACCTCGACCATCGGCGAACATGCCGACACCATTGTCGGCGCATTCGCCGCCACCGAGCAGCGCGTCGCCGACCGTGCCCGCCAGACCGGCCAGGAACTCGCCGTCCACGCCCGCGAGATCGAGCAGGCACTTGCCGGTGCCGACGAACGCCTGGCCTCGAGCGCCGCTACGGCGGCGGCCCGTGTCGAGGAGCAGGTGGCGAGCGTCGAGAACCGGCTCGCCTACGGCGCCGAAACGATGGGTCAGAAGCTCAACGAGCAGGTCTCCAGCGCCGAGGCGCAGCTCATCTCGCGCGCCAACGTCATTGCCGAAACCTTCACCGCGGTCGGCCAGCATATCGGCCAGAGCACCAACGAGGCGGCAAAGACCATCGGCGCCAACACCCGCGAGCTCAACACCATGCTTGCGGCGCGCTCCGCCGAAATGTCGAAGATTCTCGACGAGACGGCGCGTCCCCTGGTCGAGCGCTTCGCCCAGGGCGGCTCCGAGCTGCAAAAGAGGATGGAAGAGGTCACCGAACAGGCGACCGAGAAGCTGCGCAGCGAAAACGCGGCCCTCGTCAATGCGCTCGCCAACCGTACCGCGGAGACGCTCTCGGCGGTCGAGGGCGCCCGCTCGACGCTGGCCGACAGCGTTGCCGACCTTATCGGCCGCATGACCACCTCCAGCGCGCAGCTCAGTCAGCTGATCGACCAGGCGGCCGTCAATCTCGGCCAGGTCGAGGAGCGCCTGAGCGGCAGCACGCAGAGCTTCGCGGCGACCACCGAGAAGGCGGCCCAGACCTTTGCCAGCTCGGCGCGCCTCGTTGATTCCAACACGACGCGGCTCACCGATCTGTCGTCGGCGACGTTGCGCGAGGTCGCCTCGATCGCGACCAAGTTCGACGAGCACAGCCGCCTGCTGTCGAGCGCCTCGGACCTGCTGAGCTCCGCGCAGAGCAATCTCGAGCACACGCTGGAGCGGCAGTCGTCGCTGGAAGACCTCGCCGTCGGTCTGGTCAAGAAGTCGGAAGACCTCGAGAAAGTCATGCGCTCCTTCGAGACTCTTGTGGGCCAGACGATGCAGAATGCCGAGGGCCGGACGATGGAATCGGCGGAGAAGATTCGCACCGCCATCGCCGAGGTCGTCGATTCGGCGACGCGCCGCTTCGCCGACGCGACCGAGGAGATGCGGCGCACCGCAGGTTCCATCAAGAGCGAGCTGGACCTCACCCGCGCCGAGCTCAAGAAGGGCGTCATCGAGATGCCGGAGGAGGCCAAGGAATCGACCTCGGCCATCCGCCGCGCCGTCGCCGAGCAGATTAACGCGCTCAAGGAACTGTCGGATATCGTTGCGAAATCCGGCCGCAGCGGCAGCAGCGAGACCGGTGAGCCGCGCGCCCTGCGCCCCGCGCCGCAGTCGCCCGCCCGCCCCGCCGAGCAGCCGCTGCGCCGCCCGCCGGCGCCGCAGCAGCCTCAGCCGGAGCGCCCGGCGCCGCAGGCACCGCTCGGCGAGACGACGCTGCGCGGCACCCTCGATCTCGAGCGCCCGGCGGAAGCGCCGCGCCGCGATCCGAACGGCCGCACGCAGCAGGGCGGCTGGGTGCGCGATCTCCTGACCAACGCCTCGCGCGAGGAAGAGCTGAAGCCGGCGACGCCCGCGGAAGCACCGCGCGCGACCCCTGCCCAGCGTTCGCCGCTGCATGTCATGGAATCGCTCAACTCTCTATCCGTCGACATCGCCCGCGCTATCGACCATGACGCCTCGATCGAGTTGTGGAACCGCTACCGCCGCGGCGAGCGCGACGTGTTCACGCGCCGGCTCTACACGCTGAAGGGCCAGCAGACCTTCGACGAGATCCGCCGCAAGTATCAGGCCGAGGCCGAGTTCCGCGCCGCCGTCGACCGCTACTGCGACGATTTCGAGAAGCTGCTCAAGGACGTATCGCGCAACGACCGCGACAACATCATGGCGCAAACCTACCTCACGTCGGACACCGGCAAGGTCTACACGATGCTGGCCCACGCCAGCGGCCGCCTGCACTGAACGGGGCACATGTCAGACACTGAAGCGGGGGCATTGCTCCGCTTCTTCATTTTAGAATCCACTTCCAGTTGACGCAGGTCCCATCTTCGATTTGGCGGGGAAGGCCTTGAAGACAGCGATAATCTTCGACTGCGAATTTCTTTGCCCGCAGATTTTGGTGCGCGGCTCATGATCCCGATCCGGTCATAGCCCAGGTCGGCGCAGTAAAGCTCGGACTTGAGGGGGAGTTTCCCCTATTAGGCACGCACTGCGCCTATGTGCAACCGATTGACCGATTCGGCCGGGGATACGCGCTCGATCCGTTTTTCACCCAGCTCACCGGCATCACTGAAGAAACCCTGGAGACCGAGGGAGTCGAATTGGCAGAAGCTCTTGCCGACATCGACCGGTTCTCCGACGGTGCGCGCTTTTGGTCCTGGGGCAAGGACGAGCTGAACATGGTCGCGATCAGTTGTTATGTCGCCGGCATTCCCGTTTCCATACCAGCCAACCGGTTCGACAATGCAGTCAAGCTGCTGCTAGCGGCAGGGATGCCGATCGAAGATTTGGCGAGGACACCCAGCAACAAGCTGGCGGACTATTATGGCGTCGACCACGCTCCGTTGCGGGCACACGACGCGCTCGACGATGCGCTATCGCTGACCTACACCCTGCAACATCTGTTGAAATCCGAAAAATTGCAGGCAGACGTCTTCGAGTGTTTGTAGCCTGCGTGGCACCGCACCGGCACGCGCATTCGTTCAGATCACCGAATCGGTCCAGCGGACGATGTCCTTCGCCGCTTGGCCGAACGCGTTGTCCAGGGCACCGACATAAGCGGCATTTCCGCCGCCCGAGACCGGTGCGCTGGCCGTGAAGTCCTTCGAGGCGCGCACCTCGCCATTGCGATCGTTGAGGATGCGCACGAACAGCTCGACATCGGCATGTTCGCCGCCATTGACCCGGACTTCGAAGGACCGCACCTCGACGATGATCTGGTAGTCGATCGCCAAACCCTCGCCCGGCTTGCCGACACCGGCAAAGCTGCCGGAGCGCTGAAAAGTCTCGGCGAGCCTTGCCTGCACGATCAGCGGCAGGCGGTCCGCCCATTGCGCGCCCTTGAGGAACTGGATCGACTGGTCGGACGGCCTGATCACGATGTTCTGGCTGTCCAGCGCCTTCAGCGCCGAGGGTTGGGCGATCAGGATCTGGCGGCGGCTGTGGCCCCGCATGTCGAGCGAAGGCGCGGAAAGCTCGAACGTGTCGAGCGGCGCCGGCCTGCCCCCCAGTACCGCGCAGCCTGCAAGCGTGAACACGAGCGTCGCGGCAGCAACGGACTTCAACCCTCTCACTGACTTCACGCGCGATCCCCACTGTCCCCGGATCTGACGATCAACTTACAGCTGCAATCCATGTTCTTGGCGTTCGCAGCAGCGGAAGTCAACGCCGTGCCCTGCCGTCAAACTGACGGACCTCCCCCTCGCCGCCCGTCAGTATGCGCTGCGGGTTTCGGCTGAGATCTGTCACCGCTTCCTCGATTCGGCTGATCGAGCGCCGGCTGGCCTGGACCAGCGCCTCGACATCCTGCAGCCCCTGGCCGGAGAAGCGCGACAGATTGTCGACGATGGTGCCCAGCCGAGAGTTCAGCGTATCGGCAACCTGCTTGAAGGATTTCAGCGTCGCCCGAGCATCGGCCATCACGCCATCGGCTTCACCGGACCCGAGAAGCTTGTCGACCTTCTCGAGAATTCCGTCGACGCGCACGGACGCGTCGTTGAGGCGCTGCGCAAGCTGGCGGGCATTCTTGATCGTATCGTTGATGTCGTCGGAGCGGTTGGCGATCTTGTCGGTGACCTTGGCGATGTCGGCGGCCGCCTTGTTGGCGCTGTCGCTTGCCTTCTGGATGTTGGCGAGCGCCGTACGGACATCCGCCGGATCTATCCCATCGAGAACGCCGTTGACCTTGGCGAGCGTCCCTTGCGTCTGCTTGGCGAAGTCGTTGACCGACCCCACCGCGGCATCGACGTTCTTCAGCACGCCGTCCAACTGCCCGCTGGTTTCCTTGAGGTTCGCGGTGACCGTGTCGACATTGGCGACGATGCTCTTGATCCGGTCCTTGTCGACCGAATTGAGCAGGCCCTCGGCCGCCTTCAGCGTGCTGTCGAGTCGGCCCGACACATTTTGCAATTGCTCCGAAAGCGAGCTCACGGCGGACAGGAATTTATCGATGCCGTCCGAATTCTTGGCCAGCGCGTTGGAGAAGGTCTCGACGTTCTTGACTGTCTGCGTCAGCGGTCCGCGAACATCCTTGGTGAAGCCTTCCAGCTCGGAAAGCACCTTGTCGGCACGGGTGAAGATGTTCTGCGCCGTCTGCAGCAGGTTGGTCACGGCCGACGGATTGGCGACGATCTCCGGAACCCTGCCTTCTTTCTCGGCCTGGTCGAGCAGCTTCACTTCCTTGGGATCGGCGCCTTTCAGCTCGATATTGGCCTGGCCGGTGAGGCCGGCGAGCCCGATATCGGCCTGCGTCGACTTGGTGATCGGCGTCATGCGGTCGATCTCGGTATCGGCGATGGCGACCGTCGGGTTGTCGACATCGATATAGACCCGTTTGACGTCGCCCACCTTGACGCCGTTGAACAGCACGAAGCTGCCGCGGCCAAGGCCCGAAGCCGAGCCCGGGATGCGCACGCGCAACAGCGTCGTCTCGCCGCGCTCGCCGATCGCGGCCGTCCAGTAGACGAAGGCGAAGGCCGCGAGGATCGCGGCCAGCGTGAAAATGCCGACAATGACGTAGTTGGCTCTGGTTTCCATTACCTCACTTATGGCTATGCGCGAGCCGCAAGATCAAGTTGCCGGGCGCGTTTTCCGCGGAAATAGGATTTTACCCACGGCTCCTCGCTTTTCAGCATGTCGTCGATCGTGCCTTCGACCAGCACCCTCTTCTTGCCGAGCACCGCCACGTGGTCGCAGGCGGTGAACAGCGTGTCGAGGTCGTGCGTGACCATGTAGACCGTCAAATCCATCGTATCGCGCAACTTGACGACCAATTCGTCGAATTCGGCCGCGCTGATCGGATCGAGGCCCGAGGTCGGCTCGTCGAGGAAGACGATGTCCGGATCGAGCGCCAGCGCGCGAGCCAACGCCGCGCGCTTGATCATGCCGCCCGACAGCTCGGAGGGGAATTTCTGCGCTGCATCCGGCGGCAGCCCGACCAACTCGACCTTGAGCATGGCGAGCTCGTCCATCAGCTTCTTCGGCAGGTCGAGATACTCGCGCATCGGCACCTGCACGTTCTCCAGCACCGTCAGCGCCGAAAACAGCGCGCCGTGCTGGAACAGGACGCCAAGCCGCATGTCGATGCGCAGGCGCTCGATCTCGCTTGCCTTGTCAACGTCGACGCCGAACAGCCTGATGGTTCCCGATTGCTTCGGCATAAGCCCGAGGATGGTGCGCAGCAACACCGACTTGCCGGCGCCCGAGGCGCCGACGAACCCCAGGATCTCGCCGCGCTCGATGTCGAGCGAAAGCTTGTCGAGGATCAGCTTGTCTTCGATGGCAACCGTGACGTCACGGACCGAAAGCACGATCTCGCTCTCGTCCGCGTTCTGCGCCGTGTTGACCCCGTTGCCGCTTGCAACCGCCATCTCAAAACCCGATCGATGCGTAGAACATGGCGAAAAGCCCGTCGAGGATGATGACGACGAAGATCGACTTCACCACCGACGCGGTCACGTGCTGGCCGAGCGATTCGGCGCTGCCGCCGACCTTCATGCCCTCGACCGAAGCGATGGTGCCGATGATCATGGCCATGAACGGCGCCTTGATCAGCCCGGCAAAAATGGTGCTGAGGTCGATGGCGACCCGCAGCCGATCGATGAATGCCGCCGGTGGAATGTCGGAATAGAGCCAGGCGGCGATGATGCCGCCGCCGAGCGCGGCGAAATTCGCGATGATCGTCAAGCACGGCAGCGCAATCACCAAGGCGACGAGCCGCGGAAACACCAGCACGCCGATCGGGTTCAACCCGATCACCTTCAGCGCGTCGACCTCCTCGCGCATCTTCATCGAGCCGATCTCGGCGGTGATGGCGCTGCCCGAGCGGCCGGCCAGCATGATCGCGGTCATCAGCACGCCAAGTTCGCGCAGGATCAGCACGCCGACGAGGTCGACGACGAAAATGTCGGCACCGAAATAGCTGAGCTGATAAGCGCCTTGCTGGGCGACGATGGCGCCGACGATGGCCGACATCAGCACCACCACGGGAATGGCGCCGACGCCCATGCGGTCGATCTGGTTGAAGATTGCTGCCGGATTGACGGCATGGCCGCGGCCGAGCTTCATCTGCGCGCCGCGGATGGTGGCGCCGAGGATGTTCATCGAGGCCAGAAAATCGTCGCGCATCTCGTAGACGCGGCGGCCGACCAGCTCCAGCGCGCGCAGGATGATGTTGGGCGGTCCGGCCGGCCCCGATTCGGGTTCGCGACGCACCGCGTCGCCCACCGCGCCGAGCAGGATTGAGGCGATCTCGCTCTGCCCCTGCACATGCACTTCGACGCCTTTCTTCTCGAAAGCGCTCGCCAGCCGATCGATCAGCCAGGCGCCGGCCGTGTCCATCTTCTCGATCTGGGAAAGGTCGAGCATCAGCTTCTTGGCGCTGTTGCGGTTTTCGATCTTGCGCATCTCCGCATCGACCGATGCCACGGTCCGCGTCGTCCAGACACCCGAGAAAGCGCAGCCGATTACGTCGCCTTCCTCGCCGACGATAATGCGCGGCTGGTGATTGACATCACCGGCGGGCGTGCGGCTTGCGTCGCGTTTGCGGATGGTCAACATGGCGTCCTGTTTAGCGTGACGGGACTGGCGTGTCGATTTGCCGGGAGACCGGGTCGCACAGCCGGAGAAGAAAAATATGGCGCGTGTCATTTCGGTCGAGGCGGAGCGATTCCCCATCGCGGGCACCTTCACCATATCGCGCGGATCGAAAACCGAGGCCGAAGTCATCACCGTGACGATCGCCGACAACGGACATGTCGGGCGCGGCGAATGCGTGCCCTACAGGCGCTACGGCGAGACGATGGAAGGCGTGCGCGCCGCAATCGAGGCGATGCGCGGCCAGATCATCGACGGCATCGGCCGCACCGCCTTGCTCGCGGCCATGCCGGCCGGAGCGGCCCGCAATGCCATCGACTGCGCCTTGTGGGATCTCGAAGCCAAGCTGGGCGCCAGGCCGGTGGCGGACGCGATCGGGGTCGTTTCGCCTAAGGCGCTCGAAACCGCCTACACGCTGTCGCTCGCCGAACCTGGGGCGATGGCGGCGCAGGCCCGCGCCGCTGCCTCGCGGCCGCTGCTCAAGGTCAAGATCGGCGGCGACAACGACGCGGCAAGGATTCGCGCCGTGACGCAAGCCGCCCCGCAAAGCCGCATCATACTCGATGCCAACGAGGGCTGGACCGATAACAACATCGTCGAGAATCTCGCATTCGCAGCCGAGCACGGCATAGTGCTGATCGAGCAGCCGCTGCCGGCCGGCCGTGATGGCATCTTGCGCGAAATCGCGCATCCCGTGCCGATCTGCGCCGACGAAAGCGTGCACGAGGCGAAGAACCTCGAAGCGCTGGTCGGCCTTTATGACGTCGTCAACATCAAGCTCGACAAAACTGGTGGAATGACCGAAGCGCTGATCCTTCGCGACCGTGCCCGCGAGTTGGGTTTCGGCATCATGGTCGGCTGCATGGTCGGCACGTCGCTCGCCATGGCGCCGGCAGTGCTCTTGGCTCAAGGCGCCGATTTCGTCGACCTCGACGGGCCGCTGCTCTTGGCGCACGACCGCGAACCGGGTCTCGTCTACCAGGGCTCGCTGGTCTCACCGCCTCAGCCGGCGCTGTGGGGCTGACCGCGCGGCAAGCCCGATCAGCGCGAGGCCGATGATCGCGATCGGGATCATCGCCAGGAACCCGTCGACGCCAAGATGATCGTAGAGCGGGCCGGAGACCAGCGTGACCGCGGCCATGAAGAAGCCGTTGAAGAAATAGGCGATGCCTTGCGCGGCGCCCGTGCGCTCTTCGGAAACCGTTTCGCCGATCATCTTCTGCAGGCCGATCAGCACCATCGCCACCGAAACCGCATGCAGCGTCTGGACGCCGAAGAAGCCGACGACGCCGAGGCCCAGCGGCCAGACCAGCGGAAAGGCGACCCATCGCAGGATCGAGCCGATGCCGGCGATCACCATCACCCTGACGACGGAAACGGAGGCGAAAATGCGGTTGAAGAACAAGAACATGCAGACCTCGGCAACCACGCCCCAGGCCCACAGCAGGCCGACGACGGAATCGCTGATGCCGATCGACTTCCAGTAGATCGACACGAAGCCGTAAAGAAAGGCGTGGCTGGCGGTGATGATGCCGACACCCAGCGTGAAATAGAGGAAATAGGCGTTGAAGAGGCTTGGCGCCGAATGCTGAATGTCGGTCGCCGATAATGGCGACGCCTTGCGAGGCTTGCCCATCCGCGGCGCCCACAAACCCGCGACAAGCGCTGCGGCAAGGGCCACAAAGATGATCGCCGGAACAGTTTGCGGGCCGGTGGCCGCCAGGATGAAGCCGCCGACTATATTGGCGCAGAAATAGGAGATCGAACCCCATTTGCGCATGGCGGTGTAGTTGGAGCCGAAGCGGCGGACGCCCGACAGAGCCAGCGAATCGGCCATCGGCGAATGCGGCGTCCAAGGGATCGAAAGCAACAGCGAGATGGCCAGCACGCCCGCATAGGTGGCCGGCAGGAAATAGCCGGCCGAAATGATCATCGTCGCCGCGACCAGCGCGATATAGACATTGGCGCGGTCCTTCGCCCGGTCGGCAAACGCGGTGAGCATCGGCGTCGTCACGACGCGCAGGAACATCGGCGCGGCCAGGATGACTGCGATCTGTTCGGCGTGGAAGCCTTTCGCCTCCAGCCAGAGCGGAAAATAGGGCAGATGCGTCCCCTGCGACACGAACAATGTCGCGAAGATCAGGCTCATGCGCAGTTCGAAATGGGCTGGCTTGACGAGTTGCTCAGGCGAAAGCGGCGGCAGCGGCATGAATCGATCCAATTACGCTGCATTCCACGACCCGCAACGCGTTTCGATCCCTATCACGCGGCAAGGCGCGGCGGAACCGCCTGGACCAGTCGATCTGGCCAAAGCTGTTGAAAGACAAGGAACCTCGGAGCCGGAAAGGCGCTCAGGCAGCCTTGACCGCCCTGCCCTTGAGATCGATGAGATCGAGCACCGGCGCGTCCTTGCCGGCCGCAACTTCGGGCAGCACATGCGCCCAGGTCAGGATCTCCATGCGGCCGTCGAAATGCTCGACCACCGCGGTGCAGCTTTCCACCCAGTCCCCGGTGTTGATGTATTGCACGTCGCCATAGCTTTCGATCGCGGCGTGATGGATGTGGCCGCAGATCACGCCGTCGACATGCGAGCGCCGCGCTTCCTCGGAGAGCACCGTCTGGAACGATCCGATGAAGTTCACCGCCTTCTTCACCTTGACCTTCGCCCAGGAAGAGAACGACCAGTAAGGCAGGCCGAGCAGGTGGCGCAGTCTCGTCACGAGGCGATTGACCAGCATTGCCGTGTCATAGGCGTAGTCGCCGAGGTAAGCGAGCCAGCGCCGATTGTGCACCACAGTGTCGAACTGGTCGCCATGGATGACGAGAAGCCGCCTGCCGTCGGCGGTCTCATGAATGGCGCGGTCGGCAACGACGATGCCGCCGAAATGCACGCCCTGGAACTGGCGGGCGAATTCGTCGTGGTTGCCGGCGATGTAGGTGATCGAGGCGCCCTTGCGCGCCTTGCGCAGCAACTTCTGCACCACGTCGTTATGGCTCTGCGGCCAATGCCAGCTGCGCCGCAGGCGCCAGCCGTCAACGATGTCGCCGACCAGGTAGATGGTATCGGCGTCATGGTGGCGCAGGAAATCGATCAGGAAATCGGCCTTGGCCGCCTTCGAGCCGAGATGCACGTCGGAAATGAACATGGTGCGAAAAGTGCGGGGCTCTGGACCGGACATCGCGATTTCCACCTTTCTTTGGCGTGCTATGCCTCGATTCATGCAACAACCGTATGACGGTTGCGGTTGGTCCAGCCCAGGCGCTAGCTTGCCGCCCTCGAAAAAGGAGAAATCACCATGGATCTCGGCATTCGCGGCAAGAAGGCCATCGTCTGCGCCTCGAGCAAGGGACTGGGGCGCGGCTGCGCGATTGCGCTGGCCGAAGCCGGCGTCGACCTTGTCATCAACGGCCGCAACGCCGAGCTGTTGGCGAAGACGGCGCAGGAAATCCGCGAAAAATTCGGTGTCGAGGTGATCGAGATCGCCGGCGACGTCTCGAAGCCGGAAGTGCAGAAGGCATTGCTTGCCGCCTGCCCCGCCCCCGACATCCTGGTCAACAACAATGGCGGCCCGCCGCTTCGCGATTTCCGCGAGCTCGACCGCGCGAAAATCCTCGAAGGCGTGACGCAGAACATGGTGACGCCGATCGAGCTGATCCAGGCGGTCATCGACGGTATGGCCAAACGCGGCTTCGGCCGCATCGTCAACATCACATCGCTGTCGGTCTATGTGCCGATCCCGGGCCTCGACCTGTCGTCGGGCGCCCGCGCCGGCCTGACCTCGTTCCTTGCCGGCGTGGCCCGCACGGTCATCGACCGAAACGTCACCATCAACAGCCTGTTGCCCGGCAAGCTCGACACCGACCGGTTGCGTGGCCCGCATGAAGCCGGCACGCCGGAAGACCCGGCAGCGGCCGCCGCGCGCAAGGCCCGCATCAGCGCCGACGTACCGGCAAAGCGCCTCGGCACGCCGGAAGAGTTCGGCCAGATCTGCGCCTTCCTGTGCTCGGTTCATGCCGGCTATCTCACTGGACAGAACATCCCGGTCGACGGCGGCCTCTACGTCAGTGCGTTCTGACGAGCTTCGTCAATCCGCCGCAAGTTTCCGAGCCAACAGGCTGAAATGGATTGATTATCTTCGCCTCGGCATCGTGAATGCCAGGGCCGACATTTGGCGTCGCGAAGAATCGCCGCTGCATGCTAAAAGGCTCGAAAGCAAGAAGCGCAGGAGGGCCGCGAATGGACGGCGAGAGCAAGAAAACGGCCCGATCGGACCTCGATGAGGCCGCGCTCTTCTTTCACAAGCACCCCACCCCGGGAAAGCTCGAGATCCAGGCGACCAAGCCGCTGGGCAACCAGCGGGATCTCGCGCTTGCCTATTCGCCGGGCGTTGCCGCTCCTTGTCTCGAGATCCGGGACGATCCGGCGGCCGCCGCCGACTACACGGCGCGCGCCAACCTCGTCGGCGTTGTCTCCAACGGCTCGGCGGTGCTTGGGCTGGGCAATATCGGCCCGCTCGCCTCCAAGCCGGTGATGGAAGGCAAGGCGGTGCTGTTCAAGAAATTCGCCGGCATCGACGTCTTCGACATCGAGATCGATGCTCCCGAGATCGAGCGCATGGTCGAGACGGTGGCCGCGCTCGAGCCGACCTTCGGCGGCATCAATCTCGAGGACATCAAGGCGCCTGAATGCTTCGAGGTCGAGGAACGGCTGAAGGCCCGCATGGGCATTCCGGTTTTCCATGACGACCAGCATGGCACGGCAATCATCGTCGCCGCCGCGGTGCTCAACGGGCTGGAATTCGCCGGCAAATCGATCTCCGACATCAAGATCGTCACGTCCGGCGCGGGCGCTGCAGCGCTCGCCTGCCTCAACCTTTTGGTCTCGCTCGGGGCCAAGGTCGAAAACATCTGGGTCACCGATCGTTTCGGCGTCGCCTACAAAGGCCGGGTCGAGGAGATGGACCGCTGGAAAGACCCTTATGTGAAGGACACCCAGGCGCGCACGCTGACCGATGTCATCCCCGGCGCCGACGTCTTTCTCGGCCTCTCCGCCGCAGGCGTGCTGAAGCCAGAACTCCTGCAGCACATGGCGCCGAAGCCGCTGATCCTGGCGCTCGCCAACCCGACGCCGGAGATCATGCCTGAGGTGGCGCGCGCGGCACGGCCCGACGCCATGATCTGCACCGGGCGCTCCGATTTTCCCAATCAAGTCAATAACGTGCTCTGCTTTCCTTACATTTTCCGCGGCGCGCTGGATTGCGGGGCGAGCGCCATCAACGAGGAGATGAAGATGGCCGCGGTCAGAGCGATCGCGGCGCTGGCCCGCGAGGAGCCATCGGACGTCGCCGCCCGCGCCTATTCCGGCGAGACGCCGGTCTTCGGCCCGGACTTCCTGATCCCCTCGCCCTTCGATCCGCGGCTCATCCTGCGCATCGCGCCGGCGGTGGCGAGAGCCGCCTGCGACACCGGCGTGGCGACGCGGCCGATCTCCGATTTCGCGGCCTATGTCGACAAGCTCAACCGCTTCGTCTTCCGCTCTGGCCTGGTGATGAAACCGGTGTTCTCCTCGGCCAAGGCCGCCAGCGCCAAGCGCGTCATCTACGCCGACGGCGAGGACGAGCGCGTGCTGCGGGCGGCACAGGTGGTCCTGGAGGAAGGCATCGCCGAGCCGATCCTGATCGGCCGCCCGCATGTCGTGGAAGTCAGGCTGAAGCGTTACGGCCTGCGCATCCGGCCGGGGGTCGATTTCGGCCTGATCAACCCGGAGGACGATCCGCGCTACCGGCACTATGTCGATCTGCTGATCGAACTCGCGGGTCGCCGCGGTATAACGACGGAAGCCGCCCGCACCATGGTGCGCACCAACAACACGGTGATCGCCGCGCTTGCGTTGAAGCGCGGCGATGCGGATGCGATGATTTGCGGGCTCGAAGGCCGCTTCGAGCGACATCTGCGCAATGTCACGCTGATCATCGGGCCGCGTCCCGGCATCAAGGACCGCGATCTCTCGACGCTGTCGATGCTGATCTCGCAGCGAGGCATCATCTTCCTCACCGACACCCATGTCTCCGTCGATCCGACGGCGGAGGAGATCGCCGAGATGACGGTGCTGGCGGCGGAAGAAATCCAGCGCTTCGGCATCGAGCCGAAGGCAGCATTGCTGTCGCATTCGGATTTCGGCTCGCGCGATTCGCCCGGCGCGCTCAAGATGCGCGAGGCCGCCGCCATCCTCGCCCGCATCGCGCCGGAGCTGCAGTGCGATGGCGAGATGCATGCCGACTCGGCTCTTTCCGAACATCTGCGCCAGCGCGTCTACCCGCATTCGCGGCTGAAAGGGGAAGCCAATCTGCTGGTGTTCCCGAACCTCGATTCGGCCAACATCACGCTGACGGCGCTGCGTGCCATGATGGACGCGCTGCATGTCGGGCCGATCCTGCTCGGCACCGACAAGCCCGCGCACATCCTGACGCCTTCTGTGACCTCGCGCGGCGTTGTCAACATGACGGCACTGGCAGTCGTCGAGGCCGCGCACAAGGCGCAGGCGCTCGCCCCGATCTGAGTTGAGGGTGAGCTCTGGGTTGATGCGAGCTCGCGCCAGCGGAATTGTGTTGAGTTGGAAGCTAGGGAACAGTTAACCACGAACGCGGTAGCCTTCCACCGGCAATCGGGATTCCAGGCGAATGAAGGGGTTGAAGCTGACGCACCTTGCTGCGCTGCTTGCAGCGTTGGCGGCGTCGGCTGTCGCTGTGACCGAGCCGCAGGCCGCTTCTCGCACCTGCCGCCAGCTCGAAGCGGAGCTTGCAGCCACGCGCGGCGGTGGCGGCGGTCCGGGACTGATCCGCAAATATGACGACGCGATCGCCCGCCAGCGCGAGCAGCTGGCCAAGGCGCGCGGCCGCGCCGGTGATGCCAATTGCGGCTTCGCGCTGTTTTCGCGCATTGCCGGCCAATGCGCGGCGATCAATGCCTCGATAGAGCGCATGAACACCAATCTCGACATCTTGCAGGCCAAGCGCCAGCGGCTGGCCGGCGGCGGCACGCGGCGCGACCGCAGCCGCATTCTTGCGGCGCTCGACGCCAATGGCTGCCGCGATGATGAAGTCGAGCCGCCTCGCGCCCCGATCCAGGAGGCCGCCCGCAACAATGGTGGCGGCAATCTGTTCGAGCAGCTCTTCGGCCGTGGCGACGAGGAGATCGCTACGCTCCACACGCCTGAAGCGCTTCCGCCAGACGATCCCGGCGCGCGCAACATCCGCCGGGTGATCAACCAACCCGACGGCATGGACCTGCCGAGAATGAACGGCGAGTTCCGCACCGTCTGCGTGCGCACCTGCGACGGCTATTTCTTCCCGATGTCGAACGCCGCCTCTCTTGGCGATTTCGAGCGCGATCAGAAGAATTGCGAATCGAGCTGCCCCGGCACCGAGATGCAGGTCTTCTACACGCGCGGCATGGACGATGACGCCGGCAACATGACGTCCTCGGCGACCGGCCGTCCCTACAGCGAGCTGCCGACGGCCTATCTCTACAAGCAGGCAAACTACTCGCGGCCGCCGCAATGCGGCTGCAACGCCCAGGCCGAAAACTTCTCGATCATAGGCGGCAATCCGCCCAATCCGGAACAGCCGCAGCCGGACAGCGGGGCGACGACCCTCGTGCCGGCGCCGGCGGCCAAGCTCGATGCTGGCGCCGATCCCGAAACGCTCGCCAACGCTGCAGGCGGGCTCGACCGCGCGGCTATCAAGCAGCTGACCGCCAAGGTGCCGGCGTCACCGGTTTCGGCCCTGCCGCCGGAACAGCGCAAGGTCAGGGTCGTCGGGCCAGCGTTCCTTCCCGACCCATCAGCGGCAATAGATCTGCAAGCTCCGGCCCGGAAGACCGCCCGGTAAGGGCGAGCCGCAGCGGCATGAACAGCGGCTTGCCCTTGCGGCCCGTCGCTTCCCTGATCTTGCCGGTCCAATCCTTCCAGACCGTGCCGTTCCAAGGCTCTTCCGGCAACAAGTCGAACGCCTGGTGGAGGAAGTCACGGTCCTCGCCGGAAAATTCTGCCGGCTCCTGCGGCCCGTCGCTCAGGATGCGCCACCAGGCGACCGCGTCGGACAAACGGTCGATATTGCCGCGCACGGCGAGCCAGAAGGGCTCGGCCCTGTCGCCGGAAATGCCAAGCACAATCAGCCGGTCGCGCGCCTCCTCGAACGGCATTTGGTGCATCAGCGTGCGATTGAGCACAAAAAGCTCGTCGGGATCGAACTTGGCGGCAGACTTGGATGTCGCGGCCGGGTCGAAATGGCTGGCGAGCTCGTTGAGATCGTGCGCTGCAGCGACATTCTCCGATGTGCCGACGAGCACGGCAAGCGAGGCGACAGCCATCGGCTCGATGCCCTCCTCGCGCAGGCTTTCTATCGACAGCGCGCCCGTGCGCTTCGACAGCCCCTCACCCGACACGGTGGTCAAGAGATTGTGGTGCCCGAACACCGGCGGCTCAGCGCCCAGCGCCTGGAACAAGGCGATCTGCACGCCGGTGTTGGTGACGTGGTCGTCGCCGCGTATGACATGGGTGACGCCCATCTCGATGTCGTCGACCACCGAAGGCAGTGTGTAGAGATAAGTGCCGTCCTCACGCACCAGGACCGGGTCCGACAGTGAGGCGAGATCGACGGTCTCCTCGCCGCGCACAAGGTCGTTCCAGTGCACCTCGGTCCGTTCCGGCTGCAGCGGGTCGCCGGTGAAGTTCGGCAAAAGAAAGCGCCAGTGCGGCCGGCGCCCGTCGGATTCGTATTCGGCCACCTGCTCCGGCGTCAGCGTCAATGCCTCGCGGCCATAGACCGGCGGCAGGCCGCGCGTGCGGCGCACCTTGCGGCGCAGGTCGAGCTCCTCCGGCGTTTCGTAGCAGGCATAAAGCACGCGCGCCGCCTTCAGCCGCTCAACCGCGGCGTCATAGACTTCAAAGCGACGCGACTGGTATTCGGTAACGTCGGGAAAAATGCCGAGCCAATGCAGGTCATAGAGAATTGCATCGGCGAATTCCTGCGTCGAACGGGCAACGTCTGTATCGTCGAAGCGCTGGATGTAGCGGCCCCTGTTGTTCATGGCGAAAAGCCAGTTGAACAGCGCGGTGCGGGCATTGCCGATGTGGATGCGGCCGGTCGGCGACGGAGCGAAACGAACGGTAACTGTCATGAGCGGGGCGTAGCGAATGCTTCCAGGCTTGACAAGACACGCCCCCGCGCAGGGCAACAGATAGTCCAAGCCAGCTAAAATGAAAAGCCGCCCGTCGGGCCCGGCCCCGGGCGACCCGACGAACCGTCACCGTCAAATAAAGGCTTTTCGATGCGCCTTTCTGTCCCCGTTATCCACATATGTGAGACACAACATATTGGGGTCACAAAACCTACAAAAACGAATCCTTGACGGGTCAGAACGAGTCGCTTTTTATAGGCCATGCGCTCCTGTTGCGGGCGTGACCGGAGAGTTCAGAGGCCGGTCTTTTTTCCCGGATTTTGTGCGTTTTGCCCACATTTCCGCCCGTTCACGAGGCCGGCGGAAGCGTTGGGAATGATGGGGCTTGGGTGGGCGAAAGGGAGAATTGTCGGGCTGGAAAAAATGATCTGTTAACACTATATTTAGTGTTTGCAGGCAGGCTCGACCCTAGATAGTGTGAACCTCCCTCTTCCGAGGGAATCGACAAAAGTTTCAGTTTTGAGGGACCCGTGGGTCGGCCTGCAGCCTGGGTGAGCGCCTGGAAGGGCGTTTGGTTGTCTGCACGGTGTTGCCCGCGACGAGGAGAATGCCGGCGTCGCCTGCGATGCCGGCAAACGGCGGACCGTGCTTTTCGCCTGGCGGGGCAGCAATCCCTGGGGAAAAGCGCTATATGTAGACAAAAGGGACCGGACCAATGCGCATCGAGCGTCGCTTCACCAAGCCAGACCAAGCAGGTCAAGAAGGGGTAGCTTACGCGGAGATCGAATTCCGCAAGGCTCTGTCGGAGATCAAGAATCCCGACGGCTCGGTGGTGTTCCGCCTCGACAACATCGATGTGCCGGCGCAGTTCAGCCAGGTCGCGGCCGACATCCTGGCCCAAAAATATTTCCGCAAGGCCGGCGTCCCGGCGCGCCTGAAGAAGGTCGAGGAGAACGACGTCCCCTCCTTCCTGTGGCGTTCGGTTGCCGACGAGGCCGAACTCGCCAAGCTCCCCGAGGCCGAGCGCTATGGTTCGGAAACCGATGCTCGCCAGGTCTTCGACCGGCTGTCCGGCACCTGGACCTATTGGGGCTGGAAGGGCGGCTACTTCAAGTCCGAAGAAGATGCCCGCGCTTTCCGCGACGAGCTTGCCTATATGCTGGCCACTCAGCGCGTGGCGCCGAACTCGCCGCAATGGTTCAACACCGGCCTGCACTGGGCCTATGGCATCGACGGGCCGAGCCAGGGTCACTTCTATGTCGACCCCTTCACCGGCAGGCTGACCAAGTCGAAGTCGGCTTACGAGCATCCGCAGCCGCATGCCTGCTTCATCCAGAGCGTTCAGGACGACCTCGTCAACGAGGGCGGCATCATGGACCTGTGGGTGCGTGAGGCGCGCCTGTTCAAATACGGCTCCGGCACCGGCTCGAACTTCTCGATGCTGCGCGGCGAAGGCGAGAAGCTGTCCGGCGGCGGCCGCTCGTCCGGCCTGATGAGCTTCCTCAAGATCGGCGATCGCGCGGCGGGCGCCATCAAGTCGGGCGGCACGACGCGCCGCGCCGCCAAGATGGTCATCGTCGACGCCGACCATCCCGACATCGAGGACTTCATCGACTGGAAGGTCAATGAGGAGCAGAAGGTCGCCTCGCTGGTGACCGGCTCGAAGATCGTCAAGAAGCACCTCGAAGCGATCATGAAGGCCTGCGTCAATTGCGAAGGCAATGGCGACGACTGCTTCGACCCGGCCCTCAACACCGCGCTGAAGCGCGAGATCAAGGCGGCCAAGAAGGACGCCGTGCCGGAGAACTACATCTATCGCGTCATCCAGTTCGCCCGCCAGGGCTACACCTCGATGTCGTTCAAGACCTACGACACCGACTGGGACTCTGACGCCTATCTCACCGTTTCCGGCCAGAACTCCAACAACTCGGTGTCGCTGAGGGACAATTTCCTGCGCGCCGTCGAGGCCGACGGCGACTGGCAGCTCACCGCCCGCAAGGACGGCAAGGTGCTGAAGACGCTTAAGGCGCGGGATCTCTGGGAAAAGATCGGTTATGCCGCGTGGGCGTCCGCCGATCCCGGCCTGCATTTCAACACGACCATGAACGACTGGCACACCTGCGCCTCCGCCGGTGCGATCCGGGCCTCCAACCCGTGCTCGGAATACATGTTCCTCGACGACACGGCCTGCAACCTCGCCTCGATCAACCTCCTGCCCTACCGCAAGGAAGACGGCACGATCGACATCGCCGCTTACGAGCACACCGTTCGGCTGTGGACCGTCGTGCTCGAGATCTCGGTGATGATGGCGCAGTTCCCGTCGAAGGAGATCGCCAAGCTCTCCTACGACTACCGCACGCTCGGCCTCGGCTACGCCAACATCGGCGGCCTGTTGATGACGTCCGGCATTCCCTACGACTCCGACGAGGGCCGCGCGATCTGCGCCGCGCTCACGGCCATCATGACCGGCATCGCCTATGCGACCTCGGCCGAAATGGCTTCCGAGCTCGGCGCCTTCCCGGACTATGACCGCAACGCCCAGAACATGCTGCGCGTCATGCGCAACCACCGCCGCGCCGCCTATGGCGACAAGGACGGCTACGAGAAGCTCGCCGTCAATCCGGTGCCGCTGGTCGCCTCCGACCTGAAGCAGCAGGCGCTGGCCGAGCATGCCCGCGCCGCCTGGGATCGCGCCATCGAGCTCGGCGAGGAGCATGGCTATCGCAACGCGCAGGCGACCGTGATCGCGCCGACCGGCACGATCGGCCTGGTCATGGACTGCGACACCACCGGCATCGAGCCCGACTTCGCGCTGGTGAAGTTCAAGAAGCTCGCCGGCGGCGGCTACTTCAAGATCATCAACCGCGCGGTGCCGGAAGCGCTGCGCACGCTCGGCTATTCCGAAAGCCA
This sequence comes from Mesorhizobium sp. WSM4898, assembly GCF_029625845.1. Classification (NCBI taxonomy): domain Bacteria; kingdom Pseudomonadati; phylum Pseudomonadota; class Alphaproteobacteria; order Hyphomicrobiales; family Phyllobacteriaceae; genus Mesorhizobium; species Mesorhizobium sp. WSM4898. Next base: position 245,119 of record NZ_JARTVQ010000003.1, on the reverse strand, counting down.
GATTGCCGAGATCGAGGCCTATGCCGTCGGCCATGGCAACCTCAACCAGGCGCCCGGCATCAACCCGTCTTCGCTGAAGGCCAAGGGCTTCACCGATGATAAGATCGCGGCGCTGAATGCGGCGCTGAAGTCGGCCTTCGACATCAAGTTCGTGTTCAACCAGTGGACGCTCGGCGCCGATTGGGTGAAAGAGACGCTCGGCTTCACCGACGAGCAGCTTTCCGACTTTTCCTTCGAGATGCTGCCGGCGCTGGGCTTCTCCAAGAAGGACATCGACGCGGCCAACATCCATGTCTGCGGTGCAATGACGCTCGAAGGGGCGCCGTTCCTCAAGGCCGAGCACCTGCCGGTGTTCGACTGCGCCAGCCCCTGCGGCAAGATCGGCAAGCGCTCGCTGTCGATCCAGAGCCACATCCTGATGATGGCCGCGGCGCAGCCCTTCATCTCGGGCGCCATCTCCAAGACCATCAACATGCCGAACGAGGCGACGGTCGAGGACGCCAAGAACGCCTACATGCTGTCCTGGAAGCTGGCGCTGAAGGCCAACGCGCTCTATCGCGACGGCTCGAAGCTGTCGCAGCCGCTCAATGCCTCGCTGCTCGCCGACGGCGAGGAGGACGAGGACGAGGCGGTCGAGCAGCTGATTGCGGCGCCCGCCGCGCAGCGCGCCGTGCAGGTGACGGAAAAGATCGTCGAGCGCGTCATCGAGCGTCTCTACCGCGACCGCGAGAAGCTGCCGAACCGCCGCAAGGGCTACACGCAGAAGGCGGTCGTCGGCGGCCACAAGGTGTATCTCAGGACCGGCGAGTTCGACGACGGCCGCCTCGGCGAGATCTTCATCGACATGCACAAGGAAGGTGCTGCCTTCCGCGCCATGATGAACAACTTCGCCATCGCCATCTCGCTCGGCCTGCAATATGGCGTGCCGCTCGACGAATATGTCGAGGCCTTCACCTTCACCAAGTTCGAGCCGGCCGGCATGGTGCAGGGCAACGACGCGATCAAGAACGCGACGTCGATCCTCGACTACGTGTTCCGCGAGCTTGCCGTCTCCTATCTCGGCCGCCACGACCTCGCGCATGTCGATCAGTCGGACTTCGACAAGACGGCGCTCGGCCGCGGCATCACCGAAGGCAAGGCGACGCCGTTCTCCAAGGGCCTCTATCGCGGTGCCTCGCCGGTGAAGCTGGTGTCGGCTGCCGGTTCAGACCCCAAGGGTTTTGGCGGCTCAGCCCCGACGACGGCCCCTGCCCGCGCAGCGCCCACCGCCTTCGCCGGCTCCAACGTGCTGGCGTTGAAGCCTGCAAGCGACGAGGCCCTTGCCTACAAGCGCGACTATGAGGAGCGCGCCAGGGAACTGGCCGAGGAGATGGTGGAAGAGGAAGCCGAGGCCGCCGGCGGCGCCGAGGCGCTCTTCACCGACGCCGCCGCCAACGAGGCCGCCGAGGCCAAGAAGCTAGCCGCCACCCGTCGCCAGCAGTCCTTGCTCCAGGGTTACACCGGCAACGAATGTTCGGAGTGCCACAACTTCACCATGGTGCGGAACGGCACCTGCGAGAAGTGCGACACCTGTGGTTCGACGAGCGGGTGCAGCTGAGGCCCGATGCCGCCAAGGCTGACAGTCGGCGAAGTTATTCGCAAGCTGGAGGCCGATGGCTGATCTGGTTGCAACCAAAGGCAGCCATCGCCAATATAGATCAAAGCCGGCCGCGTCACCGTGGCCGGCCGCACTGGCCTGATTGTCCAAGAGCTTCCATGATCGACCACATCACCATCGAAGTGTGCGACCTCGAACAGAGCAAGCTCTTCTACGAAAAGGCCTTCGCGCCCTTGGGCTATCGCCTCTCCTTCGGTAAGGAAGGCGTGTTCTGGGCCTTCGATGTCGGCAATGGCTGCCTGTTCGAGATCCAGAGCACGGGCGAGACGCCGCCGCTCACCCATCTGCATGTCGCCTTCAGGGTGAAGAGCAAGGTGGAGGTCGATACGTTCTACCGCGCGGCGCTTGAGGCGGGTGCTGCGGACCACGGCGCGCCCGGGCCGCGTCCGCATTATGCCGAGAACTACTACGCCTGCTTCGGGCTTGATCCCGACGGTTACAACATCGAGGCGATGATCAACGAGGCGTGACGGGCGATGCCCTTCGGCTTCGTCATTCTAGGGCGGAGCAAGGAGCGAAGCGACGCAGCGCAGACCCTAGAATCCATGCCGTTACATCAAGGCGCTGCGGCGTTTCAGAATTCTGCACGCTGCGCCCTACGGCAATGGTCACGGCATGGGTCCTCGGGTCAAGCCCGAGGACGACGAAAGCGCGATGGACGGCCTCTCCCAAGCTCTTGTGGGGAGAAGGGAGCGCCGCCTTCAATCCTTGAACGTGATCCAGTATTTCGCGGCCTGTTCCTTCGGCATGTCGGCCAGCGCCCGGCGTACCGTGTAGCCACCATAGACGTCGCTGCCGTTGCGGATCATCCAGTCTTCGACATCGGCCTCGGCAACCGTCATGCGGTCGCCCATCTTGTACTGGTTGCCGTTGACGGGCTTGTCGGCCAGCAATCCGACGAAGCGGCCGTCGCTGAAAGCCACAAGCTGCATCCAGATATGCTCGGTGGCGCCGTTCTGGGTCAGCGGGAACTTGACCGTATAGGTGCCAGGCGTGCGGGCGGCCATCAACTCATGGAAGCGGGGTAGCGTCGAGTGGCCCTTGGCCTTAGCGCCCTGCATCGCCTCGTCGGTGGTTGAATAGGCGACCACATTGGCGTTGGGCGTATTGCTGCGCAGGTGCGAATTGAAAAATCCGTAGCCGACGGCGGCCACCACAGCGGCAGTGACAATCAGTTTGCGCATAGACCCCTCCAAGACGCGATCACGAACACGTTACCGGAAGGCCGTTGCCGCGCCGCTAAGGGAGACGGTGAGTCGATGGTTAGAGAAATCCTGAAATTACCGTCGATCGCCGCCCCGCGCCGGGTGAAGCATACGGCCTCAATTCGCGTCGGCTACCACCTCGCCGCCGCCCAGCCACCTGCGCCACTGCCGCTCGTCGCCGTGGAAGACATTGAGGTCGATGCGGCCGCTCACGCCATGCGACAGGCCGGAGCCCGAATATTGCCAGAACAGCCAGTTGCGGCCCGGATAGACCTTTGACGGATGGGCGGCCACCGCGCGCAGCCAGAACGGATAGTCGAGAAATGCACCACGCAGATTGTCGCGATAAAAATCCGGCGACGTGTAGATGATGGGCCGCTGGCCGTAGTGGCGCTCCAGCTTGTCCATGAACACCTGCATCTTCTCCAGCACCTTCTGGCGCGAAGGCCGGCGCTTGCAGGAGGACTCGCCGTTCCACTCGACATCGATGACCGGCGGCAGCGCGCCCTGGACTCGCGGCACGTTGCGGATGAACCAGTCGGCCTGCTCGCCGGCGGTGCGGCACCAGTAGAAGAAATGATAGGCGCCGCGCTTCAGCCCGGCGGCATCGGCGCCGCGCCAGTTTTTCATGAACATCGGATCGAGATGGTCGCCGCCGTCGGTCGCCTTGATGTAGGCGAAGTTGGCGCCCTGGGCGCGCAGCTTTTGCCAGTTGATATTGCCCTGCCAGCGCGACACGTCGACGCCATGGACGGCAAGGTGCCTGGGCGAGGCGCGGCCGAAATTGATCGGCTTGGCATCGCGAAAGGCATAGCGGGTAACAGGGCCAGCCAGCATCGCGGGCGCTGCGCGGGACAGCCGCTTCGGCGGCGAGACGAGTGCTGCGGCCTCGACCGGAGGCTCGACCGTATCCGGCAGGTCCGGCGCCGGGAATGCCACCGTCTCTTCCTCGGCCAAGCCAAAGGGACGCGAATTCTCGACGTCAAGACGCGAGTTCTCGCCCCCTGGACGCGCGTTGTCCTCGTCAACACGAGCATTCTGGTCGCCAGGCAGCGACGCCGGCGGCCTGATGCGCGCGGCGCCCGCTATGGAAACGGTCTCCACTGTCATCGCAGCGTCGGCGGTCTTCACTGCCTTCGTTACCGGCGCGCTCGGCCGCACGACCGAACTGGTCGTCTCGTTCGACGGCATCTGCAAGGCATCAACGCCCGAGGTAGACGAGCAGCCGGCAAGGCAAAGCCCTGCAAGCACGAAACTGACGACGCCAAAAATCCGCATCTTGACCTGTACGCAAAACAAAACAGACCGAGGGCCGAAACAGCGCCGCCGGAAGCCCCATTCCTAATGAGAAATTACCAACAAAGTTTGAATCAAAATTTACCTTTGGTTCGGCGGGGCGATTCGCCAGGCAAGCCGACAATAAAAGCTCCGCCTTTGTTTCCACGCAATTTCCGAACGGCAAACCCGCTTCTCGGTTTTCCTCGAATTGCTCAGCGCCTGAACACGCCGATCATCGGCCCGAGATTCCAGAAATCGTCGTTGCGGCCAATAGCCGGCGCATAGAGGCTGGAGATCGACCCGTCGAGGAAGAGCGCGTTGGGACAGTCGAGCTCGTCGCGGAACAGGCGCGCGAATTCGTGGAAAGTCACCACGTCGTTCGAGATGGCGAAGACGACGACGCCGTCGCCACGCACGCCGACGCCATCGCGGATTTTTCGCGAAGGGCTGTCGGCCTGGAATTTCGGATGCAGCTTTCCGTCGATCACCAGCATCGGCCCGGACTGGGTGGCATAGTCCACCTTCGGGGAACGCTTCAGATAATCCTTCGTCGCGCGAACGCCGGCCTTGCCGTCGCTAAGATAGAAGACGCCGTTGGGCTGCATCGAGAAATTGCCGGAGCCGGCCCCGGTCTTCGCCGACGCGATCTGCTGCCCGCGCTCGACATAGAGACCGACAGGCGCGAGATTGGGATGGTACATGCCGGCATTGATGCCGAAGAGCATGGTGCGTCCGGCCGCCTGCTGCGCGCTTCGAAGATTGTGCAGCGACTGGTAGAGCTTGCCGTCGGGATCCTTCCAGAACAGCTCGATCGAGTAATGCTTCGGGTCCGTCTCGCAGACGAGATAGGTCGCGGTCTCGAAGGTGTGATTGCGGCACGGCGGCAGCGCTGCGACCCATTGGCTGAGCCCCAGGCCCGCACCGACTACTGCCGGCACCGCCGATTTCACCAGCGCTGCCAGCAACGGCAGCGATTGCAGCAGCGTTGCAATGTCCATAGCGCACCCGAAGCAAGGTTCAGGTGCCGGTATAGCGGATTCGGTGAAAGCCTCTAGCTCAGCCAGCCGACGGCGACGCCGATCAGCAGCACGACGCCGAGCAGGCCGCGATAGATGACGAAGGGCCAGGCGGAAAAGCGCTCGAGCACGCGCATCAGTCCCCATATGGCGAAGAAGGCGGAAATCGAAGCGACGACGAGGCCGACCGCCAGGACCGACCAGCCATAAGCGCCGAGGTGAATCTTGTGCAGTTCCCAAAGCTCCTTCAGGCCTGCCAACGCGATGGCCGGCAGGCCGAGCAGGAAGGAAAGCCGCGCCGCCTCCGGGCGGGCATAGCCAAGACCCAGCGCCGCCGTCAGCGTCGATCCCGAGCGCGACACGCCGGGAATGAGCGCGCCGACCTGGGCCACGCCGACGAGCAAGGCGTCGAGCACGGACACCTTGTCCAGGGTCAGCCTGTGGCGGGCATAGATTTCCGACAGCGCAAGCAGCACGGCCATGGCGATGCAGGCCCAGCCGATCACGGCCAGCCCGCGCAACGGCGAGTTGCAGGCATTGAGCACGCTGGATAGCGCGAGGCCGGCGATGACGATCGGAACGGTGGCAAGCACGATGCCGATCGCCAGGCGGAAATAGCGGTTGGCATAGTCGCGGCGCGTGAGCGCCGCCAGCGACCCCACCGCGACTTCCCTGACGTCGCTCCAGAAATAGCTGATCACCGCGGCAAGGGCCGCGAGTTGCATAGCCGCAGAAAAGGCCGAGCCCGGGTCCTGCCAGCCAAGCATGGCGGGCACGACGCGCATATGCGCCGTCGAAGAGATCGGCAGCAGTTCGGTGATGCCTTGCACGATGCCGAGAAACGCCACCTTGGCGTAGCCCAGGCTGACAAAGCCGGTGTCCAATCCCTGGGTGCAGACGTCCGTCATCCCTGTCCTTTCCCCGGCGAAAAATGAATTGTTATGCGCAAAGCCCCTCAAGGGCAGGCTTAGCCTCATGGTACGGCGAAGCCAATTCACGGATTTGTAAGGTGCCGCTTATCCTGCTTGACAACAGGCGCTTCCATATTATCATGCGCTAATCTTACACTGTAAGGCAGATCGGAGGAGGACTAGCATGTCGACTGCCGCCCTCTCGGAACTGCAGCCGGTCGTCCCGCCGGTGTCGCACCATCCGGAAATCGGGATCGAGGAGGTCTCGCGTGATTTGAGCCGCGCCATCGAGCGCGCAGAGGTCAATGCCTGGCTCGATCTCTACGATGCCGCGCCCACGGAATTCGCCGCGCGGCACGGCTTGTCGCTCGCCCGCGACGGCGACCTCGTCTGGACCACCTGCACGACGATCCCGTTCATCCATTTCAACTGCGTGAAGAACATCGGCGTCGACGGCCCGGCCACGGAAGATCAGCTCGATTCGCTGCTGGCGCATTACCGCGCTGCCGGCATCTTGCGGCCGTGGTTCTGCACAAGCCCGCACACCGACCCTTCCCGGCTGCGCTGCTGGCTGGAAGCGCGCGGGCTCCAGCATCAGAGCGGCTGGGAACGAATTTTTCGCGACGCAACGCCGCTGCCTGCCGAGCCGCTGTTCCCGGCAGACGATCTGTCGGTCGAAGAGGTTACGTCCAAGACCGCTCCCGAATGGGCCTCCTTCATCGATGCGAAGTACAGGCTGCCCACCTCGCCCTGGCTCATGGCCCTGGTCGGCCGCGAGGGTTGGCGTCACTACATGCTGAAACGCGATGGCGCCGTGGCTGCCGTGCGTTCAATGTTCATCTCGGATGGCGCCGCCTGGAGCGGGATCGACGCCCCGGTGCCTGGCATCATGGCGCCGAGCTTCGACCTCGACGCCATGCTTGGCGAAAGGCTGGTCCGCGACGGCATAGCCGCCGGCGCAAGACTGTTCGTCGCCGACATCGAGGCGCCGCGCCCCGAACGCGACGGTCCGGCCTACCGCAACTACGCCCGGCTCGGCTTCAAAATTGCCTATCTCCGCAGCCATTACAGCTATTTGCCGGCGCATTCGAGCTGATCGGAAAGACCTAAAGCGCGTCAGTTCGGCGCGACGCGCTTTAGCGGTACAGCCATTGCTTCAGGCAGCTTCTGGCCACGATATGCGCCGGCGGCAGCACCGGCTGGTCGAAGCGGGAATCGTCGGCAGCCCTGTCGCGAGCCTTTTCCAAGAGCAGGCGAAGCTCGGCCGGGCGCACGCGGTCTCGCTCCATCACGAGTTGGATCATCGGGTCGTTCAAAAGCTCGTCCAGGGGGTTGCTGCTCTCGCTCATCCGTCGCCTCCTCGATGCCTTCCCGCGTGGCGCTTAGATAGGCAGCCAATGATGGCCCGCCAATGACGCTTTGCCGGCTATCTCGTGAATCGAAGATGAAATTTTTGTGCAGGCATTCTTCCTTCTCCCATTGTTGTGGGAGAACGGAAAACTCTATGCCGGCGATGCCCCCTCATATTGCGGCAGGCCGTCATCCAGCCTCACCCAAGGCTGCTTCGAAGCGGTCCAGAAATGCATGTCGGGCTTGAACGCGGACGGATCGTCGAGCGAGCCGGATGTGACGCCGAGAATGCCCCTGGAGTCACGTCGCGAAAAGATCGTCGTGCCGCAAGCCGGGCAGAAGCCACGCTTGAGGTCCGGCGAGGAATTGACCGTCGCCACCGGCCCCTCGATCGTGATATCATCGATGCGAAACAGGAGCCGCGCATTGAAGGCGGCGCCGATCGCCTTCTGGCACAGCCGGCAATGGCAGACGCGCTCGTTGATTGGTTCGGCCTCGGCGCGATAGCGCACTGCGCCGCACAGGCATCCGCCCTGGTATTTCGCCATTTCCAAGTACCCGATTGACAGGAAGGCCGGCACGGTAGCGGCGAACATCGGAGCGTCAATTAAAAAGCATTGATAGGACGCGATCGCTCACGGTGATGCCGGGCTGACACGGCAGCAGATAGGATGGCGTCAGTGGCGCCGCGCCTGGACGAGGTAGGCGTCGATCTCGGTTTCGCCGAGCCATTTGGCGGCTTCCAGCCGGTGCAGCCCTTCGACCAGGACATGACGCTTGCCGTCGTGGCGCACCTGGATCGGCATCTTCATGCCGTTCTCGAGGATATCCTCGGCAAGATGGCGCACCGTCTCCGGATGCAGCGTCTTGCGCCTCGCCATCGGCACATAGATGTCGTCGACCTTGACCCTTTGCACGCGCAGCATCTTGGCTCCCGGCGTTCAAACATCGCCTGAAGATCAAATAAGCCGTTTGCCGGATAAGGCCAAGCGCCTGCTGGCCCGATCGTTTCCATTTGACGCTTGGCCGCCCTACGGTCTCAATGGCGACCTCTTGGTTTCGGTTTTTCCATGACGCAACGGCCCGCCGACTTTCCCGATTTCGGACTGACGCCCGAGCAGCGCCGGGAGGCGGTGCGCGGGCATTATTACGAGTGGCCCGGCATGGATGGCTCGAGCGGCGAGATCTGGTGCTACAGCGACCGCTTTTCCTATCGTCCGGGCGAGACGGTGACGCTTTTCGTCAGCTCGACGGCCCCGCAATTCAGGATTGTCATCGTCCGCGACGGCGGCGATGAAACCAAGGTCTTCGATGGGTCGGGACTGTCGGCGCGCTGGCAGGAAACGCCCGAGCAATGTTCGGTCGACGGCTGCGGCTGGGAAGCCTCGTTCGAATTCCGCATCGGCGATGACTGGCCGTCGGGAGCTTACCGTGTCAGGCTTTCGGCTGAAGGGCCGGACGGCACGCCGATCGAGAGCCACCACCTCTTCATCGTCGCGCCCCTGCCCGGCCGCAAGCCTGGTCGCCTGCTGCAGATCGCCGCGACCGGCACCTGGCTCGCCTATAACACCTGGGGCGGCTCCAACCACTATCAGGGCATCACCGGCCCGAACCGCGACCGATATGCCACGATGGTCTCCACGCAGCGCCCTTGGTGCCGCGGCTTCGTCGTGCTGCCCAAGGATGCACCGCGCGTGCCCCTGGAAGTCGCCGTGCCGCCGAAGACCGTGCCGCGTTATCCGCATATGGAATGGGCCTTTGCCACGGGACATTCGAAGAAATACGCGTCTTCCGGCTGGGCAAGCTACGACAGCCATTTCTTCCGCTTTGCCGAACGCGCCGGATATCAGGTCGACCTCGCCAGCCAGCACGAGCTGCACTTCTCGCCGGAAATCCTCGACGGCTATGATTGCGTCGTCTTCGTCGGCCACGACGAATACTGGACCTGGGAGATGCGCGACGCGGTGGACGCTTATGTCGAGCGCGGTGGCCGCGCGGCGCGCTTCGCCGGCAATTTCATGTGGCAGACCAGGCTGGAGGACGAGGGCCGACGCCAGGTTTGCTACAAATACCGGGCGCGGGCCGAAGACCCGGCCTATCGCGGCGGCGACATCACCCGCGCCACCAATTCCTGGGAAGCACCGGAGATCGGCCGTCCGGGCAGCGCAACCTTCGGCCTCAACGCGACGCGTGGCGTCTATGCCGGCTGGGGCGGCTGCGCGCCGCGCGGCGTGCGCGGCTTCCCGGTCTACCGCCCCGAGCACTGGGCCTTCGCCGGCACCGGCATCTATTATGGTGACCTGCTTGGCGCCGACAGCCATGTCTATGGCTATGAGGTCGACGGGCTCGATTTCGAAATACGCGGCGGCCTGCCGCACCCGACTGAAGAGAGCGGCGCGCCGGACGGCTTGCAGGTGCTGGCCGTCGGCCTGGCGAGTCAGGTCGAGGAAAGCGCCGACATTCCGATCGAAGACCAGTTCCTCACCGACGAGGACGGCCGCTTCACCGCCGAGACTTTGTTCGGCGAGGCCAGCGACGCCAATCTCGACAAGGTCAAGCGCGGCAACGGCATGATCGTCAATTTCCCGCGCGGCAAGGGCGAAGTCTTCCACGCCGGAAGCTGCGAATGGGTCGCCGGTCTGCTAAGGCAGGACGCGATGGTCGAACGCGTCACCAAGAATGTTCTCGACCGCTATCTCGGAAAGTCCTGATATGCCGACACCGGAAGTGCAGCCCTCGCCTGAAGCCGAAGCGCGGCCGCCGTCGCATTTGTTCTATCTCTCCAGCCTGCGCCGGCCACTCGTCGACCGCGCCGAGGGCATCTATTTCTGGACCAAGGACGGCCGTCGCTTCATCGACGGTTCAAGCGGACCGATGGTCGCCAATATCGGCCACTCCAACCGCAACGTGCTCGACGCCATGAAGCGGCAGATGGACAAGACCACCTTCGCCTATCGGCTTCATTTCGAGAACGAACCGGCGGAAGAACTGGCGCGGGCACTGTCTCACAAGCTGCCCGAAGGCATGGACCGCATCTTCTTCGTCTCGGGCGGCTCGGAAGCGACCGAATCCTGCATCAAACTCGCCCGGCAATGGGCGGTCGCCACCGGGCAGCCGAAGCGCTGGAAGGTGATCACCCGCTTCCCGTCCTATCACGGTGGCACGCTGGGTTCGCTCGCCATCACCGGCGACGACGCGCTTGCCGAGACTTTTACGCCGTTGATGCGGGTGATGCCGACGGTGCCGGCGCCGGCTGCCTGGCGCGATCGCGACAACCTCTCGATGGAGCAGCGCGGCATCCGTTATGCCGACATGCTCGAAGACAAGATACAGGCCGAGGGCCCGGAAAGCGTGCTCGCCTTCATCATGGAGCCCGTCGGCGGCGCGGCAACGGCAGCCCTTGTCGCGCCCGACAGCTACTATGCGCGCATCCGCGAGATATGCGACCGCTACGGCATCCTGCTCATCCATGACGAGGTGATGAGCGGTGCCGGCCGCACCGGTAAATTTTTGGGCGGCGACCATTGGAACTGCAAGCCGGACATCGTCGCGCTGTCAAAAGGGCTGGGCTCCGGCTATGCGCCGCTCGGCGCGCTGGCGGCTCCCATGCGGCTCGTCGAGCCGCTGCTCGCCTCGGGCGGCTTCCAGCACGGCCACACCTACGCCGGCAATCCGCTTGCCTGTGCGGCCGGCCTTGCGGTGCTGAGCGAAATGGACCGGCTCGATCTCATCGCCAACGCCGCGACCATGGGCGATGTGCTGATCGCAGAGTTGAAGGCGTTGCAGAAGCGTTTCCCTTTCATCGCCGACGTGCGCGGCAAGGGCTTGCTGCTCGGCGCCGAGATGGTCGCCGATCCGGAGGCGCTGACGCCGATCGCGCCGGCGAAAAAGGCAACGCAGCGCCTGCTCGACCACGCCTATGCGCGCGGCCTGATCATCTATGGCCGCAAGGTCAAGGGGGGCGTCGACGGCGACAATTTCATGGTGGCGCCGCCGATGATCATCACGCGCGAGCAGATCGGCGAGATGATCGCAATCATCGGCGACTCGCTCGAGGCGCTGGCGGAAGAACTCGACCTGCCGGTGGCAGGCTGAGGGTGAAATGGCGCTTTGAGACGTCCTGAGATGTTCGCGATCCTTCGCACCCGCCTCTGGCCTGCCGGCCATCTCCCCCGCAAGGGGAGAGATCCGATGTCCCTGTCGCTTTCGCCAATCGCCGACGTTGCAGGAACCGCGCCGTCGGTGCACCTGCTGATCTCCCCCGTTGCGGGGGAGATGTCCGGCGGGACAGAGGGGGGTGCCCGGGCGCCATACTTGTCGTGAGCACAATTATCCTCCGCCCCGGCCAAATCGAGGATGCCGAAACCATCCATGCCGCCTTGCTGCGCCTCGGTACCCACATCGGCGCGCATCAAGAGATCACCTCGACACCGGATGACCTCCGCCGCTACGGCTTCGGCGCAAAGCCCGCCTTTTCGACCTTGATCGCCGAGGTCGACGGCGAGTTTGCCGGGCTCTGCCTGCACTTTCCGATCTTTTCGACCTGGATGGGCCGGCCCGGGGTCTTTGTGCAGGACCTCTATGTCGAGGACCGCTTTCGCGGCCGCCGCATCGGTGAGAAGCTGTTGCGGCGCGTGGCCAAGGAGTGTCGCGCTGCAGGCGGCGTCTATCTCAGGCTCTCCGTCGACACCGATAACGAAACCGCGAAGACCTTCTATGAAAAGCTCGGCATCGGCTGGTCGAGCTACGAGCAGGTGCACAAGATTGTCGGCGAGGCCTTTTTTGCCTTTGCCGACGCGCCGGAGGACGAACGATGAAAGCCTTCTATGCCGAGGAACAGAAGCGCCATGACCCGAAGGCCTTCCTTTCCAGCGGCGCGCCGCAACCCAATCCGGAAAAGCCGGAACGGGTCGAGAGATTGCTAGCCGGCGCAAGATCGGCCGGTGTGACGATCGAACGGCCCAACGACCATGGCCTTGGGCCGATCGCCGCCGTGCATACGCCCGAATATCTCGACTTTCTCGAGCACATCTTCGCGCGCTGGCAACGCATCGATGGCGCCTCGGCGGAGGTCATCCCGAACATCCATCCAATCGGCCGCGGCGGCTCCTATCCGGCCTCGGCGGTCGGCCAGGCCGGCTATCATATGGCCGACACAGCCTGCCCGATCTCGGCAGAGACCTGGAACAGTGCGCTCTGGAGCGCCTGGAGCGCGGTGGAAGCCGCCGAAGCCGTGATGGCCGGCGCGACGGCGGCTTACGCGCTCTGCCGCCCGCCTGGCCATCACGCCTTTGCCGACGTGGCGGGCGGCTTCTGCTTCATCAACAATTCGGCGGTCGCCGCGCAGGTGCTGAGAAAGGACGCGCGACGTGTCGCCATACTCGATGTCGACCTGCATCACGGCAACGGCACCCAGGGAATCTTTTACGCCCGACCGGATGTTTTGACCGTCTCGCTGCATGCCGATCCGGTCCGCTTCTATCCCTTCTTCTGGGGCCATGCCAACGAGCGCGGCGAAGGGGCGGGCCTCGGCTACAACCTCAACCTGCCACTGCCGCGCAAATCCGGCGACGCGGCCTTTCTGGAAGGGTTGGAAACAGCCTTCCGGCGCATCCGCGCCTTCGCGCCGGAAGCGCTGGTTGTCGCGCTCGGGCTCGACGCATTCGAAGGCGATCCGTTCGGAGGCCTTTCGGTGACGACGCCCGGCTTCGCGCGCATCGGCGGGGCGATCGCCGGCCTTGGCCTGCCGACGGTCATCGTCCAGGAGGGCGGCTACCTCTGCGATGCGCTCGGCGACAACCTCACCGCTTTCCTGACCGGCGTTGGCGGGAAGAAAGGATAGTTCAGGCGCGCTCCTGCCTCAGCATTGCAATGACGCGATGTATGCTTTCCAGCGTCTCGTCGATCTCTGCGGCTGTGTTGTAATGCGCGATGCCGATGCGCACGACGCCCTGCTCCGGCGGAATGCCGAGTTGGTGGACGATCTCCCATGCATAGTTGTGGCCGGACCACAGGAAGATGTTCTCGGCATTCATCTGTCGCACGATCGTTTCCGGCGCGATGCCCTCTACCGTAAAGGAAATTGTCGGCACGCGATCGCCGAAACGTTCCGGGTCGGTGATGCCGCGGATGGTCAATCCCTCGATGTTCGACAGGCCCTCGATCAACTGCCGGGCGAGCGTATTCTCGTAAGCGATCGACACTTCGAAGGCTCTCGCTATCCGCTGCCGCCGCGAACCGCCCTCGCCGGCTGCGGCGCCGAGATCGGCGAAGTAGTCGACCGCTGCGGTCAACCCAGCCATCAGCTCGATCTGCGGCGTGCCGAGCTCGAACCTTTCCGGCAGGTGGTTGGACGAGCAGCGGCATTTGTAGGGTTTCAGCGCATCGATGACGTCGCGACGGCCCCACAATATACCCATATGCGGCCCGAAGAATTTATAGGCCGAGCAGACCAGGAAATCGCAGCCCAGCGCCTGAAGGTCGATCAGCCCGTGCGGCGCGAATTGCACCGCGTCGACATAGACCAGCGCCCCGGCCTGCTTGGCGATTGCAGTCAGTTCGCTCACGCGGTTGATCGAGCCGGTGAGGTTCGAGGCATAGTTCAGCGCCACAAGCCGGGTCTTTTGCGAAAGCAGCGCCTTCAGCCCCGCTTCCTCGACCTGCCAGCTCTTCTCGTCGAAGGGCAGGAAACGCACGACGAGGCCGAGATCCTCTGCAAGCTGCAGCCAGGGCGAGACATTGCCCTCGTGGTCCATGCGGGTGAGGATGATCTCGTCTCCCGGCTTCATCGTCCGGCCGAGGGTGCGCGACATGTGGTAGGTCAGCGTCGTCATGTTGGCGCCGATGATGATTTCCTCGACGCTCGCCGCACCGAGAAAATCGACCATCGCCGCATGCGCATCATCGACCACCTGCTGCGCCGCGAGCGTCGTTTCGAAGAAGCCGCCGAGGTTGGCGTTTGTCGTTAGCAGGCAGCGCGAGACCGCATCCGCCACCGCCTGCGGCACCTGGGTTCCGGCGGGATTGTCGAGATAGATGCGACGGCGGCCCTTGTCGGTCAGCGAAAGTGCTGGAAACCGTCCGCGCACGAGCTCGATCGGAAAATCTGCCATCGCCTCCATCGCTCCGTCCTTCTCAATGATTTCCAGTCACGGGCAAGGGTTGCCGACGCGCTGGTGGATGGCGTCGACCGCCTTCTGCATCTCCTCCGTCCAGCGGACCTCGACCGAAGACAGCGCCATGTCGAGCTGGGCGACGCTGGTGGCGCCGACGATATTCGCGGTCACAAAAGGCCGGCTCGTCACGTACGCGTTGGCGAAGAGCGCCGGCTCCATGCCGAAGGAGCGCGCCAGCTCACTGTATTGGAGCAGCACTTCCGCCGCATTCGGCGTCTCGTAGCGCTGGCCGCGATTGAAGAGCTGCGTGCGAGAGCCTTGCGGCCGCGCGCCGTGATCATATTTGCCGGTGAGGTAGCCCTGCGCCAGCGGAGAATAAGGTAGAAACGCGATCTCTTCGCGTTGGCAGACTTCGGCCAGGTTCACCTCGAAGGTGCGGTTGACGAGATTGTAGGCGTTCTGCAGCGAGGCGACGCGCGGGCCGACGCCCTTGTCGGACTCGGCCAGGAAACGCATGACGCCCCACGAGCTTTCGTTCGACAGGCCTAAATGGCGGATTTTTCCCGCCTTCACCAGTTCCTCGAAGACAGCTAGCGTCTCGGCGATCGGCGTCTCGTCCGCCGGCGCTCCGACAGCATCGGCCCGCCGCGCTACCGCCCCGACCCGCGTCGGGTTCGAACCCCAGGGAATGTCCCGGTCCGGCCAATGAATCTGGTAGAGATCGATGTAATCGGTGCGGAGCTTGGCGAGCGACTTCTCGACCGCATCGAAAATGTCGGCGCGCACAAGCTTCGATGGCCGGCCGCCGCGAAACCAGGCGTTGGCCGTGCGGCCGACCACTTTCGAGGCGATGATGACCTTGTCGCGGTTGCCCCTGGTCTTCATCCAACTGCCGATGATCCTCTCGGTCCACCCTTGCGTCTCGGCTTTGGGCGGGATCGGGTAAAGCTCGGCGGTGTCGATGAAATTCACGCCGCGCGAGAAGGCCAGATCCATCTGGGCATGGCCTTCGGCCTCTGTGTTCTGCTGGCCCCAGGTCATCGAACCGAGGCAGATTTGCGAAACAAGGAGGTCTGTCCGACCGAGGCGGCGTTTTTGCATGAAATGTCTCCGGCGGGAGGTGGCGCGCGGCTGCGCGGGGAGGAATTCAAGCATAAGGCATAGGCCGGATTTTCTCCAAGCCGGTCCTGGCGACTTTTGCGTGAATTCGGAAACCGGTTAGCGTCGTGCCGCGGCCAGCGCGCGCCGCTTGGCCTCGTCAATCAGCATGTTGGCCACTTGCATGCGGATCATGGCGCGCTGACGCAGATGCGGGGCGACACGGTCCGGATGGTTGGCGAAGGCGAAGTTGCGTCGAATGCGCCCGAAATCGGTATCCTTCGCAGGGCGATCGAGGCCGAGCTCGCCGGCAATCGATTCAGCGTCGATCGGCGCCAGCTCTTCCTCAGGGCGATGCTCTTCCTCAGCGAGAGCCAGCTTGGCCTGGTCGAGAAGCGCGGCGAACTCGGCGGCAAGGTCGGCGCCCGCTTCGCGGTACTCGGCGGCGACGCTTTCGCCGGCGACCTTGATGCGGCCGGAGTGAAGCTCGTCCGCCACCGACAGATAGTCGAATGGAATCGAGGGCCGGGCGCCCCCGTCTTCGCCCTTCTCGGAAGCGATGATGAGGTCGTCGAGCAACGAAGCGAAATCCAGCTTGTTCCCGGTCCCGATCTCAGCCTCCTCCTGTCGCAACGGCGTTCATTGTTGCCGTCGACCATAGATCGCTGTCGTTAAAAATGAATGCCGACGACATTAACGATTGTGTTGCAGCCGCAGACGCCGGCCGGAAAGATCAAAGCCGCGCTGCATTTGATACCGACCGGCAGGTCGCCAGAGTGGCGAGGAAAAGCCCACCCGCCAGGACCGTGCCGTACGGTCGAGTTTCCGCAAAAGTTTCAGAAGAGAAGCGATTTTGGCGGAAAAAATTCACCAGGCATGGCTGCCATGCGCTTGCTGCACTGCACAATTGTAACAAATCACCTATATTCTCGGCGTGTGGAGGACAAACAAGGGGCTGGAATATGGGGTTCTTCACCGAAATGTTCGCGCGGCCGCGGCCGCAGGAACAACAGCGTTACCGATCGGCGCTCGCGCTGCTGAACGCGATGAGCAACGCCGACCGCGCCGATATCGGCATCAAGCCGGCCGACTTTCCGCGTATCGCCCGCGAGATGTCGATACGCTGATTCAACGATGAAAAAGAGGGTTCTCGGCCGCGCCGGGAAACCTCTCCGTGTTCAGCGTCCCAGGAAAATCGACTTGCCCAGCGGCACGCCATTGTGCCGCAGGATGTCGTATGCCGTGGTGATGTGGAAGTAGAAGTTCGGCATGGCTGCGTCGAGCAGATATTGCAGTCCGGCCATCGAGACCTCGCGTCCGGCAAGCCTCAATTCGATCGTCCGCTCCTCCGACCCGTCCAGATCGGCGGCCGAGAATGTCGCCAGATGATCGAGCGTCTTGGCGATTCGGGCGTGCAGCTCTGCGAAACTGGACTCGTTGTCCTCGTATTTCGGCACTTCGCGGCCGGCGAGCCGCGACGGCGCGCCCTTGGCATGATCGGTGGCGATCTGCACCTGCCGGGTCAGCGCGAACATGTCGGGCGCCAGCCTCGCGCTCAGAAACACCTGCGGGTCAATCTTGCGATCGGCGGCGTTCTGTTCGGCCAGTGACAGCACGCTGGCCAGCGCCTTCAGCCGGGCCGAAAAGACGGCCACGGAAATATCGTACATGGATATGGTCACGTGAGTTATCTCCCCAGGCGGCGTCAGCGCCGCGGGCCGTGAGCTAGCGCTTCCCGGCTCGATTCTTCAAGCAGCCCGTGCGCCCCCGTCACCGCCTCGCCGCAATCGCGGTGGTAGTATTTTCGTTATCGAGCGGAGATTCCCGATGAGACCTGCCCTTATCGCAGCGACTGCCTTGTTCTCCCTTGCGGCCATCGGCCGGTCGGCGCTTGCAGCCGAAGCTCCTTATATCGACGACCGGTCCAGTGCCGAGGCCGTTGTCCGCTCGCTCTACAGCGCGATCAACCGGCATGAATTCGCCCGCGCCTGGGGTTATTTCGGCGACACCAAGCCGGCAAAAGATTTCGACGCCTTCGTTAAAGGCTACGACAGCACCGACACGGTCGAGGTCAAGACCGGCGCGGTATCGGACGAAGGTGCTGCCGGCAGCATCTACCACAGCGTCCCTGTCGCCATCCAGGCCACCGACAAGAAGGGCGAAGCCAAGATCTTTGCCGGCTGCTACACGCTTCGCCAGGTCAACGCGCAGATCCAGGAACCGCCGTTCCAGCCGATCTTTATCGACAAGGGCGCCCTGAAGCCGTCGACTTCGGATTTCCAGGATGCCGTGCCGACAAGCTGCGGCGACGGCCCGCCGCCGCCCAAGAAGGACGAGGCGCTGGAACAGGCCAGGAAGTCGTTCCTCGCCGCCTATGGCGAGCAGTGCGACAAGGAGAACCCGGAAGGCAAGCCGGCCGGCGAGCCGGACGCCTACTCGATCCATTACAAGGACAAGGACGCCGGAGCCGGCGAGCCGGAGCGCGAGACGCGGCTCTTCCGCTTCTTCTGCTCGATGGCCGCCTACAATGAAAGCGCGGTCTATTACATCTATGACGATGTGTCCGGCGTCCGGCAGTTGCAGTTCGCCGCGCCGGAACTCGACATCCGTTACGAGAACAACAACAGCGAAGGCAAGGTCGAGGGCATCCACATCATCGGCTTCCAGACCGACGACCAACTGGTCAATTCCGAATATGACGACAAGACCAAGACGATCACCTCGATGAACAAATGGCGCGGCGTCGGCGACGCTTCATCGACCGGCACCTATCTGTTCCGCCACGGCAATTTCTCGCTGGTGCAGTATGATGTCGATGCGTCCTACGACGGCGAGATCAATCCCGAGACCGTCCTGGACTACAACACGCCGCCTTGATCAGGGCGCTTTCGTCAGCATCCAGTTCAGTGTGCCGCGCCAATCGACCATGCGGATCGGCGTCCCATGCGTGCCGGTCTCGAACCGCACGAAGCGGGCCGGATAGGTCTTCGATTTGGCGAGAATCGAGCGGAAGAAGGCTTCCTGCTTCTCAACCTGGAAAACCACGTCACGGCTGCCCTGGCCGAAGAACACCGGCACGCGGCGCTTGAACGCCGGGCTGGTCAAGAAGCTTTCGTCCCAGAGCGAGCCGAGCAGCAGGAGCCCACTGACGCGGGCGCCAATATCCTTGCGGTCGGCCAGCTTCCAGCAGAGAATGCCGCCCATCGAGCCGCAGGCGACGAAGATTTTCGCGCCGGGCGATGTCTCTGCATAGTGGTCGATCAAAGCCGCGACTTGGGCGGCGCCCTTGTCGCCGAAATCGGGAAAGTCCGGCGAAAGATAAAGACCGCCATTTTCGGCCATCAGATTCTTCAGGCGGTTGAAATTGCCGCCAAAGGTGAAGTCGTCGACGCCCTGCTTGCGGCTGCCGCCCTGCCCGTGCAGGTAAAGGACGATGATGGCGGCACCTTGCGTCTTGCCGACTGCGACATGCCGGACATCGCCGACATCGGTCTTCAGCATCAAGTCCTGCTGCATCTTGCGCACGCCGGGGTCGATATATTGGGCATGCACACGCCTTTCAGGCACCTCGTCGCGCTGATTGATGTCGCGCATCTCGCGATAGTCGAGCACCGTATAGGCACCGTTGTCGCCGCTCGACAGCGTCGCCGGGTAGGCGAAAAGCTCGTCCTTGAAGGGTTTCAGCGACAACGTCTGGCCCTCGGCGGCAGAGAGCGAAAAAGCTGTTGCGGCGAGCAAAGTGAGGAAAGTTCGGCAGCGCAAAGACATTCCGAAGCCATGCGAAATTCGGCTTCGGTTTGTCAATCCTGCAGCACGCCGCCCGCGCCTTCCAGCGCCTCGCGCGTATCGACGTCGATCGAAGCGCCCTGCCCGATTTCGACATCGATGACGTCGAGCCCTTCGGCCTCGACCAGATGGCGCGCGCCTGTATCGCCTTCGAGCTGCGCGACGGCGGCAAAGAGCGACCGCGGCAGCAGCACCGGGTTGCCGCGTTTACCGTGATGCGCCGCGCGCACCACGGCGCGGCCCCCGGATCGGCGGAACGCATCGATCAGGCTATCGAGATCCTTAGACGAGATACCAGGCATGTCGCCGAGCACGATCATGGCGCCGGCCGCGTCGGGCGCGACCCGCGCGATGCCCGCCTTAAGCGACGAGGCCAACCCGTCGGCGAAGTCCGGATTGTGGGCAAGCGTGATATCGAGACCTGAGAGCGCCGAGCGCACCCGCTCGCGCTGATGGCCGGTGACGACGATGGCGTTGGCCGCTTTCGATCCCAGCG
The DNA here is from genome assembly GCF_029625845.1 of Mesorhizobium sp. WSM4898. Classification (NCBI taxonomy): domain Bacteria; kingdom Pseudomonadati; phylum Pseudomonadota; class Alphaproteobacteria; order Hyphomicrobiales; family Phyllobacteriaceae; genus Mesorhizobium; species Mesorhizobium sp. WSM4898. Next base: position 225,207 of record NZ_JARTVQ010000003.1, on the reverse strand, counting down.
CCCGCTCGGCGGTGCGCCGCACCAGCGGCTTGCCGTCGAACAGCGCCAGCAGTTTGTTCGGCCCGCCCATGCGGCTGGAGCGCCCGGCGGCGAGAAGCACGATGTCGACCCTCGGCTCCGCTTTTGCCGACTGCGACGGCAGCGGCTCGCGCGGCTGCGGCCTGCACGGGATTTCCATCAACAGGCCTCCGACGCCCATGCCGGCAATGTCGCCCGCCGTCACGTCAAGCCCGGCGATCAGCCGGTCCAGCACCCAGTCGAAACCGTTTTCCTTCGGGCTGCGGGCACAGCCGGGCGCGCCGATGACGCGCTTGCCGTCGAGCGTACCGAGCACCAGCAGATTGCCGGGATCGACCGGCATGCCGGCTCGAATGACTTTGCCGCCCGCCTTCTCGATCGCGGCAGGGATGACATCGGCGAAATCGGCCAGCGCCGAGGCGCCGAAGATCACCACCATGTCGTTGTCGCGCGCCAGCGCGCTTGCTGCTTCCGCAACAAGCGTCACGTCATGCGGCGTGCGCCGCTCCGCCTTCAGCCGGCCGCCGAAGCGCGCCAGCCGCGCCTCGGTGACCCGCAGCGTCTTGTCGAGCACGCTCGGCTTCAAGCCGGGCAGCGTCGTCTGGATGACGCCGACATTGACCGGGCGATAGGCGTTGACGGCGCAGATTTCGCCGCCGGCGCAAATCCTGGCCACCGCATCGACTAGGCTCGCAGCGACGGCAAACGGAATGATCTTCACCGTCGCCACCATCTGGCCCGCCTCGACAGGCGCGTGCTGCGCCAGGGTAGCGATGGTGATCGCCGGGTCGATGGCATTGATGGCGTCGATCATCTTGGCGTCGACGGTGAAGACGCCTGCGGCTTCGGCATGCAAGTTCACGCGTCCCGTTGCAGCGGGCTTCGTCTCCACGTTGCGATGGGACATGCTCAACGCGATCTTTTCGGCTGCGGCATCCTCGCCGAGGTCATCGGGAGCCAGAACGGCCACGACGACTTCGCTGATGCCGGCGGCCTTCAGCGCAGCAACGTCCTCGCCGTTCAGCCGATGCGCCTTGCGGAATCGCCGCTCGCCGGCAGTGGTCGCATGCGCCAGCACCGCGCCTTCGGCCTCATCGATCGCGATCGGGCCGAACTTCACGCCACCGCGCCTTTGCTTTCCAGGCCGCGCGAGCGGAAGGCGTGGATGGTTTGTGCCAGCACCGCGACGGCGATCTCGGCCGGGCTCGCGGCGCCGATGTCCAGCCCGATCGGCGCATGGATGCGGGCGATCTGGTCGGCGCTGGCGCCGAGCGCCAGCAGACGCTCGACCCGCTTGGCGTGAGTCTTCCTGCTGCCAAGCGCCCCGACATAGAAGCACCTGGCGTCGAGCGCCGCCTTCAGCGCGAAATCGTCGATCTTGGGATCGTGAGTGACGGCGGCAAGCGCGGTGTAGCTGTCGAGCGGCTGGCGCTTCAGCACATCTTCCGGCCATTCGGCATGCAGCGCCACATCGTGGAAGCGCTCTGGCGTGGCGAAGGCGGTGCGCGGATCGATGATCTCGACCGGATAGCCGGCGATTCTGGCCATCGGCGCCAGCGCCTGGCTGATATGCACCGCTCCGACCACCACCAGGCGCGGGCGCGGCAGATGCGCATTGAGAAAGAAAGTCCGCCCTTCCGCTTCCACCGATCGAGAGATGCCGGTGCGGAACGCACTGGCGATCGCCGCGCCGAGCTCGCCCGCGACGCGGTCGCCTTCACGCACGATGCGGTCGCGGCCGTCACCGAGGTCGGTGACCAGCACCGCGGCGCGCCTGGCGCGGCGCTCTTCGTTCAATGTTTTCAGAACATACGGATCCATCCGCAGTCAACCCAGCCGCTCGACATAGACCTTGATGCGGCCGCCGCAGGACAGCCCCACCTGCCAGGCGGTTTCGTCGGCAACGCCGAACTCCAGCATCCTCGGCTTGCCCGAGCCGATGACGTCGATCGCTTCGGCCACCACCGCGCCCTCGACACAGCCGCCCGACACCGAGCCGTGGAAATTGCCTTCGGCGTCGATGACCAGATGGCTGCCGATCGGGCGGGGGGCCGAACCCCAGGTTTCGACCACGGTCGCGATGGCGACATCCTTGCCGTCCCTCATCCAGCCTTCCGCGATGATCAGGGGATCGCGGGCCTCGTCGAGATAAATGCTCTGGTCCATCGTCGCTTCTCGCAAAGTCTGTTTTCCCGGGGAACGTCCCAGAGGAATATATCGGTGCGAAACATATGGCTACGCGGCCCGCCTGTCGCCAGTTCGCAGCCAGCGCGGGTCAACCGCTGCGGCCGGCCGCTGGTCGAGCGAGGCGCAAGGATCGGCCAGCGCGTCGAGATTGTGCACGGCGCGGAACTCGTCGACACGCGGCAGCATCGCCTTCACGCCACGGGGGCGCGCCTCAAACCCATCAAAGCGCAAGAGCGGTTTTCACAGAACGTGGTAGTCGCGGTTGTGGTAGATCAGCGGCCGCAAATTATCGCCGATGCGCAGGCCTGTCACCTTGCCAAAAAGCACACGGTGGGTGGCCAAATCCTTGGTATCGATGATCTGACAATCGAAGACGGCGAGCGCGCCTTTCAGCGTCGGCGCGCCGGTCGAGATCACGTCCCATTCGCCGAGCGCGAAGCGCTCCTCGGACGGCAGGCCGGTGATGCCGGAAAAGCCGACCGACAGCGCCTCCTGGTCCGAGGCGAGCGTGTTCAGCGCGAAATTGCCGTTCCGGATGAAGGCCTCGTTCTTGGGATTTTCGCGGTTGAGGCAGACAAGCACGGCGGGCGGCGTATCCGAGACCGAGCAGGCGGCAATCACCGTTGCGCCTCGTCTCCCGGCCGGGCCGTCCGTGGTCACCACATGCACATGGCCGGCAAAATGCGCCATCGCATCGCGATAGGCTTGCGGCCCGATGTCATTAATCTTCAGCACCCGATGATCCACCTGCCAAAACGGAAGCTCGTTATATATGGCTGCATATTGTATGACACAAGCGAAGTGCTTGAGCGCAATCCTGAATTCGCGTGTTGCACCGGGATTAGGCAGCCTTTAGGTCTTTGCTGGAATAGTGCCGGAACAATACTCCCGGCACGGAGGACCTCTTCGCCCGAATGCGCCTTCTCACGACGACTTTAGCCGCGCTGCTTTGGCTGGCCGCGAGCGTCCATGCCGAGACGCTGGTTGGCGTCGCCGCACCGCTGTCGGGGCCGTCGGCGATCCTCGGCAAGCAGATTGAGTCGGGGACCGGGCTGGCGGCGGAGGCCGAAGGCGTCGCCGTCCAAACCGTTGACGACGCCTGCACTGCCGATGGCGGTGCAGCGGCTGCCAGGCAGTTCGTGGATGCCAAGGTCAACATCGTTGTCGGTTTTCTGTGCACCGAAGCGATCGAGGCGGCGCTGCCGATCCTGAAGGATGCCAACATTCCGGTCATCGCGATCGGCGTGCGCACCGAGAGCCTGACCGACCGCCGCGCCAAGACGGGCTGGCCGGTCTACCGGCTTGGCCCGCGCGGCGACGACGAACGCAATGCGGTGGCCACGATCCTCACTCGGCTCTGGCAGAACGAATTGTTCGCCGTTATCGATGACGGCACCATCTATGGCCGAGAGATCGCGGAGACTTTCCGCGCGGCCGCCGAGCAGGCGGCGCTGAAACCGGTCTTCGTCGACACGTTCCGGCCGCAGCTCGACAACCAGATTGGGCTGATCGGCCGCCTGAAGAAAGCGGGGGCTACGAAAGTGTTTGCCGGCGGCGACGGCGACGACATCGCCATCATGGGGCGCGACGCTGCCTCGCTCAATGCTGGCATCACCTTCGCCGGCGGCGAGACGCTGCGCACGCCACCCGGCGATGTGCCCTATGCGGCCGGCACACTGATGATCGCGCTGCCGGAGTGGGCAGAAGTCGCGGACCCCAAGGTCGTGCAGGCCTTTGGCGAAAGGAAGATCGTGACCGACGGCTACACGCTGCCGGCTTATGCCGCGGTGGAGATCGCCAAGGCGGCAGCGGTCGACGCAGAAAGCTCCGGCAAGCCGCTCGCCAAGACGCTGACCGACCATGATTTCGCGACCGCTATCGGCACCGTCCGCTTCGACGAAAAGGGCGATCTCAGCCAAAACCCATTCCGCGCCTTCCGCTTCGACGGCACCCATTTCGTGCCGCTGGAGGAAAACTGATGTTCCGCACCGGTCCACGCAACCTGATCACCGACGTCGCCGGACTCACCGTCGGCAATGCTGCTGACGCCACGCTGAAGTCCGGCGTCACGGTAGTGCTTTGCGAGGAGCCGGCGGTGGCCGGAGTCCAGGTGCTGGGTGGCGCACCAGGCACACGTGAGACCGACCTGCTCGAGCCGCAAAACTCGATCGCGACCATTCACGCAGTCGTGCTGTCCGGCGGCTCGGCCTTCGGCCTCGATGCCGCTTCCGGCGTCCAGGCGGCGCTGCGGGAGAAAAACATCGGCGTCGATGTGGGTGGTTTTCGCGTGCCGATCGTGCCGGCCGCGATCCTCTTCGACCTGCGCAATGGCGGCGACAAGGATTGGGGCCGCTATCCGCCCTATCGCGAGCTTGGCTACGAGGCGGCTCAGGCGACAACGACCGATTTCCCGCTCGGTACGGTCGGCGCCGGTACCGGCGCGCTGACTTCCGGTCTGAAGGGCGGGCTGGGTTCGGCCTCGACGATGCTCGACAGCGGCGTCACCATCGGCGCGCTCGCCGCCGTCAACCCGACCGGTTCGGTGACGGTCGGACGCAGCCGCCATTTCTGGGCCGCTCCCTTCGAGATCGGCGATGAATTCGGCGGCTTGGGTTATCCCGACCCGATACCGGAAGACGCCAGGAAGATACTCTTGAAGTACCGCGACAGGCGCGCAGGGGAACAGCCAGAGGGCGCCAGCACGACGATTGCCGTCATTGCCACCGATGCCGTGCTTTCCAAGTCGGCCGCCAAACGGCTGGCGATTTCGGCGCATGACGGATTTGCCCGCGCCATCTGGCCGACGCACACACCGGCCGACGGCGATCTCGTCTTTGCGCTCGCGACCGGCAGGAGCGGCATCGAACTCAGCGCCGATGCAGCGATCGATCTCTATGCCGCAGCGGGGTCTACGATGGCCCGCGCCATCAGCCGCGGCGTCCACGCGGCGACGCCGGCCGACGGCGATCTCTTTCCGGTCTGGTCGTCCCGCTAGAGTTCTGGACGCCGGTCAGGTCGGGTCGGACTTCTCTTCCTCGAACGTCACCGCGACTTCCGAATTCGCCGAGAGCCAGACCTTCTTTCCTTCGATCTCCGCGACCAGAGCCAGCGGAACATAATGGTGGTGGCCTTTGTGCGAGCCCATGCCGCTGTCGGCCTTGGTCAGCTTGATGCGCTGCCCCTCGACCTTGTCGACGGTGCCGACATGGACGCCATCGGCGCCGACTACTTCCATATGCTCGCGTATCTTGCTGAGATCGGTGGTCATGCTGGTCCCTCCGGTGGGTGGCCGCGCGTCCCTGTCGGCCGCCCACAATAACAAACGGCCGCCGGATTGGATGCATCGAGCGGCATGTCTTGTTCACCATGGCGTGATAGCCATGATGCCAATGAGACAGGGAGCATTGCCAACACCACGCAAGGCGAACCGCTTTTCGCCGCGAAACGTGGCCCAGTGACCGTAACGTCGCTGCAGCCGGCCTCCTTGCGTCTGCGCCTGGCAAACCGCCTGCGCGACGCTCTGCCATCGGCAAGCACGGCAATTGTCGGCGCCCTGCTGTGGGGGCTTGCGATGGCGGCGAGCACTTTCCTCAATCTGTATTATTGGGAGACGCCGGACAGCGCCCGCTTCGTCGTGCTGCTTTATGCGCTCGGCGGCGCGCTTGCTTTTTCGGTCGGGCTGACGTTCGCCGCACTGGTATCGCGCGGCCGCCACTGGGAAACCGCGCTCGCCGCAGCTTTCGTATGCCTGCTTGGCGCGACGCTCGCTTTCACCGGCGGGCTGTTTGCCCTGCAATACCGTTCTTACTACGCCGAGTGGCACGCGCCGGCCTTCACGCGGACCTGGGCGTCTGAGTTCGTGTTCACGGTCCTCGCCGCGCTCTACCAGTTCGTCGTCCTGGGCGTCGGCTCTATTTTCCGTTCGGCTTTGCCGTACTTGCCGCCGCCAGCATCTGGTTTGCACGCCGGCGGCGTTGAGCATTGAGCCGGCCTCTGTTAGGACGCGGCCAAAGCTTCTCCCAGCAGGACTAAGAAACCATGATCCCTCGCTATTCCCGGCCGGAAATGGTCGCCATCTGGTCGCCCGAAACCCGGTTCCGCATCTGGTTCGAGATCGAGGCTTATGCCTGCGATGCGCTGGCCGAGCTCGGCGTCATCCCGAAGGAAGCCGCCAAGACCATCTGGGAAAAGGGCGGCGCGGCCAAATTCGACGTCGATAAGATTGACGAGATCGAGCGCGTCACCAAGCACGACGTGATTGCATTCCTGACCCATCTCGCCGAATTCGTCGGACCGGACGCTCGCTTCATTCACCAGGGCATGACCTCGTCGGACGTTCTCGACACGTGTCTTGCGGTGCAATTGACACGCGCCAGCGACATTCTGCTTGCCGACATTGACGCGCTGCTTGTGGCCCTGAAGCGCCGCGCCTTCGAGCACAAGGATACCATCACCATCGGCCGCAGCCACGGCATCCATGCCGAGCCGACCACCTTCGGCGTCAAGCTCGCGCTGGCCTATGCCGAATTCTCGCGTTGCCGCGAGCGGTTGCTGCACGCGCGCGAAGACATCGCCACCTGCGCCATCTCGGGCGCGGTCGGCACATTCGCCAACATCGATCCCTACGTCGAAGAGCATGTGGCGAAGAAACTCGGCCTGAAGCCGGAACCGGTCTCGACTCAGGTCATCCCGCGAGACCGCCATGCGATGTTCTTCGCTACGCTCGGCGTGATCGCCTCGTCGGTCGAGCGCCTGGCCGTCGAGATCCGGCATCTGCAGCGCACCGAGGTGCTGGAAGCGGAAGAATATTTCTCGCAGGGACAAAAGGGCTCGTCGGCGATGCCGCACAAGCGCAACCCGGTGTTGACCGAGAATCTCACCGGCCTTGCCCGCATGGTCCGCTCCTACGCCATGCCGGCCATGGAGGATGTGGCGCTGTGGCACGAGCGCGATATCTCGCACTCCTCGGTGGAGCGCATGATCGGACCGGACGCGACGGTGACGCTCGACTTCGCCTTGGCACGCCTGACCGGTGTCGTCGATAAGCTGCTCGTTTACCCCGAGAACATGGAGAAGAACCTCAACAAGTTCCGCGGCCTGGTGCATTCGCAGCGCGTGCTGCTGGCGTTGACCCAGGCTGGCGTGTCACGCGAGGATGCCTATCGCCTGGTGCAGCGCAATGCCATGAAGGTATGGGAGCAAGGTGCTGATTTCCTTGAGGAACTGCTTGCCGACAAGGACGTGACAGCGGCACTGCCCGAGGCCGAGATCCGCGAGAAGTTCGACCTCGGCTATCACACCAAGCATGTCGACACGATCTTCAAGCGGGTGTTTGGACAGGCCTGAGTCCGGGGGAAGGCCCGCTAGCGTGGCGCAGCCTAATCAGGCCTTGCCAGGCACCGTCCTGATCACCGTGCCCCAGGGATCTTCACGCGTCGTCTCGGCCTTCACGTTGTCCGAGCGCATTTCGACCCAGGCGAGGCCCGAGCGGGAGGGATCGCGGCGGCCGGCGCCGGCGCTGCGCCAGGAATTGGCACCGATATGGTGGTGGTAGTGGCCGGAGGACAGGAACACCGCCTGACCGCCATATTTGGCGACCGTGTCGAAGCCGAATTCGTCATGCCACCACGCTTCGGCGTCTTCCGGACGCCCGACGCGCAGGTGGACATGGCCGACAATGGTGTTTTCCGGCGCTCCCTGCCAGCCGGCGTCACCGACGGGCACGCTGGCGACGACCGCGGGGAGATTCAGCCGCTCGGTCGACATTGCGATCTTGTCGCCGTTCCATTTCCAATCCTGCGGACGGCGATCGGCGTAGATCTCGATGCCGTTGCCTTCAGGGTCGGTGAGGTAGAGCGCCTCGCTGACCAGATGGTCCGAGGCGCCTTCGATGCCGATCCGGTTGGCGGCGGCATGGCTGATCCACCGGCCGAGATCGGCGCGCGACGGCAGCAGGAACGCAGTATGGAACAGGCCGGCGCTGCGCGGGTCGTCAGGCTTGGCCGAGGCATCCTGCTCCAGCACCAGCAGCGGGCGGCCCGCGGCGCCGAGGGTGATCGCGCCATCGGCGCGGCTCAACTCCTGCAGGCCGACGACGGCACGATAATAGGCGGCAAGGTTTTCGGCATCGCGCGCCTTCAACCCGACACGCGCGACGCTGACCGGGGTGGTCGCGGCAAAAGGCAGTTCGCTCATCACACTCTCCGTTCGGGCGCCGATCTCACGATGGGCAGTCGCTCCGACGTTTATTATTCATTCCTGTTCCCTCTCCAGATCGTTCATCACCATCGTTCACACAAGGTTGAAAGAATCGAACACGTTGTTCACCCTTGTGATGCCACTGCATTCCACCGGCCGGTTGCATCAGACAGGGGCGCTCGCTACATCGGCGCCATGAAAGTCAAGGACGCCGATATCCTCATCATACCCGGCTACACCAACTCCGGTCCCGAGCATTGGCAGACCCGCTGGCAGTCGAAATTGTCGACGGCACGCAGGGTCGAACAGGCCGAGTGGACGAAACCCGTGCGCGAGGACTGGACGGCAAGTGTAGCGAAAGCTGTCAACGAGGCCGAGCGGCCGGTGGTCATCGTCGCGCATTCGCTGGGTGTGGCGGCGGCGGTGCAGGCGATCCCGCAATTCCAGAAGCCGGTCGCGGGCGCCTTCTTCGTGGCGCCCCCTGATGTCGCCAATCCGGAGATCAGGCCGAGGCACCTGATGACCTTCGGGCCCTATTCGCGCGATCCCCTGCCCTTTCCGTCGATCGTGATCGCCAGCCGCAACGACCCGTTCTGCGCCTTTGAGGTTGCCGAGGACATCGCCGCCGCCTGGGGTTCGCTGTTCATCGACGCCGGCGACGCCGGCCATCTCAACCAGGACGCGGGCTTCGGCCCCTGGCCGGAGGGATCGATGACTTTCGCCAAGTTCCTGACGGAATTGAAGGAGCCTTGAAACGCCGGCGCCTCAGGCGCCGATCGAATCCCGCATGCTCTTCAGCAGCGTCCTGGCTCCGAGCGAGATCAGCGTGTGGTCAGAACCCATGGCGAGCAGCCGATAGCCCATCGACACGACGCGGCCGGCCACGGCCGGCTCGATGACATAGATCGCGGCGTGCTTGCCTGCCTTGCGCGTCCGCTCGGCGATCGAGGCGACCGTCTCCATCATGCTTTCCAGCGTCGAATTGACGGTGGTGCCGTTCGACCAGGCGATCGAGAAATCCGACGGCCCGACGAAGATGCCATCGATGCCGGGCGTCTCGAGGATGCCGTCCAGCGCCTCGAACGCCGCACGCGTCTCGACCATGGCAAAGGCCATGGTGCGCTGGTTCGAGTCGCGCAGCCACTCGGCATGGTCGCCCTTCCCATGGCGCGGGAAGGCATAGGTCGGGCCCCAAGAACGCTCGCCCATCGGCGGATACTTCATCGCTGCGGCGAACTGCCTGGCGTCGTCTACGGAATTGACCATCGGCGCGATCACCGCCTCGGCGCCGAAATCGAGCGCCCGGCTCGCCATGTCGAAGCGCCCGACCGGGATGCGCACCAGCGCCGGCTTGTTGGCCGCAAGCACCGGCACCAGGCCGCGTAGAACGCTGTCCTCGTGGTGGCCGCCATGCTGCATGTCGAGGGTAACGGCATCAAAGCCCTGCTTGGCGATGATCTCTACCGTCAGCGCGTCCGGCACGCCGGACCAGGCGGTGAACAGCGTTTCGTCGGCGGCCAGGCGGGACTTGAGCGACATCGGAACTTCCTTGGTAACGATCCGCAGTCTCAGCCGGAAACGGCGGCAAGGCAAAGAAAACCGCCCCGCGGGGCCCGGGGGGGGATTGGTTCCAACGATTTTTACGTGTTCTTGACCTGCTCGATCGCCTGCGCCATCAGCTCGTCCATGGTGCGGCGGATCTGATGGTCCGACTGGTTGACGCCCGCGGCGTCGAAGTCCTCGCGGATTTTGCGGAAGACGTCATGGTCGCCGGCCTCCTCGATGTCGGAGACGACTACCGCTTTGGCATAGGCCTCGGCATCGGCTCCGCTCTTGCCCAGCTTTTCGGCGGCCCACAGGCCGAGCGCTCTGTTGCGGCGCGCCGAGGCCTTGAAGCGGAGCTCCTCGTCGAAGACGAATTTGCGCTCGAAGCCCTCTTCGCGGTCTTTCATGCTGCTCATGCGTCCCTCCGATCAAATCGATTCGCTTGGCTATGAATATGTGTGCTTACCCAGCACAAACCAAAAGGTCGCGGGCCGGTCAATATGCAACGTCCCATGCTGCGCTGCGGCATTTCGGTTCCGAAAGCGGTTGATCGGCTGGATTTGCCGATTGAGCAAACATTACGATTGCTATAGACACCGGCATTGAACGCACCCGTCGCCACAACTAATTTAGGCAGACGGACAGGAACTGGTCGCTTGCCGCCTGCCCGCCAATCCAGAGAAAAAATCAGATGAAAAATCGCCGCCGCATTTACGAAGGCAAGGCCAAGATCCTCTATGAAGGACCTGAGCCCGGGACGCTGATCCAGTTCTTCAAGGATGACGCCACCGCCTTCAACAAAAAGAAACATGAGGTGGTCGACGGCAAGGGCGTGCTCAACAACCGCATCTCCGAGCACATTTTCAATCACCTCAATCGTATGGGCATCCCGACCCATTTCATCCGCCGGCTGAACATGCGCGAGCAGCTGATCAAGGAAGTCGAGATCATCCCGCTCGAGGTGGTGGTGCGCAACGTGGCCGCCGGCTCGCTCGCAAAGCGCCTGGGCATCGAGGAAGGCACGGTTCTGCCGCGCTCGATCATCGAATTCTACTACAAGGCCGATGCGCTGGACGACCCGATGGTGTCGGAAGAGCACATCACCGCCTTCGGCTGGGCCAGCCCGCAGGAGATCGATGACATCATGGCGCTTGCTATCCGCGTCAATGACTTCCTCTCCGGCCTGTTCCTGGGCGTCGGCATCCAGCTTGTCGACTTCAAGATCGAGTGCGGCCGCCTGTTCGAGGGCGACATGATGCGCATCGTTGTCGCCGACGAGATCTCGCCGGATTCCTGCCGGCTGTGGGACGTCGCCACTCAGGACAAGCTCGACAAGGACCGCTTTCGCCGCGACATGGGCGGCCTGGTCGAGGCCTACCAGGAAGTGGCCCGCCGCCTCGGCATCATGAACGAGAACGAGCCGCCGCGCCCGACAGGCCCGGTGCTCGTTGCCTCTTCCGAGCCCTCGAAGAGCACGAAGCACTGACAGCCAGCGCGGGCCTGCCGGAAACGGCGCGCCCGCCCTCCGCACTACCGATCACTCAGGAGTATCGATGAAAGCCCGCGTCACCGTCACCCTCAAGAACGGAGTTCTCGACCCGCAGGGCAAGGCGATCGAGCACGCGCTCTCAGGGCTGGGCTTCGACGGCGTCGGCCAGGTGCGGCAGGGCAAGGTCTTCGACATCGAGCTCACCGGAACCGACAAAGCCAAGGCCGAAGCCGACCTCAAGGCCATGTGCGACAAGCTTCTGGCGAACACGGTGATTGAGAATTATAGTGTGGCTATTACCTGAGGTTGCAGCGCAGAGGTTATGCCTGAAGCCACCAGCGATTTGATGTACAGGCTCCTGAAGCGCGTGTATCACCAGCGAACTCGCCGAAAACCAGAGGCCCTACGACCCAAATGAAATCAGCCGTCGTACTCCTCCCCGGTCTCAACCGTGACCGCGACATGATCGCGGCTCTGACCAAGATTTCCGGTCAGGCGCCGGCGACCGTCTGGCAGACCGATACCGAAATCCCGGATGTCGACCTGATCGCCATTCCCGGCGGCTTTTCCTTCGGCGACTATCTGCGCTGCGGGGCGATCGCCGCGCGCATGCCGGTGATGCGGGCAGTGGCCGAAAAGGCGGCCAAGGGTGTCATGGTCATCGGCGTCTGCAACGGCTTCCAGATCCTGGTCGAGGCGGGGCTGCTCCCCGGCGCCCTGATGCGCAACGCCTCGCTGAAATTCGTCTGCCGACACGTGAAGCTCGAGATCGCTAACGCGAACACGATGTTCACCCGCGGCTATCAGCCCGGCCAGATCATTCGCTCACCGGTCGCGCATCACGACGGCAACTATTTCGCCGACGCCGAAACGCTGGCCCGCCTCGAAGGCGAAGGCCAGGTGGTGTTCCGCTATGCCGAAGGCACCAATCCCAACGGCTCGATCAACGACATCGCCGGCATAGTCAGCGAGAAGGGCAATGTGCTCGGTCTGATGCCGCACCCAGAGAACCTGATCGAGGCGGCACACGGCGGCAGCGACGGCCGGGCGCTGTTCGAAGGCGCGCTTGGCATCGCCGCTTGATCCTTTCAGACGATTCCTTCAGACCATTCTTTCAGACGAACGGGGCGGCCTGACCATGAGACTGACGATTACTCGCCTTGCTCTCCTGGCCGCCGCCGGATTTGCGCTCGCCTCTTGCCAGTCCGGCTCGAAGACCACGCCGCCCCCCTCTGGCAAGAGCGCTTCCCTGCTTGCCATGGAGCAGGTCGCCATCGCCGCTCACAAGTGCTGGATCGCCAGCAAGGACCCGGCCTTCAAGCCCTATCAGATGGCCAACGAGCTCAACTCCTACAGCGGCACGCCGCGCTTCCTGCTGGTGCCCGCCAAGCACTATGGCGGCAAGCCGCTGCTGGTCGTGCAAGCACAAGGCAATTCCCGCAAAGTGGACGTGTTCGGGCCGTTGATGGCCGAACCGCTGGGCGCGCGCATAGGCTCCGACATCGCGCGCTGGCAGGCCGGCAATTCATCCTGCGCCGCTGCCGCGTGACTCGGCCGTAGCCCACTTCCTGCAAATGCAGGATTGACGGTCGGCTTTTCGCGCTCGTCAATCAACATACCATCGAAGCTCTGTTCGCGGTCGATGTATGCCCAAACCGCGCAGCGATTTGACATGCATCGCAACAATCAAGGGCGTCGCGACGCGCTTAGTCCCAGAACGGCCTGATACCTTCGCGATGGGCGTCGCAGCGCGAAATGCCGATGTCCTTGAGCTGCTCGTCGGTCATCTCCAAGAGCGCAAGGCGTCCGCGACGGCGTTCCAGCATGCGGTCGATTTGCCTGGCGATGGCACGAAGCACGAATACGACCCGGTCAACGAACCCGCGGCGCCCCGACGGGCGGCCGTGCAACTCGGCGCTGTCATAACGGAATGTATCAATTGTATTCATCTTGCGATCAACCAATTCTATCAATTGTACTCTAGCTACCCGCGTTCTCATATCGATTGACTCGTCTCGCGATGCAATATAAAAAATTGTCACCATGACAAATTGGCTCCCAGACCTCGCTTCCGGTTCCGGCCCTCTCTATCAGCGCCTTGCTGACAGCATTGAGTCAGATATCGACAAGGGCGTCATCGATGCGGGTGCAAAACTGCCGCCGCAGCGCGACCTCGCCTACGACATTGGCACTACGGTCGGCACGGTCGGCCGGGCCTATCAGTTGCTGCGCGAGCGCGGGCTGGTGAGTGGGGAGGTCGGGCGCGGCACCTATGTGCTCGCGCAACGCGCGGAAAGCCCCAAGCCCGAGCTGCAGCCCGCCGCGCTCGGAACGCGGCTCATCGATGCGCCCAGCGGCAAGCTGCGCTTCGACAGCACCGCCGCCCCCGATGTCGGACAAGGCGCATTGATTGCCGAACTGCTGGCGCGGACGGCGGAGGAGCACCCCCACGACATTTCAAGCTATACCAGGGATTTCCCGGATCGCTGGTTCGAGGCCGGCGGCCTTTGGCTCAAGCGCAATTCCTTTCACCCCTCGCCCGATTCGATCGTGCCGACGCTTGGCACCCATGCGGCGGTGATGGCGGCGATCGCGGCGCTCACCACGCCTGGCGACACGATCGTCTTCGAGCATCTCACCTATTCGCAGATCTCGCGCAGCGCAGGTCTGATCGGGCGCCGTACCGCGCTGGTCTCGGCGGACGATGAAGGTCTCGATCCCGACGATTTCGAACGCGTCTGCGCGCAGAAACACCCGAAGATGATGTTCGCGATGCCGACGGCGAAGAACCCGACGCAGGTTACGCTGTCGGCGGAGCGGCGCCAGGCGATCGCGCGTATAGCGCGCGAGTACAATGTCGTCCTGATCGAGGATGATCTTTATGGCGAATTGACCGACGATCCGACGCCACTGCTCGCCGAATACGCCCCTGAGCGCACGATCGTAGCCGGCGGCCTGTCGAAGTCGGTCGCGGCCGGCGTGCGCGGCGGCTGGCTGTCCTGCCCGCCCGCCTACCGCCACCGCATCCGCGTGGCGCACAAGATGATGACCGGCGGGCTGCCCTTTCTGCTGGCGGAGGTCGGAACAAGGCTGGTGATGTCCGGCCAGGCCAGCGATATCCGCAAGCGCTGCATTGCCGAGATCCAAGCTCGTCTCCATGTCGTGCGCGAGACGCTGGCTGGCTTTGACTTCAAGGCGCGGGACAATGTGCCCTTCGTCTGGCTCACCTTGCCGGATCCTTGGCTCTCAGGCACCTTCAAGAATGCCTGCCTGGCGCAGGGCTTGCTCATCGACGACGAGGACGAGTTCAAGGCCGGTCGTTCGGAGCAAGTCTTCCACGGCGTCCGCTTCGGTGTTTCGCAACCCCGGCAAAGTAAGGACGTCGCCGGTGGCGTCGCGGTCATCCGCCGCCTGCTCGACGAGGGCCGCGCCGGCTACGACAGTTTTTCCTGACCAGTCCTTTCCCAAGCGCCTCGCGCTACCGGCCGGTGCCGGCGCAGCGATTTTGCGGCGTTTTCGTCGTGCTTTGGGGGTGTATCGCTCGAAAGCTTGCGATAAGAGGAGACTCAGAAAAGCCCCCTCTCCCACGGATACCAATCGCCGCTCATGACCATATCCAATTCCGTGCCGATCACCCCCGAGCTCGTCGCCGCGCATGGGCTGAAGCCCGACGAATACCAGCGCATCCTCGATCTGGTTGGCCGCGAGCCGAGCTTCACCGAGCTCGGCATCTTCTCGGCGATGTGGAACGAGCACTGCTCCTACAAGTCTTCCAAGAAATGGCTGCGCACGCTGCCCACCAGCGGCCCGCGGGTTATCCAGGGGCCGGGCGAGAATGCCGGCGTAGTCGACATTGGCGACGGCGACTGCGTCGTCTTCAAGATGGAGAGCCACAACCACCCCTCCTATATCGAGCCCTATCAGGGAGCCGCGACCGGCGTCGGCGGCATCCTGCGCGATGTCTTCACCATGGGCGCGCGACCGGTTGCGGCGATGAACGCATTGCGCTTCGGCGCGCCTGACCATCCCAAGACCCGGCACCTGGTTGCTGGAGTCGTTTCCGGTGTCGGCGGCTACGGCAATTCGTTCGGCGTGCCGACCGTCGGCGGCGAGGTCAATTTCGACGCCCGCTACAACGGCAACATCTTGGTCAACGCCTTCGCGGCCGGCCTCGCCAAAACCAACGCCATCTTTCTGTCGCAGGCCAAGGGCGTCGGCCTGCCGGTCGTCTATCTCGGCGCCAAGACCGGGCGCGACGGCGTCGGCGGCGCCACCATGGCCTCGGCCGAGTTCGACGACAAGATCGAGGAGAAGCGGCCGACCGTACAGGTTGGCGACCCCTTCACCGAAAAGTGCCTGCTGGAGGCCTGCCTCGAGCTGATGGCGTCGGGCGCGGTCATCGCCATCCAGGACATGGGCGCCGCCGGCCTGACCTGCTCGGCGGTCGAGATGGGCGCCAAGGGCGATCTCGGCATCGAGCTCGACCTCGACAAGGTGCCGGTGCGCGAGGAGCGCATGAGCGCCTACGAGATGATGCTGTCGGAAAGCCAGGAGCGCATGTTGATGGTGCTGCGCCCCGAGAAAGAGGAGGAAGCCGAGGCGATCTTCCGCAAATGGGGCCTCGACTTCGCCATCGTCGGCAAGACCACCGACGACCTGCGCTTCCGCGTGCTGCACCATGGCGACGAGGTCGCCAACCTGCCGATCAAGGAACTGGGCGACCAGGCGCCGGAATATGATCGCCCCTGGGTCGAAACGAAGAAGCCGGCGTCGCTTGCAGCGAACGACGCGCCCAAGGCCGACGTCGCTGACGCGTTGCTCACGATGCTGGGCGGACCGGACCTCTCTTCGCGCCGCTGGGTGTGGGAGCAGTATGACACGCTGATCCAGGGCAATTCGCTGCAGCTCCCAGGCGGCGATGCCGGCGTGGTGCGCGTCGAAGGCCATCCAACCAAGGCGCTCGCCTTCTCTTCCGACGTCACGCCGCGCTATTGCGAGGCCGACCCGTATGAGGGCGGCAAGCAGGCCGTCGCCGAATGCTGGCGCAACCTGACGGCAACGGGCGCCCTGCCGCTTGCCGCCACCGACAATCTTAATTTCGGCAATCCGGAGCGGCCGGAGATCATGGGCCAGTTTGTCGGAGCGGTTAAGGGTATCGGCGACGCCTGTCGCGCGCTCGGCTTCCCGATCGTCTCCGGCAATGTCTCGCTCTACAACGAAACCAATGGCCGCGGCATCCTGCCGACGCCGACCATCGGCGGCGTCGGGCTGATCGCAGATTGGTCGAAGATGGCCCGCGTCGGCTTTGCCGCCGAGGGCCAGATGATCGTGCTGGTCGGCGCGCCGCCGACATGGGGCAGCCATCTCGGCCAATCGGTCTATATGCGCGACATCCACGGCCGCGCCGACGGTTCGCCGCCGCCCGTCGACCTCGAACATGAAAAGCGCGTCGGCGACCATGTGCGCGCGCTGATCGCTTCCGGCATCGTGACTGCCGCGCACGATGTCTCCGACGGCGGCCTTGCCGTGGCGCTGGCCGAAATGGCGATGGCATCCGGCATCGGCGCCACCATTCCCGGTCTCACCGGGACCGATCCGATCCCGGTCTGGTTCGGCGAGGACCAAGGACGTTATCTCCTGACCTTGTCGATCGACCCGCAAAGCGGCGAATGGGACAGGATCCGCGCGGAGCAGGGCAAGCTCGGCATCTTCGCGCCGTGGATCGGCACGACCGGTGGCGACATGCTGAAGCTCGGCGAGGCGCGTGCCGTTCCGGTCAGCGAATTGACCGCCGCCCATGAGGGCTGGTTCCCGCGCTTCATGGATCAGGCCATTTGACCAGGCTGGCGGTCCGGGCGCTGCTTGCAGCGGTTTTCTGGCCGTCGCTGTTCTTTTTCTGGTTCCTCGGCCCGTTCGTCTTTCTGCTGCTGTCGACGACCTCGAGCGAGGTCTGTCCAAGGCTCGAAACGCGAGCCGAGTTCCTTGCTGCGGCGAACGGCGCAATCCCGTTGCTGGCCGCTCAGGACCTCGTCTACGCCATTCCTGTTTTGTGCCTGGTGCTGTGGCAGCGCCTTTTGCCGGAGCCGGCTCGGGCAAGGCATATCGTCACTTGCGTCAAGCTCTTCGCCATTGCAACCGCCATCGGAGCGCTTTGGGCGTATGGTTCTTCGCTTATGTGCGATGGCTACGGCCGGCCGTTTTTCTCCCCGGTCTGGCAGTGGACGAGCTACTTGCCGATGGTCGGTATCGCGATAAACGTGCCGCTCTACGTGCTGACCTTCAGCCTCGGTCGCGCCTACTCGACGCGCGAGGATGTGTCCGCCGGCGACGCGGCTCAGCCGGATCGGAATGTCCCGTGAAGCCTCGGTCACGGATGGAACCGCTTCAATCCGGACCGGAAAGGCTCTACGCTTATCCCCGACTCTCATCGCACGGGCTGCGCCCGCTCGAAAACAGGATTTCTGCCATGGCAATGGATGCGCACGACATCGAACGACTGATCAAGGAAGGCATTCCGGACGCCAAGGTGACAATTCGCGATCTGGCTGGTGACGGCGACCACTACGCTGCCGAAGTGGTGGCCGAGAGCTTCCGCGGCAAAAGCCGCGTCCAGCAGCACCAGATGGTCTATGACGCGCTGAAAGGCAATATGGGCGGCGTGCTGCATGCGCTCGCCCTGCAGACCAGCGTTCCGGACTGAGTGTTGACGCCGCGGTTGTTCAGATCTTTACCAGCATCGCCGTGAGGTACATGAAGCCGACCCCGGCTGTAAGCCCGGCCATCGCAGCCGGTGCGAGCAAGGCGCGCGAGCCATCGGGGCGCTGGCGAAGCTGCAGCGAAACCATCTCGACGATCACTTGCAGGATCGCTCCGGCGCCGATCGCCAGCGCCAGCGCCGACCATTGTGGCGCATAGGCGAGGCTGCCGATCCATAGGCCGACGACGGCTGGACCTCCCGCGAGCAGCGTCAACATGGCGAAGGTCCTGAGCGGCGGTTGCTGCTTCAGGATCGGGGCGGCGATGGCGATGCCTTCGGTGATGTTGTGCAAGGTGAAGCCAAGCACCAGGAACGTGCCGAGCCCGGCTGCGCCCGAGACGAAGGCGGCGCCGATCGCCAGCCCTTCGCCGAGATTGTGCAGGCCGATGCCGAGTGCGATGAAGGTGGCAAGCGCCAGCCCGGTCGGTGTCCCGCTGCGCCGGCCTGCCGCCATGAGCAGAAGGAAACTGGCGGTGGCTGCGAGTACGATCATGGTCGACCCCTGGAACAGGGCGGCTGCTTCGCCGGCCAGTTCGAACGCGTCCTCGAGCGTGTCGACGAAAAGGAAGGCGAGCAGACCGACGGTCATCGACAGGAGAAAATCCATGCCGTTCCGCCCGACCCCGCGTAGTGCCGGATAGAACATCAGGCCGATCGCCACGGGCAGGATGCCGACAAAGCCGCCCAGCACCGCTTGCGCGGCAAAGCTAGGTGAACTGCGCGTCGGTGTGGGTACGGCGACGGCGATATCGTGCCCGAATGTTGTCCCGGTACTGGTTACGACATTGATCGCATGCGCCTCCCCCAGCACCCAGGGGTATGGCAGGCTGATCCATGCCGTTGCGCCGCGCGGGATCGGCCCCGGCGGATCCTGCGTGAACTGCCAGTAAGCGTCGTCGACCTGGACCTGTGCGATCGTCATCGGTTCCGACCCACCGGCCCGCACGAGGATTCGAATGCCGTCGTTTCCGATAATTGTCCGCTCGAAGGTCAGGTTCTCGACCGGCGGCGCGCCGTTGCGAAAGCTGGCCAACGGGTCGGAAGAGACCATCCACGCAACCGCGAGCCCGAGTACGGCGAGCGGCAGTACTATCCAGAGCAGAGAGAGCCAGCGCGGCCGACCGGCCTGTGTATCCCGGGAGGTGCTACTGACATCGGTCACGACAAGGCCTCCACGACGTCGAACATGCCCGACCAGCCGAGTTCGGTAAACTCCGACTGGTGGGGATGGAACATGTAGAGGCCTGGCTCGTGCTCCCTGAAATGGAACTCGAGGATACCGCGCTCGGCCTGGCACTGGGTGATCAGATCGACGGTCCTGAGTGTCGGCGTCAGCGTCGTGCCCTGATTGTAGTAGTCGAAGAAATTGGCATGCAGATGGAAGGAGTTGATCGGGTCGAACTCGACCACGTTCACGAGATAGATCCGGACAGGCTTGTCCTTCAGCACCCGTATCGGCTTCTTCGCGTAGGCATGGGCGACGGTGTTGACGGCATAGACCTCGTTCTCGTTGTCGAAATTGGTGTCGAAGGCGTTCATCACCATTACGAATTCCTGCCAGCCGGCATTCTCCGGCGTGCCGAGCAGGCGCGAGCGGGCGACCGCCTCGTGCTCCGGATGCCTGGCGGGATCGGGATCGATGATGAAGGCGCCGTACATACCTTTCTGGATGTGCCGCTTCAGCGGCAGCGCATGGCAATGATAGAGGTGGCAGCCGAACGGCCTGGCATCGAACTCGTAGACGAACTCCTCGCCCGGCCCGATCAGACCGGCGCCGGGAACGCCGTCCATCCGGGCTGCGTGAATGCCGTGGAAATGCATGGAATGCGGATGCGAGCCGTTGTTGCGGAAGACGATCTTCAAGCGATCGCCTTCGGTCGCCCGCAGCGACGGCCCCGGCACGCGGCCATTATAGGTCCAGGCGGGGAACAGGATGCCGGGCGCGATCTCGATCTCCTTGTCCTCGGCCGTGACCTCGAAGCTGCGCAGTGTCCGCCCGTCCGACAGCGTCGACACCGTCCCGGTCTCCCAGTCGCTCAGCAGCTTCACTGGATCGAATCCGTTGCGGCTATCATCGACCTCGCCGACGGTGATCATCGCCCCATGCGCGGACAGGTGCGCCGGCTGCGGTTCGGCCGCCCCTGGCGTTCCGTGACCGGCGTGGTCGGTCTGCCCGCGCGCCGCGGTCGCCATCACCGCCGTGCCGCCGGCCGCCAGGCCACCGGCCAGAAGCAGCCTTCGATCGAGCTTTTGTTCCAGCAGCGATTTCGTTTCGCGCATATCCGCGTTCCTCCAAGGCACTGGCAAGGATAGCGCATGCTTCAAGATTTAGCTATAGCTATAATTCTGGCGCGTGCGCACCTGGGAAACCGTCAGCGGCACCGAGACAAGAGAACCGGCCTGCCGGCCCGCTTGTGGGAAGAGTTCCGGCTGGCGGATTTGGCCCAATGGCGGACCAAAGCTTTGCGCCATTTCGGGTGCGTCGCGGCTAACGTCTTGTTTCAGCCAACCTATGGGTTTATTTGATGGACATGCTTCGAGCCTGACTCCCACAGGCGTGAAAGGATTCCCCATGAGCGGCATCAACGACTACATCGACAGCGAAGTGAAGAGCAACGACGTCGTGCTCTTCATGAAGGGCACCCCCGGCTTCCCGCAGTGCGGGTTCTCCGGCCAGGTGGTGCAGATCCTCGACTATGTCGGGGTCGACTACAAAGGCGTGAACGTGCTGACCTCGGCCGAGCTGCGCCAGGGCATCAAGGACTATTCCAACTGGCCGACCATTCCGCAGCTCTACGTCAAGGGCGAGTTCGTCGGCGGTTGCGACATCGTGCGCGAGATGTTCCAGGCCGGCGAGCTGCAGGATTTCCTGGTCGAAAAAGGCGTCAGCGTCAAAGGCGCCGCCTGATTTGAGCTCGCGCTGGCCGGCCCAGCCGGCTGCGCCGTGACATCCGGGGCCGCCCCACCTCGGCACTTTGGCTTTCGAACTCGAGAACGAGACGAATTGATGCGCCGGTCGACCGGCGCGTGTTCGTTTGATTGATCGGATTTTGCCGTGGACAATCAGGCACTAGCGCAGCAGTCGGCAAAAAGCTTGCCCATTCCGCGCTGGGAATTCATTGCGCTCTGCGCGGCGCTGATGGCGCTCAATTCGCTCGCCATCGACATCATGCTGCCGGCACTGCAGCAGATCGGCGCCTCGCTCGGCGTCGAGAATGAAAACCACCGCCAGTATGTGATCACAGCCTACATCCTTGGCTTCGGCACCGGTCAGCTCTTCTTCGGTCCGGTTTCCGATCGTTTCGGCCGCCGTGCGCCGCTGGTCGCCGGCCTGATCATCTACGTGGCGGCGGTAGCGGCCGCTGCTGTTGCACCGACCTTTGCCACCCTTCTCGCCTGCCGTGTCGTGCAAGGCATCGGCGCGGCGGCCACCCGCGTCATCGCCGTCTCCATCGTGCGCGACACCTTCGAGGGCCGCCGCATGGCCGAGGTCATGTCGCTGATCTTCATGGTGTTCATGGCGATACCGGTCGTTGCGCCCGGCATCGGCCAGTTGATCATGCTCTTCGCCACTTGGCACTGGATCTTCGTCACCATGGCCGTCGGCGCGCTCATCGTGTCGGCATGGTCGCTGTTGCGCTTGCCGGAGACGCTGCATCCGGAATACCGGCGGCCCTTAACCGTCAACGCCGTCGTCGGCGGCTTCCGCATCGTGCTCACCAACCGCATCGCGCTTTGCTATGCCTTTGCCAGCACCTTCATCTTCGGCGCCATGTTCGGCTTCATCAATTCCGCGCAGCAGATCTATCTCGAAGTCTTCCATGTCGGCGAGCTGTTTCCGCTGATCTTCGCCGGCGTCGCGGGCGTGCTCGCCTTCTCGAACTTCCTCAACGCGCGGCTCGTCGGCAAGGTCGGCATGCGGCGCCTGTCGCAGAGCGCGCTGCTGCTCTTCCTCGCCATCAGCCTGGTCTGGCTCGTCGTCTCGCTCGAGATCGAGATGCCGCTCTGGCTGTTCATCGCCTTCTTTGCCGGCGCGATGGTTCCATTTGGCTGTCTCGGCGCGAATTTCAACGCGCTCGCGATGGAGCCGCTCGGCGAGCTTGCCGGCACGGCGTCCTCCATCCTCGGCTTCATGCAGACCTTTCTCGGCGGCCTGCTCGGAACGCTGATAGGCCAGGCCTATAACGGCACGGTCACGCCATTGGCCGCCGGCTTCTGCAGCGTTTCCCTCGCCGCCCTGCTGATGATCCTGATCGCCGAGCGCGGAAGGCTGTTCCAGCCCCACAATCCGCCGGTGTGAGACCCTCGCCTACGGCCACCCGCTCAGGATTTTCGTTCAAGCGCAACCGTGAAGCGGGGCGAAAGTATGCGCCCTGCGATCGCCTCGCCCATGCTCTCGGTAAAGGGTAACGGCAGGGCCTTATCGAGAGCCTCGAGGACTGAGGCAACGAAGGCTCTGTTCAATGCATCGTTCGATCCGAGTGCGGAGAAGGTCGCGCGCGGCTTGCCAATGAGCGTTCCGTCTCGGCGGAGCGAGAACCGCAGGGTCAAGGACAGGCCGGCAGTTCCGTGAGGCGGCCGCCAGCAGGCGTAAATGGCAGCCGACATTTCCGCTATGGAGTTAACGGGATCGCGACTGCCGCAGGCGCGCTCCCGTGCCGCTGCTTCGTCAGCACCCGTGATCGTCACGGTGATGGCGAGAGCCAGAGCGACCATCGCGGACTGGGTGCCCATTCACATCTCCGGATTTGCGTGAGGTCATAGGTCGACATCTTCCAGCCGACCGGCTGGCCCTCGCTGGCGCAATCGATCCTATTCCGCCCAGAGCTCGCGCCGCAGTTCGTTCCAGCTATCCTTGTCTGGCGCAACCAACAACCCGCCGTCGACATGCGACGGCAGATAGGCATCGCCGTCGATCCGCGCCGCATAACCACCGGCCTCCTGATGGATCAAGACGCCGGCCAGATGGTCCCATGGCATCAGCTTGTTGTAGACGACGAAATGCGCATGGCCGCTCGCCAGCAGCCGGTATTCGTGCGCGGCGCAACGATAGCCGAACTGCGACAGCGCCTTTGTGTGGTTGCGAGCGAGCCGCGAGCGCTCCGGTTCCTTCAGATACTGCCACGAGATCGCGCCGGTCATCTCGGAGATCGGCACCGGCTCGGCGACCCGCACCCTCTCCAGCGCGCCATGTGCGTGGCGGATATGGCTGCCCGCCCCCTTGGCGCCGATCAGCCAGTCGTTGCCGACCGGATCGTGGATGATGCCGGCAACCGTCTCGCCGTTGACCACGACGCCCAGCATGACGCCGAACAGCGGCACACCGGAGGCGAAGTTGAAGGTGCCGTCAACCGGATCGATGACGAAGGCGAGTTCGGCATCGCCGAGCCCTTTGAGCAAGGCCGGATTGTCGGAACAGGCCTCCTCGCCGAGGATCATCGCTGAAGGGTAACGCTCGCGCAGCCTGGCAGTGATCAGCCTTTCGGCGTTGACGTCCGCCTCCGTCACCAGATCGGCGGCCGAAGTCTTCTGGCGAACATCGCCCTCGCCCAATCGGCGGAAGCGCGGCATGATTTCGGCCTTGGCTGCGTCAGCTAGAAGCTCGGCCAGCCAGTCGATCGCTTGCATGTCAAACGTCATCGGAAATGTCTTTTCCCATGGTAAGGCGCATCGAGCGCGGCGAAGTCGAACAGTTTTCGGTCGAGCAGATGCGAGGGTCGCACATTGGTCATCGCGCGGATCATCGTGTCCTTGCGGCCAGGCATACGCTTCTCGATATCGTCGAGCATCGCCTTCATGGCGTTGCGCTGCAGCCCTTCCTGGCTGCCGCAGAGATCGCACGGGATGATTGGGAACTTCAGTGCATTGGCGAATTTCTCGAGATCCGCCTCGGCGCAATAGGCGAGCGGGCGCAGAACCATGACGTCGCCCTCGTCATTGAGAAGCTTCGGCGGCATGGCGGCGAGACGCCCGCCATGGAAGAGGTTCATGAAAAAGGTTTCGAGGATGTCCTCCCGGTGGTGGCCGAGCACAAGCGCGGTGCAACCCTCCTCGCGGGCGATGCGATAGAGGTGGCCGCGCCTCAGCCGCGAGCAGAGCGAGCAATAGGTGCTGCCCTCGGGCAGCTTGTCGGTGACCACCGAATAGGTGTCCTGGTACTCGATGCGATGCGCAATGCCGTTGGCGCCGAGGTAGTCCGGCAGGATGTGCTTCGGGAAATTCGGCTGACCTTGGTCGAGATTGCAGGCAAGCAGCTCGACCGGCAGCAGCCCGCGCCATTTGAGATCGAGCAGCAAGGCAAGCAGGCCATAAGAATCCTTGCCGCCGGAGAGCGCCACCAGCCAGCGCTCGCCGGGTTTCACCATGGCGAAGTCTTCGATCGCTTGGCGCGTGAGCCGCAGCAGCCGCTTGCGCAGCTTGTTGAACTCGACCGAGGATGGCACGTCGCGGAACAACGGATGGAATCCGCCGTCCGGCTCGTCGGCGATCGGCTCAAGCGATTTGACGTTTGGCAGCATATTCATGGCGCAGGTGCCCGCGGTTCTGTTGCCGCTTCGCTTAGAGCATTTTGCAGCCAAGTGGAATCACTAGCCGTCGCGGAATTGCGGCTAAAAAAATGACCAGGGTGGAATTGCCGCCCTGGCCGACGCGACAAACAAAGAAAAGGCCGCCTCGAGGGCGGCCTTGGATGGGTGTCGCCGATTGGTCGGATCAGCGCGAATAGAATTCGACGACCAGGTTCGGTTCCATCTGGACGGCGAACGGAACATCCGCCAGGCCGGGAACGCGGTTGTAGGTCGCGGTCATCTTGTTGTGGTCGGCCTCGATATAGTCCGGCACGTCACGCTCGGCCAAGCCTACCGATTCCAGCACGATGACGAGCTGCTTCGACTTCTCGCGCACCTCGATGACGTCGCCCGGCTTGCAGCGGTACGAACCGATATTGGTGCGCTTGCCGTTGACGTTGACGTGGCCGTGGTTGACGAACTGGCGGGCCGCGAAGATGGTCGGCACGAACTTGGCGCGATAGACGATCGCGTCGAGACGCGACTCGAGCAGGCCGATCAGGTTCTCGGAGGTGTCGCCCTTGCGGCGGTTGGCCTCCTCATAGACCTTACGGAACTGCTTTTCCGAAACATCGCCATAGTGGCCCTTGAGCTTCTGCTTGGCGCGCAACTGCAGGCCGAAGTCGGAAAGCTTGCCCTTGCGGCGCTGGCCATGCTGGCCGGGACCGTATTCGCGCTTGTTGACCGGGGACTTCGGACGGCCCCAGATATTTTCGCCGAGACGGCGGTCGATCTTGTATTTCGCGGATTCGCGCTTGCTCATCGCATTCCCTTTCAAAACGATATACCCGGAACCCCTTGGCTCCGGGTGAAGGAAACGCGCCCTCCTCTGGCCTCCGTTTTCGAGGCCTGACAGGGTTTCCCACGCAACGCGACGGAAAACCCACGGGACACGTCAGTTCAACAAGACCGCCGACAGAGTGGCTTCCGGTGAGGTCTTGCCCATGCAAAAGAAACCACCGGACGTCGCCGCCCGGTGTTGGTGGCCCTGTTAAACAGAGATTTAACCGGTGTCAAGCTCGTGTCGGCGACGCACCCTCAACCATTCTGCCGTCATGACGCCGGAGCCGGCGATGGCAGGCATTGGCATGGCCGCAAGCAGATCCGCCACGTCGTGGCATGCCGCGGGTTTCTATCCAGGCACCAACTTGAGAGCCAGGCAGCCACAAAGTCAGGACTTCTTGCTAGGCAGTCCCTTGCGTTTGGTCTCGGCGAACTCCTCGAGTTGCTTCTCGCTCATGGACTCGTACATCTCGCGCGAAGCACCCTTAAGCTCGGTTTTCTTGGTCTCGCCGCGCTTGGCCGAAAGGGCTGCGCCGGCTGCCTTCTGTTGGGCTTGCGATTTGGCTGGCATGCGATTTCTCCCTGTGCGGTAGTGGGAAGAGAAACGCTGCGGCGCTATCGCAGTTCCAGCTAGCGCGAGGTCAGCCCAAAGCCCTGGATGAGCCTGCGCGTGGCGAAATCCACCTTACCAGAGGTGAAGAGGGCGATATCGGGCTCGGTCTCGCCCGACGGTTCGCCGATAGGCTGCAGCAGCGACATGGCGCGCCGGGCAATGGCTTCCGCCGGATCGATCCAGTCGACCGGCCAGGGAGCGGTCTTGCGCATGCGGTTGGCCAGGAACGGATAATGCGTGCAGGCGAGCACGACGATGTCGGTGCGCTGCCCGTCGTGCTCGATGAAGCAGGGCGCGATCTCGGCGCGCACGGCTTCCTCGTCGACAAAACCTTCGCGCATATAGATCTCGGCCAATGCGGCAAGCCTGTCGCTGCCGACGAGCCGGACATGGCATTTCTGCGCCCATTTGCTGATCAGGTCACGCGTGTACTGGCGCTTCACCGTGCCCGGGGTCGCCAGCACCGAAACCAGGCCGGACCGCGTGCGCTCGGCCGCCGGCTTGATCGCGGGCACCGTTCCGACAAAAAGATGACCGGGAAATTTTTCCCGCAGCGCATCGATCACCAGGGTCGAGGCGGTGTTGCAGGCGATCACTGAGATCGCCGGCTGCAGACGGTCGAGCAATTTGCCGAACAGGGCGAGTATGTGCTCCTTGAGCGCCGGCTCTTCCCATGCGCCGTAAGGAAAAGCCGCGTCGTCGGCGACATAGACGAAGCGCCGATCCGGCATCAGGACGCGCGCCTCGCGCAGCACCGTCAGTCCGCCGACACCGGAATCGAACATCAGGATCGGACGCTGGTTTGATCGATCGTTCATTGTCATCCGACTACAGGAAGAAGCTGACCCGAGATTTGGCCAACCGCGCTTCTATCCTGAACGATCATGGTCTTGAAGTGGCAGATGCCAGCAGCTTTTGCGCAACTCAGAGCCCCCGCTTGCCGAAGCCGGCGGGTCGCGCCCGGCCAAACGGCTGCGGCGCCGGCGCCGGCGCCGGACGCGCGGGTTGCGCAGCAGTCCGTGGCGCAGCTGGAGCGACGCTCGCTGTCGCCCTCGCGGGGCGCGCCTCCGCCGGCAACGAGCCTTCAAAGTCGAAAGCCTCGGTCAGCTCATCGATGTTGCTGCCGGCCACAGGCTTTGCCCACAGGATCGTGCACCAGAGGCCGAATATGGCAAGGCCGAGCAGGTTCAGGCCACCGGGCGCGCTCTCAGGATTGCCGAAATCGATGACCAGAAGCGTTCCGGCCTGCAGCAATCCATAGATGCCGGAAAAGGCGATATAGGACCAGAGGATCCAGCCTGAACCATCGGCATCGCGGCTGCGGCGCCATGCGATGTTGCAGCGCAGCGCGACGAAGACGAGCGACACAACAAGCGCGGCGCCGGCCAGGCTTTGCCGCGACGGACCCGGCATCGAATTGATCAATCCCGCGAAGCCGGTCGTTGCGGCAATGCAGAGCACGATCGCTACCGCTTCCGCTATGAACAGACATAGCGAATAGAAGAAGAAACGCAGGCGACCAATATTGGACGTAAACATCTGCTGCCCCATCGTTCCAAGAACGATGAACCAAACCGCATAATATTCGGTTACCTTGAAGGTTCGGAGCTTACGGATTTAACTTTCTTTGTCCGTTGTTCGCTTGCGCGTAGCCGGCGCCCGCCTCGGATCATCCCCCGGTGAGCCGTCGCCGCGCGGCATTGCCGGCGAAAACCTGTCGAGCGACGAGATGATGCCGCGCAGCACCTTCAACTCGGGCTCAGCGAATCCCGCCCGCGTCAGCACGGCGCGCAGATTGTCGACCATCTTAGGCCTCTTCTCTTCCGGGCGGAAATAGCCGCGCGCCTCGAGAGCGCCTTCGAGATAGGTGAACAGGCTGTGCAGCTGTTCCTTGGTCGCCGGAACGAGCTCCGGTCCGGCGAAGTTGGTCGCGGTCTCTTCGGCAAGGCCGGATTTCATCCATTCATAGGACATCAAAAGCACGGCCTGTGCGATGTTGAGCGAGGAGAAGCCGGGATCGACGGGAAAGGTGACGATCTCGTCAGCCAGACCAACCTCTTCATTGTAGAGGCCAAAACGTTCACGGCCGAACAGAATTCCGGTGCGCAGCCCTGCCTGCTCGCGGGCCCGGAGCGCCCTGCCCGCATCCACCGGACCGCGCACCGGCTTGAAGCCGTCACGCTCGCGGGCGGTGGTGGCGAAGACGAAGTTGAGGTCGGCCACTGCCGAGGCAAGGTCGTCGAACACCGTTGTCGCATCGATGACGTGGTCGGCGCGGCTGGCGGCGGCACGCGCCTTCTCGCTCGGCCAGCCGTCGCGCGGATTGACCAGGCGCAGCTCAGAAAGGCCGAAATTCGCCATGGCGCGCGCGACCATGCCGATATTCTCGCCGAGTTGCGGCTCGACAAGGATGATCGCCGGTCCGGCGGTCTTGGCGGTGTCGTTTGCGGCTGGCATGGCTCTCCGTACATGAGGTTTGCGGCGTTTCGGCGTCCCCTGCCACATCCGGGCCTGAAAATGAAGCATTCACAAGCGCGACACCGGTCTGCGATCGGCTGATCGCGGTTTGCGCGCTCAAAAAGGCTTTGATATACGCTGCCCAACCTCGGCCGAAGCCACGGGCAAGGCCGTTCAGATCCCCAGCAACGAGGCATTTTTCCATGGCGAAGATCAAGGTGGCGAACCCGGTCGTCGAGCTCGACGGCGACGAGATGACCCGCATCATCTGGCAGTTCATCAAGGACAAGCTGATCCACCCCTATCTCGACATCAAGCTGGACTATTTCGATCTAGGGATCGAGAACCGGGACGCCACCAATGACCAGGTGACCGTCGACTCGGCCAACGCCATCAAGAAATACGGCGTCGGCGTGAAATGCGCGACGATCACGCCCGACGAGCAGCGCGTCGAGGAATTCAAGCTGAAGAAAATGTGGAGGTCGCCCAACGGCACCATCCGCAACATCCTCGGCGGCACCATCTTTCGCGAGCCGATCATCATGAAGAACGTGCCGCGCCTGGTGCCCGGCTGGACCAAGCCGATCGTCGTCGGCCGTCACGCCTTCGGCGACCAATACCGCGCCACCGACTTCCGCTTCCCGGGCAAGGGGAAGCTGACAATCAAATTCGTCGGCGAGGACGGCCAGATGATCGAGCATGACGTCTTCGATGCGCCGGGCGCCGGCGTCGCCATGGCCATGTACAATCTCGACGAGTCGATCCGCGAATTCGCTCGCGCCTCGCTGAACTATGGCCTGCTGCGCAACTTCCCGGTCTATCTCTCGACCAAGAATACCATTCTCAAAGCCTATGACGGGCGCTTCAAGGACATCTTCCAGGAGGTCTACGAGAAGGAATTCGAGGCCGAGTTCAAGGCGAGAAAACTCTGGTACGAGCACCGCCTGATCGACGACATGGTCGCCTCCAGCCTGAAATGGTCGGGCGGCTATGTCTGGGCCTGCAAGAATTATGACGGCGACGTGCAATCCGACACCGTGGCGCAGGGCTTCGGCTCGCTCGGCCTGATGACCTCGGTGCTGATGACGCCGGACGGCAAGACCGTGGAAGCGGAAGCCGCCCACGGCACCGTCACCCGCCACTACCGCCAGCATCAGAAGGGCGAGGAAACCTCGACCAACTCGATCGCCTCGATCTTCGCCTGGACGCGTGGCTTGGCCCACCGCGCCAAGCTCGACGGCAATGCCGAGCTCAAGCGCTTTGCCGAGACGCTGGAAAAGGTCTGCATCCAGACCGTCGAGGGCGGCTTCATGACCAAGGACCTGTCGCTGCTGATCGGCCCCGACCAGCCCTGGCTGTCGACCACCGGCTTTCTCGACAAGATCGACGAGAACCTGCAGAAGGCGATGGGGTAAGAAGTGCCGAGCCTTGTTGCCAGCGAAAGGGTCCGCCTTTGCGCTGGCAACAATGCCGACCTCTGCCAGGCTATTTTCAAGGTGCACGGGCTAAGCGGCCGGAGGAGCCGCTCCGTCTGGTCCAGCGATGAGCAAGCACCTCCTTACTACCCCAATGCCGCCACTTTGGATGCCGATGCCATACCGATCCAACTTGCAGAAATAGCCAGACTGACATCTGTTCTTGCCACCAGCTTTTCGGTCAAGGATTGCTTCTGCCGTCTGGATCTCCGACCGCTCGGGTTCAGCCAACTCTTCGAAGCAAGCTGGATCTGGATGGACCTAAGGCGTCCAACGACGACCCCCTCCGGTTGGGAACGTGTTGGGGACGCAGCCAGCTTGGAGATGTGGGAACTTGCCTGGACGGATGGCGCAGGTTCCTCCAGCGGCCGTGTCTTTCCGACCGCAGTTCTGGCCGACCCTGCCATCGCCATCCTTGGCCGACGGACGGCCGACGGCTTCACCGCCGGCTGCATAGCCAATAGATCCGAGCTCGTGATCGGGTTGTCAAATGTCTTTGCCACGGATGGCAATTCGACCTATCGAGATGCTGTGCAAGCCGCAGCCAATACGTTTGCTGAAAGTCGCGCGCTGGTCGGGTATGAACGCGGCGGCGGGCTGGATGACGCACTGGACTGCGGCTTTCAGACCACCGGCACGCTGCGCGTCTGGATACGGGACAGCCAAGCCAAAGAGGAATGAAGTGGCAAAGCCTCTTCTCTACGGCGCCCACTACAGCGTCTATGTCCGCATCCGCGTCGACTACGAGCTCGTCCCTCTCGACATCTTCACGGCCGAAAGGGCGTCAATTATCGGCTATTTCCTCAAGGTCGCCGAAGGGCGAAAGCTGCTTGCCCGCTTTCCAGACTTGCAGGACCGGTGGGATCGCATCGTCAGGCGGGCAAGCTTCTCCAATGCATGAGCTTTCCGGTCGCGAAGCGCTGACCACAGCCAGGATAGCCCGGGTCAACCACGCAGGCGAGTTTGGAGCGATCAGGATCTATTCAGCGCAAATCTTTGTCGCCCGGCACTTTTGGCGCGATTGCGTGCCGTCTTTGTCGGAGATGCTTGGACACGAGCGCCAGCATTGCGCCTTCTTCCGTGCCGCCATGCCAATGCGAAACTCGCGTCCATGTCGCGTCATGCAGTTCTGGAGCTGGGGCGGCTGGCTGTTGGGCTTTCTCACCGCCATGCTCGGCCCACAAGGCATATGGGCATGCACCGCCGCTGTCGAAGCGACCGTGCACCGCCATCTTGACGACCAGCTCTACTATCTAGCCGGGCGCGATCCCGGACTGCACGCCATCATCCTGTCGATCCGCGAGGAAGAGCTGGCCCATCTGCGTCACGCCGAGGAGCATCTGCTGGCACCAGGCCCGCTGCTTCTCCTCCTGCGCGCGGCGATCGCCGTCGCCACGGATTGCCTCATCTGGCTGTCCACCTGGGGCGACTCTGTCAGAATGGCGCGCGCCCTGAAAGCGGCAAAGCCTTCCTGACACAGGAACACTAAGCGGCTTCGAGCGCCGCCTTTACCGCCGCGATGGCGTCGTCCGCCTTGGAGGCGTCGGGGCCGCCGGCTTGCGCCATATCGGGACGCCCGCCGCCGCCCTGCCCGCCAAGCGCGGCGGACGCAACACGGACGAGATCGACAGCGCTGAAGCGGCCGGTCAGGTCGTCGGTGACGCCGACCACCACGCTCGCCTTGTTGTCCTCGCCGGCACCGATAAAGACGACCACGCCGGAGCCCAGCGTCTTCTTGCCGGCATCCGCAAGCGGCTTCAGGTCCTTCGGCGCGACACCGCTGACCGCTTTGCCGAGGAAGCCGACACCCGCAACCGTCTCGTTGGTGGCCGGAGCATCGGCAACGGCAGCGCCGCCGCCAAGGGCCAGTTTCTTGCGCGCCTCGGCGAGCTCTTTCTCGAGTTTCTTGCGCTCCTCGAGCAAAGTCTCGACACGCGCAGGAACGTCGGCCGGCGAGATCCTCAAGGTCGCCGCGGCTGCCTTCAGGCGCTTGTCCTGCTCGTCGAGATGCCTGCGCGCCGCCTCGCCGGTCAGCGCCTCGATGCGGCGCACGCCGGCGGCGACCGCGCTGTCCGACAGGATGCGCACAAGGCCGATATCGCCGGTCGACCTGACATGCGTGCCGCCGCAGAGCTCGACCGAATAGGGACGGTTGGCCTTGGCGCCGTGCAGGCCGGTGCCCATCGAAACGACGCGCACCTCGTCGCCGTATTTCTCGCCGAACAGCGCCATCGCGCCCTCGGCAATAGCATCGTCCACCGACATCAGCCGCGTCGTCACCGGACTGTTCTGCACGACGATCTCGTTGGCCATGCGCTCGACATCCTCGAGCTCCTCGGCCGAGATCGGCTTGTTGTGCGAGATGTCGAAGCGGAGGCGATCAGGCGCGACCAGCGAACCCTTCTGAGCGACATGGGTGCCCAGCACCTCACGCAGCGCCTCGTGGATGAGATGCGTCGCGGAGTGATTGGCGCGCAGCTTCGAACGGCGCGCGTGATCGACCTTTAGCTCCACGGCAGCGCCGGTCTTGATCGTACCGCGCGTCACCTTGCCCAAATGCACGAAAAGCCCGTCGGCCTTCTTTTGCGTGTCGGTGACCTCGATCGAGAAGCCGTCGCCGGAAATCATGCCGGTATCGCCCATCTGGCCACCGGATTCGCCATAGAATGGCGTCTGGTTGACGACGACGGCAACCGCGTCGCCCTGCCCGGCGCTGTCGACAATCTTGCCATCCTTGACCAGGGCCTGGATCAGGCCTTCCGCCTCTTCCGTCTCGTAACCGAGGAAATCGGTGGCGCCGGTCTGCTCGCGCACCGGGAACCAGACCGTCTCGGTCGCCGCTTCGCCCGACCCCGCCCAGTGCGCGCGCGCTTCCGCCTTCTGCCGCTCCATCGCAGCGGTGAAGCCGGCAAGATCGACCGAGATGTCGCGTTGGCGCAGCGCATCCTGCGTCAGGTCG
This sequence comes from Mesorhizobium sp. WSM4898, assembly GCF_029625845.1. Classification (NCBI taxonomy): domain Bacteria; kingdom Pseudomonadati; phylum Pseudomonadota; class Alphaproteobacteria; order Hyphomicrobiales; family Phyllobacteriaceae; genus Mesorhizobium; species Mesorhizobium sp. WSM4898. The sequence continues at coordinate 192,160 of NZ_JARTVQ010000003.1, read as the reverse complement.
AGCGGGAAGCCATAGGTGTCGTAGAGCTTGAAGGCCGTCTCGCCATCCAGCATGTCGCCGGCGTGCAGCTGTTCCGTCGCCTCCGAAAGCAGGCCGAGACCGCGGACCAGCGTCTTGCGGAAGCGCGTCTCCTCGAGCTTCAGCGTCTCGGTGATCAGCGCTTCGCCACGCACCAGTTCCGGATAGGCCTGGCCCATCTCGCGTACCAGCGCCGGCACCAGCTTCCACATCAGCGGCTCCTTGGCACCGAGCAGTTGCGCATGGCGCATGGCACGACGCATGATGCGACGCAGCACATAGCCGCGGCCTTCATTGGAGGGCAGCACGCCGTCGGCCACCAGGAAGGATGACGAGCGCAAATGATCCGCGATCACGCGGAACGATGCTGCATTCTCCTGGTTGTGACCGTGCCCGAGCGCCGAGCATGCCGCATCGATCAAATGCCGGAACAGGTCGGTCTCAAAGACGCTCTCCACTCCCTGAAGGATCGAAGCCATGCGCTCCAGGCCCATGCCGGTGTCGATCGACGGGCGCGGCAGGTCGATGCGCTCGTCTTTCGTCACCTGCTCATATTGCATGAACACCAGGTTCCAGAATTCGAGGAACCGGTCGCCGTCCTCCTCCGGGCTGCCGGGCGGACCGCCCCAGATATGCTCGCCGCGATCGATGAATATCTCCGAGCACGGACCACAGGGACCGGTGTCGCCCATCGCCCAGAAATTGTCAGAGGTCGGAATGCGGATGATGCGATCGTCCGAGAAGCCGGCGATCTTCTTCCAATAGCCGGCCGCCTCGTCGTCTGTGTGATAGACGGTGACCAGAAGCTTGTCCTTCGGCAGGCCGAATTCCTTGGTGATCAGGTTCCAGGCAAGCTCGATCGCGCGCTCCTTGAAATAATCGCCGAACGAGAAATTGCCGAGCATCTCGAAAAAGGTGAGATGGCGCGCGGTGTAGCCGACATTGTCGAGATCGTTGTGCTTGCCGCCGGCGCGCACGCTCTTCTGCGCGGTCGCGGCGCGCGAATAGGACCGCTTCTCCAGGCCGGTGAACACGTTCTTGAATTGCACCATGCCGGCGTTGGTGAACATCAGCGTCGGATCGTTGCGCGGCACCAGCGGGCTGGAGGCAACGATCTCATGACCCTCCTTGCGGAAGTAGTCGAGGAATGTCGACCGGATCTCGTTCACGCCACTCATGGATACTGCCTTTTCGCGAAAACCGCCGGCCAGGCCGGCGGCAAATGGGCTTTCGTGTGTCAGAAGATAGATTGGCCTTTTAGCCGTAGCTCTTGACCCTGTCCAGAAACACGGAACCAAGGCCAATCCTCCGGCTGGGCGGCCTGTGCCCTCGCCCCCAAACGTAAACCGCCGGCACGAAGGCCGGCGGTTCGAACGCAGTACTAGGGAACTCGATTACATCAGCCTTAGATAATGGATCCGGATTATGGCCGAACTCCGGCAGTGCCTACATCGCGCCAGCCTCGTCCTCGAAGCTGTCGTCACCACCGCCTTCGGAGCCGCCGTTCTCGAGGAATTTTTCGGCGATCAGCCCGGCATTCTGCCTCAGCGCCAGCTCGATCTCGCGCGCCGTGTCCGGATTGTCGCGCAGGAAAAGCTTGGCGTTCTCACGGCCCTGACCGAGACGCTGCGAATTGTAGGAGAACCAGGCGCCCGACTTCTCGACCACGCCGGCCTTGACCCCGAGATCGACGAGCTCGCCGGTCTTCGACACGCCCTCGCCATACATGATGTCGAACTCGACCACCTTGAAGGGCGGAGCCAGCTTGTTCTTCACCACCTTGACGCGGGTCTGGTTGCCGACCACTTCGTCGCGATCCTTGACCGAGCCGATGCGGCGGATGTCGAGGCGCACCGAGGCGTAGAATTTCAGCGCGTTGCCGCCGGTCGTGGTTTCCGGCGAGCCGAACATGACGCCGATCTTCATACGGATCTGGTTGATGAAGATGACCATGGTGTTGGAGCGCGAGATTGACGCGGTCAGCTTGCGCAGCGCCTGGCTCATCAAGCGGGCCTGCAGGCCGGGCAGCGCGTCGCCCATCTCGCCCTCGATTTCGGCGCGCGGCGTCAGCGCCGCCACCGAATCGACCACCAGAACGTCGATTGCGCCGGAGCGCACCAGCGTGTCGCAGATCTCCAGCGCCTGCTCACCCGTGTCGGGCTGCGAGATCAGGAGGTTTTCGAGGTCCACGCCGAGCTTGCGGGCATAGACCGGATCGAGCGCGTGCTCGGCATCGACGAAGGCGCAGATACCGCCCTTCTTCTGGGCTTCCGCAACCGTGTGCAGCGCCAGCGTCGTCTTGCCCGAGCTTTCCGGCCCGTAGATTTCGATGATGCGGCCGCGCGGCAGCCCGCCAACGCCGAGCGCGATGTCCAGCCCGAGCGATCCCGTCGGCACGGTTTCGATCTCGACCACCTGCTCATTGGCGCCGAGCCGCATGATCGAGCCCTTGCCGAAAGCGCGCTCGATTTGCGACAGCGCCGCATCCAGAGCCTTTGATTTGTCCACTGCCTTATCCTCTACAAGCCGCAAACTATTCTGAGCCATGATACATCACCCCTTGGTCGTCAATGAAGGCCGGACAATCCGTGATCCCTGCCAGTTTGTACCTTTTTTGTTCTCATCTGGCAAGAGGCAGCAAATGACTGGAAAACAAATAATATCTGGATTTGTTCTATTTTTGTCTCACTAGAGATGGCGTGAACCAGTGCTGCTGATCCAAGCGAGATCTCGTTATCCGGGCGGCCCGAATCGCGACCCGATTGCGGGGCGATGCGCGGAAACCTAGTGTGCGCACGCAAACAATCAACGAGGTCACCTCCGCGGCATGCCGACATCCCCAAACATCCTGGCGCTGGGCGGCGCCCATATCGACCGGCGCGGCCAGGTCTCGGGCCCTTACGTGCCCGCCGCATCCAATCCCGGCATCATGCGCGAGGATGTCGGCGGCGGCGTCTTCAACGCGCTGCGCAGCATTGTGAAGCGCGGCGTCTCGGCCTCGCTGCTTTCGGTGCGCGGCGGCGATGCGGCGGGTGAGACCGTCGCATCGGCGATCGACGAGGCCGGCATCGCCGACCTTTCGGCGGTGTTCCTCGACCGCACGACGCCGAGCTACACTGCGCTGATCGACAGCGAGGGGGAGTTGATCGTCGGCTTTGCCGATATGGGCCTTTACGACCTCGCCTTCCCCAAGCAGATCCGCCGCGCCAAGGCGCGCGAGGCAATCGCCGAGGCAGACGCGATCCTCTGCGACGCGAACCTGCCGACGGCGGCCCTCGAGCGTCTGGTTGCGCAAGCCGGCGACAGGCCGATTTTCGCCATCGCCATCTCGCCGGCCAAGGTGGTGCGGCTGGCGCCGCTGCTCGGCAATCTTTCGCTGCTGTTCATGAACCGCCGAGAGGCGGCGGCGCTGGCTGGTGCGGATATTTCCGGCCGCGATCTTGTCGGGGAACTCAGGCGGCTGAGCTTGACGGCAGGCGTGATCACGGCCGGCAGTGCTCCGGTGCTCGGCTTCGACCAATCGGGCGTCTTCGCCATCGACCCGCCCTCCCCGCGACGAGTTGCCGACGTAACCGGCGCCGGCGACGCCCTGACCGGAGCAACGGTTGCCGCGCTGCTGCGCGGGCTGCCTTTGCGGAGGGCACTGCGCGAAGGTGTTGCCGCGGCGATGCTCGCCATCGAGAGCGCCGAGGCGGTACCGTCTTTCACCGCCGGCAGTTTTGGCCAGGCGCTTGCCCTTGTGCCCGAGGCACGGGTGGTGGCATAGGGCCACAAACTATCTTGCCGGAGTGTTTTCTCCGGAGTGGAGAACGGACATGACGCCCGAAACCGCCCGCCCCTTCATCGACATTCATCCGCCAGTGGCGGAGGCGCTTGCCGCCGGGCGGCCTGTGGTGGCGCTGGAAAGCACCATCATTACCCACGGTATGCCATACCCCGACAATGGCGCGATGGCCGCCAAGGTCGAGCAGATCATCGCCGAGAGCGGCGCCGTGCCGGCGACGATCGCCGTGGTCGATGGACGCATCAAGATTGGCCTTTCCGATGGCGAGCGCGAATCGCTTGCCATGACCGGCGACGCCATGAAGCTGTCGCGTGCCGATATCGGCTTTGCCGTCGCCCAAAAGCGCACCGGCGGCACCACCGTGGCCGCCACCATGATCGCCGCGCACATGGCCGGCATAAAGGTCTTCGCCACCGGCGGCATCGGCGGCGTCCACAAGGGCGCCGAAAAGAGTTTTGACATCTCGGCCGACCTCGACGAGCTGGCGCGCACGCCGGTCGTCGTCGTCTCGGCCGGCGCCAAGGCGATCCTCGACATCGAAAAGACGCTGGAAGTGCTGGAGACGCGCGGCGTGCCAGTCATCGGCCATGGCTGCGAGACCATGCCGGCCTTCTGGTCCAGGCAATCGCCCTTCCGCGCGCCGCTGACGTTGCATGCGCCTGAAGATATCGCGCATTTCTATCATATCCGGCAGGCGCTCGGCCTCGGCGGCGGCATACTGGTCGCCAATCCGGTGCCGCAGAACGACGAGATCCCGGCAGCCGAGATGGACGGCTACATCCAGGCCGCGCAAAAGGCGGCCGAAGCGCAGAACATCACCGGCAAAGCCGTGACGCCGTTCCTCCTGTCGTGGATTTTGGAGCTCACCGGCGGCCGCAGCCTCAAGACCAACATCGCGCTGGTCGAAAACAATGCGCGGCTGGCGGCGGAGATCGCGAAGGCGCTGTAAGCCTTATCTGCCCGCGCGCCGCCCCGCTTCATAAGCGCGCCGCGCCCAGACCGCCATTTCGTCGGGATCGTCGAAGGCGCTGTCGGGAACGCTCCAATAGGGCATCGCCACCTCCTTGCCGTGCCGCGAGCCGGTATAGGTCCATTGGCTACAGCCGGCGGCCTCGAATTCGGGGATCGTCTCCTCGTCGGCCTTCAGCATCAGTTCGCCGCGCACGACCACCGCGACGATGACGCCGTCGCAATAGATTCCCTTGCCGCCGAACAGTTTTCGGATGCTGATCGGCCCCAGGCTCTCGAACAATTCTTCGAGGCGGTCATTGTCCATGCCGCAATCATCTCATCCGGCATGGGCCTTGTCATCGCAGCAACCAACAGCATGCTGACAGGTTGAGACATGAAATGGAGGTTCGCGCCATGCCTGTCCTGCTCAAAGGCTCCTGCCGCTGCGGCGCCGTCCGCTTCGAGGTGGAAAGTCATACGCCCGTGCCGTTCATGCTCTGCTACTGCTCGATCTGCCGCAAGCAGCAGGGCGGCGGCGGTTTTGCCATCAATCTCGGCGCCGACAACCAAACGCTCAAGGTCACCGGCAAGCCCAATCTCGGCGTCTACCGCGCTGAGATCGAGGACGACGAGCATCCGCACTGCGAGGTCTCGACCGGCGAGCGCAATTTCTGCAAGACATGCGGCGCCGCGCTCTGGGTCTACGACCCGACTTGGCCGGACCTCGTCCACCCCTTCGCCTCGGCGATCGACAGCGACCTGCCGAAGCCGCCGGAAAAGGTGCATCTGATGCTGAAATACAAGGCGAGCTGGGTCGAACCGGCGATCGGCAAGAACGACAAGGTGTTCGAGCTCTATCCCGAAGAATCGATCGCCGACTGGCACAAGCGCACCAGCTCGTGGGTGGACTAAGCCTGAATCTAAGAGCGATGGGTTAGCGCAACCCAGCGCTCGATCTGCCTCACATCCACCCCTTCGCGCTGCGCGGCGACCAAGGGGTGGTCTGCATCATGCAGAAAAACCCTGGGACGCAGATTGCCGGGCTGAAACACAACATTGGCATGCAGGTGCATCGAGCTCGGATACTCAGGAATGTCGTGCATCAAATACCCGAAGCAGAGCTCGTCCTCATATTGGCCGCTATCATACCCGGCTCGATACACATTCCAGCTTCTTTCCGAGACGGACATCCAAACACCGAAACAGAACTCTTCGGCCAACTGAGGTACCGGCAAGGGCAGCAGGCAACGAATGAAGCGGTCTGTTTGCCCCGTGGCGTAACTCACCACGCAAAAATCGTCGTTCTTGCGGAAAGTCGACCGAGCTACCTCGTCAAGCGCGTCTGGATTCACCGGTGCGCCAAAGGCTATATCGGTGGGAAGTCCGGTGAACTCCTGGTCACAGCAGGCACATCGCCAGCGATATGCCTCGGCGCTCACCTAAGCAGCGCTTGAAGCGCGCACCTCCGCCAGCGCCTTGAGATCGGCCGGCTTCAGCTCGACGGATTCGCCGCAGCCGCAGGCCGAGCTCTGGTTCGGGTTCCTGAAGGTGAAGCCGGTTCGCAGCGTCGTCTGCTCGAAATCCATCTCGGTTCCGAGCAGGAAAAGCGCCGCTTCCGGCGCGACATAGACGTGCGCGCCGTCGCGCTCGATATGATCGTCCTTGGGGTTCGGCTCGGTGACCAGATCGACCGTGTATTCCATCCCGGCGCAGCCGCCCTTCTTGATGCCAAGACGGATCCCATGCGCGTTGTCGCGCGTAGCGACGATCTCACGCACGCGGTCCGCGGCCTTGTCGGTCATCGTGATGACGGCGAAGCGTCCCATGTCATTCTCCACGTTCGCGCGGGTTCAAGGCCCGCGGAATGAGTCTGCCTTTAAGATGGTGAAGTTTCACCTTTGCTGCAAGCCAGCCAACCTTAGTGGGGTCGCTGGCTAGTACCATCCAACCGCGACCTGCGCCTCTTCCGACATCCGGTCGGGTGTCCACGGCGGGTCGAACACCATGTTGACCTCGACGCCCGAAACTCCCTCCACGGCGCCGACGGCGTTCTCGACCCAGCCCGGCATTTCGCCGGCCACCGGGCAGCCCGGCGCGGTCAGCGTCATGTCGATCTTGACCGTCCGGTCGTCCTCGATGTCGATCCTGTAGACGAGGCCGAGCTCGTAGATGTCGGCCGGGATTTCCGGATCGTAGACAGTCTTCAGCGCCGAGACGATATCGTCGGTCAGCCTCGCTAGCTCATCGGCGGGGATCGCCGAGGCTGAGACGAGGCCGTTACCGGCCGTTTCCGGCGCGGTCTCTGCGGTGGTGGTCACATCGTCCATCATCGTCATCCGAAGAACTTTCGCGCCTTTTCCAGCGCATCGGCCAAAGCGTCGACTTCGGCCTTGGTGTTATACATGCCGAACGATGCCCTGCATGTGGAGGTCACGCCGAAGCGTTTCAACAGCGGCTGGGCGCAATGCGTGCCGGCGCGGACCGCGACGCCTTGCCTGTCGATAAGCATCGACACGTCATGAGCGTGGATGCCCTGCAATTCGAACGAGATGATGGCGCCCTTGCCGGGCGCGTCGCCGAAGATGCGCAGCGAATTGATGGCGCGCAGCCGCTCGTGGGCGTAATTCTTGAGGTCCGCCTCATGCGCCGCGATGCGCTCGCGGCCGACCTTTTCCATATATTCGAGCGCGGCGCCCAGCCCGATCGCCTGCACGATCGGCGGCGTGCCGGCCTCGAAACGGTGCGGCGGCTCGTTGTAGGTGACGATGTCTTCCGTCACCTCCTCGATCATTTCGCCGCCGCCCATGAAGGGCCGCATCTCTTCCAGCATGTGCTTCTTGCCGTAGAGCACGCCGATGCCGGACGGACCGTAGACCTTGTGGCCGGTGAAGACGAAGAAGTCGCAATCCAGCTCCTGCACGTCGATCGGCATATGCACGGCGCTCTGGCTGCCGTCGACGAGCACGGGAATTCCACGCGAATGCGCGATGCGCACGATCTCCTTGATCGGCGTCACCGTGCCCAGCGCGTTCGACATATGGGTGATGGCGACGAGTTTTGTGCTGTTCGTCAGCCGCTTCTCGAATTCCTCGATATGGAAGGCGCCGAGATCGTCGACCGGCACCCAGACCAGCTTCGCACCCTGCCGCTCGCGGATGAAATGCCACGGCACGATGTTGGAGTGGTGTTCCATGATCGAGAGCACGATCTCGTCGCCCTCGCCGATCCTCGGCATGCCGTAGCCATAGGCGACCGTGTTGATCGCCGAGGTGGTGTTGGAGGTGAAGACGATGTTGTCGGTGCTCGGCGCATTGAGGAAGCGGCGTACCGTCTCGCGTGCTTTCTCATAAGCATCGGTCGCGGCATTCGACAGAAAATGCAGGCCGCGATGGACATTGGCGTAGTCCTGGGAATAGGCGTGCTGGATCGTGTCGAGCACCACCTGCGGCTTCTGCGCCGAGGCGCCGTTGTCGAGATAGACCAGCGGCTTACCGTAGACCTGCCGCGACAGGATCGGGAAGTCGCGGCGGATCGCCTCGACGTCGTAGGGAGCGGTTTCGATCTTCTGGTCCATCACAAGGTCTTTCGAGGCTTCGCCTCACTCCGTCCAGCACCCTCATCCGTCTTGGCGCTCCGCGCCAATTCACCTTCTCCCAAGTAGGAGAAGGGGAAAGCGCTATCCGTGCGTCGAAAACCAGGCTTCGAGCCGCGCTTCGAGCGCGTCGACGAGCGCCTCGTCGTCCAGTTCCTCGATCACTTCCGCCACGAAAGCCTTCACCAGAAGGCCGCGCGCCGCTTTTTCGTCGATGCCGCGCGCCATCAGATAGAACAGATGGTTGTGGTCAATCTCGGTGACTGTCGCGCCGTGACCGCAGACGACGTCGTCGGCAAAGATTTCCAGTTCCGGCTTGGTCGAGAACTCACCCTCGTCCGACAGCAGCAGCGTGTTGCACGCCATCTTGGCGTTGGTCTTCTGCGCGTATTGGTGGACGTTGATGCGACCCTGGAAGACACCCCGCGCCTTGCCGGTCACAACGTTGCGGATCACTTCGGTCGAGGCGGTGTGCGGCACGGCATGATCGAGCACCATGGTGGTGTCGGTATGCGTGTCGCCGGCCAGAAGGTTGATGCCGCGCAGCTTGAAATCGGCGCCTTCGCCAGTCGTCCTGACCACGACTTCCTGGCGCACCAGCTTGCCGCCGGCGTTCATCACGAACAGCGTCAGCTTGGCGTCCTTGCCGATATGCGCCTTGAACTGGGCAAGGTGCGTTGCCGTGTCCGGCTGCTCCTGCACGATCAGCCAGGTCACCTCGGCGCCGTCGCCGACCACGAGCTGGCTGACCGAGCTGACAAGCGCCTCGCCGTCTTCGCTTGCCTCGCCCGTCTGGCGCTCGACGATGATTGCCTTGGCGCCGGCTCCGACACGTGCCAGGAGCCGCACATGCGTCTGACCGCCGGCCTGGAGGTTCTGCAGCTCGATCGGCTTTTCCAGCTCGGTGCCGTCGGCGATGTCGACGAAATAGCCGTCGGCGACGAAGGCCGTGTTCAGCGCGCCGATTGCGTCATCGGCGCCATAGCGATCGAGCCCCGGCGCGATACTGCCGTCGGTGAGCTTCTCCGACAGGCGCTCCACCGTGACGCCTTCGATCTCGGGAGCCTTGGCGCTCGAAACGCCGTTCAGCACCGGCAGAACGGCCGAACCGTCGAGGACCGGATCGAGCGCCTTTGCGATGTCCCCGGCCTCGAAGGCCGGCACCGAGGTCAGCAGCCGGCGCAGGTCCGTATAGTGCCAGGATTCGACGCGGCGCGTCGGCAGGCCGTGCTTGATCGCCTCGATCGCGTCGTCGCGCTTGACCATCACTGCGCCGTCGCCGGGCAGCAGCGATAGCCGCTCGCCGAAGGCGTCGATCAGCGCCGTTTCGGCCAATGTCCGCTGGGGCTGTGCGTGCATGTTCATTGCTCTTGCCTCACTTGGCCCCATCTCACGCGGCTTGCCCGATCACGCCGGCATAGCCGTTGGTTTCAAGATCGAGCGCAAGCGACTTGTCGCCAGACTTGATGACCTGGCCCTTGTAGAGCACGTGCACGCTGTCCGGCACGATGTGCTCGAGCAGGCGCTGGTAGTGGGTGATGACGACGATCGCGCGTTCGGGCGAGCGCAGCGCGTTGACGCCATCGGCGACGATCTTGAGGGCGTCGATGTCGAGGCCTGAATCGGTCTCGTCGAGCACGCAGAGATTCGGCTCGAGCAGTTTCATCTGCAGGATTTCGGCCCGCTTCTTCTCGCCGCCGGAGAAGCCGACATTGAGCGGCCGCTTCAGCATGTTCATGTCCATGTTGAGCGAAGCGGCGGCGTCCTTCACGCGCTTCAGGAATTCCGGAACCTTCAGGGGCTCCTCGCCGCGCGCCTTGCGCTGCTCGTTCATCGCGACTTTCAGGAATTCCATGGTCGCCACGCCCGGTATCTCCATCGGATACTGGAAGGCGAGGAAGATGCCGGCGGTGGCACGTTCGGCCGGATCCATTTCGAGGATCGACTGGCCGTTGTAGAGGATGTCGCCTTCGGTGACCTCGTAGTCCTCGCGGCCGGCGAGAATGTAGGACAGCGTCGACTTGCCCGAACCGTTCGGGCCCATGATGGCGGCGACCTCGCCGGCTTTGACCGTCAGGTTCAGGCCACGGATGATCTCCGTGCCGTCCTCGACGATGCGGGCATGCAAATTCTTGATCTCAAGCATATTTTTTTCCTGAATATCTTCTGCGGTCAGCCGACCGAACCCTCGAGGCTGATGCCGATCAGCTTCTGCGCCTCTACGGCGAACTCCATCGGCAGCTGTTGGATGACGTCCTTGACAAAGCCGTTGACGATCAGCGCGATCGCCTCTTCCTCGGGAATCCCGCGCTGCATCACGTAGAACTTCTGGTCCTCGGATATCTTCGACGTCGTCGCCTCGTGCTCGAACTTCGCCGTCGCGTTCTTGGCTTCCATGTAGGGCACGGTGTGCGCGCCGCACTGGTCGCCGATCAGCAGCGAATCGCAGTTGGTGAAGTTGCGGGCGTTGGTCGCCTTGCGGTGCGCCGAGACCTGGCCGCGATAGGTGTTCTGCGAGAATCCGGCGGCAATACCCTTGGAGATGATGCGGCTCGACGTGTTCTTGCCGAGATGGATCATCTTGGTGCCGCTATCGACCTGCTGATAGCCGTTCGACACCGCGATCGAATAGAACTCGCCGCTGGAATCGTCGCCGCGAAGGATGCAGCTCGGATATTTCCAGGTGATCGCCGAGCCGGTCTCGACCTGCGTCCACGAGATCTTCGAACGGGCGCCGCGGCAGTCGCCGCGCTTGGTGACGAAATTATAGATGCCGCCCTTGCCCTCGGCGTCGCCCGGATACCAGTTCTGCACCGTCGAGTATTTGATCTCGGCATCGTCGAGCGCGATCAGTTCGACCACCGCGGCATGCAGCTGGTTCTCGTCGCGCTGCGGCGCCGTGCAGCCTTCGAGATAGGAGACATAGGCCCCCTCTTCGGCGATGATCAGCGTGCGCTCGAACTGGCCGGTATTCTTCTCGTTGATGCGGAAATAGGTCGACAGCTCCATCGGGCAGCGCACGCCCTTCGGCACGAAGACGAAGGAGCCGTCGGTGAACACGGCCGAGTTCAGCGTGGCGTAGAAATTGTCGGAAGTGGGCACGACCGAGCCCAGGTATTTCTGCACCAGCTCAGGGTGCTCGCGGATCGCTTCCGAGATCGAGCAGAAGATAACGCCGGCCTGAGCCAGCTCCTTCTTGAAGGTGGTGACGACCGACACGGAATCGAACACGGCGTCGACTGCGACGCGGCCGGACTTGTAGACGTTGTCGTTGGCCTCCTCCAGCTCCGAAGCGTCGGTCTTCTGCACGCCGGCGAGGATCTCCTGCTCCTTCAAAGGAATGCCAAGCTTCTCGTAGACCTTGAGCAATTCGGGATCGACCTCGTCCAGCGACTTCGGTCCCGGCGTGCTCTTCGGTGCCGCGTAATAGTGGATGTCCTGGAAGTCGATCTTCGGATAGTGGACGCGCGCCCAGGTCGGCTCTTCCAGCGTCAGCCAGCGCCTATAGGCGCCCAGACGCCATTCCAGCATCCAGTCCGGCTCGCCCTTCTTCTCGGAGATCAAGCGAATGATGTCTTCGCTCAGGCCCTTGGGGGCCTTATCCATCTCGATCTCTGTCTGGAATCCGTATTTATACTGGTCGACGTCGATCTTTCGGACTCGATCGATCGTCTCCTGCACAGCAGGCATAAGCGTTCTCCATCCACGCCGGGGTCAAGGCCCGGCAGTTTTCAAACTATGGCACCGCAGAAACGCGCCCCAGGAAGGACTCGGCTGCGGAGTAAGCTCCATATAGTGCGTTCTGGCCGGAAATTCACCCGTCCAGACGAAACGCACGGCTCTACCAGGCCGGATGGCCTGAATTCGTTTTTCGAGCACCGGATTTCAAGAGCCGCCGGGGGATCTCTTGTCCGATGCCTTGCCGCCGTCAGGCAGCCTTTTCTTTTCCAGCCCGACGCGCGGCTATGCCCGCCAGAGCCGCCCGGAACGCCTCGATTTCCTCGGCGCCGGTGGCGCGGCCAATCGAGACGCGCAATGCGCCAAGGCTCTCGCCGTGGCCCATCGCCTTCAGCACATGGCTTGGCCCGACTTTCCCCGACGAGCAGGCGGAACCGGCCGACAGCGCAACACCGGCGAGATCGAAGGCGATCTGCGCCGTCTCGGCCTTGACGCCGGGAATAGCGAAGAATGTCGTATTGGCAAGCCTTGGCGCTGCCGCTCCAAAGATTTCCGTATCAGGGACGAGCTCCCGGACGATGGCTTCGACCTTGTCGCGACGGCGCGCGACCGCTTCCATGTCTTCCAGGCCGGCGAGTGCTGCCCGCGCCGCGGCACCAAAACCGGCAATGCCGGGAAGATTCTCCGTGCCGGCGCGATGGCCCTTTTCCTGGCCGCCGCCTTTGATCAGCGGCTTCGGCATCATCAGATCGGCCCGGGCGACGATGGCGCCGACGCCCTTCGGGCCGCCGATCTTGTGCGAGGAAAGGATCAAATAATCGGCATAACCGGCTGACATGTCGATCGGAATCCGTCCTGCCGCCTGCACGGCATCGACGACCAGCACGCCGCCCGCTTCCTTGACGATCTCGGCGATGCGTCCGATCGGCTGGATCACCCCCGTCTCGTTGTTGGCGGCATGGATCGCCACCAGCGGCAGGCCGGCAGCCTTGTCATGCGCGGAGAGCGCCGTAGTCAGCGCCTCGAGATCGGCAATGCCGTCTCGATCGACGCCGATCCTCGTCACCTGCGGCGCCGAGAACCGCCCGCCATTCAGAATGCAGGGATGATCGGCGGCCGAGACATAGAGGTGGCTGATGCGGACAGAGCCGCGCCCCATCTGCCAGTCGGGAGCAAGCAGCGTCGATGCGGCTTCCGTCGCGCCGGAGGTGAACACGACGTGCTCGGGCCTGGCATTGACCAGCCCTGCCACGTCACGCCTGGCATCCTCGATCAGCCGCCGCGCCGCGCGGCCCTCGCTGTGAACCGACGACGGATTGGCGGCATCGAGCGCCGCGACCGCCGCCGACCGCGCCTCTGCCATGAGAGGTGCGCTGGCGTTGTAGTCGAGATAGGCGCGAGTTGCGGCCATTTTCCTTCAGTCGATCCTGTCAGCAGCCATTCCGCGAGGACAGCGCGTTATTTCCTTGAAATTGCAAGGCGAGCCGTCCTATTTACCCGGCTTGCGGCGCGGGCGGCCGAGAAAATGCGTTCTCGGCACCCAGTTTTGAACAATTCTAAACTAGCTTCTAGGAAGACGCTTGCCCGGCGTCAAGGCCACAGAATGGGCCAAAGGAAGAGTCCGGGCTCGCGCCTTCGTATGCCACGTGGAGTATTTCATGCCTGAGGTCATTTTCGCCGGTCCGGCTGGTCGCCTGGAGGGCCGTTACCAGCCTTCCAAGGAAAAGAGCGCGCCGATCGCCATTGTGCTGCATCCGCACCCGCAATTCGGCGGCACGATGAACAACAAGATCGTCTACGACCTCTTCTACATGTTCCAGAAGCGCGATTTCACCACGCTTCGCTTCAATTTCCGCGGCATCGGCCGCAGCCAGGGCGAGTTCGACCACGGTACCGGCGAATTGTCGGACGCGGCCGCTGCGCTCGACTGGGTGCAGTCGCTGCATCCGGATTCCAAGAGCTGCTGGGTCGCGGGCTATTCCTTCGGCTCATGGATCGGCATGCAGCTGCTCATGCGCCGGCCCGAGATCGAGGGCTTCATCTCGGTCGCCCCGCAGCCCAACACCTACGATTTTTCGTTCCTGGCACCCTGCCCGTCGTCCGGCCTCATCATCCATGGCGATGCCGATAAGGTGGCGCCGCCCAAGGACGTGCAGACGCTTGTCGACAAGCTGCACACGCAAAAGGGCATAACCATCACCCAGAAGACTATCTCCGGCGCCAACCATTTCTTCGCCAACCACGCCGAACTGCTGATCGACGAATGCGCCGATTACCTCGACCGGCGTCTGGCCGGCGAGCTCGCCGATCCACGGCCGAAGCGGCTGAGGTAGATTTCGGGCTAACCTGAGACCAAATAGCTCTACGGGCGGTCAGCCGACAATTGCTCGCGGCTCCGCCTCGCCAACGATGTTTTACCCTTGGATCCACTGGAAGACAGCAGCCGGAACGTGCGCTTGGGCACGGGTCTGGTCGACGACGGCCGCCGGAAGATGAAACCGAGCCGCGCGAAGACCAACCCTGCGGCGATCGCAAAGGCTAGGCCGAGCCCAAAGCCGGCCACTGTGTCGCTCGGATAATGCGCGCCGACGAAGACGCGCGTCGAAGCGATCAAGGCCGTGAGCGCAAGCGCAATGTGCCAGCGCCTTGGAAACAGCAGCAAGAGGACGCCGAACACCGCCCCCATCGTCGTGGCATGGCCGGACGGAAAGCCGGCGAAGCGCGCATCCATGGCGAAGGGATGCAGCGACAGCACCCCGTAATCGTTGAAATAGAGCGGCCGGGCCCGGCCGATGCCGTATTTCAGTAAGTTGACGGCCAACCCGGAAAGACCAACCGCGCAAAGCACCAGGAAAGCGAAGCAGGTCCAATTGTAGACGAGCAGACGCGACGACCTGGAAAGCCGTCGCCAGTCCGTCAGGTTGGCTGCGACGAGGCAGAGAGCGGCGGGGATGAGATACCAGCCGCCCAGGCCGAAATCCGTTAAGAAGTCGGTGAAACGGACGAAGCCTGGCGTCCACCCGCCGCGCATCCTGCCGGCTGCGCTGTCCAGGGTGAGGCCAATGGCTATGGCCAGCAGAAGCCATGCAGAGACCCAGACGAGCCAGGGAATCTCGGGATAGCGCGCGGGACGCACTGCAAAACGCCGCTGCACGATGCGCGTCGTGACGAGGAAGTTGCCGAGCGAACGGCGGTAAAAAGAAACGGCGGACATCGCTCTATAGGGAACTTCGAGCTCCGACATTATTCCTCACTGGGCCACTCGATAAAGGCCGAGCGCCAGCTTGTCTCCTGACGAATAGTTGAGCCCGTCGATCTCGGTCAGTCGCTTCGCCGACTTGCCCTGCCCGGCAAGCAGCTCGTTGAGCTTTTGCTCCTCCTTGACCGGCGCCAGTCCCAGCGCACAGGTCGGATCGGCCAGCAGGTGCTTTGCCACGCCATCGACGTCGGTCAGCACGGTCTTGGTCCCGACCAGGAACACCAGGCTCGGCTCGTGATAGGGGGACGAGGCGAGCACCGTGGTGTCGCAAGGACGGTTGGCATCGACGGCTGCCTTGATGGCCGGGCTCAGCCAGATCGGCTTCAGCGACGGCGCAATCACGCCGAACAGCAGGCTGAACGTTACGCCCGCGCCGATCGCGATCGCCGCGATGCGTTCGAGCGGCACCTGCAATTGGCGCGGGAAAGCCAGATAGCCGGTCACGAGCGCGGCGATTGCCGCCGGAATGCTCCACCAGGAAAAGGCTTTTGCGAGATAGAGCGGCGCGCCTATGCATACTGCGGCTAGCCCGATCGACACGACGACGACGCCGAAGGCGGTCGACCACCACAGCCAGTTCTGCCAGCGCTTGAGCGGCGCATTGGCCTTGTCTTCCTGCAAGGTGAGCAGCCAGCCGATCAGCAGCGCCATGCCGGGATAGGCCGGCAGCACATAATGCGGCAGCTTGGTCGGGATCGCCTCGAACACCAGCCAGAAGGGGATATACCAGGCGAGACAGAAGCGCAGGCGGGGGTCGTCCCAGAAGCGGTTGATGGCCTGCAGCCCGGCGCCGACCGCGATCAGGCCGAAAGGCCACATGAACAGCGAATAGGTGAGCATATAGAAGCCCGGCGGCAGGCCATGCGATTCCTCGCCTTGCGCCACCTTGTTCAGCATGTCCTTGCCGACCGCCTCCTGGAAGAAGGCGCCGCCGCTCTTCCAGCTGATGAGGATGATCCAGGGCAGCACGATGACGAGCACGATTGCGACGCCGCGCACCAGCTTCAGCTTTAAAAGCCAGCGCCAGTCGCGTTCGAAGGCGAACAGCGCGCCGGCCGTCAGCAGCGACAACAGCGGAGCGACCGGACCCTTGATCAGAATTCCCAGTCCCTGCGCGATCCAGAAGATCCATGGGAGGTGGCCGGCAATCGGCTCCTTGCGGCGGGCGGCCAGATAGACCTGCGCCAACGCGCCTTGCGCGGCCACGCAGCAGGCGAGCAACATGGCGTCGGTCTTGGCGTCGCGGCCTTCGAAGGCGGTGGCGAAGATGGCGGCTATCATCAGGCCGGCGGCAAGGCCGGCATTGGCGCCGAAGAGTTTTGTGCCCGTCCAGCCGATGCCCACGACGGCGAGCGCAATGCCGAGCATCGAAACCAGCCGATAGACCCAGATCGGCGCTTCGGCCCCCTCACCGCTCAATACGACGGCCGCCGATTGCAGCCAATAGATGCCGATCGGTTTCTTGTAGCGCGTCACATCCTGCAGGCGGATGTCGATGTAGTCGCCGGTCTCGACCATCTGCTTGGTCGACTGGACGAAGCGGGATTCGTCGCGGTCGATCGGCGGCAGGCTTGCCAGCCCGCTGACGGTCATCAGGATGCTGAACAGAAAGAGGAGGAGATAGTTCCTGTTCATCGCGGGAGCTTGTCCGATCTGATCTGCGGGATAGCCCCGTCGCGGCGCGTCGGGGCGTGCTGCCCTTGCGCGGGCGCCTCATTACGCCAGCAAAAGAGGCGAAGCAAGGATGCGGCGATAGCAGGCAAAGCCCCAAGCCACTTTTGCTGATCGCCCATTTGCCCGTTGAAGCGCGATCCCACGCAAACCGGAAACCACTTTTGCTGATCACCTGTTTGCCTCTTGAAGCGCGATCCTACGCAAAACCGGAAACCACTTTTGCTGATCGCGCTTGGATGCTAAACGCGCCCCTTCACGTCAAGCTCGGCCAAATGCCGTGCGATCTCCGGGAAGAAAAGATGTCCGCCTTCAAGTCCGATTTCCTGCGCATCATGAGCGAGCGCGGCTTCATCCACCAGATTTCGGATGAAACCGGCCTCGACCAGCTTTTCGCCAAGGAAACGGTGAGCGCTTATATCGGCTTCGATGCGACGGCGAAGAGCCTGCATGCCGGATCGCTGATCCAGATCATGATGCTTCACTGGCTGCAGCAGGCCGGCCACCGGCCGATCGCGCTGATGGGCGGCGGCACCTCGATGATCGGCGATCCTTCTTTCAAGGACGAGGCGCGCAAGCTGCTGACGCCTGGGGACATTGAGAGCAATCTCGTCGGCATCCGCCGCAATTTCGCGCCTTATCTCAAATTCGGCAGCGGCGCGGGCGACGCGGTGATGGTTAACAATGCCGATTGGCTGATGGAGATCAACTACGTCAGTTTCCTGCGCGATGTCGGCCGGCATTTCTCCGTAAACCGCATGCTGGCCTTCGATTCCGTGAAGCTCAGGCTCGACCGCGAGCAGTCGCTGTCGTTCCTCGAATTCAACTACATGATCCTGCAGGCTTACGACTTCGTCGAGCTCTACAAGCGCGTCGGCTGCCGGCTGCAGATGGGCGGCTCCGACCAGTGGGGCAACATCGTCAACGGCATCGATCTCGGTCATCGCATGGAAGGCGTGCAGCTGTTTGCGATGACGACGCCGCTGCTCACCACCTCGTCGGGCGCCAAGATGGGCAAGTCGGCCTCCGGCGCTGTCTGGCTCGACGGCGATATGCTGTCGCCTTACGAGTTCTGGCAGTACTGGCGCAACACCGAGGATGCCGATGTCGGGCGCTTCCTGAAGCTCTACACGACGCTGCCGCTGGATGAGGTCGCGCGCCTCGAAAAGCTCGGCGGCTCGGAGATCAACGAGGCGAAGAAGATTCTCGCCACCGAGATCACCGCCATGCTGCATGGCCGCGAGGCGGCCGAAACGGCTGCAGAGACCGCGCGCAAGACTTTCGAGGAAGGCGCGCTCGCCGACACGCTGCCCAGCATCGACGTCGCCAAGGCTGATCTCGAGGCCGGCATCGGAATCCTGTCGCTGTTCGTCACCGCCGGACTCGCCGGCTCCAATGGCGAAGCGCGCCGGCACGTCCAGGGCGGCGCCGTGCGCCTCAACGACCAGGCGGTCACGGATGACCGGCGCGTAGTGACGCTCCAGGACCTGGGCGCGGAAGGTGTAGTGAAGCTCTCGTTCGGCAGGAAGAAGCACGTTCTGGTGCGGCCGATCTAGTCGGCCTCATCACCGATATTCGAAGATTGAGCGAAAAATTCCCGGCGCCACCACCGACAGCGGATTGATGTTGAGCGTCGGCTTGTTGGCGTTGCCGCGCAGCCGGTAGGTGACGCCGATCAGGCCGCGGTCGCGGCCGTTGCCGAGCAGCGGGCCGAACAGCGGCAGTTCGCCGAAGATGCGATTCAGCCCATAGACCGGCATGAAGGTGCCGGTCATGTCCATATTGTTGTCCTGGTCGTAGAGCGTGCCCTGGAAGGTGGTGCCGATGCGCGGACCGCGCAACAGACCGTTTGCCAGTCTGAGATAGCCGGAGCCTTTGTCGATCTCGGCATAGCCGCGCTCGAACTGCACCCTTGAGGTGTCGATGTTGGCCTTGACCGCCTGGTTGAGGCTGCGCGTATCGCCGGCCGGCCTGGTCGACACGATCGACGCAAGCTTCGGCTCGTTGACGACATAGAAATTGCTGGCGTCGACCTGGCCCTTCATTGGCCCGTCGGCGTCGCCCGCCAGCGACAGCGTGATAGCCCCGCCCTCCATATGCTCGTAAATGTTGAGGAAGCGCAGGATAGCGCCGGCATCGGCCGATTTCATCCTGAGGGACCGGCCGCCGTCGCCGGTGGTGTTTCGGACGGCAATGGCGGCACCCGAACTCGCCGTCGCGCTGACATCGAGACCATTCACCCGGGAGCCGGCAGCGCTGTAATTCAGCTTGAGGTTCGACAGCACCTCGTCGTGAAAGCCGGTCAGCGACTTCACGTCGGCGCTGACCGAGATCGCGTCGGCGCCGGCGCCTTTTGTGGCTGTATCGACGTCTGAGGTGAACTGTTTGATCAGCGAGCGGGCGTCGAGAGAGTCGCCGCTGACGTTGACCGCATAGCTTTTGCCCGACCGTTTGACCGAGACCGCGACGTCGTCTCCTCTGTTGAGCGCGACCTTGCTGAACCGGGCCGAGGACAGCGCCCCGTTGACCAGTGTCACATCGCCGTCGATCGAAAAGCTCTTCCCATCGAGATCGAAGTCGGACAGCGTGGTCGTGCTGCCGGACTTTGCCATCGTGAAGGTGACCTTGGCCGGAATGCCGGCACCCTTGCTCCATCCTGCCCAGGGGATGTCGAGCCTTGCGTTGGTCAGGTCGGCCGACACGTTCTGGACGCCCTCGCCGCTCTTGTCGATCGCCACCTTGATGGTTCCGGAAAGCAGCGGCGACAGGCCGGGCATTGCTGCAGCGCGCGTCTTGTCGTCGATCACCAGCGCGACCTTACGGCTGCGCGGCGGGCCGCTGTCCTCGAGCGGCTCGACCAGGTCGAGCTCGGCTGGAATGCCGTTCAGCTTCGCCTTCGCCGATATCACCGCACGGTCGGGGCTCACGGTGATCGACCCGTCGGCCTCGGTCACCATCTGGTCCTCGAACGGCTTGGCTAAGGAAAGATCCTGGTAGTCCAGCGCCACCAGCCAGTCGAGCCTCGAGGTATCGACGCCGGAAGTCAGCGGAATGTCGGCCCGCACATGCCCGGTGACGGTGCCGCTCAAATCCTCAGGCGCAAGCCCGACATGGCGCATGGCGTTGATCGGCTCAAAGGAGGCGAGTTCGGCGATCGCCGTGGCTTCGCCAGCGACATCGATGTCGAGAGAGCCGATCACGGGCGAAACATTCGCCTGCTTGATCGTCAGTGTGCCCCCGCTTGCCGCCACGGTGCGGCCGCTCGGCATAAAAACGCTGCCCGAGGACAGCGTGATATCGACATCGTTGCCGTGGAAGGCAACGACACCGACCGCATCGCGGATCGGCGGAATGCGCCCCGCGGTATCGAAGCGCGAGCCCTCGACCTGGAAGCGGCCGAACACCTCGTCGCCGGAAAGCGGAACGCCGTTGCCGAGCCGCCCAGGAACGACCTGGAACTGCAGGTTGGCGTCGACCACACGGCCGCCGAACAGGTTGTCTAGCACCCAAAGCCGCGCGTTGCGGGCGGAGAACCAGGGCCACAATTGCTTCACATGCGAAACCGGCATGTCGTGTACATTGAGCGACAGCGACACACCCGGCGGGCCATTGTCGATGAAGGCGAGCGACGCCGTGCCCAGCACGTCGCTCGAACCCCCGGAGCGGACGCCGATCTGCTCGGCGACGAGCTTGCGGCTCTTGGTCTGGTAGACGCCGGCGACCCGGGCAAGAAACTGAAGCGCCGGCTCCGGCGATTCCGAAGGCGCGAGCGTCGAGCCGTCGCTGACAAGGTCATAGCGGTAGGACGGCTCCTCGCCCGCGGCTGCCGGTTTCGGCCCGACCGAGCCTGAGAAATCGAATGTCGAGCGGCCGGTCCTGATCAGCAATTTGTCGACCGAGACCTTGTTTGATCCCGCGACCAATGTGGCCCTGGCATCGACGTCGGCCGGCAGCAGCCCGCGCGAGCCGAGATCGAGCACCGAGCCGCCGAGCGACAGCGACGCCGTCAGCCGCGACGGCGTGTCGCCGGACGCCTCGACGCCCGAAAGCTTCAGCGCAACAGAACCAAGCTTGCCGCCCTGGGCGGCGAAGTTCCCGCCGCTGGAGCTTCCCTGAGCGGGCGTTACGCCGACGTCCGCTATCGCGACGGCGGCGTCCAGCGATGCGATCCGCCTGGCGCTCGGATCGCGCGCCGCGGAGGCGCTCAGGCTTACATGTCGGCCGTCGACATCGGCTTTTGAAGACAGTTCCATGCTGCCTGTGCCCGTCTGCCCAACCGTGGCCTCGGCGACGGTCAGACGCCTGACCGATCCGCCCGGCGGCAATTCGAACTCGACGTTGCGGAGGTCGATCTGGCGCATCGATTCCGCGCTCACCGCATCCAGCGCCGCGTTGACGCCGCCAAACACCGCCGCCGATACTTTCTCCGGATCGACCAGGCCATCCTCGTTGCGCATAGCCGCAGTCCAATCACCGCTCCCGGACGGCATGGCGGCGACCATGATGCGAGCATCGGAGAACCGGGCGCTGGTGAGCTTGACCTCGCCGGATAGCAGCGGCAGCAGGCGCATGCCGAAGCGGACGCGCCCGACATCGGCCATCGGCTTGCCGTCGGCCGTCTTCAAGCTGACGTCGCTGACCTGCAGAGCGACGAAGCTCGACCCATCGAGCGTCAACCGCGCCGGCCCAACGGTGACGTTGAGATCGACGCCAGCGAGCTTCTCGATGGCCGTCTCGGCTTCGGCGCGAAGTCGTTCCGTGCCGATGCCTGACGTGCCAAGCACATAGACGCCAATTGCCGCCAGAAGCACCAGCGCGCAGAGTCCGGCGAACACCCGGCCGAGGATGCGGAAGCGCCGGCGCACCGAAGCACGGCCGAGCGGCGGCACGCTGCACGCGGACGGAAAGGCCGCCAGGTCGGTGATCTCGTCACGCCTGAACCTGATCTTCTCGTGCTGCGGTTGCTCCTGATCCAAGCAATATTCCGTTGTAAACGTACTCGTCGTGGACGAATCCCCGCCTCACGTTATATCGATGCTCGATCCGCGCGTAACCGCAAACAAGGGCATCGACATGGCTGAACTCGACGTGGGCGACGTTGCGCCGCAATTCGATCTTCCGCGCGACGGCGGCGGCTCCCTCAGCCTCGCCGCGATCCGGGGAAAACCTGTCGTACTCTACTTTTATCCGCAGGACGACACCACAAGCTGCACCAACGAAGCGATCGGCTTCTCGCAGCTGAAGCCGGAATTCGAGAAGGCCGGCGCCGTGGTCATCGGGCTGTCCCCCGATAGCGTCAAGAAACACGACAAATTCAAGGCGAAATACGATCTCACCCTCGATCTCGTCGCAGACGAGGAGCGCAAGGCGATCGAGGCCTATCATCTGTGGGTCGAGAAGACGATGTACGGCCGCAAGTACATGGGTGTCGAGCGCGCCACCTTCCTGATCGGCCAGGACGGACGCATCGCCCGCATCTGGCGCAAGGTGCGCGTCAAGGGCCATGCCGAAGAGGTGCTGGAGGCGGTGCGCGCGCTCTGAAGCGGGGCAGACCCAAAGCTTCCGCGATTTGCTGGCCTCCTTCCCTGCAAGCTGCCACCCGCGCTGCGGGAATTGGTTAAGCCGACATCGCGGCCAGCAAAGCTTTGTTAACCCTAATAATGTGTAATCGAGCTGTCGTTGGAGTCGTAACGAAAGCTTGGTCCCGTGAATTCAAACGGTCAGTCAGCGGTCTTCGGCAGGCGCAAGGAGCCCCATACGGTCATTATCGCCCGGGGCAACGAGATCCGGCATTTCACCATCCGCCCGTGGCTCGCCGCCTTCATCGGGTCGGCGCTTGCGGCGATCGCCATCGGCTATCTGCTCGCCACCTCCTACCTGGTGCTGCGCGATGACCTGATCGGCGCCACCACGGCCAGGCAGGCACGCATGCAGCAGGCCTATGAGGATCGCATCTCCGCGCTTCGCGCCCAGGTCGATCGCATCACCAGCCGCCAGCTTCTCGACCAGCAGCTCATGGAGACCAAGGTCAGCGAGTTGCTGGCCAGGCAGACCCAGCTCAGCCAGCGCCACGGCCGGCTCGGGCCGATCCTCGAACGCGCCGAGAGCGAGGTCGGCGATGTGCCCGCCGCAGCCAATGCCACCGCGACTAAACCCGACGAGCGCGCCGAGATCACCGGCGGCCTTTCGCAGGCCCCGACCTACTCCGTCGCATCGTTGGGCGCCGGCGACACGAGGCCATTCTCCCTGTGGTCGACACGCTCCGACCCGCTAGACAACGAAACGGCGGCGGATCGTGCCGACAAGCTCTTCGTGTCGATCAACGCTTCGCTCAAGGCCATCGAGAACCAGCAGCTCACCCGTATCACCACGCTTGCGGATAATGCCTACCGCAACGCCGACGCGATCTCGCAGGCGCTGCAAGCCGCCGGGCTGCCGGCCGACACAGATCTCGACAAGAACGGTGTCGGCGGACCGCTGGTGCCGCTCGATTCTTCAATGATCTTCGACAGCAAAGTCAAAGAGCTGGATGAAGCTCTTGATGCGCTGGATCAAGTCAAGAAAGAGGCGCGCAAGCTGCCGCTCAGCAATCCCGCGCCGGGCCATACTGTGACCAGCCCGTTCGGGGTGCGCACCGACCCGATCCTCGGCACGGCCGCCCTGCATACGGGAATGGATTTCAGGGCGCCGATCGGCATGCCGGCGAAGGTCACCGCTGCCGGGATCGTCACCAAGGCCGGCTGGAACGGCGGCTACGGCCGCATGGTCGAGGTCGACCACGGCAACGGCTTTGCGACGCGCTATGGCCACCTCAGCGAGATCGACGTGACGGTTGGCCAGAAGCTCGCCGCCGGCGACGTGATCGGCAAGACCGGCAGCAGCGGCCGCTCGACCGGTCCGCATCTCCACTACGAAGTGCGCCACAACGGCGAGGCGGTCGATCCGCTGCGCTTCCTCGCCGTCGGCAAAAAGGTCGCGCAATACCTTTAACGCACGCCTCGCGGCCGACTGAGGTCCCTCCAGACTTATCCACCGTTTTGCTTGGCAGCGCTCGCTTTGGATTGACTCAATTCAAGTTGTAGGATGATATGCATCACCCTATCGCCTCACCGATTGCGCCGCTGATGACCATTCGCAGCCTCTCACCGCAAATCCTCAGCGTTTTCGAAGACGCAGTGGGGCCGAGCGGTCTCACCGCCGACACTGCTGGAATGGCGAAGTATCTCGGCGATTGGGCCGGCGACTATCGAGGCAGCGCGCTGGCCGTGCTGCGCCCCGCGTCGGTGGCGGAGGTGCAGGCGCTGATGCGTCTGTGCGGCGAGTTGGGGCTCGGCGTCATTCCACAGGGCGGCAACACCGGCTTGGTTTCGGGCGCCATCGATGACACCAGCGCCGGCGTGATAGTCGTCAGCCTGGAGCGGCTGAACGCCATCCGCCGGATCGATCGCGCGAACTTCACACTTCAGGCGGACGCAGGCTGCGTGCTGCAGACGATCAAAGAGGCAAGCGAGGCCGAAGATTGCCTGTTCCCACTGGCGCTCGGCGCACAAGGCAGTTGCCAGATCGGCGGCAATGCCGCGACCAATGCCGGCGGCGTCAACGTGCTGCGCTACGGCATGGCGCGCGACCTGATCCTGGGGCTGGAGGTTGTTCTGGCCGATGGCGAGCTGTGGAACGGCTTTTCCGGGCTGCGCAAGAACAACAGCGGTTATGACCTGAAGCAGCTGTTCATCGGCTCCGAGGGCACGCTCGGCATCATTACCGGTGTGGAGGTCAAGCTGTTCCCGAAGCCGGCCCGTGTCGAGACCGCCTATCTCGGCCTCCTCTCGTTCGAAGCGGCCATCGGCCTTTTCAACCGAGCGCGCCGCGGCTGCTCCGATCTGATTTCCGCCTTCGAGATCATCGGCTCCGAATGCATCGATTTGGCCCGGCTGGTCGATCCTGGAATGACGGCGCCTGTCGCAGGACCCGTCCATGCGCTGATCGAATTGTCCTCCGGACCGACCATCGACCTCAACGGCGTGCTCGCCAGTTTTCTAACCGATGCGCTCGAAGGCGGCCTGGTGGCCGACGCAGTCCTCGCGACCAGCAACGCGCAGGCTAAGGCCTTCTGGGCGATCCGCGAGGGACTGGTCGAGGGCCAGGCGAAGCGCGGCTACCACGTGCGCACCGATCTCTCGGTGCGCATTTCCGATATCCCTGCCCTTGTCGAGCGCGCCCGCCGCTTCGTCGCCACCGAACATCCGGGCTGGATTGCACTGGCCTATGGCCATGCCGGCGACGGCAACATCCATTTCAATGTGCTGCCGCCGCTCGATCTCGCTGATGGCGAAGCGCGGGTGCGCGGCGAAGAAATCACGGCCGGACTCTACGACATCGCCGTCGGCCTCGGCGGCTCGATCAGCGCCGAGCACGGCATCGGCCGCAGCCGTGCCCGAGAATTCTGGGCCGGGCTTTCGCCAGCGCATCGCCGCATGGTTGCCGCGCTGAAGACTGCGCTCGACCCTAAAGGGGTGATGAACCCCGGCTGCCTGCTGCCCTCGACGGAGCGTTTTTTATGAAGCAGAGACTGGCCGCCATCGGCACCGTCGAAACCCTGCCGCACCGGGTCGCGGCCTTCCTCAGCCGCGAGATCGAATCCGGCGAGTTGAATCCCGGCGCGCGGCTGCCGACCGAGCAGGAGCTTTCCGAGAAATTCGGCGTCAGCCGCAATGTGGTGCGCGAGGCGATCGCCCAGCTCAGGGCCGACGGCATGATCGAGGCGCGGCAAGGCATCGGCGCCTTCGTGCTGGCGCCCGAGCAAAGGGCGGCGATCCGCATCGACCGCGAGGCGCTCAAGGATACCCACAATATGGAGCGGCTGTTCGAGCTGCGTTGCATCCTCGAGGCCGAGTCGGCGGCGCTCGCCGCGGCGCGGCGCGGGCAGGAGCATCTTGATTCGATCAAGGCGGCGCTCGACCGCATGGGCGGCGAGGAGCGCTGGGAAGAAGGCAGCATCGACGCCGACCTGCTCTTCCACCGCGAGATCGCGCGGGCGACCGGCAACAGCTACATCCACACCTTCATCTCTTTTGTCTGTGAGCAGATCCGCCAGTCGATCCACTATGCCCGCATGACCAACCCGCTGCACGATCTCGTCGAGATCAATGTCGGCGAGCATGTGCGCATCTACGAGGCGCTGGTGGCGGGCGATCCGGCGGCGGCGGAAGCAGCAATGCGTACGCACATCATCGGCGCTGCGAACCGCGTCGGCGTGAAGCTGCCACTCTCCAAGACCGGCGGGACGAAATAGTCATGCCGGCCAACCTCACCCGCATCTCCGACGTCTGCCTGCTGGTGGAAAATATCGAGCGTACGGTCGACTTCTATGTCGGGAAACTCGGCTTCCGGCTGCGTCGGCGTGCCGAAGGCTTTGCCGATTTCCATGGCGAGGGCGTGACGCTCGCCGCCTGGGAGCTCGACCACATCAACCGACACACCGGCGTCTCGAACCAGAGATCGCCGCGCCAAGCGCACAAGGTTTGCGTCGCCGTCCAACTCGGATCGCCAGCCGAGATCGACCGGCTGCACGGCGAATTAAGCGCCAAGGGCGTGCCCTTCTATGGACCGCCCGAAAACTACGTCTGGAATGCGCGCTGCGCCTATTTCACCGATCCGGACGACACGCTTTGGGAGCTTTACGCCTGGCTCGACGGCGGCCCTGGCGACTACCACGACCAACAGCCGTAGCGACGCCGCGCCGAGGGAGCGGCGCTTGGAAAGAAGAGACAAGAAGTCTGCAACAGGAGCGAAAAATGAGTGGGAACCAAGACTACGAATTGAACCGCCGCGCTTTCGTGAAGGGCGGCCTCGCAGCGGTCGCAGCCGCGTCAGCCGGTATGCAATTGGTGTTGACGCCGGGCGCCAGGGCCGCCGGCAAGGTCGTCATCCAGTATGACTGGCTGATGTCCAATGGCCAGATCGGTGACATCGCGGCCGTCGCCAACGGCTATTTCAAGGATGCCGGGCTCGAGGTGGAGTTCAGCCCTGGCGGGCCCAACGCCTCGACCGTGCCGCCGGTGATCTCCGGCGCCGCGCAGCTCGGCCAGTTCTCGGAAACGCCGCAGCTTTATGCGGCGCGCGCCAGCGGCGTGCCGATCAAAATCATCGCCTGCGGCTTCCGCACCGGCCCCTATGCGCTGACCTCGAAACCGGGAAAGCCAATCCGCAATGTTGCCGACCTCAAGGGCAAGAAGATCGGCATCCAGCCGACCGCGCGCTTCGTCATCGATGAGATCCTGGCCAAGAACGGCATCGACCCGTCGGAAGTCACCATCGTCAATGTCGGCTTCGACAAGGCGCCTCTGGTGCGCGGCGACGTCGACGCCATCGGCGGCTGGATCACCAACACCCAGGCGCTGAGCGCGGTCGGCGAGGACCGCATCGATCTCCTGGTGCGCGACCTCGGCCTCGCTTCCTACGCCGACGTCTATTTCGCGACCGACGCGGCGATCGAGAAGGACCCCGACACACTGGCGAAGTTCGTCGGCGCGGTCGGCAAGGGCTGGGGCTGGGTTCACGCCAACCCCCAGGAAGCGGTGAAGAAGATGGTCGCCGCGTATCCGGAGATGGATCTCGGCTGGGAAGAGAAGACCGTCAACCTAGTGCTGAAACTCTCCTTCGACGGCGCGACCGCCAAAGATGGCTGGGGCACGTTCGACCCTGCCTCCATCGAGGAGCAATTGACGCTGCTCGACAAGGTCGGCCAGTACCCGAACGGACGCCCGGCCGCCAAAGATGTCTACACCACGAAGATCCTGGAGCTTTCGGCCGCGGACCGGCCCAAGCTCGACGCGCCCGCGGCCTGATGCCGAACGCCATCGAAGCGCAGAAGCTCGATGTCGGCTATGGCGGCCGGCAGAAGGTCGTCAAGGTGCTGTCCGGCCTCGACCTCACGGTCGCGGCCGGCTCCTTCCTGTCGATCCTCGGCCCGTCGGGCTGCGGCAAGTCGACCTTACTTCGCGTGGTGGCGGACCTGCTCGACCCGCTGGACGGCACGATCAGCGTGCTTGGGGCCACACCGCACGCGGTGCGCTCGCGCCGCGACGTCGGCTTCGTCTTCCAGGATTCCACCCTGCTGCCCTGGCGCACGGTGCGCGACAATGTGCGCCTGCCGCTCGGCGTCGGCCAGCGCAGCCTCACACGCAAGATCGATGACCGCAGCAGCGAACTGCTGGAGCTGATGGGGCTTGGCGGACTCGGTGAACGCCTGCCGCATCAGCTTTCGGGGGGCCAGCGCCAGCGCGTCGCCATCGCGCGCGCCCTGCTTAGCGAGCCCAGGCTGCTTCTGATGGACGAGCCGTTCGGCGCGCTGGACGAGATCACGCGCGATCGCCTCAACGACGAATTGCTGACGCTCTGGCGGCGCACCGGCACAACGATCCTTTTCGTCACCCATTCGATCGCCGAAGCCGCCTATCTCGGCGAGCGCGTCATTGTGCTGGCTGCCAATCCGGGACGGGTGGTGAAGGACCTCGACCTGCGGCCCTTCAAGCAGGAAGGCAACCGCTGCAAGCGCGAGGATGCGGCGATCGTCGGCGCCATGGCCGAGTTGCGTGCAGCGCTGGAGCGCGCATCGTGAGACCGGCGCCGCTTGCCCCGCAAATGGCGATTGCACTTCCGGTTCTGGGCGCGGCGTCGATCCTGATTGCCTGGCAGTATCTCCTGCCGCTGCTCGGCGTGCCGGCCTATATCGTGCCGACGCCGACGGCGATCTTCGGCGTCTTCCAGAAGAATTTCGCCCTGCTCATCGACAATCTCAGACCGACGCTGATCGAGGCGCTGGCGGGCTTCGTCATCGGCAATCTCGCCGCCGTGCTGCTTGCCGTGGTCTTCGTGCACAGCCGCATCCTGCAGGCCGCCTATTTCCCGATCGTGCTGTTCTTCAACACCATTCCGATCCTGGCGCTGTCGCCGATCATCATCCTGATCTTCGGCCTCGGCATGACGCCAAAGATCGTCATCGCCGCCGTGATCTGCTTCTTCCCGACCCTGGTGAACATGATCCGGGGCCTGGATTCGGCAAGCGACAACGAACACGAGCTGTTCCGCGTGCTGTCGGCGACACGCTCGGAGATCTTCTGGGCTCTGCGCCTGCCCCGCGCCTTGCCGATGCTGTTCTCCTCGCTGCGCATCGCCTCGGCCACTGCGATAATCGGCGCCATCGTCGGCGAATGGATCGGCTCGGACAAAGGCCTCGGCGCGCTGATCATCCAGGCGACGTTCAACTATCAATCCGACCGGCTCTACGCCGCGATCGTGCTGTCCTCGTCGCTGTCGATCGCGCTTTTCTGCATCGTCGTGCTGATCGAGCGTCGCGTCATCAGATACTAGCTTTCCGCACACTGCCCGGGTCGCAAGCGCCGGGGCCGCAGGGAAACTTGCTCCGGTCGGGAAACCGGGCAATTATTTTTGAATTCCATTTGACTGAATAAATCTTCTCTGCGAACCTTGAAGCCGTCAGGAGCGCAAGCCATGGCGTTGCGGGGAACCAATCAGGAGTTCGGGCGGCCGTACAACCGGCGCATCGTGCTCGAATCCATCCGCCGCTTCGGTCCGATCGCCCGCGGCGACATCGCGCAGCACGTCGGGCTCACCGTTCAGACGGTCTCGACTATCGTGCGCGAGTTGGAGGAACAGGGTTACATACTGTCGGTCCGCGAGGAACCGAAGGGCCGCGGCCAGCCGCCGGCCACGCTGCGCATCAACCCGGAAGGCGGCTATGCCGTCGGCATCCACCTCACCCCACTGGGGATAGACGCCGCACTCATCAACCTGAGCGGCGACGTGATCGAGAGCGTCCATCGCGAAGCGCCGAGCCCGACACCCGATCTCGCCTTCGAGGCGATCGGCGCCATGGTTGCCGATCTGACCGGGCGCCGCGCCGGAGGACGGGTCATCGGCGTCGGCATGGCGCTTCCCGGCCCGTTCGGCGTCGAGTCCATGAGCTTCGTCGGACCGACCACAATGGCGGGCTGGAAAGGCGTGCCGCTGCGCGAGCGCCTTGCCGCCGCGACCGGCCTGCCAGCCTTCTTCGAGACCGATATGGCGGCGGCGGCCATGGGGGAACGCCTCTACGGCCTCGGCCTCCAGCGATCCGACTACTACTATCTCTATTTCAGCGTCGGGCTTGGCGGCGCCATGGTGCATGACGGCGGCGTGCTGCGCGGGGCCTGGGGCAATGCCGGCGAGATCGGACACATCCCCGTCGTTCCGGAAGGCGAGCTTTGCCCCTGCGGCAACCGGGGCTGCCTCGAACGCTATCTGTCGCTCGAGGCGCGCGGCCGCTGGAACGGCAACGACGCCGGATGGGTGGCCGAAGTCGCTCCGATCTTCCGCAACGCCGTCGCAGTCATCGAGAACCTTTTCGACCCCGAGACGATCGTGCTTGGGGGCCTCGCCTCGCCTCAGTTGCTCGAACGCCTGGCTGCATTGGCGGAGCCGCTGCACAATTCGGTTTCGGCTCGCAAGGATCGCGCCGCGCCGCGCATCCTCGTGGCGCAGGGCGGGCAGCATGCCGTGTTGCGCGGCGCCGCGGCACTTGCCGTTTCCGGCGTGCTTTCGCCGCGCTTCGGCCAGATCTTCACCGCCAAGCGGCAGCGCGAAGGCGACCTTCTGAACGGCGGAGACATCGCGGCATGAGCGAACCCCTGCTGGTCCTTGACAACGTCACCAAGAATTACGGCGCCATCCGGGCGCTGAGGGGCATCAGCTTCTCGATCGCGCGCGGCGAGGTGGTGGCGCTGCTCGGCGACAACGGCGCCGGCAAGTCGACGCTGGTCAAGATCATTGCCGGCGGACTCGAGCCGACCTCGGGTCGCATGCTGTTCGAAGGCAAGGAGTTCCTCGCCAAAACCCCCGCCGAGGCCAAGGCCGCCGGCATCGAGACCGTCTACCAGGACCTCTCGCTCTGCACCAATGTCGACGTGGTGGCCAACTTCTTCATGGGCCGCGAGATCACCCGCAAGGTGCTGGGCGTTCCGGTGCTCGACGAGCGCGCCATGGAGTCAGTAGTGGCGAAGGCGCTGGCCAATGCCGGCACCCGCATTCCCTCGCTGCGCACCAAGGTCGAGCACCTCTCGGGCGGCCAGCGGCAGGCGATCGAGCTCAACCGTTTCGTTCATTGGGGCGGCAAGCTGGTGCTGCTCGACGAGCCCTTCGCCGCGCTCGGCGTCGAGCAGACGCGCCGCGGCCTCGACATGATCCGCAAGGTGGCGAGCCAAGGCATCGGCGTCGTCATCATCACCCACATCATGCAGCAGGCCTTCCAGGTCGCCGACCGGATCGTGGTGATCCGCCAGGGCGTCGTGGCGGGCGACGTTGCCCGCAACAAGACAAGTCCCGATGCGGTGATCAACATGATCACCGGGGAAACGCTCGCCGGTGCCGGACCGGCGGGCTGAGGGACAAATGAGGGGTCCGGCGAAAAGAGGAGCGAACGACATGAAGCGAATGCTACTTTCTGTCTTCGGTATCCTGGCCCTGGCCATTGCCACGCTCACGCCGGCATTCGCCCAGTCCAAGGGTACCGTCTACTACCTGGTGCCGACCTTGCTCGACGAATTCCAGACCGGCTCGGTGAGCGCGCTGGAACTGTTTCTGAAACAGGTCGGCTACGAGATGAAGACGCTGAACGCCGACAACAAAACCGACGCTCAGCAATCGCAGATGAACGACGTGATTGCGCTTAAGCCGAAGGCGATCATCCTCGCCGCGGTCGATTTCAATGCGTTGAAGCCATCCGTTGAAGCCGCCCGCGCGGCCGGCATCCCTGTGGTCGAGTTCGACCGCCAAATCACCGCCACGCCGTCCGACTTCACATCGGTCGCCGGCACGGTCGAGATCGGCCACATTGCGGCGGAGCAGGCCGAAGCGCTGCTGAAGGCCAAGCATGGCTCGGTCAAGGGCAAGATCCTGCAGGTGCTCGGCGATCCCGGCGATCCCTACACGCTCGACATCCAGAAGGGTTTCGAGGAGAAGATGAAGGCGTTTCCGGACGTCAAGATCATCTCGCTGCCCGCCATGCAGTGGGAGGCGAGCAACGCCGGCACCATCGTCGCCGACCAGATCTTGGCCAATCCCGACATCGACCTGATCTTCAGCCACGCTGCGCATCTTTCGGTCGCGGGCGTTGCCTCGCTGGAGGCCGCCGGTAAGAAGCCGGGCGATGTGATGATGATGAGCTCGAACGGCGCGCCGGTCGGCCTCGACCTGATCCGCAAGGGTTGGCTCAACGTCGAAGTCGAACAGCCGCTCTACGCCCAGGCCGCGGCCGTCGCCATGTTCATGGACAAGGTCGTCAACAAGCAGGAGATCAAGCCCGGCGAATATGACGTGCTCGGCCTGAAGTCGGTGGTGACCAAGGAAGCCTGGGGCCCGAACATCAAGATCCCAGGCGCGGCGATAACCAAGGAGAATGTCGACAACCCCGCTTTCTGGGGCAACCTGAAGCCGCCGACGGACACCGTTAAGCCCGTCGAGTAGGCCTTTTCCATCGAGCTCCGGGCCTCCCGGCCCGGAGCCTCGCGGGCCCGCCCCGCGGCAGCCGCACATTCAAATCCGACGCTAACCGGATCGGCCGATGAGCCCACGCACCCGCCACAGTCTCGAGCTTGTGCTCGACAATCTCGTCTGGTTCATGCTGGTCTTCGTGCTGGCCGTGTTCTCGACCCTCATTCCGAACTTCTTCCAGCTCGGCATCTTCGCCAACATCGTCGAGGCATCGAGCGTGCTGGGCGTGATGTCGATCGGCCTGGCGCTGGTCATCATTGCCGGTCACATGGACCTGTCGGTTGAATCGGTCGCGGCGCTCAGCGCCATGGCAGTGGGCATCATGTTCTGCTCGTCAGGCATAGGCCTCGGCCTCCAGTTGCATCCGGACTGGCTGATGGTGCCGGTCTCGCTCGCCGCAGCCCTGGCGGTGGGAGCCATTATCGGCGTCATCAACGGTTTCCTCATCGTCAGGCTGCAGATGAGCGCCTTCATCATCACGCTTGCCTCCTATATCTGGGTGCGCGGCCTCGTGCTTGTCGTTTCCGGCGGACGCTCGGCGCAGGATTTGGCGCCGGCCATCCGCTGGTTCGGTATCCAGCGGCTCGCCGGCCTGCCGCTCACCGCCTGGATCGCTGTCGGCTGCTTCGTCGTCTTCTCGCTGATTCTCGCCAAGACGCCGTTCGGCCGGCATCTGGTGATGATCGGTGGCAACGAGACCGCGACCTTCCGTGCCGGCATCCGCGTCAATCGCAACCTGATCATCGCCTTCGTCCTTGCCGGCGCCATCGCCGGCCTCGCCGGCTGGCTGCTCGCCATCCGCACCTCCGGCGCCACCGCCAATCTCGGCGTCGGCCTGCTCTTCAACGCCTTCGCCGCCGTCGTCATTGGCGGCGTCAGCCTGAAAGGCGGCGTCGGCACCCTGCCCGGCGTCTATGCCGGCGTGCTGCTTCTGTCGGCCATCAACACCGCCATCAACCTCATGGCCCTGCCGGCCAACTTCACCCAGGTCATCCACGGCTTGCTGGTGCTGGCGGCCGTGCTTCTCGACGCTTTCAAGCAAACCATTCGCCAAAGACTCGCATGACAGGACGGCTGGCATGACCGGAAGCATCGAAGGCAAGGTGGCGGTGATCGTCGGGGCCGCGCGTGGCATCGGCAGGGGCATAGCCCAGCGCTTCACCGAGGAAGGCGCCAGCCTTGTGCTGGCCGACAGTGAAGCCGAAGCCGGCAGAGCGAGCGCCGACGAACTTGGTGCCGCCTTCATCCGCACCGATATTTCCAAGATGGCCGACGCCGAAGCGGTGGTGGCATTGGCGCTGCAGCGTCACGGCCGCCTCGACATCATCGTCCAGAACGCCGGCATCTATCCCTGGCAACTGATCGAGAACACCAGCCCGGAAGATTGGGACCGGGTCATGGCGGTCAATCTGCGCGGCAGCTTCAACGCCGCCCGGGCAGCGCTTCCACCGATGAAGGCTCAGGGCAGCGGTCGCATGCTCTTCACCTCTTCCATTACCGGCCCGCAGGTGAGCAGCCCCGGCCACGGCCATTATTCGGCAAGCAAGGCCGGCATCAACGGCTTCATCCGCTCGGCGGCGCTGGAGTTTTCCGGCTATGGCATCACCGTTAACGGCGTCGAGCCTGGCAACATCCTGACCGAAGGCATGAAGCTTCACCGCGATGCCGCCTTCATCAAGAGCATGGAGGACGCCGTGCCGCTCGGACGTCTCGGCACGCCGCGCGACGTCGCCAACGCCTTCCTGTTCCTGGCCTCCGACGACGCCAGCTACATCACCGGCACGACGATCGTCGTCGATGGCGGCCAGCTCCTGCCCGAAGGCCAGGATTTCCGCCTGACGCCGCCGTGAGTTCTTGATTGTGCCGGGAAAGTGGTGGGCGATGACGGGCTCGAACCGCCGACATCTTCGGTGTAAACGAAGCGCTCTACCAACTGAGCTAATCGCCCGCTCCGGGCCGGACCTTTAAGCAGTTAGAGCTCTATTCGCAAGGCCCAATGAACAGCCGGCGCACCCGCTATCGGACGGGATTTCGCCAATGCCGGCGCACTTGTCAAAAAACCTTCTGCTGATTGCTGTTATGCTCACATGCCGCGCTTGACACCCGCAAACGAACCCCTTATCCAGCGCCCCAACGACGAACACGCCTGACACGTGCTCGTCAGTGCGCGGGTGTAGCTCAGTCGGTTAGAGTGCCGGCCTGTCACGCCGGAGGTCGCGGGTTCGAGCCCCGTCACTCGCGCCAGTCTTTTCAAGGGTTTAGGCCCTGCTCTTCAAAAGCTTGAACTTTCATTTTCCGGAGAGTTTCAACTTTTTGTATTCGCTGCGGCCAACATTCGCGATCCACCGCGTCTGAATTGGCGACTACGGGAGCCGCTCGTCAGGCGCCTGTGCTCCACCTTCCCCAGAACTGCCTCAAGAAAGGTTGGCTGCCGGTGGGCCATAGCTGACGCAGCCTTTTCAGGATTCTCCCCTTGCCTACTTTCCCGTTCTCCGAAGCAGATCCGATTCAATTTCCCGGCCCCCCACCTAAAAGCGCTGACGTGGTGATTATCGGTGGCGGCGTTATCGGCGTCACGACAGCGCTTTTTCTTGCGCGGCGCAACATCTCGGTGACGCTGTTGGAAAAGGGACGCATCGCTGCCGAACAGTCCTCCCGCAATTGGGGATGGATCCGCAAACAGGGACGCGATGCGGACGAACTGCCGATCGTGATCGAGGCGTCGCGTCATTGGCGGCAGCTGGCCGAGGAATGCGGCGAAGACATCGGCTTGAAGCAGACCGGCGTGACTTACCTGGCAAGCTCCGACCGCGAAGTGGCCCGCTTCGAAAAATTCATGAAGATCGCTGCCGTCCATGAGATCGACACGCGCCTGCTGAACGCACGCGAAACCGCCGGTCTCATCAAAGGCATGTCGCGCAGTTTCAAGGGCGCGATGACAACGCCTTCCGACATGCGGGCGGAGCCTTGGCTGGCCGTGCCGGCACTCGCCCGGCTTGCCGCCCGCAGGGGCGTCAAGATTGTGGAGAATTGCGCGGCGCGAGCCCTGGAAATCTCGGCCGGGAGGATCAGCGGTGTGTGGACAGAGGCGGGTCACATCGAGACGTCGGGCGTTCTGCTCGCCAGCGGTGCGTGGTCTTCCCTGTTCCTGAGAAGACATGGCGTTTCCATTCCCCAGCTCAGTGTAAGGTCGACCGTCGCGGCAACCGAGCCGATGCCTGAAGTCTATGCAGGAGCCGCGGCAGGAGAGCATATTGCTTTCAGACGCCGTCAGGATGGCGGATACACGCTCGCTGCCGGAGGCAGTCATTTGCTCCACCTTGGCCCGGACGCATTCCGGCATGCGGGGAAATACCTTCCCGCGCTTATGGCCAATCCTTTCGGCTCTCGCTATTCGCCGGCTGCGCCGGCGGGCTACCCGGATGGCTGGTCGACGCCGCGGCACTGGGGGCCGGATTCGCAAAGTCCTTTCGAAAGAATGCGGGTGCTAAATCCGGCTCCCGAACGTTCTGGTCTGCGTTCCATCGAGCGCAATTTCAGGCGCCTGTTCCCACAGCTCGACGCGGTGCGCCTAAAGGCAAGCTGGGCTGGCATGATCGACGCGATGCCGGATGTCGTTCCTATAGTGGACAAAGTGCAGGCGATAGCTGGCCTCGTTGTCGCAACCGGCATGAGCGGTCACGGCTTCGGTATCGGACCCGGAATCGGCCGCGTCGTCGCCGACATGATCCAGGGAAACCAGATCGGGCACGATCTCACCCGCTTTCGCCTGTCGCGCTTTTCTGACGGAAGCGCCATTCGGCCAGGCCCGGCCCTCTAGAGCAGTCACCGAGCGGCCAGCCTGCAGTGAGCAGCAAAATTCTTCAGCTGCGCTTCGGCGCCCCTGTTCACTCGCCCAATATCACACCGGAGGCGACAATCTGCGCGGTTCGGGCGGTGAGCTTCTCGCGCTTTACAAGCGTGGGCTTTTTATAGGGGTTTTTCATCTCACCGTTCCGGGAAACCAGGCTGCCTGTGCTGGTCAAGACGGTGAACGCGCTGGCACTGCTTGCGTTCCGCAGGCGCGTTTGGCGGGTTGAGCCAGCCTTGGCCGGCCCCGGTCATCAAGCCATGGCACGTAATCGCAACGGCTTTACGTTTCCGAAAACCCAGGTCTTGAAAGCCTTGTCGGCTCGAACTGCTGCCCGGTCGCGCAGTTCCATGAGAAGGGCGGGACGGTTTGGTCGTCGCCAAGGGTTTACGGTCTGCACTCGCTCGGGAGGGTGAGCCCTCTAGTGTGGACGCGCTCGCTGCACCGGTGGCGCCGCATTTGCCGATATAAAGTCAGCTCCAGTGCCTTGCGATCCCCGCTTGTAGATGAGCCGCATGACCAGTCCGGCATATCCAATCTGGAGAATGATCATTGCAAGCATAGCGCAGCCGAGCGCCTTCCAGGCGGAGCCGGTTTGCAACCCGACCCAGATTGCGACGGTGAACGACGTCGCGAACATGCCCACCAGAAATTGCGGAAAATACATCGCCAGTACCCTCGACCCTTAAAGCGCCGCCGCTCCATCGCGGAGCGGCGGGCCCCCCAAAATAGCCCCCCGGCTACCGAGGCACGGTCCACCCCGGCATTGCTGACAGTGCAATTGCGATGCCAGACACGGTGGCCCATTACGGGACACCTATGCCGTTGATGCAAGGCGTTGGCGCCGATTAATATTAACCGTGGCTAATATGCAACCCTGGGGGCCGTGAGAGACCAACTTCTGTGAGTTGTGGCCAAGCCGATGGCCGGCTAGCGCCGCTGAAACGCCACGCGAGATTTGGCGGCTTCAACCGCGCGCCAGCAGCGCCTCGACTTCCTGGAGCGTCGGCATCGAAGGCGCGGTACCCGGCCGGGTCACCGAAATGCCTGCGACGGCACAGGCGAAGCGCACCGCCTCCAGCGGCTCGACGCCCTTGGCAAGCGCTGCCGCCAGTCCGCCATTGAAGGCGTCGCCCGCCCCCGTGGTTTCGATTACAGGGCCGGCAGTGACGGCGCCGACGTGATCGGATCGCTCCCTGGTGTGCAGCAGCGCGCCCTTCTCGCCAAGCGTCACGATAACGGCGCCGACGCCCTTTGCCAGCAGGCTGTCGGCGGCGCGGCGGGCATCGTCGACCGAAGAGACGGCGATGCCGGTCAGCCCCTCGGCCTCGGACTCGTTGGGTGTGACGTAGTCGCAAAGCGCGTAGATGCTGTCCGGCAGGGTGGCGGCCGGCGCCGGGTTAAGAATGGTAGTCACCCCTGCCCCGCGCGCGATTTGCAAAGCTTTCAGCGCCGCGTCAATCGGCTGCTCGAGCTGGGTGACAAAGACGCCCGCCGAGCGGATCAGGTCAGCATGCGCCTCGATGTCAGCGGACGAGATCAGCATCGCAGCACCCGGGCTGACGATGATGGCGTTGTTGCCGCTGCCCTCCTCGACAAAGATATAAGCCGCCCCGGTGTAGCTGTCCGGCGTGTCGATGACCGCGCTCTTGACGCCCGCATCCTTCCACGTCTGCTTGGCCATGTCGGCGAAGGCATCGATGCCGAGCCGGGTCAGGAAGGTGATGTCGGCGCCGAGTTTGCCGGCTGCGACCGCCTGGTTCGAGCCCTTGCCGCCGGGTCCGAGCTTGAACGAATTGCCGAGGATCGTCTCGCCCATGCGCGGCTGGCGGTCGGCGCGATAGGCGGTGTCGGCGACGAAGACACCCAGGATGACGACTGGCTTGCTGGCGGACATCTCCTTACTCCGCATCCGGCGGAATGACGCCCTTGCGGAAGGCAAAGCAGCCATAGAAGCGGCGCTCACCAGTCTGGATGACGCAATACGCCTTCTTGGCCCGCTCGTAGAAGGCGTAGCGCTCGATCGAGATCATCGGCCAGGGTTTGCCCTCGGCCGCGTCGATTTCCTGCTGCACCTCCTTCTGCACCGGCGGGATCTCGTTCGGCTTGCCGACGATCTCCATACGCGCGGCCGCGTCGTTGACGAAGCTGTCCAGCGGATAGAGCGACAGCACCGCCTTCACGACTCCAGCCGCCGGTGCATCGATGCGCAGCAGCTTGCCGAGCACCGTCTGCTTGGCGACGGAGTCGGATGGGAAATTGGTGTCGGCGATGATCAGGTCGTCGCCGTGCCCCATCGCCCGCAGTGCCTGGAGCACGTCGGCGTTGAGCAGCGGATTGATCCCTTTGAGCATGGTTTCCTCGATGTGTGTTTGCGGTCAGAGACGCTTGCCGGTCCCTGCGTCGAAGAGATGGACATGGTCGAGCCGCGGCCTGAGCTTCAGCGTATCGCCAGGCTTGAAGTCGTGACGCTCGCGGAACAGCGCCACCATCTCGCCCTCGCCGAAGCGCACGAACACCAGCGTTTCCGAGCCGGTCGGCTCGACCACCGAAATCGTGGACGCCACACCGTCGGGATGGATCTCCAGATGCTCGGGCCGCACGCCATAGACGACGGCCTGGCCGTCCGCCGCGGCGATGCTGGCAGGCATCGGAAAGGCCGAGCCTGCTATGTCGACCTCGGACCTTTCACCCTTCTTCACCGTGCCCTTGAGCAGGTTCATCGCCGGCGAGCCGATGAAGCCCGCGACGAACAGGTTGGCCGGCCGGTCGAACAGTTGCAGCGGCGCGCCGATCTGCTCGATGCGGCCGTCGCGCATCACCACGATCTTGTCGGCCATGGTCATGGCCTCGATCTGGTCGTGTGTGACGTAGATGGTGGTGGTCTTCAGCCGCTGATGCAGTTCCTTGATCTCGGTGCGCATCTGCACGCGCAGCTTGGCATCGAGGTTTGAGAGCGGCTCGTCGAACAGAAACACCTGCGGGTTGCGCACGATCGCGCGGCCCATGGCGACGCGCTGGCGCTGGCCGCCGGAAAGCTGGCGCGGATAGCGCTTGAGATAGGGATTGAGGTCGAGGATGTCGGCCGCACGCTTCACCCGCTCGGCGACGATGGCCGGATCGGTGCCGCGCAGCTTCAGCGCGAAAGCCATGTTCTGCTCCACCGTCTTGTGCGGATAGAGCGCGTAGTTCTGGAACACCATGGCGATGTCGCGCTTGGCCGGCGGCAGGTTGTTGACGATGCGGTCGCCGATCGAAATCGTTCCGCCGGAAACCGTTTCCAGCCCCGCCACCATCCGCAGCAGCGTGGACTTGCCGCAGCCCGAAGGGCCGACCAGGACGACGAATTGACCGTCGGCGATATCGACGCTGACCTCATGTAGAACCTTGACGGTTCCGAAAGCCTTGGCCACATTGGCGATCGCGACTTGAGCCATTGTCTCCCCTATCTTTTTCGGTGAAGCTAGCCATTGCCAACGGCAAGGGCAAGTCGGTATCTTATAGATAAAAAGCCAATCTTGTTGACAAGGTAATCGATTACGCGAATAGTGACGAGTGCCAATCCGAATGCCGGTCCTTGTCCCGAAAATCGGATCTCCAGGCGACGCAGGGTGGGGTCCCACGCTGCCCTATGGTATAGGAGAACCGCAGACGTTTCGACGTCGAGAGATTGGCAGAATCAATTCACGACTGAAGTTCTGGGAGGAACCTTGAGATGAGAGTCGATCTTTACGAAAAACTGGTGCGTGCCGGGGCGACCCGCCGCGATTTGCTGAAGGGCGCGGCCAGCATGGCGGCGCTCGCAGCGGCGTCCGGCACGGGGCTTGGCGCGCTGACCAGGCCGGCGGCTGCCGCCGACGACCTGCGCGCGAAAATCCTGCAGATACCCGGCGTCGGCAAAGGCCAGCCGACGGACGCCGACTTCCAGAAAGTCGGTGAGCTCTGCCTGGAAGCGACCAAGGCCAACGTCAAGCAAGGCGAGTTCGCCGGTGTCGAGCTCACCTTCATGGGCCTCAACAACCAGAACCTGCACAACGTGCTGTTCCGCGGCTTCCTGAAGCCGTGGGAGGCCTATACCGGCGCCAAGATCAGCTGGATCGACCTCGCCCAGGCCGACTACAACGCCCGTCTGCAACAGTCGATCGCGACCAAAACCGTCGACTTCGACATCATCGAGATGGGTGCGCCCTTCGAGGGCGACGTCTGCGGCAAGGGCCTCACCTCGGAGATGCCCGACTGGGTCAAGAAGCAGATCGACATGGACGATCTCGTCAACTACCTCAAGCCGCCGGTTGGCACCTGGGACGGCAAGCAGTATCGCGTGACCATCGACGGCGATACGCACAACTTCAACTACCGCACCGACGTATTCTCCGATCCCGACCTCGCCAAGGCCTGGAAGGAGAGCGGCGCGACGACCGAATGGGGCGTGCCCAAGACTTGGCAGGAAGTGCAGGCCGTCACCAAGTTCCTCAAGGGCAAGCAGTTCAAGGGCCAGGACGTCTATGGCTATCTCGACGCGCCCAAGCCCTGGGGCGGCTTCGGTTTCTACTTCCTCGGCAGCCGCGCCTCTGCCTATGCCAAGCACCCCGACGACAAGGCCTGGCTGTTCGATCCGGATACGATGAAGCCGCGCATCAACAACCCGGCTTGGGTGCGGGCCATCCAGGACGTCATCGACGCCCTGCCCTCGGAGCCGCCGGATCAGATCAACGCCGATCCGAACACCACCGGCTTCCAGCAGTTCCTGGCCGGCACTGGCTCGATGATCCCGTGGTGGGGCGATATCGGCTCCAACGTCAAGACCAACGACTCCTCGGTCATCGGCGACGTCACCGGCTTCTCGATCCTGCCGGGCTCGGACGACGTCTACAATTCGAAGACCGGCAAGTGGGACAAGCTGGCCAGCGGCCCGAACTATGCGCCGAACTGCGCCTATCTCGGCTGGGGCGTCTATGTCATGGCCCGCGTCGACAGCGACGAGAAGAAGAAGAAGGCGGCGTGGTCGGCGGCGGCCCATCTCGGCGGCAAGGATCTGTCGCTGTGGTGCGCGGCCTATCCTTCCGGCTTCCAGCCCTACCGCAACTCCCATTTCAACATTCCGGAATGGGTGGCGGCCGGCTATGACGAGGCCTTCATCACCTCCTATCTGAAGTCGGAGGGCGACTCCTACAACCATCCGAACGCCGCGATCGAGCCGCGCATCCCCGGCATCTTCCAGTACTACAGCGCCGCCGAGGACATCCTGGCCAACACCTTCGCCGGCAAGATGAAGGCGCAGGAAGGTGCGGATGCCATCGCCGCCGCCTGGGAGAAGCTGACCGACCAGATCGGCCGCGAGAACCAAATCAAGCTCTACAAAGCCTCGCTCGGCATGTAGGCTGTCCCGTGAGAAGTCGCGGCCCGGCGACCTCGTCGCCGGGCCGCATGTTGACCGGCAATGGCCGGTCATTTGGACTTCCAGCAATTCCAGGAAAAGCGTGAAGCGGTTTTCCTCCGGAATTGCATCAAAGCAAGGTAGAGGCGAGAGGCGTGGCTGAGCAGACTTCAACCGCCAATGCATGGCCGGCTAACTCCGCAGCGGCCGATCTGATCCCTCCCGGCCGCAAGCGCCTCGGCTGGGCCCTGATGATCGCCGCGACGCTCGTGCTGCTGGCGACGATCGTCATGCAGATCCTTTACAAGACTGAGGTCGACACGATCGGCTTCTATACCTGGCGTCCGGTGGTCTACGCCTATGTGCTGTGGGGCGTGGCGCTCGGCGCCTGGCAAGTGCTGACGCGCGGCGAGGACGGCCAGCGCGCGCTGTTCCTGCTGCCGGCGCTGCTCTTCACCGTCGCCATGGTGATCTTCCCGACGCTGTTCGGCTTCTATATCGCGCTGACCGACTGGAACCTCAGCTCCTTCGCTGGCCGCAGGTTCAACGGTCTCGACAATTTCTGGCAGATGCTGGCCGACCCCTACTACCGCAACGCGCTCTTCAACATGGTCCTCTATGTGCTGGCGGTGCTGGTCGAATATGTCATCGCCTTCGGACTGGCGCTGCTGCTCAACGCGCAGATCCGCGCCAGAAAATTCTTCCGTGTGGTCTTCCTGCTGCCGCTCATGCTGTCGCCGGTGGCGGTCTCCTGGATGGTTGGCAAGTCGCTGATGGAATACCGGTTCGGACCGGCATCGACGCTGGCGCGCCATCTCGGCTGGGACAATCCCGCCTTCTTCTCCGACCCGATCATCGCGCGCATCTCGATCATGGTGCTCGACGCCTGGACCTTCATTCCGTTCATGATGATCATGCTGCTCGCCGGCCTGCAGGCCATGTCGCGTGAGGTGATCGAGGCGGCGCGCGTCGACGGCGCGACGACATGGCAGACCTTCTGGCAGGTTACCTTCCCGCTGATGCTGCCCGTGTCCGTGACGGCGGTGATCCTGCGCATCATCTTCAAGCTGAAGCTCGCCGACATCATCATTACGGTGACGTCCGGCGGGCCCGGCGGCGCCACCGATTCCGTTTCGAGCTTCATCTACCGCGAATATCGCGACCGTTCGAATGTCGGCTACGGCACCATGCTCGCCATGGTCTATCTGATCATCATCGTCGTGTTCGTCACCTGGCTGCTGAAGCTCGCCAGTCGCTTCGTGCGCAACGTCAACTGAGCGTCCATATGAGCGTCCAGACCACCGAATATACCGTTTCCGATATCCGCTCCCCGGCGGCCTTCCTCGCCAGCCGCGTCTTCATCTATGGCGCCCTGGTGTTCTGGTCCTTCGTCTGCCTGTTCCCGATCTATTGGACGATCACCACTTCGTTCAAGTCGGCGGTCGATGTCACGCAGGGGCACCTCATCCCCTTCGTCGACTTCCAGCCAGACTGGAAGGGCTGGCGCTCACTCGGCCTGTCGCCGGATTCGATCGTCCAGACCTCGACGGTGCGCGACGAGTTCCTGAAACGCTTCATGAACTCGGTCATTACCTCTGTCGGCGCGTCGAGCCTCGCCATCATTATCGGCAGCCTGGCCGCCTATGGCCTGACGCGTTACCGCTACAAGTTCGCCTGGTTCAAGAACGAGGATATCTCCTTCTTCTTCCTCTCGCAGCTGATCCTGCCGCCCGTGGTGCTGGCGCTGCCCTTCCTGGTGCTTTACCGCGAAGTGGCCCTGCTCGACACCCGCATCGGCCTTGTGCTCCTCTACACGCTGATGGTGCTGCCGATCGTCATCTGGATCATGCGCGACCAGTTCAACTCCATTCCCGTCGAGCTCGAGGAGGCGGCACTCGTCGACGGCCTGTCGATCTGGGGCGCCTTCTTCCGCATTGTCATGCCGATCGCGCTCCCCGGCATGGTCGCCGCCTTCATCCTGGCGATGGTGCTCTGCTGGAACGAATATTTCTTCGCCGCCCTTCTGACGTCGACGGATGCCAAGACCATCCCCGTGATGGTGGCGAGCCAGACCGGCTCGCAAGGTATCAACTGGTGGTCGATGGCAGCCCTGGCGACGGCAGCCATCACGCCGCTGGCGATCATCGGCATCGCGCTCGAACGCTATCTGATCATGGGCATGACGGCCGGTTCGGTGAAGTAGGCGCCGTGCCCTTCCCCCTTCTTGTGGGGAGAAGTTGAGCTAGACCCGCAATATCGCCCGCAAATGCTCGAGGATCATCGCCACACCCTTCCGGCCCAGCTCGGCCGACGCATCCGATGCGCCTTTTGTGTACCAGCCGGTATTGTCCGCGAAATGACCGGCATCCACCGCTTCGGGACATAGCGCCTGCATCAGCGATGTCTCGCCGATGCCGGCATGGTCGAACGGATATTTGCCGGTCATTGTGGCCGGCATCAGCGGGTGCACCTGCACCCAGTTGAAGACGTTCTCGCCCGGGGCATGGCCGGCATAGTAATCGACCATCGTGTCCGAGCCCCACCAGCCCTCGCCGCGTTCCTTCTCCAGGAAGCGGAAAATTGCCTGCCGGCCGGCGGTCTTGAAGGCGAGATCGGTCGGCATGCCGGCAACGAAATTCTCGGTCTGGTGATGGATGATGGCGTGGATGTTGCGGAAGCCGATGCGCAGCAGGCCGTAGAACAATTCCTCCGCAAAGGGCGCCAGCACCGGACCGCCGACCTGCACCGAGCCGCTGCCTTCCGGTGGCGCCACGGCATAACTCGCCGCGCCATAATAGAAGGGCGGCAGGATGACGATGTCCCGCTCCTTCTCGATAAGCTCGAGCGTCTTGATGACGGCCAGCGTGTCCATGCCGACCGCCATGTGCTCGCCATGGTATTCGAGCACGCCGAGCGGCAGCGCGACCGGCCAGTTCTCCTCGATCGCCTTGCGGATCTGGTGCGGCAGCATCAGTTCGTAGCGCATGCCCCTACTCCATGTTGGTGTGCCGGGCGCGCATCGTCTCCGGCGTTGCGCCGGTGAGCGCCTCGAGTTTCAGCACCATCACCTCGAACAACAGGAAAAGCGCTGCCTCGAACAGCGAGCCCATCGGCAGCACCGAGCTT
Source organism: Mesorhizobium sp. WSM4898 (assembly GCF_029625845.1). Classification (NCBI taxonomy): domain Bacteria; kingdom Pseudomonadati; phylum Pseudomonadota; class Alphaproteobacteria; order Hyphomicrobiales; family Phyllobacteriaceae; genus Mesorhizobium; species Mesorhizobium sp. WSM4898. The sequence continues at coordinate 147,305 of NZ_JARTVQ010000003.1, read as the reverse complement.
CTGGCGGCGCCTTGGTCGCTCGCCATGGTCTGGGCCGGAACGAGCAGCGTGAAGTCCGAAAGCTTTGCCGCGCTGCCCGCCGGTTCGGCCGTGAGCAACACCACCTTGGTGCCGGCCGCCCTGGCCACGCGCATCAAGGTGAGAACGGTGGCGGTCTCGCCCGGTCCGGAACTCGCCAGGAATACATCGCCCTGGCCGAGTGGCGGCGTGGTCATATCGCCGACCACCGAAACCGGCAGGCCGAGATGGAAGAGCCGCATTGCGAAGCCCTTGACCTGCAGCGCTTCGCGGCCGCAGCCATAGACGACGATCTTGCCAGCGCCGGCGAGCATTTCGCAGGCGGCGTCAACCCGACCGTCATCGATGCGCCCCAACACGGCGCCGAGCTCGCCCAGCGCTGTCGCAAACAACTCCGATCCGGCTTGCGTCATGGCTGCCTAATCCTGTCTGCCGATGTCTTGATAGGCATGCGGCTTTGCGGTCGCGTTCGGCGCGAAACGCTTGTTTTCGTTCATGCTATCACCGCGAAAATTCGTGTCCAACGAGCCTCGGCGCTTTTGCTGTGCCACCGGCGTGATAGTGTCATGTCAGACAAATCAATCCAGGACATCGTGCGGATATGAAGACACGGCATTTCGACCGCATTGGCAATGGCGGCATCACCTTCACCGAGCTTGGTTTCGGCACCGCGCCGCTCGGCAATCTCTACCGCGCCGTCTCGGACGAGGATGCCAATGCCACGCTGGAGGCGGCATGGAAAACCGGCTGCCGCTATTTCGACACCGCTCCGCTCTATGGCCTTGGCCTTTCCGAAACCCGGCTCAACCCCTTCCTGCGCGGCAAGAAACGCGAGGACTTTGTGCTGTCGAGCAAGGTCGGCCGCCTCATGCGCGTCTCTGCGCCCGACCAGCGAACCGGCATCGGCAAGTTCTTCGAGACGCCCTCGCGCCGGGAAGTCTACGATTACAGTTACGACGGCGTGATGCGTTCCTTCGAAGCCTCGCTGGAGCGTCTCGGCGTCGACCGCATCGACATCCTTTATGTGCACGATGTCGACATCTTCACCCATGGCAGCAAGGAGGCTTCCGACCGGCGCATCGAGGAGTTCATGTCTTCGGGCTATTACGCGCTGCTCGCGCTGCGTGACCAGGGCGTGATCAAGGCCTTCGGAGGCGGTATCAACGAGTGGCAGGTTTGCCAGACGCTCGCCGAGCGCGGCGATTTCGACCTCTTTCTGCTCGCCGGCCGCTACACGCTGCTCGAGCAGGATGCGCTTGCGAGCTTCCTGCCGCTCTGCGAGAAGCGCGGCATCGGCATCGTTCTTGGCGGGCCCTACAATTCCGGCATCCTGGCGACAGGGCCGAAGCCCGGCGCCTTCTACAACTACACAGAGGCGCCAAAAGACGTGCTCGATCGCGTGGCACGCATCGAGGCGGTCTGCAAGCGCCATGGCGTGCGGCTGATCGAGGCGGCGTTGCAGTTCCCGCTGCGGCACCCTTCCGTCATGTCGGTAATACCCGGCGGCCAACGGCCGGCCGAAGTCGAAAGCAACCGTGCGCTGCTCGACGTCAAGATCCCGGCAGCCTTGTGGGCGGATCTCAAGCAAGAAGGCCTGATGCGCGCCGACGCGCCCACCGGCTGATGCCACACATGTGCCCCTGCCGCGGGTCACAAAGGAAGAGCCGGGCAAGCCCGGCTCATCTGATCTTAAAAAGAAAAGGTCTTAGTTGACCGCGTCCTTGAGGCCCTTGCCGGCCGAGAACTTGGGCACGGTGCGCGCCGGAATCTTCACTTCCGCGCCGGTCTGCGGGTTGCGGCCGGTCGAAGCAGCACGTTTTGACACGGTGAAATTTCCGAAGCCGACAAGCCGGACATCGCCGCCCTTCTTCAGTTCGCCAGTGATCACAGAGAACACCGCATCGACGGCGGACTGCGCATCAGCCTTCGAAATGCTTGCGGAGTCGGCGACGGCGGACACCAGTTCGTTCTTGTTCATAAAAATTCCCTTCCATGAGAAAACCGGAACTACGACTCATCCGGCAGGAAACGGACTTTAGAAAGAAGCGTTCCGGAACCCAAGCCGAAAACCGCAGAATTCCGGGCTTTTTTCCACTTTTTCGGAGATTTTTCACATGAAAAAGCCGGGCTGAAAGCCCGGCTCTCTCTTTGTGCATTGCAACCTTAGAAGAAACTAATGCGCAAGCGACTTGCCGGCGTCGTCGCCGGCGTCCGCGCCGGCCGGCGGATTGACCGGCTCGACCCATTCGATCGGCTCCGGCATCCTGACCAGCGCGTGCCTCAGCACCTCGCCGACCCGCGACACCGGAATGATCTCCATGTTGTTCTTCACGTTGTCCGGGATCTCCGCCAGGTCCTTGGCATTGTCTTCCGGGATCAGCACCTTCTTGATGCCGCCGCGCAGCGCGGCAAGCAGCTTCTCCTTCAGGCCGCCGATCGGCAGCACCCTGCCCCGCAGCGTCACCTCGCCGGTCATTGCCACATCGGCGCGGACCGGAATACCCGTGAGCACGGACACGATCGCCGTCACCATCGCCACACCCGCCGACGGGCCGTCCTTGGGGGTCGCGCCCTCCGGCACGTGGACGTGGATGTCGCGCTTGTCGAACAGCGGCGGCTCGATGCCGAAATCGATGGCCCGCGAGCGGACGTAAGAGGCCGCTGCAGAGATCGATTCCTTCATCACGTCGCGCAGGTTGCCGGTCACCGTCATGCGTCCCTTGCCGGGCATCATGACGCCCTCGACCGTCAGCAGCTCGCCGCCGACTTCCGTCCAGGCAAGACCCGTGACGACGCCGACCTGATCGTCGGCCTCGACCTGACCGAAGCGGAAGCGCGGCACGCCGAGATAATCGGCGAGGTTATCGGCCGTGATCTTCACCGTCTTCTTCTTCGTCTTCAGGATCTCGGTCACCGCCTTGCGCCCGAGCTTCATCAGCTCGCGCTCGAGGCTTCTGACGCCCGCTTCACGGGTGTAGGTCTGGATGATGCCGCGGATCGCGTCCTCGCCGACCGAGAACTCGTTCGGCTGCAGCGCGTGATCGCGGATCACCTTCGGCATCAGGTGCCGCTTGGCGATCTCGATCTTCTCGTCCTCGGTGTAGCCGGCGATGCGGATGATCTCCATGCGGTCCATCAGGGGCGCAGGGATGTTCAGCGTGTTCGCCGTCGTCACGAACATCACGCTCGACAGGTCGTATTCGACTTCGAGGTAATGGTCCATGAACGTCGAGTTCTGCTCCGGATCGAGCACCTCGAGCAGGGCTGACGACGGATCGCCGCGGAAGTCCTGGCCCATCTTGTCGATTTCGTCGAGCAGGAAGAGGGGGTTGGACTTCTTGGCCTTCTTCATCGACTGGATGACCTTGCCGGGCATAGAGCCGATATAGGTCCGCCTGTGACCGCGGATCTCGGCCTCGTCGCGCACGCCGCCGAGCGCCATTCGGATGAACTCACGCCCCGTGGCCTTGGCAATCGACTTGCCGAGCGAGGTTTTGCCGACGCCGGGCGGGCCGACGAGGCACAGGATCGGACCCTTGATCTTCTTCTGACGGCTCTGCACGGCGAGATACTCGACGATGCGCTCCTTGACCTTGTCGAGGCCGAAGTGATCGGCGTCGAGCACGTCCTGGGCGTAGCCGAGATCCTGCTTGACCTTGGAGTTCTTGCCCCACGGGATCGACAGCAGCCAATCGAGATAGTTGCGCACGACCGTCGATTCAGCCGACATCGGCGACATCGACCGCAGCTTCTTCAACTCGGCTTCCGCCTTCTCGCGGGCTTCCTTGGAAAGCTTGGTCTTCTTGATGCGCGCCTCGATCTCGGCAGCCTCGTCGCGGCCGTCCTCGCCCTCGCCGAGCTCCTTCTGGATCGCCTTCATCTGCTCGTTGAGGTAGTACTCGCGCTGCGTCTTCTCCATCTGGCGCTTGACTCTGCTGCGGATGCGCTTCTCCACTTGCAGCACGGAAATCTCGGCTTCCATGAAGCCCATCGCCTTCTCGAGACGCTCCTTGACGGAGAGCGTGGCGAGCATCTCCTGCTTCTCGGGGATCTTGATGGCCAGGTGCGAGGCAACGGTGTCGGCGAGCTTGGAATAGTCGTCGATCTGACTGGCGGCACCTACCACTTCGGGCGAAATCTTCTTGTTCAGCTTGACGTAGTTTTCGAAGTCGGTGACGACCGAGCGGGCCAGCGCCTCGATTTCGACCTCTTCCTCCTCCGGCTCGACCAACGCGGTCGCGCGGGCCTCGTGGAAGTCGGCACGTTCGCTGAACGAGACGATCTTGGCGCGCGAGGCGCCCTCGACCAGCACCTTCACAGTGCCATCGGGAAGCTTCAGGAGCTGCAGCACATTGGCGAGCGTGCCGATGTCGAAAATCGCATCGGGTTCAGGATCATCGTCGGCTGCGTTCATCTGGGTGGCAAGCAGGATCTGCTTTTCCTGACCCATCACTTCTTCCAGCGCCTTGATCGACTTTTCACGCCCGACAAAGAGCGGGACGATCATGTGCGGGAACACGACGATGTCGCGCAGTGGGAGGACTGCAAACACGCCGTCGCCGGAAGCCCTGGATATTTTGGCCATTGTCCAACCTTTCATGTCGCGGCCGCTAATTGAGCCAACCGCGAATCTTATATTAACGACCGAGCGTCGTTCCGCCTACCACCGTTTGTGACGGGAATTTTACAGCGCAGAATTCAGGCCCTCGGCCTTCCGCTGTTAGGTGGATGCGGGCGGTGCAAAGATCAAGGGTTAGCATGCTTTGATCAGCCACTCCATCACCTACAGGTAAGCCCCTCACAGCAAAACGGCGCCACACGGGCGCCGTTCCATGAAAATTTGCCGGATCAGTGCCATTTCAGGCGCTGACATTGCCCTTCTTTTCCTTCTGCTCGGAATAGATGTAAAGCGGCCGGGCGTTACCCGAGACCACCTCTTCCGAGATCACCACCTCGCGCACGCCTTCCAGCGCCGGGAGCTCGAACATCGTATCGAGCAGGATCGCTTCCATGATGGAACGCAGGCCGCGCGCGCCGGTCTTGCGCTCGATGGCGCGCTTGGCGATCGCCGACAGCGCGTTCTCGTGGAAGGTGAGATCCACATTCTCCATCTCGAACAGCCGCTGATACTGCTTGACCAGCGCGTTTTTCGGCTCCGTCAGGATCTGGATCAGCGCCGGCTCGTCGAGGTCCTCGAGCGTCGCCAGAACCGGCAGACGGCCGACGAATTCCGGGATCAGGCCGAATTTCAAAAGATCCTCCGGCTCGACCTGGCGGAACAGGTCGCCCGTGCGGCGATCCTCGGGCGACGCCACGGTTGCGCCGAAGCCGATCGAGGTCTTGCGGCCGCGATCCGAGATGATCTTGTCCAGTCCGGCAAAGGCGCCGCCGCAGATGAACAGGATGTTGGCGGTGTCGACCTGCAGGAATTCCTGCTGCGGGTGCTTGCGGCCGCCCTGCGGCGGCACGGAGGCCACCGTGCCTTCCATGATCTTCAACAGCGCCTGCTGCACGCCCTCGCCCGAGACGTCGCGGGTGATCGACGGGTTGTCCGACTTGCGCGAGATCTTGTCGATCTCATCGATATAGACGATGCCGCGCTGCGCACGTTCGACATTGTAGTCGGCCGACTGCAAGAGCTTCAGGATGATGTTCTCGACGTCCTCGCCGACGTAACCGGCTTCGGTCAGCGTCGTGGCGTCGGCCATGGTGAAAGGCACGTCGATGATGCGGGCGAGCGTCTGGGCGAGCAGCGTCTTGCCGCAGCCGGTCGGCCCGATCAGCAGGATGTTCGACTTTGCCAATTCGACGTCGTTGTTCTTGCCGGCATGCGCGAGGCGCTTGTAGTGGTTGTGGACCGCCACCGACAGCACCCGCTTGGCGTAGGGCTGGCCGATGACATAGTCGTCGAGAACCTTGAGGATCTCTTGCGGGGTCGGCACGCCCTCGCGCGACTTCACCATCGAGGTCTTGTTCTCCTCGCGGATGATGTCCATGCAGAGTTCGACGCACTCGTCGCAGATGAAGACGGTCGGACCGGCGATCAGCTTGCGCACTTCGTGCTGGCTTTTGCCGCAAAACGAGCAATAGAGCGTGTTCTTTGAATCGCCGCCGTTGTTGCTAACTTTGCTCATTTTTCTGTCCTTTCACCGCCTGCCAGCCGATGGTCTGGCCGCATTGGCGTCTCATCAATCTATCGCAGGAATCCGCCGGCGCCAGTGTCCCGGCTCACACAGCGCATTCCGTCCGAAACACAATCAGAAAACGCGACAATGATTCGCAGCAACCCCATGCAAAGCTAAGCCGTCGAAAATCAACATAGCCTTAACGTAGGCAATCCCGAACCTTGAGGGAACAGGCAATTGTGGCCGAAATGCCGCAAGCCGCGCCAAAAGCGCGTTATCCCGCCATTCAGCCCCCAATCAGAGCCTATGCGGCGGGGGTTTCGCCAAGTTCGCGCGTCGTAATGACCTTGTCGATCAGACCAAACTCCTTGGCTTCGTCGGCGGTCATGAAATGGTCGCGGTCGAGCGTCCGCTCGATCTCGTCATAGCTCTTGCCGGTGTGCTTGACATAGACCTCGTTCAAGCGGCGCTTCAGCTTGATGATGTCCTGCGCATGACGTTCGATGTCCGACGCCTGGCCCTGGAAGCCACCGGACGGCTGATGGACCATGACACGGGCGTTCGGCGTGGCAAAACGCATATCCTTGTGGCCGGCGCAAAGCAGCAACGAGCCCATCGAGGCTGCCTGGCCGATGCAGAGCGTCGATACCGCCGGCTTGATGAACTGCATGGTGTCGTAGATCGCCATGCCCGATGTCACCACACCGCCCGGCGAGTTGATGTACAGGTTGATTTCCTTCTTGGGGTTCTCCGCCTCGAGGAACAAAAGCTGTGCACAAACCAGCGTCGCCATCCCGTCCTCGACCGGGCCGGTGATGAAGATGATGCGTTCCTTCAACAGGCGGGAGAAGATGTCGTAGGCACGCTCGCCGCGATTGGTCTGCTCGACCACCATCGGAACGAGGTTCATGTAGGTTTCGACGGGGTTCTTCATGGACTACCCTTGTTGGATGGATTCCGGCACCGTAGACCTGAGCAATCGGACGGAATCGGTTCTGGATCGTTGAATCCTAAATAGGATGCCGGCTCACCCTAGCGCAAGGCCGCCCCTCCTAGCCATCTGGTTAAGTCGAAGCAAGCGGCTCGGCCCAAGGAAATGCTGCAGGTTGCGCCGGAGATGGCCCTTTGCCCAAAATGCGAGGGCGCTACCCGGCCGCCACGGTAGCAGTTTCTTAACCGCGCTGCTTAACGACAAGCCGTGAAATCCCCGTCCATGGCGGACCTTCCGATACGCTCCCGCGTTGAACCGGCGTCCTTTTTTCAACGGGTGAACGTTATGTTTAGCCAGAGTTCCTTTTGCACGAGTTCCTTTTGCAAGAGCTCCCTTCGCAAGGGTGCCGCATCGCTCGCCTCGACCAGCCTCGCAATGCTTGCGGCCGTGTCGCAGGCCGCGGCCGGCGGCCGCACGCTCGAATGCTACGAGCCGGTGCATCGGCCGGCGATCTACGACACGGTCTATGAAGACGTGATGGTGAGCCCCGGCGGCCAGCTCGTCCACTATGACCCGCCGATCTACGGCACGACCGAGAGCATCGAACAGATCGCCACGCCTCGCATCAGCTATGAAGTCGTGCCGGCCGTGACGCGCACCGTCTATCACACGGTCAAGGTGGATGACGGCGGCTATGCCTGGGAATGGCGGGTCATCCACGGCCGCAAGGTGCTGTGCAAGGTGTGGCGTGAGGCGCGCTACGCGCGGGTTGCCAAAACGGTCATCGTCGAGCCGGAGCGCGTCCGGCGCGTCGTCCTTCCGGCCGAATACGAAGGCGTCGCCCGCGAGGTGCTGGTGCGGCCAGGAGAGCGGCGCATCACGGAAATCGCGCCCTCATACCGGAGGGTAGCGCGGCGGGTGGTGGTGCGGGAAGGCTCGACCGACTGGCGGCGGGTGCATATCCCGCGGCACTGCGTGGACTAGCCGGAAAATCACGCAGGGGTGTTTCCGACCGGGGCGGCATGGCGAGCCCGGCCGGAAAGCCGGCTTAGGCCAGGTCGACGTCGAGGATCGCCATCGAGAAATTATAGTCGCCGTCGTCCTCGTCCTTGAAGACGATGCCGAGGAATTCGTCGCCGACATAGACCTCGGCAGAGTCTTCCTTGCGCGGGCGCGCCTTCACCTGCAGCTTGGGATTCTGGAAGACGCGCTTGAAGTAGGCGTCCAGCTTTCTGATTTCGTCTGGCTTCAAAGGTCTTCTCCGAATGCGGCTGTTCGTTGGAACGCGCTTCTGACACGCCGACGATGGCGATGTAAAGGCAAGCCGGCAGCATAACAACCGACGCCTGGAGTGGCGACCGGACTCCGGCCGCTGGCGATGACCGCAGAATCAGATGTCGAAGCTGACGACGTGGTCCATCGTCTGCGAGGGCAGGAGCTGGTCCATCTGTCGCGAGGGCTGGTCGCAGCCGGTCTCTCCGACGACACGCGCCGGCACGCCGGCGACCGTCTTGTTGTGCGGCACGGGCGACAGCACCACCGAACCGGCCGCGATCTTCGAGCAATGGCCGATCTCTATGTTGCCGAGGATCTTGGCGCCGGCGCCGATCAGCACGCCGCGGCGGATCTTCGGATGGCGGTCGCCGCTGGCCTTGCCGGTGCCGCCCAGCGTCACGCCGTGCAGGATCGAGACGTCGTCCTCGATGACGGCGGTCTGGCCGACCACCAGGCCGGTGGCGTGATCGAGGAAAATGCCCTTGCCGATGCGGGCGGCCGGGTTGATATCGGTCTGGAACACCGAGGACGAGCGGCTCTGCAGGTAGAGCGCGAAGTCTCTGCGGCCCTGGTTCCACAGCCAGTGCGCCAAACGGTGCGTCTGGATGGCATGAAAACCCTTGAAATAAAGCACCGGCATGATGAAGCGGTCGCAGGCCGGGTCGCGATCGTAATAGGCTTGGATGTCGACGCGGACCGTCGTGCTCCACTCCGGATCGTCGGCAAGCATGGCCTTGAAGGTCTGCCGGATGAGGTCGGAGCCGATATCCTGATGCGCCAGGCGCTCTGCCAGGCGGTGAATGACCGCTTCTTCCAGGCTCTCCTGGTTGAGGATGGTGGAATAGAGGAAAGCAGCCAGCAACGGATCGCGGTTTACCGCTTCCATCGCCTCATCCCTGATCGCGCGCCAGATCGGGTCGACCGGCTGCACCATGCTGGGGCGGGCTATCGTAACGCTGTTCATCGACGGTCTCCGGCCTGCTCATTCATCCGGCGGCACATATAGGCCAGATCATAACACGGTTGAACTCAATTTTCCTTAGTGCTTTGTCAAATGGACTTGGTTCACCGAGATTCAAGCGGCGATGGAAAACGAACCCTTGATCGACGATGCGCTGAAAAGCGAGCTTGCCGCGCTCTATCAGAGCGCGGATCGCCACTACCACGGCTTGCCTCACATCGAAGCAATGCTGGCGTTGGCAGCCGAACACCGGCACCTTCTTGACGATCCAGAAGCAGTCGTAGCGGCGATCTGGTTCCATGACGCGGTCTATGACAGCCGCGCCAAGGACAACGAGGCAAAGAGCGCGGTGCTCGCAGCAAGGAAGCTCTCCGGCCGCACCGACCCGGCCCGGCTTGCCCGGATTCTGGCCATGATCAGCGCCACCGCCACGCACCAGTTGCCGCCGCTCGAAGATGAGGGTGCCGCGAGTGATGCCGCCCTTTTCCTCGACATGGACCTCGCGATCCTCGGTGCCGACCCGAACCGCTTCGACGCCTACGAGAAGGCGGTCCGGCGCGAATATGGCTGGGTCGAGGAACCGATCTGGCGCGCCGGCCGCACGGCTGTCCTGACGAGCTTCCTGGCCCGTCCGCATATTTTCAACACACAATCGTTTCGCGATCGGTTCGAGGCTCGGGCCAGGGAAAATCTGGTCCGATCGCTGCAGGTCCTGCAAGACCAGTCTCAACAGACCTGATCGCCACGCCGAACGTGAACGCCTCTGGGATGACCGAAACCATGGAAAACAACTTCTTCCAACCCGTCGACGCCGCCCAGGTGCCGCGATTTGCCGGGCTTTCCACCTTCATGCGGCTGCCGGCGGTGCCGAACGCGAAGGGGCTCGATATTGCCCTTGTCGGGATTCCTTGGGATGGCGGCACGACCAATCGGGCCGGCGCCCGCCACGGTCCACGCGAAATCAGGAACCAGTCGAGCCTGATGCGCCGCGTCCACCACGTGTCGGGAACCGAGCCGTTCAGCATTGCCAATGTCGCCGATGTGGGAGACCTCTCGGTCAATCCGATCAACTTGCTCGACGGATTGAAGCGCATCGAGGACGGCATTGCCGCCATCGTTGCTGACGGCGCTCTTCCTTTGGCCGCCGGCGGCGATCATCTGACGACCTTGCCGGTGCTGCGCGCCATCGCCCGCAAGGAACCCGTCGGCATGATTCACTTCGACGCGCATTCCGACACGAACGACCGCTACTTCGGCGACAATCCCTATACACACGGGACGCCCTTTCGCCGCGCGATCGAGGAAGGGCTGCTCGACCCGAAGCGGGTTATTCAGATCGGAATTCGAGGCTCGATCTATGAGCCGGGCGAACACGACTGGGCGACCGCTCAGGGCGTGCGCATCGTATATATGGAAGAGTTCGTCAAACGCGGCACCGCTTCCGTCATGCAGGAAGCACGCGATCTTGTCGGCGACAGCCTCACTTACGTGACCTTCGACATCGATTGCATCGATCCGTCGATGGCCCCTGGCACCGGCACGCCGGAGCTCGGCGGCTTCACCACCCGCGAGGTGCAGGAGTTGGTTCGATTGCTCGACGGATTGAATTTCGCCGGAGCCGACGTCGTCGAGGTCGCGCCTCCTTTTGATATTGGCGGCATGACGGCGCTTGCCGGCGCGACCATGATGTTCGAGCTGCTTTGCGTCATGGCGAAATCCATCGCCGACAGGAGAACGCGCGGCTAGTCTAAAGCATTCTCCCCGAAGTGCTTCCAGTTTCGGGAAAAGGACATCGCAAAGGTCAAAAGCAGGTCGCGTTTCGCGCAACCTGCTTTAGACGCGTCGTCGCCCGCAGCGGACGGTATGGGTCAGAGCGGATTTTCGGCGTAGAACTCCAGCACGCGCTGCTTGAAGCTCTTGTCGCCGACGGCGAGCATGTGGTCGCGGGCCTCGATGCGAAAAGCCTCTGCGTGGGGCATCAGCGCGGCAAGCTCGTCGGGCGAGCCGGCGATGTCGTCCTTGGTCCCGACGGCAATCAGGGTCGGCTGGGCGATCCGCGCGACATCGTCCTCGCTCATTGACGCGCGTGAGCCGACTATGCAGACGGCCAGCGCCCGGCGGTCGCTGCGCGTCTGGTCGGCGAAGGCGCGAAACGAGCCGCCGCGCGCATGGCTGATCGTACCAGGATCCTCGGCCAGAAGCGCATCGGCGATTGGATCCCAGTCGCCGACGCCGTCGACAAGACCGATGCCGAGGCCGCCGAACACCAGCGTCGCCACCTTGTCCGGATTGGACAACGCCATGAAGGCGGATACCCGCGCGCCCATCGAATAGCCCATGACATGGGCGTGCTCGATGCCGAGGTGATCGAGCAGCGCGGCCGCGTCCGAGGCCATCTTGGCCGGCGTGTAGTCCGCCTCCTGGTAGCTCTTCGTCGACGCACCGTGGCCGCGATTGTCGACGGCGATGGCGCGGTACCCCGCGTCGTTCAGCGTCTTGAACCAGCCCGGCGAGACCCAATTGACGTAGTGGCTGGAGGCGAAGCCGTGGATCATCAGCACCGGATCGCCCTGACCGGACGCCGGTCGGCGGTCGAGGTAAGCGAGTTCGAAGCCGTCATGGGAAAAATATTGCATCTGGTGCAGCCGCGGTCAGTTGGAGCCGGCGCCCGAGGTCTTATCGATCGCTGGGTGACGCAGGAGATCGCCGTCCTTCAGACCGTCCTTGGCGGCCGTTCCCGCCTTCAGCTCAAGCACGAAGCTTACCGGCTGTCCGGGCGAGATGATCGCCTCCGATTCCGGTTCGCCACGCTTGACGGCCTTGATCCTGCCGTCCTGGCCGATAAAGACCAGGTCGAGCGGCATCGGTGTATTCTTCATCCAGAAATTCACCTCAGCGGGCCGCTCGAACACGAACAGCATGCCGTGATCGTCGGCCATGTCCTTGCGGTACATCAGCCCGGCCTCGCGTTCTTCCGAGCTGTCGGCTATCTCGATTGAGAAGGAATGCTTGCCGGAGCCGGTGATCGCGACGAGCGGCGTCGGATCGGCAGGCAGCATCATCGCCTGACCGTCCGCCGAACTCGGTCTCAAGGCGCTGAAAATGGCGGCCAGAGCGATGGCGGCGCAAAGCGTGCCTGCGGTCAGCCAGTTGCGATGAGCCATGTGATACCTCGTCCAGGCCCTGTCCTAGACCATGATCCGAGCGAGTGGAACTGGTTTTTGGACAGGAACGGCCTTGCACCGGGCAGGGCATCCCGATCGTATCGACAGAGCCCGATGCATGTCGCCCAAAACTGCCAAGCGGTTTTGGGCGACCCTGCATCAAGCAAAAAATAAAGTGCGTCGGGCCGCGCTTTAATGCGAGACCGGCAAGGTGCCCATATCGGGGTGTATTTCGGCGGCCATAAGGCCTTTGTCGCCGCGTCCGAAACGGACCAGAACGACCTGGCCGGGCCTCAGCTCGGTAATGCCGTAGCGGCGCAGCGTCTCCATATGGACGAAGATGTCCTCGGTGCCCTCGCCCCGGGTCAGGAAGCCGAAGCCTTTGGTGCGGTTGAACCACTTCACCAGCGCCCGCTCGAGCCCGCTCTCGGCAGTCACGGTGACATGCGTGCGCTGCTCCTGCTCGGCCGGATGCACCGCTGTCGAGGCGTCCATGGAAAGAACCCGGAACGCCTGCAGGCCACGCTCGCCCTGCTTGACGAGACAGACGACGCGCGCGCCTTCCAGCGCGGTCTGAAAGCCATCTCTTCGAAGACATGTCACATGGAGGAGAATATCACCCGAGACGCCGTCGTCCGGAAGAATGAAGCCGTAGCCCTTGGCCACGTCGAACCATTTGATAGCGCCGGCGATTTCGACAAGCCCGGCGGAGTCGCCGCCACTGTCTCGCGTCAAGGCGTCGTCAAGGCTTCCGTCCCGCCTCGTGAAAGAGGCTTTTTCCCCCATAAGAACGCCCCCTTTTCCAACTGCAACCGCTAGTGATTCTTGCCATCAGATTAACACTGCGGCTTCCGGGGTGTGCAAGACCTGACGTGCCTTTTTTCACCGTTGAGCACCGGAAAGCCTCAATTGTTGTTTACCGGCGCGGCCTGAAGCGCAAAGGGGCGGCTGAAATCGATCCCTCCATCGGATTTGTCGGACGATTGCCCTTTGGCGGAGCGGCTCCTATGGTGCGCCGCAAACGTAACGCCGCGAGGAATCCGATATGCGCTATCTTCACACAATGGTCCGCGTCGCCGACATCGATCAATCGCTCGATTTCTACTGCAACAAGCTCGGCCTCAAGGAAGTGCGTCGCTACGAGAACGAGCAGGGACGCTACACGCTGATCTTCCTCGCCGCGCCCGATGACGAGCAAAGCGGCATTGCAGAGAAGGCGCCGCTGGTCGAGCTGACCTACAATTGGGATCCGGAGGAGTACAAAGGCGGCCGCAACTTCGGCCACCTCGCCTATGAGGTCGACGACATCTACGCCACCTGCCAGAAGCTGATGGACAATGGCGTGACCATCAACCGGCCGCCGCGCGACGGCAACATGGCCTTCATCCGCTCGCCGGACGGCATCTCCATCGAGCTGCTGCAGAAAGGCCCGGCCAAGGCAAAGGCGGAGCCATGGGCCTCGATGTCGAATACGGGAAGCTGGTAGGCGCCTGCCCCTCCCGGGGATTTGACCGGCCGGTCTATGGCGTTTTGCCGGATCGCGCCTATCTAAGCGCTTGTGGCGCCAGCCAGATCAGGCTGGCGCTTTTCTTGATCCGCCGGGAGAATTTCATGCCGACCAGCCGCGCCGACGTCGCCACTGAAAACGCCAGCCGCTATCTGCAGCAGCTCTGCAAGCACTGGGCGCACAAGTTCCCGGTCGAATTCGACCCGCATCACGGCGCCATCCAGCTCTCGCTCGGCCGCACCGTGATGGATGCAGACGACAAGGCTCTCCACATCGCGGTCGCCGCTGACGACGCCGCCTCGCTCGAGCGGCTGGAAACCGTGGTCGCCGACCACATCAAGCGCTTCGCCTTCCGCGAGGAGCTGACCTTCGACTGGCAGAAGGCTGCCTGAAAGAATTGAGCGTCAGCCGGCGGCCTTGCTGGCCATTTCGAGCAGCGCAAGCACGCTGCGCCAGTTGCGCGCCGTGCCCGGCACCTTGAGCGTTCGCCCAATAAGATTGGCAAACACCGATTTGCCAAGCCCTTCCGGCGCATGCAGGTAAAGCACGTCGCCTTTGATCTCGAAGCGCTCTGGGCCGGCACACTTTTCCGCCAGCCGCTTCGCCTCTTCCGCGGTCGGCTCTCGCTCCAACGCATAGGCATGCAGCTTGGTAGGCTCGCCCGCAACCTCCGGATAGGGATTGTCCTTCACCAGGCGCTCGAACCAGCCGGTATTGCGCACCATGATGCGGGAATTGAACCCCCATTTCTTCTCGAAGGCCGCTTCGAGTGCTTTGGTCAGCGCCGCAGCATCGCTGTTGTTGGCACGAAACACGACGTTGCCGCTTTGCACGTAGGTCGATACATCGGTGAAGCCGAGGTCTTCGAAGAACGACCTCAGCTCCGCCATCTTGACGATGCGGTTGCCACCGACATTGATGCCGGAAAACAGGGCTACGAACACCGTTCCTTTGTCGCCCGTTTTTGGCCCGCTCATATGATGAACCCCGCGAGCGTCTCGTTGTCGGTGATGTCCTGATACTGCACGCCCTCGGCGTCGAAATTGGCCTTCAGCAGATCGAAATTGCGCCGGTCCTTGGTCTCGATGCCGATCAGCACCGAGCCGAAATTGCGCGCCGACTTCTTGAGATACTCGAAGCGCGTGATGTCGTCGTCCGGGCCGAGCATTTCGAGGAAATCGCGCAATGCGCCCGGCCGCTGCGGGAAGCGGATGATGAAGTACTTCTTTAGCCCTTCGAAACGCAGCGCTCGTTCCTTGACGTCCGGCAGGCGCTCGAAATCGAAATTGCCCCCCGAGACGATCGCGACGATGGTCTTGCCCCTCATCTCCTTGCGGGAAAAATCCTTGAGCGCGTCGATCGCCAATGCGCCGGCTGGCTCCAGCACCACGCCCTCGACATTGAGCATCTCGATCATCGTCGCGCAAAGCCGGTTTTCCGGGACAAGGCGCACCGCGTCGGCGGTGAATTCCTTGAGATGGCGCAGCGGCTCGCGGCCGATTTCAGCCACCGCCGCCCCATCGACGAAGTTGTCGACCTTGGCGAGCCTGATCCGCTTGCCGCCGGCGAGACTCTCGCTAAGGCTAGGCGCGCCCGCCGGCTCGCAGAATACGAAGCGCAATTCACGCTGCTGGTCGGCGAAATAGTGGGTGACGCCTGCAGCCAGGCCGCCTCCGCCCACAGGCAGCATGACGATGTCGGGCATGCGTCCGCCCGGCATCTGGGCTGCGATCTCATAGGCAACGGTCGCCTGCCCCTCGATGATGTCCTTGTGGTCGAAGGGCGGCACCATATGCGCGCCGGCGGCTTCTGTGAACTCGAAGGCGGCGCGATAGCAATCGTCGAAGAAGTCGCCGACCAGCCTGATCTCGACGAAATCGCCGCCGAAAAGGCGCGTCTTGTCGATCTTCTGCTGCGGCGTCGTCACGGGCATGAACACCACGCCCTTTTTGCCGAAATGGCGGCAGACGAAGGCAAAGCCCTGCGCGTGGTTGCCCGCCGAGGCGCAGACGAACAGCTCGGCATTGTTGCCGGCGGCGAGCGCCTTGCGGAAGAAGTTGAAGGCGCCCCTGATCTTGTAGGAGCGGACCGGCGTCAGGTCCTCGCGCTTCAGGAGGATGCGGGCGCCGGTCTTTTTCGACAGGTAGTCGTTCTCCTGCAGCGGCGTTTCCGGAAAGATCCCGCGGATCGCCTCCGCGGCGCCTGCGACGCGGGAAGAAAAACTGTTCATGAGGCAACCGGCTCCGAGACCATGTGGTTCGCAGCCCAAGCCTATTGCATAGTTTGGTTTTCGCGGCCACCGATGCAGCCGCTCGCCGGCCTGCTGCCGCCACTTTGGTTTTCGCGCAACAGTGCCAAGGCCGTTGGCACCCGCCGATCAAATTTCCGCTGGACACGACTTACTTCCGCCGCACTTCCCCTGTCCGGGAGATTTCGCGGAGGCAGATGGCCAATTGCGGCCGGAATGGAAGTTTCGACGTGCATTTGAAGACGATTTGCATCATTGCCCTGGCCTTGCTGGTTGTAGGCTGCGCGGGACGACCGTCACAGGAAATCCTGGGCAGCGTCGTGGTGCCGACGACGGCGACCGAGATCGCCGGCAACCATTCGATCTTCATCGCCACCACCCGCAAGCGCTCAGACGACCCGAACAAGGTTTTCGACGGCGAGCGCTCGGCGACGCTCAATTACGCCCGCGTCAACGTCACCGTCCCGCCGGTTCATGAGACCGGTCAGATCGAGCGTCGCTCGCGCGGGACGTCGAACGATCCGACCAAATATTTCATGGCTTCCGAGGTCGTCGGCTACGACACGCAGCCGAAATTCTCCAGCGCGCTCAATGCCGACATCGACGCCCGCGGCGGCCGCGTCATGGTCTTCGTCCACGGCTACAACACCGGCTTCGACGATGCCGTCTACCGTCTGACCCAGATCGTCCATGATTCCGGCTATCCCGGCACGCCGGTGCTTTTTTCATGGGCTTCGGGCGCCAAGACCACCGACTATGTCTATGACAAGGAAAGTGCCGCCGCCGCCCGCGACCAGTTGGAAGTGACGCTGAGAATGCTGGCGCAGACCGGTGCGCGCCGCATCGACATCGTCGCCCATTCGATGGGGACGTGGGTGACGATGGAAACACTGCGACAGCTCGCCATCACCGGTGACCGCGACCTCGGCGGCAAGCTCGGCGATGTTCTCCTGGCCTCGCCCGACATCGACGTCGATGTCTTCAAGAGCCAGATGCGCCGCTACGGCAAGCCCGACAAGCCGTTCATCCTGCTCCTGTCGGACGATGACCGCGCTCTCAGGCTCTCCGGCCTGATTGCCGGTGCACGGCCGCGCGTCGGCGACTACAGGGACGCGGCCGACCTCGCCTCCTACGGCGTCACGGTGGTCGACCTCTCCAAGGTGAAGGGCAACGACAGCTTCAACCACACCAAATTCGCCGACAACCCGATGCTGGTGAAGATGATCGGCCAGCGGCTGCGCGAGGACGACGGCTTTGCCAGCGACCGCGACGTCACCGACCGGATCAGCCAGCTCGCCACTCAATAACCGTGTTCACGCGGTTGCCGCCCTGCACGGACTTTGAACTGGACCAGACCGCTCGCTGGCTTTATCGAAGGAGCCCGAGAGGTTTGCCGCCCTTGGGGGATCCCGGGTGATCGTGCGTTGGAAGATCGTCCTTGGCCTTGCCTTCACGCTCGCCCTGACGGGCTGCGCCGGGCAGAACGCGCATGACCTGCTCAATCGGAAGGCCGTTACCGCGCCTGCATCCGAAATTGCGGCCAAGCACGAGATCTTCGTCGCCACGACCCGGCAGCAGGCGACCAAGGACCCGCGGCAGGTTTTCGACGGCGACCGTTCGCTGACCACCAGCTACGCGCGCGTCGATGTCACGGTTCCAAAGACCCACCAGGTTGGCGCGATCGAGCGCGCCAAGGGTTCGGCCGACAGCATTCCGGCCAGGCAGTTCACCGCAACCGATGTCGTCCACTATGGGAACGCTTCGCAATTCGCCAAGGCGGTCGGCACCGATATTGCCATACGCGGCGACCGCGCCCTGGTCTTCGTGCACGGCTTCAACAACGGCTTCGACGATGGCGTTTACCGCCTGACGCAGATCGCGCACGACACGAATTATCCGGGCACACCGGTGCTGTTCTCGTGGGCGTCGAGCGGCAAGACAACCGGCTACATTTATGACAAGGACAGCTCCACCGCCGCGCGCGACGACCTGGAAGCGACACTGAGGATGCTTGCCAAGTCACGCGCCAAAAGCATTGACATCATTGCCCATTCGATGGGGACCTGGCTGACGATGGAAGCTTTGCGCCAGCTCGCCATCACCGGCGACCGCGATCTCAACGGCAAGCTCGGCTACGTCATCCTCGCCTCGCCTGACATCGACGTCGATGTCTTCAAGAAGCAGATGATCCGCTACGGCAAGCCCGACAAGCCTTTCGCCATCCTGCTCTCGGGCGACGACCGGGCGCTGAAGCTGTCCAGCTTCATTTCCGGCGAAAAGCCGCGCGTTGGCGATTACGACAACGCGGCTGATCTCGCCAACTACGGCGTGACGGTTGTCGATCTGACCCGAACCAAGGGCGGAGACCGGTTGAACCATGCCAAATTCGCCGACAATCCGATCCTGGTACAGTTGCTCGGCAATCGGCTGCGCACGCCTGCCGGTCTTGCCTCCGACGAGCCGGATCCAACGCAGCTCAACAATATCGGTCAGGGTCTCGGCAAGGCGGTCGGCTCGGTCGCCGAGGTGGTCATCACCACGCCGTTCAGGGTGCTGACGATCGCCACCGGCGGCTGAGCACCGGTTAGGGCGTGTCGAGGTTCGGTCAGGCTGACCTCACCCGAACATCGGCACATGCTAGACGAACAGATTGACCTTCTGGAACGACGTCACATCGACAAGTCCGACATCGGAAATCCTGAGCTCCGGGATAACGACCAGCGCCAGCAGCGAATGCTGCATGTAGGCGTTGTTGAGCGAACAGCCGACCTTGCGCATCGCTTCCGTCAACTGCTCGGCTTTGGCCGCGACGATCTCGGCGCGCTCGTCCGACATCAGCCCAGCGATCGGCATTTCCACCAGCGCCAGTTCCTTGCCCTTGGAGTAAAGCACGACGCCGCCGCCGACCTCGCTCAGCCGGTTGACGGCTAAAGCCATGTCCTCCTTGTTGGTTCCGACGGCGATGATGTGGTGCGCATCATGCGCCACGCTCGAGGCCATCGCGCAGTCTTCCACATAGCCGAAGCCCGACACGAAGGCGTTGGTGACGCCGCCCGTGCCCCTGTGGCGTTCGACCAGGGCGATCTGGCAAATGTCGTTGCGGCGATCCATGGCGACCAGCCCGTCCTCGACGGGCAGGTCGGCCTCGAGCGCTCTGGTCGGCGCCTGGTTCTCGATCACGCCGATCACCCGCGCCCGCACCTCGTTGGCACCCTGTGGCGCGGCGATGTCAAAGTCAGACGCCTTGAGCCTTTTGCCGAGCTTGACCGTGTTTTTCGCCGTCCCGGGATAATCATAGGCCGGGATGTCGATCTCGAGCTTGCCGGCTTTCGCCAGCCTGACGCCGCGGCCATACACCTCGTCTATCGTCATTTGGGCAAGATTGGAGACGATCAAAAGATCCGCCAGCCGCCCCGGCGCGATCGAACCGACCTCGCGTTCCAGCCTGAAATGCTGGGCGGTGTTGAGCGTCGCCATCTGGATCGCCGTCACCGGCTTCAGGCCCTGGCTGATGGCGTGCCGCACCACACGATCCATATGGCCTTCGTGCACCAGCGTGCCGGAATGGCTGTCGTCGGTGCACAGGATGAAGTTGCGCGGGTCGATGCCGCCTTCGGTGATCGCCTTGATCTGCGCAGCGACGTCGTACCAGGCGGACCCCAGCCTAAGCATCGCCTTCATGCCCTGGCGCACGCGGGCGATCGCATCCTCGGCGCGCGTGCCCTCGTGGTCATCTTCGGCGCCGCCGGCGACATAGCCGTGGAACGGCAACCCGAGATCGCGCGAGGCATAGTGGCCACCGACGGTTTTGCCGGCCTTCACCGTCTCGGCGATCTCGCCCGACATCACCGGATCGTTGGCGGCGACTCCCGGGAAATTCATCACTTCGCCAAGGCCGATGATATTCTCCCAGGTCATCGCCTCGGCGACGTCTGCGACCGTAAGCTCCGCGCCGGCATGCTCCAGGCCGGGCGCCGAAGGCACGCAGGACGGCATTTGCACATGGACGTTGATCGGCATCGCGACCGCCTCGTCATGCATCAGCCGAACGCCCGGCAGGCCCAGAACGTTGGCGATCTCGTGCGGATCGATGAACATCGAGGTGGTGCCGTGCGGGATCACCGCGCGGCAGAATTCCGTCACCGTGACCATGCCGCTTTCGACGTGCATGTGCGCATCGCAGAGGCCGGGCACCAGATAGCGGCCGCCCGCATCGACCACCTTGGTCCCCTGCCCGATCGTGTGGCCGGCATTCGGCCCGCAATAGGCGAAACGTCCGGCCGCGACGGCGATGTCGGTGCCCGGAATGATCTCGCCCGAATGGACATTCACCCAGCGTCCGTTGCGGATCACGAGATCGGCAGCCCGGCGCCCCATCGCGACGTCGACCAGTTGCGTCGCCACTTCGGTCCAGGGCTTGGGTTTCGTCGGATTGGTGCGGCTCGCCATGAAGAAACTCCTGTTTGCCCGACTGTGCCAAGCTGGCGCGGTTTTGACCAGTTGGCAAAACTGCTTTGTTTTTAAGGCAGGACCGGTTCCCGACAGATCTCTCCTGCGGCAGGGCGAAATCTCGCCTAGACTGGATCTCCGGCTATTTGGGTTGCAGAAGAGATGGCAAAAACGATCCGGTTCGCAATTTTCATGCTGTCGGCATGTAGCGCCGGCCTGGCCTTCTTCACCTTGCATTCATTCTGGGCATGGGCCGCGCCGATCGCCATCTTCATCGCCGGTTCGTTACTAGCCGAATATGCTTTCACGCGGCTGGCCACTCCCGAGGAGAAACAGCGCGACCTGGAGGATCGCGTGCGCAGCCCGCCGAAGTAACCCACTGTTGCAGGAATACAATTCCGTTTTCGGGCGAATAACGCTAGGTTGCACCGAGAAGTTTTCGAAACCGCCATTTCGGAGCGCTCGATGGGTCGCCTGACACTTGCCAGTGCCGGCTTTTTCGCCCTGCTGTCCGGGCCGGCCTTGGCCGCGGACGCGATCGCCGACCTGCCCATGACTGCGCCGGGCTTCGATTGGACAGGCTATTATGCCGGCCTGCAGGCCGGCTATGGCTGGGGCTCATCTGACATCTCCGGCACGGAAGCCGAGCCGTTCGCCGCTTCTCCCGATGTCGACGGCGGCTTCGTCGGCGGCCATGTCGCCGGCCTCTGGCAGTTCAATCAGGCGGTTATCGGCGCGCGCGCTGAGCTCAACTATGCCTCGATCGACGCTTCGGCCTTGCTCGACCCTGGCAATGCCGTCGGCACCGAGGTCAAATGGCTGGGATCGATCAATGCCGAAGCCGGCTTGGCGGTCGATCGCTGGCTGATCTATGGCGTCGGGGGCGTCGCCTTCGCCGGTATCGAGACCTCGCAAGACGTCGGCGGCAGCGGCTTCGCCAAGACACGCACCGGCACCGGCTGGACGATCGGCGCCGGGGTCGACTATGCGCTGAGCAGCAACATCGTCGTCGGCGCCCAATACCGTTACTACGATTTCGGCAAGGAGCATTTCGACGTCCCGGACGACTTCTCCGATCGTGATCAGGACCTGAAGCTCCATACCCTGGGCGTAAGCTTCAGCTACAAATTCTGATTTGCGGAGCAGCACGGAACGAAGGTGGCCGGCGACCGCGGGATCAAAACAGAGTCGACCCACCGGGTTATTTGATGTCCGCCCTATAAGCAGCTCTCGAAGCGGCCGGCGCCGACTTCATTCCCGAGTACGGCGGCGGTGCCGGGGTGAGAACTGCGGAAGCCATGAAGCGGATAGCTGCTCCCCTTGGCAAGCCAGCTTGCGTGCGCCTCCTTTGCCTTTGACGGCCAATCCCTCTAAAATGTGCGGCCAAGAAGAAAGAGGGGGGAAGGCTTATGACTGAGCCTGACGCTGCGCACGAAGCAATCGTCGATACGTGGCGTAGTTTTGGCGCCTCTGATTATGAGTACTTTGAGAAATACGAAAACCCTGAGTTGGTGGCTTGGTTTTGGGCACCGGCGAGCCGCTTTCGCAAAGCTTTTGAGCGATATTTGAACTTGGATGATGTGCTCGAAATAGCCAGCGGTGCCGGACGTCATTCGGCGCAGATCGTCGGCCGTTGCAGGCGACTGACGTTGATCGATACTTCGGTCGATGCCACTGCATTGGCTAGGAAACGGTTTTCAAGCGCTTCTCATGTGACCGTGACGCTTTCACCGGACGGCAAGAGTCTACCGTTTGAAAAGGGGCGCTTTTCCTCCGTTTTCAGCTACGACTCGATGGTTCATTTCGAACCGCTGACCGTGGCGTCCTACATCATGGAAGTCGCCTCCGTCTTGAAACCGGGGGGACGAGCTCTCCTTCATCATTCGAACTACTCGGATAATCCAACCGCATCCTTCAAGGAAAATCCCGATTGGCGGAATTTCATGCCAAAGGGATTTGTCGAGCATGTCAGCGCGCGTGCAGGGCTGACCGTCATCGAACAGCAGACGTTCCCGTGGAACGGGAACAGCGAGACTGACGCTCTCACCGTCGTGGAGAAGGGTTAACAGCGCGCCCTGCGCTGGTCTTCTGCGGCCCGGAAGGCGAGCCATAGCCGGTCCAGTTGCGATGAGAACCGATGCGGAAGAGCAATATTCGGTGGCAATACGGTGCCATCCCGCCCACAAGGCTGGACTCGTGTCGGCCCAAGTGCTTGAAATCGCGGCGCGCGGACGTGGCGGAATTGGTAGACGCAAGGGACTTAAAATCCCTCGATCTCTGATCGTACGGGTTCGATTCCCGTCGTCCGCACCACCCTTCGCTCCTCGCTTCGGATGGCAGGCCACTCAACCCTTGATCGGATTGAGCTTCAGGTGCTGGATCAAAATGATGGTCTTGGCGTCGACGATACGGCCGTCGGCGATGCCGGCCAGCGCCTCGTCGAGCGGCATTTCCAGCACCTCGATGTCTTCGCCCTCTTCCGGAGCTCCGCCGCCGTCGGAAATACGGTCGGCCGGCGAATAGCGCGCGGTAAAGAACCAGAGCCGTTCCGTCACGCTCCCGGGGCTCATATAGGGCGCGAACAGCCGCTCAACGTTCTTCAAATGATAGCCGAGCTCCTCTTCCGCTTCCTTGCGGATGCAGGTTTCCGGATCGTTTTCGTCGAGCAGACCGGCACAGGCCTCGATCAGCGGCTCGCGATGACCGGTGACATAGGCCGGATAGCGGAACTGCCGCACCAGCAGCACCGTCGAGCGCTGCGGATCGAAAGGCAGGATCACCGCGCCGTCGCCGCGATCGTAGGTTTGGCGGATCTGCGTCTCCCAGCGCCCATCACGGCGGCGATAGTCGAGCACCGTCTTCTTGAGCACCGCCCAATCGTCGGACAGGACTTCTTCAGACTGGATGCGGACGCGATCTTCCATGATTGGCTCCGTGCTGTCGGCAAGCGTTATCGGCGAACAGGCGCGGGCGCAATCCTGGAAAGCGACTGGTCCAGCGAGACTTTCACCAGCTGTTGTCTGGCGCGAAGTGCCGCGGCTGCCTAGATAGCGATATCTCTCCCAGGAGCCGTTTCCATGACATCATCGCTTTTCCAGCCGATCACCCTCGGCGGCCTGACCTTTCCAAACCGTATTGCGGTAGCGCCGATGTGCCAGTATTCGGCCGAGGACGGTTCCGCCAGCGACTGGCATCTGCACCACTGGATGAACCTGGCCATGTCCGGCGCCGGCATGGTGACCGTCGAGATGACCGACGTCGAGCGGCGCGGCCGCATCTCGCATGGCTGCCTTGGCCTCTACTCCGACGACAACGAGGCGGCGGCCAAGCGCACGCTCGATGCGGCCAGGCGCGTCGCTGCGCCCGGCACCAAATTCGGCGTCCAGCTCGCCCATGCCGGCCGCAAGGCATCCAACAGAAGGCCTTGGGAAGGCGGCGGCCCCCTGCAAGCGGGCGAGGATCCCTGGCAGACCGTTTCGGCTTCGGCCATCGCCTATGACACAGGGTGGAATATACCGCACGCATTGGGCGAGGAAGAGATCCGGCAAGTCATCCAACATTTCGCCGATGCGGCCAAGCGGGCCGAGCGCGCCGGCTTCGACTTCATCGAGCTGCACGCCGCTCACGGCTATCTGATCTTCCAGTTCCTGTCGCCACTTTCCAACCAGCGCACCGACCGCTGGGGTGGCTCGCTGGAAAACCGCATGCGCTTCGCCGTGGAGATCGCCAGGGCGGTGAAGAAGGCAGCGCCGGGCCTGATGCTGGGGGCCCGCCTTTCGGTGAAGGAATGGGTCGACGGCGGCTTCGAGATCGAGGAGGCAATCGAAGTGGCCAAGGCGCTGAAGGCGGAAGGCGTCGCCTATCTGTGCTGTTCCAGCGGCGGCAATTCGCCGTTGCAGGAGCTGCCCAGCGGCCCCGGCTACCAGGTGCATCTGGCCGAAGCTGTGCGCAAGGGCGCCGGCATTCCGACGCGCGCCGTCGGCCTGATCGACGATCCAGAGCAGGCCGAGGCGATCGTGGCCGACGGCCGCGCCGACATGGTGGCTCTGGCGCGCGCCTTCCTTGCCGATCCGCGCTGGGGTTGGCGCGCGGCGGCGACGTTCGGCGAGGAAATCCGTCCGGCGCCGCAGCTGGCACGCTCGGTCACGACGATGCAGCACTGGATGAAGGCCGCGGGCTGAACGGCTTGCACAGGTGACGATTGGCTGAGACCTTTGGGCGCAGCCTTCCGCCACCATTGCAACCAAATTGGCCGTTTTACGTTGGCGGCCATGACAGACAGCAAGCCATTTGAGAAGCCGGTGGTGGTCGAACTCGGCCATGTCGGCAAATATCGCCAAATAAGCAGCACCCGCGAAGCGGCCGAGTGCCTGATGACCGTATGGCCGCTCAATCGCGGCCAGCGGCATCGTGATGCTCTCGATACTTGCCTGAAAGCACTGGAGGGGTATCGTTCGACGGCGGACGCGCGCCGCGCGCTGATCGAGGCAGCCGAGGAATCTGAAGTGCTGGTTCCCGAAGAAAGGCTGTCCGACGGAAAGCTGCATTGAGCAGGCAAAGGGCTTCTCGACCGGAGGATTCCATGGCGAAACTGACCTACAAGATCGTCGAGCATGACGGCGGCTGGGCCTACATGGTCGGCTCGACTTTTTCAGAAACATTTCCCACCCGCCAGGACGCGCTGCGCGCGGCTGAAATTGCTTCGGCCGAGCAGCAGGTCGCCGGCACCACGGATGGCATCCAGTATGAGGATTCCGAGGGTGTCTGGCATGACGAACTGGCCGATGGCCGCGACCGGCCGCAGACCGAAGTCTCAGATTAATTTCCGTCGCTCGACCTTGCTGCGACCGACGCTGTAAAAGCTTCACGTCGGTCGCTCGCTGGCGAACGGACTACTTGCCGCAATACTGGTCGTTGACGTTCGGGCCGGCATTCGCATCGGGGCCGGCCGTATCCGAGGCGCATGGGCCGACGGCACCGTTGCCGAAGCTGTTTAGCGCGCTGGCGTCGCGATCGGAATAAATGCTGCCCGTGGTGTAGGGATCAACCGGCGCTTGCTCGCTATGGACCGGGCGATCACGATGCCACCACCACCAAGCGTCCGACGATTGTGCCATAGCCGAGGTGCCCATGCCAAGGACAAGCGCCGAGGCTGCAAAAATCTTCGTAAGCATATTGGTCTCCATCTGGTGAATTGCCGCATTCTTGCTGGCCGGAAATTCGCCAGCCGACACGGATTAAAACCGAGGGTTGGAGCCGAAGTTCCCGTTGCAAGTGTAGGTGAGGCGGAATGTCCGACACTTTTGTGTGACGGTTCGTGAACGGACGCGATCCCTCTCGGCCTTTGACTCGAACGGGATCCTCACGCTGGGAATGCGCGCGCGGCGATGCGCTCGATAAAGGCTACGACGCGTTCCGGTTCCACGAATTGCGGCATGTGCCCGAGCCCTTGGACGCGTTCGAAATCGAGCTCTCTGATCCTGCCCGGCATCGGTTCGCCATGAGCCGCGATGCCGATCACCCGGTCATCCGCGCCGAACAGAATGCCGGCCGGCATCAGGATCTCGCCATAGCGCTGTTCGAGGCGGCCGAGATCCTCTTCCACCGCCACGATATCGGTGGAGGTCGCCTGGAAATGGGCGGGCCGCAACCCGAGCCAACCACCTCCGGCGATCATGTAGTCCCCCGGCACGGCTTGCGGCGCAAAGATGAACTTCATCGTCGGCTCCGCATATTTCAGGCTGTACGGTATCGCTAAAGTATGGGCCAAGATCCAGCGCTTCAGGCGCGAGGGAACATAGAGCAGGTCGAATTTCTGGCGCACCCTCGCCTCCAGATGCGTCAGCGGCGCGATGAGCGCGATGCCGGAAATCGCCGTCGGATGCTCGATCGCAAGTGCAAGCGCGATGGCGCCGCCCAGCGAATGACCGACGATCAAAGGCCGTTCGAGCCCAAGCTCCTCGATGAAGCGCCGCACCACTTCCGCCTGTTCGGGCAGACGGCCGCTCGCCCCGCCCGCCCGCACCGAGTATCCCGAGCCCGGCCGGTCGAGAGCGATCAGCCGGTAGCCGGCGCCGAAGCGGCCGAACAGCGTGTGCCGGAAATGATGGAGTTGCGCGCCGAGCCCGTGCAGGAACACGATCGGCCTGCCCTCGCCTGTTTCGACATAGTGGATGCGGCTGCCGCCGATCTCGATGAACTTGCCGCACGCCGGTACCAGCCTCTCGGCCTTGGTCGCGATCCACGATGTTGCGAGCATGAAGCCGAGCACGACGGCGGCCGCCGCAACGAGCAGACCACCGATCAGCCATGGCAAAATCGATATCAGCATCTTGCACCCGAGCCGTACCGACGCACCTTACTCGCAACCGTGTCTGCCACAAGAGCCCCGCCTCGCGTGCGCATTGCGGCCGGCTGTCCGCCGCGTTATTTCAGGCAACCTGCAGCCGGAGTGAGCCATGCCCGAAATCGTCACCGCCGCCATGCTCGTCATCGGCGACGAGATCCTCTCCGGCAGGACCAAGGACAAGAATATCGGCCATCTCGCCGATATCATGACCGCGATCGGCATCGACCTGAAGGAAGTGCGCATCGTTCCCGACGAGGAGGACGAGATTGTCGCCGCCGCCAACGCGCTGCGCGCCCGCTATACTTATGTCTTCACCACCGGCGGCATCGGCCCCACGCATGACGACATCACCGCCGATTCGATAGCCAAGGCCTTCGGCGTGCTTTGCGAATACGATGCCAGGGCTTACGCCATGTTGGAGGCAAGCTATGCCGAGCGCGGTATCGAATTCACCGAGGCGCGCAAGCGCATGGCGCGCATGCCGCGCGGCGCCGACCACATCGATAATCCGGTATCGATCGCGCCAGGCTTCCGTATCGGCAACGTTCACGTGATGGCCGGTGTGCCGTCGATCTTCCAGGCGATGCTCGACAATGTCGTGCCGACGCTGAAGACCGGCATCAGGATGCTGTCGGCCACCGTGCACTGCCCGTTCGGCGAAGGCCTGATCGGCGGACCGCTGGCCGACATCCAAAAAGCGCATCCCGACACCATTATCGGCTCCTACCCGAAATATGGCGAGGGCAAATTCTGGACCGAGCTCGTCGTGCGCGCCCGCGACGAAGCGGCGCTAGAGGCCGCGCGCAAGGATGTTGCGGCCATGGTGGCGGGCCTGTCGGTCGCGAGCTGACCCCGGAACCAGAAGGCGCGCGCCGACGTTTCTGGCACGGCACTTTCGTTGCGGCCATTGATGCCGGTGGCGATCTTGCGCCGATAAATTTGAGGGATCTGCCATGCGCTTCAAGACGATCGTCGCCATTCTGCAGAACGAACAGGACGCCGAGCGCGTGCTCGATTGCGCCATCCCGCTTGCCGAGCGATTCGAAAGCCACCTCGTCGGCATCCACGCCGAAGCGCTTCCCGTCCCCTATACGTCGGCAACAGGTTTCCCCGACACCGAATTCCTGCAGGTCTCGGCCGAGATGAACAAGGAGCGCGCCGAGAAGCTGCAGGCGGTCTTTCTCAGGCGCGTCGAGGATTCCGACCTGTCCTTCGAGTGGCGGAGCCTCGAAAGCTTCTCCGGCGACAGCGCGCTGACCGGCATTTCGAGCGTGCGGGCGGCTGACCTGATTATCGCCGCGCAGCGCGACACCGGGGGCGATCCGGGCGCCGATGTCGATACGCTGGTCTACGATGCAGGCCGGCCGGTGCTTGTCGTTCCGCATGCCGGGCCGCTCGTCACCACCTTCAGGCGTGTACTGCTGGCCTGGAACGGCAGTAAGGAAGCGGCTCGTGCAGCATTCGATGCCTTGCCCTTCATCAGCGAGGCGGACAAGACCGACATTCTCGTCATCGATCCGCCGGAAACGCTCGACGAGGCTCCCGAGGCGGCGGGCGCCGAGATCGCGGCTGCCTTGTCACGCCACGGCGCCAATGTCAGCGTTTCCGTGCAGAAATCGGGGGCAAGCTCGGTCGACGACATCATCCAGGAGAGGATCGCCGAATCCGGCGCCGATCTGCTGGTGCTCGGCGCCTACAGCCACTCCTGGCTGCGACAGCTCCTGTTCGGCGGCGTCACCCGCACCGTGCTGCGCACGGCAAACGTGGCAGCCTTCCTGTCGAGATAAGCCTGTCTCCGCGAAGTGGGAATCGGGTTCGGGGGACAAGGACATGTATCAAACAGGGAACTTGCACCGCGTCGCCTGAACAGCGCGACGCGGTATAAGTACACAGCCATCCCTGGCGGCCACCTTGCCAAGGCCGGCGCTTTCCGGCTAATTCCGGCTGCATTCCATCGTATCTGCGCGCTGCGGCGCGCGCTTGCGGAGTGCACGAACCATGTCCCTTCCCGAAAAAGCCTTTCCGGTCTCCTGGGACCAGTTCCACCGCGATGCCCGCGCGCTCGCCTGGCGGCTTTCCGGCACCAACAAAGGCCAGTGGAAGGCGATCGTCTGCATCACCCGAGGAGGACTGGTGCCCGCCGCGATCATTTCGCGCGAGCTTGGCATCCGCGTCATCGAAACGGTCTGCGTCGCCTCCTATCACGACTACACGAGCCAGGGTCAGTTGCAGGTGCTGAAGGAGATCTCGCCTTCGCTTCTTGCCGATGACGGCGCGGGTGTGCTCATCATCGACGACCTCACCGATACCGGCAAGACGGCCGGCATCGTGCGCGCCATGATGCCGAAGGCGCATTTCGCCACCGTCTATGCCAAGCCGAAGGGAAGGCCTCTGGTCGATACATTCGTCACCGAGGTCAGCCAGGACACCTGGATCTACTTCCCGTGGGACATGGGTTTCACCTATCAGAAGCCGATTGCCGACGATCACGCCGGCTGATCGTTGGAAGCTGCTGTTTCCGTCCAGCGCCCGCCCAAATCACTGTTTGCCGCATAGAAAAGGCTCTCGGGGAGAAGGCTCACGGGGCGATGTTTCTCGATTGCCTGGCCCTGGCCGGGTTAACCAACCCGAGTGAAGTTTTTTACTTTTATCGTCCACAATACGTCGTAAGATTCGTTTGATGGCAAATGATTCTAGAGGCTCGGGGCAGCTTCTACGATGTTGACGAGGCCAACGACGCACAACCAGATGGCCGAAAGAGTCCGACGACTCTTCGGCTCAGTGCCTTGCCGCCTGCAGGTTGCAGCCCTGCCTTGGCGTGAGAACGAAAACGGCGTCGAGATCATGCTGATCACCAGCCGCGATACCGGGCGCTGGGTGCTGCCGAAAGGCTGGCCGAAAGCCAGGGAGCCGCTTTGCGTAGCTGCCGCCCGCGAAGCGGGCGAGGAAGCGGGGTTGCACGGCACGGTCTCGCATCTCGAAGCCGGCCGCTATTTCTACGGCAAGGTCCTGGCATCCGGCGAGGAAGTGCCTTGCGAGGTCCTGGTGTTCCCGCTCAAGGTGGACCGCGTCGCGGACCGCTGGAAGGAAAAGCGGGCTCGCACGCGCAAATGGGTCGGCTCCGCCGAGGCCGCCCGCATGGTCAACGAGCCCGATCTTTGCCAGATCATTGCCTATTTCTGCGCCGATCCGCGAAAATTCGCCTGAGTCATCGCTCACATAACGCATATGTGACCCGACGAGCATGCCGCGCGTTGCGGTGCGCGAACATCGGTGCTTTGTGTGGTTAATGCAGTGCCGATTCGGCTAATGGCGTCGATCGATGACGAACTCCGCGCAACCACTTGAAGAAAACTCCGGCGAACACCGGCGCGAGCACCGCCAGCGCGTGCTCAAGGGCGGGACGATCATCACCGGTATCCAGAATTCCGAGGTCAGTTGCACGTTGCGCAATCAGAATGCCGGTGGCGCCGAGCTGAAAGTCGCACCGGAATCACGCGTTCCCGATCGTTTCCTGCTCTACGTCCCGCTCGATGGCGTGGCTTATCGCGCGGAAGTCCGCTGGCGCCGCAACGACCGCGTGGGCGTCAAGTTCACCGGTACCGAGGCCAAGCCCAAGTTGCACTACGGCTGACGGTCGGCCCGCAGGGCGGGAAGGCACCCGGCCGAAGCCGGATGCCTTTCCTCAGGCGACCAGGCCTTTGGTGAGTTCGAGCGCCTGGCGCTCGAACAGCCGCCGGTAGATACCGCCGTTCAGCCGGATAAGCTCGTCATGCGAGCCTTCCTCGATGATGCGGCCGCGGTCGAAAACCAGCAGCCGGTCGAGTGCCCGCACGGTCGAAAGCCGGTGCGCGATGACCAATGTCGTGCGCCCGACCATCAGCCGCTCCATCGCCTTCTGGATGAGCACCTCCGATTCGGAATCCAGGCTCGATGTCGCCTCGTCCAGGATCAGGATGCGCGCATCGGCCAGGAAGGCGCGCGCGATCGCCACGCGCTGGCGCTCGCCGCCCGACAGTTTCACACCGCGCTCGCCGACCAGGGTTCCGTAACCCTTGGGCAGATCGGCAATGAAGTCGTGCGCGCTGGCGAGCTTCGCGGCATGCTCGATCTCGGCCTGCGTTGCGCCCGGCCTGGCATAGGCGATGTTCTCGGCCAGCGACCGGTGAAACAGGATCGGCTCCTGCTGCACGATGGCGATCTGGCTGCGCAACGATGATTGCGCAACCTTCGAGATGTCCTGGCCGTCGATCAGGATCCGGCCCCCGTTCACGTCATAGAGACGCTGGATCAGCTTGACGAAAGTTGTCTTGCCCGATCCCGAATGCCCGACCAGCCCGACGCGTTCACCCGCGGCGATCTCGACCGAGAAGTCGCGATAGAGCGGCAGCCGGTGATTGCCGTAATGGAACGTCACCTTGTCGAACGCAATGCTGCCGTCGGTGATCCGGATCGGAGCGGCACCGGGCCGGTCCTCGATGCCGAGCGGTTCGGACTGGAAGTCGACCAATTCCTCCATGTCGTTGATCGAGCGCTGCAGGTTGCGGATATGCGTGCCGATATCGCGCAGATAGCCCTGCAGGACAAAGAACGACGTCAAAACAAAAGCGATGTCGCCGGCACTCGCCTCGCCCCAGGCCCAAAGCATGAGCGCAAGGCCGATCACGGCCGCCCTCATCAAGAGCAGCATCGTGCCTTGCGCGGTGCCGTTGAACGTGCCGCGCACCCAGGTACGGCCCGTGCGCAGACGCCATTTGGCGACCACGCGGGCAAGCCGCGCTTCCTCGCGCGCCTCGGCGCCAAAACCCTTGACCACGGCATTGCAGCTCACCGCGTCGGCCAGCGCGCCGCCGAGGCGTGTATCCCAGCTGTTGGCGAGGCGTGCCGCCGGCGCGACGTAGCCAAGCGACAGCATGGCGGTGACGGCGATGAACAGCACCGAGCCGATCGCGACCACCAACCCCATCATCGGCCAGAACCAGCCGAGCAGCAGCGTCGAGCCGACCAGCATGACGAACGACGGCAGCAGCGCGATCAGGATCGTGTCGTTCAGCAGGTCGAGCGCCCACATGCCACGCGTTATCTTGCGCACCGTCGAGCCGGCGAAGCTGTTGGCGTGCCAGTCCGTCGAGAAGCGCTGGACGCGGTGGAACGCGTCGGCGGCGATGTCCGACATCATCTTCAACGTCAGTTCGACAATCCCCATGAAGGCGGCGTTGCGCAGCACCACAGCCGCCAAGGCCAGCGCCATCAGGATGGAGAACGCCGTCATTGCGGCGTGCCACGCAACCTCGTCGGCGCCGGCGCTGCTGGCGACCGCGTCGACCAGCCGGCCGGAATAGAGCGGCGTCAGCACGTCGGCCAGCGTCGAGAGCAGGAATGCGCCCATGATGAGCGACAGGCGCCACGGCTGGCGGCGCCAGTGGCCAAGCGTGAAGCCGAGCACGCTGCGAAAGGCGCTGGCGCGCAGATCTATTCTGAAACGAGCCATGATGTCATCCGGGCGCAGAGAGGCCCGGTCCCGCTAAAATCAAATTGGAAAACCCGCGCCGGCGCCCTATGGCGCCCTTAGAACGGGGAGGTTCAGTATGGCTGGTCGCGCGCCCTCGGTGGCGACCGGCAGAGCCAGATGCCTGCCTGCGGATGGCCTTCCGAACGGAGTTCGGACGGCCGGTGCAGATCTAGGCTTCGCGGCCTCGCATAACGATGTCAAATCCTGCCATACGGTCCTCCCGAAAGGGAATCGCGGAAGCGCTCTTATAGAGGCGGCTCACCATCTCGCCAAGGCAGGGCGGCGCCAGGAGGGCGTCTTGTCCGGCCACTGAGACGATTTTGCAACAATGGTGGGTTGCGCTGCCAACAGCGCCGGTTCAGGCGAACAGCTTTGCGTTTCAGCGGACTAGCTGCGATCCCGGAACCGATTGGTGATCGGGTAGCGGCGGTCGCGGCCGAAATTCTTCTTCGTGATCTTCACGCCTGGGGCCGCCTGCCGGCGCTTGTACTCAGCAATGTAGAGCAGATGCTCGACGCGCGTCACCGTCGCCCGGTCGTGGCCGCGCGCGACGATGTCGTCAACGCCCATCTCGTGCTCGACCAGGCATTCGAGAATGTCGTCCAGCACCGGGTAAGGCGGCAGCGAATCCTGGTCGGTCTGGTTTTCGCGCAGCTCCGCCGACGGCGCCTTATCGATGATGTTCTTCGGAATGACCTCGCCCGATGGGCCGAGCGCCCCCGGCGGCACATGCGCGTTGCGCCAGCGCGCCAGCGCATAGACCTGCATCTTGTAGAGGTCCTTGATCGGGTTGAAGCCGCCATTCATGTCGCCATAGAGAGTGGCGTAGCCGACCGACATCTCACTCTTGTTGCCGGTGGTGACGACCATCGAACCGAACTTGTTCGAGATCGCCATCAGGATCGTGCCGCGCGCACGGCTCTGCAGGTTTTCCTCGGTGATACCTTCCTGAGTGCCCTCGAAGAGCTGGGTCAGCGCATGCCGGAAACCTTCGACCGGCTCGGAGATCGGCACGATGTCGTAACGGCAGCCGAGCGCGCGGGCGCAATCCTCGGCGTCCTTCAGCGAGTCCTTCGAGGTATAGCGATAGGGCATCATGACGGTGCGCAGCCGCTCCTCGCCAAGCGCGTCGACCGCCAGTGCAGCGCAGATCGCGGAGTCGATGCCGCCGGAGAGGCCGAGCACCACGTTCTTGAAGCCGTTCTTGTTCACGTAGTCGCGCAGGCCCAGCATGCAGGCCCGGTAGTCGGCCTCCTCCCGCTCCGGAATCTTCGACATTGGGCCTTCGGAACAGACCCAGATGCCATCCCTTCGCTTCCAGGTGGTGACGTCGACCGCTTCCTCGAACTGGCTCATCTGGAAGGCAAGCGTCTTGTCCGCGCCGATGGCGAAGGAGGCGCCGTCGAAGATGAGTTCGTCCTGGCCACCAAGCTGATTGGCGTAGATCATCGGCAATCCGCATTCGATGACCTGACGGATCACCACCTGGTGGCGGACGTCGATCTTGGCGCGGTAGTAGGGCGAGCCGTTCGGCACAAGCAGGATCTCGGCGCCGCTCTCGGCCAGCGTCTCGCAGACGGCGATGTCGCCCCAGATGTCCTCGCAGATCGGGACACCGATGCGCACCCCGCGGAAATTCACCGGCCCTTGCAGCTCCGGCCCGGCCTGGAAAACGCGCTTCTCGTCGAACTCGCCATAGTTCGGCAGGTCGAGCTTGTAGCGCTCGGCGATGATCTTGCCGCGATCGGCGAAGACGATGGAGTTATGCGTGCCGGTCCGGCGCTTCAGCGGCGTGCCGATGATGACGCCAGGACCGCCATCGGCGGTGTCGGCGGCGAAATCCTGCGCCGCCTTTTCGCAAGCCTTCAGGAAGGCCGGCTTCAGCACCAGGTCTTCCGGCGGATAGCCGGCGAGGAAGAGCTCCGTGTAGAGCACCAGATCGGCGCCCTGGCGGGTCGCATCCGCCCTTGCCTCGCGCGCCTTGGCGAGATTGCCGGCGACATCGCCGACGGTCGGGTTGAGCTGGGCGACGGCAATGCGCAGTAGGTCGGGAGCGGTCTGGGTCATGAATTGGATTTAGCGTGGCGGCAATCGCCGGGCAATGGCGATTGCTTGTGCCACCCAGGACTGGCCGGCGAATGCCGGTCATGTCCCGCCTCAGCCGGAGGCGATCAGGCCTGCTCGCCCATGTATTCGCGCAGCGTCTCCGGCGAATGGTTCTCGCCGATCGACATCGCCAGAATGCGCGAGATGTGCCGGCGCGGCAGCCCGGTCGCGGCGGACCATCGGTTGATCTGCGCCTGGATCTTGTCGAGATCCCGCTTCGAAGTCGGGCTTTCGGCGATGTCGAGACCGGCGTCGCGCAGCGCCGCCGCCATGTCGGCGGAAACAATGAAGGTGTCCCACTCCAGCCAGCGCAGAAAATACTGGCCGGTGTTGCCGCCGAGCCGGCTGCCATGCTTGCCGAGATAGGCGGTCAGCCCGACCTGGTCGTCGGCCGGCCAGTCGGCCAGGAACTTGCCGAAGCCGCCATGTTCCTTCGAGACGCGGTCGACGAAAGCCGCGTTGTCGCGCACGGATTTGATCTTTTGCGGGTTGCGCACGATGCGCTTGTCGGACGCCAGCTCGTGCCAGAAGTCGTCCGGCTGGAACAGGAGCCGCTTGGGCTCGAAGCCAAGGAACGCCTCCTCGAAACCAGGCCATTTCTGCTCGATCACACGCCAGACGAAACCGGCGGCAAAGATGCGCTCGGCCATCGTGGAGAGGATGCGGTCATCATGAACTTTCGCCACGGCAGCGTTGTCGGGCATAGGTCCGAGCAGCGACGCCAGCGCCTCTTCACCGCCCTTGCGTTTTGCCGCCCGGGCACGAATTTGCTGGAAGTCGGCCATTTCCGCCCTCGCCTGTTCCGACCAATCTATCACTTCCCGTCAGGCTCGGTAGCCTCTACCTCTATAAGCAATTCCAGGAAAAGTGCGCAGCGGTTTTCCGTCCGGAATTGCGTGAGGTAAGTGAGCAATCTCAGGAAAAACGCGCAGCGGTTACCATCCGGATTCTTGGAAACGCGGGCCTGACGACGGAGAGGACGATGAACAAGACGGTCGAGGATCTGTCGAACCGCTGGCTGAAGCGACAGCCGGACGGTCTCTCTCCTCTCGAGAGCCGCGTGCTCAAGTCGACGCTGGAACGCACCACCATCACCAGGGACACCAACGAGGCAGTCGCCTTCCA
Organism: Mesorhizobium sp. WSM4898; assembly: GCF_029625845.1. Taxonomy (NCBI): domain Bacteria; kingdom Pseudomonadati; phylum Pseudomonadota; class Alphaproteobacteria; order Hyphomicrobiales; family Phyllobacteriaceae; genus Mesorhizobium; species Mesorhizobium sp. WSM4898. The sequence goes on along the minus strand of NZ_JARTVQ010000003.1, from coordinate 111,535 downwards.
TCAGAGCTATGGCGATCGCGTTGCCGACACGATCGCCCGTATCGGGGGCTCATGGTCCTTCATTCTGGGCTTCATCGCCTTTCTGGTGCTGTGGACCTTTGGCAATGTCTGGCTCTTGTCGCGGAACGCCTTCGATCCCTATCCCTTCATCTTCCTCAACCTCGTGCTCTCGATGGTCGCCGCCTTGCAAGCACCGGTGATCATGATGTCGCAGAACCGCCAGACCGAGCGTGACCGCATCGACGCCGCCCATGACTATGAGGTCAACCTGAAGGCCGAGATCGAGATCATGGCGCTGCATGAGAAGCTCGACGAACTGCGCCACAGTGAGCTCATCGGCATGCGCGACGAGATCCTGCGCATGGCCGAGCAGATCAGGCGGATCGACGAGAAGCTGTCGGCGCGGTCGGCGGGCTGATGACCGAGGCCATCCATCGTCTCATCGAGCAATACGGGCTGATCGCGGTCTTCCTTGGCTGCGTCGCCGAGGGCGAAAGCGCTGCCATCCTCGGCGGCTTCTTCGCCCATCAGCACATATTCGTGCTCTGGCAGGCTTTCCTGGCCGCGTTTCTCGGCGCCTTCGCCGGCGACACGGCTTTCTTCACCCTCGGCCGCAGCTTTGCCGATCATCCCTATGTCGTCAGGCTGCGCAGGCGGCCGGGTTTTCGCCGCGCCTACCGGCTGCTCAACACCCATCCCAACATCTTCGTGCTGACGAACCGCTACATCTACGGAATGCGGCTTGTCGGCGGCATCGCCGCCGGGCTGTCGACCGTGTCGGTGCCGCGCTTCGTCATCCTGAACGCCATCTCGTCGGCAGTCTGGGCAGCCCTCTTCGGCACGGTCGGCTATGTCTTCGGGCTGGGAGCGGAGCGCATGGTCGGCCAGGCATTTGCCCGCCATGAGCGCGTGCTCGTAGCCCTCGCCGTCGGCATCGCTGTGGCCGTCCTGGCCGGACTGGTTGCCCGCCATTTTGCCGGAAGGGAGCGCGCAAAGGACGCAAAAGAGGATCAGGCCGAATCCTAAGCTGTCGGACCGATGCCTCCCGGTCAGATCGGCGCGCCGATGATGCGCTCGATGATGGCAATGCCCCAGACGCCCCCCGCGATCACGATCGAAATCAGCACCGCCAGCGAGCCGCAGTCCTTGGCGAGCTGGATGTCGATGTGGAACTCGCGGGAGATCGCGTCGCACGCAGCCTCGATGCCTGTGTTGAGCACCTCGACCAGAATCATCAGCAGAACCGCGCCGATCAGCAAGGCGTAGCCGCGCCAGGATACCGAGATGAACCAGCCGGCCGGCAGAGCGAGCGCAAGCAGCATCAACTCCTGCTGGAACGCCTTTTCGTGAGCAGCCAGCTTGCGGAAAGCCCGCACCGAGTTGATGAAAGCGTCGATCAGCCGCTGCATGCCCAGCCCCGTTTCGAATCACCGTGAGGGGATATCGCAACAGCCGGGTCAAGGGAATAAGGCAGGCGGCCCAAAAGTCACTCGTCCGCGACCTTTATCGACGGCGTCGACTTGTCGAACTGCGGCAGGCCGTCGTCGATTGCATAATAGTCGCCCTTGTCGCCGACGAAGATGTGGCTTTCGGCCGAAAGCCCGGTCGGCTTGTCGAACGAGCCGGCCATGATGGAGATCGTGTCGAGCTCGTTGTGCTTCCAGAACAGCACCGAGCCGCAGCTGCGGCAAAAACCGCGTTTCGCTATGTCGGACGCGCCGTACCAAGCAAGCGCGTCGGCCCCCTCGATGTCGATGTCGGCGTCCCTCGAAGAAGTCGCTGCAACGAAATGGCCTGTTTGCTTGCGGCACTGCGAGCAGTGGCAATAGACCACCCCGCGCAACGCTCCTCTCGTCGTGAAGCGCACCGCTCCGCACAGGCACGATCCCGTGTGATTTTCGCCCATCCCCGGCCTCCTTCAACGCCATACGCCTCGATCGCGCCACACAAGATTCCAGTTTTGCGCTCTTCCGGCGCAGGCAAATGCGACACCGAAGCGGCGCGTTTCAAAAGCTGCGCCTGCACCGCAGTGCAATCTGAAGCAGCAAAAACGGTCTGGAAACGCCCGCCATTAAGGAAACTTTAGCGCAGCTGCATTTATGGTTCCTGCAGGCGATGGTCGTGTTGGGGACGCGGCCTAGCATCGCAATTCTGATTCGATCCCCGCATTGGCGGCTCCCGGCGGTGGCAGGTCTCCGGTCGCGCACTGAAGGGGGTAGTGAACAGACTATGCAGCCGGCAGCCGTCCCGAGCGACAGAAATGGCGACATCGCCAGCACCGTTGTGGCGACCATGCGCCAGCTCGGCCTGCTCGGCCTGCCGCGCAACTACGAAATCTTCTATGAAGCGCTGAGCGGCAGCAATCACGAGCTCAGCCTCGCTGTCGTCTCGTTGAGCAACCGCCCGACGCAAGAGGATCTCGATCGCATCGGACGCACCTTCTTCCCGCAGCACCACGGGCCTGCGATCGTCGAACACGCCCGCGAGGTGGTCGCCAAGGAGCTTGAGGACGTCGCCGCGCTGCTGCGCAGCGAGCGCAGCCATATCGAAAAGTACGGCCGCATCCTCGACGAGACGTCGAGCGGCCTGAGCAATCGCAGCCTGCTTTCCCAGGATCTGCTGCAAAAGATCGCCGGCGCGATATCTGCCGCCACCAGTTCGACGCTGGACCACAACCGCCAGATCGCGAGCACGCTCAGCGAAAAGACGGCCGAGATCGAGAGCGTCAAATCGAAGTTGGAGGAATACAAGCGGCTCGCCAATACCGATCCGCTGACGCAGATCTGGAATCGCCGCGCCTTCGACAAGGAAATCACGCGCATCTACAACAGCAACCGCGGTATCCTCTTCAACGCGCTCATCCTTGCCGACATCGATCGCTTCAAGGATATCAACGACCGTTACGGCCATCCGGTCGGCGACAGGATCATCCAGATCATCGCCGACATCTTCCAGTCCAGCATCCGCGCCGACATGTTCGTGGCGCGCACCGGCGGCGAGGAGTTCGCGCTGATCGTCGAAGGCGCCAGCGAGGACACCACCTATGAAATCGCCGAGCGCATCCGCGTGCTGATCGAACAGACGCCGTTCACAAGCAGCCAGACCGGGATGAACTATGGCACGGTGACTGTCTCGATGGGCATTTGCATGGCTTCCGAGGCCGACACCCCCGAAGACCTCTACACCAAGGCCGACCGCGCGCTCTACCGCTCCAAGATCGGCGGCCGCAACCGCGTCACCAGCCATTCCACAATGGCCGGCCGTGCCGGCAAGGGCTGGCTGCTCTACAAGAAGGACTGAGGGCACACCCTTTCCAAATGAATTTCTGTGGACTATATTTTCCACGGAAATGAAAAGGTGCGCTCATGCCACGTCCAGTCGCTGCCGCGACGGCGGCAGAAAATGCCGTCATCACCAAGGCCACGCTGCGCGCGGCCGACCTGCTCGAGATCACGGCGCGAACGCTTGCTCTGGTCATCGGCGTCTCTGAGGCGACGGTCTCGCGCATGCGCAAGCAGGAGTTCCTGCTCGAGCGCGGCACCAAGCCGTTCGAGCTTGCGGTGCTGTTCGTGCGGCTGTTCCGCTCGCTCGACGCCATCGTCGGCGGCGACGAGACGGTCGCCCGGGCATGGCTGAAGAAACCGAACACGGCGCTCGACGGCACGCCGCTCGAAAAAATCCTGACCATTGCCGGACTTGTCGATGTCATTGCCTACCTGGATTCCCGACGCGCTCTCGTCTGAGGCCGTCAGGCTCGAAGGCAAATATTGGCGGATGGTCGAGGCGCAGCATCGCGTCTCGACCCTGAAGCTGGTCGACAGGCTCGACGAGCAGGGCCTGCTCGAAGACCTCATCGAGGAAAGCAAGCCGCGGATCCCGCTGGAATGCCGCCACCTTCACTATCTTCTGGCGACGCCATTCCGCTACGGCTCGATTTATCCGTACGGCTCGCGCTTCCGCCGCGCCGGCAAGACCAAGGGCGTCTATTACGCCGCCGAGACGGTGCTGACGGCAGTGGCGGAAATGGCCTTCTACCGCTTGCTGTTCTTTGCGGAATCGCCGCAAACGCAATGGCCGAACGACGCGGCCGAATATACCGCCTTTGCCGCGGCCATCAGATGCGAGAAGGCCGTCGACCTCACGCGGCCGCCGCTCGACCGCGACGAGAAGGCGTGGACGGATCCGACTGACTATGCCGCCTGCCAGGCCATCGCCGACGTGGCGCGCGAGGCGGGGATGCAGGCCATCCGCTACCGCTCGGCGCGCGATCCGAAGGGCGCCAACATCGCGCTCTTGACGTGCAGCGGTTTTGCCAAGGCCAAGCCGCTGGAGCCTCATACCTGGCGCATCCGCATCGGCTCGTTCGGGGTCCAGGCAATCTGCGAATTTCCAGACAGGCGGCTGGAATTCTCAAGGACGAGCTTTGTCGATCCGAGGCTGGCGAATATGCGCTGGGAGCGCGGGCGCTAGTTAAGCCAGAATGTTGACCGCACGCGCGGCGACCAGCGCGATCGTCAGCAGCGAGATCATTGCCTCGGCCATCATCAGGAGCTTGGCGCGCTGAGTGAGCGGCAATGTGTCGGTCGGCGAGAACGCCGTCGCATTGGTGAAGGCCAGGAACACGTAATCGACAAAGCCGGGCAGCCAGTCGCGGATCTCGCGATCGGCCAGCGTCATCTGCGGGAACAGGAAATCGGCATGCGCGCGCTTGACCAGGCCGCAGGTCGGCGGGCCGCCGCGGTCGGTGCTCCAGAACCACAGCGCGAAGACGATGACGTTGGTGACCCAGATGTTGAGCGCGTCGACAAGCAGCGTCGTGCCGGCGCCGGCATGGCCTGCCAGCAGCTTCTGGACCAGAAAGACCAGCGAGCCGCAATTCATGATGCTGATGACGCCGGTCATGACCAAGGCGGTACGGCGGATGAAGACGCGAAACCGACCGATCGCATACCAATGCTCGTGATCGACGGCCTTCTGAGTCGCCATTTGCGTCCAGGCCGTTGCGATCGACAAAGGCACGAGCAGCGCCGCCTCGATCGCGGGCGCGAGCCAGCGCGGACCGAAGGACAGGTCGTTGATGACCAGAAGCTGCAGGCAGATGACGACAAGCACCGCCGCCCGCGCCGACCAGAAGTCGATCGCGCGGTGATGAACGATGGCATGCTCGTGGCGCATGGGGGGACCTGTGTCGTGTGCGCGGTTTTCGACCGCGGGCGACACCTCCACCTCAATCTTGGTCTTGCGATGGTCGCGTAACTATAAATTTTCGTAAGGTTTCGGCGGCCGGCGCCTCGCAGGATCGGCCCAAACGAAAAGGGTGTCGGACTTTGTCCGACGCCCCGGTTCGATCGCTGGCAAGCGGCTTAGGCGTTGGCGGCTTGCTTGTGCTGGATCGTATGGCTTTTCTTGAGCAGATCCGAGACCAGGAAGGCCAGTTCGATCGCCTGGTCGGCATTGAGGCGCGGATCGCAATGGGTGTGATAGCGGTCCTGCAGGTCTTCCGCCGTGATGGCCCGGGCGCCGCCGGTGCACTCGGTGACGTTCTTGCCGGTCATCTCGACATGGATGCCGCCCGGATGCGTGCCTTCGGCGCGGTGCACCTCGAAGAAGGTCTGCACTTCCTTCAGGATACGGTCGAACGGCCGCGTCTTGTAGCCGGCCGCCTCGATCGTGTTGCCATGCATCGGGTCGGAAGACCACACCACGTTGCGGCCCTCCTTCTTCACCGCCCGCACCAGCTTCGGCAGATGCTCGGCGACCTTGTCGGAGCCGAACCGCGCGATGAGCGTCAGCCGTCCGGGCTCATTCTCGGGGTTGAGCAGGTCGATAAGCTCCAGCAGGCCGTCCGGCGTCAGCGACGGACCGCATTTCAGGCCGAGCGGATTCTCGATGCCGCGGCAATATTCGACATGCGCATGGTCGGGCTGGCGGGTGCGGTCGCCGATCCAGATCATATGGCCCGAAGTCGCGTACCAATCGCCGGAAGTCGAATCGACGCGGGTCAGCGCCTCCTCGTAGCCGAGCAGCAGCGCCTCGTGGCTGGTGTAGAAATCGGTCTCGCGCAGCGCGAAATTGGTTTCCGACGTGATGCCCACCGCGCGCATGAAATCCATCGTCTCGGTGATGCGGTTGGCGAGCGATTCGTATTTCTCGCCCTGCGGGCTGTCGGCAACGAAGCCCAGCATCCAGCGATGCACGTTCTCCAGGCTGGCATAGCCGCCTTGCGCGAAGGCGCGCAGGAGATTGAGGGTCGCCGCCGACTGGCGATACGCCATCTCCTGCCTTGCGGGATCCGGGATGCGCGACGCGGCGTCGAACTCGATGCCGTTGATGATGTCGCCGCGATAGCTCGGCAGCGTCACGCCGGCCTTGGTCTCGCTGTCGGAGGAGCGCGGCTTGGCGAACTGGCCGGCGACGCGGCCGACCTTCACCACCGGCTGCGCGCCGGCGAAGGTGAGCACCACCGACATCTGCAGGAAGACGCGGAAGAAGTCGCGGATGTTGTCGGCGCCATGCTCGGCAAAGCTCTCGGCGCAGTCGCCGCCCTGGAGCAGGAAGGCCTCGCCGGCGGCGACCGCCGCCAGTTGCTTCTTCAGCTTGCGCGCTTCACCGGCAAACACCAGCGGCGGATAGGTGGTGAGCCGGGCTTCCGTGGCCTCCAGCGCCGCAAGGTCCGGATAGGCCGGAACCTGCTTGATCGGCTTTGCTCTCCACGAATTCGGCGACCATTTTGTCATCGCTGCACCCAAAACTCTTCAGAGCAATTCCAGGAAAACTGTGAACGGTTTAGTCCGGAATTGCGTCAAAACAAACTGGCGAGCGGTCTCGCCCGCCATTCCCGCCCCAATCAGAGGTCGCGGCTCCTTACACGAAGCCGATTTTCTATTCTAGCCGGGAATTTCAGCAGCGGCGAATGCCTTGAACTGCTCGGATGCCAGTGTGAAGCCGTCAGGCAGCTTTGTCGACCAGCCGCGCCAATTGAGTCATGACAACAGCCGAGCCGGCCAGCCGCTTCTCCGCATTCGGCCAATCACGCATGAAGACGACGCTGTGGTCGGCCCTGATCTTGGCCAGCGAGCCCTGCTCGCCGATGAATTTGACCAGTCCGACCGGATTGGGGAATTCGCGCTTGCGGAAGTGGATGACGACGCCCTTGGGGCCGGCATCGAGCTTCTCGACATTGGCCTTGCGGCAAAGCGCCTTGATGAAGACGATCTTCAACAGATGCGTCACTTCTTCCGGCAGCGGCCCGAAGCGGTCGATCAGCTCGGCGCCGAAGCCGTCGATCTCCTCGGTGGTCTCCAAGTCGCCAAGGCGGCGGTAGAGCGCCATCCTGAGCTGCAGGTCCGGCACATAGCTCTCCGGGATCATCACCGCGGTGCCCACCGCGATCTGCGGCGACCAGCCGCCATCCAGCACTTCGCCGGAATCCTTCACTTCGGCCACCGCTTCCTCCAGCATCTGCTGGTAGAGCTCGAAACCGACCTCCTTGATGTGGCCGGATTGTTCCTCGCCGAGGAGATTGCCTGCGCCGCGGATATCGAGGTCGTGGCTGGCAAGTTGGAAACCAGCGCCGAGCGTATCGAGCGACTGCAGCACCTTGAGCCTGCGCTCGGCCGTATCGGTGAGCTTGCGGTTGGCCGGCAGCGTGAACAGCGCATAGGCTCGCACCTTCGAGCGGCCGACGCGGCCGCGCAACTGATAGAGTTGGGCCAGACCGAACATATCGGCTCGGTGGATGATGAGCGTGTTGGCGGTCGGAATGTCGAGGCCGGATTCGACGATGGTCGTCGACAGAAGCACGTCGTACTGGCCGTCATAGAAGGCATTCATGATGTCGTCGAGTTCACCGGCCGGCATCTGGCCGTGGGCGACCGCTACTTTCAGTTCCGGCACGGATTCTCTCAGGAAATCATGGATTTCGGCAAGATCGCTGATACGCGGCACGACATAGAAGGAATGGCCGCCGCGGTAGCGCTCGCGCAGCAGCGTCTCGCGGATGACCAGCGGATCGAAGGGCGAGATGAAAGTGCGCACCGCCATGCGGTCGACCGGAGGGGTGGCGATCAGCGACAGCTCGCGAACACCGGTCAGCGCCAACTGCAGCGTGCGCGGAATCGGCGTCGCCGAAAGTGTCAGCACATGCACGTCGTTCTTGAGCTCCTTCAGCCGCTCCTTGTGCTTGACGCCGAAATGCTGCTCCTCGTCGATGATCAGCAGGCCGAGATTTTTGAAGGAGATCGAGCTACCGAGCAGCGCGTGCGTGCCGACGACGATGTCGACCGTGCCGTCGGCGACGCCCTTCTTGGTCTCGGCCAGTTCCTTGGAGCCGACCAGGCGCGATGCCTGCGCGACGCGGATCGGCAGGCCGGAAAAGCGTTGCGAGAAGGTCTTGAAATGCTGCCGCGACAGCAGCGTCGTCGGCACCACGACGGCGACCTGGAACCCTTCCATCGCCGCGATGAAGGCGGCGCGCAGCGCCACTTCCGTCTTGCCGAAGCCGACGTCGCCGCAAACCAGCCGATCCATCGGCTTGCCGGCGCCGAGATCGTCCATGACGGAATCGATTGCCGTCTGCTGGTCGTCGGTTTCTTCATAGGGAAAGCGCGCCGCGAACTCGCCATAAAGGCCGTCGGCCGGAATCATGGCGGGTGCTGCGCGCATCTGCCGCTCGGCGGCGATGCGGATCAATTGCCCGGCCATGTCGAGCAGCCGCTTCTTCAGCCGCGCTTTGCGCGCCTGCCAGGCGCCGCCGCCGAGCTTGTCGAGTGGCGCTTCCGCCGAATCCGATCCGTAGCGTGAGAGGAGCTCGATGTTTTCGACCGGCAGGAACAGCCGGTCGTCGCCGGCATAGTGGATTTCGAGACAGTCATGCGGTGCGCCGACCGCTTCGATGGTGCGCAGACCAATGAATCGGCCGATGCCGTGGTCCGCGTGAACGACGATGTCGCCGGATGACAGCGACGATGCTTCGGCAATGAAGTCGGAGGCACGCTTTTTGCGCTTGGAGCGGCGGATCAGCCTGTCGCCTAGAATGTCCTGTTCGGCGACGACGACCATCCCGTCGGTCTCGAAGCCGGATTCGAGCGGCAGCACGGCAAGACCGGCCTGCCCCGGCTCGAGCTTTTCGACCTCGGAAAGAGTCGCCACCGGTTTCAGGTTGCCGAGATGATGCTCGGCGAGGATCTGGCCGAGGCGGTCGAGCGAGCCCTCGGTCCAGCCGGCGACGATGACGCGGCGGCGCGCGGCGCGCTCGTCGGCAATATGCTTCACCACCACGTCGAAGACATTGCTGTTCGGGTCGGCGCGCTCCTCGGCGAAGCTGCGGCCTTGCCGCGAGCCCGCATGGAAGACCTTCTTGCCGCCGACATCGGGTGCGTCGAAGACGGTGAAATCAATGTCCTCGCGCGGTCCGAGCGAGGCTTTGAGATTTTCCGGAGAGAGATAGAGCAGATCCGGCGCCACCGGCTTGTAGGGCACGGCATCTTTCAGCGCGCCGTCAGCCTGCTTCCGCCGCGCCTCATAGTGATCGAGGATCAGCGTATGGCGCTCGGCCAGCGCCTCATGCGCGAGATGATCGAAGATGACAGGCGCGTCCGGCAGATAGTCGAACACCGTCTCCAGTTGCTCGTAGAAGAAAGGCAGCCAGTGCTCCATGCCGGCAAAGCGCCGTCCTTCGCTGACGGCTGCATAGAGCGCATCGTCGCGCGACGGCGCGCCGAAGGCTTCGATATAGGAGCGGCGGAAGCGGCTGATCGTTTCCGGCGTCAGCGCCACCTCGCTCATCGCCTGCAGCGCCATCGACTTGCGCTGGCCGGTCGTGCGCTGGGTCGCCACGTCGAAGACGCGGATCGATTCCAGCGTGTCGCCGAAGAAGTCGAGCCTCAGCGCCTCGCTCCAGCCGGGCGCGAAGAGGTCGAGAATGCCGCCGCGCACCGCGAACTCGCCGACGTCGCGCACCGTCGGCACGCGCTCGAAACCGGAATTCTCCAGCCGCGCGATCAGCACGTTCATGTCGATCTGGTTGCCGGGCTTGGCGTGGAAGGTCTGCGCCTCGATCAGTTCGGCCGGCGGAATGCGCTGCAAGAGCGCATTGGCCGTCGTGAGGATAACGGCGCGGTGCGGCTTTTTCGCCAGCGCAACGATTGCGGAGAGCGCGTCGAGGCGCCGCGCGGCGGCATCCGCGCCCGGCGAGACACGATCGTAAGGCAGGCAGTCCCAGGCAGGCAGTTCCAGAACCGGCAGGCCGGGAGCGGCAAAGGCGAGCGCATCGATGATCGCCGGCAGCCGCTGGCCGTCGCGCGCGACGAACAGCACCGGCTTGTCGGGCGCGATCTCCTGCGCCGTCCGCGCCAGCGCGAAAGCTTCGTAACCGTCGGCGACGCCATCGACGATGAACTGGCCGGCGCGGCCCTTCGGCAGGCCAATGGAGGGAATGAGACTCATGCTTCTTTCAAAATGTCATGGTCCGGCGCGACGCCAGGATCTTCTGCAGCACCGCGCAATCGATATCGGGCGGAACCGGGCGCTCGCCGGTGATCATCGGCAGGAATTCGGTGTCGGAGATTTCGAGGAGCTTTTCATATTGGTCGATTTCGTCGGCGGTCAAGGCGCCGATCTCGGCATCGGCGAAGGATCCCAGGATGAGATCCATCTCGCGCATGCCGCGATGCCAGGAGCGGAACAGCAGCTTGCGGCGGCGGACGTCCAGTCCCTCGCTTGATCGCTGTGTTCCGGTCATCGCGCTGCATCCCTGTTCGAAGCGGCGCATATAGCGTGGATAGCGATTGGTGTCAGCCTTTGCGCTGCGGCCTCCGCGACATAAGCTGACGAGATGCGTCCTTCCATCCTCGATCCCCTGTTCGTCCCGATCACCTCGCTCGCCGGCGTCGGCCAGAAGGTCGGGACCATGATCGAACGTGTCGTGCCGGCCGATCTCGGCGACCGCGCCGCGCGCGCCGCCGATCTTCTGTTCGTGCTGCCCAACACGGTTATCGACCGCCGCAACCGGCCTGGCATCGCGCTAGCGGCCGAAGGCCAGATCGTAACACTCGAGGTGCGGGTCGACCGCCACCAGCCGCCGCCGCGCGGCAACAGGTCCGTGCCCTACCGGATCTACGCCCATGACGACACCGGCGAGATCGCCTTGACCTTCTTCCATGCCCATGCCGCCTATCTGCAGAAGATGCTGCCTGAGGGCGAGCGCGTCGTAATCTCCGGCCGCATGGAATGGTTCAACGGCCGCCCGACCATGGTTCATCCCGACCATATCGCGCCGCTCGACGAGGCCGAGGGCCTGCCGCTGGTCGAGCCCGTCTATCCGCTAACCGCCGGCCTGTCCGCAAAAGTGCTGCGCCGCGCCATCGGACAGGCGCTCGGCCGCTTGCCGGAACTGCCGGAATGGCAGGACGACGCCTTCATGCGCCGCCACACCTTTCCGTCCTTCGGCGATGCGCTGACCCGCATCCACTATCCCAAGGACCCGATCGACGTTGCCGTCGAGGGTGCGGCCTGGCGGCGCCTGGCCTATGACGAGCTCCTGGCAGGGCAGGTGTCGCTGGCGCTGGTGCGCGCCAGAATCCGCCGCCTTTCGGGCCGGCCGCTGGTCGGCGACGGGCGCGTTGTCGAGAAACTGCGCGCTGCCCTGCCCTACAAGCTCACCCTCAGCCAGGAATTCGCGCTCGGCGAAATCAACGCCGACCTGGCCGACCCCGAACGCATGCTGCGTCTGCTGCAGGGCGATGTCGGCTCCGGCAAGACGGTGGTCGCGCTGCTTGCCATGGGGCGCGCGGTCGAGGCAGGCGGCCAGGCTGCGCTGATGGCGCCGACCGAAATCCTGGCGCGGCAGCATCTGGCGACCATCGCCCCGCTGGCGGAAAAAGCCGGCCTCAGCGTCGCCGTCCTTACCGGCCGCGAGAAGGGCCGCGAACGCGCCGAAACACTGGAAGGCCTCGCCAGCGGTGCGATCGACATCGTCGTCGGCACGCACGCGCTGTTCCAGGAGACGGTGACCTTCCACGACCTCGTGCTTGCCGTCGTCGACGAGCAGCACCGCTTCGGTGTCCACCAGCGTCTCGCCATCACCGCCAAAGGCGACGCGCCCGATATGCTGGTGATGACGGCGACGCCCATTCCGCGCACGCTGGTGCTGACCGCCTTCGGCGACATGGATGTCTCGAAGCTCACCGAAAAGCCGGCGGGCCGCCAGCCGATACGCACCGTCACTTTGCCAATGGAGCGGCTGGACGAGTTGGTCGGGCGCATGGTCGACGCCGTCGCCGAGGGTCAGAAGATCTACTGGATCTGTCCGCTGGTCGAGGAATCCGAAGAGATCAAGCTGATGTCGGCGGAAGACCGCTTCGCTTCGCTGAAGCCGCTCTTCGGCGAACAGATCGGCCTCGTCCATGGCCGCATGAAAGGGGCAGAGAAGGACGATGCGATGCGCGCCTTCAAGCAGGGCGAAACGCGCATATTGATCGCCACCACCGTCATCGAGGTCGGCGTCGACGTGCCGGACGCCACGATCATCGTCATCGAGCATGCCGAGCGCTTCGGCCTTGCCCAGTTGCACCAGTTGCGCGGCCGGGTCGGGCGCGGCGACAAGCCCTCGTCCTGCGTGCTGCTCTACAAGGATCCGCTCGGTGAGACGGCGAAGCGCCGGCTGTCAGTGATGCGCGAGACGGAGGACGGCTTCCGCATAGCCGAGGAGGATCTGAAGCTGCGCGGCGAAGGCGAACTGCTGGGCACCCGTCAGTCCGGCACGCCAGGTTTCCAGGTCGCGCGCATCGAGTTCCATGCCGACCTGCTCGAAGCCGCCCGCGACGACGCACGGCTGATCCTGTCGCGCGACCCCGAATTGCAGTCTGGGCGCGGCGAGGCGCTTAGGCTGTTGCTCTACCTGTTCGGGCGCGACGAGGCGGTGCGGCTGCTGCGCGCCGGCTGAGCCGCGCCCAGCGCCGGATTGGCAAGCGGCCCTTCGATCGGCTCGCCGTTCAGCGTCACCAGCTTGGCCTTGACCTCCGGCGCCACCATGCCGGCCGAAACGATCAGCTTGGCGCCGTCCTCGATCGTCATGTCGAGCAGCACGATCTCGGATTTATAAACATACATCAGGAAGCCTGTGGTCGGGTTCGGCGTGCAGGGCATGAACACCGCGATCAACGGATCGCCTTCCTGGTCGAGCTTCTGGTTGATCTCGGTTTCCTTCTCGCTGGCGACGAAGACCAGCGACCAGACTCCCTTGCGCGGATATTCGACCAGCCCGACCTGGCGGAACATGTCGCCCTTGTTTGACAGCACCGTCTCGAAAATCTGCTTCAGGGAGCGGTAGATACCGCGCACCAGCGGCATGCGGCCAAGCAGCCGCTCGCCGAAATTGACGATTGCGCGGCCGACGATGTTGGCCGTCATGAAACCGATGAACGTGATCAGCACCAGCGCCACGATCAGCCCGAAGCCGGGGACCGGAAACGGCAGATAGGTGTCCGGATTGTAGCGGGCGGGAATGTAGGGCTTCACCCAGGAATCGACCCAGCCGATGAGCGACCAGGCGATATAGGCGGTGATCGCCAGCGGCGCGCAGACGATGAAGCCCGTCAGGAAGTAATTCCTGAGCCGGGTCATGCCAGAGGTCTTCAGGGCGTCGGACATAGGATCACCGCGGCGCAGATTGCGGTTGAACTTTAGTGAACCGCAATTCGGTTTGGAACTGCGAAGTTTTTAAAGAGCGCTCTCTATGAAGCGGCTTTCAGCGTTCCAAATGGAAGCTCCTGCGTTCGCGACTGGCTGCAACACCCCTCCCTTCGTCATCACGCGCGGAGCAAGGAGCGAAGCGACGCGGCGTAGACCCAGGATCCATTCCGCGACGCCCCTCGAGGAGTGAAAGGGCCATCGGCAAGCCATACTTCGAACTACGGTGCCCAAAAGAAGCAGTGACAGTGCTATTCCACCGTGACCGATTTCGCCAGATTGCGCGGCTGGTCGACATCGGTGCCCATGAACACTGCGGTGAAATAGGCGAGCATCTGGATCGGCAGCGCGTAGATGATCGGCGCGATGATCTCAGGTACTTCGGGCAGGATGATCGTCTCCATCGACTTGATGCCGGCCTGGGCCGCGCCCTTGGCGTCGGTGATCAGGATGATCTTGCCGCCGCGCGCCGCGACTTCCTGCATGTTGGAAACCGTCTTTTCGAAGATGCGGTCATGCGGCGCGATCACGATAACCGGCATGTTTTCGTCGATCAGCGCGATCGGTCCGTGCTTCAGCTCGCCGCCGGCATAGCCTTCGGCGTGGATGTAGGAGATTTCCTTGAGCTTCAGCGCCCCTTCCATGGCTAGTGGAAAATTGGTGTCGCGGCCGAGATAGAGCACATCCTTGTAGCGGGACAGCTCACGCGAGATGCGTTCGATCTGCTCGTCGAGCTTCAGCACCTGTGTGGCAAAGCGCGGCGCCTCGGAAAGCTCGCGCACCAGCCGCTTCTCCTCATCGCGCGAGATCGTCCCGCGCGCCACGCCGGCCCGCACTGCGAGCGAGGCCAGCACGGAGAGCTGGCAGGTGAAAGCCTTCGTCGAGGCGACTCCGATCTCCGGCCCGGCAAGCGTCGGCAGCACGACGTCGGATTCGCGCGCCATGGTCGATTCGCGCACATTGACGACCGCGCCGATCTTCATGCCGGCCTGGCGGCAGTAGCGCAGGGAAGCCAGCGTGTCGGCGGTCTCGCCCGACTGCGATATGAAGAACGCCGCGTCGTTCCCGGACAACGGCATCTCGCGGTAACGGAATTCCGAGGCGACGTCGATGTCGACCGGCAGCCGCGCATAGCGCTCGAACCAGTATTTGCTGATCAGCCCGGCCAGATAGGCGGTGCCGCAGGCCGAGAGCGCCAACCGGCCGATCTTGGCAAAGTCGAAGGGCAGATCGAGCGGCCTCGACACGCCGGAGACGAAATCGACATAATGCGCCAGCGTGTGCGAGATCACCTCCGGCTGCTCATGGATTTCCTTTTCCATGAAATGGCGGCGGTTGCCCTTGTCGACCATGAAGCTGGTCGAGAGCGACTGCTGGCGCTTGCGGTCGACCTTGTTGCCGTCGGCGTCATAGATGGTGACGCTGTTGCGACGCACTTCCGCCCAGTCGCCATCTTCGAGATAGGTGACTGCGTTGGTGAAAGGCGCCAGCGCGATCGCGTCCGAGCCCAAAAACATCTCGCCGTCGCCATGGCCGACGGCAAGCGGCGGACCGTTGCGGGCGCCGACGATCAGATCCTCGTCGCCCTTGAACATGATCGCCAGCGCAAACGCGCCCGAGAGCCGCTTCAGCGCCTGGTGCGCTGCCTGGACCGGCTTCAGCCCCTTGGCGAGCTCCCGCGCGACCAGATGCGCGACGACCTCGGTATCGGTCTGAGAGGCGAATTTGTAGCCATCGCGGGAGAGCTCGTCGCGCAGCTCGGCGAAGTTCTCGATGATGCCGTTGTGGACAATCGCGACGCCTTCGGAAAAATGCGGATGCGCATTGGTCTCGTTCGGCACGCCATGGGTCGCCCAGCGGGTATGGCCGATGCCGATCGTGCCTTCCAACGGATCTTCTTTCAGCCGGCGTTCGAGATTGATGAGCTTGCCTTCGGCGCGGCGGCGGCCGAGCGTGCCATTCTCGATGGTGGCGACGCCGGCCGAGTCATAGCCGCGATATTCGAGCCGCTTCAGCGCATCGACGATCAGCGGCGCGACCTGTGAATGGCCGACAATTCCAACGATACCGCACATACGCTGCCCCCGATTCCCCGCGAAAACCCAGCGCTATTTACGGATGGCCGGCCTGCCGCGAAAGTCACTTTGCGTTTCGTTCGGTGTCACCCGGAACGGTTTTGCGACTGATGCACCATGACACGCCGCGCTTGCAATCCGGTTACTGCAAATGGTTGGTTTTTCGCGGCGCGGTGCTCGATCATTTATGGTTGGCGCCAGCGGCGCCGGCCCAGCAAACGTCCTTTGACGATCATTCCGCTGCTCTCCTCTTCGCCGCGGCCGCCGAGGCGAAGCGCTCGCGCAACTCCTTGCCTTTTCCGGGCAGCGTCTTCTGTCGGGCGCGGCCGAAGGCCAGCGCATCGTCGGGCACGCTCTCGGTGATCACGCTGCCCGAAGCGATGTAGCCACCCTTGCCGATCGTGACCGGCGCCACCAGCGCGGAGTTGGAGCCGACGAACGCGCCCTCGCCGATATCGGTGAAGAATTTGGAAAAGCCGTCATAGTTGCAGGTGATGGTGCCAGCGCCGATATTCGCCCCAGCACCGACCCGCGCGTCGCCGATATAAGTCAGGTGGTTGACCTTGGCGCCTTCCTCGATCGTTGCCTGCTTGACCTCGCAGAAATTGCCGACCTTGGCCTTTTGCCGCAGATCGGCGCCCGGCCGCAGCCGCGCGAACGGCCCGACATCGCAATTGGAAGCGATCGTGGCGCCTTCGATATGGCTGAAGGCGTGGATTTTTGCCCCTGAAGCGATCTTGACGCCCGGGCCGAACCAGACATGCGGCTCGACAATCGTATCGGCACCGATCTCGGTGTCGTGCGAGAAGTAGACGGTTTCAGGCGCGATCAGCGTCACGCCGGCAAGCATCGCCTCGCGCCGCTGGCGCGCCTGCCAGATAGCTTCCGCCTCGGCGAGCTCGGCCCGGTTGTTGATGCCGAGCGCGCTGTCGAAGCTCGCCTCCGTGGCCACCACATCGAGCCCGTCCGCGCCGGCGAGCTCGACGATGTCGGTGAGATAGAACTCGCCCTTGGCATTGTTGTTGCCGACCTTGTCGAGCAGCCGAAGCGCCTGGTTGCCGGCCACCGCCATCATCCCGGCATTGCAGAAGCCGAGCTTTTTTTCCGCCTCGGAGCAGTCCTTCTCCTCCCTGATGGCGACGAGACGCCCGCCCTTCTCGATCAGCCGGCCGTATCCCGTCGGATTGGGCGGGCGGAAGCCGATCACCGCAACGGCAGCACCCTCCGCCAGCTTCTGCCGCGCGGCAGCCAGCGCTGCCGCATCGATCAGCGGCGTGTCGCCGAACATGACGAGGATGTCGTCGTAGCCCTTCGCTATCGCTTCGCGCGCGGCAAGCACCGCATGGGCCGTGCCGAGCCGCTTCTCCTGCACGAAGGTCTCGGCTTTCGGCGCGAATTTCTGCACCGCCTTCCGCATCTCGTCGGCGCCGTGGCCGATCACCAGCGCCAGACCCGTTGCCCCGGCGGCCTCAGCGGCCTTCACCACATGAGCCACCATCGGCAGGCCGGCAATGGCGTGCAGCACCTTGGGCATCGCGCTCTTCATGCGCGTACCTTCGCCGGCGGCGAGGATGACGGACAGGCAGGATCTCTGGCTCATAGGGCAACCGTATGAAAGGATTCAAATCATCGCATGCTAGCAGCGGCGTGATGCTGCACCAATGCGGTTAAATTCCGGTGAGACAGCGGATCACCTGGACTCTTGATCGGCGGGTCCACAATTCGATCCTGTGCACGAAGTGGCAGATCACCCGAGCCGCCCGAGCGCCGGGAAGTTTTCCAGCAGCCAGTAGGATGCGCTCTGCACGCCACCGGTGAGAAAAAACACGCCGGCGACGACCAGCAGCGCGCCGATCGCTTTTTCCACGCGACCGAGATGGACGCGAAATTTTCCCAGGAAGCGCATGAAGGCGCCGGAAAACAGCGCCGCGATCAGGAAAGGGATGCCGAGCCCGAGCGAATAGGCGGCGAGCAGCAGCGCGCCCTCGCCCACCGTCTCGCGGCCGCCGGCTAAGGTCAGGATCGGCCCCAGCACCGGGCCGATGCAGGGCGTCCAGCCGAAAGCAAAGGCCAGCCCCATGACATAGGCGGCGATCATGCTGGCCGGCTTGCCCTGCGACTGGAAGCGCGCCTCGCGCGACAACAACGGGATGCGCAGGATGCCAAGGAAATTCAGGCCCATGATGATGATCAGCGCGCCGGCCACCATTGCCAGCGGTTCCTGCCAGACGCGCAGCAGCCGGCCGACCGTAGAGGCGCCGGCGCCAAGCGCGACGAAGACGGTCGAGAAGCCGAGCACGAAGGCCAGAGAGGCATAAAGCAGCGCCCCGCGTGCGCCTTCGCGCGCCGTCGCGCCGGCGTTGCCGCGGAAATCGTCGACCGAAACGCCGGCCATGTAGCAAAGATAAGGCGGCACCAGCGGCAGCACGCAAGGCGAAAGGAACGAGATCGCCCCTGCCCCGACCGCGCTGACATAGCCGATGTCCAATGCCATTTCACGATGCCCCGGTTTTGCTGGCGCCGATATAGCGATGCCGGCGCCTTCGTGCCAATCACCATTGTGTGGCGCGTGGTCGCTACCGAGGAAGAAGCGGCGGCAGCTGCCCGTTCCTTGGACGGCGCGATTGCCGCGTGCCCGTCCGCGTACGGTCCGGGCGGATGCTGGTTCTGTCGGCGACTCCTTCGGTAAAGACCGATCCAGGACACGATCCGTCAGTTCGCCAAAAAATGTGTTCTCCGCCATACACTCTAAGAGTGTATCGCTGTCGGCCAGTTCGCAAATTGGGCCCCTCCCCTTGACCGATTGCAAAAGCACGGCCATGTGAGCGACGAAAAGAGTGGGATTTCGTCGCGCGCCGCGGAGCTCTTCCGCCGCCTCACAGCTGATAAGAGACCTCATGGACGTCGTCGTCGTCGAATCGCCGGCCAAGGCGAAGACAATCAACAAATATCTGGGCAAGAACTATAAGGTCCTGGCCTCGTTCGGCCATGTCCGCGATCTGCCGGCCAAGGACGGCTCGGTGCGCCCGGACGAGGACTTCGCCATGTCCTGGTCGGTAGACACCGCCTCCGGCAAGCGCCTCGCCGACATCGCCAAGGCGGTCAAGGACGCCGACGGGCTGATCCTCGCCACCGACCCGGATCGCGAGGGCGAGGCGATTTCCTGGCATGTGCTGGAAGTGCTGAGGCAGAAGCGCGCGCTGAAGGACAAGCCGGTCAGCCGCGTCGTCTTCAACGCCATAACAAAGACCTCGGTAATGGAGGCCATGGCCAATCCGCGCCAGATCGATGCGCCGCTGGTGGACGCCTATCTCGCGCGCCGCGCGCTCGACTATCTCGTCGGCTTCACCCTCTCGCCGGTGCTGTGGCGCAAGCTGCCGGGCGCCCGTTCCGCCGGGCGCGTGCAGTCGGTGGCGCTGCGGCTGGTCTGCGACCGCGAATCCGAGATCGAGCGCTTCATCCGCGAGGAATACTGGCAGATCGCTGCCATCCTCAACACGCCGCGCAACGATAGTTTCGAGGCGCGGCTGACCGCCTATGCCGGCAAGAAGCTGCAGAAGCTCGACATCGCCAACAAGGCCCAGGCCGACGACATCAAGGCGATGCTCGAAGGCGCGACCTTCAAGGCGCTGTCGGTCGAAGCGAAGCCCACCAAGCGCAATCCGGGTCCGCCCTTCACCACCTCGACGTTGCAACAGGCCGCCTCCTCGCGGCTCGGCTTTTCGGCCAACCGCACCATGCAGGTGGCGCAGAAGCTCTACGAAGGCATGGATGTCGGCGGCGAGACCGCCGGCCTCATCACCTATATGCGAACCGACGGCGTGCAGATGGCGCCGGAGGCGATCACCGCGGCGCGCGATGCCATCGCCAGCGAGTTCGGCGCGAAATACCTGCCCGAAAACCCACGCTATTATTCGGTCAAGGCCAAGAACGCCCAGGAAGCGCATGAGGCGATCCGCCCTACCGATTTCAAGCGCACGCCGGCATCGGTCAGGCAATATCTCGATGCCGATCAGGCGCGCCTCTATGAGCTGATCTGGAAGCGCGCGATCGCCAGCCAGATGCAGCCGGCCGAGATCGAGCGCACCACGGTCGAGATCGAGGCGGTCAACGGCGCCCGCACCGCCGAGCTTCGCGCGGTCGGCTCGGTCATCCGCTTCGACGGCTTCATCGCCGCCTACACCGACCAGAAGGACGAGGACGCGGAGGACGAGGAAAGCCGCCGCCTGCCCGAGATCCGCGCCGGCGAGCAGCTTGCCCGCGAGGCGATCAACGCCACCCAGCACACGACCGAGCCGCCGCCGCGCTATTCCGAGGCGTCGCTGATCAAGAAGCTGGAAGAGCTCGGCATTGGCCGGCCGTCGACCTACACGGCGATCCTGAAGACGCTCGAGGACCGCGACTACGTCGCCATCGACCGGCGCAAGCTGGTGCCGCAGGCCAAGGGCCGGCTGCTGTCGGCCTTCCTCGAAAGCTTCTTCGAGCGCTATGTCGAATATGACTTCACAGCCTCGCTCGAGGAAAAGCTCGACGAGATCTCCGACGGCAAGCTCGCCTGGAAGGACGTGCTGCGCGACTTCTGGAAGGATTTTTCGGGCGCCGTCGACGACATCAAGGAACTGCGCGTCTCAGACGTGCTCGATGCGCTCAACGACGAGCTGGCGCCGCTGGTGTTCCCCGCGCGGGAGGACGGCTCAAACCCGCGCGTCTGCCCGAAATGCGGCACCGGCAATCTGTCGCTGAAGCTCGGTAAATTCGGCGCCTTCGTCGGCTGCTCGAATTATCCGGAATGCTCCTATACCCGCCAGCTTGGCGACGCCGCCAATCCCAACGGCGAGAACGGCAACGGCGACGACGGCGTCAAGCTGCTCGGCAAGGATCCATACACCGCCGAGGAGATCACGCTCAGGAGCGGCCGCTTCGGCCCCTACATCCAGCGCGGCGAAGGCAAGGACGCCAAGCGCTCGAGCCTGCCCAAGGGCTGGACCGCCGAGTCGATCGACCATGAGAAGGCGCTGGCGCTGCTGGCATTGCCGCGCGATGTCGGTAAGCATCCGGAAACCGGCAAGATGATCTCGGCCGGTCTTGGGCGGTACGGACCCTTCGTGCTGCACGACGGCACCTACGCCAATCTCGAAAGCATCGAGGACGTGTTCTCGATCGGCCTGAACCGCGCCGTTTCGGTGATCGCCGAGAAGCAGCAGAAGGGCAAGGGCGGCCGCAACGGGAGCACGCCGGCTGCGTTGAAGGAACTGGGCGAGCATCCCGACGGCGGCGGCAAGATCGTCGTGCGCGACGGCCGCTACGGACCCTACGTCAATTACGGCAAGGTCAATGCCACGCTGCCCAAGGGCAAGGATCCGCAATCGGTGACGATGGACGAGGCAATCGCCCTGATTGCCGAGAAGGAAGCCAAGGGCGGAGGCGGCAAGAAGCCGTTCCGCCGGGCGGCAAAGAAAGGATAGCACGACGTGGCGCGCAGGATCTCCGGAAGAAGTCACGGCGATCCGCGCAGCGCCGACACCAGGGCGAAGGTGGTCAAGGATGACTACCGGCCCTCGCGCGACGAAATCCTGCGCTACATCGCTGAGAACCCCGACCGCTCCGGAAAACGCGACATCGCCAAGGCGTTCGCGCTGCGCGGCGACGACCGCATCTGGCTCAAGGATCTGCTGCGCGACCTGCAGGATGAGGGCCTGCTGACCAGGAACCGCAAGCGGCTCACCCGCGCCGGCTCCCTGCCCCATGTCGCCGTGCTCGACATTTTCGGCCGCGATAACGATGGTGTGCTTCTGGCGCATCCGAGCGAATATACCGGCCCGGGCTCGCCGCCCGTGATCGCCATCCGCATTTCGCGCGGCGCCAGCGGCCCGGTTCCGGGCATCGGCGCCCGCGTCCTCGCCAAGACCTTCCCGACCGACGATCCCTCAGGCCCCGCCTATACCGGGCGGGTCATGAAGATTTTCGAGAAGCGCAGCGAAGCCGTGCTCGGCGTCTTTCGCGTGCTGAAGGACGGCACCTTTCGCATCGAGCCGGTGGAACGCCGCCAGCCCGAGCTGATCGTCGACAAGGAATTCCAGAACGGCGCCAAAAATGGCGATCTGGTCGAGGTCGAGCCGGCGCGCGCTTCGCGCTACGGCCTGCCGCGGGCCAAGGTGCTGGCGGTGCTGGGCTCGCTGACTAGCGAGAAGGCGGTCTCGATGATCGCCATCCACGCCCACGACATACCCCACGTCTTTCCGGCCCATGTGATCGCCGAAGCCGACGCCGTGAAGCCGGTTTCGCTTGCCGGGCGCGAGGACTGGCGCGATCTGCCGCTGGTTACCATCGATCCGGCCGACGCCAAGGACCATGACGACGCGGTGTTCGCCACGCCCGATACGGATAAGAAGAATCCCGGCGGCGTCATCGTCACCGTGGCAATCGCCGATGTCGCGGCCTATGTCCGCTACGGCACGCCGCTCGACCGCGAGGCGCTGAAGCGTGGCAATTCGGTCTATTTCCCGGACCGCGTCGTGCCGATGCTGCCCGAGCGCATCTCCAACGACCTCTGCTCGCTGCGCGAAGCGGAGGACCGCCCGGCGATCGCCGTGCGCATGACCTTTTCGGCGGAAGGCCGCAAGCTCAGGCACTCGTTCCACCGCATCATGATGAAATCGGCGGCCAAGCTCGCCTATCCGCAGGCGCAGGCGGGGATCGATGGCGTGCCCGACGACAAGACGGGGCCGATCCTCGAAGGCGTTCTGAAGCCCCTCTGGGACGCCTATGCCGTGCTCAAGCGCGGCCGCGACAGCCGCCAGCCGCTCGAACTGGAGCTGCCGGAACGCAAGATCCTGCTCAAGCCCGACGGCACCGTCGACCGGGTCGTCGTGCCGGAGCGCCTCGACGCCCACAAGCTGATCGAGGAGTTCATGATCCAGGCCAATGTCGCGGCCGCGGAGACGCTTGAAGGCAAGAAAGAGCCGCTCGTCTACCGCATCCACGACGCGCCGTCGCTGGCGAAACAGGAATCGCTGCGCGAGTTCCTGCACACGCTTGGCCTGTCGCTGGCGCGCGGCGCGCAGATGCGGCCCGGGCAGTTCAACGGCATTCTGGAGCGGGTGCGCGGCGCCGACAACGAGGCGCTGGTCAATGAAGTGGTGCTGCGCTCACAGAGCCAGGCCGAATATTCGCCGAAGAACATCGGCCATTTCGGTCTCAACCTGAGACGCTACGCGCATTTCACCTCGCCGATCCGGCGCTATGCGGATCTCATCGTGCATCGCGGACTGATTGCCGCGCTCGGCCTCGGTCCCGGCGGCCTGACGCAGCAGGAAGCGGATCGCCTGGAAGAGGTCGGCGCGCTGATCTCGGCCACCGAACGCCGCGCCATGGCGGCCGAACGCGACACGGTCGACCGGCTGATCGCGGCCTATCTCGCCGAGCGCATCAACGACACCTTCGACGCTCGCATCTCCGGCGTCGCCAAGGCGGGACTCTTTGTCCAATTGCCGCAGTATGGCGCCGATGGTTTCATCCCGGTGTCAAGTTTGGACGGCGATTACTATATCTACGATGAAACCGCTCGATCGCTGTTCGGAGAGCGCACCGGCAAGGGCTACCAGCTAGCCGACCGCGTCGAGGTGCGGCTGCTCGAGGTTGCGCCGATGGCGGGCGCGATGCGTTTCGAAATGCTGAGCGACCCGAAGCCGCTGCCAGGCTCGCGACGGTCGTTCCACAAGACCAAGGGCCGCGCCCGCGCGTCGCAGTCGCGCACGGGTCCCCGCGGCAGGAGAAGATGATGTCGAAGGGCATGGAAGAACAGGTTTTCGGCGGCGAGCACCATTCGGGCCGCGTCGCGCGTCCGCTGTGGACGGCAATCAAGCGCGGAATGCTTGGCCGGTGCCCGCATTGCGGCGAAGGCAAGCTGTTCGGCGCCTTCACAAAGCCCGTCGACAAATGCGGCGTCTGCGGCGAGGAGCTTCATCACCATCGCGCCGACGACCTTCCCGCCTATCTGGTGATCGTCATCGTCGGCCACATTGTGGTTGGCGCCTTCATGACTGTGGAGGCCGCCACCACGCTTTCGACCTCGCAGCACGCGCTGATCTGGGTGCCGCTGACCATTATTGTGGCTATCGCGCTGTTGCAGCCGGTCAAAGGCGCCGTCATCGGCCTGCAATGGGCGCTCTATATGCACGGCTTCGGCGGCGAGAAGGACGAGTTCGAGCCGCATCCCTAAGCCTGCAGCGGTTCTGCCCTTGAGACAAACAACGACCATCTCCGAGCAGTGGAATTCCAGATCGAGAACCGCTGCGCGTTTTTCCTGGAATTGCTCCGGCAGCGACGTTTGGTCCGGGGCTGGTGCAAAGGCCCGAACACGTAAGCCACTTTCGCGTTCGAGAAGTTTCCGCTAGGTCGAGCGCATGGAAGGAATGACCAAGGCGGATGTCGACAAGCTCGATAAAGGCTTGGCCGTGCACGGCGGTCGGCCGCTTCGCCCGCGCGATGCCGCAACCTTGATCCTGCTCGACAGGAGAGCCAGCGACGTTCTGGTGCTGATGGGCCGGCGCCATGCCGGCCACGCCTTCATGCCGGGAAAAATCGTCTTCCCCGGCGGCCGCACCGATCCCGCCGACAGCCGCGTTCCGGTGGCTGCCCCGCTGCATCGTGAGGAAGAGGCAAGGCTTGTGAGCGGCCCCGGCCGCGCGAGCGCCGCACGGGCGCGCGCCATCGCCATGTCGGCAATTCGTGAGACTTACGAGGAAGCCGGCCTGCTGATCGGCCGTAAAGGCCCGTTCGCGACCGCCAAGCGCGATTGGCAGGGTTTCGTCGAACACGGCGTCGCACCGTCGCTGGACGCCCTGCGCTTTATTGCGCGCGCCATCACGCCGCCCAACCGCGTGCGCCGCTTCGATACCCGGTTCTTCAGCGCCTGGCGTGAGGATGTTGCCGTCGAATTGCCCGACGGCGGTCCAACCAACGAGTTGGAAGAGCTCGTCTGGCTACCGCTTGGCAACGCCCGCAAGGCCGACATTCCCGACATCACCCGCATGATCCTGGAAGAACTGGAAAGGCGCCTCGCCCGCGATCCGTTACTGCGTCCGGGCGGCGCAGTGCCGTTCTTCCGCCTCATCCGAAACCGCTTCGTTCGCGAAGTCCTTTAGAAGCAGAGCATCCCCATCGATGACGGTCGATACCCAGCAACAGGGCGACGAACGCGTACACTGGCTGCCGATGACTGCGGCGATCTCCTCGATCAGCGTGGTCGGCATTGCCATCGGCCTCGGCATGCCGCTGCTCAGCGTCATCCTCGAATCGCGCGGCCACTCGGCCTCGATGATCGGCCTCAACACGGCGGTCGCCGGGCTCGCCTCGATCGCCGGCGCGCCGCTCGCCACGCCGCTGGCCATGCGCCTCGGCGTCGCCCAGACCATGCTTTTGATGATCGCCGTTGGCGCGCTCGCTTTTGTCGGCTTCCATTTCGCGCCGGCCTTCTGGATGTGGTTTCCGCTCCGCGTCGCGCTGCACATCTCGCTGACGGTGCTCTTCATTCTGTCGGAATTCTGGATCAGCACCTCGGCGCCACCGCATCGTCGCGGCCTTGTGCTTGGCATCTACGCCACGGTGCTTTCCCTGGGCTTCGCTGCCGGGCCGTGGCTGTTCGCCCATGTCGGCTCCGGTGGCTTCCTGCCGTTCGGCGTCACCATTGCGCTGGTGACGCTCGCTGCCATCCCGGTGCTGGCGGCTCGTAACGAGAGCCCGGCGATCGTCGCCGACGGCGAAACCAGCCATTTCCTGCGCTATATCTGGATGGTGCCCACAGCAACCTTCGCCGTGCTCGTATTCGGCGCCGTCGAGACCGGCGGCTTTTCGCTATTCCCGGTCTATGGCAGTCGCATCGGCTACTCGGAGGCCGACGCCGCGCTGTTGCTGACCATGATCGGCCTCGGCAACGTTCTGCTGCAGATACCGATCGGGATGATCAGCGACCGCGTCTCGGACCGCCGCTACCTGCTTCTGGCCTGCGCCACGGTCGGCCTCATCGGAACCGTGTTCATGCCTTTCTTCGCCAAGGACTGGCACCTGATGGCGGCGCTTCTGTTCGTCTGGGGCGGTGTGGTCGCGGCCATGTACACGATCGGCCTTGCGCATCTGGGTTCCCAGCTTTCCGGCCATGAGCTCGCCTCCGCCAATGCCGCCTTCGTGCTCTGCTACGGCGTCGGCATGGTGATCGGTCCGCAGGCGATCGGCATCGGCATGGACGCCTTCGGCCCTTCGGGCTTCGGCTGGTCGCTGGCGCTGTTCTTTGCCGCGTACATGCTCCTGGTCCTCGTCAGGCTGGTGCGAAAGATCCTCTAGTGAAAATGTCGCCCAGCGCCGGGCATGCTGACATCACCGTGTCAGCAGGCCCCCTGCTATACCCTCGCTCCGATGCAGGAAGAGCGAGGATATAGCGATGATCGACAGCGGCTTTGAAACCAAATCCCTCAGGATGGAACTGCTTCTGCTCGTCACCTTCCAGGCGCCGGCAGCCGATGTCGAGCGCATCATGGAGGCGGTGGTGGCGATCACGCCGCTGCGCATGGGCAAGTATGACGGCAATGCCTACCAGTCGGCGCAAGGAATAGAGCGCTACCGGACGCTCGAAGGCGCTGCCGCGGGCGCCGAGATCGAGTTGCGCAGGCGGCCGGGCACGGTCGAGGTGTCGTTCGAACTGCCCGACGATCAGGCGCTCGCCGCCCGTGTCGCCGAAGCGATATTCCAGGCCCATTCCTACCAGGAGCCTGTGATCCGCATTCAGCCGCTGCTGACCAGCCGTTCCAAGGGACTCGACGACCATACCAATCCGAACCGCTGGTGGAACACCACCGGCGACTGGAAGAAGGCCGATCTGCAGGTCAGGGAGAACGCCTGACGCGGCGAGTTCCGCCGCGTCAAAACGGGGCAAGAAGGCGCTTGGACTTGACTTTCCGGGCGCGTTCTTTATGTGTCGCGCCAAGTTTCCCGCGTCCGGGTGTTTTCCCCGTGCTCCAGCGGCCAAAACTCCACGAACATTAACGGACGAACATCATGGCCAAAGCCGCAAACATCAAGATCAAGCTTCTGTCGACCGCCGACACCGGTTTCTTCTACGTGACCAGCAAGAACAGCCGCACCAAGACGGACAAGCTGTCGTTCCGTAAGTACGACCCGATTGCCAAGAAGCACGTCGAGTTCAAGGAAACCAAGATCAAGTAATCCGGTTTATCCTGAAATGCCGAAACGCCGCCCCTTGGGGCGGCGTTTTTGTTTTCAGCGGGCGGACGCTCGAGCAAGAAAGCCCGCGGCTGCCTGACGCTGAATCCTGCATGAGAAAAAGGGGGCCGGTCGGCGGTTGGCAGCGGTACGAGGAGGCCACTATGTGCCAGCGCCGGCCGGCCGACCCCACGGACCCAGGAGATGCGGCGGACCTGAGCATCATGGGGTATTTTTTGGATCGAGCCGGGCAGTCCACCCTCGTGCCGGCTTCGTCTTCGGTCTATGCCAAGCAGATTTGCGCAAGAACGTATGAAAATCAACCATTTCTTAACCACGGCTCCCGAATCGCTTGGATTAAGGTAAATTCCTAACCCTATCGGGTTGACGCGGAATTGGGGCTTCCGTGCGTAACCGCTTCACGGCGCAACGATTTCAGGCAACGCGCTTAAGTCTTCTGGTCTTGTCCATGTCGATGCGGCAAAACTGCTGCGCACCATTGGGTGGCATGGATTAGGCGGCCTTGGCGACAACCCGGTTGCGGCCGCCGCTCTTGGCCTCGTAGAGCGCAAGGTCGGCTCGCTTCATCAACCCCGCGACCGTATCGGCTCCCCTCAGCACCGATGACACGCCGACGCTGACCGTCACCTCGATCGTCTTGCCACTGCTTCCGATTGCGAAGGGCGCCTGCGCGATCTCGGCGCGGATACGCTCGGCCACCTTCTCGGCGATTGGCCCGTCGGTATCCGGCATGACCACGACGAACTCCTCGCCGCCGAAGCGGCAGGCGAGATCGATGCCGCGCACGTTCTTGCGCAGCCGCCTGGCGAATTCACGCAGAACGTCGTCGCCGCCGTCATGGCCATGGGCGTCATTGATGGATTTGAAACGGTCGAGGTCGGTGATCATCACCGAGAGCGGCCGCCGCCGCGCCACGGCGCGGTCGAACAGCGTCTCAAGATGGCTATCCAGGTAGCGGCGGTTGTGCAGGCCGGTCAGCGCGTCGGTCACCGCCATCTCGATGGTCTGGGTGACGCTGGCGCGCAGCTGATCGTTATAGTGCTTGCGCCGCACCTGCGTGCGCAGCCGGGCCGTCAGCTCGTGCTGATCGATCGGCCGCGTCAGATAGTCGTTGATGCCGAGTTCGAGGCCGCGGATGATGCGGCCCTCCTCGCCCTCATCGGCCAAGAGCATGATCGGCAGGAAGCGGGTGCGGTCGAGCGAGCGCAGTTGCGAGCAAAGCCGGAGCGCATCGAAATCGGCGAAAGCCGTCGAGATCAGCACGCATTCATAGGCGGTCTCGGCGGCCTGGAAGAATCCGGCATTCGGATCGGTGGCGACGTCGAGATCGGCGCTGCCGCGAAGCATCTTCTGGATACGCTCGATAGACGACTTGCGCTCGTCCACCAGAAGCACCTTGGGCTTGGTGTCTTCCGTCGCGAAGTTGCGGCTGAGCAGCTCCTCAATGCCGATGTTACGGGTGGTCGAGGCGCGCAGCCGCAATTCGTCGGTCAGCGACTTCAGCCTGACCAGGCTCTTCACCCGCGTCATCAGTTGCAGATCATTGACCGGCTTGGTGAGGAAATCGTCGGCGCCCGCCTCAAGGCCGCGCACCCGGTCGGATACCTGGTCGAGCGCGGTGATCATGACCACCGGAATATGCGAGGTCGCCGGGTCGCTCTTCAGCCGCTTACAGACCTCGAAGCCGTCCATGCCCGGCATCATCACGTCGAGCAGCACGACATCGACTTTGCCGTTTTCGCAGGTCTCGATCGCATCCGGGCCGTTGCCGGCCGTCAGCACCTCGAAATATTCGGCCAGCAGCCGCACCTCCAGCAGCCGCACATTGGCGGGGATGTCATCGACGACGAGGATCCGCGCGGTCATCTCAAAGGCTCCGGCTCAGGCATCGCCCAGATAGGATTTGATCGTTTCGATGAAGCGCGGCACCGAGATTGGTTTGGAAATATAGGCCTCACAGCCACCCTGGCGGATGCGCTCCTCGTCGCCCTTCATCGCGAAGGCGGTGACGGCGATGACCGGGATCGAGTGCAATTCGTCGTCTTCCTTCAGCCACTTGGTCACTTCCAGGCCAGAAACCTCGGGCAGTTGGATGTCCATCAGGATCAGGTCCGGCCGGTGCTGGCGCGCGAGATCCAGCGCCTCCAGGCCGTTGCGCGTGCGGACCGTTTCGTAACCGCTGGCTTCGATGAGGTCCCGAAAGAGCTTCATGTTGAGCTCATTGTCCTCGACGATCATGACCTTCTTAGCCATCAATTTCCCGTCCCGACGGTCCCCTGAGCCGAAGACCGCCGTCATGCGTCCTTGCCGGATCGCACCCAACCCGCCTGTACCCTACGTCAATATGATTGACGAAACGCAAACCTGCCGTTGGAAAAGCACACCCATTCCACTTGCGGCTGCAGGGCTGAAGCGGCTGAGACTTGCCGCAAGCGACGCTTGCCATTACTGCGGAAGAAAGACTCAACATGCACATCGGCAAAAGGTAATGATGACGAACGCAGCGTCAATGCGCGCGGAGGCGGAAACCCTTGCCGTCAGGGCGCTTGGCTTCGTCGCCCGCGATCCGGAGCTGTTGCCTCGCTTCCTCGCGATAACCGGCATCGAGGCGCGGTCGATCCGCCACGCTGCCGCGGAGCCGGGCTTCCTTGCCGGCGTGCTGCAGTTCATCCTCGCCCACGAGCCGACGCTTTTGCGCTTTGCCGAGGAAACGGGCACGCCACCGGCTGCCGTCGGCAAGGCTTTGCGGGAGCTGCCGCTCGGCAACGACGATCATGAGCGCTCGACATGAGCGACGATCCCGAGACCGCGCGCCAGATCGAGGAGTTGGCGGCCGACGACCGGCCGCTGCTGGTGCTCGATGTCGATGATGTCGTGCTCGAATTCATCCGGCCCTTCCCGCGCTACCTGAAGTCGCGCGGCTTCGGGCTGACTCTCGCCTCCTTCCGGCTCACCGGCAACATCGCCGAGATGGCGTCCGGCCGGCTGATCGAGCAGGCGGAAGTGACGGCGCTTCTCGACGATTTCTTCGAAGCCCAGGCCGATTGGCAAAGCATCACCGACGGCGCCGCGGAGGCGCTGGCGTCGCTCGGACAGCGCGCCGAGATCGTGCTCCTGACCGCGATGCCGCACAAGCACCGCGCCGTGCGCCGGGCGCATCTCGACGTGCTGGGCCTCAACTACCCGCTGCTGACCACGGAAATGGCAAAGGGCCCAGCCATCGCCAAGCTGCGCGGCGCCAAGGGCCGGCCCGTCGCCTTCGTCGACGACCAGCCCTCCAACCTGCTGTCGGCGCGCAGCTCTGTCGTCGACGCGCACCTCTTCCACCTGATGGCCGACAATTCGCTGCGCGCTTTCCTGCCGCGGACGCCGGACGACATCATCTCGGTCGATAACTGGCGCGAGGCGGCGCCGAGGATTGCGGGCGCGCTCGGGCTATAATTCAGGCGCTCAGGGCTGCAGCTTCGCTCCAGCCCCGCCATTGTCGCCGCCGTCCGAATCGGCCCCGCCGGTTGAATTGTCCGTTCCGTTCGCGCCGTCATCGCCGCTCGAATTGTCGTCCTGCCCCGCGCTGTCGTCCTGGACTTTATCCGGGCCCTTCAGCATGGCGCCGTTGACGACGATGGACCCATCGGCCTTGGTGTTGATCACCCACTCCAGGCGACCGTCAGGCAGTGTCTTGCCAAAACCCTTGACGGCAAGCGCGAACGGGAAGGCCTGCACCATTTGCTCATCGCTCTTTGCCGCTTCCTTCAGGGCATCGACGATCCTGTCGTAGCCGGCGACGTCGATGGTCACGCTCCCATCGGCTTTCTTGCTATCCGGGAAATACACCTCGCCTTCCATGGCGACTTCGATACCGCCATTCTTCACTGTCGAGTGCCCGAACACGATCTTGGGCTTCTTGGCCTTGAAATCCTCGACCAAAGCCTTGCCGAATGCATCCGGCAGCGACGGATTCTTATTGAGATCAAAGGCTTCGATCGTCTTCCTTGCCATGGTATCGAGATCAATATTGGCGCCACCGAAGTTGAGGTCGATATCCGTCGGCAGCAACGCGACGCTCCAGGCGGGCAGCGCTTGCTGCGGGATCGTCAGGCCGGAGGCCTTGATCGAGTAATCGACTCTACCGTTCGGTGAGATTCCGTCCATCGCGAACGCGGTGCTGAACTGCTTCGCCGCGAATTGGCCGACAGGGCTCTCCACCTCGAAATCCTTAAAGCTGTAGTTGCCGTCGATCCTTTCCCAGACGGGCAGCGCGGCCAACAGGAGCGATTTGAGCTCCGCCTGGTTAGCCTTGAGCTTGGCTTCGTCCTCGTTGGCGACGGCAAAGGCAAGAAGGTCGAGCAACGGCTTCGTCCGTACGCCCTTGCCATTCGCATCAACGGAAAGTTCGGGCGTTTTCAGGGTGACCGGAAAATTCATTCCGCTGTTGGGATCGTCCATCTTGATAGTCTCGACGAAGCTCGAGACCTTTTGCGTTGCCTTGAAGTCGACGCCGCCATTGGCCGACTTGGTGGCGGCAATCGTCGCGGTGCCGGCACCGGCGGTGACGTCCGCCTGCTGCTTGGCTTCCCGAGACGTCATCGTCATGCCGGCCATCGAGCTGGCGCCGCTGGTGAACGCCGCCAGGTTCGGATCGTAGACGGCGGAGCCCTTGCCGTCCTTGACCGAAACTTGCATGCTTTGCGGGCCTTCGGGTCCGTTGAATTCGAAGGACATGGTGTGGGAAAAATCCGAGGTGACGTCCCAGAATCCATCGCTGCGCGGCTTCACCATCAAGGCATAGGGCGCGAGGTCGATCTTGAACGGCTTCTGCTCCGGCAGGGCGCTGACCAGGGCCTTGACGTCCACTGCGATCTTGTAGGCGTCGCCTTCGACCGAGACCTTGAGCACGCCCTTCTCGAACGCCTGCTTGCCGAAATAGCGCGCCAGATTGTCCGAAAGCTGTTTGGCGCCCTGGCTGTCGACGGTCTGCGCAACGGCCGGCGCGCTGAAAGCAAGAATGAAAACAAGTGGCAAAACACGCTTCACGTCAGTCTCCGTCGGTCTCGGAAGGCAAATCGTTTCGTCTTCTGGTGGAAAAGAAGCATTACAGCCGCAAGACGATGACTGTAAGCCAAATCATCAAGCGGCTAAAGCACCAGCCGCATCAGCGGCCTGCCGGGCTTGCGCTCCAGAAGCCTCTCGAACCCGGCCTTCTCGAACACGCGCGACGAGCCGACGAACAGCCCGATCGAACGCGAATCGCGCGACAGATCGATCGGGCAGGCTTCCAGCAGCCTGGCGCCATTTTCGCGGGCAAAGGCGATGCCGCCGTCGACAAGGCGATGAGTGATGCCCCTGCCCCGCGCCTTGGCGCGAATGAAAAAGCAGGAGATCGCCCAGACGTTCGGGTCTTGGGCATCCGCGGGATCGACAGGCGCCGAGCCCCGGCCTTGATTGTTCCATTCGGGCACGTCGGCGCGCGGGCCGACCTGCATCCAGCCGACGGCCTTGCCGTCCTCGAAAGCTAGAAGCCCGGGCGGCGGGCCGGCTTCGATGCGCGCCTTGATGTGATCCTTGTTGCGCTCGCGGTCGCTCGCCCGCCGCTCCGCCGGGGTCAGCCGGAAATGCGTGCACCAGCAGCCGTAACAGGCGCCCTGCTTGCCGAAGAGATCCTCGAAATCGGTCCAATGCTCAGGACTCAGCGGTACTATGGTCGTGCTCATACGTTCTCCCCAGGCCAAGCTTGTTGCCGGCCCTGCACTGTCGTACCATTGCGTTTGTTCTCTTTATGTTCGCAGCGATGGCGGCTCCTGTCAACAATCCCGAACACGGCTTTTGTCGCGACTGCCTGGCTTCTCAGCGCAGCGAGACGCGCCGTTGCGAGCGCTGCGGCAGCCCGCGCCTTGTCCGTCATCCGGAACTCTACCGGCTGCACATCGCTCACATCGACTGCGA
This sequence comes from Mesorhizobium sp. WSM4898, assembly GCF_029625845.1. NCBI lineage: Bacteria > Pseudomonadati > Pseudomonadota > Alphaproteobacteria > Hyphomicrobiales > Phyllobacteriaceae > Mesorhizobium > Mesorhizobium sp. WSM4898. The sequence goes on along the minus strand of NZ_JARTVQ010000003.1, from coordinate 78,590 downwards.
CGCTTTCTATGCCGCCATCGAAAAGCGCGACAATCCGGCGCTGAAGGACAAGCCACTCATCGTCGGCGGCGGCAGGCGCGGCGTCGTCTCCACTGCCTGCTACATTGCCCGCATCCAGGGCGTGCGCTCGGCGATGCCGATGTTCAAGGCGCTCGAGGCCTGTCCCGAGGCCGTGGTGATTGCGCCGAACATGGAAAAATATGTCGGTGTCGGCCGCGAGGTGCGCGCGCTGATGCAGGCGCTGACGCCGCTGGTCGAGCCGCTGTCGATCGACGAAGCTTTTCTCGACCTCGCCGGTACCGAGCGGCTGCATGGCATGCCGCCGGCGCTTGTGCTGGCCCGCTTCGCACAGACCGTCGAGAAGGAACTCGGCATCACCGTTTCCGCCGGTCTCTCTTACTGCAAGTTCCTGGCCAAGATCGCGTCGGACTTCCGCAAGCCGCGCGGCTTTTCAGTCATCGGCGAAGCGGAAGCGCCAAGCTTTCTTGCCGGGCAGCCGGTCACGCTGATCTGGGGCGTCGGCAAGGCCTTGGCCGCGACGCTCGAGCGCGACGGCATCCGCACCATTGCCCAGCTGCAGCGCATGGAGCGCGGCGAGCTTATGCGCCGTTACGGTGTCATGGGCGACCGGCTCTACCGGCTTTCGCGCGGCGAGGACGACCGCCGCGTCGACCCCGGCGGCGATGCCAAGAGCGTGTCGGCCGAAACCACCTTCGACAACGACATCGGCTCGCTGGCAGAATTGGTGCCGGTGCTGCGCGGCCTGTCGGAAAAAGTCTCGGCGCGGCTGAAGAAATCCGGCATTGCCGGGCGCACCGTGGTGCTGAAGCTGAAGACGCAGGATTTCAAGCTGCGCACCCGCAACCGCCAGCTTGGCGATCCGACACGGCTGGCCGATCGCATCTTCCAGACCGGGCTCGATTTGTTGCGTCGCGAGACCGACGACACGAAATTCCGCCTGCTCGGCATCGGCGTCAGCGATCTTTCCGACGACGGGAAGGCCGATCCGCCGGATCTGGTCGACGTCCAGTCGCGCAAGCGCGCAATGGCCGAAACCGCGATCGACGAGCTGCGCGACAAATTCGGCAGGAAGGCCGTCGAGACCGGTTACACCTTCGGCAAGGGCCGTGCCGCCAACCCGCCCGAGCCGCTCGAGGACTGAGACCGGCTGGCATTCATGGGGACTTGATCAGGTGCGCTGCAGGTCGATCCGGCTCGTCACCATGGTCTTGCCAGTTTTTGGATCCGTGTCGGTCACCGTCAGCCGCATGCTGTCGCTGCCGGTCTTTTCGACGGTCAACTGCGCTTTGCGGTCGCCATTGACCTCCTTTGCCCAACGGATGCCGAGGTTGAGCGCGTTGCCCGAACGGCTGCCGTTCAATTGCGCCGGCCCGGTACGTGAGCCGATATAGACGCCGCTATAGCCCCTGCCGGTGGCCTTCAGATCCGCGCTGATCTCCCGCGTCATCAAGATCAGCCCGCGGCATTTGCCGTCGAGCGACAGCGAGGTCGAGGTAGCGCCGGATTTGAAGTCGCAGGAGATATTCACCGTCGGCGCATTCGCGCTCACCTTGAAGGTGCCGTTGCCGGCGAAGCTGCCCTAGAACGAGCGCAGGAAATCTGCATCGTCGGCGTAGGCGCTCGCGGCAGTCATCAGGCAGCCGGCGAGAACGAGCGGAACCACTGGTCTCATCGAAATTCTCCCCCGTTGGAGCCGAAACACGCCTCCTGGCTTCGGAAGGCGCAAGCAGACTCAGGAACGCAAGCGATCTTGGCAGGTTCCCCCGCCGATATGACCGTTTTGAAACAAGGCCGGTTGGCGTGAGGGTATTTTAAGCCGGCGGCGGCTCAGGCCGAGAGCGCGGCCTTCACCCAATCCAGCCGAGCTGCCGGCACCAGCCCGTAATTATAGAAATTGATGCCATCGACATCAGTTGTCCGCCCCGGGCTGACCTTCGCCGCTAGCAACTGCGGACCCGCCATTTCCGGGTAGAAAAGCCGGTAGCCGGTGCCGAGAAATTTGCCGGCGCCGAGCGCGGCGCGGCCGTCCGTCACCAGGCTTGCGACATCCTCGGCCTGCATGTCATAGGCGCACAGGATCGCCCCGTCGCAGACCTTGCCGACAGCCGCCAGATCGCAGCCGCCCAGCCAGCCTTCCTTGAGGTCGATGATGAGGACCTTGGTGACCGGATGCGCCACCTCGCGCAGCTCGGCGATCAGACTGGTCACCGGCTCGAAGCGCCAGACCAGATAGGCGTGTAGCTCCGGCCATGGCCCGAAAACCTCGAGTCCGCTCGCTGGAAAGCTGGGGAAGCGCCGCTCCGGCACTGCGCGCTCGCAGGTCTCGACAATCCATTGCCGGACGAGCGCTCGCGCCGGTTCGGCGTTGACGCCGGCTTTAGCCGCGCGATCGACACAGGAGGGACAGAAGCACAGCGACAGCAGGAAATCCTCCTCGGGCGTGAGGCCGACGCCGTCCTTTTCGTGATGGTACTCATGGGCAAATCCCATGAAGGAAGGGCTTTCGAGTTCGATCCTGTCCGGTTTGTAGCCGTGCGAGATGTCTGCAACCAGCGCCCGGACATAGGCGCGCGCGTCGGGATGCGAGGGACAGAGATTGTAATAGTTGGGATCGCCGAAGGCGTTGCGAGTGACCGCCTCGGGATGAAGCATGCCGAGGCGGGTGTTGTGCAGGCACACCGTCCAGCAAGAGACCCCGGGGCCGCCCTGTTCCCGCCGGCGGACGAGTTGGCCAAGCACGTCGCCGCCTTCGCTGATCACATCCGCGACCTTGGGCTGGATGGCGAGGTCGGCCCATCGCGCCGCTGACGGCTTGAAATAGATGGTGCCATCCTCTGGAAAATAGGCTTTTCGCCGCGGGCTACGCGGCTGCAGGAAGCGACCGGCATGATAGGAGGTGGCCAGGCTGATCATGTTGAGGCCGGCGCGCTGGACAATATCGCGCTCGACCGTCTCCAGGCCGAGATCCTGAATGTCCCAGGGATAGGTCCACATCGAAAGCTGCATGCTCATCCTCGGTTCTTCGTCCCTTCCGGGCCGGCGTCAGCCTTCGACCGGCTCGGCCACTTGCATCAGGCAGTCGCCCGCCTCGCACATGGTGTGCAGCCGGCGCGACAGCACAACGCCGCTTTCGGAGAAACGTATCGCCTCCTCGGCAAGCTCCAGCCGTTCGAGATCGTGATACCATCCCGCCAGCTGGCCAGCACTGACGCTGTCGCCGAGGCGGACCGCAGGCTCGAACCAGCCGCGCCGCGTCGAGTAGATGCCCTGGCTGTGCCTCGACAGCGAAAGCAACCGCGTCGGCTTCGCCGGCTCTGCGTCCGATGTGAGCACCGGCGCCGCGACCACGCCCAGCTCGACCATCAGGCGATCGAGCGCGCGAGCGGTAAGCGTCATCGAATCGACGGTAGCGGTTCCGCCGCCGCCGAATTCGCCGCTGACGCCGATGGCGCCAGCCCGGCGCGCGGCACCCATCGAGGTCGGCGAGGCCTGGCCGTTGTCTGCGACGAAGCCGAACGGCATCCCGAGCGCGCGCATTAGCTCGACACCCCGCCGATGGCGCTCGGCATCGGCATTGCGCTCGACCAGCGCCGTCGGCAGATGCTCCATCGAGGTGCCGCCCGAATGGATGTCGAAGACGACATCGTGACGGGGAAACAGTTCCGTTTCCAGGAAATGGGCGAGCCGACTGGTCGGCGTGCCCGTCGGATCGCCCGGGAACGCGCGGTTGAGGTTGCCGCCGTCCAGCGGCGAGCAGCGCTTGGCGGCCATAACCGCCGGCGTATTCGCCATCGGCAGGATTGTGATGCGACCGCTGATTGCGGCCGGATCGAGCCGGCGGATCAGCTTGGCCAGCGACAGCTCGCCCTCATACTCGTCGCCGTGGTTGCCAGCCATCAGCAGCAGTGAGGGACCCTTCCCGTTGCGAATGGTGCAGATCGGTACCTTGACCTGGAAATAGGGTGAGCGGTCGACCGAGAACGGAATGCTGAGATAGCCGTGCGTTTTGCCTTCGCGGTCGAAATCGAGCGTGTGGACAAGGCCGGTATGCATGCTGTCCTCTCAGACGGCCGCGACGGCGGTGACTTCGATGCGCAGGTCCGGGTCGGCCAGACGCGCTTCGACGCAGGCGCGTGCCGGCAGGCGCTCGGGATCCACCCAGGCATCGTAGATCTTGTTCATCGCGTCGAAATCGCCGATCTGCGGCAAGAAGATGTTGACCGCCACGAGCTTCGACTTGCTGCTGCCGGCCTCATGCAGCAGCGCCTCGACTTTGGCCAGAACATCGCTGGTCTGCGCTTCGATGCCCCCCTTGCGGTCGTTGGCGACCTGGCCGGCTATATGCACCATGCCGCCATACACCACCGCCTGCGACATGCGAGAGCCGGACTGGAAGTATTTGATCATCTCGGATCCTTTCGAGTTCTTTTTGAAGGCCTGGTCAGCCGAAATAAGTCGGAATGGCATGGGCCACACGACCGGTCGCGTCCACGCCGAAAATAACGCGATAGCGGTCGAGGCAGGTGCAGGGATGCGAAATGCCGAATTCGATGACGTCGCCGACCGCGATGTCGTCGCCAGGCCGGAGCGCCAGGAAGGCATGCTGATCGTTGAGCTTGACTACCTGCGATTTCTCAGGTGAAGCCGGCAGCGGCTCGCCCGAACGATACACCCTGAGCGGCTTGGGAAAACCCTGGTCGAAGGAGACGTCGCGCATGCCCATGCCGCAAATGACGAGATCAGGTTCCGGCCGCGAAAGCACTTCGGCCCAGACACGCAGGACCGGACGGAAAGAATTGCGCGCCGAGGCGGTGGCGCCGCCGAGCTCGAAACCGCTGCGGCTGTCGACCGCGCCAAGCGATCGGTCATAGACGCCGTGGTCGTGGAAGAAGATGGCACCGCTGCGCAGCACCAGCGTCGCCTTGCCGTCCTGTTCCACCAGCGGCGAAAGCGCCGCCACCACCCTGTCGAAGAAGACCGACCCGCCGGCCGTCACGACCAGGGGAGCCTCGCCGCCGAGGCGAGCGCGGAGCCTGAGGAACATGTCGCCCACCGATGCCAGCAGCGCAGAGACCGCTTCATCGGTGCGCAGCGGATCAGGTTGAGCGGCAGCGCCTTCATAGGTGCCGACGCCGGCAATGCGCAGCCGTCCGCCGGTCGCAACGACGGCATCGGCGATTGCCTCGGCCTCGGCCGTGGTTCGTGCGCCCGCCCTCGCCGCGCCGAGCTCGACCAGGACACCCAACGGCGGGAGATCGGCAGCTGCCCGCCACGCATCCGCCAGTGCCCGCACGGCCGCGACCGAGTCGGCGAAGACATAGAGCTCGGCATCCGGCCACGCGCCAGTCAGTTTCGCGAGCCGGCCTGCACCACCGGCGCCGCCGACCTCGTTGGCAATGATCAGTCTCGAGAGACCCGCCTTCAGCATCACCGTTGCCTGCCTTATATCGGCGACCGTCGTGCCCCAGGCACCGGCCTTGACAAGCGAATGGGCGAGATCCGGCGCCATCGGCGTCTTGGCATGCGGCGCGACCGCAGCGCCCTGCTCGCGCACATAACGCAGGAACAAGTCGCGATTTGAGGCGAAGGCCGCTTCGTCAAGGCTGAGCAGCGGCAGCGACATGCGGCCATCGGCCGGATGCCAGCCTTGCTGTCCGGCCAGGCTGGAATCCAATCCGGACGTGCCGGCGGGCACGCCACGGATACGATCGTCGAGCATGAAATTTTCATGCACGACAAGCGATTGGGCCGGTGTGTTCTCGCTCATCCGATGCTAACCCTTCCGTCGCCGAACAATGGCTCAACCGATTGCCGGCCAAGGCCTGAGGGAACCGCGTGCCAAATCCCTACTCCGGACCCATCATCGACGCCCATCACCATCTCTGGGATCTCAGCCTCGGCCGCCATCCCTGGCTGACCGACTCTGCCGGCGAACGCGGCGGCCTCGGCGAGCTTGGTGCCTTGCGCCGCAACTATCTGCCCGAGGATTATCTGCGCGACGCCGCGCGGCACAATATCGTCGCCAGCGTCCATGTCGAAGCCGGCTGGGCGAGCGACGACAGCGTCGGCGAGACCCGCTGGCTCGAGACGCTCGACAAGTCGTGCGGCGGCGTAGCGGCGCGCTACGTCGTCCATGTGCCGTTGGCGAGCCACAACGCGGCGGAGTTGATCGAGGCGCAGGCCGCGTTCGACCGCGTCATCGGCATACGCGACATTCTGAGCTGGGACCCTGATCCCGCCCGGCGCTTCGCCGCTCGCGACGGCATAATGGACGATCCCGCCTGGCGCGCCGGCCTTGGCTCGCTCGCCCGGTACGGGCTCTCCTTCGACCTGATGGTGTTTCCACGCCAACTGGCCGAGGCAGCGCACCTCGCCGCGGCCTTTCCCGACCAGCAATTCGTCCTCAACCATTGCGGCAGCCCGATCGACCGTGATCCCGAAGGCTTGCAGAGATGGCGAGACGGGCTGCGGCGGCTGGCCGAGCGCGACAACGTCGCCATCAAGATATCCGACCTGGTCGCTTACGATCATGACTGGACGCTCGAAAGTCTGCGGCCGATCGTTCTGCATTGCATCGACTGCTTCGGCATGAAGCGCGCCATGTTCGGCTCCGACTTCCCGGTCGCCGGCCTGCACGCCTCGTTCAATGAGGTATATGACAGCTTCAAGGTGATCACCGCCGATCTTTCCCGGGACGAGCAGGCGGCGCTGTTCTTTGGCAACGCCGCTCGCATCTATCGCCTGGACGCCGGGTCATCGCCGGGCTTGCTCCCTGCCTGAGAGCAGCAGCAGCCCGAGGATCAACGAACCGAACAGGATGCTGCGCCAGCCGGGCGATGCATTGACCACGGTGATCAGCGCAGTGATTGTCACCAGCAGGATGGCTCCCGGGATGGTGCCGGCATAGGTGCCGAGCCCGCCGAGGATCGAGGTGCCGCCAAGCACCACTGCGGCGATCGAGGCGAGCAGATAAGGATCGCCGATCCCGACATAGCCCTGCCCGTTCATGCCGAGCACCAGCACGCCCGCGAGCCCCGCCGTGAATCCGCTGATGCCGTAGACAGCCAATGTCGTGGAAGTGATCGGCACGCCCGACAACGACGCCGCAAGCGGATTGGCGCCCATGGCGAAGATGCGGGCGCCGAAAGGCGTTGCATGCATCAGTGTCAGCACGAGCACGGAAACCGCGATCCATAGCAGGATGCCGGCCGGAATGCCGGCCGGCCTCGCATTGCCAAGCCAATGAACCAGCGGGTTCTCGGCGGTGACGGCACTGCCGCCGGCAATGATGATCAGCAGACCCTGCAGGAATGTCGCCATGGCCAGCGTCATGATCATCGGATGGACGCGCAGCAGCGCCACCCCTAACCCGTTGACCACGCCGATAGCTGTGGTCAGCGCAAGCACCGCGAGCACGGAGGCAAGGCCGGTCGGATCGGCCTGCCATGACAGCAGCGGCAGGCTGATGGCGCTGACGGTGACGATCGCTGCCACCGAGAGATCGATCCCGCCGGCGATCACCACGAAGGTCTGCCCGGCCGCCACGAGGCCGATCACCGCGCCAAGTTCTACCAGGTAGCGCAGATGTCCGTAGGCGCCGAAGCCGCGCGATGCGATGCTCGCCGCAATCCAGACTGCGACGACGATGGCAAGGGTGAGGAACGGTCGGCTGGTGAGGATCGCCCTGGCGCGTCTGCCGCCGGGGCTGTCGGTCCACGCTGTCATTGCTGCACCTTGCGGAATTGCGGGATGGCGACCGCGCCGATGATGATCAGCCCTTGCGCGACATACTGCGCTACCGGGGTGAAGCCGAGGAAGAACATCACGCTAATCATCAGGCTGAGCAGCAGGCTGCCGGCGAGCGCGCCTCGCATGGTGCCCTGCCCGCCGAGAAAGCCAATGCCGCCAAGCACGGCAGCGGCAATGGAATTGAGCGTGAAGGCGGTGCCGATGACCGGATCGCCAGAGCCCGTTTGCGCGGCGACGAACAGCCCGGCGCCGGTCGACAAGAGGCCGCTGATCGCATAGGCGGCCACACGCGCCGCGTCGACCGGCACACCGGAACGGTAAGCCCCGACCGGATTCTCGCCGGCGGCATAGAGGCTCAATCCAAGCGGCGTGGCGAGATAGAGCTTCCACAGCAGGACGACCACCACCAGCAGCACGAACGCCGCTGGCGTGTCGCCGGCAAGCAGGTCGGACAGCCAAGCCGGGATGGAGCCGCCAGGCCTCGGCAGGATCAGCAGTGCGGCGCCACCGATGATGAACGAGCCGGCGAGCGTCACCACGATCGCCGGCAGGCGCAGCCTGACCACGATGAAGCCGGTCGCGGCGCCGATGCCGAGCCCGGCAAGCGCCACGGCGGCCGCGCCGCCGGCGACGCCCAGCGGTCCGCCCATGGTGGTCGCGGCAATGACCGCGCCGAGGCTGACGGTCGCGCCGATCGCAAGGCTGATGCCGCCGGTGAGCATGAGGATCGCCTGCGCCATCGCCACCAGCGCCAGCGGGAACCAGCTCTGGGTGAACTTGGCAAAGCCGGAGACCGTGAACAGGCCCGGAAAAAGCACGGCATAAGCGATGAGAAACGCCAGCACCACCAGGAAGAGGCTGCGAACGCCGATGTTGCGGCGCGCCTGCACCTGCCAGTAGAGCGCGCCGTCGGCTCTCGCGGATGGAATGATGCTCATGCCGCCACCTTCCGCCTCTCTGCACCCATCGCCGCCGACACGATGGCTTCCTCGCTCAGCGCGGCACGCTCGAGCATCCTGGCGACCCGGCCTTCACGAACCACCGCGACGCGGTCGCATAGATGCACCAGTTCCGGCGTATCGGAACTGAGCAGCACGACCGCCTTGCCAGCGGCGGCGAAGGCGCGAAGCATCAGATAGATTTCGCGCTTGGTCTCGACGTCGACGCCACGCGTCGGATCGTTGAGCAGCAGCACCAGCGGATCGTGCGGCATCCACTTCGCCAGCGCGACCTTCTGCTGATTGCCGCCCGACAAGGCCTGCGCCGGACGCTGCAGGTCGCCCTTGATGGAAAGCTGGGCGGCGAGATCCCTTCCCTTCTGGCGTTCAGCCTTGCGGCTGCGCAGCTTCAACGACGGAAGCCTCGCGAGGGAAGGCAACATCATGTTGGTGATGATCGGATGAATAAGGTGGAGGCCCTCGCGCTTACGGTCGGCTGGCACATAGGCGAGCCCCAGCGCGTTGGCTTTCGGCAGATTACCCGGCAGGCCCGACACGCCGTTTACCGTCGCCGAAACCGTCCTCGCCGGGATGGCCCCATAAAGACCGAGCAGCAGATCCTCCTGCCCCTGACCGACCAGGCCGCCTATGCCCAGCACCTCGCCGGTCCCGATGTCGAGGTCGACGTCGTGCATCAGGCCGGCCGAGAAGCCGCGGATCGAGATGGCGGCGCCGGGCGATACCGACGGCTGCCATTTCGGAAAGAGATCGCCGGGGTCGCGGCCGACCATCAGGCGCACCAATCCAGTCGCGTCGGTTCCCTCCAGCGACCGGTCGGCCGTGCAGGTGCCGTCCTTCAGCACGGTCACATGCTGGCAGAGCGCCATCACCTCGTTGAGCCGGTGCGAGATGTAGAGAATGGCGACGCCTTCTCCACGCAACCGTCCCAACAGGGCGGTGAGGATTTTCGTTTCCGTCGCCGAGAGCGACGAGGTCGGCTCGTCGAGGATGAGCACGCGCGGCCGGCGATAGAGAGCCTTGGCGATCTCCACCATCTGCCGTCGCCCGAGGGATAGATTCCCAACTGGTGTCGACAGCGGCTCGTCGAGGCCGACAAGTTTGCATGCCGCCTTCGCCCGCGCGGCAAGCTCCTTGTAATCGACTAGCCCGAAGCGCTTGGGATAGGCGCCGATGCCGATGTTCTCGGCTATAGAAAGGCTGGCCGTCAGGCTGAGCTCTTGCTGCACGACGGCGATGCCGGCCCGCCGCGCGAGCGCTGGCGTCATGCGCGCCACGGCACGCCCATCGACCTCGATGGTCCCGCTGTCCGGGCGCAAGCCGCCCGACAGGAGGTTGATCAAGGTCGACTTTCCGGCGCCGTTCTCGCCGAGCAGCGCATGCACGCGGCCCGGCTGGAGAGCGATGGAGACGTCGCGCAGGACGGGGTTGCCGAAGAACGCCTTCGACACCCCCCTCGCGGCAAGGAGCGGAGCCATGGTCAATGCTGCGACCTTTCCGGCCTACTTCTGCGCCAGCAGCTTCTTGAACAGCTCCTCATCGTAGGGCGAATAGATGTAACCGTCAGCCGGGAAATCTTTCGCCCGGGCGAGGTATTGATCGATGTTGGAATTGTCGATGACCGGCAGCGGAATCTTGACGAAGGCCGGCACGTCCTTACCCTCCAGCGCCTGGACCGCGGTGTAGGTGGCAAAGGCGCCGAGCCAGTTCGGCTGCATGGTCGCCCAGCTCTTCAGGCCCTTTTCCTTCCACAGCTCGAGGAACTGGCGCGCATTCTCGCCGGTGATCGGCACCTGGTCGCGGCCCTGCTTGTCGAGCGCGAGCACCGCACCGGCCGAGAGCGCGCCGCCGAGCGACAGGATGCCGTCGATCTCGGGATTGGCGAACAGCAGGCTGGTGACGGCTTCCTGGGCCGGCGCCACATTGTACGGCGTGTTGGTCTCGGCGAGGATTTTCACGTCGGGGTGGGCCTTGAGCTCGGCATCGGCGCCCTTGCGGCGGTCGTCGCTGACCGAAACGCCGGCCGGGCCGTTGAGGATGAGGATCTTGCCCTTGCCGCCGATGGCGTCAATCAGGAACTTCGCAGCCTGGTCGCCCCACTGCGAGGAATCCGTGTTGACCTTGGCCGTCACCTGGTCGGTATCGACCAGGCTGTCGAAGTTGATGATCGCGATACCCTTGGCGCAGGCATCCGCGATCACACGCGCCGGAGCGGTCGAGGAACCGGCGATCAGAATGATGGCGTCGACATTGGAATCGATCATCGACTGGATCTGCTGGATCTGCACATTGGCGTCGCCCTGGGCGTCGGTCACGACCAGCTTGTCGACCAGCCCCTGCTTCTTGAGCGCCTCGACCTCGGCTTCGATCGTGCCCTGGGTCTGCTTCATCCAGGTCGGCACGGAATAGATGTTGGCCCAGCCGATCGTATACGGCGCCTTGCGGTCGCCCTTGATGCACTTCGCGGCCGCATCGGCCTGCGAGCCGACACCGACGGCCAGGATGAGACCGAGGCAAAAGGCGCTGACGGATGCGAAAAACGATGACTTCTTCATGACAGTTCCCCTTCTGTAGCTCTTGTCCGGACGTGCGGAGTCGGGACGGCGAAACACCGCGGTTGCCGCGTCGCGGAAACCGCTCGTTCGTCGGCTGGACTTCTTCTGCCCGGCTCGTTAGTTTATCCGATATTCCAGACAACATGTCTGTATATCGGACAGACGGGATGCTAGACTGAGCCTTGACATCTTTCAAGCGTCTTGAGACGAGAGCCGAAAATGATTTTTGAGCGGCTGGCATGAGCGAAGGCGCAACTGGTTTGATCAAGGCAGGCGCCGGGGCACAACCGCAGGCCGGCGAGCGCCGCCGCGGCATCGACCGCGTCATCATGCTGCTCGAGGCCCTGCTGAAGCATCGCGCGCCGATGCGCATCGGCGACATCGCAAAGATGATCAACGCACCCCGTTCGACGACCTATGAGATCGTCAACAGCCTGCTCGAAGCCGAGATGCTCGAAAATGTCGGGTCCGAGGGCTACGTCTATTTCGGGCGGGCGATGCACTTGTTCGGATGGGCGTACTCGCATCACAACGCACACTATCGCCGCATCCTTGAAACGCTGGACAGGATGGCGGCCGAGACCGGTGAGACCGTTCAGCTCTGTGGTCTGCGCGGCAACAAGTATGTCGTTCTCGATTGCCGGGATTCTCCCGGCCCTTTCCGCATCTCCAGCGATGTCGGCGTCGAGGTGCCGATCCCCTGGACGGCGTCGGGGCGGCTGCTGGTCGGCCATATGCAGGAGAGGGAACTCAAGGATTTCATTCCTGCCGCCGACTACGAACTCCCCGACGGTCGGGTCATTGCTCCCGACGAATTCTTCGCCGATGTCGACCTGGCTCGCCGGCAGGGCTTCAGCGAGACCTCGGCGCTCGCCGACCGTTTCACCTGGTGCATGGCGGCTCCCATCCGCGACAGCCACGGCGCCATCAACACGACGCTTTGCTTTGTGCTGCCGGTCGATACGCCGGAGCCGCGTCGCAACCAGTTGCTTGAGCTGCTGCGCGAGCGCGCCAGCGCACTGTCGCTCGCCGGAAGCTGAGCCGGAATGCGGCCGTCTGGCCCAGTCGAATGCCGCGACTACCGGTTGCGGCACAACGACGGTCTTGCGACATAGCGCCAATGGCACCCGCTCCCTCGATCACCAAGGCCGCGCTCTGGATGGCGCTGTCGATCGCCTCGTTCCTGGCGATGTCGGTCGCTGGCCGTACCGCGACGGCCGCGCTCAATGTCTTCCAGGTGCTGGAGCTGCGCTCGGTGATCGGCTTCTTCATCCTGCTGCCGCTGGTGCTGACGGGCGGCGGCTTTAGGGCGATGCGCACCCAGCGCCCGCTCGCCCACATCGCCCGCAACGTCGTCCACTATGCCGGCCAGGCCGCCTGGCTCTATGCGCTGACCTTGATTCCGCTGGCCGTGCTGATCTCGATCGAGTTCACGACCCCGATCTGGACCGCGATCCTGGCGGTGACCTTTCTCGGCGAAAGGCTGTCGCGGGCCAGGCTGACGGCAATCGTGCTGGGTCTGATCGGCGTGGTGATCATCGTACGTCCCGGCGTCGGCTCGGTCGATCCCGGGCATCTCGTCGTGCTGGGAGCCGCAATGTGCTTCGGCGTCTCGGTGGTCATGGTCAAGTCGCTGACGCGAACCGACAGCGTCGTACGCATCATCTTCTGGATGCTGATCATTCAGTCCGTGGTCGGCCTCGTCCCGGCGCTCTATGTCTGGCGCAACCCGGCAGTCGAACTGTGGCCGTCGATATTGGTGGTCGCCTTCACCGGCATGTCCTCCCATTTCTGCATGGCCCGCGCGCTCAGCCACGCCGATGCGACCGTCATTTCGCCGATGGACTTCCTGCGCGTGCCGCTGTCTGCGCTGATCGGGTGGCTGCTTTACAACGAGCAGATCGATGTCTTCACCGCCGGCGGCGCCTTGCTGATCCTGACCGGCAATCTGCTCAACCTGCAGCGCAAGGCGCCTCAGCCTGCCGAAGTCGCGACCTCCTAGCTGCCAGGTCAGACGCCCGGTTGGGTTGCCTGCGAACTGGCGTCGGCGGGACCGTCATCACTCGCCTCACCGCTCAATCGTAGACGCCATCAAATAGAAGATCATTGTCGCCGCCGGCCTTGAAATGTCCGGCGTAAGAGCCCGCTGGCAGCAGCAGGGCTTCGCCCGCACCGTTGCGTAATGTTACGGTCTTTGGCCCGATCGCAAGGTGAAATGGCGGATCAAGCACGGTGCCGTCGATTTCGACCCGGCCCCGCAAAGGCGTTCCATCGGCGCTGTAGAGCGCATAAGTTCCAGCAATAGGAACATCAAAGATCTTCCGCTCACCGGGTTGCAGGCGGAAACCAGCGATCCTGAGGTTTGGAGCCACACGGACATAGCTGTTCAAAATCAGGGGCGCGACTACCGGATAGATATAGTCCATCCGGTAGGACCACAGGATCAGCTTCGGGCGAGACTTGCTAAGCACATTGTAAGCCTCGGAACGCCCGCTTTCCCGCAAGGTCGCGAGCACGTAGTGTTTGTCGAGCCACAAAGTTGTTGGCTCCATTCGATTGGGCAACATTCCTATGCCGTCGAAGTACCACTCGTCGGGTGCAAGCAATGACTCCGCACGCGCCACCAGCTCAAGTTGGGCCGTATTGTCGAAGCGAAAGTAAAGTATATTGGCAACGAAGCTTATGGCCATCGCCGTGACCAAGGCTATCCACGCCAGGCGCAGATAACGCGCGCGGGCTGCGAGGCCGTCGAGCATCGTCAACGACCATAGCGACATGAACGGCAACGCCATGATGAACACGTAGGGCCACGGCTGGTCGTGCGCGAAGACCAGCACCGTGATGACGACAGAGAAGATCAGCGCAATTCGCCTCCGCTCGTCGAGCTTCATGATCTGTATCAGAGACAGAGCCATGCCGGCGAAACAGAAGACGTAAAGAACATAATTGCGCGCGAGCGTCTGAACCACGAAGCGCCTCAGCCCCCCGTAGTCACCGCCGCCGCGCGTCGCGACCTCAACAGGGCCGAACACCAGGCTCTTGGCGACGGGAACAGGGTCGGCGCCGCCGAAGATGAAGCAATATGCGATTATAGGGAGAGTCCATCCCAGCACGAGCCATGCCCCGCGGGCCATGCCTGCCAGATAGCGTCTCATCAAAGCCGCGTCGGCGACCAGGCCAAGGCCTAGCGCAAGGTTGAAGTAGATTGATTTCTGCGTTGCGAGAAACGACAGGCCGCTCAAGGCGCCGGCAGCGACAAGCTGCCATCCCCTCAATTCACGGGCCCGTAGCACGACCAGCAGCGCCCCTACGGCGAAGAACACCGCCAGCGGTTCGGCGATAGTGCGAAAGATGCGCTCCATGAAATTCGAGAAGCACAAGAGGACGAGGACAATGGCCAAGGCACGAACCCGATCCTCCCCAAGCGCGCGAGCGCAGGCGTAGAACAAAGCAATGGTCGCGCATGCCAGCAATGCGGTCTGCATACGACCGACAAGCAGAATGGACGTGGCATCCCAACCGATCAGGTGAGCCAGCTTGTAAAAGGCGGTGGAACCGACCGCCTTGCTTGGCTGCACGGTGGCGAACAGCCCATTAAACAAATGCTTCGCGTATCCAAGCTGACCAAATTCGTCCATGACGAATCGGCAATTCCAAGCCGAGGCGAACAACAACGCGATCTTCAGTACGATCAAAGCGCGTAGAAAGATCGTTAAGCGGCGCGATCCTGCACCGAATAAATCAGCCAGACCTGCTTCTGATCGCATTCAATCCCGCCCTGGAATGAACCTCAGATTTAAGCGACGTTAATTAAGAAAATTGGCTAGGCCACACCGCCCAGACGTTTGAAGCCCTGTTCGGTGTTCGTTGCTGGAAGGCCTCAAGCACAGGCCAGGGCCGAAAGCGCCTGAACTTCGGCCAGATGCGGACGCGAAACCGCATCGACCATGGCGAAGTAGGTCAAAGTTTGGCCACTCCTCCGCCTGCCAAGGTCAGCACGCCGAGCGCCGTTGCGCGCCAGTCGTACTGCGCCAACGCGTAACGAGCCATGGCGGCTCGCTCCTCGGAGGTGAGGGCAAGGCTGTCGATGGCATCGGCGCAACGCCTGGCCGACCCGTCGGGATTGGTGAGGTCGATGGCAACGCCACGCAGCCATTTGGCCGCGCCCGGGTCGGCACGGTTGCTCGGTTCGCCGCAGACGACAGGCAGTCCGCAGGCCATTGCCTCTTGAATAACGAGCGGAAAGCCCTCTCCGACGCTCGGCAACAGCAGGAAGTCAGCCCCCCGATAAAGGTCCGCCAGGGCCTGAGGGCTCTGGACACCAAGGTCGTGAACATTGGCAAGTCCCCATTTGCCGGGGTGGATCGGGCCGCTGCCGACCATCAGAAATGCGAGATCCTGGCGGAACGCGGCCAAAGCCCGCAGCACCGACAGTCCTTTCTTCTCGACGTAGCGACCAACGAAAAGAACGCGACGCGTACCCGGGGGGATCGAGTTCGCCGCAGGGGCCTCCGGCACAGGCAGCGGGCCTGAAGCGGGATGAAAAATCGCACCGTCAACACCGTTGAACAGCAGTTGGAAGGGAATGCGCGCTGGCGTGCCCACAAGATCATGGCGCACGGTGTCGCTGATGAACACAACTGCGTCAGCGGCTCGGAGCATCGGGCGCGTGATGACGATGTTGGCTAGTGCCATCACGGAGCGGAGAATGCGCGAAGAAAAGGGGATGCCGGCGATATGCTGGATCAGCACCACGCGCTTGCGGAAAGCCTTCGACATCAGCAATGCCAGGATCGATGTCATGTACAGCGCATCGTGCACTACGACCGCATTGCTACGGTGCATTTCGCGGGCCAGCGCGCGAATCGCACGGACGCGCGCCAGCGGCATTGGCAGCCCAATGACCTTCTCGATTGGGTCGACGCAGGCAAGAGGGACCGCTTCAACGTCGCTTTCCGGCGGCTGATCGGCATCGCTGGCGGCCCAAACAGCCTGAACGCCCAGTTGCGTGAATTGTCGGCACAAATGCCCGGCCACACGCTCTATGCCGCCGCCGTGACCTTCATAGAAATGGCTGACGGTCAAAATGCGCATCGGACCGACCCATCAAGCGGGCTCGAAGCGCATTGTCACTTCGAGACGATTGGGAAACAGCAGTTCATGGATGCTTTTTCGATATTGCTTCGGCGCAGCGCGACGAGCAATGCGGTAGCCACTTTCGGTTGCTAACTTCCCCCATTCTGCCCGCTTCAAGTAGCGCGCCCAGATCATTCCGCCAAATGGGATATTGCCTATCGCATCCATTGCGGTGAGGCGCAGGTCGTCCAGCCTTCCGCAGCTTTCGTGATCCTTTATGTAAAGCGGACCATCAACCACGCGCCGAATTTCACGCAGCAAGTCCGTACGTGCTGTGACTGGAACGTGATGTACTACATTGTTGAGTGTCGCCGCATCAAAACTACGGTCCGCGAAAGGCAGGGTTTTGCCGTCATACTGCTTGGTCAGCACGCTCAGCGAAGGGCAGAAACGGTCAACCATGTCCACTGTCTGCACCTCATCCACCGGAAAGAGTTCGGCTATGGCTTGAGCGATCACCCCAGTGCCACCACCGACGTCGAGCAATTTGCAATACTGCTTGTCCCACAGCTCGCCTAGACTATCGAGCATAACCGCCTGATAAGTCGGCGCCTTGTTTCGATAAAAGGCGAGGTGACGCGACAGGATGTCCTGCAGAAGCTTCGGATCGATCGGGCCCATTGCCGTGGCCAAGGTCATGGTCCCCCCGTCATCCAGCGGTTTGGCGTGGCGATAGCCCATCGACCAAGCAGGAAGTTCAGCGCCAGCATGCAGACCGAGGCAAGTGGCGAGGCGAACACCATCGGCAGGCCGGCCTGCTGATGCCAAAACCATATGGTGACAAATGCCAATGGTATGTTGGCGATCATTGCAATGACGTACCGTGCGAAGGTTATGGGAGCCAATGGTCGCCGAAAGGTGAATACGCTATGAAGCACATAGCCAGTGCCCGCCACGACGCAGAAGGACAACAGTACGGCCAGCCACAAACGTATCCCGACCCTGTCAGACAAGATGATGACCACGTTGTGCAGAGCGATGCAGATGCCGGCGATCACCATATAGGCGAAGGGCGTGCGCACGCTCATATCGCTGCCTTCCGAGCGCGGACCAAGAAAACGCAGGCATTGTCGTCGCGTATCTGGGCGGGCGTTAGACGATCTTCCAATTGAGCGCGCAGGTTCATCAACAGGGCAAGGAGCGACGCCAAAATTGCGCCTATGATCGGTAGGCGGCGAAGGAAGAAAGCAAAGCCCGTAAGGCGGATTAGCGTCGTGGTTGCCAAGGGCCCGGCAATCGCATGCACCTCTTCGACTTCGAGGCCGCGATCGGCAAGATCTACGACAAGTCCGGTGCGTGTCCAACGACGATGGTCCTCAGGGTGAGGGTGGTAGAGCCAGCTGCCGTGAGTAGACAACAACAGCACACCGTCATCGCGCAACAATCTCCGAATCTCGGCGCAGTACGAGTCAAGGTCGCGCACGTGCTCCAGGACCTGTACTGAAAGTACTGCTCCAGCGATGCCATCTGCTAGTGGCACGCGGCCCTGCTCGTCAATTTTCAGGAAGCTGCCCTCGCCGATATCCGCGCCCCGATAGTCGATCTTCATCTCGAACATCATGTCAGCATAGGGCATGTCACCACAGCCGAGATCGACCATTAGTGTGCCCGGCCTAACATGCGCCCTCGCCTCTTTTCGCAACAGCCGAGCTAGCCCGCGCAAGACCAGCCAGTCCGTATCCCAAATCCGCGGAACCGACCTGCTTCCCCTCATCCCACCAGCTTTCAATGCACCACCGACCTGCTGGCGCCGACTCTATCTTTTTTCCGTCGCGCCAGGCGCTCGATGTCGAAGCGCTCAGAACGCACGCCTATCGTCCAGATTATCAAGCAGCAACTTGAGAACGAAGCCGGACAGCACCATGGACATCCCGGCCACGCAGGCGGTGGTGATCACGAAGGTCAGGTGCACCGATTGCTCCATCGGGCCGCCTATGAAGATCCAATGCAGTGCCAGCAATACGTCCGCGACAAAGCCCGCCACCGCGAGCATGCCGCCGGAAAAGACCAGCCATTCCAGCGGGCGGCCGCGCATCAGCCAAGGCACGACCCGGCCGCCGTGGCCCGGGTGATAGATAGCGATCGCCACCTTGGCCAGCATACCGAAAAGGATGGCCGAAAGGCCAATCAGCGTCGCCATCGCGGAGAGCGCGACGAAGTGAATTCCGAAATACCACCCTCCGATCCGGACAGGTCCCGCCGCGAGGACCGCAAGACCAGCAATACCGGACACCAGCAAGGTCGCTCCCGGTATGAGATACATGGTGTTGGGTGCATGGGCCACGATCAGCCGCAGATGTCGCCAACCGTCGCGGAACGAACGCAGGTGAGGTGGGCGGCCGCGCTTGTCCGGATAGAGCTTGATTGGCACCTCGCGGATCACCAGGCCCGCGCGATGCGCGTTGATGACCATCTCCGAGGCGAATTCCATGCCAGGCGAGCGCGCGCCCATTTGGCGAAACGCATCGCGGGTGAATCCTCGCATGCCGCAATGAAAATCGTGTATCGGAGAATGATGAAGCCAGCGGGCAATTGTTGAAAGCGCAGGATTGCCAAGATACCGATGCAGAGGGGGCATGGCGCCGGGCTCGATACCGCCGGCGAAGCGATCGCCCATCACCAGTTCGGCACCACCCTCCAGCGCGTCGATGAAGTCGCCTAGGCTGCTCCAGTCGTAGGAATCGTCCGCATCCGCCATGACGAGGTACTTGCCTCGTGCAGCTTCAGCCGCCGCGCTGATCGCCGCGCCGTATCCCTTGACCCGCTGGTGCACGACACGCGCGCCGAGGGACTCGGCAATCTCCACCGACCGATCGGTCGACCCATTGTCCCCGACGACGACCTCGCCCTTAATGCCCCGCTTCGAAAAAACGTCAAGCGCCTTGCGAATGCAGATGCCGAGCGTGCGCTCTTCGTTCAGGCAAGGGATAATGGCCGACACGAGAGGGGCCCCTGCGTCATCGGCGTGCTGCCCATCGAGATCAGTTGCGACGATCGCGAGATTCGACTTGTCGACCATCGTGCCCGCTCCTGCCCAATCGTCAGCCTTGCTTACAGCTTGGGCCCCAACATTTCCGCAGCCCAGTTGCAAGATTAGCAAGAACAAGTTAGGCAAAGATATACAGAACCATACGTCGTTGAGCGAATGACGTGGTTTGGCCAGTACGGGTGATCGTGGCGGGGCTTGAACTGGTGGCCACGCCTCGCGCCAAAGCATTCAAGGAAAGCGCTAGCCGGTTTCTGTTCGGAGTTGCGCGAAAACAAGTCGTTGGAACGCTTACACCAGTTCCACTTCGACGACACCCGGCACCGCGCGCATGGCCGACGCGACCTGCGGCGAGATACGATAGCGGTTGGGCAGTTCGATCTCCACCTCGCCCTGGCCGGCTTCCTTGATCAGCACGAAGCTCACCTGCCCCTCGCCCTTCACGGCAAGCTGGTTGGCAAGGATGTTGATCGGTTGAGCATCGCGCACGAAGATGCGCAGCGCCTTTTGGATGCGGCTTGCTTCGTCCTCCAGCGACTGCACCGTCTGGATGCGCAGATTGATCCCCTCCGGCCGGTCTTCGGCCGAGACGGTGATCACCACCGAACGGCCAGGCTCCAGCATGTCGCGATACTGCGCCAGGCCTTCGGAGAACAGCACCGCCTCGTACTGGCCGGTGGTGTCGGAAAACTGCACGACGCCCATCTTGTTGCCGGTGCGGGTCTTGCGCTCCTGCTTCGTGGTGACGGTGCCGGCGAGCCGGCCGGCCGCAGCGCCGCGTTTGACCGCGGCGGAGAATTCCGCCCAGTTCTGCACCCGCATCTTCTGCAGCGCCGCCTTGTATTCGTCGAGCGGATGCGCAGAGAGATAGAAGCCGACCACCTGGAACTCGCGGTGCAGCCGGTCGGCGGCAAGCCATGGCTCGGCCGCCGGCAGGTTGAGCGCCTGCGATTGCGCGCCGAGCGAGGCGCCGAAAATATCCGTCTGGCCCGAGATGGCATTCTGCTGCGCCAGCGACGCGAGCCCCATCATCCGCTCCACGCCGGCCATCATCACGGCGCGGTCATGCCCGAAGCAGTCCAGGGCCCCCGCCATGATCAGGCTTTCGAAGACGCGCTTGCCGACGATCTTCGGATCCACGCGCTCGCAGAAGTCGGCTAGGCTCTTGAACGGCCTCTCACCGCGCTTCTCGACGATGTGCTCGACCGCGGCGTCGCCGACGCCTTTGAGCGCCGCCAGCGAGTAGAAGATCTTGTTCTCGCCGACCTCGAACGGTCGGAAGCTGGTCATCACCGACGGCGCCACCACCTCGATGCCGAGGCGTAGCGCGTCCTGGCGGAAATCCGCCAGTTTGTCGGTGTTGCTCATGTCGAGCGTCATCGACGCCGCCAGGAACTCGACCGGATAGTGCGCCTTGAGGTAGGCGGTCTGGTAGGAAACGACCGCATAAGCCGCGGCGTGCGACTTGTTGAAGCCGTAGTCGGCGAATTTCGCCAGCAGATCGAAGATGAAATCGGCCTGCGCCTTGCCGACGCCGCGCTCGACGGCGCCGGTGACGAAGCGCTCGCGCTGCTTGTCCATCTCGGCGCGGATCTTCTTGCCCATGGCGCGGCGCAGAAGATCGGCTTCGCCGAGCGAATAGCCGGCAAGCTCCTGCGCGATCTGCATCACCTGTTCCTGGTAAACGATGACGCCTTGAGTTTCCTTCACAAGGTGGTCGATCTTGGGGTGGATCGAGGCCATCTCCTCCTCGCCATGCTTTCTGGCGTTGTAGGTCGGGATGTTCTCCATCGGGCCTGGGCGATAGAGCGCGACCAGCGCGATGATGTCCTCGATGCAGTCCGGCCGCATGCCGATCAGCGCCTTGCGCATGCCCGCGCTTTCAACCTGGAACACGCCGACCACCTCGCCGCGCGACAGCATGGCGTAAGTCTCGGGGTCGTCGAGCGGGATGCGGGCAAGATCGATATCCACACCGCGCCGCCGGATCAGCTTCACCGCCGTTTCCAGCACCGTCAGCGTCTTCAGGCCGAGGAAGTCGAATTTCACCAGCCCGGCCTGCTCCACATATTTCATGTTGAACTGGGTGACCGGCATGTCCGAGCGCGGATCGCGGTACATCGGGACCAATTCCGACAACGGCCGGTCGCCGATGACGATGCCGGCGGCATGCGTCGAGGCATGGCGGTAGAGGCCCTCGAGCTTCTGCGCGGTGTCGAGCAGCGTCTGCACGATCGGCTCCTTTTCCGCCTCCTCGGCGAAGCGCGGCTCGTTGGCGATAGCGTCCGCCAGCTTGACCGGGTTGGCCGGGTTCTGCGGCACCATCTTGGAGAGCTTGTCGACCTGGCCATACGGCATCTGCAGGACGCGGCCGACGTCGCGCAGCACCGCACGCGCCTGCAACGTTCCGAAGGTGATGATCTGCCCGACCTGGTCGCGGCCGTATTTCTGCTGGACGTATCGGATGACCTCCTCGCGCCGGTCCTGGCAGAAGTCGATGTCGAAGTCCGGCATCGAGACGCGGTCCGGGTTGAGGAAGCGCTCGAACAGCAGCGAGAAGCGCAGTGGGTCGATGTCGGTGATGGTGGTCGAATAGGCGACAAGCGAGCCGGCGCCCGAACCGCGCCCCGGTCCGACCGGGATGCCTTGCGCCTTCGCCCATTTGATGAAGTCGGCAACGATCAGGAAGTAGCCGGGGAACTTCATCTTCTCGATGATGCCGAGCTCGAATTCGAGCCGCTCGCGATATTGCTCGACCGTGTAGCCGGGCGTCGGTCCGTGCGCGGCAAGTCGCGCCTCCAGGCCCTCGCGCGCCTGGCGCGCGAGCTCGGCGGCTTCCGCCTTCTCGGCGGCGTCCTTGTCGGCGGAGTCGGCGCCGGTGAAACGCGGCAGGATCGGGCTGCGGTTCTTCGGATAATAGGAGCAGCGCATGGCGATCTCGACCGTGTTGTCGATCGCTTCCGGCAGGTCGGAGAACAGCCGCGCCACCTCGGCCTGGCCGCGCAGAAAATTGTCAGGCGAAAGCCGCCGGCGATTGTCTGCGGCCACCACCGAGCCTTCGGCGATCGCAATCAGCGCGTCATGCGCCTCATAGTCTTCACGCTTGGAGAAGAAGGCCTCGTTTGTGGCGACCAGCGGCAGTTCGTGGGTATAGGCAAGGTCGAGCGTCGACTTTTCGACCATGCGGTCATAGCCGGCGACCCGTTCCAGCTCGACATAGAGACGGTCGCCGAAAAGCTCTTTGAGGAACAGCAGCCGCTGTTCGGCAAGGTCGCGGCGGTCCGCCTTCAGCGCGCTGCCGATCGGGCCACGCGGGCCGCCGGTCAGGCATAGCAGGCCATCGCAATGGCTCTCCAGCATGGCGCTCGTCATGTGCACCGGCTCGCCGGGCGGCGTTTCCAGATAAACCTTGCTGATCAGCCGGACCAGATTGGCATAGCCGGCCTCGCTGGCGGCGATCAGCACGATCGGCGACATCTCGGGACCGTGCCGGCGGCGGTCGCGTTGGGCGTCGCTCGTTTCGCCGGAAAAGACGAGGTCGACCTGGCAGCCGATGATCGGCTGGACGCCGTCCTTGACCGCTTTCTGGGCGAATTCGAGCGCGCCGAACAGATTGTTGGTGTCGGTCACTGCGATCGCCGGCGCTTCATCCTTGACCGCGTGGCCGACGATGGCGCCGAGCTGCAGGGCGCCCTCGAGCAGCGAATAGGCTGAATGCACGCGCAGATGGATGAACCTCCGTGCAGGCGTCTCCGGCTGCGTGGCCTTCACGAGAGCTTCGCGCTGCAAAGGGTCGCGTGGAAGTCGTTCATCCGCCATGTTTTTTCGCGCTATCTCAAGGACTCATCCGTGCAGATGTATTGTCCCGGACGCCGCGATGCCAGTCCAGTACAATCGATCGCGAACCACAAGCTTGCGGCCTATGTCGCCCTGGCTCAGGCGAACTCCATGATCACAGCGTCGACCGCCAGGCTGTCGCCCGGTTTGGCGTTTAGCTTCGCCACGGTGAGGTCGCGCTCCGCGCGCAGCACGTTCTCCATCTTCATCGCCTCGACCACGGCCAGCGTCTCGCCGGCCTTGACTTCTTGGCCCTCGGCGACGGCGATCGACACCACCAGTCCTGGCATCGGGCAAAGCAGCATTTTCGAGGTATCCGGCGGCAGCTTTTCCGGCATCAGCCTTTCCAGCTCCGCCGTCCGCGGCAGCATGGCTTGAGCCGTCACCGACATGCCCTTCCAGGCGATACAAAGGCCGTTCAGCACCGGCCGGACCTGCGCCGCGATCCGGTTGCCGCCGACCCTGCCGCGCCAGATCGCGTCGCCCGGCCGCCAGTCGGAAGCGACCGTCAGCGGCTCGCTGCCATCGATCGACAGATCGATCTCCATCGGGATCGAGACCATGCCGTCGAGGATGCCGGCGCAAAGATAGTCCGAGCCGATCTTCACCACCCAGTCGCGCTTGAGATGGCCCGAATGCGGTGCCAACCGGCCGCTGAGCCGGTCGAGCCGGTCCCGTCGCAGCAGCTCGATTGCGGTGGCGATCGCGGCAAACACCGCCATCTCCTCACCGTCCGGTTCGACCGGCGCGAAACCGTCCGGATACTCCTCGGCGATAAAGCCGGTGGAAAGCCGCCCCTCGCGCCAGCGCGGATGCTGCATCAACGCAGCGAGGAACGGAATGTTGTGCTCTATGCCGTCGACGACAAAACCGTCCAGTGCTTCGGACATGGCATCGATAGCCTCGAGCCGCGTCGGCGCCCAGGTGCAGAGCTTTGCCACCATCGGGTCGTAGAACATCGATATCTCGGCGCCTTCGGCAACGCCGGTGTCGTTGCGGATCACCACATCGCCGAACATGCCCTCTTGCGGCGGCCGGTAGCGCGTCAGCCGGCCGATCGAGGGCAGGAAATTGCGGAACGGGTCCTCGGCATAGAGACGGCTTTCCACCGCCCAGCCGTTCAGCTTCACCTCGTTTTGCCTGATGCCGAGCTTTTCGCCGGCGGCGATGCGGATCATCTGCTCGACCAGATCGATGCCGGTGACGAGCTCCGTCACCGGATGCTCGACCTGTAATCGCGTGTTCATTTCAAGGAAATAGAAGTTCCTGTCCTTGTCGACGATGAACTCGACCGTGCCGGCGCTCTGGTAATCGACGGCTTTCGCCAACGCCACAGCCTGCTCGCCCATGGCCTTGCGCGTCTTGGCGTCGAGGAACGGCGACGGCGCTTCCTCGACCACCTTCTGGTTGCGGCGCTGGATCGAGCATTCGCGCTCACCCAGATAGAGCGCATTGCCATGCGCGTCGGCCAGCACCTGGATCTCGATATGGCGCGGGTCAACGACGAATTTCTCGATGAAGACGCGGTCATCGCCGAAGGAGCTTTTCGCTTCCGAACGCGCGCGCTCGAAGCCGTCGCGCACTTCCGCGCTGCTCCAGGCGATGCGCATGCCCTTGCCGCCGCCGCCGGCCGAGGCCTTGATCATCACCGGATAGCCGATCTCGCCGGCAATCCTTTCGGCGTGGTCGGCATTTTCGATGACGCCCAGCCAGCCGGGCACGGTCGAAACCTTGGCCTGGCTGGCGAACTTCTTCGATTCGATCTTGTCGCCCATTGCGCGGATCGCCTTGGGCTTCGGTCCGATGAAGATGATGCCTTCCTTTTCCAGCGCTTCGCAGAAAGAGGCGCGTTCCGACAGGAAACCATAACCCGGGTGCACCGCTTTGGCGCAGGTTTCCTTGCAGGCGGCGATGATCTTCTCAGGCACTAGATAGCTCTGCGCCGCCGGCGACGGGCCGATATGCACGGCCTCGTCGGCCATTTCGACATGCACGGCGTCGCGGTCGGCATCCGAATAAACCGCGACCGTGGCGATCCCCATCTTGCGCGCCGTCTTGATCACGCGGCAGGCGATCTCGCCGCGATTGGCGATCAGGATCTTCTTGAACATTCGGATGTCGTTCCTCCGGCGAAGCCGTCCAGTTCTATGGACAATCCCGACGCGCCTCAAGTGTCTGCAGCCCCTGCCCTTCGGCGCTCGATGCTTTTGCAGAAGCGGCGTCGAAAAACGTCGCAACAGACGTTGGCCGCCACCTTCGAACCCGGTAAGGTGGTGGCGAGCGCAAGAAAATGGCAGGCGGTATTCGCCTCGCCGGGCAGGCTCGACGGCCTGCCATAAAGCTGAGACTTTTAAGATTGCCTTGGGAGGAATGCCTCATGAAAACGCGTGCCGCAGTTGCCGTTGGTGCCAGAAAGCCGCTGGAGATCATGGAGGTGGATCTTGAGGGGCCGCGCGAGGGCGAGGTGCTGGTCGAGGTCAAGGCGACCGGCATCTGCCACACCGACGAGTTCACGCTCTCGGGCGCCGATCCGGAAGGCATCTTTCCGGCGATCCTCGGCCATGAGGGCGCCGGCATCGTCGTCGATGTCGGCAAGGGCGTGACCTCGGTCAGGAAGGGCGACCATGTCATCCCGCTCTACACGCCCGAATGCCGGCAGTGCCCGTCCTGCCTGTCGCGCAAGACCAATCTCTGCACCGCCATCCGCGCCACGCAGGGACAGGGCCTGATGCCCGACGGCACCTCGCGCTTTTCGGTCGGCGGTGAAAAGCTGTTCCACTATATGGGCTGCTCGACCTTCTCCAACTTCACCGTGCTGCCGGAGATCGCGATCGCCAAGGTCAATCCCGACGCCCCCTTCGACAAGATCTGCTATATCGGCTGCGGCGTGACCACCGGCATCGGCGCTGTCATCAACACCGCCAAGGTCGAGCAGGGCGCTACGGCCGTCGTCTTCGGCCTCGGCGGCATTGGCCTCAACGTCATCCAGGGCCTTCGCCTGGCCGGCGCCGACATGATCATCGGCGTCGACTTGAACAACGACAAGAAGGCCTGGGGCGAGAAGTTCGGCATGACGCATTTCGTCAATCCGCAGGAGATCGACGGCGACATCGTGCCTTACCTGGTCAACCTGACCAAGCGCGGCGCCGACCAGATCGGCGGCGCCGACTACACTTTCGACTGCACCGGCAACACCAAGGTGATGCGCCAGGCGCTGGAAGCCTCGCATCGCGGCTGGGGCAAGTCGGTCATCATTGGCGTTGCCGGCGCCGGCCAGGAGATTGCGACGCGGCCCTTCCAACTGGTCACCGGCCGCACCTGGATGGGCACCGCCTTCGGCGGCGCGCGCGGCCGCACCGACGTGCCGAAGATCGTCGACTGGTACATGGAGAAAAAGATCCAGATCGATCCGATGATCACCCATACGCTGACGCTCGACGACATCAACAAGGGTTTTGACCTCATGCATGAGGGCAAGTCGATCCGCAGCGTCGTGGTTTACTGAAGCAATGCCGCATCGGTCGTGGGCTGGAGCCCGCAACCTTTGCGGCTCAACATGGGAGGAAGGACGAATGGCGGAAAAATTGCATCCGAAGATCGACAACGGGCTGCCGAAGGAAAGTGCTGCCTTTTCCGGCGGCACGCTGGTCTGTCTCTGCACCAGCAACCCGGTGAAGGTGAAGGTCAAGGGCCAGATCGCCCACAACCATGCCTGCGGCTGCACCAAATGCTGGAAGCCGGAAGGCGCGGTGTTCTCGGTCGTGGCCGTTGCCGGCACCGGCGACGTCACTGTGGCCGAGAATGGCGACAAGCTGAAGGTGGTCGACCCGGCAGCGCTGATCCAGCGCCATGCCTGCACCAGCTGCGGCGTGCACATGTACGGCCCGGTCGAGCGCGACCATCCCTTCAAGGGTCTGTCCTTCATCCATCCCGAGCGTTTCGAGGAGGACGGCTGGTCGCCGCCCGGCTTTGCCGCCTTTGTCTCCTCCATCATCGAAGCCGGCGTCGACCCGAGCCGCATGGACGGCATCCGCGGCCAGCTGAAGTCGATCGGGCTCGAACCCTATGACTGCCTCAACCCCGCCCTGATGGACTACATCGCCACCTGGACGGCGAAGAAGTCGGGAGCCTTGGCGGCCTGACGATTGCGGGATTTCTGGTAAAGGGCCGGCCAACGCCGGCCCTTTGCACATTTGGAGAGACGATGCCAGCACCCATCATCTATGTCGATGCCGATGCCTGTCCGGTGAAGGCCGAGGTCGAGAAGGTGGCGGAGCGGCACGGCGTCGTGGTTACCTATGTCTCCAATGGCGGCCTGCGCCCGTCGCGCGATCCGATGATCCGCAATGTCGTAGTCTCCAAGGGCGCGGACGCTGCGGACGACTGGATCGTCGAGAACGCCAAACTCAACGATGTCGTGGTGACGGCCGATATCCCGCTTGCCGCGCGCACGGTGGCGCTCGGCGCGCATGTGCTGGGACCCACGGGCCGTCCCCTCACGCCCGAGACCATCGGCATGGCGGTGGCGATGCGGGATTTGAAGCAGCATCTGCGCGAGACCGGCGAAAGCCGCGGCTTGAACGCCGCCTTCACGGCGAAGGACAGGTCAAACTTTCTCGGCGAGCTCGACCGCATCTTGCGGCGGGCGCTCAAATCCGCCACACCCGGCTGACCCGAAGCCCTTTGAGAACCGGCCATGGGCGACGACATATCCCTCAACACGCCGATCCACCGGCACGTGCAGTTCGCTTTGGCTGCGCCCATCGGCATTGTCGCGCTGCTTCTCGCCCTGATGCTGGGGGCGCCGCTGCCCTACTCCATCGGCGCCAACCTCTTCTTCGCCGCTTACACTCTTCTGGTGCTGGTCGCGATGCCGAGGCTCACCGTCCGTTACCTGAGCAAGAACGCGCGTGCCACGGACCTGCCGGTGCTGCTGATTTTTGCGGTCACGCTCCTGGTCGTCGGCCTCGCCATCGGCTCGCTGTTTCAACTCATCAACCAAAAGGCTGCCGCGCATCCGCTGGAGGTTCTGTTCGCGATGCTGTCGATCCCGCTTGGCTGGTTCACAATCCATGCCATGGCGGCGCTGCATTATGCGCATGTCTACTGGATGGACGGCGACGAGATCGACGAGAAAACCAGGAAGAAGAATCCGGTCGGCGGCCTCGATTTTCCCGGCGGCAAACGCCCGGAAGGCTGGGATTTCCTGTATTTCGCGACCGTCATCGGCATGACTGCGCAAACCGCCGACACTGGGATCACGACCTCGCGCATGCGCCAGGTCGTGCTCGTCCATTCGATCCTGAGCTTTTTCTTCAACACGGTGATCGTCGCCGCCGCGGTCAATCTCGCGGTCAGCCTGGGCAGTCCATAATAAATCCGTGATCGGATGAAACAACGCTTGGGCCGGAGACGTATTGGGAGGAGAACAAGGCTCTGAGAGGCCGCAGACGAGCGAGCCGGGAGGACACCAAGATATGGAGACCGTCGCCAGAAGCGAACCCTCCGCCGAGGTGGAAGCATCCGCGCCGAAGGACCCGACGCTGATTTACCGGCAATCGCGCTGGACGCGCCTGACCCATTGGCTCTGGGCGTTCTCGCTGTTCTTCATGCTGCTTTCGGGCCTGCAGATCTTCAACGCGCGCCCGCAACTCTACATCGGCAAGGAATCGGGCTTCCAATACAACAATACGATCCTCGAGATCGGCGCCGAAAACACAGACGGCGGACCGCGCGGCTTTACCAAAATCTTCGGGCATCGCTTCGACACCACCGGCGTGCTCGGCTGGTCCGGCCCTCCCGGACAGGAAACGCCGCGCGCCTTTCCGTCCTGGGCGACGATCCCGTCCTACTACGACCTCGGCACGGCCCGCGTCGTGCATTTCTTCTTCGCCTGGGTGCTGAGCGCAACCCTGCTCATTTGGCTGGTCGCGAGCCTGATCAACGGCCATATCCGCCGCGATCTTGCCCCTCGCCTGGATGACTTGCGCAAGCTGCCGCGCGACATCCTCGACCATGCGAGGCTGAAATTCCACCATGCCCGCGAGTACAACACGCTGCAGAAAATGGCCTATGGCGGCGTGCTCTTCGTGCTGTTGCCGCTGATGATCATCACCGGGCTTGCGATGTCGCCGAGCATGAACTCGGTGCTTCCCTGGCTCAATGAAATCCTGGGCGGTCGGCAGACGGCTCGCACCATCCACTTCATTGTCATGGTGTTGCTCGTGCTCTTCTTCGTCGTCCATATGCTGATGATCGTGGCTGCCGGTCCGATCAACGAGCTGCGCTCGATCATCACCGGCTGGTATCGCACCGACCCGCCCGCAAAGCACGACCAGGCAACCGAGAGGAGCGCCTGACATGGCAAAATTCCAGATTAGCCGCCGGAAGTTCTTGACCTCCGCCAGCCTCGGTCTGTCAGGCATCGCGCTGTCCGGCTGCGATGGCTTCGACAGCGGTCTGGGCGTCGGCAGCGGGCTGCGCAGCTTCCTCGAAAACGCCAACGGGCTGACATACCGCGCGCAGCGCCTGCTTGCCGGCCGGGACGCGCTGGCACCGGAATTCAGCGAGGCCGACATCCGCCAGCCGCAGCGGCCGAACGGCGTCACCGCGCCTGACGACGACACCTATAAGGGTCTTCTCGCCAACAATTTCGCCGACTGGCGCCTGGAGGTGACCGGCCTCGTCGAAAAACCGCTGTCGCTCACCCGCGAGCAGTTGCAGAACATGCCGAGCCGCACCCAGATCACCCGCCACGACTGCGTTGAAGGCTGGAGCTGCATCGCCAAATGGACCGGCACGCGGCTCTCGCTGGTGCTCGATCAGGCCATCGTCAAGCCGCAGGCGAGCTACGTCATGTTCCATTGCCTCGACACGATCGACCAAAGCCTGTCTGGCGACATCAAATATTACGGCAGCATCGACCTGATCGATGCCCGCCATCCGCAAACGATCCTGGCCTACGGCTTGAACGGCAAGCCGCTGCCGGTCGAGAACGGCGCGCCGCTGCGGGTGCGGGTCGAGCGCCAGCTCGGCTACAAGATGCCGAAATATCTCTACAAGATCGAGCTGGTCGACGGCTTCGCCAATGTCGGCGGCGGTCGCGGCGGCTATTGGGAAGACAATGGCTACGACTGGTATGCCGGTATTTGATGGCGCTTCGCCTGCAGGCCGAGCACGATCTTGCGTCAGCCGAGTTCAACGCGATTGAGAAAAGACTCACGGCGACAATCGGCCATTCCAACATCATCCTTTGCAAGACGATGGCCTCGGGCGACTAGGCCGCCTTGCTGGGCCGCCGTTCAGACCAGATCGGGTGTTGTCATCGGCGTCGGCTGCCGAGAGATATGTCGCTGGGAGGTGACAAGCTGTCGCCGACGGGCTATGGATGGCGCGTCGAGGGCTCAGGTGACTGAGTCCTACCTGTTTGCGGGAGAGAACAGCGCAAGCTGTCGCCGAAGGGGAAATCGCCCGAAATCTCTCAGGCAAAAGAACCGTGGACGGGAAAGACAACTCTGGAAAGTCGGGAATCTTCCCGCGCCGAAGGTGTAAGCGCTGCCGACAGAGTTACGGGGCGCGAGTCTCTCAGGCTTCAGACAGAGGGGCACGGACTAGACCGCTAATGGCGGTCGATTGCGTGCGACTCTGGAGAAGACATGACCGGCGAAGACACCAAACATCTACCCCTCGAGGATTTGCATAGCGCCGCGGGCGCGCGTTTCGGCGCTTTTGCCGGCTGGTCGATGCCGCTGACCTATCCGGCCGGCGTGATGAAGGAGCACCTCCACACGCGCGAGCATGCCGGCCTGTTCGACATCTCGCATATGAAGCTGTTCGAGGTCGGCGGCCCGGGCGTCGCCGCCCTACTCAACCGCGCCTGCCCGCTCGACGCCGGCGCGATGGAAATTGCCCAATCCAAATATACCTTCTTCCTGAACGAGGCCGCCGGCGTCATCGACGACTTGATCGTCACGCGTCTTGACGATGGCCGATTCATGGTGGTGGCCAACGCCGGCAATGCGGCCGAGGATGAAAGGCATCTGCGTGCGTTGGCCGCGGATTTCGATGCCAAGGTCGAGCCGCTCGACCGCGTCTTCCTGGCGATCCAGGGCCCGGATGCCTGGGCGGCCCTTTCGCGAGCCGGTATCGAAACGGGCTCGCTGCTGTTCATGCATGGTGTCGAGCCCCGGCAACACTGGTTCATGAGCCGCTCCGGCTATACCGGCGAGGATGGATTCGAGATCGGGCTGCCGGAAGCGGATGCCCGCGATCTCGTCGGCAACCTGCTGCAGGACGAGCGCGTGCAATGGATCGGCCTTGCCGCCCGCGACAGCCTGCGGCTTGAGGCAGGGCTCTGCCTGCATGGCCAGGATCTGACACCCGAGACCGATCCGGCGAGCGCCACTTTGATGTGGGCGATCCCTAAGGAGCTCCGCGCTTCCGGTCACTTCATCGGCGCCGACGCGCTGCGCTCGATCCTCGAGCGTGGGCCGTCTCAGAAGCGCGTTGGCCTAAAACCCGATGGTCGTCAGCCGGTGCGCGCCGGCGCCGCGCTTGTCGATGCCGACGGCAATGCGGCCGGCCACGTGACTTCGGGCGGCTTCGGCCCGTCGACGGGCCACCCGGTCGCCATGGGCTATGTCGACAATGCGCTGGCCAAGCCCGGCATCAGACTATTCGCCGACGTCCGCGGGACCAGCATCCCGATCGATGTCACTTCGCTGCCCTTCACGCCACATCGCTACCGCAAAGGATGATATTCCGATGGCAAATACCTATTTCACCGAGGATCATGAATGGCTGCGCGTCGAAGGCGGCGTCGCCACCGTCGGCATCACCGACTATGCGCAGGAGCAGCTCGGCGATCTCGTCTTCGTCGAACTGCCGGAAATCGGCCGCAAGCTCGCCAAGGGCGACACTGCCGTAGTCGTCGAATCCGTCAAGGCGGCCTCTGACGTCTACGCGCCGGTCGACGGCGAGATCACCGAAGCCAACACAGCACTGTCGTCGGACCCTTCATTGGTCAATTCGGCGGCGACCGGCGATGGCTGGCTCTGGAAGATGAAGCTTTCCAACGCAAGCCAACTCGACAGCCTCATGGACGAGGCCGCCTACAAAGCCCATGTCGGCTGATACCAGGATCTTGGAAATGACCGCAGCACCCATTCCTTTCTCGGCCCGTCACATCGGCCCCAGTGTCAACGATGTCAGGGCCATGCTTGCCACCATCGGCGTTCCGTCCGTCGAAACGCTGATCAGCCAGGCCGTGCCGAGATCGATCCGCCTCGACCTGCCGCTCAACCTGCCCACTCCGGCCAGCGAGGCCGAAGCACTGGCCGAATTGTCGGCGATGATGGCGAAGAACACGGTGCTGAAGAGCTTCATCGGCGCCGGTTATCACGGCGTCCATGTGCCGCCGGTCATCCAGCGCAACATGTTCGAGAACCCGGCCTGGTACACGGCCTACACGCCTTACCAAGCCGAGATCAGTCAGGGCCGGCTGGAGATGCTGTTCAATTTCCAGACCCTGGTTGCCGAGCTGACGGGCCTGCCGGTGGCGTCGGCATCGCTGCTCGACGAGGCCACCGCCGTTGCCGAAGCGGTCGGCATCGCACTGCGCCATCACCGCGACAAGCGCACCAAGGTGGCGCTTGCCGGCACGCCGCATCCGCAGACGCTCGATGTCGTGCGCACCCGCGCCGAACCGCTCGGCACCGAGGTCGACGGCGAGACCATCGACGACAACACCGCCGCCCTGCTCGTCTCCTGGCCGGACACTTTCGGCGTCTATGGCGATCACAAGGCGGCGATCGAGAAGGCCCGCGCCGCTGGCGCTCTGGTCGTCTTCATCGCCGACCCGCTCGCGCTTACGTTGACGGATGCGCCGGCCAAGCTCGGTGCCGACATCGCCGTCGGTCCGATGCAGCGCTTCGGCGTGCCGATGGGCTTTGGCGGCCCGCACGCAGCCTATTGCGCCGTCTCCGACAAGCTCACACGTCTGATGCCCGGCCGCCTCGTCGGCCAGTCGACCGACAGCAAGGGCCGCCCAGGCTATCGCCTGGCGCTGCAGACGCGCGAGCAGCACATTCGCCGCGACAAGGCGACCTCCAATATCTGCACCGCGCAGGCGCTGCTCGCCAACACGGCGACGGCCTATGCGATCTGGCACGGTCCCGCCGGTTTGCAAGCGATCGCGGAGCGCGTCCACACTCTCGCCAACCGCCTTGCGGCGGGGCTGAAGACAGCGGGCGTGGCCGTTCTCGGAGCACATCGCTTCGACACTGTGACGGCGGAAGTGAAGGGCAAGGCAGCGGCAATAGCCGCAGCCGCCGAGAAGACTGGCCGGCTGCTGCGCGTCATCGATGCCGACCACGTCGGCATCGCCTTCGACGAGACCTCGACCGAAGCCGACCTCGAAGCGATCGCGGCGCTATTCGGCGCCAAGCCCGGCACGGTGGCAGCCGGCTCGATGCCCGGTAAGCGGCGCGGCAAGGAGTTCCTCACCCAGCCGGTTTTCCACGAGAACCACTCCGAGACCGAGATGATGCGCTTCCTGCGGCGGCTGGCCGACAAGGACCTCGCGCTGGACCGCGCCATGATCCCGCTCGGATCCTGCACCATGAAGCTCAACGCCGCCGCCGAGATGATGCCCGTGAGTTGGGTGAATGTCGCCAACCTGCATCCCTTCGTGCCGGCCAGCCATTCGGCCGGCTATCGGGCCATGGTCGGCGACCTGGAGGCCTGGCTGTCGGAGATCACCGGTTTCGACGCGGTCAGCCTGCAGCCCAATGCCGGCAGCCAGGGCGAATATGCCGGCCTGCTCGCCATCCGCGCCTATCACCGCGCGCGCGGCGAAGGCCACCGCACCGTGTGCCTTATCCCGTCCTCCGCGCATGGCACCAATCCGGCGAGCGCGGCGATGGCGGGAATGAGCGTCGTCGTCGTGCGCTGCGCCGAGGACGGCAGCATCGACATGGATGACATGCGGGCCAAGGCCAACGAGCATTCCAAGAACCTCGCGGCGCTGATGTTCACCTATCCCTCGACGCATGGCGTCTACGAGGAAGGCGCGCGTCATCTCTGCGCCCTCATCCACGAGCATGGCGGCCAGGTCTATTTCGACGGCGCCAACCTCAACGCCCTGGTCGGTCTCGCCCGCCCCGGCGATATCGGCGCCGACGTCTGCCACATGAATCTGCACAAGACCTTCTGCATCCCGCATGGCGGCGGTGGCCCGGGCGTCGGCCCGATCGGCGTCAGGGCGCATCTGAAACCCTATCTGCCGGGCCATGTCATGGAAGGTTCGGCGCATGCCGTCGCCGCCGCGCCCTTCGGCAGCGCTTCGATCCTGCCGATCACCTGGATGTATATCCGCATGATGGGCGGCTCCGGGCTGAAGCAGGCCACCGAGACGGCGATCGTTTCGGCCAACTATGTGGCGACGCGGCTCGCGCCGCATTTCCCCCTCCTCTACAAGGGCAGGAGCGATCGCATCGCCCATGAGTGCATTCTCGACACGCGCGTGCTCAAGGAGAGCGCCGGCATCAGCGTCGACGACATCGCCAAGCGCCTCATTGACTACGGCTTCCACGCCCCGACCATGTCGTTTCCGGTTGCCGGCACGCTGATGGTCGAGCCGACGGAATCCGAGCCCAAGCGCGAGCTCGATCGATTCTGCGAGGCGATGATTGCGATCGCCGGCGAGGCGGCGAAGGTGGCAAAGGGCGAATGGCCGCTCGACGACAACCCGCTGGTCAACGCCCCGCACA
This sequence comes from Mesorhizobium sp. WSM4898, assembly GCF_029625845.1. Taxonomy (NCBI): domain Bacteria; kingdom Pseudomonadati; phylum Pseudomonadota; class Alphaproteobacteria; order Hyphomicrobiales; family Phyllobacteriaceae; genus Mesorhizobium; species Mesorhizobium sp. WSM4898. The sequence continues at coordinate 43,582 of NZ_JARTVQ010000003.1, read as the reverse complement.
CTGCCGCCGAGGCATTGGCAGGCGCATGGCCGCATCCATACTCGCGGATGGAAGCAGCCTACCCAGCGGGTGACGTCGATCTGGCAGCAAAATACTGGCCGCCGGTTTCGCGCATCGACAATGTCGCCGGCGACCGCAACCTGGTCTGCTCCTGCCCGCCGCTGTCGGAATATCTCGGCGCCGCAGAGTAGACGGTAGGGCAAGTTAGGCCGAGCGCAGGGCTGGCCCACTATCGGGCTGGTCCTCCTGGCGTTGGGCGATCACGCGGTTTCGCCCGGCGCGCTTTGCGGCGTAGAGCGCGGCGTCCGCCTCAGCCAGCACCTCGTCCAGGGTCCGGCCATCGGGGGCGCCAAATCCCATGCCGCCGCTGACGCTGCTGCGCAACGGACCACGTTGAGTCGGAACGATTTCGGTGCCGAAAGCGACCCCGATCCTGCTTGCCATATCGTGCGCCTTTTCCGGCGTCATGCGCGATAGGACGAGCGCGAACTCCTCACCGCCTAGCCGGAAGGCATCGACCCCGGCCCTGCCATATTTCTTGATCACCGCCGCGAAGCGGCAAAGCACCTGATCGCCGACGGGATGGCCGAAGACATCGTTTGTGGTCTTGAAATGGTCGAGGTCGAACATCGCGATCGCCATGAACGGACCGAAGCTGCGACCGCCGTAAAGCTCGTTGAGCGCCCTGCGGTTCATCAGGCCGGTCAGCGGATCGGTCATCGTCGCGGCCTTGAGCTCGATCTGCGCCTGCAGATGGTGCAGCGAAAGCGTCAGCGCGCCGAAGCCGGTCATGCAGGCGACCGCGACGACGGAGTTCAACCGCTCCGCCCAGTTGTCGGGCGCGGCGCCTAGGACCCATTGCCCTTGCACCAGCAGCACCAGGCCGCACAGCGCGAAGGATATCCCGCAGGCGCCGCTGAGAAACGAAACGACGAGCAGTATCCGGCGGTCGTGATCGCCCTTCATCCAGAACATCGTTCCGATCGCGCCGAGCAGCGCCGTCACCGTCGAATAGGTGATCAGAAAGCCGACGCCATCGAAGCCGAAATAGGTGACGAGGGCGCAGGCCGCCATCGCTGCCAGCGCCGGCACGATGGCGCGGCGATAACTGCGGATGCCGAGATACTGCATCGCCGACAAACAGATGACGAGGAACCCCAGGCTGAGCAGGGCAAGCACCATCTGGCAGAGCCACGGGTTGGCGTCCTTGGTATAGCGCCAGAACAGGACGACATGGGCAACGAGCACGAGTATGCCGCAGGCGACCGTAAGCACGAAACGCGCCTGCGGCGCGGTGAGCCAGATCGCGAGCATCGTGACGCTGAGGCATGTGCCCGACAGCGCCGCCGCGAGCAGGAGCGAGCTGAAATCCAACATCTCTGAAGATCTGCCGTTGGGGAGACTCGTTGCTTCCTCAATGTAGGTTGTAGAGGCGTGGCGCAAACCCTTTTCGGCCGGTGTCCGCTGCTCGCTCGACAAAGGGTTTACAAAGCGTCGACATGTCCGCTGAAACTACGGCCCGGTTCCGCTGCGGGACGAGCCGGAAGCGGATCAGTTCTTGTCGAGCAGCGCCAGGTTGGCGTTGACCACGGTCTGGTCGGCGAGACCGGCCTTGGCTTCGAGCAGCAGCGCCCTTGCCTTCTTCTTGTTGCCGCGCAGGAGCTGGGAATAGCCCATATTGTTGACGATCTGCGGCTTGCGCCCGGCGACCCTCAGCAATTGCGCATAGGCGCGGTCGGCGAAGTCGAAGCGGCCGAGCTCGTCATAGGAGGCGGCAAGCCCCATCCAGGCTTCGGCATTGTCTGCCTTGAGCTCCACCGCTTTGCGGAAATGCTGTTCTGCGAGACCGAAATTCGCCTCCCGGAATTGCGCCTTGCCCTCCGTCAGGTCGGCGGCGCTGATATCCTTGGCCGTCGCCTGGATTGCGGTGGTCTTGGTCGTGTCGACGCTGCTGTTCGTAGTACAGCCGGTGATCATCAAGACGGCCGCCAATACCGCCGCTGCCGTGGAAAGTCTGTGACGCATGCCCTGCCCCGTCGCCCGATTTGCCGGGTCGTTCTTCAGCAAGGACCATACAGGAGAGCGATTAAGCTTCGGTGCCGAAATGCGCCTAAATTTCAGTTGCTTGCAAAGGATGCGTTAACCAGCACCGCCGGCCTCAGTGCGACGTCAGCCTTACCACGATCGGGATGATGGCGACCATCAGCACCACCGGCAGGATGCACACCGTCACCGGGACCGACATCTTGGCCGGCAAGGCATGCGCCTTCTCCTCGGCAAGCGACATGCGCTTGTGGCGCATTTCGTCGGAAAAGACACGCAGCGCTCCCGACAGGCTGGTGCCGAGCTCCTTGGACTGCTGCAGGAGCGTCGCGAAGGAGCGCACTTCGTCGAGGCTGAGGCGATCGGCGAGCGCTTTCAGCGCATCGTCTAGGCTGCGGCCGGCCCTCAACTCCAGCGACACCAGCTGCAGGTTTTGGCTGAGCGACGGATAGGTCCTGGCGAGTTCCTTCGAGACCCGCTCGATGCCGGCCTCCATGCTCATGCCCGCGTCGGAGCAGACGATCATCAAATCCATGAAGTCGGGAAAGCCATTGCGGTATTCGCGCATCTTTTCCCGCACCTTCTGCGTCAGCACCAGGCCGGGCAGGAAATAGCCGGCCGCTCCCGACAGGATGATGAAGGTCCAGCGGCTGGTCACGGTCGATTCGGCGCTGGCCGCCCAATGGTTGACCAGGAACGCCCCAAGCGCCATTCCGACCAGCGCGGCAAAACGGATCAGGAAGAACGTACCGACGGCGCGCGGCTCCATGTAACCGGCCTGGATGAGCTTCATGCGCAGTCGCGCGACATTCTCCGGATCGCTCTTGGCATAGAATTCCTGCGCCCGCCTCACCGCCTTCTCGCGCACGGCGTTCGCGTTTTTCCTGGGTGCCGGCTCGTGCTGCTCGATCGGCTGCGCCGCCTCGACCTTCAGCCGGCGCTTGACCTCGTTGCGGTCGCCCTGCGCGACGACCAGCGGCCAGGCCACCGCGCCGCCGCCCATCACCAGCAGCAGCACAGCCACCGGCATCAGCGATGTCGGCGCTAGCGAGGCAAGGAAGCGGATGACCTCGTCCATTTCAGAACCTGAAATTCGACATCTTGAACATGATGGTATTGCCGAGCAGGAGCCACAGGATCGAGCCGCCCAGCATGTACCAGGTCTTCGGTATCCCCCACACCTCGCGATAGAATTGCGGCATCAGCACCATGATGGCGGTGAACAGAAGCACCGGCACGGCGGTCAGGATATAGGCCGACATGCGGCCTTCGGTCGAAATGGCGCGCACCTTGCGCCGCAGCTTGCCGCGCTCGCGGATGGTCGACGACAGGCCGTCGAGGATCTCGCGCAGATTGCCGCCGGAGCTGCTCTGGATCGAGACTGCGGTGACGAACAGCGGCAGGTCCTCATGGCCGACGCGATCGAACAGGTTGTTGAGCGCTGAAACCAGGTCCGAGCCATAAGTCACTTCGTCGGCCACGACGCCGAACTCGGTGCCGATCGGATCGCCCATCTCGCGCGCCACCATCGCGATCGCCACCGGCACCGGGTGGCCGGCCTTGAGGCCGCGCGTGATCAGCTCCAGCGCTTCCGGCAATTGCATGCCGAAGCGCTTAAGCCGGCGCTTGCGCAGAAAACGCATCGCCATAACCGGCAAGACCGGCACCAGCACAGGAAGCAGGACCAGCCCGAACAGCAAAGGCAGGCCGTACCAGACGGCGAAAAGCGCCAGAGTGAACGCTGTCCCCGACGTGATCGTGAGGAATTTGGGCATCGGCATGATCATGCCGGACTGCGTGCGCAAGGCGCGAAAGCGATCGAAAGAAAGAAGGGGCGTGCCCTCTTCCATGCCGCGCTCCTTGCGCAGCTGGATCAGCACCTGCTCCTGGCTGATCTTGTTCTCCGCCAGCTTCATGCGGCGATTGATCGCCGTGCGCTTGTCGCTGCGGCCGGCATAGAGCAGGTAGCAGCCTTCGGCGATCATGATGCCGGTGAGCGCCGCCGCCGCGTAGACGGCATAGATCGGGCTGAATCCCTCGAGCACCGGCTACTCCTGCGGCCGGCCGGGTTCGAAATACTTGCCCGGAAATTCAATGCCCATGTTGCGCAGGTCCTCGAGGAAGCGCGGTCGGATGCCCGTTGCCTCGAAATGGCCGACGATCTTGCCGTCCGCCTCCATGCCGGTGCGAACGAAGCGGAAGATCTCCTGCATCTGGATGACGTCGCCTTCCATGCCCGTCACCTCGGCGACGCTGGTCACCTTGCGCTTGCCGTCGGACAGGCGTGTCAGCTGCACGATGATGTCGATGGCGCTCGCAATCTGGCTGCGGATCGACTGCACCGTCATCGGCATGCCGGTCATGCCGAGCATTTGTTCGAGGCGCGATATTGCGTCGCGCGGCGTGTTGGCGTGGATGGTCGCCATCGACCCTTCATGGCCGGTGTTCATAGCCTGCAGCATGTCGAAGGCTTCCTCGCCACGGCACTCGCCAAGGATGACGCGGTCGGGCCGCATGCGCAGCGCGTTCTTGACCAGATCGCGCTGCTTCAGCTCGCCATGACCCTCGATGTTTGCTGGGCGCGTTTCCATGCGCGCGACATGCGGCTGCTGCAGCTGCAATTCGGCGGCGTCCTCGATGGTGATCAGGCGCTCGTCCTCGGGAATGAAGGCCGACAAGGCATTGAGCATCGTCGTCTTGCCGGTGCCGGTGCCGCCGGAGATGATCGTCGTCTTGCGCGCATGCACGGCCGCCGCCAGCACCTCGGCCATGTTCTGGGTGATGGCGCCGAACTCTACCAGTTTGTGCAGGCCGAGCTTGTTCTTGGAGAATTTGCGGATCGATACCAGCGGCCCGTCGACGCCGACCGGCCTGATCGCGGCGTTGAAACGCGATCCGTCGAGCATGCGGGCGTCGACCATCGGCTGCGATTCATCGACGCGGCGGCCGACTGCCGCGACGATTTTATTAATGATCCGAAGCAGATGCGCCTCGTCCTTGAACGGGATATGGACCTGCTGCAGCTTGCCTCGCTTTTCGACGAAGCAGTTCTGATGGCCGTTGATCAGGATATCGTTGATCTCCGGATCCTTGAGCAGCGGCTCCAGCGGGCCGAGGCCCACCATCTCGTCGACGATGTCGTCCACCAGCGCGTCCAGCTCGGCGGTGTTGATCGCCATTCGCTCCTGACGCGTCTTTTCCGAGACGAACTCATGCACCTGGCGGCGCATTTCGTCCTTGGGCAGCCGCTCCAGAGCGACGAGGTTGATTTCTTCGAGCAGCATGCGGTGGATGCGCACGCGCGCGTCGAGCACCTTGTTGGCGCTCTTTGCGGGTGCTGCTTCCAGCTTCGGCGGCGCCGGCTTGCGGGTCGTCGGAATGACCACGGCGTGATGCGCAACGGGCGCGGGTTCGGGCGCCCGCAGCGGACGGACATCGCGATTCTGCAGGTTGGAGAAGCGACTGCTCATCCTGATTTCCTCTTCAAGAGGCCCTTGCCGAGGCCGAACAGCGACTTCGATTTTGCCGTCGTCGCCACGGCCTCCTCGGGCAGGATGATTTTCTTCAGGTCATTCACGACATTGGCGTTCGCATCGATGTCGTGCAGCGGCACGCCGCGGTCGACGGCCTCGCGCACCAGCCGGTAGTTGTTGGAGATACCGCCGACGAAGTGCTCGCCGAGGATATCCTGGACGTCGGCCTGCTTGATGCCGCTGTCGAACATCTTCTGCTCGAAACGGTTGACGATGACGTTCGGCTTCACTTCCTTGCCGGCCGTCTCGTAGATGGCCTGGATGAGACGCTGCGTGTGGCGCAGGCAAGGCACCGTCATCTCGGCCACGATATAGAGCTTGTTGGAGCCGAGCAGCACCGTCTCGGTCCACGGGAACCAGGTGCGCGGCATGTCGATGACGACATTGTCGAAATAGGCCGAGACGAGGTCGAGCATGCGCACCACGACATCGGTCTTGAACGAGCGCATTTCCGAAGGGCGCGTCGGCGCCGCCAGCACGCAGAGCCCGCTTGCATGCTTGGACAGCATGACGTCCAGCAGCTGCCGGTCGAGACGTTCGGGCTGGTTCTCGATTTCGGTGATGTCGAAGCGCGGCTCGAGGTCGAGATATTCGGCGCAGGCGCCTTGCTGGAAATTGAGGTCGACCACGCAGGTCGAGGCGCCGCGCGTCACCGAATGGTGCAGCTGGAAGGCGGTCTGCAGGGCAAGCGTGGTGGTGCCGACACCGCCGGCGGCCGGCATGAAGGTGTAGATTTGCGATTCAGTGTTTTCCTCCCGCCCCGGCCCTTGAAGCGCGCGAATGACGGAACGCACCAGATCGGCGGTCGTGATCGGCTTTACCAGGAAGTCGGCGACTTGGAGCTGCACCAGGATGCGCACCGCCGCCGCATTGAATTCCTGCGTGACGACGACCACCGGGACGCGGCCTTCGATTCGGCGCATGATGCGCTGCAGCGACTCGATCTCTTCGAGCTTGGCCGCGTCCATGTCGACAATGACGGCGCCGAAATCGGTCTCCTGGATCTCGCCGCGCAGTTCGTTGACGCTTTTCTCGACCGTCAAAAGCTCGATGACCTCCGATGCAGCGAAAGCCGTCCGCGTATCCTGCGAAAACGCCCGATCGGTCGAAACGAGCAGGATCTTCTTGGTCTTGGTGCCCGATGCCATGGTCGTCAGCCCATCAGTCTGCTGTCGTTGATACCGATGTCGTTGAAGCCGGCGCCGCGCCGGCCTTCGCGCCCGCGGCATTGGCCGTGGAGCTCGTGCTCGGAGCCGGCACCAGGAGCCTGGTGTTCTGGACGCCGTACTGCCAGGGGTCGACCATCTGCATGGCTGTGTTGGACGCCTGGGCGTTGCCGGCGGCCGGAGACACGCCTTCGGTGCGCACATAGTCGTCGCTGGTGCAGCCGGAGAGCGCGCCGGCGAGCAGCAGAGCGATGCAAGGAGCCAGACGCATGGCTTCAGTCCTTCGGCAGATCGAGGAAATGGCCCGACGTGGTCGCCGTCACCGGACGGGCCCCGCTGCCGTCGGCCAGTGCCAAGGGGCGCTTGGGAGCGGAAGCGTCGACTTCCTCGGTGTTGTTCAGGAAGTAGTCGGCATTGCTTGGCGGCCGCGTTCCGTCGGTGGGCTCGACCATCTTCTTCGACGGGTCAACCGGTTTGACCAGGTAGGGCGTGACGATGATCACCAGATCGGTCTCGCGCCGCTGATAGGATTTCGAGGAGAACAGCGGACCGAGAACCGGCAGCTTGCCGAGCCCCGGCAGGCGCGAGGTGGTGATGTCGTTCTGCGACTGCAGAAGGCCCGCGATCATGAAGCTCTGGCCGTTTTTCAAGTCGACCGACGTCTTGGCGCGACGCACGATGAAGGCAGGAATGGAAATGCCGCTGCTGACTTCGATCGACGCGGAGGGATCGATCGACGAAACTTCGGGCGCGATATCGAGGCTGACCAGTCCACCCTTGAGCACGGTCGGCGTGAAATCAAGACCGACGCCGTATTTCTTATAGCTGACGCTGATCTTGCCGTTGTCCTCGGACACCGGGATCGGGAACTCGCCGCCGGCAAGGAAGCTCGCGGTCTGGCCCGAGCGGGCGATCAGGTTGGGCTCGGCCAGCCGCCGGGCGAGACCGCGCTCTTCCAGCGCCTTGATGGCGATGTCGATCGAAACCCCGTTGGAAAGCAACCGGCCGATGATCTCGCCGGTCCCGGCGGTCGGTACCGTGCCCGGGTCGATGATGACGTCGCGACCGCCGACGCCGAAGGCAAAGTTGGCCCCGTATTTGGCGCCGAGATCCTGTCCCGCCTGCCGGTTGATCTCGACGAAACGGACATTGAGCTGAACCTGCTGCGAGGACGAGATGTTGACCGAGTTGATCACTTCCTCATTGCCGGAGAAGCGCGACGCGATCTTGCTCGCCTTGTCGGCCGCGACCGCGTCTTCCGCCTCGCCCGAAAGCACCACGCGGCCGTTGGCCGAACCGACCTTGATCTTGGCATCCGGCACGCTGGCGCGGATGGTGTTGGCCAGTTGGTCGGTGTCCAGCGTCACCTCGATGTCGATGGTGCCGACGAGCTGCTTGTTCTGATCGAACAGCGCGATGCCGGTGGTGCCGAGATTGTTGCCCAGCACATAGAAGGACTTGTCGGTCAGCGGATTGACGTTGGCGATCTCCGGATCGCCGATGACGATCTGATAGAAGGCCGCGTTCGTCATGATCGTCTTGGGCTTGCCCTTGGCGACTTTGATCGAGGCGTTCTTGGTCGCCGAGACGTATACGACGTCGTTGTTTGCCTGGGCCGGCGCTCCAAAGGCCAGCATTCCGGCGGCTGCCAGAAAGGCGCCCGCCACCATAGCACGCAGAAGGCGCCGCCCTCTCGTCGTCCGTTCTTTGTTCAACACAGGCATTGTCCCGTTCCCGGCCGGTCCCCACCGGCTATTGTTCTTGTTCCTTGGAAGGAACGACGTCTCCGTCGGCGGGCTTGGATGGAACCTTGTATTCCTCCACCTTCGTGCCACGGGACACGATCACCGTCTTGAATTTTGGCTCCTCCGGCTCCTTCGCCACCGCCTTGACCAGCGAGGCGGCGCTTGCCTCGGCGCTCGCGGCAACCGAACCGCCGAAGGAAGAGATGGTGGTAAGCCCGTTGCCGCTGGCGCTGGCATCGGCGGCGGACCGCAAAGACAGCGACAAGGAGCCGACGGTGCGGGCGAGCGCTACCTTCTGCGCCCCTTCGTTGGTGACCTCGAGGGTCACGGAATTGGCGACCTGCGGCTCGGTCTTGCGCTCGTCCGCGCCCTGCCCGACCGAAAGCACCTTGGCGTCGGACACGACGATTTCGGACGTGACCGTCGAGCCGGCTGCCCCTTGCGCGTTCTTGGACACTTCCTGGATTTCGCCGGCATCGCGCGTCAGCACGACGTCGACCCGGTCGCCCGGCGTGATGAAGCCGCCGACGCCGGCGATCTCGTCGGTGCGGATGGTGACTGCCCGCATGCCCCGCGACAGCATGTTGGAAAGTGTGGCGCGGCCATTCGGTCCCGACAGCTTGGCGAGCAGCACCGGCTCGTTGACCTCGATCGGCGACAGCACGACGCGGCTGCCTTCGGCCAGCAGCTTGTCGACGGTCGGGAAGGCGCCTTGCGGCAGAGAATCCTGCGGCCACGGAATTTCGGTGAGTTGCGACCGGTCGAGCTGCATGCCGTAGCGCAGCGGCGCATTCGCCACGACGATGGTCTTGAACTCGACTTTGGGCTCGTGCGGCACCACGATCGATGCCGTCTTCTGCTCGGACTGGGCCCTCGCCTGGCTTTTGACCCAGAAGTCCGCGGCAAAGATCGAGATCGCGCCGAAAACGGCTGCGATGCCGATCATGGTTATGGCCCTGCCCTTCACAACGAAACCCCTGACGCCCCGTGGTCTTTTGCCGTTGAGGCTCACGCTAGGCGTTAATGTTAAAGAATCAGGAATCCGAAGGGGTGGAGCCCGCCCTATTTCCGGCGGCTTGGTTATCGAATGGTTTTGGAATAAGAGACAGTTTGATCCCTGAACGGAACAGGAACTCGTTCGCCCGCCAAAAGCGTGGCAGTATCGAGGAGTGATTCGCAGTACCGGACTTAATGGCTAGCATGGACGACACCAGCGATCTTTTCGGCAACCCGGAAAAGCAGCCCCAGCAAGTACGCGCGCCCTCGCGGCCGGCCGATCCGCTGGTGCAGGCCGCGAAGCGCTCGGCCGCCGCCCGCGACGGCAGCGAGAGCTACAGCGCCGCCGACATCGAGGTTCTGGAGGGGCTGGAGCCGGTGCGGCGGCGCCCAGGCATGTATATCGGCGGCACCGACGACAAGGCGATGCATCATCTCTTCGCCGAGGTGATCGACAATTCGATGGACGAGGCGGTGGCCGGCCACGCGACCTTCATCGACGTCGAGCTTTCGGCGGACGGATTTCTTACCGTCACCGACAATGGCCGCGGCATTCCGATCGACCCGCATCCGAAGTTCAAGAAGCCTGCGCTCGAAGTCATCATGACGACGCTGCATTCGGGCGGCAAGTTCGACTCCAAGGTCTATGAGACCTCCGGCGGTCTGCACGGCGTCGGCGTATCCGTCGTCAACGCGCTGTCCGATCACCTCGAGGTCGAGGTCGCGCGCGGGCGCCAGCTCTATCGCCAGCGCTTCTCGCGCGGCGTTCCGGTGAGCGGGCTGGAGCACCTCGGCGAGGTGCACAACCGCCGCGGCACCAGGACCCGCTTCCATCCCGACGAGCAGATCTTCGGCAAGGGCGCCGCCTTCGAGCCGGCCCGGCTCTACCGCATGACTCGCTCGAAGGCCTATCTGTTCGGCGGCGTCGAGATCCGCTGGACCTGCGATCCCTCGCTGATCAAGGAAAAGGATCAAACTCCGGCCAAAGCCGAGTTCCATTTCCCGGGCGGCCTCAAAGACTACCTCAAGGCCACCCTCGGCGACGAATTCCAGGTCACGCGCGAAGTCTTCGCGGGCAAAAGCGACAAGCAGGGCGGCCACGGCTCGCTGGAGTGGGCGGTGACCTGGTTCGGCGGCGACGGCTTCCTCAACTCCTACTGCAATACGATTCCCACTCCCGAGGGCGGCACGCATGAGGCGGGCTTCCGCAACGTGCTGACGCGCGGGCTTCGCGCTTATGCCGACCTCATCGGCAACAAGCGCGCCTCGATCATCACGACCGAGGACGTCATGATCTCGGCCGCCGGCATGCTGTCGGTATTCATCCGAGAGCCGGAATTCGTCGGCCAGACCAAGGACAGGCTGGCCACCATCGAGGCGATGCGCATCGTCGAAACCGCCATCCGCGACCCGTTCGACCACTGGCTGGCCGACAACCCGCAGGAAGCCTCGAAGCTTCTCGAATGGGTGATCGCGCGCGCCGACGAGCGTGTGCGCCGGCGCCAGGAAAAGGAAGTCTCGCGCAAGAGCGCGGTACGCAAGCTGCGCCTGCCGGGCAAGCTCGCCGACTGCACGCAGAACGCCGCGGCCGGCGCCGAGATCTTCATCGTCGAGGGCGACTCGGCCGGAGGCTCGGCCAAGCAGGCGCGCGACCGCGCCAGCCAGGCGGTGCTGCCGCTGCGCGGCAAGATCCTCAACGTCGCCAGCGCCGGCAACGACAAGCTTGCCGCCAACCAGCAGATTTCCGACCTGATCCAGGCGCTCGGCTGCGGCACCCGCTCGAAATATCGCGACGAGGACCTGCGCTACGACCGCGTGATCATCATGACCGACGCCGACGTTGACGGCGCGCATATCGCTTCGCTTTTGATCACCTTCTTCTACCAGGAGATGCCGAACCTGATCCGCGGTGGCCACCTCTATATGGCCGTGCCGCCGCTCTATTCGATCCGTCAGGGCGGTAAGGTGGCCTATGCGCGTGACGACGCGCACAAGGACGAATTGCTGCGCACCGAATTCACCGGGCGCGGCAAGGTCGAGATCGGCCGCTTCAAGGGCCTTGGCGAGATGATGGCCTCGCAGCTCAAGGAAACCACGATGGACCCGAGGAAGCGCACGCTTCTCAGGGTCGACGTGATCGATGCCGAGCAGGCGACCAAGGACGCCGTCGACGCGCTGATGGGCACCAAGCCCGAGGCCCGCTTCCGCTTCATCCAGGAACGTGCCGAATTCGCCGAGGCCGACGTGCTGGATATCTGAACGCGGACTGGTCCATAACAGGCTCCGGCACGGAGACTTGCATGTGACCTGGACGCGGCTGAAGGATCTAGCCGGGACACCGTTAAGTGAGTTGACCCAGCCGACGCGTTCGGACTGGATCTTCGCGCTGCGAACGGTTTCTGCCGGGCTGATCGCGCTGCTTGCCGCTTACGCCTTAAAGCTCGATCATCCGCAGTGGGCGATGATGACCGTGTTCATCGTCGCGCAGCCGGTCGCCGGCATGGTGCTGGCGAAAGGCTTCTACCGCCTGCTCGGTACGCTGGCCGGCGGCCTGGCGGCGATCGGCATCACATCGCTGTTCGGCACCAATCCCTGGCTCTTGGTGACGGTGCTGGCACTATGGATCGGCGTCAGCACCCTCGTTTCCTCGCTGCTGCGCAATCCGGAAGCCTATGGCGCCGCCCTTGCCGGCTATACAGCGATGATCATCAGCCTGCCGGCATTCGGGCAGGCGCATCTCGTCGTCGATCTCGCTGTCGCGCGCTGCGCGGAAATTGTGCTCGGCATCGTCTGCGCCGGCGTCACCAGCCGGCTGATCCTGCCGAAGCTCGCGGCGGACGCCATCATCTCCAGGCTGAAACGCAGCATTCTCGATCTCGCCGACTACGCCTCAGGCGCCTTTTCCGACGGCGATCCGGCCGGTCTTGCCGCTCTCCAGCGCAAGCTGATCACCGATGCCCAGACACTTGCCGAAATGCGCACCTATGCGCGCCTCGAAGCGCCGAGCTTCGCGACCCGCGCCCATCCGGTCCGGCGCACGATCGGACAGCTCCTGTGGGCGCTCTCGGCGGCCCGCGCGCTGCATACCCATGTCGCGCCGGAGAATGCGACGCTCATCCCTGTTCGCAGCGAGTTGAAGGCAATCGTCGGGGAACTCGCTACGACGCGCGACGCGTTGGACGACACCGGCCCATGGGTGGCCCGGCTCGAGGCAATCGCGATCAGGGCAAGAGAAATGGCGCCGGTGGCCACCGATCCCGGTGAAGACAAGGTCGGCACCATCACCCGCCTCACCATTGCCGCCGATTTCGCGGAGGCGCTGAAGCAGGTGATGCGCGGCTTGGATGCGCTTCGCTCGCCGGTTTCCCGAACGTCTCGTGAGCGGCAGCAACCGGCCCTGGTCGTGCACCGCGACTATCATGCGGCCTGGCGCAATGCGGTGCGCGCCGCGCTCGCCACGCTTCTGGTGGCCGCCTTCTGGCTGACCACCAAATGGTCGGAGGCGGCGGGCACCGTCATTCTCGTCGCCGTCGTCTCCAGCCTGTTCGCGGCGCGTCCCGATCCGGTTCAGTCGGCCTGGGGCTTCTTCACCGGAACGCTCCTCGCTTTGCCTTTCGCTTTCCTCGGCCAGATCGCAATGCCGGCGCTGCCCGGCTTCGGCTGGTTCACCCTCTTTGTCGTGCCGATCCTGGTGCCGGCAGCGCTCGGCATGGCCAATCCGCGGCATGTCGGCGTGGCCACCGCCTTCGCCATCAATTTCTTGGCTTTCCTCAGCCCGCACCAGATGATGACCTATGATCCCGGCCCGTTCTTCGCCGGATCGGCATCGATCCTGGTCGGCATCCTGATCGCCATCGGCGTCTTCATCGTCGTTCTGCCGGCCAATCCCTGGGCCACTGTTGAGCGCATCTCGAAGGCGATGCGCGAGGACCTGGCGCGCCTTTGCCTGCATGAGCGCGTCCCCAGGCGTTCGGCCTTCGAAAGCCTGGCCTATGACCGGATGAACCAGTTGATGCCGCAACTGCAGCAGACCGGGAGGAAAGGCGACCCTATTCTTGGCGGCAGCATTGCCGCCGTGACCGTCGGCCTCGAAGTGCTCCGGCTGCGCCAGGCGCAACTGAACTCCACCGTGCCACGCGAGACGGTCGAGTCGATCGGCAACTTCCTGCGCGGCCTGGCGCGGGAATTGCTGTTCAGGAGGCATGGCGAGCCGCAGACCTCGACCATCGCCGTGGCGCGGGAATATGCGGCGAGCATCGCCGGTCGCAGCGACCGGCCGGAAATGCTTCAGGTCGCGGCCTCACTGCGCATCATCGCTGCCGCGATGCAGGATTATCCGGATTTTTTCGCGAAGGGGCACCCTTAGACGGGCCGGGCCGGGATACGTGAGCATCGAGCAGGAAGCCGCCAGGCCGGCCACACCTGGCACCGACGTGCGCTAGGCGGCGGCAATTGCCAGCGCATGCCCGCGCGCGTTCTCGCGCAGCGCGTCGAGATGGATCGACTTCACCAGTCCAGCGAGATCGCCCTCGGCCGATTGCCCGCCGAGTTCCTTCAGCATCAGCCAACTCACCTCCTGCACGCCGGCGACACGCTTGCCGTTGGCGACCTCGCGCCAGATCTTCAGCGCGCGCAGGATGATGCCGTGCGTGGCGGCGGCGAGGCCTGCGCTGCGGAACAGCGCCTGCAGCGCAACGTCGTGCCCGCCGGCCAGCGACGCCCTCACCCGCTGCTCGGATTGTTGGGCAAGCGCCACCAGGGCCGAGCCGAAGAAGTCGACCTTGCCATGCGCGACGGTGCGGATGATGAAGCTCGCGGTGAGATCGCCGCGCAGTCTGAGATGCTCGATCAGCGCGGCGTGCTCCTCGGCGCGGGTGCCCTCGATCAGCGTCACCGAAGCCTTCACGCAGGCGTCGCGCATCACGCGGTCTGCCCGTGCCGCTCCCATCAGTGCCAGTACCAGCGGCGATCCCTTCAGCGTCTCGCCGAGCTTGACCAGAAGCATGTGCCGGCAGTCCGCGGGAAGCCGCGCGTCGGCGATCAGCGCCTCGCGCACCAGCGGCAGGTGGCCGTGCCGTTCGGCCATCCGGCGGAAACTCAGCGATGCAATATCGGCGCCGCTGTTGGCGATCAGCGTGGCGCAGGCTTCCGGCTCGCCGATCTCGGCGATGGCTGCCGCCAGCGACATCGACACGACGGGACGGTTGGCTATCAGCTTTTGGGTGGCCTTCTGGCCGCAGGCGACGCGGTCGATGAGATCGGCATCGGTAAGCAAAGGCGAACGCGCCAGCACCAGCGCCGCCACTTCCGGCTGGTCGGAAGCGAGTGCTGCGATCACCTGCGGCGGGGCGTGATGGCTCATCGACAGCGCTTCGGCGAGCGCCTGCCGGACCTTGGCGGAAACGTCGTCGAGCAGCAGCGTGAGCGCCGCCTCGGCGGCGCAGCGATCCTCGAACGGCAGGTCGGAGTTGATGTAGGCGCGGGCCAGCGCGCTCGCGGCGGCGGCGCGCTCTGAAACCCTTGCCTTATCGATCCACTTTAGAAAATGCGAAACAACCATGCCGATCAGCTACGCCCTTGCCGAAACGTTTCGGCCCCGTTGGGAACGGTAAGCTGAAAATGGTTTACGAACGGTTCACCATGTTTCTTAACCGGCTTGATGGCTTTGCAACCAACGCCTATCAAACAGGAATAGCGGAGGAGATCGACCATGGCCGGGCTTTATCTGGAGGAGTTCGTCGCCGGCCGCGTCTTCCGGCACACGCTGCGCAAGACCGTCACCGAAAGCGACAACATGCTGTTCTCGGTGATGACGCTGAACCCGCAGCCGCTCCACATCGACTTCGACTTCGCCGCGAAGAGCGAATGGGGCAAGCCCTTGGTCAATTCGCTGTTCACGCTCGGCCTGATGATCGGCATCTCGGTGAACGATATCACCGTCGGCACCACTGTCGCCAATCTCGGCATGAAGGAGACCGTCTTCCCGCACCCGGTTTTCCACGGCGACACCATTCGCGTCGAGACGACGGTCGTTTCGGTGCGCGAGTCCAGGTCGAAGCCCGATCGCGGCATCGTCGAATTCGAGCACCGCGCCTATAATCAGAACGATGTTCTTGTCGCCAAATGCACGAGGCAGGCGATGATGATGAAGAAGGCGTCCTGATGCGCTCGCTGCTCTTCGTGCCGGGCGATTCCGAGCGCAAGCTGGAAAAGGGCTTTGGCGCCGGCGCCGACGTGGTCATCGTCGACCTTGAGGATTCGGTCGCTGCCGGCAACAAGGCGGCCGCCCGCAAAGTCGCGGCGAACCTCATCGCCGGCCACCGACAGCAGACCAGCTCCGACATCTACGTACGCGTCAACGATCTGTCGACCGGCCTGACCGACGATGATCTTGCGGCGCTCGTCCCGGTGAAACCCGACGGCATCATGCTGCCGAAGTCGAACAGCGGACAGGATGTCCAGCAGCTCGCGGCCAAGCTTCGGGTGCACGAGGCCGAAAGCGGCTTGCCGGATGGCGGCATAAAGATCCTGCCGATCATCACCGAAACCGCATCCGGCCTGCTGGCTGCCGCGAGCTACGCCGGAGCAAGCAGCCGGCTTGCCGGACTTACCTGGGGCGCAGAAGATCTGTCGGCCGCAATCGGCGCGCGTTCGGCGCGCGACGAGAGCGGCCGCTACACCGACGTCTTCCGCCTGGCGCGCGCGACGACCATCCTGGCGGCCGGAGCGGCGGAAATCGCCGCGATCGATACCGTCTTTCCGGATTTCCGCGACATGGCCGGTTTCGAAGCCGAATGCAGAGAAGCCGAGCGCGACGGCTTTACCGGCAAGATGGCGATCCATCCAGCGCAGGTGCCGGTCATCAACACCGCCTTCACGCCGTTGCCGGAAGCGGTCGAACGATCGCGGGCGATCGTCGACGCCTTCGCGGCGGCGGGAAATCCGGGCGTCGTCGGCATCGACGGCAAGATGTATGATCGGCCGCACCTGCGGCTTGCGGAGCGGCTGCTGGCGCGCGCGAGGGCGGCGGGACTTTCAGCCTGAACCGCCAATCACCAGACCATGGGGATCAGCTTGCAGCGGACGTGAGCCGTGTACCCCTCCCAGTTAATCCTTGCTCCAGCGCGGCCGCCGCATCGAGAAAATCTCGTTCACGCTGGCATAGTCCATATAGCCGAGCCTGGCGACATTGCCGGCCCTGATGATGTCGAACAGGCCGTCCCTGAGATAAGCATCGTCGATGTGGACCCCGACGACCTCGCCGGCGACGACGATGGCGCTGGTCTCGGCGCCGTCCAGCGCCCGCGGCCGAAATATCTCGGTCACCTTGCATTCGAGGGCGGCGGGCGCTTCCGCCACGCGCGGCGGCGCGACGAGGCGCGACGGCGCCATGGCGAGATCGGCATAGGCGAACTCGCTGACGCCGCGCGGTGCATCGACGGCGGTGCGGTTCATTTTCTCGGCAAGCTCGCGGCTGACGAGATTGGCGACGAATTCGCCGGTTTCTTCAGCGAAGGTGGCGCTGTCCTTCGCGCCTTCGGATGAGAACCAGACGATGAAAGGACGCGTCGAAACGGCATTGAAGAAGGAATAGGGCGCCAGGTTGATCTCACCGGCCTTGTTCAATGTCGAGATCCATCCGATCGGGCGGGGTGCAACGATCGCCTTCGACGGATCGTGCGGCAGGCCGTGCCCCTTGGATGGCTCGTAGAACATCTCAGCCGGCCCACGGCCCGGCATAATCGGCATAGAGCTTCGCCGGATCGGGTCGGGGCCGCTCCGGCGCCGGTCCCTGGTACGAGCCGATATGGACGAAGCCAATGACGCGCTCCTGCGGCGACAGCCCGAGGATCGCCCTGCCTTCCGCAACGTCGGAATACCAGTTGCTGATCATGTTGGTGCCATAGCCCAGCGCGTTGGCCGCGATCATCAGATTCATAGCCGCCATTCCGCCCGACAGGAACATCTCCCATTGCGGGATCTTTGGGTTCTCCCGCGGCACGGAGACGACGCCGATCACCAGCGGGGCGCGCGAGAAGCGCGCCAGTTCCTGGTTGCGGCGCCCCTCCGGCAACGGTCCTTCGCGCTGCTCGGCAAGCGCCGCGAGCTTCTTGCCAATCTCGACCCGCGCCTCGCCGCGGTAGACGATAAACCGCCACGGCTCGAGGCGGCCATGGTCTGGCACCCGCGACGCCGCGGCGATCATCGTGGCGATTTCCGCATCGCTCGGCGCCGGCTCCTTGAGGTCGGGAATCGGCGCTGAATTGCGGGTCAGCAGGAAGTCGATGATCGGCGACGCCATGGGCGCAAGTCTCCTAGCATTTCAATTTTGAGCTGAAGCGCGCCATCGGGAGGTCGGGCGGCTCGGGCAATGGCGCAATTATACGCCGGATAAAGAGCCCTGGCGGAGGGCGGCAGGCTCTTGAGCCTTGAAATTGCCACCGCCTTGGGCTTCAACGCAAGGCATGTTTGAGGGGACTCTGCGCCTTTTCGTGATCGGGCTCGTCGCCGCGTTGTTTGCGGTGCCGGTTTCGTTCGCGCTGGCCCAGAACGCCAACGATGTCGGCAATATCAAGTTGCCGGGCATTTCGAGCTATGCGACGCCGAAGAGCGAGCGGTCGCTGGCGCTTGGCAGCGGCGGAGCGATCACCCTTTCTGCGCAACTGACCGACAAGGGCGCCGACATCACCCGCGGCATCGTCTGGCGCGTCTTCAAGCCGGAACCGGCCAGCGACGGCAAGCTGCCGATGGTGGCGTCCGCGCATGGCGGCACGGCGGTGTTCCAGCTCGACCCCGGCAGCTACCTGGTCCACGCCTCTTACGGACGGGCCGGCGCCACCAAGCGCATCACCGTCGGCAAGGACGCAAAGCGAGAGAGCCTCGTTCTCGATGCCGGCGGCTTGAAGCTCGATGCGGTGACGTCCGGCGGCGCGCACATCGCGCCAAAGAAGCTCCGCTTCGCGATCTATGAGGGCCAGGCCGAGACCAATGGCGACCGCGCGCTGATCGCCCCCGATGTGGAGCCGAACACGGTGGTGCGGCTGAATGCAGGCACCTACCATGTCGTCTCCACCTATGGCGCGGTCAACGCCGTGATCCGCTCCGATATCCGCGTCGAGGCCGGCAAGCTGACCGAGGCCACCGTCGAGCACCGCGCAGCCGAGATGACGATGAAGCTGGTGCGCGAACCCGGTGGCGAAGCCATTGCCGACACCTCTTGGTCGCTGCTCAATGAATCGGGCGATCCGATCAAGGAAGCCGTCGGCGCCTTCGCCTCGATGGTGCTGGCCGAAGGCCAATACACCATCATCGCCAAGAACCGCGACCGTATCTACCAGAAGGATTTCACCGTCGTCGCCGGCCAGAACCAGGAAATCGAGGTCGTGGCCAACGAATCGTCCGCAATCGATCCCGAGGAGGGCGCGGACTAGCTGCTCAGGCGGCTTTGCGCATCCGCTTGCTTAGAAACGGTACGCGTCCGCGCCGCGCAGCCGCCGGAGCGAGATCGAAAACCGCTTGGTAGAGCTGGTCGAGCAGCGCCTTGCGGTCGCGCAACGGTTCGAGCTCGCTCCACTTCAGCACATCGCCGATGCGCACCTCGATCGCCTTGCCCGACAGCCGGGCGAATTCGCGGATTAATAGGGAGGTGCGCAGCGTCAGCGACGCCTTGCCGACGAATTTCGCCACGCGGTTGTCGCGCTCGGCCATGTTCATCGGCCCACTGACGAGATGGAACAGACGGCCGTTCTGGCCGGAGAAATGCAAAGGGATGACCGAGGCCTTGGCCTCCTGGATGAGCTTGGCCGGAAACATCTTCCACGGCAGGTCGATCGCCCGGCCGAACCCCTTCGGCGCCGTGGCGACGCCGCCGGCCGGAAAAACGACGATGGTGACGCCTGCCTTCAACAGCCGCACCGCCTCGTGGCGCACGGCCATGTTGTTCTTCAGCGCTTCCTTGGTCTCGGAAAAATCGATCGGCAGCGAATAGGCTTCCATCTCGCGGATCCTGAGCAGGTCCTTGTGGATCATGACCCGGAACGGACGGCCGAGCTGCTCGGCGAGCGACAGCACTGCAATGCCGTCGCCGATGCCGAAGGGATGGTTGGCGACGATCACCAGCGGACTAGCCGGCACATTTGCCGGCGGCCAACGGCCGGCGTGGTGCACCCTGACGTCGATCAAGTCCAGCATGCGGCTGAACACACGTTCGCCCGTTGGAGCGACCTGGCGCCGCCACAAGTCGTAGAGCACGGCAAAGCGGTCGCGGCCCGACAGGCCTTCGACGGAATGGATGAACCACCGCGTCAGCGCCGGCTGATGCCGGTTGGCGTAGGAGAGCTCGGGAAACGGCCTTCCCCGCGGTTTCAGCTTGAGCATGGCGGCTCGGTTACAAGGTTGGCGTGACAGGCGTGTGAAGATGGCGGTGGACTATGTGCCACCGCCATTCGAGAAGCGATTGGAGATTAACGATTTTAGGCCGCGCGGCGCTTGCGGTCCGGAGAGACGGCCTCGTCCGCCAGCAATTTCACGGCGTCGCCGAGCTTCAGCGATTCCTGGTCGCGGGAGCCGAGACGGCGGACATTGACGGTTTCCTCTTCCGCCTCCCGCTTGCCGCAAACGAGAATGACCGGAACCTTGGCCAGGCTGTGCTCGCGCACCTTGTAGTTGATCTTCTCGTTGCGCAGATCGGTTTCGGCGAGCAGCCCCGCAGCCTTCAGCCGCTCGACCACTGTCGTGGCATACTCATCCGCGTCGGAGGTGATCGTCGCCACCACCACCTGCAGCGGCGCGAACCACAGCGGGAAATGGCCGGAATAGTTCTCGATCAGGATGCCGAGGAAGCGTTCCATCGAGCCGCACACCGCGCGATGCACCATGACCGGCTGCTTCTTCTCCGAATCCGAGCCGATATAGAAGGCGCCGAAGCGTTCCGGCAGGTTGAAGTCGACCTGGGTGGTGCCGCACTGCCATTCGCGGCCGATGGCGTCCTTCAGCACATATTCGAACTTCGGCCCGTAGAAGGCACCCTCGCCCGGATTGACCGAGGTCTTGATGCGATTGCCGGAGCGCGTGCGGATCGTCTCCAGCACATTGCTCATGATCGCCTCGGCATGATCCCAGGCCTCGTCTGTGCCGACGCGCTTGTCGGGCCGCGTCGACAGCTTCACCGCGACCTCGTCGAAGCCGAAATCGGCATAGGTCGACAAGATTAGATCGTTGATGCGCAGGCATTCCGCGGCGAGTTGCTCCTCGGTGCAGAAGATATGCGCATCGTCCTGCGTGAAGCCGCGCACACGCATCAGCCCATGCAGTGCGCCCGACGGTTCGTAGCGATGCACATTGCCGAACTCCGCAAGCTTTACGGGCAGTTCGCGGTAAGACTTCAACCCATGCTTGAAGATCTGCACATGGCCGGGGCAGTTCATCGGCTTCAGCGCGAAGACGCGGTCGTCGTCGGTGTCGTCACCGGCGACGGTCACCTTGAACATCGCGTCGCGATACCAGCCCCAGTGGCCGGACGTCTCCCACAGGCTCTTGTCCAGCACCTGCGGCGCGTTGACTTCCTGGTAGCCGTGCTCGTCGAGGCGGCGGCGCATGTAGTTGACCAGGTTCTGGAACATCTTCCAGCCCTTGGCGTGCCAGAAGACGACGCCCGGTCCCTCCTCCTGAAAATGGAACAAATCCATCTCGCGGCCGAGCTTGCGATGATCGCGCTTCTCGGCTTCCTCCAGCAGCATCTGGTATGCCTCGAGCTGCGCCTGGTCGGCAAAGGCGGTGCCGTAGATGCGCGTCAGCATCGGGTTGTTGGAATCGCCGCGCCAATAGGCGCCCGCCACCTTCATCAACTTGAAGGCGTTGCCGATCTGCCCGGTCGAAGCCATGTGCGGACCGCGGCAGAGATCGAACCAGTCGCCCTGCGCGTAGATCTTGATATCCTGATCCTCGGGGATAGCGTCGATCAGCTCGACCTTGTAGCGCTCGCCCTTGTCGGCAAAGACCTTCTTCGCCTTCTCGCGCGACCACACTTCCTTGGTGAACGGCCTGTTGCGGGCGATGATCTCGCGCATCTTCTTCTCGATCACCGGGAAATCGTCCGGGGTGAACGGCTCGTTGCGCGCGAAGTCGTAATAGAACCCGTTCTCGATCACCGGCCCGATGGTCACCTGCGTTCCTGGCCAAAGTTCCTGCACCGCCTCGGCCAGCACGTGCGCCGCGTCGTGGCGGACGAGTTCCAGCGCGCGCGGATCCTCGCGGGTGATGATCTCGACCTTGCCGGACCCGCCGAGCGGATCGGAAAGATCGCGGACGGTGCCGTCGAGGCTATAGGCAACAGCCTTTTTCGCCAGCGATTTGGAGATCGATTCGGCAAGGGCGGCGCCGGTCATGGCCGCGTCGTACTCGCGGACGGAACCATCGGGAAATGTCAGGGACACGGAATTCAGCATCAGAGTTGTCCTATCCAGTCCCGCAAACGAGCGCGGGTGGTGAATGCATGTCGCAGGAAGTGTGCTGGAGCATGCAGGGTTGGCCGGAGGCGCCAATCACTTGGACGCTGGCGGGCGGCAGTCTTTTATGAGGAGTTTCCGCCGCCGTAAAGCCGCAAGCCGTTCTATTTGATGAGCCCGGGAAGATCGTTCAGGAAGCCGCCCGCGTCGCGAGCCCCTTCGGCAAGATCGAAGCCGGGCTGACGCGCTCGTCGCGGAAGCCATCCTGGCAAAGCGTCGAGCCGCTCGCCGAGTCCTCGATCAAAGTGCAGTGGATGTCTTTGAGCGGCGCCGACTGCGCCCGCATCGGCAGGCCGAGAATCCAGGCCAGCAGGAACAGAATAATGGCAATGAAGAACGGATAGCGGTCCATATGGCGCATCGAAGCTCACTCCGGGAAAGGGATTACGCGGAGCGGCTTAGCGAGGCCTCTTGTCTCGATTTTGTCTCAAATTGGCAGTGTTTGTGCAGGCTGACGTTAACCCTACCGGATCGTAAACACGGGCTGCGAAGCGCTGACATAGTCAGCCATCTGCGTCGCCGTGCTTCCTGCCGATCTGCCAATAGCGCCACGGCATGAACCAGACATAGCGCGGCGCAAGCGTCTCCGGCACGCGGTCGATGCCATGCGTCCCGAACGGCCCACAACGCGAGACCCGGAACAGCGCCAGCCAGCCCCCGGTCCACAATCCATGGCGGGCGATTGCCTCATGCGCGTATTCGGAACAGGTCGGCAGATGCCGGCAGCTATTGCCGACGAAGCCGGAAAGCGTCAACTGGTAGAGGCGCACGAGCGACGTGCCGAGGACGCGGCCCGGCGTCTTGCGCCAGGGTCCCTGCCAGTTTCGCCCATGCCGGACCGGCCGGACACCATGGATATGTCCTGGATGGTCTCCCATCCGCACTTCTCCGCAGCCAGCTTCCTTGTGCGTTAGATGTGGGTTTCGAGCCGGGAACGCAACGACCTTTTATCGGTCATCGCCGGGAAGGCCGGACGGGACGCCGGTCGGTCCACTCGACATGGCGCCGGGATACCAAGCGAGTTCGCCATAACAGGCAAGCAGCCAGGAGATCGCCCTCAAGCCGCCTCGCTGGCGCGCTTCTTCTCGATCTGGCCGATCGCGTCGACCACTGCATCGAAGGTCAGCATGGTCGAGGCGTGACGTGCCTTGTAGTCGCGCACCGGCTCCAGATATTTCAGATCGGCGAACCGGCCTTCCGGCGGCGCGCCGTTTTCCTTGAGCATCTTCAGCATGGTTTCGCGCACCGCGCGCAGCTCGTCGGCATTCGCGCCGATGACATGCTGGGCCATGATCGAGGAGGATGCCTGACCAAGCGCGCAGGCCTTCACGTCATGAGCGAAATCGGTCACCACGTCGCCATTCATTTTGAGGTCGACGGTAACGGTCGAGCCGCACAGTTTGGAATGCGCTCTGGCGGTCGCATCGGGGTGGTCGAGCCGGCCGATCTTGGCGATGTTTCCGGCGAAGCTCAGGATTTTCGCATTGTAGACGTCGTCGATCATCTTTTTCCAATCCGTCGCCGCCAAGCGAACAGGCTTTGCCGCTGTTGCGTCTTCCTTTCGCTGTGCACGACCATATATAATGATGGCAGCCGGGCATCGACAAGGCAACTCAAGCCATTGTCATTGCTCATCTGTTCACGCCGCTTACGGGCTGGAAACCGGGCGAGTTTCACCCGAAAGGTCGTGGTCCGTTCAACTCGTCCCACCTCTGAGTGGGACTACGGGAGACGCCTTTATGGATGCCGTCATCAAGAAACTCATGCCCCCTTCCTCCTTTATGGAGAAGCCTGTCACCGATCGCCCAAGCGAGGCCGAGGTCGAAGCCGCCGTGCGCACGCTTTTGCGCTGGACCGGCGACAACCCTGATCGCGAGGGCCTTGTCGACACGCCGAAGCGCGTCACCAAGGCTTTTCGCGAGATGTTCAACGGCTATGACATGTGCCCGGCCGAGGAGCTTGGCCGCACTTTCGAGGAAGTGGCCGGCTATGACGATCTCGTCATCGTCAGGGACATCAAGTTCCACTCCCATTGCGAGCACCACATGGTGCCGATCATCGGCAAGGCGCATGTCGGCTACCTGCCGGACGGCAAGGTCGTGGGTCTGTCCAAGATCGCGCGCGTCGTCGACATCTTCGCCCATCGCCTGCAGACGCAGGAAGCAATGACGGCGCAAATCGCAGGCGTCATCCAGGACGTGCTCAACCCGCGCGGCGTCGCCGTCATGATCGAGGCCGAGCATATGTGCATGGCCATGCGCGGCATCCGCAAGCAGGACTCGACCACGCTCACCTCTACCTTCACCGGCGTCTTCAAGGACACGCCCGAAGAACAGGTGCGTTTCGTCACCATGGTGCGTGCCTGATCGCCGGCTGCTGCCGGCCTTCAGACCATGGTCCCGAAAAGTGGGACCCGGTTTTCGGATAAGATCATGGTCCAACAAAAAGACGAACCGGCAATGTCGGCACTGCAATTTCCCAAAGCCCCGGCAGACAAGAAGGCGCTGGAGGAAGGCACCGTCCTTTCTCCGCGCTTCGATGCTGCCGGCCTCGTGACCGTCGTCGTCACCGACGCCGGCGACGGCATCCTTTTGATGGTCGCGCATATGAATGCCGAGGCGCTGGCGCTGACGCTCGAAACCGGCATCGCCCACTACTGGTCGCGTTCCCGCAACGCGCTGTGGAAAAAGGGCGAGACCTCGGGCAACGTCCAGCGCGTCCTCGAGATGCGCACGGATTGTGACCAAGACGCGATATGGTTGCGCGTCAAAGTATTGGGCCAGGACGCAACTTGTCACACCGGTAGGCGTTCCTGCTTTTATCGGACGGTGGGGCTCAGCGACGGCAAGGCGGTGCTTGCCGACGATGGCAGCAAGCCGCTGTTCGATCCGCAAGAAACGTATCGGAAGCCGGCGTGAACCATTCGATATTCACAAACCACTCATATTCACTATTCTCAAACATCCTTGTGATAGAAGGGACACGGGACAAGGGAGATCATGATGCTCGAATGGGCGTCATTGCGCAGCAGACCTGACGTTCAGGAGGCCAACGGCCTTGCATCGTCCGGCGGCGTGCTCGATCCGAAATCGGCGAAGAAGATGGGCATCTCGCTGGCGCTCGGCGGCGGCTGTGCTCGCGGCTGGGCCCATATCGGCGTGCTGCGCGCGCTGGACGAAGCCGGCATCGAAGTTTCGATGATAGCAGGCACCTCGATCGGCGCGCTGGTCGGCGGCTGCTATCTCGCCGGCAAATTGGACGAACTGGAAGAGTTCGCCAGAAGCCTGACCAAGCGGCGCCTCTTCGGACTGCTCGATCTCAATCTGCGCGGCAGCGGCCTGTTCGGCGGCATGAAGCTCGATGCGCGGCTGCGCGAACACGTGGACGGTATCCGTTTTGAGGAACTGTCGAAGCCCTTCGTCGCCGTCGCTTCCGAAATCCGCACCGGCCACGAAATCTGGCTGTCGAAAGGTTCGCTCATCACCGCCATGCGCGCGTCCTACGCGTTGCCCGGCGTCTTCGAGCCCGTGAACTGCAACGGGCGCGTGCTGGTCGACGGCGCGCTGGTCAATCCGGTGCCGGTCTCGGTCTGCCGTGCTTACGAGCAGCCGCTGGTCGTTGCCGTCAACCTCCACTACGATCTGTTTGGGCGTGCCGCGGTGATCAAGCACAGCGCGGGCGAACTCGTCATCGAGAACGACGCGCCGCGTCCCGGTCAGGTCAATCCCCAGCACCCGCCGCACCAGACCCGCCTCGGCATCACCGGCGTCATGGTCGAGGCCTTCAACATCATCCAGGACCGGATCTCGCGCGCCAGGCTCGCCGGCGATCCGCCCGACATGTCGCTGCAGCCGAAGCTCAGCCATATCGGACTGACCGAGTTCCATCGCGCCGACGAGGCGATCCGCATCGGCTATCAGGCGACCATGTCCCAGATCAGCGAATTGCGGCGGCTGCAGACGGTGCTCGCCTGATCCGAAGCGTCAGTCAAGCAATCGCGGCATCTGTGATGCGGAATTGCACTGAGCGGTTGCCGTTCCAGTAATTGCCCGACAGCGAACCGGCTATGTGCACGGTCTTGCCCCTGTTCTTGAACAGGAATTCGCCGAGCGCGGTGTCGACGGCGCGGAACGCGATCGCCTGGAGGTTGCCGCCGCTTTGCGACTGCAGGTCGGCGCGGATGTGGTTGGTGCCGATCGGCCGCGCATCGATAAGTCTGTGGCGCGGCAGCACAAACACCGGCGCGATGTGACCGGCGCCGAACGGGCCGGCTTTCTCCAGCGCGTCGAGAAGCGCCAGCGTCGCGCCCTCGGCGGCTAAGGCGCCGTCAATCGCCAGGCTTTCCTCGCTCTGCAGCCGGAACACATCCGCCGCAGCGCGCTCCTCGAAGAAAGCCCGAAGCGCGCCGAGCTTGGCACGTTCCACGGTGATGCCTGCCGCCATGCCGTGACCGCCGCCCTTGGCGATCAGGCCGGCCTGCGCCGCCTCGCGCACCAGCCGGCCGAGATCGAAACCGGAGACCGAGCGCCCCGAGCCGGTGCCGATCCCATTGGCATTGAAGGCGATGGCGAAAGCGGGACGGCGCGCATGTTCCTTGAGCCGCGAGGCCAGCAGCCCGACGATGCCGGGATGCCAGCTGTTGCTGGCGGTCACGACGATGCCAGGGCCGGTGCCGCCGGCAAGCTCCGCGTCGGCCTCGGCGCGCGCCTGCGCCAGCATCTCCAGTTCCATCTGCTGCCGTTCCTGGTTCAGCCGGTCGAGCGTCTCGGCAATGCTTGCGGCTTCAACGGGATCCTCGGTGGCAAGCAGCCTGCTGCCGAGCGCGGCATCGCCGATGCGCCCGCCGGCATTGATGCGCGGCCCGATCAGATAGGCGAGATGGAAGGTATTTATCGGCTCGCCGATGCGCGAGACCCGCGCAAGCGCCGCCAGCCCCTCATTCTTCTGCTGGCGCGCCACCTGCAGGCCCTTGACTACGAAAGCGCGGTTGACGCCGGTGAGCGGCACCACGTCGCAAACGGTCGCCAGCGCGGCGAGGTCGAGCAGCGAAAGCAGATCGACCGGCGCGACGTTTGGTAACCGTTCGCGAAGCACCTTCGCCGTCTGCACCAGGCACAGGAAGACCACACCGGCGGCGCAGAGATGCCCCTGCCCCGAAAGGTCGTCCTCCCGGTTCGGATTGACCACCGCATCCGCCGCCGGCAGCGGTCCGCCGACCTGGTGATGGTCGAGCACCACGACATCCGCGCTGGCTTCTTTCGCTGCCTCGATCGACACGGCGCTGTTGGTGCCGCAGTCGACGGTGACGATCAGCTTCGCGCCGCGCGAGATCAGTTCGCGCATGGCTTCCGGATTCGGGCCGTAGCCTTCGAAGATGCGGTCGGGGATATAGATCTCGGACGGCACCGAAAAATGCGCCAGAAAGCGCTTCAGCAGCGCCGACGACGCGGCGCCGTCGACATCGTAGTCGCCGAAGATCGCCACCCTCTCGCCGGCCACGACCGCATCCGCGATGCGCGCCGCCGCCTTCTCCATGTCGGTCAGCGAGGCAGGGTTCGGCAAAAGCTCGCGAATCGTCGGATCGAGGAAGCGCTCGGTCTGCTCGACCGTCACGCCGCGCCCAGCCAGCACCCTTGCGACGATGTCCGGCACGCCATGACCCTGCGCGATGGCCAAAGCGGCCATGTCCTGCCGCTCGGTCAGCCGGTGCTCCCACGAAACACCGGTCGCCGACTGCCTGACATCGAGGAAGAAGCGTCTCTCGCCCATCATGAGACGCGCCGTCTGCACACCATCCTTCGGCAGATATCAAGATGCGACAGCCCTAGCAATTCCGGGAAAGCGAACCACCCCGGAAAACTGTGGAAGGTCGCTCCGACCGTAATTGCGCGAAAGTGTCTACAAGGACGAAATCAGAACTTTTCCAGATCCTGGTGACGCGCCTTGATCTCGCGCACTGTGCGCGAGGACGAGCGCAGCACGATGGTGTGAGTGGTGATGAAGGTGCGCCCGAACTTCACCCCGCCGAGCAGATTGCCGTCGGTGACGCCGGTCGCCGCGAACAGCACGTCGCCGCGCGCCATGTCCTGCGCGCGATAGACCCGCTTCGGATCCGAAATGCCCATCTTTTCGGCCCGTGCAATCTTCTCCGGCGTGTCGAGGATCAGCCGGCCCTGCATCTGTCCGCCCGTGCAGCGAAGCGCCGCCGCGGCCAGCACCCCTTCCGGCGCGCCGCCGGTGCCGAGATAAATGTCGATGCCGGTCTCTTCCGGATCGGTGGTGTGGATGACGCCGGCGACGTCGCCGTCGCCGATCAGCCGGATGGCGGCGCCCGTGGCCCGCACCGCGTCGATCAGCTTGGCATGGCGCGGCCGGTCGAGGATGCAGGCGGTGATGTCGGGCACCGCCACGCCCTTGGCCTTGGCGAGATTGGCGATGTTCTCGGCCGGCGGCGCGTCGATGTCGATCAGGCTGTCCGGGTATCCCGGCCCGATGGCGATCTTGTCCATGTAGACGTCGGGCGCGAACAGCAGGCTGCCCTTTTCCGCGATCGCGATGACGGCAAGCGCGTTGGGAAGGTTCTTGGCGCAGATCGTCGTGCCTTCGAGCGGATCGAGCGCGATGTCGACCGCCGGGCCTTTGCCGGTGCCGACCTCTTCGCCGATATAGAGCATCGGCGCCTCGTCGCGCTCGCCCTCGCCGATGACCACGGTACCCTTGATGGCCAACCGGTTGAGTTCCTGGCGCATCGCATCGACCGCGACCTGGTCGGCCGCCTTCTCATCGCCGCGACCGCGCAGCCTGGCAGCGGCGACCGCGGCCCTTTCGGTCACACGCACCACTTCCATGGTGAGGATACGATCGAGGCCGGCTGCGATGTTTTGGGCCATGTTCATGGATGGGCATTCCTCGTTGAAACTGCGCGTTGCCTCCCGCCAGAAGCGCGCTTCTTCTGGCAAAGCTCCATGACAACGGCAAGACTTGCCATGTCAATTTTTGAAATGGCAGCAATATCAATCGATTAAAGGTGAAGTATGACTCGAACTATTCCGCCCGCTCGATACGGATCACCTGCGGCTTGTCGGTGAGATGGCCGTCCTTGGTGACGCCTTCGACCGCCTTGCGCACCGCCGCTTCCGTTGTCTCGTGGGTGACGAGGATGACCGTCTTTTGCTCTTCGGTTGCCGGCCCGGCGGCCTGCTGGACGATCGATTCCAGTGAAATATCGTTGTCGGCCATGCGCTTGGCGATCGCCGCGAAGACGCCGATGCGGTCGTGCACGGTGAGCCGGATGAAATAGCCGCCGGCATGGCTGCGCATCTGCGCTTTCCTGTAGGGCTTCAATTCCTTCGCCGGCCAGCCGAAGACCGGCCCGTGCTGGAAGCCCGGCCGGCTCTTGGCGATATCGGCAATGTCGCCGACCACCGCCGAGGCGGTGGCATTGCCGCCGGCGCCGGGGCCGGAGAGCAAAAGCTCGCCCAGGATGTCGGTCTCGATCGCCACGGCATTGGTGACGCCATGCACCTGCGCGATGACCGAGGCCGTCGGCACCATGGTCGGATGCACGCGCTGCTCGATGCCGCTGTCGGTGCGCTGCGCGACGCCGAGCAGCTTGATGCGATAGCCGAGCTCGGCTGCGGCGCGAATGTCGGCCTGGGTGATGTTGGAGATGCCCTCCATGTAGATGTCGTTGGCGGCGATCTTCGTGCCGAACGCAAGGCTGGTCAGGATCGACAGCTTGTGCGCCGTGTCATGGCCTTCGATGTCGAAGGTCGGGTCGGCTTCGGCATAGCCGAGGCGCTGCGCGTCCTTGAGGCAGGCATCGAAAGAGATGCCTTCGGCCTCCATGCGGGTCAGAATGTAGTTGCAGGTGCCGTTAAGGATGCCGAAGACGCGGCTGACTTGGTTGCCGGCCATCGCCTCGCGCATCGTCTTGATGACCGGGATGCCGCCGGCCACCGCAGCCTCGTAGTTGAGCAGCACGCCCTTCTTCTCGGCGATCTCGGCGAGTTGCACGCCGTGCTTGGCCAACAGCGCCTTGTTGGCCGTCACGACATGGCGGCCGGCCTCGAGCGCCGCCTTCACCGATGCACGCGCTGGCCCTTCGTCGCCGCCGATCAGCTCGACGAAGACATCGATGTCGGCCTTCTCGGCCATCTTCGCGGCATCGTCGAACCATTTGGTGTCGCCCAGATCGACACCGCGGTCCCGCTTCGGATCGCGCGCCGAAACCGCTGTGACGACAATGTCGCGACCGCACTGGCGGGTGAGCTCGGCGGCCTTGTCGTTGAGCACGCGCGCCACCGAGGCGCCCACCGTGCCAAGGCCGGCAATTCCAACACGCAACGCTTCAGCCATGTCCGGCGACGCCCCTCAAAGATTGGTCGGTGTGATGTGCGGTGAATTCAGCGGCGCGCGGTGAGCGGCACAACATTGTTGGGCTGCTTGGCGGTCGAGGCCAGGAAGCGCTTGATGTTGCGCGCCGCCTGGCGGATCCGGTGCTCGTTCTCGACCAGCGCCACACGAACGAAATCGTCGCCGTGCTCACCGAAGCCGATGCCCGGCGCTACCGCGACGTCGGCGTGCTCGATGAGCAGCTTGGAGAATTCGAGCGAGCCGAGCTGGCGGAACTGTTCCGGAATCGGCGCCCAGGCGAACATCGAGGCAGCCGGCGCCGGAATGGTCCAGCCGGCACGGCCGAAGGAATCGACCATCACATCGCGCCGCTTGTGATAGACCTCACGCACCTCGGCGATGTCGGCACCGTCGCCGTTGAGCGCATGCGCCGCCGCCACCTGGATCGGCGTGAAGGCGCCGTAGTCGAGATAGGATTTGACGCGCGTCAGCGCCGCGATCAGCCGCTCGTTGCCGACCGCGAAGCCCATACGCCAGCCGGGCATGGAAAAAGTCTTCGACATCGAGGTGAACTCGACGCAGACATCCATCGCCCCTGGAACCTGGAGCACCGAAGGCGGCGGATTGCCGTCGAAATAGATCTCGGAATAGGCAAGGTCCGACAGGATGATGATGTCGTTCTTCTTCGCGAAGGCGACCACGTCCTTGTAGAAATCGAGCGAGGCGACAAGCGCCGTCGGGTTCGAAGGATAGTTGAGGATCAGCGCCAGCGGCCTCGGAATCGAATGGCGGATGCCACGCTCGACCGCCGGGATGAAGCCGTCATCCGGTTCCACCTGCAGCGAGCGGATGACGCCGCCCGACATGATGAAGCCGAAGGCGTGGATCGGATAGGTCGGATTGGGGCACAGGATGACGTCGCCGGGCGCGGTGATCGCCTGCGCCATGTTGGCAAAGCCCTCCTTCGAGCCGAGCGTCGCCACCACTTGCGTGTCGGGATTGAGCTTCACGCCGAAGCGGCGGGCATAGTAGTTCGCCTGGGCGCGGCGGAGGCCCGGAATGCCGCGCGAGGACGAATAGCGATGCGTGCGCGGATCGCGCACCACTTCGCATAATTTGTCGACGATGGCCTTCGGCGTCGGCAGGTCCGGATTGCCCATGCCAAGGTCGATAATGTCGGCACCGCGCGAGCGGGCGCTGGCCTTCAGCCGATTGACCTGCTCGAACACGTAAGGCGGAAGCCGGCGGACCTTGTGAAATTCTTCCATTGGAGTTCCAGACGATCAAAGGGGGCGCTTTTCGGCGCGCGATATAGACCTAATTGCAGTTAGGGTCGAGGGCGGGATCGCATTTGCCTTCGATCTGCTTCAGCGCATCGTCCCCATGCGTCCTGGCGAGCGTGTTCAGCGCCGCCGTATTGGCGGCTGGCTTCGCGCGGCCGCCCTTGGCAAGCTGCGCCTGCTGCTCGGCCTTGAGCTGGG
Source organism: Mesorhizobium sp. WSM4898 (assembly GCF_029625845.1). Taxonomy (NCBI): domain Bacteria; kingdom Pseudomonadati; phylum Pseudomonadota; class Alphaproteobacteria; order Hyphomicrobiales; family Phyllobacteriaceae; genus Mesorhizobium; species Mesorhizobium sp. WSM4898. The sequence goes on along the minus strand of NZ_JARTVQ010000003.1, from coordinate 11,757 downwards.
CAAGCTTGGCGGCAGTCTCTTCCTTCGTCAGCTGCTTGGCGGCTACCGGCGGCGGAATGTTAAGGTTCGGATAGGAGCCGGTGTCCTTCGGCCCCTCGGTCACCGCGGTCGGCCTCGCATTGCTGGCGTTGCTGCTGGTCTCGCAGCCGCCCGCGAGCAACGGCGTGCACAGCACCGCGGCTGCGGTGGCGATGCGGCAAATCGAACCGGCGCCGAGAAAATAAGTCCCGCCAACATTAATCGTCATATTGTTTTCCTGGCAGCCGGGTTAGAGCGTGTTGGACCCGGTCAGATGTCCCATGGTAATATGTCAAGAAAACGCTCCGGGAGGAACCCCGCGAACCATGTCCAAAGCGCCCGATTCGGACAAAGCGGAAAATGGCGGACCTTCGACCGTCGAACAGTATCTGGTGAAAGATCCCGAACGCTTCGCGTTGAACATGGCGCGCATGATCGAGCAGGCCGGCAAGGCGGCCTCCGCCTGGGCCGAGCCGCGCGAAAAGGGTGAAGTGCGCGACCACGTCGCCGAACCCGTGGTCGACATGGTCAAGACCTTCTCCAAGCTCTCGGAATACTGGCTGGCCGACCCGCAGCGCGCGCTTGAAGCGCAGACGCGTCTGTTCGCCGGCTACATGACGGTCTGGGCGAACGCCATTCAGAAGGTCAGCCCCAGCCCCAACGCCGAAGCCCCCGAGGACGCGGTCAAGCCCGAGCGCGGCGACAAGCGCTTCCAGGATCCGGAATGGGGCCGCAATGCCTTCTTCGACTTCCTGAAACAGGCCTATCTCGTCACCTCGCGCTGGGCCTCCGATCTCGTCGATCATGCCGAGGGCCTGGACGAGCACACCCGCCACAAGGCGAGCTTCTACGTCAAGCAAGTGTCCAACGCCATCGCGCCGTCGAATTTCATTCTGACCAATCCCGAGCTGTTTCGCGAGACCGTCGCCTCCAACGGCGAGAATTTGGTGCGCGGCATGAAGATGCTGGCCGAGGACATCGCCGCCGGCAGGGGCGACCTGAAGCTGCGCCAGGCGGACTACGCGCCGTTCGAGATCGGCAAGAACATCGCCACGACACCCGGCAAGGTGATCGGCCGCAGCGATGTCGCCGAGATCATCCAATACGATCCGACGACGGAGACGGTGCTGAAGCGCCCCCTGCTCATTTGCCCGCCCTGGATCAATAAATACTATATCCTCGACCTCAACCCGCAGAAGTCCTTCATCCGCTGGGCCATCGAGCAGGGCCACACGGTCTTCGTCATCTCCTGGATCAACCCGGACGAGCGCCACGGCGCCAAAGGCTGGGAGGCCTATATCCGCGAGGGCCTGCAATATGGCCTCGACATGGTCGAGAAGGCGACCGGCGAGAAGGAGGTCAACGCTATCGGCTATTGCGTCGGCGGCACGCTATTGGCCGCGGCGCTCGCGCTGTTGGCGCAGGAAGGCGACCACCGCATCAGGTCGGCGACCTTCTTCACCACCCAGGTCGACTTCACCTATGCCGGCGATCTCAAGGTCTTCGTCGACGAGGACCAGGTTGCCGCGGTCGAGCGATCGATGAACGAAAAGGGCTATCTCGACGGCACCAAGATGGCGACCGCCTTCAACATGCTGCGCTCGGGCGACCTGATCTGGCCTTATGTCATCAACAACTATATGCGCGGCAAGGACCCGCTGCCCTTCGACCTGCTCTACTGGAATGCCGATTCGACCCGCATGGCGGCGGCCAACCATTCCTTCTATCTGCGCAATTGCTATCTCGAGAACAATCTCTCCCGCGGCACGATGGAGCTTGCCGGCCGCACCGTCTCGCTGGCCGACATCACGATCCCCGTCTACAACCTCGCCACGAAGGAAGACCACATCGCGCCGGCGCTCTCGGTGTTCCTCGGCTCGCGCTATTTCGGTGGCGACGTCGAATATGTCATGGCGGGCTCCGGCCACATCGCCGGCGTCGTCAATCCGCCGGCGGCGCACAAGTACCAGTACTGGACCGGCGGCAAGCCGGTGGGGGATTTCAGCACCTGGTTCGCCGGCGCGCACGAGCATGCCGGCTCATGGTGGACGCACTGGCAGCACTGGATCGAAAGCCAGGACAACATCCATGTGCCCGCCCGCAAACCGGGCAAGCGTATGAAAACCTTGGGGGACGCGCCGGGCACCTATGTCAAGGTGCGTGTGTAACCGGCTGTAATGTCTGGTGAGTTGACGGGCCGCCCAAACAGGGCGAAATGGTGCTGTTAATCGTTTTCGTAGCCTCAGCTCGCCTGCAGACAAACAATAAATCCGAGGCTTTGCAGATCGATACAGATCCCGTTTCCGGTTCGGGAACAGGAGGTCGCCGCCAGAGGCACTGGAGTGCTGCGGCGACGATGTACGGACCGGATGCCGAGGGGGAATTTTATTTTGAAATCAGCAGGTTGGCGCCTCGCACGAAGGGAAAGCCGCAGCATCGTGGCAGCGCTCTTATCCGTGCTTCTGGCCTCTTGCACCTCGACCGGCGACCCGACGATGTCGGTCGTCACGCCCGCCTACAATTCAACCGCCACCGAGATGAGCGCGGCTTCCAGCGCCCAGTCCGAGGCGTCGGCCGATTCGACCTCGCAGGCGGCGTCGACCTCCCCGGCATCCCCAGAGGCGGCATCGACCGTGATGGGCGAAGACGACAAACCGTTGCCGGAAAAAGTTGCCTATGTGCCGGAAACCCGGCCCGGAGCAGCCTTCCCCGCGGTAGCGGTTCCTGCTGACGCCGGCTCGATCGCAGGCAACACGCCGCAACCGCTGGTACAGCCGCCGCAGACGGCAGAGGAGACGAAAGCGGCCGCCACCAAGGTCGCTGCCGGCGATGCCGCCGCGGTCGCATCGCAAGCGCAGGCGACCGTGCAGGCGATGAGCAAAGGCGTCTACGTGACAGCGGGCGAGCCCCAGCAGCAGCCGATCGCCGCGCCGAAGAAGGGGCTGTTTGCTTCTCTGTTCAGCACCAAGCCGGCCTCGGCCGCGCCTGCCCCGCTGATCAACACGCGCTCCAGCGACCAGCCCGCCGCCCAGGCCAAGACAACGTGGCCGGCGACAAAGCCGATCGTCACCCTCGCCTCCGCGACCCCGGGCGACAAGCCGGTGCAACTGGCTTCCCTCGGTGACGACAGCAGCAACCACATCACCGGCGCCGATGCCTTGCCCGGCGTGCGCCAGACGGCGCTGTTCGAGATCAAGCGCAAGTCCGGCATCGACGACGAGAGCGACGTCGATCTCAACGAGGACGAAGGCGGTGGCTCCTACCAGGTGGCGTCGGCCGCCGGTATGGCAAGGCTCGCGCCCAACGGCCTCTTGAGACAGAACGAAAGCGTCGACGTCGCCTGCCTGAAGCCTTCGCTGGTGCGCGTGCTGAAGACGATCGAGGATCATTTCGGCCGCAAGATGATCGTCACCTCCGGCTATCGCGACCCTGCCCGCAACCGCCGCGCCAACGGCGCCAAGAACTCGCTGCACATGTATTGCGCTGCCGCCGACATCCAGGTTCCCGGCGTCTCCAAGTGGGAGCTGGCGAGCTATGTGCGTTCGATGCCGGGCCGCGGCGGCGTCGGAACCTACTGCCACACCGAATCCGTCCATGTCGACGTCGGCCCCGAGCGCGACTGGAACTGGCGCTGCCGCCGGCGCGGCGGCGGTGGCGACAACTAAGCGGCTTACCTGCTTCGGTCGAACTGTTTTCCGGTTGCCAAACATGCGTTTTGCAGGCTCGCGAAAAAAGTTGTCGCATGTGGCGGCAGATGGGTTGCCGGTTGCGAACAACGCAATTATAAGCCGCTTCGTCTGAGCGCGCCCATCGTCTAGCGGTTAGGACACCGCCCTTTCACGGCGGTAACAGGGGTTCGATTCCCCTTGGGCGTACCAGTCTTTCCAAGCACTTAGCGGATCTTTGCCCGGGCGCGTCGAATATCCATCGAATAAACACCTGCGAACCAAGGTGAACAAATGGCATTGCGGACCGCCGACACCGAACTCTCATCCCAGGGGTTTCCGTGGGGATAAAGCGACAAGGCGGCCCTGAACGCAGAGGCGCCCACCAGTCTAAGCCGAACGAGACACCCACACCCAAAAAGGGCATCATCGACCATCTGGGGCGCTATTTCGGCGCTATCGTGGCGGCAGTAGGCGGACTGGCCGTCATCCTTGGCGGAATAGCGGCCGTCTACTCACACCGCGCCCTATTTGGTTTTGCGTCATCGCATGTAACGGTACGCCCCATCGCTTCGACCAAGGACTACATACGCTTCCTGGCCGAAAACGACGGCAACCGTCCAGCTTCGATAGGCAGAGTGAGCGGGGAGTTCCGTTTCTCAGGGACGGTCCGGTCTGCGTTTAGCGGAAACTTACGGCTCGATCTCGAACAGGACGATACCGTCGTCCCCGCTGGAGGATCTCAGACATTGCGCGCGCACTTCGCCGATCGCGCGCGATGGCACACGCTGGAGAGCTATCTTTCCAGCGTCGGCGAGCTGAAAGCGTCCGAGTGCACGTTTGGCTTTGACATCGTCAACTATGACGGCAACCGTGAGCGCCTTCAGGCGGCGTTCGACTGCGGGCAATTCCTCGGGCAATACTTGAACATTGGCAACGGCAACCTTCCGCTCCGCTATCCAGCAGGTGAGCCACCGCTCTGAGGAAGTGGTCCACCTCTACTCTCAATTTGCCTCCCAACACAGCTGGCAAGCGATGCCGTAAGCTGGGGCGAGCGGGAGGCGATCATGTTCGCTTTCGCCGCGGCTGCCTTGTTCAGCTTTCTGATCTCGACGCCATCGAAAAGCGGCTTGAAAAGGGTGTCGCCGCCCAGACCTACCCAGACAAGCGACACCTCGGAGGCGATGGGAAACCACATCTCAAGTTCAGGATCGTCGAGGTTGGCTCTTCCAGGATGGTGCAGTTTGTAAACCGGGTAACTCGAAATGATGAAGGCATGTGCCGGGTTTGAGGTGCGGACGATGCAAAGCCTCTTGTTATTGATGGCTTCGACAATGGCCGGGTTGCCCCTCGCAATTACATCCCTCCGGACATTTTGGAGCATGCGGCGCCAAGTCTCGTCCTTCTGGAAATGCTCTCTCTCTTGGTCATTGAGCGCCCCGAATTCCGCCTCGAACTTGCGGAGGGCTTTCTCGCCGTCCTCCCGGATCGTTCCTACGCTCGCATATTGCTTGAAATTGTCCGGCACGCGCTTCCACTGGAAGTAGGTATACAGCGCCAGCAACTGGCGCTCGCCAGGATGAGGAGCCACGTCCTGGCCCTGCCTTGCTCCCTGGACGATTCGGTCAACCACAGGAGCGAGAACGCCTTCTAGGTTAGCAAACGCTAGCTCAAGATCCACGTTCTTCGACAGGTCTTTCTCATATGCGGTGTAAAGCTGGCTTTCGAAGAACACCTTCTCAGGTGAGTTGTTGAACACACCCCGTTGTGAGGTCCGCCGGTCATAGACGTGCAACTCGCCCGCCGCGTCGACAAAATTTCGGAGAAGGAACTGCGGCACGAAGTGATGGTCGGCCGGCGGCTTGTTCTTGACCATGGCGTTAGATAGCAGGCCAACGAAAAGCCTGCCACCGTGAGGCAACGGGGCACTGTTGTTCGCCGTAACAAAACTCAGCCGGCGAGGAGGCCTGTGCCAGCCAGCCGGCGAGCACGGTCCCGAGGAACATGATGTCGCGTTTCTGTTCGCTGAAATCCTCAAGCCGCTCCCCATACAGGCATGGTTGCGTTATCCTGCTTTTTGATGGGGCGGATTCCGGGGATGTTCACGATACGCGGCGTTTGCATGCTCTCGGCATTCGGCATTCTCGCTGGCTGTAACACCAGCCCATCAAGCGAGTGGAGGCCAATCGCCACTGGAAGCTATGAGGCGCGGTTCGAGCGAGCGAAAGCAATCTGCAATGGTCGCGCGGCCGAGACGCAAGTTGCTGCAGGTCGACTATGGATTGCCGGCGCGGTTGCATCAGGCAGCACCTTCCGCGCATGCATGGCCGAACAGGGCTTTGAGCCGAAACGTTAGGCAAAGCAGCTTCCTTGTAATTACTCTAACCGCAGAAGAGATCGGGCGCGCTACTTCAGTCCGTACCGGGGCCTGGTCGGCCATTCCCTCGGTCAGCCGGACGCCCTTCGAGGAAGTGAACAGCAGCCCGGATGATGTTCGGCAGCATGTCGGACGCGCTACCAAACTGTTCGCATTCCTCAGGGGCAAAACGAAGGCGACGGCCCCTCCAAGCGAGATCGCCGGCGCATCCCGCGACATTAAAGGGCCTGCTCGCGCAATGTCTTTTGCCAACGTGGGAATAAAAGAAAATCCAAGCAATCAGCCAGCAAGTTTCGGTAAAGGTTTGTGGGCCACTATAGGGAAATGGAGATTCGCATGCAGAATACTTCACATGCGGTCATGGCTCAGCGGCGAGAAGCAGCCGACAGTGCCGACGACTTTCCAACCCCGCCATGGGCAACTAGAGCACTCGTTGAACACGTTATAGGACGCGATGAGGTTCGAGGACTCACGTGCCTCGAGCCGGCGTGCGGACGCGGGTATATGGCGAGGGCCCTCGCCGAATTTTTTCGATCGGTCGAAGCGGCCGATGCCTATTCCTATGGATTCGGCAAAGTTAGGGACTTCCTTAGCTTTCCCTATGAAGCGCAGTCCCACGACTGGGTGATCACTAACCCGCCATTTCGGCTGGCCGAGGACTTCATAGAAAGAGCGTTCATTGTGGCCCGTAAAGGCGTGGCCATCCTTGCACGAACCGTGTTCCTCGAGAGCGTGGGACGATATGAAAACATCTTTACCGCGAACCCGCCGGTGAAGTTCGCACAGTTTACCGAGCGCGTTCCGATGGTGAAAGGAAGGCTTGACGCCAAGGCGAGCACGGCTACCGGGTACGGCTGGTTTGTCTGGGAAAAGGGGGGACTGTCTCTCTGCCGCGACTTATGTGGGTTCCACCTTGTCGCAAGGCACTGGAAAAGCCTCGGACTACGGCTTTGCTTCAAGCAAGGCGTGAAGCCGGTCCTTGAAGTAGTCATTCGCCTTCTCGACAAGCTCGATGATAGGGAAACCGAAGTGCTGGTCTAGCTCAGACTTATCCAGCGACCAGGGGCGAGGCAGCGATCGCATTCCGTAATAGAAGATGATCCTAGATTCAGCGCTCATGGGCTGAAACTTGCAGAACTCCCCATAGCTTCTCAGAAGCACCTGAATGCACATGAGATCGCGGCGGATCGACCGAATCTTGCCAGCGTCAAAATGCCCGTTGCCTCGTTTAATCTCGTAAGCTCGCATGGTCCTGTCGGCGTTGTCGAACGCCAGCAGGTCGATCTGGAGCGTTCGAACCGCGTCCCCGTAGGAAAGAACGCTCTTGGCGCACTCATCCAGGCTGAGAGAGCTTGCCAGCCCGTCAGCCGCACGAGACACCCGGAAAATGTCATCCTGCCAAACGCTGTGTCGGTTGCTCTCGCGCAAGCCTTCTCGGGTGGCGGTCTCCAGGATCTTACCGTGGCGCTTATAGGCGGAGCTGATGATGCTTGTCGCGCGAGAGTATTTCACCCCGGCGATTGGGTCTTCAACAAACTTGGTCCTCGCCAGCGTTGCTATCGTCTCGTCGACCACAGGAGCAACGCGGTCCATAAAACCCATGACAATCCCCGCCTCTGCCGCAACTATTGTCGCAGGAATTATTTAAATCCATGTGGACGGAGATGGTGAGTGATTGCTTAAGAAAGGCTAGGTCCATGTGACCCACGAATTACCGGTTTAACATCCTTGCTGCCCGGTGCACTTGAGTATACCGTATCTTCTTCCTCGCGGGCTTTGTGCATTCCGCCCTATCTTCTCGCTGAGCCTTAACCATCTACTTGTCCTCTTGTTTCGATCGGCCCCAACCCCGCAGGCCTGCGCATTTGTTCTCCGGCCCGAGCGGTTTAAGGCACCGGTCTTGAAAATTCGCTCGCTCCCGTCCCTACCCTTCCCGCTTCGTCACGGCAAATCCTTGCCTGTCAAGGCTTTCAGCGGTTCCGGCGGGTGCCTTGTCCCCAACGGTCCCTGCCCATACCGTAGCATTTAGTTGCAAAAAGCGTAGCAGCGTATTCCCGGCACGTTGCTTGAAATAGCGGACACTAAAAAGGCCCGGCAAGCCGAAGAAAGCCGCCGGGCCGGTCCCATGGAGTAATTTAGGTGACGCAGGTCACTCTAACCCGCAATCCGGTTCAAATGCACATCACACATTCGCGATTGCTAAAAAGCCCGGCCACCGGAGCAGCCGGGCCAAAAGAGAACCCCAACTTGGAGAGTTCAGGTGTGTGGCGTCATTGTATGCTGGAAGCTGGTTGTGCGCCACAAACGCGGGGTTGCCGCGCCCATTAGAACCCTTCGCTGCCCAGTAGTGCGCGCGGAGGTCCATCGCGTCGGGATCGAGCGGCGGGCTCGACGGCGGGTCCAATTTCAACTCTCCGGCGCGGCGGGCGCCCGCGCCTTCTTACAGCTTTTCAGCGATGGCACGGCCGGAGCCGTCACCGTAGGTGATAGGGTCGTCTTCACCTGTCGGCTCCCGCTCGTCGTCATCGTGAGGCCTGTCCTGGATGTCTTCCTCTAGATCTCCTTCGCTGCCGTAGCAGCCCAGGTTGCCGGTTAGCGAGGCGACTTCCGTCCAGCCGAGTGAGTGCTCGTCGTCGCTATCGTCTGCCTGCGGCTCGTCGTTGCTGTCGCCGCCGTGCTCGTCTTCAGCCTCTCGATCGTCATAGGCGCTGCCACGTCCATCCATGAACATGTTGCTGCTGGCTTGCGGCCCGCGATCGGTCCAGCCTTGGCGACACCCCCACCTTCTCGGGAAGACGCGGCTGGTCAGATTGAGGGGTCGCGAGAAGGGGCGGCCACCAGCCCAAACATTAGCGGATTCTTTCGAACCAATTTGCCGCGCCGGAGTTGTTGGCGCATGGCAAACGGCTCTTTGAAAGTCGGGGATGAGGTCGTGATAACAGCAACCGTGCGAAAGCGCGTGACGGAGGATCGCGTGGCCGTCCTCATTCCGTCCTACCATCAGCCGCATTCGATCGTGGATACCACTCCGAGCATTAGCAGCGGCCAGAAGATCGAGCTGATCGGCGAGGTGACGCGGGTTGACGAAAACACCGTTACCGTTAGCGGACAACATCTCGGGATAACGGTCAACCGGGACGCTGTCAGAAAGCGTTCTGGCTGATGATGCCGGTCCATCGCAGGGTCGCATTGCCGCAATCGGCATTGTGATGGTCGCCAGCGCGGTCTGGCGCTATCGGCAGCGAGATATGGTCGGGATGGTCGGTAGTGTCTCAGTTTGAAATTTGACCGGCTATCAACCGGCACCTCTCGCCTGTCGCGCCGGCCAGCGAACTCCTATATGCTTAGCGGAAAGCAACGGAGGTTTCATGCGCGGGCTTTATCGAGACGGACAGTGGGCGCAGATTTCGGACGGGAAGAACTCGATTCCGATACCAAGGGCGCGATACGAAGAACAGGCTTATTAGCCTCCCTTCGATAAACTGCCCACGAAAGAGCAGTACGAGGCAAAGAATGCCGGTAGGACCTAAAGGCCAGAAGCGCCCAGCCGACGTGATCGGCAACGCCGTCCGCGTCATGCGCATTGCCACTGGCGAGGAAGCCGAGGACACGCCGGACGACGGCAAGAGTGCCGCCGCCAAAGAGCTTGGTTCAAAGGGCGGAAAGAAGCGCGCCGCCAATATGACGCCAGAGCGGCGCGCCGAGATCGCTAAGAAGGCTGCTGCGAAGCGCTGGTCGAAATAACCGGCTTCACTGTGATTTCGATTTCGTCAGCAGCCCCGTAGGTCAATTGAAAGGCCATCTTCATTAAGTTGAGCCAAGCGACCCTCTGGACAGCATCCCAAGGGCCGCTTTGGGGTAGCTTCTGGATCAACGCAGCAATCAGCGGGTCTTTCGGGCCGCTTCCTCCACCGCTGCCGCCATTGCCCCCATTCTCAGCGGATGGCTGTTGCTGCGGCGTCTCGCCCGCAATAACGCCAGGTTGCACCAGCCGGTTTCGCCCATGTTCAAAAAAACCAGCCTGATCGGCGGATCGCTCAAAAGCTTGTCGGGCCCTGTCCCTCTGCTTTTCAGCAACGCCAAGCTGCACCATGTCGCGCTCTAGCGCTGCTGCTGGGGGAATGACGCCGCCCTTGTATTTATCGAACACCGCTCGGTAGAGCGGGACATTCAGGAAAGCCCTTGCCTTTGCGGCGCGCGCTTGGTTGGGGTCAACGACTTGCCGCCCCAATTCGGTTAGGCGGTGACGTGGCCCATCTCCTTCGAGGACACCGAACATCCTGGCTGTGTAAACCTGCACCCGGAATGTCGAACTCTTGGCGCTTTGGCTTGTCCATGCGGCCAACTGGTCGTCGTCGCATTCGCCCGTTCCGACATGAGCGTGGATAGCATCCGCAAATGCGACTGCTGACCTCAGGTCCATGTACGGAAATGAAATTGTAGAGCGTTGGCGAGTCCGCTGTTCTGGCTTCGACGCGCTGTCGATGGTTTCGGTCTGTCCGGTCATGTGGCTAGCTCCAGTCCATCCGCACGGATGGTCGCAATCCTCATTTAATGCCCATTCCCGCATTAGTCAATCACATAACACGGAATTTGGTTTCTAACCGTTGACTGCGGATAATGGCTCGCATATACCTGAGCCTCGTTTCGAAGGAGATTCGAATGTCCAGAAGAGTTCCGGGCCCCGCCAGTTCGCCGACCGGCGACCGGGGCCTGTGCAAATAGAAAAGCCGCCGCGCAACCGGATCAGGGAAACGCGGCGGCTCTAGGTCGGCAACGGCGGCGGCTGGTCGATAGGCCAGCCGCTCAGCGCTCGTAGCTCAGTTGGATAGAGCGAGTGGTTCGTACCCTCTAGGTCACCAGTTCGAGTCTGGTCGAGCGCTCCACCAAATCACTACAGCTGCCACTGTTAACATAGTGGCAGCTGTTTGTGAATCAATGATTGATGTGAAAACCTATGCTTGACACTAAGCATAAAAGTTCACATATTAGGGGCATGAACAAGCTGCCCCTCCAAACCCGCGTGCAAATCCTCACGATGCTTTGCGAGGGTTCTTCGATGCGGTCGATTTCCCGCGTTGCTGACGTGTCAATCAACACGGTTTCCAAGCTGTTGGTTGATGCCGGCAAGTTCTGTGCCGACCTTCACGATCGCGAAGTCCGCAATGTCACTTCCAAGCGCGTCCAGTGCGATGAAATCTGGTCGTTTGTCGGTGCCAAGGCCAAGAACGTTTCGACCATGAAGCAGCCGGTCGAAGGCGCTGGCGACGTATGGACGTGGACCGCCTTGGACAGCGACAGCAAGCTTATCATTTCCTGGCTGGTCGGCGGCCGTGACGGCGAATATGCACTGGCCTTCATGGATGACGTGAAGGACCGTCTTGCCAACCGCGTCCAGCTTACGACAGACGGCCACCGCGCCTATCTCAATGCGGTCGAGGAAGCCTTTGGAGCCGACATCGATTACGCCATGCTGGTGAAGCAGTATGGCGAGCCGGAAAGCAACAAGTCGCCGGAGCGCCGCTATAGCCCGGCCGTCTGCACTGGCGCGACCAAGACGCGGATCGAAGGCAACCCCGATCCGGTGCATGTCAGCACGTCGCATATCGAGCGCGCCAATCTCACCATGCGGATGGCAAACCGTCGTTTCACGCGCCTTACCAATGCGTTCTCAAAAAAGTTCGACAACCACGTCCA
>NZ_JARTVQ010000029.1:0-1058 GCF_029625845.1 Mesorhizobium sp. WSM4898 | reverse complement strand
CGAATCCAAAGCGAAGTAAACCATCGACGCATTGCTGCACAGGACCAGCCCCACGAGCCGACAAAAAGATGAAGTGCAACGCCGTTCTCCTGGTTTTCGCCAGATCATGTTGCGAGCTCGTCGGCCGCAACATGCGTCTGGCAGTTCTTGGGGCAGACGCGGCCGCAGGCTCCGCAGCCTATGCAGCGGCCGGCATCATCGACAACCATGATCATGCGATTGAGCTTGCCGTCGAAATCGTCGTCCTCGTCATCGCAGGGGCCGAGGATTTCACCCGCATCATCAACGCCGTGAAGATGCATGACATCGCGCGAGCAGACCTTGAAACAACGGCAGCAGCCGATGCAGATTTGCTATCGATGGAGGTCAGGTACGGCGGCATCCAAATGGAGCCGTCACGGGTGGTGAATGTGCGCATCATCCTAAATTCTTCATTGAAGCGAGTTCTCTCTTGGCAACATCCAACTCGGCATAAACGGCTTGGGTTTTCTCGGCGACTTCCTGTATGTCGGCCCACTTGCCCGGCAGACCCTCGACGAGGTCCTGCAATGCCATCTTGGCAATAGCTGCACGCAACTGGAGCTTTCAGACTTTTTTCCTCATCCTATCTAGGTCTGACATAGATCCTTCCTGGAACAATGGTTTCTTGATGCGCTCCATCTCGGGCTAGGCTTCAATGGCTGCAGTCGCATCGTCGACCAGTTTCGTACCGGCCTCAGCAAGTTTGCGGAAAGTCTCGAAGCCGAACCGGTGGACGTCTCGACAGAACGCCCAACCGCTGGAAGCCCGCAGGGGCTTCATTCCAATTATTGGCGACGTCGACACGCCGGAGCGCTCCTCGATCGCAAGCGCTACGGCGGTGTAAACATGTCGAGCCTCCACAGCGCGTCAGGATCGGGATCGCCGCCAAAGGGTACCGCACGTTGCTGTTGCTTGGTGATGATGAACTCGGCCAGCAGCTCGGCATCCGAATGGCCTTCCCATAAGCCGAAGGAATCCTGAGTACGAATGAGCCGCAGGAGGCATTTGACGAACGGGGAAGCAAGGGCCTCGTCGTC
>NZ_JARTVQ010000028.1:0-1176 GCF_029625845.1 Mesorhizobium sp. WSM4898 | reverse complement strand
GTCGACCGTGAACAATCCGAGCCCTAAGCGGCGACCGGCTTCGGCCGGATTTGAAGCAGGGCAATCAAGAGCGACAAAAACCCCTTCAGCCACCTGAGCAGGAGGGAGAAGTTGTAGCCGGCGGCGGCCAGGATGGCGTTGAGGGTGTCGCCCTGCTGGCCGGCGAGGTAGTTGCGGCCCATTCTGTGTTCGCTCTTGATGTGGCCGATGACGGGCTCGACCGCCGACCGCCGTCGCATCTGGCGCTTGATGGCTGGGGTGACGCGGCGTTTCTGGCCCGCGGTGAAGACCCTGAGCTTGTGGCTCTGCGGTGCGTTGTGGCCGCGATAGCCGGCGTCGGCGAGGATGCGGCCGATCTCGTTGCCGATGGTCTTTTCCATGTCGGGGATGACGCTTGCCAGCGTGTGGCCGTCATAGGGATTGCCGGGCAGTGCTTTTGCATGCAGGGCGAACTGGCCGCCCCTGGAGCGCTTCAGCGTGGTGGCCACCGACACCTTCACCCCGAACTCGTAGGGCGCATGCGCCTTGCCCTTGCCGATGCATTCCACCTCGTGTGCGTGCAGGCTGTAGATCTTGCGGCCGCGCTGGCGCTGGCGTTGCTCGAGAACGGTGGCGGCCTGGTAGAGCGGCCATTTGAACAGCGTCCAGCCCCTGATCGCCGGCGATCTGGCGACCAATGTCGCGAATGGTCCGGCCGAGATAGGTCTTGAGCTTGCGTAGCGCCTTGTTGGCCCGCTTGAACTGCTTGGCGTGGGCATAGCGCTGGTGGCTGATCAGCGCCAGCTTGCCGACCCGCACATAACTCTGGCGCAAATGGAGACCCGTCCTCTTGGCCAGCCGCACCAGCCGTTCGCGTGCCCGATGGATGAGCTTGGCGTCGGTCGGGAACATGACGTTCTTCGGCTGCACGGTGGTGTCGACGATCACCTGGCGCGTGTCGGCCGGTTTCATCGCCCCGGTCTTGACCGCGAGGCTGAGGCTCTCCTGCAACAGCACCATAATCCGCTCCTCGCCCATACGGCTGCGCCAACGCGTCATCGAGGAGCGGTCGAACGGCAGCGTATGGCAAAAGAACGTCTCGCCGGTGAGATACTGGAAATAAGGGTTCTCCACCCAGCGCTCGCACAGCACCTCATCCGACAGGTTGAAGGTGTGCTTGAGGATCGCCAGCCCCGC
>NZ_JARTVQ010000027.1:0-1196 GCF_029625845.1 Mesorhizobium sp. WSM4898 | reverse complement strand
GCAGGGCTATCGCATATGAGTAAAGAGTTCATAGAAGAAGTCTTTGCTCCAATTGGCCCTGCGCATCTTGCTGGCGATTGGTTTGTCGAGGGGATGGGCAGCCAAGATGTTTTGGGCGAGCCTGCGGATGACGGCCAGGTTTTGTGGCGCGTTGTCCTTTCGGGTGCGGGCGTCATCCTCGTGGAAGACAACATCAAGGCTCCAGTGCAACTGGTTCTCGATCGTCCAGTGGGCACGAACCGTCTCAGCCAATTTGTTGGGCGTCAGCACCTTGGAGAGGGCGATATAGCGGACCGATGTGGTCGTCTTGCCGTCGGCAGTGGTGCGCAGGGCCTCGATGCGGCCAATGGCCTTGAGGCCGGGGAAGGCGGGCGCGTCCTTGAGCCTGGCAAGCGGCAGCACGCTGGCGCGGCGCACTTCGGTGCGGCCATGGCCGCTGTCGCGTGTTTCGAAGCCGGCGATCTCGCCCGCCGCGGCGAAGCTTTTCTCGGCCGCGGCAAACAGACGACCCCGGTTGGCCTTCAGCCCAAGGGCATAATGCGCCTTCTGCGCCAGCAGCGCCTTGGCCGTCTCGGGGCGACAATGCAAGGCGTCGGCCGTCACCGTGCAGCCCTTGAGATCCAGGCTCTTCAGCAGCGCCAGCGTCGCTGCAACCTCGTCGGAGGCCGGCGCCCGCGTTGCCGCAATCGCCAGCCGCGTCTCGGCATCCCAGGCACTGACCATCAGCGGCGGCATGAAGGCGCGGCCCTTCTCATAACCGCGCCTCAGCGCCTTGCCGTCGACGGCCACCACGCCACGCGGTGGGCCGAGCCCAAGCTCACGCCGCAATGCCGCCATGAAGGCGCTCAGCGCATCCGACAACTCCTGCGGATCAAGAAGCCGAAACACCCGGCTGAAGGTGTCGTGGCTCGGACACCCATGCTTCAGCTCGATGAACTCTTTCAGCTCCTCCTCGCGCCCCTCTGCGAACTCCGCAATATCCACACAGCTTTTGGCCCCGCACAGCGTCGCCGCCAGCGCCAGAAACAGAAGTTCAGCAAGATCATGCCGCGCGTTGATGTCGCGCGGATCGCGAACTGCTTGCAGGATCGACAAAACAAGCCGCACTCGGGCCTCCTCTGCTACGAGAAAGCCTCTCAAGAATCCTTTCTTTCCGGCTTGGCAATAGCCAATCAACTTATCTGCGATTCCCCTGC
>NZ_JARTVQ010000026.1:0-1374 GCF_029625845.1 Mesorhizobium sp. WSM4898 | reverse complement strand
ACGCGAATTTTAACAAAATATTAACGTTTACAATTTAAATATTTGCTTATACAATCTTCCTGTTTTTGGGGCTTTTCTGATTATCAACCGGGGTAAATCAATCTAAAGTATATATGAGTAAACTTGGTCTGACAGTTACCAATGCTTAATCAGTGAGGCACCTATCTCAGCGATCTGTCTATTTCGTTCATCCATAGTTGCCTGACTACCCGTCGTGTAGATAACTACGATACGGGAGGGCTTACCATCTGGCCCCAGTGCTGCAATGATACCGCGAGACCCACGCCCACCGGCTCCAGATTTATCAGCAATAAACCAGCCAGCCGGAAGGGCCGAGCGCAGAAGTGGTCCTGCAACTTTATCCGCCTCCATCCAGTCTATTAATTGTTGCCGGGAAGCTAGAGTAAGTAGTTCGCCAGTTAATAGTTTGCGCAACGTTGTTGCCATTGCTACAGGCATCGTGGTGTCACGCTCGTCGTTTGGTATGGCTTCATTCAGCTCCGGTTCCCAACGATCAAGGCGAGTTACATGATCCCCCATGTTGTGCAAAAAAGCGGTTAGCTCCTTCGGTCCTCCGATCGTTGTCAGAAGTAAGTTGGCCGCAGTGTTATCACTCATGGTTATGGCAGCACTGCATAATTCTCTTACTGTCATGCCATCCGTAAGATGCTTTTCTGTGACTGGTGAGTACTCAACCAAGTCATTCTGAGAATAGTGTATGCGGCGACCGAGTTGCTCTTGCCCGGCGTCAATACGGGATAATACCGCGCCACATAGCAGAACTTTAAAAGTGCTCATCATTGGGAAACGTTCTTCGGGGCGAAAACTCTCAAGGATCTTACCGCTGTTGAGATCCAGTTCGATGTAACCCACTCGTGCACCCAACTGATCTTCAGCATCTTTTACTTTCACCAGCGTTTCTGGGTGAGCAAAAACAGGAAGGCAAAATGCCGCAAAAAAGGGAATAAGGGCGACACGGAAATGTTGAATACTCATACTCTTCCTTTTTCAATATTATTGAAGCATTTATCAGGGTTATTGTCTCATGAGCGGATACATATTTGAATGTATTTAGAAAAATAAACAAATAGGGGTTCCGCGCACATTTCCCCGAAAAGTGCCACCTGACGTAGTTAACAAAAAAAAGCCCGCCGAAGCGGGCTTTATTACCAAGCGAAGCGCCATTCGCCATTCAGGCCGCGCAACTGTTGGGAAGGGCGATCGGTGCGGGCCTCTTCGCTATTACGCCAGCTGGCGAAAGGGGGATGTGCTGCAAGGCGATTAAGTTGGGTAACGCCAGGGTTTTCCCAGTCACGACGTTGTAAAACGACGGCCAGTCCGTAATACGACTCACTTAAGGCCTTGACTAGAGGG
>NZ_JARTVQ010000025.1:0-1127 GCF_029625845.1 Mesorhizobium sp. WSM4898 | reverse complement strand
GGCGTAATCATGGTCATAGCTGTTTCCTGTGTGAAATTGTTATCCGCTCACAATTCCACACAACATACGAGCCGGAAGCATAAAGTGTAAAGCCTGGGGTGCCTAATGAGTGAGCTAACTCACATTAATTGCGTTGCGCTCACTGCCCGCTTTCCAGTCGGGAAACCTGTCGTGCCAGCTGCATTAATGAATCGGCCAACGCGCGGGGAGAGGCGGTTTGCGTATTGGGCGCTCTTCCGCTTCCTCGCTCACTGACTCGCTGCGCTCGGTCGTTCGGCTGCGGCGAGCGGTATCAGCTCACTCAAAGGCGGTAATACGGTTATCCACAGAATCAGGGGATAACGCAGGAAAGAACATGTGAGCAAAAGGCCAGCAAAAGGCCAGGAACCGTAAAAAGGCCGCGTTGCTGGCGTTTTTCCATAGGCTCCGCCCCCCTGACGAGCATCACAAAAATCGACGCTCAAGTCAGAGGTGGCGAAACCCGACAGGACTATAAAGATACCAGGCGTTTCCCCCTGGAAGCTCCCTCGTGCGCTCTCCTGTTCCGACCCTGCCGCTTACCGGATACCTGTCCGCCTTTCTCCCTTCGGGAAGCGTGGCGCTTTCTCATAGCTCACGCTGTAGGTATCTCAGTTCGGTGTAGGTCGTTCGCTCCAAGCTGGGCTGTGTGCACGAACCCCCCGTTCAGCCCGACCGCTGCGCCTTATCCGGTAACTATCGTCTTGAGTCCAACCCGGTAAGACACGACTTATCGCCACTGGCAGCAGCCACTGGTAACAGGATTAGCAGAGCGAGGTATGTAGGCGGTGCTACAGAGTTCTTGAAGTGGTGGCCTAACTACGGCTACACTAGAAGAACAGTATTTGGTATCTGCGCTCTGCTGAAGCCAGTTACCTTCGGAAAAAGAGTTGGTAGCTCTTGATCCGGCAAACAAACCACCGCTGGTAGCGGTGGTTTTTTTGTTTGCAAGCAGCAGATTACGCGCAGAAAAAAAGGATCTCAAGAAGATCCTTTGATCTTTTCTACGGGGTCTGACGCTCAGTGGAACGAAAACTCACGTTAAGGGATTTTGGTCATGAGATTATCAAAAAGGATCTTCACCTAGATCCTTTTACGCGCCCTGTAGC
>NZ_JARTVQ010000024.1:0-2073 GCF_029625845.1 Mesorhizobium sp. WSM4898 | reverse complement strand
GGCCGCACTCATGACCGGCTGGGCTCGGTTAATCCTGCATGCCGCGCCCATGAGGTTACTTGTCCGGAGTGCGTCGAGCACAACGAGGAGATGTAGTTCACGATCTTTGAAAAGCGTGGTCAACCATCCAAAGTGTGGATGCCTTTCATCGAAACAAACGATTTCATCAATGTTCTGGAATCCTGCATGGGCAGAAGCACCTGATGGACACCGATGCCCCCACTGCCTCATGGCGTGGCGAGCGTCTTAAGAAACCGCCCGAAAGGAGATTTTTCATGCGCTCTACCGGGCAGTGGAGTGCTGGGAAAGGGAGTTGCAACTGACCGGCCATGTCAAACTGTCCGACTTCTTCCGAGCCTATGGACAGACCGGGAGACGCGCACGTGTAGCGGCTCACATCGTCATACTGCACCTACGCCACACACCGGCCGGACCTGATCCGGCTTTATGAGCATTGGGTTTTGTCAGTTGCCCAAGCGTGATGGCTTTCGCGACGCGGCGCGCCTCAGGAACTGAGCCGCGTCCAGGTCGAAACGCGGGAAAGAAAGACAGGAAACAGAATGGCCGATCAATTCGCAACGGACGTCATTGCCCTGATCAAGAAACGCGCCGAGTCGGAGAGCGGTGAGGGAATGCCTGCGTCATTCGTCGGCGAGATAACAATCGCCACGGAACTGGACGCGCTCGGGTTCGATTCGCTGGGTTTGGCGGACGTCCTCTGGGATGTGGAGCAGGCCTACGGCATCAAGATCGACATGAACACGGCCGATGCCTGGTCCAATCTCAAGAATGTCGGCGACGTCGTGGAAGCCGTCCGCGGCTTGCTTGCGAAGGAGGCTTGAATGGACAGGCGCGTCGTTATCACCGGAGTGGGCGGCCTGTGCGGACTGGGCACCGACGCCGCCTCTATGTGGAAAGAGATGCGCGAAGGCCGCTCCGCCATCGGCCCGATCGCCAATTCCGAGCTTCATGACCTGGAGGGCATGACCGGCGCTGAGATCAAGGCGCTGCCCCAGCACGACATCAACCGGGGGCATCTCATCTCCATGGACCGCTTCAGCTTGCTCGCCGTGCTTGCAGCGCGCGAAGCCATGCGGCAGGCCGGACTTTCCTGCGACGAGGGGAATGCCCATCGCTTCGGCGCGACAGTGGGCGTCGGATTTACCGGTTCGTACGCAACAGAACAAACTTACCGCTCACTGCTTTTGGGTAGCGCAATCCGTGCTGAACTCTTCACTGGAGTAAAGGTGATGCCCAGCGCCGCTTCCGTCCATCTTAGCTTGAGCCTCGGCTTGCGCGGGCCGGTCTTCGGGGTGACCTCCGCATGTGCCTCGGCCAACCATGCGATCGCCTCGGCGGTGGACCAGATCAAGCTGGGCCGGGCCGACGTAATGGTTTCCGGGGGCAGCGACGCACCCTTCGCATGGGGCGTGCTGAAAGCATGGGAAGCAATGCGCGTGCTTTCACCCGATACCTGCCGGCCCTTCTCCGCCGATAGGAAGGGCCTGGTGCTGGGCGAGGGTGCGGGCATGGCCGTGCTGGAAAGCTACGAGCATGCCACGAGGCGTGGTGCCACAATTCTTGCCGAGATCGCCGGCGTCGGCCTTTCCGCCGATGCCTTCCACATTGCCGCGCCATCTGTCGAGGGGCCAGCGTCGGCGATGCGCGCCTGCCTTGCCGATGCCGGGCTGAATGCCGAGGACGTCGACTATCTCAACGCGCACGGCACCGGTACCAAGAGCAATGATCAGACTGAAACGGCGGCGATCAAGCGTGTGTTTGGAAACCACGCTTATTCGATGTCCATCTCTTCCACCAAGTCCACGCACGCGCATTGCCTCGGCGCAGCGAGCGCGCTTGAAATGATCGCCTGCGTGATGGCAATCCAAGAGGACGTCGTGCCGCCGACCGCCAACTATCGCGAGCCAGATCCCGCTTGCGACCTCGACATCACACCCAATGTGCCGCGGGAGCGCAAGGTGCGCGTCGCCATGAGCAACGCCTTCGCCATGGGCGGTACGAACGCAGTTCTGGCATTCAGGCAGGTGTAGAAGCCATGCAAGACGCCTCATT
>NZ_JARTVQ010000023.1:0-3698 GCF_029625845.1 Mesorhizobium sp. WSM4898 | reverse complement strand
CATAAGCCGAAGGAATCCTGAGTACGAATGAGCCGCAGGAGGCATTTGACGAACGGGGAAGCAAGGGCCTCGTCGTCATTGTTGACAGCAGGGCCAACCGGAGGAATTTCGTTGTTCGTCATTTCAGTCTTCGTCTTCGAGGTACGATTTCCTTTTCCTGCGATGCCCACTCCGGGTCCGCTTGCGTGGCCGACGAATGGCTTGGGCGGGCCAACCCCAAGAGTGCCCCGTGGCCGACCTCGACATGTCCACGAGTGCGAGACCTGCGGCGCGAATTCGCGGCGCACATCGTCTGCGCCGCGATCCGACCGGTGGTCAACGCAATTGAAATCCAACCTTCCGCAAGCCGCCGCCCTGCTGCATCGACATACTTGCTGCGAAGAGAGCTTCGATGGGCGGATTGGCCAGTGTTCAATTCCAATTGTCAGTCCCTTCGCGATTCTTGCTCAGGAAGTGACTTCGTTTTGAGTTTCGGGTGCCTTCTTTTGCGGAGCCACACAAAGATCCGCGTGACAGGCAGGCTCACCCGTGTAGTTGGCCAGTGCTTCGAGCAATGGGGTAAGATAGTACTGTTTGGTGTGGTCCGGAATTGGCCCCAGCCGGTCCACCGATTTCAGTGCCACCTCGATCAACTCGATTGCGCGATCTTTGTTGCCGCTCTCGTAATAATACTGAGCTACCGGGAGGTACCGGAGGTATTTAAACGGGCCATCGCCGTTCGGGGGATTGAGTGCCAGTATCTGTTCCGAGAGCTCGTTGCCCATCGCAAAGCGCTCCGCGCGCGGAAGATGGGAATTGTCCATCGTGGGATCGAAGAGTTGGTTGAGGGCCAAGGCCATCCACGACACCGCGTCGGACGTTTTGTCGATCGCGTCCTCGACCAATTCTCGCATGACCGGCATGCCGGTCTTGATGTCGCGCAGCTTGTGAAGCAGAAGATCCGCATGAATCTGCCGGAACTCACAAGAGTCTGGCATCAAGGCGAGGCCTTCTTCGATGGCCAAGAGCGCCGCCGTCCAATCCTCGGCCTGCATCGCCGGCTCAAGTTTGGCGTATATCGGCCCGGTAAGCGACATTTCGCGCGCTGCAAGTTGGTTATGCGCGATGCGCTTTGCATCGGCGGCTTTCGCTTCATAGCTGCTGCGCCAGCTGCCGTTAAGGACTTTCGGCAAAACGTCATCGAGTTCCGCCGGGTGGCCGATAAAAGCGATGTGGCCGTCGCGGTCGACCACGAACGAGGTGGGAATCCCAATCGAAGAGCTGGGATCCATCCAGAGCTTGTTCATTTCGCCAATGTAATCGAACCCGATACGATAATTCAGATTCGGGAACTCCTCGGTCAGCCAGGCATCCACGTTGGTCCGCGCCTCGTCTGCGGTAGGACCCTGTTCGCAGGCGGCAACTCCGACCGCCTCAAATCCGCTGCCTTCATATTTCTCCTGCAGTTCGATCAAATGGGGCATGGCGTCGACACATGGTCCGCACCAAGTCGCCCAAAACTCAACGAGGTAGACCTTGCCGGGCCGAAAGTTCGTGAGGGGCTCGCCACGCAGCCAGTTCTCCACTTTGATCGCAGGAGCCGGGGACCCCATACGCAGTTCCATCTTGGTGTCCAAAGTCATTCCACACCTTTCGTCTCTTTTGTCGCGGAATATTTTCCAGTCAAAATCGGACACGGTCTCGAGGGCATCGCTCCCTCTGGCTTGCTTCAGCGAAGCTCTCACCGTGTTGCCGCACATCAAGCTGCAACGGAGGTGCCAATTCCCTCAGCTCCGGTAAGCGGCGGGAAATGCTTTGAAATTCTCCACGAGGCCAAATGCGGCCGATTGTCGTGAACCCGACATGTCTTCTGCCGCTGTCGGGTTTCGCCCTATCACTCTTGAGAGCTTGGACGGCTCGCCTGTGATTAGACTGGCCTCGGCCCTCGAGCAGTGGCAGTTTGGCGCCAGTTCGAAAGCGCGAACTCGCCGGCTTGGTCCTCGTGCCGCCACCGCCGCGTGTGGATTCTTGCCCCGGAGTCAAAATTCGCCTCGCGGTTGCCAACGGCGGCATGCGCTCAATGCGCGTGGCGTTGAGCACCGACAGCACGTAATGGTACCAATTAGTGGATGCCCGTCGCTGCCTCCACTTCTCCAGCCAAGCGCTCGAACGACGCTACCTACCCACGTTCGAGCGCGACCGCGGAATCGCAGACTGCCGAACGTCAGCCGTTGCGAAAGGTGTAGCCGTACCCGTTGATCGCCGGTGCGCCGCCTAGATGTGCGTAGAGGACCCTCGATCCCTGTGGAAAGAAGCCCCTCTGGACGAGGTCGATCATCCCTTGCATCGATTTGCCCTCGTAAACGGGGTCCGTAATCATGCCCTCGAGCCGCGCGCACAAACGGATTGCCTCTTTGGTTTCCTCCGATGGAACGCCATAACCCGGGTACGCGTAGTCCATGAACAACACCACGTCTGCCTCGACAATTTCCGCTCCGAGGTGGACGAGCTTCGCTGTATTTTGGGCGATGCCAAGCACCTGCGCCTTGGTCTTGGCGGGCATGGCGGAGGCATCGATACCGATCACGTTGCGCTGTCGACCATCCTTGGCGAACCCGACGAGCATGCCGCCGTGGGTTGAACCAGTCACCGTACAGACGACGATATAGTCGAAGGCAAACCCAAGCTGCTCTTCCTGGGCACGCACCTCCTCAGCGAACCCCACATAGCCCAGGCCGCCGTATTTGTGGACAGAGGCGCCGGCAGGTATCGCATATGGCCTGCCGCCCCTTGCCTTGACTTCATAAAGTGCCTTTTCCCAGCTGCGGCGGATGCCGATGTCAAAGCCCTCGTCAACCAGGCGCACCTCTGCCCCCATGATGCGGCTCAAGAGGATATTGCCGACCCGGTCGTAGACAGCATCATCATGTGGGACCCAGCTCTCCTGGACCAGGAGGCATTTCATGCCGATCTTGGCGGCGACCGCAGCGACCATGCGCGTATGGTTGGACTGCACGCCACCGATTGTGACGAGCGTATCGGCATCTGACGCGATCGCGTCGGGCACAATGTATTCGAGCTTGCGCAGCTTGTTTCCGCCGAACGCGAGACCGGAGTTGCAGTCCTCGCGTTTGACGTAGATTTCCACCTTGTCGCCCAGATGCTTGCCGAGGCGGTCGAGCCTCTCGATCGGCGTGGGTCCAAAGGTGAGCGGATAACGTTCGAATTTTTCCAGCATGCTATCTCCAGCAAAAAAGTACCTGAACCTGCTACGCACCGGTCAGCCCAGGGGTATGGTCGCGTGTTAGCCGAACACAGATTCCCTATACGATCAGCTCAGTCATCAGAGGGTGACCAAAATTGGTGTGGGTCTGAGCACTGATCCTGTCATCCGCGCATCAAAGCAGCAGCACATGCTGGGCATTCGACCAAGCCGGGACACAGCTGAAAATTGCATTCCGCAGTTGATCAGAGTCAGACGACTGGTACCCGAGCTTTCCTGTAACCATCGGCATGCTGGCCCCTGTGGCGAGTTCCACGAGCGCGGCTAGAGGACTGCCAGATCAGAAAGAGCACGCGGCCGAAGTAGCCGGCCTGAAGCAGCAGCGAACAGGCCAGCGTCGTGACGACTGCCACACGGAGCGAATCCAAAGCGAAGTAAACCATCGACGCATTGCTGCACAGGACCAGCCCCACGAGCCGACAAAAAGATGAAGTGC
>NZ_JARTVQ010000022.1:0-11436 GCF_029625845.1 Mesorhizobium sp. WSM4898 | reverse complement strand
TCGACGCACTCCGGACAAGTAACCTCATGGGCGCGGCATGCAGGATTAACCGAGCCCAGCCGGTCATGAGTGCGGCCTTGCCGGGTCGGGCGATAGGCAGTCATGCCCTGCCCTTCCTGCGGGTCAAGCACTCCGAAAAAACATTTCCCCCATAAATGCTAGATCTTCCGTTGCCTTTTCGCGTCACAGGCCGTCAAACGCCCGGCCGTTCACAACAGTGATCCGGCAAGTGTTTGGCTGCGCGAGACGATGCTGCAGGGAGTCGTCCTGCATGGCACTTCGCTATGATGCTGCGGTGCCGTCTAACGGCGCCTCGTGCTTGAACGCACTGAACGGCCACCGCGATCAAAATCGATGGTTCGAGGACCGTTGATCATCACCCCGCCAGCCTCGATCTTGTTTGCCGCCACGAGAGCGACACAGAGACTGCTGGTGAAGATGCCCGCCTGCCCGCTATGTTCCGGATGGTTGACCATCCCGGATGGACCCATCGAGGGTGTCAAGGCGAGCATGAGCACAGGCGCGAACAGTTCACGGGCAGGCGCGACGGTGGCCGCAAAGCAACGTCGCGCCAGCATGCGATCTCAGCAGGATCGGCACCATCCTGTCAGGGAGCAATGCGAGTGGCTGGCTTAGCCGCTGCGACGCTGCCCGGCATCGCGTTCAATTGATCTGGCGCCTTAAATGCAGGAAGGCTTCGCGGCCGGTACGAGGCGCATCCCTCCTCCGAAGCAGCACGCCCAAGTATCATCACAAGCCCCGAGCGCCCGCGTTCGGCGATGTCCAATTTCCGACAATGTCGGAATACAGTCAGATCTGCTGGATTGACTTTAAATGGTTTTCTCATTTGGCACAGCGCATGCTGGTTATCCGGAAACACGTGACCGACCAACAAGAAGTCGCATGACACAACCGAAGCCATCCATGTCTGACGGGCTGCCCAGGATACCTACTGCGACCGCGCTTGCCCGGTGACGACCGCTCCGGCTCCGCCCGTTACCGACGAGGCAAAGTGACGGATTTCCTGCGTTTCAACGACATGGAGGTGGTTGTCATTCCCGCTGGGGGACAGACTCGGCCTGTTCAAGGCATTGCGCGAAGGCGGCAAGATGACGGCCACCCGTGCGCGAACTCAAGGAGCGCAGCCTGTATCGTGTATCAGGCAAATAGGCCGTCGGTCAGTGACCTTGACACAGGGGACATGCGCAAGGTCCTGAAGTTTGATGCAGCGATAGAAGGGTGCCAATGACAACAATAGCTTACAGGAACGGAACCATGGCTGGCGACGGCCGAGCCTTGGGTTTTGACTCAGTATCCGTCGGTGAGAAAACGAAGGTGTTTCGCTTATGCGACGGCACACTCATCGGCGTTTCCTCTTCGTCCTTGGGTATTCCAAAGGCCGTTCGAGACTGGGTTGAGAAGGGCATGGATGTTTCTGATATTCCTGTGCCGCGCAACGACGACAATTTTGAATTTGAGGCGCTGATAGTGCGCAAAAATGGGGAAGCCGTATTGTTGGACGGCAATTGGCTGCCAAGTGATCCCGTGAAAGGTGAATATTATGCCATCGGGAGCGGCAAGCAGTATGCTTTGGCCGCGCTGGTTTTGGGCAAGTCAGCTAAGGAAAGCGTCGAAGTTGCCGCGAAACTCGACGTTTGGACTGGTGGCACAGTCACTGCCATAACTCACTAAACCCGCCTTTCGGCGGGAGTGTGACAGTGCGAGCGTGGAAGTAGGGCGCCACCCCGGGGCACGTCGAGCCCTGTCATGTGAGCTGGTCCATAAGCGCGCGAAAGCGTCCAGTTGTGGCCAAAAGCACGATTTGCGACAGAACCGGCCCGCTTCTATGAGTATGGGCCGCTTTTTGCGGCCAGCGTGCTTGCCATCCTGCCGCCAGTGGCCGTCGCCTTCTTCTTCCAAGGTTACCTCGTCATGAAGTAGAGCACCACGATCTTGTCGGAGAGATCGGAAGGCGGACGGCCCTTCCGTCCGCGTCGGCCAGTTCGAAAGGCGGCGCGGCCTGCTCGTCGATCGCCTGGAAGAACCTCTCCGCGCTGTCCCTCATCTTGTCGAGATCGGCGCCCGGATGGTGGGCCAGCGCGGAGGTCCCGAGGATCAGCGCCAGAAATTGAATCGCAAGCGACGGTTTCGCTTTCATGGACAATGCATTCCGGTTGGGGGCGTTCGAGGGCTCCGCGGCTAGGATTGGTCTCACTGTGTCTGCTCCCGCTCCCGGCGGCTCATCTGCCTGATAGGCGCGTTCCCGCTCGGGCCATGTGCTTTTGATGAAGGCCAGAACGGCCCGGATCTCCTCGTCGGTGAGGACATTCCCGAAGCCCGGCATGTCGCTCTGGTAGCCGCCGCCGACGACCGCGGCCGGTCCCGGCGCCGGCATGCGTCCCGAAGGCAGCGGGCTTTCCAATCGCGCTGACCTTCGCCTGGCTAAAACCGTCTTGCCTAGCGCTATCGCCGCGGCCGGGGCGCGGCCATCCGGTTGGCGAGCCAAGGCAATGTCCAGACCAATCCGAGGCCTGCCGCGGCCACGCATCGATAAGAGGACCGACGCCCTTCTCCTTTGCCGCCGCTGGAGAACAGGTATTTGATCAGCGCGGCCGTCCCGAGGACGAGCACGACGACGACAAGCAGCCACACCAGGCCCGTGCCGAACATCATCATGCCGCTCATGCATTCCATCATCGAAGCCTCCTATTCCGTGGCGTAGATGCCGCCGGTCGCGTCAGACTTTCGGATTTCGAGAATCTCGAAGGGCGCTTCCTTCGTGCCACTCATGCCGGGGGAGCCCATCGGCATGCCGGGCAGCGTCATGCCCTTTGATGTCGGGCCGCTCGGTCAAGAGCTTGTTGACCGTGCCGACCGGCACATGGCCGCTCACCACATAGCCGTCGATGAACGAGAGAAGGCAGCCATCGGCTTCCGGCGGAATGCCCTCTTCGCGGCTCATGGCGAAAAGGTCGTGAGTCGGCCTTGACGGTGATTCCTGGAAGGCCGATTCCAAGGCGAGCTGGCTTGAAGGCCGCGGTCCGGATGGTCGACTAGGCAGCTTGGTTCCACGATCGCAATGCTTGATCGCTTCATTGCAGGCCATGGGCTCTCGCCCCCTCCTTTTGCCACACGAGGCGCCAGCTCACGTGTTGTTGTTGGCGTGCGCCCCGGCAACCGCTTTCACCAGCCGCTCCAGCGATCCCGCGCGCTCCAGCTCCGCAAAGAATGATGCGGCGTGACGCTACCCAGCCGGTGCTTCTCGGCCTTCCAATTAAACTGTCTCGACGAAAGAGCCGTCTCCGTTGCTCCGGTCTCGGTGTTGAGTTCTCTAAGGCTGCGCCACACCTTGGTCCCCACGCCGGCAAATGATCTCACTATGCAGCCCGTGCTCGCACGCTCTCAAACTAATTACCGCTGCTGCAACACGCCGCCTGGCGGCCTGCACCGAAAAGCCGACAGGGGTGCATCTGAATAGCCGTGAACCCAGGTCTCAAAGACCATCCGGCGCGACGAGCGGACGCACCGCACGTGTGACACCCGCCTTGTGGGGCAGGGTTGCCTTTCTCAATCCCGGCGTTGGTCGGCGTCCCAATGAGCAGCAAGCTATTATCGGCCGCCGAATCTTAGTGGCTTCGTCGAGAGCCTCAATCAACCAAGCGGCGAAAGCCCCGCTAGAGTCTCCGCCCGCCTGTCGCTATGAAGCAGTTGCAGCCAGCGCTGCTTCAGGCGCATGAACTCGCCCGATGCAATGATTTCCGTCGCCCTGGGTCTTTCGAAGGGCACTGTTTCTATTCCCTTCTTCTTCGGCGCGCGGCTTGATGCCGACATACGGTTTCTTGACCTGCCGCCTGAACTGGCTGCCGAAGCGGGTGCCCCGCCAGCGACCCCGACAATCCCCTGTTCCGCAACTGCTGAAGAGCCGACTGCGCTCGCATCCCGATATTGCGCAACGGCACTATGCCGACATTCTGGAGACCGCAGCCGCATGAGCCTCGAGATGTTCCGCCGACCGTCGACAAAGGCGTCCTCTCGCCTGCGTCCGCCATTTGTCAGTGCTCGATCTGATTGGGGAGACGCCGGTCGTCGAACTGAAGAGATTCGATACCGGCAGGTGTCGTCGCTTCGTCAAGATCGAAAGCCAGAATCCCGGCGGATCGATCAAGGATCGCATTGCGTTGTCGATGATCGTTAATGCCGAACAGCGTGGCACGCGCGGGGCGGTACAATCATCGAAGCGACCGCTGGCAACACAGGGCTCGGCCTGGCCATCTGGCGGCACGAAGCGCGTGATCGCGTGTCCAAAAGCTGACAGCGTCAGACAAATGTCAGGTTCATTACAACCAACATCTGGGCACTGACGAGGTTTTTCGAAGCAATGGGCGCTAACTGCGCGCTGAGCGCGTTGGCATGGCTTTTGAGACTGAGTGACTGTGACTGCACTCAATGGGGCAAGACGAGCGATGCGCTCCTCCCTGAACCCGTGTGCCGTCTCTGAGAGGAAACCAGCTCGTGCAGAAACCTTTGGAAATAGCTTTGGACCGCAACGTGGTATTGCAGATGGAGTCCCCGGCTCCTTCGATTAGAGTCGAGAACTGGCTGCATGGCGAGCCCCTCACGAGCTTTGAGCCCGGCAAGTGTACATAGTCGAATTTTGGGCAACTTGGTGCGGCCCATGTGTGGACGGGATGCCCCATCTGATCCAGCTGCAGGGCGTCGCCAGGCGCACCATCTGGACAGCAGGAACTGGACTATGGGCAAGGTAACAGGCTTTCTCGAAATCGACCGGCAGGTGCACAAGTACCAGCCGGCCTCCGACCGCATCCGGCATTTCCGCGAATTCACGCTGCCGATGTCCGACAAAGAGGTCGAGAAACAGGCCGCGCGCTGCATGGATTGCGGCATTCCGTTCTGCCATGGGCCGACGGGCTGCCCGATCCACAACCAGATCCCGGACTGGAACGACCTCGTCTACAATGGCGACTGGGACAATGCGATCCGCAACCTGCATTCGACCAACAATTTCCCGGAGTTCACCGGCCGCATCTGCCCCGCACCTTGCGAGGAAGCCTGCACGCTGAACCTCGAGGACATCCCCGTCGCCATCAAGACGGTCGAGCAGGCGATCGCCGACAAGGCTTACGAGACCGGCCATATCAGGCCCTATCCGCCGGAGAAGAAGACCGGCAAGCGCGTCGCCGTCATCGGCTCCGGCCCGGCCGGCATGTCGGCTGCCCAGCAGCTCGGCCGCGCCGGCCACGACGTCCATGTCTATGAGCGCGAGAGCCGGCCCGGCGGGTTGATGCGTTACGGCATTCCCGACTTCAAGATCGAGAAGCACTATATCGACCGGCGCATCGAGCAGATGCAGGGCGAGGGCGTCACCTTCCATTGCGGCGTCAATGTCGGCGTCGACAAGCCGGTTGCCGAGCTGCTCGCCGAACATGACGCCGTGCTTTATTGCGGCGGTTCCGAAACGCCGCGCGCGGCCGGCATTCCCGGCGACGATCTCGGCGGCGTGCATGACGCGATGCCCTATCTGGTGCAGCAGAACAGGCGTGTCGGCGGCGAACCGATCCAGTCGGTGGCGTGGCCGTCGCATCCGATCCTCGCCGGCGGCCAGCATGTCGTCGTCGTCGGCGGCGGCGACACTGCCTCCGACTGCGTCGGCACCGCCTTCCGCCAGGGCGCGGTGCGCGTCACCCAGCTCGACATCCGGCCGCAGCCGCCGGAAAAGGAAGACAAGCTGTCGGTCTGGCCATACTGGGCGACCAAGATGCGCACGTCATCCTCGCAGGCCGAAGGCGCCGAGCGCGAATTCCAGGTGGCGACGCTTGAATTCATCGGCGAAAACGGCCAGCTGACCGGGGTCAAATGCTGCGAAGTCGACGAAAAGCGCAAGCCGATCGCCGGCACCGAATTCGTCATCCGCGCCGATCTCGCGTTCATCGCCATCGGCTTTGCCGGGCCAGCCGCTCGCGGGCCGGTGTCGGAACTGGCCGGCCAGATGAAGATCGCCATTGACAGCCGCCGCTCGAAGAATGTCGAGGCCAATGACCGGGACTACAGGACCAGCGTCGAAAAGCTCTATGCGGCGGGCGACGTGCGGCGCGGCCAGTCGCTGGTCGTCTGGGCGATCCGCGAGGGCCGCCAGGCGGCGCGCGCCATCGATGAGGCGCTGATGGGATCGAGCGTGCTGCCGCGCTGAGTCCGTCTCGAGACCCTACTTGTGCGGCCACCTGAAGGCGCTTTCCGCCCTTCCGCTGCCCCGGGCAGCTTACGGACTGATCGCCGTGGTCGTTTCGGTTGTGGCCCCGGCCGCAGGCTGCCGCCTTGGCGGCCAAGAAAAATCGTCGGCGCGGCCGGGCGCAGCAGCGGGCGCCTTGCCCTCGACGACGAATTTTTCACCGGGCCCGTCCGGCTTGGCCGGCGCTGCGGCACCGAGAAGTTCCGAACCGCCGTCGAGTGCCGGTGATTGCGAGTCGGCGTCGGTAGCCGGGTCGGCGGCCTCAGTCTTTTCCTTCGAGGGTGGACTACGTTACTGGCCAGTACCGGCAACGCATCGAAGGAACTTTACAATCATAAAGGTACGTCACTGGTCTCGCGGCTCACCTATGACGATCTAGACGCGCATTCGAGTCCACAATCCGACTGGCATTTTCGTAAAGGCCTCCTC
Source organism: Mesorhizobium sp. WSM4898 (assembly GCF_029625845.1). Taxonomy (NCBI): domain Bacteria; kingdom Pseudomonadati; phylum Pseudomonadota; class Alphaproteobacteria; order Hyphomicrobiales; family Phyllobacteriaceae; genus Mesorhizobium; species Mesorhizobium sp. WSM4898. Next base: position 4,760 of record NZ_JARTVQ010000022.1, on the reverse strand, counting down.
GGTGCGGGCGGCATCAGGGAGGATTTTCTCATGACGAGGACTTCTTACGGAAATGGGGGGCTACTCAAACACATTCAGTGATCAGCGCGGGGGCGGCGTCAGCTATTTCACCGCCGATCTTGGATATAATTTCTTGAACTCACCGCGCTACCGCATCGGTGCTTTTGTTGGCAACAATTTCTGGCACGAGAGCTACGATGCTTTCGGTTGCACGCAGCAGGCGACCAACTGGGGAACCTGTGTGCCAACCGTCCCACCTACGTCAACCTCTCAGCCAGGACAACGATTGGCATTCGCTGCGACTCGGCTTGGCCGGGCAGACGCAACTCACCGAGCGACTCAGCCTTTCTGGTGACGTGGCGTTCCTCTTCACGCGGCTCGACGGCAAAGAGCAGCACCACATGCGCCCAAGATCAAGCTAATTCCCGAAGACGGCGATGGGCATGGCGTCCAGCTCGAGGCGGTGTTGCGGCCGTGGCGAATAACGGCACCGCTCATTTCGAAGAGGCAATGGGCGGTCGTGGTTCCCCGCAGGCCGACGATTGGAAGGCAAAGCGCTACGGCGTTTTCGTGCAGGCTAGCATCAAGTTCAACTGAGAGAGCAAGAACCGAGGAGAGCGGCGATGCCACTCCAGCTCATTACGATCATTGGATCAACAGAAGGAAGTTTTCCGAAGAGTTTTGCAAGCGTGCGCAAAGTCGCCAGACAAAGTTCTCTCGGTCCATAGTGTACGTGCCGTCACGCCCGTTCTCGACATGGTTGAATGATACGTCCCGCGCGATCGATCAAAGTCGTTTTTCATTGGTTTTCCGGAAATCGCGGGGAGCACAGCGTGCTGTGACCCTCGCCTGCTGGTTTTCTGTCAACGCGCAGATGAGGGAGAATGAGCGTACAGCAAAAATCATCAGTGCTGTCGCTTTCGCCAAAGCCCGCCGCAGCTAAACGGGGTCCCACGCCCGGTAGCGCCCCCTGCCGGTCACCTCACGGATGCCGAGTTCGGCACCAGCCCGAGCGCAGCGCGCTGGCTAATTTTCAGCTCGGCCGCGACCAGACCTGCCGACACCAGCGGCCGCGCCAGCACCAGCTCGATCAGCGCCGGCAGGCTCGAGTTTTTGCGCCGGTTCCTGAGCCGGCGCTCCATCTGGCTTTTGGCCAGCGCCTGGATGATTGCAAGGCTGAAACAGTCGATGGAACGCCCCTCCAGCGAAGCCGAACCGGACGAGGCGCGCGCGCCAGGTCCTTCGGCTGCCATCGGCACGCTGGGTTTAAGTGCTTGGGGTGACACGGCGTGATCTCCGCCGTTGGCGGGAACAGGGCAGTGCAATAGTACTGCCCTGTTCCTTTTGATCAGAGGCCAGTGCGGATTTCTTCGGCAAGCGCCCTCAACGTCGTCTCGACGTCATCGCCGTTTACCATCTTCTGCATCGCCACGGCCCATGCGTTCATGGCTTCGCCGAAGCCGACACGCGGTGTGAAAGCCAGCGCGGCTTGGTCCTGTATCTTTTTGAAGCTGTCAACGAAGTTGTTGAACTCGGGCTGCGAAGCGTACTTAGTCCAGGTGTCGTCTGCCAGGTCGACGTGCGCGGCGGATTGACGAGCTGGCCAGCAAGGGCACCCTTGAGCGCCACCTGCTTGGAGGTGGCCCACGGGATGAACAGCCAGGCCGTGCCCTTCTTTTCGGAAGCCGCGTTCATGGCGAGAGCCCAGATCCAGATGTCAGACTCCAAGCTCGTGGCGCTCGGTGCGTGCAGCGGCGGAGCGAAGGCGATCTTGCCGGATGCCGGCTTCCCCGCAACATCGTTCCAGAAGCCGAACATATTTGAGTCGATCGTCATCGCGCTGCGGCCGGACGCGAAGGAAGGAGCCGCGCACTTCTTGATCATGTCCACGTAATGTAGTCGTATCCAGCATCGGTAAGCTTCCAATCGCTCAGGTATTTGTCCAGCGGCTCCAGGGCGCCACTCGGAGCGAGGTCCTACGCGGGCTGAATGCCAGTGCCGAACACATCCCATGCTGGCGACTTCGTCGTCAGTTGGATCGTCATCTTGTTCCAGTAAGAATCGTCTGGGTAGAGTTCCGGCGTGACCTTGATGCCGGGTCAGCTTCTCGAACTCCGGAAATTGCGCAGCGAGAGCATCCGCATAGGGGTGGATGTCGTAGGCCCAAGTTATGCTGGTCCCTTCGAATTGACGCCAGTTCACGGTGTCGGCAGCGGCCGAATTAGTGAGCGATGCCGAGACGGCAAAAAACGCCAAGTCAAAAGCAAGCTGTTTGCGAAGCGACGCGCACCTGTAACGAGTACGGGGAATGAGCGACCCATGTAATCCTCCCTGGGGCATTTTGCCAATTTTTGGGTCCACTCCTCCATCCCGAGTTCGCTCATAGCCACAATAAGCGGTTTCCAACGAGCTCGCTCTGAATGCACCAGGCCAACTGGGTAAAAACGGGTAACCGGCACTAAAAGGCGTTGTAGTATCGCCACCAGAAATACTGCTCCGTGGTGCTGGCCTTTGCCTGGGGGCGCAACACGGCAACTACCCGCTCAAAACGGTTGGTCCTCTACCTCTTATTCACCGTCGCTTTCCTCGCGGCCTAACCCGGCCGGAATATCCGTTGCCAGAAAAAGGCCTCGCGGCCGGTTCGAGGCTCATCCCTCCTCCGAAGCAGCACGCTCAAGTATCGTCACAAGCCCCGAGCGCTTCGCGTTCGGCGATGTCCAAATTCCGACAATGTCGGATACAGTCAGATCTACTGGATTGCGTTTGAATGGTTTTCTCATTTGGCACAGTACATGCGGGTCATCCGCAAAACACGTGACCGACCAACAAGAGTTCGCATGATCACCTTACCACAACATACAGCCGCCGCGGAACAATCACTTGGCCCCTGATCGCCCACCCCGGCACCACAACCGGAGTCATCGATGTTCTGACAGGCTGCCCAAGGATACCTGCTGCAACAGGGCTTGCCCTGGTGACGACCACTCCGGCTCCGCCGGTTACCGACGAGGGCAAAGTGACGGATTTCCTGCTTTTCAACGGCATGGAGGTGGCTGTCATTCCCGACCACCGCGCCGGTCGTCACCCATATGGTCTGGTGCAGGATCGGCAGCGCGGAATGAGCCGCCGGGGATATCTGCATGTCTTCGAGCATCTGATGCTCAAGGCGCCTCATGACGAGCACGGCTCCGTCGCCTGGAGAGATTGAACCCAAAGGGAGATTCAGATGTCTGAAGCGAATCAGGAAAAGTTGGACGCATTCTTGGGGAAAATGGTCGGCGATCTCGGTGCGATCGCAACGGGCGCGGGAGTCCTGCTGGGGGACAGACTCGGCCTGTTCAAGGCATTGCGCGAAGGCGGCAAGATGACGGCCGCCGAACTTTCGACACGCACCGGCACCCAGGAACGCCTCGTAAGGGAATGGCTTTCCGGGCAGGCGGCGGCGGGTTACGTCGACTACGATGAAGCGAGCGACAAATTCTATCTCAACGCCGAGCAAGAGCTGGTGTTCGCTGATGAAGACAGCCCGGCCTTCATGGCAGGCGCATTCGAGTTCCTGTCCGCGCTGTGGCTCGATGAAGAAAAGGTGAGGCAGGCATTCCAGTCCGGCAAGGGCGTCGGGTGGCACGATCATAGCGCGTGTCTGTTTCGCGGTACGGAACGGTTCTTCCGTCCAGGCTACAATGCCAATCTGATCGACTCCTGGCTGCCGGCCTTGGAGGGCGTCGTCGAGAAGCTCGAACGCGGCGTGGACGTCGCGGATGTTGGATGCGGTCATGGTGCATCGACCGTGCTCATGGCACAGGCCTTCCCCAATTCGCGCTTCGTCGGCTTCGACTATCATGCCCCTTCGATTGAGCGCGCCCGCAAGGCGGCCGAGGTAGCCGGCGTCGGCGTTAACACGCGGTTCGACGTGGCGGCCGCCAAGAGCTATCCCGGAACCTATGACCTCGTCACATTCTTCGATTGCCTTCACGACATGGGCGACCCGACGGGCGCCGCCACCCATGTCCACGGATCGCTCAAGCCGGACGGCACGTGGATGATCGTCGAGCCGTTCGCGCATGATCATCTGGCGGCGAACCTCAATCCCGTCGGCCGCGTTTACTATGCCGCTTCCACTTTCGTGTGCACGCCCGCATCCGTGTCGCAGGAAGTCGGGCTCGCGCTTGGAGCCCAGGCCGGTGAGGCGAGGCTGCGCAAGGTTGTGACCGGCGGCGGCTTCAAGCGATTGCGTCGCGCCGCGGAGACACCGTTCAACATGGTGCTGGAGGCCCGCCCTTAGCGTGGCCGTCGCCAGAAATTGCAGCTCATCGCATTTGATGAAGATCACCGCCAAAAATCCGGACGCATCGGGCACATTTTCAAGGCGTCTGGGTTCACGCAGAGGTCGCTGCCGAGTTGTGTGCCAAGAGTCCCATACGTTGCGGCTCAGAAAGGACCCCACGCACGGCGACGAACATGCCCATAGCGATGGCCGCTATAATCACATATGTCCACCATGGCGCGTTCACAAAGCTGGTAAGCCACGTCGCACCGAACGCGCTTACGACAAAAACGAGAGCCTCGATAAAAAGACTGAGCCTGTACACATTCAGTCGTCTCATCCTCATACCACCCATCCAAAGACTGAGCTTGTTGCGCTACTGCGACAGAGCCTAACATATTGGAGAGTGCTCACTAGTCGACCGTGAACAATCCGAGCCCTAAGCGGCGACCGGCTTCGGCCGGATTTGAAGCAGGGCAATCAAGAGCGACAA
>NZ_JARTVQ010000021.1:0-14116 GCF_029625845.1 Mesorhizobium sp. WSM4898 | reverse complement strand
CAACGCCTTCGCCATGGGCGGTACGAACGCAGTTCTGGCATTCAGGCAGGTGTAGAAGCCATGCAAGACGCCTCATTTGAGGTCACCTGTCGTATCTAGCTGCTTGCCGGACCACTATGTAAAGCGAGCGCTATTGGCTGCCTCTGCGATGCGGGAATTGGCAGCGGACGTCTCTCGATCAAACAGGCATCTTGCTTGTAGAATTCTTTTAATCGTGAAGCGGCGCGAGTGCGCTATCCGTTGAGGTGAGCAAGGCCGGCGCCCTGGGTGAGCGCTGGTGTCGGGTGGTGGAAAGTACAGGGGGAGCTGTGTGGCCCCTCTTTCTCGGCCTCGACGATGTGCGAAGGAGCCTGCGCGGCGAACGGGCCAACGCCCCAGGCTCAGAACCTGGGCGAACCTAACTCCCGCCAAAGGACAGCCCAGAGCTGGATACACGAAAGAGATACTGAACCCGCGAATCAGATTCTGATCAATCGTCGTGTCTGAGCTCCACTCGGCTCTTACGGAGATAATCGCGCGGCCCGGCAACGGCCGCGCGTGCCGCGGGCGTGAGCTTTGCGCTTCGTCAGAAGTGCCTCGAGCGTGACGACGATAATTGACCAGCCATATGGAACGCATTCGCCCAGTTATCCAAAGCGTGGATACCTTTCATCTAAACAAAGGATTTTACCGTTTTTGCTGCAGGTCCCATAGAAGCGCTTCAAGTTGGAAAGATAGGTAGTTCCGATGGTTGCGTTGGATCTGAGGAGCATCATCTGGTGTGCGGGGCGTACAAAGTCAGTCGCATCTGCATTGCGGCTTGGTCTTTCGGCGGTCCCCACAAGTTACGCCCCGTTGGCGCGACGCCAATTATTTAATCAATGCTTGGACATTTATCTCAACCAGACAGCTACAAGGTGAGGTCTTCCATGCGTCCGAATGTCGAGTGGAAGTTGTGCTGGGAAAATGAGCTGCAACTGGCCGACCATGTCGAACTCTCCGACTTTTTTCGAAAGACCTATGGACGGACTGGCGCCTTCAACGCGGAGCCATTCGAAGGCGGCCGCAGTTGGGCCGGCGCGAGGCCGGAATTCCGCGCAATCGGCTACGACGCGCATGGGGTAGCGGCTCACATCGGCATGCTGCGGCGCTTCATCAAAGTTGGCGAGGTCGACTTGATCGTCGCTGAATTGGGCCTGTACGCGGTTCGTCCGGATCTTGAAGGGCTCGGAATCGGTTTTTCGATGCGCGTGGCGTACCCAGTGCTCCATCAGTTGGGTGTTCCATTCGCTTTCGGCACGGTTCGGCACGCGCTGCGAAACCATGTCGAAAGATTCTGCAGAGCCGGCCTCGCGAACATTGTGTCGGGCGTTCGCGTACGGTCGACCCGTCCAGATGTGCATCCCGACCTGCCGCCCACGCGCCTGGAAGACGTACTCGTGTTGGTTTCGCCGATCGGACGCTCGATGGACGAGTGGCCGTCTGGTACCCTGATCGACCGGAACGGTCCGGAACTATGAAGCCTCTGGACTACATATGCGAAGGGCAGAGTGACAATGCCGATCGCATTGCAGAGCGCAGCGTCTATCTGACGTTTGACGACGGTCCCAATTCATTTTTCACACCGCAGATACTCAATGTGCTGGCGCAACATCAGGTGCCGGCGACCTTCTTCGTTGTTGGGGCCTACGCGGCCGACGAGCCGGAACTCGTTCGCCGAATTATTACAGACGGCCACGGTATAGCCAACCACACGATGACTCATCCGGACCTAGCTAAATGCGGGTCCGTCGAAGTCGACTGCCAGATAGTTGAGGCAAACAGAGTCATAGGGATGGCTTGCCCGCAGGCCATGGTTCGGTACTTTCGTGCACCCTATGGCATCTGGACCGAAGAAGTAATCGCTGCATTAGCGGGTGAGGCATTGGCGCCCGTCCATTGGTCCATTGATCCACGCGACTGGTCTCGCCCCGGCGTTGACGCCATCGTCGACAGAGTGCTCGCCGATATCCGGCCGGGCGCAATCGTGCTGTTGCACGACGGGTGCGCTCCCGACGAATTGCAACCAGGCAATCAAGCCAGTCTGCGCGACCAGACGGTGACAGCGTTGTCACGCCTAATTCCAGAATTGCACGGCCGCGGATTTGTAATCCGATCACTTCCTCAACATCCCTGAACAAACAGAGATCCTATGGACCTTCTCACCACAGCCAGTACTGTTGCCGTTTCGTCTTATGCGGTGCTCTCGACTGTTTACAGAGGCATGCAAGCGGTCTACTCCCAACCGGAAAATGTTACGCCGCCGTCGGAAAGCTTGTTCGGATCCGACCGTTGGCCGAGCGTGGATGTCATTATCCCCTGCTACAATGAGGACCCGCGCACACTCGCGGCGTGTTTAGCTTCCATTGCAAATCAAGATTACTCCGGAACATTTCAGGTCTATCTGGTTGACGACGGTTCTGGAAATCGTAATGCCGTCATCCCGGTACATCACGCCTACGAGGGCGACCCGAGATTCAATTTCATTCTGCTCCGCGAAAATGTTGGCAAACGCAAGGCGCAGATCGCCGCCATCCGCCGCTCATCTGGAGATTTCGTGCTCAGCGTCGACTCTGACACGACACTTGCGTCCGACGTCATCACGAAGCTTGCAGTAAAAATGCGGGATTCCATGGTCGGAGCGGCCATGGGCCAGCTGACGGCATACAACCGCAGCGACACTTGGTTGACCCGATTGATCGATATGGAATACTGGCTGGCTTGCAATGAGGAGCGCGCGGCGCAAGGTCGCTTTGGTGCGGTCATGTGCTGCTGCGGCCCATGTGCAATGTACCGCCGGTCTTGTCTCCTTTCTCTGCTGGATCAATACGAGACGCAGCTGTTCAGGGGGAAACCAAGCGACTTCGGTGAAGACCGTCATCTTACGATCCTCATGCTGAAAGCAGGCTTTCGAACCGAGTACGTTCCAGGTGCCGTCGCGGCGACAGTCGTTCCGGACAAGATGGGACCTTATTTGCGCCAACAACTCCGCTGGGCACGAAGCACTTTCCGGGACACGATGCTTGCGCGAGGTCTACTGCGTGGCCTGGATCGCTATCTAACTTTGGATGTGATGGGAGAGAATCTCGGCCCATTGTTGCTCGGCATCGCGGTAGTAACGGCGCTCGGTGAGTTACTATTTTCACATACAGTAAATTGGTGGACGGTGCTGGCTATTGTCACGATGACCATAATCAGATCTACGGTGTTATCTTTCCGCACTCGGCAGCTTCGATTCATCGGCTATTCAATGCACGCGTTAATCAGGATATTCCTGTTGATCCCCTTGAAGGCTTACGCCCTGTGTACATTGAGCAATAGCGATTGGCTGTCGCGTAAAAGTGTTCCCCTGCCCAACAGCAGCACAAAGGAAATCACAAGCGCGATGCCGCTTGGCGGAGCAAATGCTGCGGGCAATTCTGGAATTGCGGAGTCACTTCATACTGCAGATCTTTCGCTCACAGCTAGTGAAGTCTGACGGCCTTGCAGCGCCGAGTGACCGAGTAAGTTGTGTCAGTCGACACGGGGTGAAGCTTGTCGAGTTACCTATGGTCAGAACGGGGACTATGTGGAAGCGACACGTGGCATCTTGACGTTATTCTTTGGCGGAAGCGATACACACGTCGCTCCGGCCGCGACTTTCCAAAGGTGTCATCTCAAGGCGGTGGCCTGCTCTGAACCAGAATTCGCAAGTAAGCTGCCGGTGGCCAATCGGACTCATTCCGCTTGAGATAGACGCATGTCCAATGTAGCAATCGACCTTACCGGCGTAACCAAATTATTCGGAAACAAGCTCGTTGTGGACGGGCTGTCCTTCACCGTTGCATCGGGAGAGTGCTTCGGTCTGCTGGGGCCTAACGGCGCAGGCAAGAGCACGATTGCGCGTATGCTCCTCGGTATGACCCGGCCTGACGCGGGTGATATAACAGTCCTCGGTCTACCAGTGCCGGCACGCAGCCGCTTGGCCCGCAAGGGCATAGGCGTGGTCCCGCAGTTCGACAATCTCGACCTGGAATTTACGGTACGTGAGAACCTGTTGGTGTTCGGGCGCTACTTCGGCATGAGTACAAGAGAGATCAACGCCGTCATCCCACGGCTGCTCGAGTTCGCTCGCCTTGAGAGCAAGGCGGATTCACGTGTCGGCCTGCTATCCGGCGGGATGAAGCGGCGCCTGACGCTGGCACGTGCTCTGATCAACGACCCCCAGTTGCTTGTGATGGATGAGCCCACGACCGGCCTCGACCCGCATGCCCGCCATCTGATCTGGGAGCGACTTCGTTTCCTGCTGGCGAGCGGAAAAACGATCATTTTGACCACCCATTTCATGGAAGAGGCTGAGCGGCTTTGTGATCGGCTGTGTGTTCTCGAGCGGGGACGCAAGATCGCCGAGGGCAGTCCTCATGCGCTGATCGACGAGTACATTGGGTGCAACGTGATCGAGATCTTCGGCGGTAATCCACAGGAGCTGATTTCGCTGATCAGACCGTACGTTCAGCGTGTCGAGGTAAGCGGCGAGACGCTCTTTTGCTATGCGCCTGAGCCGGAGGATGTGCGCATCCAGCTTCGCGGTCGAGCGGGTCTGCGTATTCTAGAGCGTCCACCCAGTCTGGAGGACGTTTTCTTGCGGTTAACCGGACGTGAGATGGAGAAGTGAGCAATGGGTGAACGTTTTGCGGCCGCTCTACCCGCCAACGCCTGGAACTGGATGGCGGTGTGGCGCCGCAATCATCTGGCATGGAAGAAGGTGGCATTTGCTTCAATGCTCGGCACCCTTGCTGATCCGATGATTTACCTTTTCGGGCTCGGCACTGGCCTTGGACTGTTGGTAGGCCGCATCGAAGGTGCATCCTACATCGCCTTTCTGGCAGCCGGCATGGTTGCGACGAGCGCGATGACAGCATCAACCTTCGAAACAATTTACGCGGTTTTCGGTCGAATGCGCGATCAGGGCACTTGGGAAGCAATCCTGCACACACAACTTACCCTCGGCGACATCGTTCTCGGTGAATTGACCTGGGCAGCCACAAAGGCTTTTCTGGCCGGTACGACAATTGCGATTGTTGCGGCCGCGCTAGGTTATGCCGCGTGGACGTCGGTTCTCTACGTGCTACCGGTCGTCGCTCTCACCGGATTCGCCTTTGCGAGCCTGGCCATGCTCGTCATCGCGCTCGCGCCCAGTTATCACTATTTTATTTTCTATCAGACGCTTGTCATCACACCCATGCTGTTCCTTTCGGGCGCGGTTTTTCCAGTCGGCCAATTGCCAGGAGTGTTTCAGCAGATTGCGGCCTTCTCGCCCCTGGCGAATTCTATCGAGCTAATCCGTCCGGTGATGCTCGGCCGCCTGGGCGACAATGTAGGGCTGCATATAGGCGCACTTTGCATGTTCGCTGTATTGCCTTTTTTTCTGTCGGCTGGACTGTTTCATCGACGACTAATGCGTTGACGCTTGCTTACACCCATTAACCAGAAGGAGGTCCGCAATGCCGGATGCAAACTGCCCACAGCGGCCCGGAGGCATGCGTATGCTAGGAATCGCGAGTGGTACAACGCCGAAGCCGGGCGCCACCCAGCCGCTGCAGGCACCCGCCCAGCTTCGCGACCACACCTCGAAGAACAGGCTGGATGGTGAGGCGCGGACCCACCCGGAGCGTTCAATCGATAGCAGCCAAGCTTCTTGTGCGCGTCCACAGACCGTCGCGGCCATTATTTAGTTGGATACACATGCAATGACCCACAACGAAGCAACTCTTGAGCCTTTTGTGATCCTTGCTATGCCAAGGACCGGAACACACTATTTAGAAGAATTGCTAAACGAGCATCCGACCGTTTTGAGTAACGGTGAGTTGCTAAACGAATATGATCCCAATTGGCCCAGCACTGATCGCCTGCTAGGCACGGATCGCGAGCTTCTTGAGCTTGCCTATGTGCGCTGCCCTATGCGCGACTACAAGAATGTGACGCATCTTGGATGCAAGATCAATGAACCTCAGTTTCGCGAGCGTCCCGCATTCTTTGCGGAACTGGCTCGTTGGCCAGCACTCAAGGTCATCCTTGTTGTTCGCCGAAACGTATTGGAATCGCTCCGATCCTTTGTGCAGGCCAGGGAAAGCGGTCACTGGCTGAAGTTCAGCTGGGACAACGATACCGCTCGGCCACCGAGCGTCAGGTTGTCAATCGCCGACTGTGAGGCTTATTTCAAAGCCGCCGACGATTTTCACGCTCGCGTTATGGACTCCTTCACGTCGACCAACCTGCTTGTAATGGAATACGAGAGCCTACTTCACGAACCTGCCCAATGCCTGGGAGCGGTTTGGGATTTCCTGGGCGTTCCAGCGCTTGAGCCATCAGATAACGCCATCCTGCAGCGCCAGGAAACGCGACCGCTGGATCAAACGGTGGAGAACTTTGACGAGTTGCGGATTCACTTCGCACGGGGACCTTATTCAAGATTTTTTGACCTCGGAGATTCAATGCGCTCCTACGCTTAATCGCTTGTACCGCGTGCTCTGATGGGCGTGTAGGATATCCTGCAGTTTGCGCGCATTCCGTCGCAAAACTGACAAACCAAAGTCACCAAGACGACAGAGATATCGGCCGGCAGTCGATCTGCGGCAGACATCAAAGACACGGCCGCAAGGCGACCTGGTCAATTCCCTCTCTGGCGAAGCACTTCTTCAGACGCGATCTTTGGCGAGCCTTGAGTGCAAATTCCGGCAAAGGTGGAGGGTTCCAGTGCGCAACCCGCACCAATCTCGCTGGACGGGACAGGCCTCCAGTTGGCACGGCGCTTGCTCCGAGATGACAGCAGCGCTCGACCGGAGCGCAGCATGGGAGAAGGAGGAGCCCCCACCCCGATCCGGTCAGGGAGAGAGAAACGGTGTTGGTTCCAAGAGTCCCCCGCGCGATCGCAGCGCCCCGCAAGCCCCATTTTGCCCGGACCTACGTGCAGGTGCTTGCCGCCATAGTCCTGGGAGCCGCAATTGGCTACCTCTATCCGGAAACCGGCCAGAGCCTGAAGCCGCTCGGCGATGCCTTCATCAAAGTCGTCAAGATGATTATCGCACCTGTCATCTTCCTGACAATTGCGACCGGCATTGCCGGCATGAGCGATCTGCAGAAGGTCGGCCGAGTTGCCGCCAAGGCGATGGTTTATTTCCTCACCTTCTCGACACTTGCACTCGTTGTCGGACTGATTGTCGCGAATATCGTTCAACCTGGCGCCGGCCTCAACATCGATCCGGCCTCGCTCGATGTCCAAGCCGTTAAGGGCTATGTGGCCACGGCTCACGAGCAGTCCGTGACCAGCTTCCTGATGAACATCATCCCGTCAACGATTGCCAGTGCCTTCGCGGAAGGCGACATCCTGCAAGTCCTGTTCTTCTCGGTCCTGTTCGGCATTGCTTTGGCGATGACCGGAGAGACGAGCAGGCCGGTCGTTACCTTTCTCCAGGCGCTTACCGCCCCCATTTTTAAGCTCGTCGGCATTCTGATGAAGGCTGCACCCATCGGCGCCTTCGGCGCAATGGCCTTTACGATCGGCAAATACGGAATCGGTTCGGTGGCCAACCTCGCGATACTGGTCGCGACGTTCTATCTTACCGCCTTCCTCTTCGTGTTCGGGGTTCTCGGCGCGGTCTGCCGCTACAACGGCTTCTCGATCTTTTCTCTCGTCCGCTACATCAAGGACGAGCTGCTGCTTGTCCTGGCAACGTCCTCCTCGGAGGCCGCGCTGCCCTCGCTAATGGAGAAGATGGAGAAGGCCGGCGCCGCCCGTTCGGTCGTAAGTCTCGTCATCCCTACTGGATACTCATTCAATCTGGACGGTACCAATATCTACATGACGATCGCCGCCCTCTTCATCGCCCAGGCGACGAACACAGATTTGTCAATTGCCGATCAGATCCTCCTGCTGCTAATTGCGATGCTTTCCTCGAAGGGTGCGGCAGGCGTCACCGGCGCCGGCTTCATCACATTGGCCGCTACTCTCTCTGTCGTGCCGAGTGTTCCCGTTGCCGGAATGGCTCTAATTCTTGGCGTGGACCGCTTCATGTCGGAATGCCGCGCGCTGACGAATTTAGTCGGTAATGCGGTGGCATCGCTCGTTGTCGCTCGCTGGGAAGGCGAATTGGACCAGTCACGGATGGAAACCGCTTTCCGCGGTTAGGGTTACATCAAACTGGCTCCCCGCAAGCAAGATCGCAACAGCGCGACGTGTAAGTAGCGGCCTTGACACAACAGTCGAATTGCCAGCCTCCAAAGAGCGCTGGAAATAGAGTACTAACGCAGTGAGTAATACAACACCATGAAGCCCCTAAGCAAACGAACGGTTCACGGAGACTCATCTGGGTGCGCATGGAGCGCTGTTCGTCGAATGCGCTATCCGCGGGGTGGGGGAACTATTTCAGCTTGCCGCCCCAAGCCGTCGCGGGAGCGCACCGGATGATGGAGGACCGGCCGATCAGAATCGCTAGGGGAAAGCGCGTCACAATAGCCGATCTCGCCCGCGAAGCCGGAGTCAGCGTAGCAACAGTCGATCGGGTTCTGAACGTCCGCCTTCCGGTGCGAGAGGAGACCGCCCAGCGGGTCCATGCGGCCGCGCACGCGATCGGCTATCATGCTGCCGGTCTCATCAAACAGCGCTTGCAGCAGCACCTGCCGCACTACAAGCTGGGCTTCATCTTGAGAAAACCTACCCACGATTTCTACCAAGATTTCGCTCGCAAGATCGAAGAGTCGGTCAGTATGGCTAAATCCTTCCACGGCCTTCCGATCATCGAGTTCGCGCAGTCACATTTGCCGCGTGACCTGCTCCCGCTTCTTAAGGACCTTGGGAGCCGCTGCCAGGCGATCGCCATGGTGGCGGCCGATCACCCGAAAATCACAGCATCAGTCGAGGAGCTCAAGGCGAAAGGTATCCCGGTATTTTCGCTGCTATCCGACTTCGCCGATGGCGTGCGCGAGGGCTACATCGGCCTCAACAACAGCAAGGTCGGACGGACTGCCGCTTGGGTGTTTTCCAAGGCCGCAAAACGGCCCGGCAAGGTGGCGGTGTTTGTCGGAAGCCATCGCTTCCAGGCGCATGCGACGCGGGAAACGGCCTTTCGTGCGTATTTTCGTGAGAACGCGCCAAAATTCGAGGTGCTTGATGCGCTCGTGAACCTTGATGAACGGCAGCTCACTTACGAAAAATTGCTGGATCTTATGCAGCGGGAACCAGAGCTCGTCGGCTTCTATATGGCCGGCGGGGGGATAGAGGGGGCAATTTCCGCGCTCCGAGAAGAGGGGAGCGGTCAGGATCTCGTCGCGATCGTGAGTGAAATGACGCCGCAGTCACGTGGGGCGCTTGCGGATGACATCTTGACGATGGCGGTCGGCACGCCAATGCGCCGACTTTGCCAGGAGCTGATAATGGCAATGGAGCGGGCCATCAAAGCCGGCGTCGCGGAGAGCCCGGGGCAGACATTTCTGCCGTTCGACATTTATCTTCCGGAAAATATTTGACCTTGATGGATTTCTATCATGAGCGCCCATTTTCCTTTCACCGATGAAAGGAAAGCTCGATTGACTCGGCCGTCTCTGTCCGATCTGTGAACCGGCGTGGTTCCGTCTTGAAAGAAGCCGGATGCCGAAATGGCAGCCGCGCTTCATGGAAGGAAAGTCAAGCAATGCGCCAGGTATCGCCCCGCTTTGCACTCGATCACATGGCGGCGCCCCGCCTTGACGTCAGTGCGCTTTTCGCGCTTGCCCGTGACCAAGGCCTGACCGACGTCCAAATCCGTTACCCTCATTTCAGCAATCCTGTCGCACGCGGCATTCCGGCTGCGGACGTTCGGTTGGCCGCTACCGAAGCGGGCGTCACGATCATCTCTGTCAACGCCTTGCAGCGGTTCAACGACTGGACTCCAACGCGTCAGGCCGAGGCAAGCAACCTCGCCGATTATGCGACGGCGTGCGGGGCGGAGACGCTCGTGTTGGTGCCGGCCAACCGCAGCTCGTGGCCCACCAATAGCGAGCGCCAGGACAATCTTCGTTTCGCTCTAAACGAGATCAAGCCAATCCTCCAGTCGCGGGGTCTGATCGGTCTCATCGAGCCGCTGGGTTTCCGAACCTGCTCGCTTCGATCAAAGAAGGAAGCGGCCGAGGCCGTTGCCGCGGTTGATGGCCAGTCCGTCTTTCGCCTCGTGCACGACACGTTCCACCACACCCTGGCCGGGGAGACATGCCTGTTCTGCGAGCTTACCGGCCTGGTGCACATTTCAAGCGTAAACGACCCGACCTTCTGGATTTACCCCGATCGCTTTCTTGCAGGTTCCGACAATGGCAGCCAGATTCAGGCGCTGCTGGATGGCGGCTACGCGGGACCTTTCTCATTCGAGCTGGTCGAGGAAGTCCATTCTCTGGACGATCTCGCAGGCGCACTTGCCGCCAGCATCGACTTTATCCGGCGAGGGCTATTGTCGTCAAAGTAGATGGTGACAGGAGTAGTGACTATAGGTGCGCCTGAATTTTCCGTGGGTTCACAGCGGGGCAGCCATCCGAGATGCCTCCTGTATCATTATCTCCCGCATCCAGATGCTTGCCGGATCGCTATTGTGGAGGGCCGGCCATTGGAGGGTCTCGGTGAATGTGGGAAATGGCAGCGGAAGTTCGATAACCCGCAGGGGGAACGTTTTTTCGAAATGCCTGACCAGCCGTAAGGGCATGGTCGCTATACGAGCTGTGCCGGACACCATAGGTGGAATCATGCTGAAGCCCTGCACGGCGACCTCGACACGTCTCTTAAGGCCATGCTCAAGCAAAAACCATTCCTCGATAGACGGCTTCATCGTACGCCCGAACCTGACCGCGACGTGCCTCATCGACATGTATCTCTCGAATGTAAGCTGCTGTGGCAGCTGCTTGTTTGTGGGACAGCCTACGCACACGAGCTTCTCGTCAAACAGCGCAACGCTTGAATGCACACTCGACGTGAACATATCCGGTAGAATTAGAAAATCGACGTCACCGCGCCGGAGAAGCTCATCGGGGCTATCGTCGACAGGCAGCAGTTCGAAGCTGACGGCGGGGGCTTCCCGTGAAATACGCTCCACAAGCTTTTCGAAAAACACGAGCGTGACGAAATCGGAAAGAATGATCCTGAAGAGGCGATCGGCTCGAGCTGGGTCAAACGGATCCGAAGAAATAATCGAGCACTGGATGTGCTGGAGAGCGTCGCGAACTGCGGGGGCAAATGCTGCCGCACGCGGGGTTAGAAATCTTTCGCGACCTCTTATCGTAAACAGTTCATCGCGGAAATAATCGCGCAGTCGGGCGACGGCCGCACTCATGGCGGGCTGACTCAGGTTAATCCTGCGTGCCGCCGCCGAGAGATTACGCTCCGTCAGGAGTGCGTCGAGCACAACGAGGAGATTTAGATCAAGTCCTTTGAAACGCATGTCATCAGCCATCCATGGGATGGATGCCTTTAACCGAAACAAACGACTTTAACAATTTAGCATTCTTGCAATCTTTTGTCGCAAAAAGTTTATGATGGATGACGTTAAGGTCCGACATATGAGCCGCGTGATCTGCCGAAGCGAGCAATCGTTCGTACTGTGCAGGTCAGAGATTGGCAGTTTGAAACGCCGGGCCGATGGCGCCGGTCTATCAACCAGCGTCTTCGGCGGCCCCGACCTAGCTAGGCGTGGAACCTAATAGGGTGCACCTTTCCAGTCCGAGGCGACTGATGGGCGGTTTGATCCTAAGCTGCCGTGAGGCCTGTGCCAATTGTATCGGCGAGCCAATGCAGCAGTCCGGCAGCGTTTTTGAGAGCTGTTGTAGGCTCGGCCTAAGCCCATTGGCGCAAGCCTATCTGAACGAAGCGCTTGGCCTTGCCGCTATCCGGTATGTGATCTGTGGTGCCTTCTCGTCCTGCTGTTCTTGTTTTGGAACGCCCTTATGGTGAGCCCATCCGGGACGTGGGGCACCGGGAGCACAAAGGTGCAGGCAGGCCGTCAATAGACCGTGGGCTGAGAGCCCGAGCTCGTTACATGGCCGCCCCTCGCGACTTTCCCGGATGCGCTGCGAGCGCGGATCAGTAGATGTCGTGTTGCCCGCCAGCTCCCGTCTTTGACCGAGCCAAGAAGGAGGAACGGGCATGCTTATCATCGGACTGGATATTCACCGCGCCTTCGCCGAAGCAGTGGCATGGGAGGAGGGCAGGCTCAGGCGACTCGGCCGCGTCGACATGCGGCGCGATCTGCTGGCGGCGTTCGCCGCGAAGCTGTCGCCGAACGATGTCGGGGTGATCGAGGCCACCGGCAACGCGACGTCCGCTGCAGCTGTGGTTGCGCCGCATGTGAAGAAGGTGGGGATCGCCAAGCCGAAACAGGTGTTTATCGTTGCCTATGCCAAGATCAAAACGACGATCGACGCCGACGTTCTTGCGCAGCTCTATGCCAGCGGCTTCTTGCCAGAAGTCTGGATTGCGGACGAGCCGACGCAGGCTCTGCGTCGACAGGTGACACGGCGCAATCAGATTGTCCGACAGAGATCTCGATTGAAGAGCGTCATCCAGTCGATCCTTCATAGCCACCTGATCCGTCCTGCCCGCATGCTGACCTGTGCGGCGCCAAGGGTCGGACCTGGTTAATCGAGCAGGTCGTACCGCAGGACGAGCGCCTCGCGATCGATGGGCATCTGCGCGAGTTCGACCGATTGGGCGAAGACCTCCAGGTCATCGAACGCGATCTTGTCCGCTCGGCTCTCGAGGATGAAGGCGTGAAGCGGCTGATGACCATTCCCGGCGTCGACATCACCGTCGCGCTGGCGATGAAGGGCGGCGATCGGCGACGTGTCGCGCTTCGACGATCCGCAGAAGCTCGTGACCTATCTCGGGTTGAACCCAAGCGTCCAGCAGTCCGGCCAGGTCCGGCCTACCATGGGCGGATCACCAAGCAGGGCCGTGGTCATGCGCGCGGCATGCTCGTCGAGGCGGCCTGGGCGGCCGCTCGTGCTCCCGGACCGTTGCGAGCCTTCTCCCTGCGGCGTGCGAGCCCGGCGCGGACAGCATGTCGCGGCCGTGGCAACCGCACGCAAACTCTCTGTCGTGATCTGTCATCTGTTGAGAAGGGCGAGAGTTACGCGTGGGCTCGACCCTCCCTGCATGCCAAGAAGCTTGCGCGATGTGGAACTCAAGGCCGGGAGCAAGGCTGTGCGCGGCCAAAAGGGAGCGCACGCCTACAACATAAAGAGCCACCGGGAAGAAGAGCGCCGCTGGGTGGAGCAGGCCGAGGGCGCCTATGCACGCCTCGTCGCCGGTTGGAACCCACGAGGTCCGAAGAGGGTAGGCACGGATGCCGCAAACGAGGCGCGACGATAGAAGCTGCGCGGCAGGGCTCTCATCTCGGACCCTGCTCTTCGCCACGCGGTCGTCCGTGCGCGACAGGAGAATAGCGCAGATTTATCAAAAAGGCTCTTGTCGATCACATCAGTGGTCTTGGGCGCTGTACGGCCGGGTGAAGACTTTGCAGGTGGCCCGGAAAGCGTTTGACCTGCAGCGAAGCAATTGTCGTCATTACGCGCTCGACCCGGGCGCCCAGCTTGGCATAAGGGCTACGTGGCCTCAGGAAGCGTCGTCGCCAATGCAGACCATGGACGAATTCCCAGCCGATGCCGAGATGCCGGTCGACCGTGCCTGTCGCCGTCCGGTGATGCGATGCCCCCGAGCGGATGAGTTCGCCCCGGATGCTCCCGGTCACGACGCACGGGTTCGGGTTCCAAGGCGCTCAGTTTTGTTCGCGCCCAATCGGTGTAGGACGCGGCAGAAATACGAGCGTGACGAAATCGGAAAGAATGATCCTGAAGCGGCGATTCGGTAGAGCCGGGTCAAACTATCCGACGAAATAAACGATCACTGGATGGGCGGGGGAGCGTCGCAAACTGGAGGGCAAGAGCTCCCGGACGCAGCGTTAAGTTTGAATACCTCCGCGGACATGGTCGCGAGCTTATCGCGCAAATAAATCGAGCAGCCGAGCGCCGGCCGCACTCATGACCGGCTGGGCTCGGTTAATCCTGCATGCCGCGCCCATGAGGTTACTTGTCCGGAGTGCGTCGA